>CAWDDG010000004.1:0-609635 GCA_963801065.1 uncultured Actinomycetota bacterium | reverse complement strand
GTAGTACTGGTCCACCCTCCCGTCGATCCGCTCGCGCAGCAGGTCGGCGTGGCCGTTGTGCCGGGCGTACTCCTCCACATGTCTCGATCATGGCGGGTCGCGGGCGAACGGATCGACCGGGACGGCGCGCCAGCGCGCCCGCAGGGAGAACCAGGGCCGCAGCCGCGAAGCCGCCTTGGGCGGCGTAGGGAAAGTTCTCACGAAAGGCTCTCTGCCGGCGCGGTTGTCATGTACGAGGTGGGCAAGGGTCTGTCCGCGCGGCGTTGCAGTGCTGTTGCAGCGGTCAGTCTGATGCGCGGGGAGGTCGAGGGTTCAAGCGACCAGGCGTTCGACGGGAAGCAGGGCGCCAATGACGATCATCGCGGCTCCTGAGACCCGGGAGACGGCGCGGGCGGAGGCTGGTCGGGGGTGCAGGACGGTTCGTGCGAGTGCCCCCACACACAGATACACGACCGCGCAGCTGAGCATGAAGACCAGGCCGAGAACGCTGATCTGGCCGGCGACGGGCCAGCTCCAATGCGGATTGGTGAACTGAGGGAGCAGCGCGACGAAGACCAGTAGGCCCTTGGGGTTGAGGCCGCTGACGCCGATGCCCTGGACCAGGGTGGCCCGGCTCGTGCCTACCGGCGCGTCCGCCGAGGCCCTCGGGGTTGAGGGTTTCGCAATGGTTCGCGCCCCGAGCCACATCAGGTAGGCGCCGCCGGCGACGGTGAGTGCGGTCAGGGCTGCGGGAGTCGTAGCGACGAGGGCTCCGATGCCGGCCGCTACCGCAACGGTCATTGCGGCGTAGCCGAGCACGATGCCGCTGGCGGCCGGAAGGACGTGGCCGCGAAGTCCCGCGTTGATGGTGAACGCCCAGTCCGGGCCGGGGATGATGATGAGCAGCAAGGATACCGCCCAGAAGGCGGCGATGGAGCGGGCGGCCACCGAACTCTTGCTCCCTCGATTGCTGCTGTTGAGGGCAGAGTATTGGCAATTCACCAGAAAGTGATTCCAAGTATTGCCAACACAGGGCCATATCGTGGAAGAATCCGCTCCGTGGACGACATTGACCGGAATATCCTTGCCGTGCTGCAGGAAGAAGGGCGTCTGACCGTCACGGAGCTGGCGGCGCGGGTGCGGCTCAGCGTCTCTCCATGCCATCGCCGGCTGCGAGAGCTGGAGCGCAGCGGCGTGATCCGTGGCTACCGGGCCGTCGTGGACGCTGCGCGCCTTGGTCTCACCTTCGAAGCCCTCGTCTTCGTGACCATGCGCCAAGAGGATCGAGAGACCCTGTTGAGCTTCGAAGAAGCGGTCGCGGGCATCCCGCACGTCGTGCAAGCCCAACGACTGTTCGGTGACCCGGACTACCTGTTACGCATCGTCACCGCCGATCTGGGCGCCTACCAACGCTTGGAGGACGACCAACTGAGCGCGCTCCCGGGGGTGCAACGGTTGACTTCGACGCTAGTAATGAAGCAAGTCGTGAACGACCGTCCGCTGCCCGCGTAGCCGGACCGCACCCTGCCAGCCGAAACACCGTCAAGCATCAGCCGACAGCCCAACGTCAAGCATCAGGCGAAGCACTACACCGCTGTGGAGCCGCTGTGGAGCCGCCTGTGGGAGTCGAACCCACGACCTACGCATTACGAAGACCTTTCGTGGCAGCTACCAGGGCCTCTACCTGCGACTTTGTTCACGCCTTCGGCCCCGTGACATCAACAACCCCACCGGTCGCCCTGAGTTCGCACCACGTTTGATGTCACGACCAAGCTCACGCACTATGTGCACAACCCAGGGGCATGCCGGGACAGGACCGGTTCTGGTTCATGTGGGACGACATCACCCGCGGTGCCATTCGAGCGGTCGTATTGTTTGATACCCGGCGCCTGGCTGACTGCTTCGGAGCCGTGGACTTCATGGGAACAACGCGGCATCCTCTTCATCGTGGCGCTCAATTCATTTGACGGAGTCCAGCGGCACGAGGTCGAGGACGTCCGTACCGCGCTGCAACTCGGGTCCGAGGTGCCTTTCTTTGTCACCGACGCCCGGGAACGCGACTCGGTCAAGAACGTACTGGTCGGCCTAGTCGAGCACGCAATGGCGGTCGTCCGGCGCGGCTGACTCGCCTGCGTCCCCGCCGCTTACCGGCACCTTCCTGCTTTTGTGTGATGCGGCGGGGCGTTGGGGCCGTGCGCGGCCGGTGGACGGGAGCGGCACGGCTTCTTCAGGCTGCTGTGGTGTCTTTAGCCGGGTCGGTGTCGTACCCCAGACGCTGCTTCCGGACCAGACGACGTCTACGCCGTCACCGTCGGCCGAGGCGCGCAGCGCTGGGCGCTCTGCGCCGGCGGCTCGCCAGGCAGCGTTGTGATCACCCGGGTGTCCAGCACTACGTGCGAGGTTGGCATCGAAAAGGCTGTCCGCCTCCTCTCGGGGATCATGACCGCTTGGCAGCCATCATTCTCCCTGGTCAGGGGACCCTTTTTACAATCAGCCCCCGATCCTATGCGGCGCCAGGTAGGGGTCGTTTGCGGCCGCCGGCCTGGTGGCCGGCCCGGGGAGCAGCCTTGTGAGGTCCTTCACAGGTGCGTTGGGGCATGCCAGACTGGGCCACTGGCATCCGAGGTCTTGCCGCCATGTCTTCCTCGCTCGAGATCCGGCTTCTGGGCCCGTTCAAGGTCTTCGTCGGAGGTCGCCCCGCAGAGGTCACCGGCCCCAAGCGGCACGCGCTGCTGGCGCTGCTGGCCTTGCGCGGCGGTCGTATGGTCCCGGTCGAGGTGCTGGTCGACGCCTTGTGGGGGGCGGAGGTCCCTGCGGCGCCGCGCAATGCCGTGCAGCACCACGTTTCTCGGCTCCGCGCCGCGCTTGGAGCCGAGTCGATCGCTGCCGCCCCGGACGGGTACGCGCTGGCGGGTGCCACCGTGGACGCGCTGCGGTTCGAGGAGCTGCTGGCCAGGGCTCGCAGCGCCGGGCGGGCGGGTGACGCCGGCCAGGCCGGCGAGCTGGTCGCCCGGGCGCTGGCGCTGTGGCGCGGGCGGCCGCTGCAGGGCCTGCCGGACAGCCCGCTGGGTCGGCGCGGAGGCCGCCCGCCTGGAGGCGCTGCGGACCGACGCGCTGGAGGAGCAGTTCGAGGCGGCGTTGGCGCTGGGGGAGCACACCGAGGTGGTTGGCCGGATCCGCCAGGTGCTGGAGGAGCATCCGTTCCGGGAGCGGCTGTGGGGCCAGCTGATGCTGGCCCTGTATCGCAGCGGCCGCCAGGCGGAGGCGCTGGAGGCCTTCGGGCAGGCCCGGCGGGTGCTGGCCGAGCAGCTGGGGGTCGAGCCGGGGCCGGGGCTGCAGCGGCTGCAGGCGGCGATCCTGGCCCACGACCCTGCCCTGGCCAGCGTCCCCGCGGCCGTGGCGCCGCGGGGCCGGCTGCCGGCGCCGGTGACCTCGTTCGTGGGTCGCGAGCAGGCGCTGGCAGAGGTGGCCGAGCTGGTTGGGAGGCACCGGCTGGTGACCCTGATCGGCCCGCCTGGGGTCGGCAAGAGCCGGCTGGCGCTGGAGGTGGCGCGGGCGGTGCAGCACGACTTCGCCGGCGGGGTCTGGTTTGTCGAGCTTGCGCGCGCCGGGCGGCCCGCCGACGTGGCGCGGGTGGTGGCGCGCACGCTGGACGCGCGCGGCCCGACGCCAAGCCGCGACCCGCTGGCGCGGGTGGTCCAACGCCTGCGCCAGGCAACGTCCTGCTGGTCCTGGATGGTTGCGAACCGGTTATCGAGGAGGCGGCGCGGGTGGCCGCGGGCGTGCTGGCCGAATGTCCTGGTGTGCGGGTGCTGGCGACCAGCCGGGAGGTGCTGCACCTGGAGGGCGAGGTCCGGTTCGTGGTGGCGCCGCTGGCGGTCCCGGCCGCGGGCGCCGACGCCCGCCGAGCTGGCGGCCTCGGAGTCGGTGCGGCTGTTCCTGGAGCGGGCGCGGGCGTCACGGCCGGGGCTGCCGCTCACCGAGGACCACCTCGCCCTGGCGGCGGAGATCTGCCGGCGGCTGGACGGGCTGCCGCTGGCGATCGAGCTGGCCGCCGCGCGCGTCAGCGTCCTGGGGCTGCGCGAGATCCTTTCAGCGCTCGAGAGTCGGAGGCCGCTGTTTGTCGAAGCCCGAGACCGCCGGGCTGTCCCCCAGCGCTACCTGCGCACGGTCGTGGCCTGGAGCCATGACCTGCTGCACGCCGACGAAAAGGCGCTGCTGCACCAGCTGGCGGTGTTCCGCGGCGGCGCACCACTGTCGGCAGTGGTCGCCACCGCCGCGCGGAGCCAGCTGGATGCGGCGAGGGTGACGCAGCTGCTGGGCGCGCTGGTCGACAAGTCGATCCTCACGGCGTCGTTTCCAGATGGTGGAGCGCGCTACGACCTGCTCGACACCGTCCGCGAGTACGCCCTCGAGCAGATGGCCAAGGCCGGCAGCCTGAGCGCGGCCCAGCTGGTGCACGCCGAGTACTTCGCGACCGTGGCCGACGCCGCGCGGGCCGAACTTCGCGGGCCCGACTGGCTGGCCTGCACCAGGCGGCTGGAGCTGGAGCACGACAACCTCTGGGCGGCGCTGGCCTACGCGCGCGACGCGCCCGACCCGGCGATCGCAGTCCGGCTGGGCGCGGGGCTGGGCTGGTACTTCGCCCTCGCCGAGCGGGTCTCCGAGGGGCGCAGCTTCCTCGAAGCTGCGCTTGCGTCGGCGTCGGCCGACGCGCCGGTCGGCAAGCGGATCGAGCTGCTGGCGTTCCTGTGCTATCTGGCGACCGAGGAGCTGGACCTCGACGCCGCGATCGACGTTGGGTGAACGTGCTCTGGCCGTTGCCGCGGCCGGTCCTGCACCGTCCGAGTCGGCCCTCGCGCGGGTGGCACTCTCGCTTGCCCTCGCGCATTCCGGCGACGACGAGCGGGCGGCAGCACTGGCGGAGGAGGCGCGGGCCGGCTACGGCGCAGCCGGAGACCATTGGGGCGTCGCGGCGAGCACCCTGGTCCGGGCCCAGGGCGCCGTCCACGCGGGAGACATCTCGACCGTCGCGAGCATGACGGCCGAGATCCTCCGGCACTCCGAGGCGATCGGGTACGACGTCTTTGTGGTTCCCGCGATGCTGATCGAGGCGTGGATCGCTGAGCGGCGAAATGAACCTGGTGCCGCGGAGGACGCCTACCGGCGCGCGCTCGAGCTCGCGGGGCGAATCGGCTTTGCCGACCACGTCTCCTTCGCCCTGGCCCAACTCGGCTCGACGCGCTCGCCGCGCGGGGACACGCGCCAGGCCGAGGAGCTCTGTCGGCAGGCGCTGGTCACGGCCGAGGCGGCCTCGGCGTCGTGGCTCGCCGCGCACGCGCGGGTGCAGCTCGCCCAGGCCCTGGAGGCGGCTGGCGACGCGGACAGCGCCGAGACGCTGTACGGGACCGTCGTGGAGTGGTCGTCGCAGACGCCGCGGCCGCGCCAGGTTCGTGAGTCGCTCTTCGTCGAGCTTGGCGGCAGCCCCGGGGCGGCGGCGCTGCGCGGCCTGGCGCAGCTCACAGCAGCCCGCGGAGACTGCGACGCGGCCGACGACCTGCAGGCCCGCGCCGCCGCGATGGCGGAGCGCGACCGGGCTTCGCCCGCCGCCCTACGAGGGGCGGCTGTGGCGACCTGAGCCTGCGCCGGGGCCGGTTGAGGAAGTCGGGCGTACACGTGGGCGAGCCAGAAGACCAGCAGGGTGGCAACGGTGGCCTCCAGGATGAGCGCTGCGGACTCGTGCCCGCCAGCGGTGGTCGCGACACCGCGGTGGCGACGATCGTGCCGTAGATCGCCGCCGGTCCGGAGGGCGGCGGCAGGCCGCTCGCAGAGCCGGCCTTGAGGGTATGGAGAAACCTCTCACACCACTGCGGGCACCGCCTGGTCGCTGATCTCGTGAGGGACACGCGGCAGCGAGGCCGGCGCTCGTGGCAGCCGCCTGGCAGCCGCCTGGCAGCCGAGCTTCGTAGCGTTGTAAAGCAGCAGCTCAGACCGATATCGGCGCAACCCAAGGAGGAAACATGGACTTCTCCGCACGAGTCGACGAGCTCCAGCAGCGCGTCGCGGCGACCAAGGCGGCGGTGCAGGCTGCCGCCACCGAGTCCCGTGACCAGCTCAGGCAGCGAATCGACCAGGCCCAGCAGGACGCCAAGGACGCCCAGCAGCGGGCACAGCAGCGGGCCGACCAGACCGCCGACCGCGCACGCGGCAAGTGGGCGCAGATGAAGGCCGACGCCGCCGCCAAGATGGACGACATCCAGGCCAAGATCGACAAGCGGACCCGACAGCTGGACGCCAAGACGCCGCCGACGACGCGGACTGGGCCGAAGCCGACGCGGCCGACGCCCTCGACTTCGCCGATTGGGCGGTCGACAACGCGCAGCTGGCCATGCTGGACGCCATCGACGCCCGCGCCTACGCCGACAAACTCGCCAAGGCGGCGACCACCTGACCATGGCACCCGACCGGCTGGCAGGACGCGCCACGGCACCAGTTGTGAGCAGCCGCGCCGCCGCGGCGGGCTCGTAGCCATGGGATCGGGCCCACAGCGGCGGCAGGCGGAAAGCGAGGTTGTGATGACAAACGATGACGACATCGTCGAGCCCCCTGCGGGAGGCGACGCGGGCCGGCGCGCGGGAGGTGTCGGCGATGTGGTGGTGGTTCCTGCTCCTTGGGATCCTGTGGACCTGGTTCGGGATGTACGTGCTGTCCTACCGGGTGGGCAGCCTGGCCGCGGTGGCCGCGTTCGTGGGCGTGGCCTTCCTGTTCGGCGGCCTGAGCCAGCTGGTGGTGGCCACCCGGGTGCGGAGCTGGCGCTGGCTGTACATCATCTCCGGGATCATGGGGGTGGCGGCCGGGATCGGTACCTTCATCTGGCCGGACGTCACCCTGTATGTGGTGTCGATCCTGGTGGCCTGGTACCTGATCTTCTTCGGGATCATCCACCTGGTCGACGCGTTGGCCGGCCCCAAGGTCGGGTGGTGGTGGACCGGGCTGCTGCTGGGGATCGCCGAGCTGGTCCTCGGGGTGTGGGCAGTTCGCTCCTGGGAGCGGTCGCTGCTGACCCTGATGACCCTGGTGGGGGTGTGGGCCATCGTCTACGGGGTGAACGAGATCTTCGCCGCCTTCACCCTGCGCGAAGCCGGCAAACGGGCCGAGCGGCTGGCCGGCTGATCACCGCCCGAGCGGGCATCGGACCGGACCGGTTGCACGCCAAGCGGTGCCCACGGGAAACGACCACCACCGGCCCGAAAGGCCAGCAACCCTGCCGCGGCCCCGGCAGGGCAGCTGAGCGCGGGGCCAGGACCGAAGGAGGAGGCGTGAGCGCACGGCGGCCGCCCATGCCGGTCAATCCGGCGCTGCTGCAGCATGCCCAGGAGCGCCGGCTGAGCTGGGAGAACCGGGTCGCCGACCAGATCACCCGGTTCGCCGGTTCGATGAGGTTCGTGTACCTCCATGTGGTCTGGTTCGCGCTCCTGGATCGGCCTGCAGGTCGAGCCCTACCCGTTCGGCCTGCTGACGATGATCGTGTCGCTGGAGGCGATCTTCCTGTCGACGTTTGTGATGATCAGCCAGAACCGCGCCGACGAGAAACGGCAGGTGCTGGCCGACCAGCAGTGGCTGACGGTCCAGGACGAGGAGCAGCAGAACGAGGAGCTACTCCGCCAGTCCACCCAGATCCTCGAGCTCACCAAGGCCATCCACGCAAAGAGCGCGGCACGCACGCCGGACGCCTGACCATGCCCGCCACCGGCGACGAACAACCCAGCCGCACCAGCGATGCGCCCGCCAGGCCAGGATCGTCGCCATCCCCCGCGTCCGACCGGCCCGTGCCGGCGGCGGAGGCGACCGCAGGAGCGTCGCGCTGGCCCGCGGCTGAGCGGGGATGGCCGCTGCCGCGCGCCGTGCTGGTCCTGCTGGGCATGGCCGGGGCGGTGGTGGCGGCCGCCGGGCTGCGCGGCGCCGCCGGCATCGTCGGCCCCGCCTTCCTGGCCCTGACGATCGTGATCACCATCCATCCCCTGCTGGCCTGGCTGCAGCGCCACCACCTCCCGGGCTGGCTCGCGGTGACGCTGACGATGCTGGTCACCTACGCCGCCCTGCTGTCGCTGGCCGCCGCGCTGGCGCTCTCGGTGGCGCGGCTGGCCACGCTGCTCCCCGCCTACCAGCAGCAGTTCACCGACCTCGTCGACCAGACCACCGGCTGGCTCGGCGAGATGGGCGTCACCGAGGAGCAGATCAACGCCGCGGTCAACCAGCTCGACCTCAACAGGCTGGTCGGCGTCCTGCAGCAGGTGCTCACCGGGGTCGCCGGGATCGTCTCGGACCTTGGCTTCATCCTGGTGTTGCTGTTCTTTCTCATCATCGACAGCAGTACCTTCCCACAACGGCTGGCGGCCGCCGCCGCCCAGCGGCCGCATCTGGTCGGGGCGCTGACCTCCTTCGCCCGCGCCACCCGCCAGTTCATCGTGGTCACCACCGTCTTCGGGCTGATCGTCGCGCTGGCCGACGTGGCCGCGCTGTACTGGCTGGACGTCCCGCTGCCCTGGCTGTGGGGGCTGCTGGCGTTCATCACCAACTACATCCCCAACATCGGATTCGTGTTCGGCCTGGTGCCGCCGGCCCTGTTGGCGTTGCTGCAGGGCGGGGTGAGGCAGGCCGTGCTGGTGGTCGTCGCCTACGCGGTGATCAACCTGGTGATCCAGTCGCTGATCCAGCCGAAGTTCGTCGGCGATGCGGTCGGGCTGTCGATCAGCCTGACATTCCTGTCGCTGGTGTTCTGGTCCTATGTCATCGGACCGCTGGGGGCGCTGCTGGCGGTCCCCTTGAGCCTGCTCGCCAAGGCGCTGCTGGTCGACGCCGACCCGGACAGCCGCTGGCTGGACCCGCTGATCGCCCCGGTCCACCGAGGCGTCCAGGACAGACGGGGCGGAGAAGGGTAGGGACGCGCCGAACGCGTCCACGGGGTCACCAACGTCATCAACGACCTGGACGTGCAGATCCTCAGCGCACTCTGGCGGCAGGACGCCGCCGTGCGCCAGGACGTGCTGCGGACCATGATGCTCGACGCCACGTCTCCGGCACCATCGATGCGATAGTAAGGACGGGTGGTGACTTTGACGGTTAGGGCGGATTGGCAGTCCCAGCGCGACGAGGCCGCTTTCGTCGCTGGGAACGTCCGGAGGGTTTTCGACGTGGAGAATCAGGTCGTCCCGACCACTCCGACCGCGAGCCCCGCAGACATCGATCACGCCCATCGTCGTCGCGCGAGAATGTAGTGGATGGTGTCGGAGCTGTCGCGTCCTGGCTGGCGGTCCTCGGATCCGCCGCAACGGCCGGTGTTGTTTGTCAACCCGAGATCTGGCGGCGGCAAGGCCGCACGCGCTGCGGTTGCCGAGCGGGCACGCGAACGAGGGATTGAGACCGTCATCTTCGCGCCGGGCCAGAGCCTGGAAGCGCTGGTCCGGGAAGCCGTGGCCAATGGTTCCGACGCGCTGGGGGTTGCCGGTGGCGACGGGTCGATGGCGGTCGTGGCCGCGGCGGCCGCCACGCATGGGCTTCCGTTCGTGTGCGTGCCGGCCGGGACGCGCAACCACTTCGCTCTCGATCTCGGGGTGGATCCGCACGATGTGCTCGGCGCGCTCGACGCGTTCACAGGCGGGATCGAGCGCCTGATCGACGTGGCGGACGTGAACGGCCGCCTGTTTCTCAACAATGTCTCGCTCGGGATCTACGGCGACGCGGTCCGCAGCCCGGCCTACCGCGATGCCAAGATGCGCACACTCCTGGAGACCGCCGAGAAGGTGCTCGGTCCAAGCGCAGAGGTGCCAGCCCTGCGCCTGGTTGACGATGTCGGGCGCGAGCACCAGCATCTCGCCCTTGTGCTCGTGTCGAACAACCCCTACACGCTGGATCGCCCGCTGACCCCCGGTGCCCGTCCGGCGCTTGACAGCGGCCGACTCGGGATCATCGTTCTCGACGCACCCGGCGCTGCCCCGCACCCCCCGGGGGCTACCCCCCACCCTCCAGGGCGAGCGTGGAGCGCGCCACGTCTGGAGGTGAGTGCACCGGCGCCGGTGCACGCCGGGATTGACGGCGAGGCGATCGAACTAAGCCCGCCGCTGCAGTTCACCAGCCGGCCCAGGGCTCTGCGAGTCCGAATCTCCTCCCGCCATCAAGGCATGCCACGATCGGCGCCGTTATCGCCCGCCAGGCAAGAGCGTCCGCTGCCAGAGGGCTGATACGACGAGAAGATGCGGGCGCGTCAGGGCTGCCGGTTACGCACGTTTCAGTTCCGGTCCTGCAGTCGGTAAATGCGGTCGCATGCTGCTGCGACTGTCGCCGCGGTTCCGGCCCCCACGATCGAACCGATCACCACGTCACCCGGATAGTGCACGCCGGTGTGGACTCGCGAGTAGGCGACGCCGCCCGCCAGCAACCGGATCGGCACGGCCAGCCCCGGCAGGTGCCTGCCGACCGCGTAGGCGAACGCGAACGCCGACGCCGCGTGGCCGGACGGGAAAGAGTCGGATTCCGGCATCGGTACACGGCGATCCGCAAACATGGCGGGGCCGGCGCGATCCGGGCGCCGCCGCTGGGCAAGCGGCTTCATGCCGAGATTGACGGTCGCTGAGGTCACCCCGATCGCCAGCACGCCCTCCAGCGCGGCGCGGCGCCCGCGCCTGCCACCGAGCACGGCGATCGCGGCGGCGACACCAAGCCACAGCCGCGAGTAGTTCGCCGCGTTCGAGAGCCTGCGAACCGGGGCATCCAGCTCCGGCGTGGCGGTATCCGCCACAGCCTCATACACCGCGAGGTCCACCGCCCCCAGCTCACGCAACGCCTCCACCCACACAGACTCGGCGCCCCGCCGCGCCTCGACCCGCCGCGCCAGCGCGTCCCCTACGGTCTGTTGCTGAACGCCGGCGGGACTGGACATGGGAGGATTCCTCGATTCAACCGGTGGCCGGACACGAGGTGCGAGCGCAGCACCCAGGCTAGACCGGACCTGGCGGTCAGCGCCTACGGCCACACCCAGCAGCGGCGGCGCCGGCGAACGCAAGCTCCATCGCGGCACCCCCGCCGCTCAGGTCGGCGACAGGCGCCGACCCTCGATCAGCTCGAGCCCGAGCCTCTCGACCAGGGCGAGGACCCCGTGCAATGCAGCCTGGTCGGGGAGATCGCCTCTCAGCAGCGTGTAGGGCAGGCCATCGGTCAGGGTTTCCGTTACCGCTGTTGTCGTCGCCGACCGGTGGGCCAGGCCCGAGTCCGAGCTGGGCGTGCGTTGCGCGCATGCACCAGCTGCTCACCACCGTCAGGCCAGCGTCTGCCGCGAGGCGGATGGCCTCCTCGGCGCCGGTGCCGAGTCTCCGGCGGAGGGGGATCCGACGAGACAGCTTGAGGTAGTCGCGGACTGGCTGTTCACGGGTTGCTGCCCATGCGGTTCATCAACCATTCCATTGACAGTCCGTGCGCATTGCAGAACTCTTCACCGCCGACAACGGCGGCCAGCGCCTCATCGAGCAGCACCATGCCTTCCTCGGTGCGGTCGTCGTGCACCATGCTCGCGCCGAGGTACGCCGATGCCGCGAAGGTCAAGTTGGGGTCATCCGTCTCATGGCCGACCCGCAGCGCGCGGCCAAACGCCAGCCCCTTGGAACGGCGGTCGTCGTCGAACATCCCCTCCGTTAGGGCGACCCACCCACGCTCGCCGCTGTCCGGCGACCCGCCCATTAGGTTCTTGGCCCGGCCGATCCAGCCGTTGGCGATGGCCCAGTCGCCGGCGGTCGACCCGTGCATGCCACCGAGCGTCCGCGCCGTGCGAACGGCTCCCGCGCCGTCACACCCAGCCCGGTACGCGGCGTAGGCACGCTCCAACAAGTCCAAGAGCATCGATCACCCTACTTGGCCGCATCCTCGACAAACCCGGGTGGCGGTGTGCCGACCGTCATCGCCTCGGGGGCCATCGCGGCCAAGCTCATCGAACGCTGGGAGACCTAGGACCAAGATGCGTCGGCTGACCTGCGGTCTTGCTGGGAGCCGCCTCGGGGAATCGAACCCCGGACCTACGCATTACGAGGACGGTTGACGGTCCAGGTTGGGTGATCCACATGCGGTCTGACCTGCGCGTTGTCCCTCGACACTTCCCCCGGACTGTTCGCATCTCGAAGCAAGTGGGACCGGGCGCGGACCCAGTGGCCGGTCTTACCGTGGCTGCTCTGCGGTCAGGGCGAGCAACGCCCACACGGCCAGGGTCACGGTGGGACCTCCTATGACCGTCCCTAAGGAACCCAGCCCGCTTTGGTCACGCGCGCATCACGAACCCCGCGCCTGCGGCATCAATCCGTGGGCCCCGTTGCCGGAAGCAGCTAGGCGAAAAGGTGGTACTGGGCAAGACAGAGTGTCTGGCCGTTATTGCCCGCGCCGCGCACCGTCACCAAGACGAACACCTCGTCTTGCAGGAACTCTGGTCGCTCTTCTGTCGACTGACTCGCCCCGAACGAGGTCACCCCGAACCAGTAGTAGCCACCCGACACAAGGGGTCCACCACTCAGATGCTCCTGGAACCCGAAGATCGACAGTGCGATGGTTCCGTACGGCCGCTCCAAGCATCGGACAACGAAATCGGACTGTGCCAACCCCGTCACCGGCGAGCCGTCTTCCCTGCTCACCGACACCGCCACAAAGATCGGCGTCCGCGACCAAGCATCCGGAGCGTCGCCAGCCCACCGAGCGCTCGCCTCAACTACGTACCTCGCCATGCAAGTTCCCCCCTCAAGCCGTCTCGCCGTAGGTCAGACGGCCATCCTGTGCGCCCGAGTGTCCCCCTGCCGGCCAACGGCGTCTACAGAAGTCAACGCGACCATGAGACGTTCCTCCGCACCCGGTCTGAGTTGGCCTTGGCGATGAACCATGCAACAAGGCGATCGGCCATCAGGTCCGGATCGCAGCGGAGGGTCCAGCGCGAAGTGATCTGACAATTCGAGCCAAAGGAACTCGTTGACCTCGGCCGTCCCGCGCCCTTGCCGAGACGAGATAGGAGGGGAGCGATCAGGCCGGCCTGGGCCCTGATGATCTGGTCTTCCGGTCGCCGGCCGGTGCGCCGCTGCGAAACACAAACTTCCGGACCCGCGGGTCCCCGTCCGGGTCTTTCGCGGGAGACCGAATCCCGAGCACCACCCGGTACCGACGGCGGCGAACGACGCCCAGGCTGCGGCGTGGGAGCGGGAGCCGCGGATACGGGTGCTGCGTCGTCCCTTGAACTACCGAGGCTGGCCTGAGCACCCGCCACGGGAGAAGGGCGTCGATGTTGCACTTGCTGTCGACCTCATCGAGAGCGCGCTGCTTGGTGAGTACGACGTCGGGGTCGTCTTCCCGGTGACACGGACCTTCTGCCGGCCGTCGAGACCGCCTTCCGGCGTACCCCGCCCCGCATCGAGGTCGCCAGCTGGTCTGGAGCCAAACCCGTTGTGGTTCCCAGAGTTCCTGTCGCAGTCGCCGCCCCGGTACCTGCCGTACTGCCACTTCCTGAACGCCGACGACTTCCAGAGCGTCCGCGACAACACCCACAAGGTTTGAGTCCCACGCAGAACCGGGAGCCGCGCTGAAGCTGCCTGCCCGGGTCACGGGACTCTCCTCGCCACAGCCTGGGCCGCCACATCGAGGCGAGCAACGGCGCGGGTGGTCAGCTCCACAGCTCGGCCGAGCCGCTCCGGCGGTTCGCAAGTGCTGTTGAGCTCACGCACGGCCTGGTTGACGTTGACGGCGAACCGGCGAACCTGGGTCCGGGCTTGCATGAGCTCGACGAGGACCTCGCGGAGCGGATCGCCTTCGGGAGGCCGGCTCTCGGTCGCTTGTGCGAGCGCGACCTCTGCGGCGTATCCCGACGGCGTCAACCCGCTCCGCGTGGCGGCGTCGAGCACGGCAGCGAACTCCGCGTCGTCGTAGCGGAGCATCATCAGCCGGCCGCGGCGGGGCTGCTGATGACGACGGTCGCGGCCGTCTCGGCGCTGGGCGCTCATCGCCCACGCCTCGGAGGGAAGACTGGGGTGGGAGTTCCGGTCTTCGCATAAGACAGCAAGAACGACGAGGCCGCCCTGGAGAAGCTCCTGGAGCAGGCCCGGTACCTGACGCCCAGACAGGGCAACACATCGGATGCGTCGGTGCGGCACGCCGAGTTGCGCGCGTCGGGACTGTCGCAGAAGCTACTTGAGAGATCGAGGTGATGATCGGACGGGTACGGAAGCTCGAGGGACTTCGGGACGACCCAGGAGACGCCGCCAGGCAGGAGTAGACATACGTGGCGCGGTTGATTAGCGCCCAAGGATCAACACGTACGCCGGCCGACGGCTCGTGCCAATGAGCCAGAGCACTCAACACGCGGGCCCGGAGGAGACGCGGTGGTCTGGTGAATGGGTTGACGCGTACCGCGCCGGTGCGCTAGGACGGGCCTTCGATCTTCGGAGGAACGCGATGGACAGTTACGATGACCCCACTTCCGACGCTGCCATCCTGGGGCAGATCCGCGAGCTTGCTGCGGGGATCTCCGATGAGCGAACCCGTGTCGTTCTCCACAATGTAAGCGGCGCGCTTGAGCTGAATCCGCAGCCGATCCCACCGGGCATCCTGCGTATCGTGGTAGAGGCGATCGCGCTCAACCCGCAACCGCTTCCGCCGGCCGAGGAAGTTACCTCCAGGTCGGTTGAGCGAGAGGACGTCGCACTCAATCCACAGCCAATCCCACCGGGCGTCCTGCGTACGGTGCTGGAGGCGATCGCGCTCAACCCGCAACCGCTTCCGCCGGCTGAGGAAGCTGCCTCCAGCTCGGCCGAACGAGAGGATGTCGCACTCAATCCGCAGCCGTTACCCCCAGATCGGGACGTGTAGGCGCGAACTCGGCGCCTCCCCGACGGGCACCCGATCCACTGTCCGGGCGCGGTGTGGTGAGCTTAAGCCGTTCGGAAGAAGCACTCGTGGACTAGACCGTCGGTGCCGACGTATCCGATGTGCTGGACGCTGTCTTGTGTGGTGTACCAGCTGGTCGGGCTGGTCCCCGGCCTCACCGCGACCTGCTTGGCGCTCGGACGGCTGTGATGCCAGGTGTGATCCCCGTCGACTCGCACGAAGAAGAAGCACTCGATGACTTGACCGTCCGTGCCGACATATGCGACGTGCTGGACGTTCTCCGGCGTGGAGTACCAGCTGGTCGGGCTCGTCCCTGGCGCCGCCGGGAACTCACCGGCGCTCGTCACTTCGTGCTGCCAGCCGCCAAACCCGCCGATGAAGAAGAAGCACTGGTGGACTTGACCGTCGGTGCCGACGTACGCGACGTGCTGGACATTCTCCGGCGTGGTGAACCAGCTCGTCGGGCTCGTGCTTGGCGCCACCTTGACCTGACCCTTGCTGGGCAGGTTGTGCTCCCAACCGGCCGTGCCGCCGATGCGGAAGAAGCACTCGTGCAGCTGACCGTCGGTGCCGACGTACGCGACGTGCTGAACGTTCTCCGGCGGCGTGAACCAGCTCGTCGGACTCGTCCCCGGCGCCACCGCGACCTCGCCCGCGCTCGGCAGGTTGTGCTCCCAACCGGCCGTGCCACCGATGCGGAAGAAGCACTCGTGCAGCTGACCGTCGGTCCCGACGTACGCGACGTGCTGAACGTTCTCCGTGGGGGTGTACCAGCTCGTCGGACTCGTCCCCGGCGCCACCGCGACCTCGCCCGCGCTCGGCAGGTTGTGCTCCCAACCGGCCGTGCCACCGATGCGGAAGAAGCACTCGTGCAGCTGACCGTCGGTGCCGACGTAGCCGACATGCTGGACGTTGTCCTGGCTCGTGAACCAGCTGGTCGGACTCGTCCCCGGCGCCACCGCGACCTGGCCCGCGCTCGGCAGGTTGTGCTCCCAACCGGCCGTGCCACCGATGCGGAAGAAGCACTCGTGCAGCTGACCGTCGGTCCCGACGTACGCGACGTGCTGAACGTTCTCCGTGGGGGTGTACCAGCTCGTCGGGCTCGTCCCTGGCGCTACCGCGACCTGACCGGCGCTCGGCACGTTGTGCTCCCAGCCCCGGAACCTGATGCGAACGACAAGCTCGTACTCGGCGTCAGCATTGGCGATGACCACGGTCCTGTCCTTGTGGCCGCCGGTCAGAAGGTCGGGCCGGTTGAGGACGAACTGCTGCGTACCGATGTGGTCGTCGTCAAACGAGAAGGGTATCGGGACATCGATCGCGTTGAGCACATTCGCTATGTCGGTTGTCAGTCGGGTTGCTCGGGAGCGGGGACTCGGATCGCCCGAAGACGCACCTAGCGACACCAAGGCCTTGGCATTCACGAGCTCCACGTATTGAGCCGGCGTGCCGTTGTCTTGCTCCATGACCGACAAGATGACGGCGACGTCGCCTGGATCCAGGATGTCCCGCGGGTTTCCGTCAGGCCCCCAGAATGGCCGTCCGTTGACGATGACCGGGCCGGCATCGTCGTCGTCCATATCCCTGAAGATCCCGAAGCTGACCACCTGCAAGTCCGGCAGCGGAGGAACAGGAACTCCGGCCAAGGGCGGGCGCAGGGCTGCCACCGTCGCGAGCACGTACGCCTCGTCTGACGCCGAAGGCTCGCTGCTCTCGTTGCGGCACCTGATGCTCATGAGTTCCATCAGCAGGCCCATTCGAGTCGCCCCCAGCGAAGGTATTGTTGTCGGCCGATAGCACCGGGAATGATACGAGCAGAACGTTCGGACTCTACGTTCCGCGCAACTCCGGCACTTTGCGTCCGCTCAGACGCAGCGCGACCCTACTGCCGGGGGAAGCGGCAGGTCAACGACGACCAGCGGGGCCGGCCGGCCCTGGCGTCAGCACATTCCCCTTGGGTGTGAACGCCTCGCGGTAACAGTCGAGGGGCTGCGCACACTGGGAGGAGTCGCCGGACGAATCAATCGACTCGCGAAAAGCGTCTCGGGCAGGAGGTACGGATGGATCTGCGATCCGTACGCCGCCGGTGCGAGTCGACCCTCCGAGATCTCCCCGTACCCCGGCCATTCGACGTGCGTCAGTTCGCGGACACGGTCAGCGCGCGCCGCGGGCGGCCGATCCATCCGTTGCCCAAGTCAGCACCAGTCGGCCCGTGCGGCGTGTGGCTGTCGATGCCGGCTGCGGACTACGTGTTCTTCGAGAACGCGACGAGCCCGCTGCATCGAGAGCACATCATCCTGCGTGAGCTCGGACACCTGCTGAGGAACCACGCGCCGACCGAGGTGATTGAGACAGTGCGCGTTCCCCGCGACGGCCCTCGCACCGAGGCCTGCGCGAGGTCGAGTAACGGCTTCCCGAAGAAGTCGGGACGACGTAGGGCGGTCTTGCCGACGTCGTCGAGCTCGGTCCCTACCAGGCGAATCAGGCCGACGACCGCGCGTTGGATGCGCCGCCTGCCAGAAGAGTAGGTCTGCAGCCACATCTACGTCTCGATGTCCAGCAGCGCCAGCCCGGCTCGCAGCCGCTCCGTCCCGGCTTCCAGCGCAGCGGCGGCCGTCAGCTCGAAGATCGCGTCCTCACCGGGGCCGGCCGCGCGTAGAGCGGCCACGTCGCCGTCGGTGATCCGGTAGGCATACCGCCGGACCAGGTCGACATACGGGCCGATCAGGGGATCGGCGGGTGTGCCGTCGAACGCCTCACGCCTCGCCTTCAGCGTGGTGACACCATCGCCGTCGAGGATCGCGCGGGTGAGGCCTTCCGTCCGCGCCCGCAACTGTCCCAGCGCATCCGACCTGGGATCCCCGCCCACCATGACGCTCAGCCTGACCGACACCCTTCGAGCCGCTCAACGGCGTCGGATGCGCCGGACTCAACGCTCCGCTTGTTCGAGAGGCACGATCAGGATGCGGTGTCTCATCAGCACGAGCCGCGGGTCACGATCCGCCCGATCCCGGAACCCCCGAGACACTGAGTCTGGAGAGCTGCCGGGCAGGGCGACCGAAGGGAGATCAGCCTCTGCCTTGTCAGATCGGTGGCAGGACCTTGACTAGCTTGCCGTAAAGTGGGATCTCCTTGGCGCCCGTGAGCAAGCGTCGCTTGGCTTCGGTCGGTGTGACCCGTTCCTCGATTGCGATCTTGGCGATCGCGCCGGTGACCTGCGGGGCTGCGAACGAGGTTCCACTCCACAAGGCCCAAGCGCTTTTCGGGAACTCGTCGAAGCGGTAATCCGTGCTCGGATGCTCTATCCCTGGGACGAACGTAGAACGCACTCCTTCGCCGATGGTCGAGACGTCCACCCATGCCCCCCGGCTCGACCACTCCGCGGGCAGCAGCCCTTGCGTGAGCGCCGCTACGGCGGTGACGCTCGGGAACGCGGCGGGGTAGCAGGGCCGGTCGTGACCGAAGTTGCCTGCCGCCGCCACGACGAGGGTCTCGAGGCCGGCCTTCCGCGACTCTTCGTCGATGATCTCCAGCGCGACGCCCAGGGCAACCGGTCGCTCGTCATCTGCGGTTTCGGTGCCGAAGGACAGGCTCACGATCACGTGCTGGCCCGCCTTTAGGCAGGCGCGAACGGCGCGGACAAGCGTCCTGGCGATACGGACCTCATGGGCGAGCCCGTCGCTGTCGAGCTCTTTATACACCGCAATGTCTGCCTCCGGGACGATTTGCTGGACGATGCCGGCACAGAAGGAGCCGTGCCCGGCGGCGAGGTCGAGGAAGTCGTCCGGTGGAAACACGTCGAGATCCTCTCGATTGACGCCCAGTGTCCAAATCCACCAGCCAGCCGTCCCCACGGTCGCCGTAAACACCGGTGTCGATGATCACGACACATACGGGCGAGCTAATCTTCTCCCCGGGCTCTTCCGTGCCCTCGGGCCAGGGGGGCGTCGCGCCCGATGTCCTTTCGGGACTGGCAGCATTTTTGACGCGGCCGCCCATCGGCGTCATGTAGTTGGCGGAGATCCGTACTCTTTGTCGCCGAAGATTGGAGGCGAGGTTGGCCAGCTCAATCGGATTCAGCTGCCCGCCGCGCAACCGAACCACCCGCCTGTCCAACTCGGCGACCGGTTCCTCCCGCAACCCGTGGAGGCTGAGCAACCTGCGCACATCCTGCAGATCATCCACATGGATGAGCAGCTCGCCTGGCCGACCACGCTCTGCGTCCCGGCGACGGGTGACCGCCGCCAGAGTGGTACCTCCGTATCTGTCCGGGATCAGCTCGAACTGCGTCCGGTCGGTGCGGCCGGCGCGGCGCTCACGTACATCGGTGAAAAATTGCTCCTCGAAGGCGAGGTCATCGCGCGCGCTGAGAATGGACGTGACCTGCCGCTGAATCCTGCGGAGATCTTCCAAACGATCGGTGTCGGTCCTTCGGTCGGGCTGTCCAAAGCTGCGCTGTTGGTTTGGCATTGTGCACCCCCCTGCAGTCTGCGACCGCTACCGTCTGCTGTGACACGACGGGTCTGGTGGTCTTCATGACAGTGCTGGATGAAGACCTGCTGATACGTGTGAAGGCAGCTTATCGGGATGCGATCAGTGATCCGGAGGCTTTCCGGGCACGGGCAGCTGGCCTCGTCCGGGAGGCGCGCCAGAGCGGCGATCCCGAGGCTCTCTGCATGTCGCTTCGCGCGTCGGGCTGGGCGGAGCGCTACGCCCTGGAGCACGGACATGCGCTCCAGTTGCTCAACGAAGCCGCCCGGATCGCGCGCCATAACCGACTGAGCCACGTGCTCGGAGAGATCCTCGTCACTCGCGGTGCGGTCCTGCACGAGCTCGGCCGCATGTCGGCCGCCCGTCGCGACTTCGACGCTGCCGAGCCGTTGGTTCCTTCCGAAGCGGTCGCGGAACTGACGATCCAGCGTGCCACGCTGTTGGACAACCAGGGTGAACGCGTCATGGCCGCAAGTCTTTACGCTCGGTTGCTGAAGGATCCGAATCTCACAGCTGAGGTCCGCTTCAAGGCGGCCACGAACTTCGGCATCCTCCAGGCGGAACGTGGTCGCTTCCATGAGGCCCTTGCCCTCTTCGACGTGGCGAGCCAGGCGGCCGAACAGGTGAGCCCGCTGTACGTCGCCCTTGTTGCCGAGAACCGAGCCTGGGTGACCGTGTCCGCCGGCCTCCTGGCCGACGGTGTCGCGCAGTTCGACACTGCCCGAGCGATGTTCCGGGAACTCGGGCTGCCCCCCGGCGAGCTGTTCATGGAGTACTCCGACGCGCTCAAGCAGCTTCGGCTCCTTCCAGAGGCGCTCGAGCACGCCCGTGAGGCTGCCGCGATCCTGGAGTCACACGGGGTCGAGCTGATGGCCGCCGAGGCAAGACTGAACGTGGCCTCGCTCGCGCTGCTGTCGAATCGGCCGGATGAGGCGGTGGTGGATGCAGAGGCGGCAAGGGCGAGTTTTCGCCGTCAGCGCCGTGCCTGGGGGGTCGCATGGGCCACGTTGGTCGAACTGGAGGCGCGACTCCGCCTCGGCGCGATAGAGCAGCGTGACGTTTCGCGCGCCCGCCGGTCGGCGCTTGCTCTCGAACGGGCGGGGATGCAGGCCTACGCAGTCAATGCTCACCTCATCGCCGGCCGTGCGGCGGTCGCATCGGGTCGGGTGGCCGACGCTGTGCAGTTCTGGACGCGAGCGCATGTGATCAGCCGTAACCTCCCGCTGCTCCTCCGCCTCAAGGGCACGCTCGCGGCCGCGCTCGGTGCGCAGCACCAAGGCCGCCCGGGCCGCGTCCGGTCACTCACCCGGTCAGGTCTCGACGACCTGGCGAAACATCGGGCAGCGCTCCCTTCCACCGAGCTGCGCGCACTCGCCTCCGGGCATGGCGAGGAGCTCGGCCGACTCGGGCTCGCCGCCCGCGTCGGCAGCCAGTCGGCCGTACGCGTCTTGGAATGGATGGAGCGCACGCGCGCAGCCGCCTTATCAGTCGTCGACTCGGATCCGAAGCAGGACATCGGCGACGACCTCGGTGAGCTTCGCTCGGTCTACGCCGAGCTGGTTGCTGCCCGTCAGGAGACTGGGACCGAGCCGGCCGGCCTGAGGGCGCGGCAGGCGCGGATCGAGCAGCGGATCCGCAGCGCGACCTGGGGTACCCGCGCGCGGGAAGCGCACGCGGGTGCGGCCTCTTCGGCTCCCGAACTTCGGCGCGCTCTCGATGGTCGGGTGCTGGTCGAATTCGACGTTCTCGACGGCGATCTCGTTGCGGCCGTTCTCGAGCCGCGACGAACCCGAATCGTCCCCCTCGGACCGATCAAGGACGTGCAAAGCGACGCGGAGTCGCTGGCCTTTTTTCTGCGCTATTTCACCGGAACTCGCGCTCCGGCAATGGCAGTCCACGCAATCATGGCGAGCGCCCGCGAGACAATCGACCGGCTCGGCAATGCCCTGATCCAGCCTCTCGGGCTTTCCCCTGATGCCGAGCTGGTCGTCGTTCCGGTAAGCGGGCTGCACTCGCTTCCGTGGGCCGCCCTTCACACCGCCCCTGTCGCGTTGGCCCCGTCGGGCTCGATGTGGGCTCGCAGCCGGGACGTACAGCCGTCACGGACGGGCCGAATCGTTCTCGCCGCGGGGCCTGAGCTGCCGGGTGCGCAGCGCGAGATCGAGCAACTTGCCGGCCTGCATGACGACCCCGTCGTCATTGGACCGCCCGAAAGCACGATGGCGGCCGTCGCAAAGGCATTGGACGATGCGACGCTCGCGCACCTCGCCTGCCACTGTTACATCCGCTCGGACAACCCGACGTTCTCCCAGCTCCTGCTCAGCGACGGGTTCCTCACCGTGCACGAGCTCGACCAGCGCGCGGATGTGCCGTACCGGGTGATCCTCGCGGCGTGCGAGTCGGGCAACGATGTGTCGTACGAAGGCAACGAGGTGCTCGGGTTCGTCGGCACGCTGATGGCGAAGGGAACCGCTGGCGTGGTGGCCAGTTCGGTCGTCGTGCCCGATCGGGACATCTTGTCGCTCATGACTGCGCTCCACCATGCGATCGGGGAGGGCCAGCCGCTTGCGAACGCGCTGCACGTTGCTCGTATGAACATCGACCCCGCCGACCCGAAGCAGCTTGTTGCATGGTGCGCCTTCAACGCATTCGGCGCCGCCTAGCGATCGGTCGCGGCATGCGGTTACCGGTCGGCGGCGGCCGCCCGTTGTGACCGAGCCGCGCGGGAGCCCAGGTCCTGCACTACGTCCACGAGCAGGTCAAGGTCGTCGGCGGTGGTCCGCCAGTTGCTGATGGCAGGCCGCAGCGCGACGTGTCCGCCGTACACGGTCGTACCGGCGTAGACGCGTCCGTCGTCGAGGAGCGCCTCGCCGAGCTGCCGGTTGACCGAATCCAGCTCGTGTTCGGCCAGACCGGCCGGGCGGTAGCGGAAGCACACGACGTTCAGCGGTACGTCCGCGAGCCTCTCCAGGTCGGGCGCGGCGTCCACCCGGGCGGCCAGGTGTGCGGCGAGGTCGCAGTGGCGCTCCACGAGCGCGCGGTAGCCGGTTCGGCCGTAGGCCGCGAGGGTGGCCCAGATCGGCAGTGCCCGGGCCCTGCGGGAGGACTCCGGGCCGAGGAGTCCGTAGCCGCCGCGCGGGTCGTCCGGGCCCGGCAGGTAGGCCGCACCCGGCATGCCGAACGCCCTTCCTAACCGCTCGGGCTGGCGTACCAGCGCGAATCCGCTCTCGTACGGCACGTTGAGCCACTTGTGCGCGTCTGCCGCGATCGAGTCAGCCCGTTCCAGCCCGGCGGTGAGGTGCGCGGTGCGCGGGGAAAGGGCGGCGAAGATCCCGAACGCGGCGTCAACGTGCAGCCAGGCGGCGTGCTGTTCGGCCAGCTCGGCGAGATCGGCGAGCGGGTCGAAGTCACCCGTGTTGGGCTCACCGGCGGTGCCGATGATCACCGCTGGCGCACCGTCGAGGTCGCCCAGCCGACGCCCCAGGGCCTCCACGTCCAATCGGCCGACGTCATCGCGGGTGAAGACCTCGACGGTGTTCCTGCCGTGCCCGAGCAGCTGCAGAGCCTTCCGCGCACTCGGGTGCACGTATCCGCCGCCGAGTACCGGCATCCGCGGAAGCCCGGCCAGGCCGTAGGCGGTGGCGTCGATGCCGTGCCGCTCGGCCCACCAGTGCGTAGCCAAAGCCAGCCCGGTGACGTTGGCGAAGGTGGCGCTCGCGGTCAACGCACCTCCCCACTGCGCCGGCAGCCCGACCAGGTCCCGCAGCCAGTCCAGCGTCACGGTCTCCGTCGCGTCGGCAAGACGGGACGACGCGCGGACGAAAGCGTTCTGGTCGAGCAGCGAGACCGTCCAGTCCGCGGCCAACGCCGCCGGCGTCGAACCGCCGATGACGAAGTGGAAGAAGCGCGGCCCCGCCGAGGCGGTCGCGGTCGCGGTGCCGACCCGCAGCAGCGTCTCCACCGCGGCGAGCGTGCCCGCGCCCTGCTCCGGTAGGGCGCCGGCCAGATCGCGAAGCCGCGGCTCGGCGGCGCTGTCCCAGACCAGGCGGTCGGGCAGCGCGTCGAGGTAGGGCCCGGCAGCGTCGAGCACCCGCTGCAACGCCGCGAGAGTCATGTCCTGCTCATGCAATGGATCGCCCATGACATCCCCTCCGGCGGCCACCCCCCGTGACCTTCGACGAGGCCACGATGATGCACAACCGCCCGTTACTCGGCCTTCGCCTGCTTCATATTGGAGCGTAGGTGCCAGACCGCTTGCCCGTGGCAAATGAAGGCGTTCCCACGGGTTGCCTGTGCACTCCCAAGATCCTGACGGCCCAGTCCAGCCGGAATGGATCCAGCGGTCATCGACGCGACCCGCAGGCCGGCTTCATCGACAGCTAGCTCACGAACATTGATCCGACGGCACCCAGGCGTTCGTGCCGTGCGCGACCTGCCCGTGGAGCGTGGCCCCGTGGGGTGCATGGGTTCGTTCTCAATCCTCGGCTGGCGGCGTCAGCGGGAGCCGGACGGTGAACACCGTCTCGCCCGGCTGCGAGGTCACGCGGAGATCGCCGCGATGCCGGTTGACGACAATCCGCCACGAGATGTCGAGGCCGAGCCCGGTGCCTTCGCCGACAGGCTTCGTCGTAAAGAACGGCTCGAAGACACGGCCGACCACATCGGGCGGGATGCCGGGTCCGGTGTCGGCGATGTCGACGGTGACGCAGTCGTCGTCGAGGCGGGTCCGTATGGTCAGTGTGCCTTCACCCGCCATGGCGGCCGCAGCGTTGTCGATGATGTTGGTCCACACCTGGTTGAGCTCACCTGGATAGGCCGGGACCGTCGGGAGCGTCCGGTCGAAGTCCTTGACGACCTGCAGACCCTTGAGCTTGCCGGACAGCATGACGAGCGTGGACTTGATGCCGTCGTGGATGTCGATCAGCTGGAAGGGTGCCCGGTCCATCTGGCTGTACTGCCTCGCGGCTCCCACGAGCCCGGAGATGCGATGGACGGAGTCCTCGATCTCGCGCATGAGGTTCTCGGTCTCGACCGTGTAGGCGAGCCACCGCATGGCGCCTTCGAGTAGCCCCGCGGGCACGCGCTCAGACGCCTCCTCCGCCCAGGCCAGGTCGAGTCCTCCGGCCACGAGTACGGGCGCCAACTCGTAGCCGCCCCTGACATCATGGTCGTCCAGCCAGTCGGCCATGGCGTCCTCGCGGTCGCTGGTCTCCATCGGTGAGAGCTCTCCGGTGCCCTTGGCGGTGCACTCGGCCGCCTCCTCTTGCAGCTCGACGAGCTCATGCATGGACTCCGAGGGCAGATGTCCGTCAGCGAGCAGCGCCAGCTTGTGCCGCATCCCGGCGACGCGCTCGCGAAGCGCGGCGGTCGCGCGTACGGCTGCTGAGGCCGGATTATTGAGCTCGTGGGTGAGCCCAGCCGTAAGAGAGCCGAGGGCGACGAGCCGTTCTCGCTGCCCGACGACGGCCTGCGAGTTGCGCATCCCGAGGAACAGACCCTCGAGCAAATGCACGGCCATCGGGAACCATTCGCGCATCATTGTCGCGAAGGTGCCCGCGGGCAGGACCAGGAAGGTCGACTGCACCACCGCGCGCATGCTGGTGGTGTAGGTCTGGGTGGCCTCGTCGACGTAGGCCTGCGTCGCCCCGGCGTAGACCCCGCGTTGACCCGTGCGGGTCATCTCGACGTCGTCCGGCCCGACCCGCCGCAGCAGCGCGACCTCGCCCTCGAGCAACACGTAGAAGCACTCCGCCGGCTCACCCTCGACATACACCGGGCCTGCGTCGATGTGCTCGATCCGGCTGTTGTCGGACAGCCAACGCAGCTGATCGTCGGTCAGGCGCTCGAACAGGAACAGCGTGCGCAGCTCGTCAGTCGCCAGCCGGCGGGGGGCGATGTCGGGTGCGCCGTCTATGGTCACAGTTTCTCCAGGTAGCGGTGGACGAGGGTCACAGCCATCGCGCCCTCGCCGACTGCGGACGCGACACGCTTCACCGAGTCCGCGCGGACATCACCTGCAACGAAAACCCCGGGCACGCTTGTTTCCAAATGCCAGGGGTCGCGGTCGACATCCCAGCCCGGGGGGCGGGTGCTGTCGACGAGCAGGTCCGGTCCGGCGAGCACGAAGCCACGTTCGTCGCGGCGGACAACGCCGTCCAGCCAGTCCGTCCGCGGGGCGGCACCGATGAAGACGAAGAGGAACTCGGTAGGCGCCCTTTCCTTCGTACCCGCATTGGAGTCGAGCACTTCGATCCACTCGAGGTGCTCGTCGCCGCCCCCGTCGATGACCTGCGCGCACGTGCGGATCCGCACATTTGGCAGCGCGGCGAGCTCCTCGATCAGGTAGTGCGACATCGACTGTTCGATCCGCTCGCCACGCACCAGCAGGGTCACCGAGCTGGCGTAGCGGGAGATGTAGACGGCCGCCTGGCCCGCGGAGTTGGCGCCACCAACGAGGTAGACGTCATGGTTGGCGCACGCCGGCGCCTCGAAGGCAGCGGCTCCGTAATACACGCCACGGCCGGTGAGGTCCGCGAGCCCGGCGGAGTCGAGCAGCCGGTAGGTGACACCGGTGGCGAGGACAACGGTGTGCGCGGCTATCTCCGACCCGTCGTCGAAGACCACGACGCGGGCCGGACCACGGGGCTCGAGCCGCACAACTTCCCGCGCCGTGAGCAGCTCGGCACCGAAGCGCAGCGCCTGCCGGCGAGCCCGCTCGGTGAGCTGCGCTCCGGACACTCCGTCGGGAAACCCGAGGTAGTTCTCGATGCGGGCGCTCTGCCCGGCCTGGCCACCGGTCGCCTCCCGTTCGACGAGGACGGTCCGCAGACCTTCGGTCGCCGCGTACACCGCGGCACCTAGTCCTGCCGGGCCGGCGCCGATCACCACGAGGTCGTAGAAGTCGGTGGCTGGTTCGGTGGAGAGCCCCACGGCGGCGGCGACCTCGGCGTTGGTCGGCGACTGGAGGGCCTGGCCCGCTGCGGTGACGAGCACGGGAACGGCCGACTCGTCGAGCCCGGCTGCCTCGAGGGTTCGCCGGCCTTCCGGCTCGTCGGACGGCAGATACCGGTACGGCACCGCGTTGCGGCCCAGGAAGTCGCGGACGTCGTGCGTACGGGACGACCACCGGTGCCCGATCAGCCTGGTCGACACGTCGGATCCGGTAGTTGCGGCGGTGGCTGCCCACAGCTCGAGAAGCGTGTCGACGACCGGGTAGAGGTGCTCCTCCGGAGGGTCCCAAGGCTTGAGCAAGTAGTGGTCGAGGTCGACGACGTTGATGGCCTGGATCGCCGCGTCGGTGTCTGCGTACGCGGTGAGCAGCGCCCGCCGGGCCCGTGGGTGGATGTCCATGGCCTGCTCAAGGAACTGCAGACCACTCATCTCGGGCATCCGGTAGTCGGCGAGGAGCACGGCCACCGGCTCGTCGCGGACCCGGAGCTCACGCAGGGCATCGAGGGCGGACTCGCCGGACTCGGCCCGCACGATCCGGTGGTCCTCGCCGTACCGGCGCCGCAAGTCGCGGGCCACGGCCCGGGACACAGTGACGTCGTCGTCCACGGTGAGGATGACTGGCTTCGATGGCACACGTCCATGCGATCACGCCGCACCGCGCTCTGTCATCTCGCGGCCGTGCGCCCAGGTCAACCGACGCCTGGCGGACGGCCGCCGTTGCGAAGATACTCGGCAGGATGCTCAAGACCATCCCGGTCGACGGGTTCCGTCTCGCGTACGAGCGGATTGGTCGCGGTCCCGCCGTGCTGCTGTTGCACGGGTGGCCAGGCGACCGGACCGACTATCGCGAGGTCGTCCCGCTGGTGTCGTCGGCGACGGATGTCGTTGTGCCCGACCTGCGGGGCTTCGGCGAGTCCGACAAGCACCGGGCCGATCCGGCCGGCCAATACAACGCCGATGCGCAGGCGCGCAGTGTCGTCGGGTTGATCGACGAGCTCGGGCTGGACCCACCCGTGATCGGTGGGTACGACATCGGCAGCCGGATCGCCCAGACCGTGGCACGCAGCAGACCTGACCTCGTCCGTGCCCTGGTCATCTCACCGCCGCTGCCGGGCATTGGCGATCGGATCCTGAACGCGCAGGCCCAACGCGAATTCTGGTACCAGCCATTTCACCGACTCGACCTCGCCGACCACCTCGTCGACGGCCGCCCGGAAGCTGTGCGCTTCTATCTGCGCCATTTCTGGTCACACTGGTCCGGGCCCGTGTTCGAGCCGACAGACGACCACCTCGACCACCTGGTCTCGGTGTACGCCGAGCCTGGCGCGTTCACGGCCTCCATCGGTTGGTACCGGGCCGGTGCCGGCGCGGTCGCCCGATCGGTAGCCGAGCGGACGCCGCGGCCAGCAGATCGCATCGGAGTGCCGACCACGGTGCTTTGGCCCGAACACGACCCGTTGTTCCCACGGGCCTGGTCTGACCGGCTGGACGACTTCTTCGCCAACGTCCGATTGCGGTACGTAGACGGCGTCGGCCACTTCACGCCGCTGGAGTGCCCGCGCGACTTTGCTGCAGCCCTGGCAGCCGCAGCCGGCACATCGATTGAGCGCTCACCCCGACGACCACGAGGATCGTCACGCTCTACCGAGAGGAACATCATGACCACTCAGAACGACGTCAGCTCGACCTACGGCGTGCACTCCGAGGTCGGCAGGCTGCGCAAGGTCCTCGTGTGCGCACCGGGCCTTGCGCATCGCCGGCTGACCCCCACCAACGCCGACGATCTGCTCTTCGACGACGTCATGTGGGTGGAGAACGCTCAACGCGACCACGCCGACTTCGTCAACAAGCTGCGCACCCGCGGGGTCGACGTCGTGGAACTGCACGACCTGCTCGCCCAGACGATGGCGATCCCCGATGCCCGGGCATGGCTGCTCGACCGCAAGATCGTAGCCAACCGGGTCGGTCTCGGCCTGATCGACGACACCCGCGCCTTCCTCGAGTCGCTCGAACCGCGCCGACTCGCGGAGTACCTGATCGGCGGACTCGCCACGTCCGACCTGCCCGACGACTACCGCTCCGGATACGTCACGCTCGCCCGCGAGGCGACCGGCGCGCGCGAATACCTCATGCCGCCGCTGCCGAACACCCTGTACACCCGCGACACGACCTGCTGGCTGTACGGCGGCGTGACGCTGAATCCGTTGTACTGGCCGGCCCGGCACGACGAGACGCTGCTGATGAAGGCGATCTACGAGTTCCACCCGGACTTCGTCGGCTCCACCGTGTGGTGGGGTGACCCGGAGCAGGACTGGGGCCAGGCGACGTTCGAGGGCGGCGACATCATGCCCGTGGGCAACGGCGTCGTGCTGATGGGCATGAGCGAGCGGACGTCTCGGCAGGCGATCACCCAGGTCGCGAAATCGCTGTTCGACCAGGGTGCGGCTGAGCGCGTCGTCGTCGCCGGCATGCCGAAGCTCCGGGCTGCGATGCACCTCGACACGGTGTTCACCTTCGCCGACCGGGACGTCGTCACGCTGTACCCGACCATCGTCGACGGCATCCACGCCTTCTCGCTCCGGCCCACCGACACATCGTTCGGCCTCGAGGTGGCCGACGAGGGTTCGACGAAGTTCGTTGACGTCGTCGCCAACGCGCTCGGCCTGCCCGGGCTGCAGGTCATCGAGACCGGTGGTGACGTGTACGCCTCCGAACGGCAGCAGTGGGACAGCGGCAACAACGCCGTGGCCCTCGAGCCCGGCGTGGTCTTCACCTACGACCGCAACACCCAGACCAACACGCTTCTCCGCAAGGCGGGAGTCGAGGTCATCACGATCGTCGGTGCCGAGCTCGGGCGCGGTCGTGGGGGTGGCCACTGCATGACCTGCCCGATCATCCGCGAGGCTGTGGCGTACTGAGCGCGTCCGGATGATCGCCGACGAGCCGGCTGTGACCACCGCCGGAGCCTCCGAGTCGCCTACCTCTCACGGCCGCGGGTCAACGTCCCAGCCCAGCAGCACATCGTCGTCAGCGAGGTAGACGGCCCGATTGGTCAGTCGCACACCGTCGGTGACCCGGCCGATGCCGAGGTCTCCGACGGCCTCTATGCCTGCGCCGATCACGGTAGGGGATATCGAGACAACCAACCGGTCCACCTGTCCGGTCGCGAAAAGCGAGGTGATGACGCCGCGGCCCCCCTCCACCATGAGCGACTCGATACCGGACTGGCGGAGCTGGGCAAGGACCGCCGCCAGGTCGACCCCCTGGGGCCCCGCTGCCACTTCGCGCACGGTCACCCTGGCTGCTCGCAGTTTCGCCCTGCGCAGGGGGTCGGCATCAGGTGTGGTGAAGACCATCGTGGTGGCGGCATCACCGGTCACCCTTGCTGTGGGGGTTGTACGTAGTGACGAGTCGAGCACGACGCGGATCGGGTTGGCGCCTGGCACCAGCCGCACGGTCAGCTGCGGGTCGTCTTGCTGCACTGTGCCGGAGCCGACCAGCACTGCGTCGCACGCGGCCCGCAGCGCGTGCGAGATCCGTCGTTCAGCCTCTCCGCTGATCCACTTGGAATCGCCGGTTCGGGTGGCTATCCGGCCGTCGAGCGTCTGCGCGTACTTGACGAGCACGTAGGGCCGGTCGCTGCGTGGCCGGACTTCACCGAGCAGCAGGCTCACGTCGACCGGCGCGGCCGGAGCGGGCGTCAGTTCCGTGCCGGTTGGCAGCACGTGCCCGAACCGGTCGGCCTTTGTCTTGAGATAGCGCAGATTGCGACGATGCGGCGCGGTCGCCAGCGGCTCGACTGCCGCTACCCGCACCCCGAACCGGCGCAGCGCATCGGCCTTGGCCGGGTTGTTCGACAACAGCCGCACAGAACGCACCTCGAGAGCAGCCAACACCGCCCCGGCATCTGCGTAATTCCGACCGTCTGCTGGGAAACCCAGCCGGACGTTGGCATCCAGCGTGTCCGCGCCGAGATCCTGCTCCATGTAGGCGCGAAACTTGTTGACCAGCCCAATGCCGCGCCCCTCCTGGCCGGTCAGGTAGAGCACCACGCCCCGGTCCTCGGCCGCCGTCGCGCGCATCGCGGCCCGTAGCTGCACGCCGCAGTCGCAGCGCAATGAGCCGAGCGCGTCACCGGTCAGGCACTCGGAGTGCAGCCGGGTGAGCACGGACTCGCCGCCGGCCACATCTCCCTTGATGAGAGCGAGATACACATGGCCCGTGGCGGTCTGAAACACCCTGGTGCGGAATTCGCCGTACGACGTCGGAATCACCACGGAACCCACCTCGAGGGGCGGGTGCGTAGGGTCGCCGTCGGGAGCTGAGGGAATGACCATGGCTCTGGCCTACCACCGGACGGCCGCCAGAAACCAGCCGGTAACCAGCAAGGAGTGAGATGCCAGCCCGCGCCCTGCAGTTCACCGCTCCTCGCCGGGTCGACGTCGTGTCCGTCGACCTCCCGCGGCCTGCGTCCCCCGTCGACCTGGTCGTACGTAGCGCGTACTCCGGCATCAGCGGCGGCACCGAGATGCTCGCCTACCGTGGGGAGCTTGATGCGGACACTGTGCTCGACGAGAGCCTCGGTGGGCTTTCTGGGACATTTTCGTACCCGTTCCGATACGGCTATAGCTGCGTGGGCTGGGTGGAGCACGGGACCACGTCGGTTCCCGCGGGGTCGCTGGTGTTCGCCTTCCACCCGCACCAGGACCGGTTCGCGGTCGCCGAGGCCGACGCCGTGCTGCTCGACCCGCACTCGGATCCACGACTGGCCACCCTCTTTCCCCTGGTGGAGACGGCGCTTCAGTTGACCCTCGACGCTGGTCCCGTGTTCGGCGAGACCGTCGTGGTTACCGGCATGGGTGCTGTCGGGCTGCTCACCGCGCTCATGCTGCGGCGCGCCGGGGCCGCTGTCCTGGCCGCCGAACCGCGGGAATGGCGGCGGGAGATTGCCAGCGCCCTGGGCGTAGCCGCCGTCCCGCCCAACCGACTGCGGGAGTCGGTGGTGGAAGCAACCGGAGGACGCGGGACGCCGCTGTTGGTTGAGCTGTCAGGGGCGCCGGCGGCGCTGGAGGCAGGGCTGCCGCTGCTCGCTCACGAGGGCATCGCGCTCGTCGGCTCCTGGTACGGCACGAAACCCGTATCCCTGCCGCTGGGCGCGGAGTTTCACCGGCGACGGCTGACCCTCCGCAGCAGCCAGGTATCCACGATCTCAGCAGCGCTGCACGGCCGCTGGGACGTACCGCGGCGCCGCGTCACTGTCAGGCAGCTGCTCGGTCAACTGCCGCTGAGCGCTGTAGCGACGAGCGAGTTCGCCTTCACCGACGCTGCGGCTGCATTCGCAGCGATCGAGCGCGGCGAGACCGGGCTGCTGCACGCCGCACTGCGATATGAATGACCCCGTGTACGAGACCGGCACCGCCGCCGAGGTTCGGGCATTCCATGTCATGCCCGGCCTGCCTCCGCCCGAAGGGGAGCGGCACGCCCATGACTACCGCTTGGACGTCGTGGTGCGCCGCGAGGACCTCGACGAGCGCGGGATGGTCGTCGACCTCGACACGCTGGAAGGGGCGCTCCGCGGGATCACCGACATGCTCGACGGCGCCGACCTCGACGAGGTCGTGGCACCCGGGATGGGGACTGAGACGGTGACGGTCGAGGTCTTCGCGCGGTGGGTGCACGACCGGCTGGGTCGGGCGCTCGGCCCCGGCCCAGGCGCGACCGTGGCAGTGCGCGTGTGGGAGTCGCCGGTGGCCTTCGGCGGCTACGTCGCGGCATTGCCCGATCCGGCGAGCTCTTCATAGGCGGCGAGACAGCGCTCGGCGGTCCTCGTCCAGGTGAACTGCTCGAGTACCGCGGCCCGAGCGGCCTGTCCGATCCGGCGAGCCAGTGCTGGGTCGCCCAACAACAGCTCCAGGCGGTCCCGCAGCTCCTTCTCGTCGCCGGGCGCAACGAGGAACCCCGTCTCGCCGTCGCGAATGATCTCCGGGAGGCCACCCGTGCGGCTTGCCACCACCGGAGTGCCGCTGGCCATGGCCTCCAGCGCCGAGAGCCCCAGCAGCTCGGTGATCGGCACGGGTCGGCCATAGCAGGTTCGGTCGACCGTCGGCAGCACGAAGACAGCCGTCCGGCGGTGTAATACGGGCAGGTCGCCCTCAGGAACCGGACCGATGAACCGTACGTCTCGTCCCGCAGCCAGCCGGTGCAGCAGGAGCGGGTAGTCACGCTCCGGCGGCCGTGGGTCGTGTCCGGTGGACCCGGCGATGGTCAGCGGCGTCCCGTCGGGGATCGCGCGCAGCAGGTGGTCGATCCCCTTGTGAGGGGTCACCCGGCCGAGGTACAGCACCCCGTGGCGCAGCTCACCGGGCTCCGGCGCGAAGCGCGTGGGGTCGGCGCCGCCGTAGATGATGCGCGTACGGGCCGGCGGTGAGTGCAGGATGTCTGCGGAGAACCTCGATACGGTCAGGAACCGTTCGAACAGAGCGGGCAGGAGACCGCCCCACCCACCGCCTCCCAACCCGTGATCGGTCGTGACCCGATGCTTCCCGGTCACGGCAGCGGCGAGTACCGCCAGCCGGCTGGGGGCACTGCGTGGCTGATGGGTGTGTACGACGTCCGCTCCGCGCAGCGACCAGGCCAGCTGGGGCGCGACGGGCTGCGCGGGTTCGCCACGAAGCAGTCCGAACCGGCGCAACATGAGCATCTGCAACCCGCCCGGCTCCCGCCACGCCCTGGCCGCGGGCCCGAACGTGAGCAGCGCACAGTCAACGTGCGGGGCCAGGGCCCGGGCAAGCTCCAGGGGGTAACGTTCTCCACCTCCGAGCAGCCCGCCTGGACCAAACGGCGTCGGGACGACATGGACGACGCGCACGTACTCACTGTTTCCCTGGTGACGCTTGGCGATCCACGAACCATGACGGGGGGCTATCTTTACCACCGGAGAATCGCCGACCTGGCCCCGGCCTGTGACGCCCGGATGGATTTCGTCAGCGTTCCCGCGTGGCGGTTCCCGCTTCCGGTCCTGGCGGGTCCGGCGGTGCTCCGGTCGGTGACCCGGCGACGGCCCGACGTGCTGCTCCTGGACAGTATCGCCGCCGCCTTCCTGGGCCCGTGGCTGTGGCGGCGCCGATTGCCAGTGCCGCTTGTGGGCATGCTTCACCAGCCGCCGGGCGGGATCGACCACGGGCGGGCGCGTACGCGAGCGCAGGCGGCGCTCGACCGTCTCGCGTACCGCCACGCCACCCGCCTCCTGGTGGCCAGCGCCGCCCTCGGCGAGGAGATGCGTCGCGAGGGAGTACCCGACCACCTGCTCCGGGTGGTCCCGCCGGGCAGGGATGTCGCTGCGGAGGCCGTCGCGCCACAGACCGACCTCAGGGCGGGCCGGCAGGTGGCATTGCTCTCGGTCGGGAACTGGATGGCGCGTAAGGGCCTGCTCGACCTGCTCGACGCTGTCGCCGCGCTACCGGCCGACTTGGTGACGCTGCACCTGGTCGGGGATACCGAAGTCGAGCCTTCGTACGCCGCGCAGGTGCGGATCCGTCTCGCCGCACCGGATCTCGCGGGCCGGGTGGTGGTGCACGGGCGACGGTCCCTGGACGAGGTGGCCGGGTTCTATCGGGCCGCGGACATGTTCGCGCTGGCCAGCGTCCGGGAGCCGTACGGCACGGTATATGGCGAGGCCATGGCGGCCGGGTTACCGGTCGTCGGCTGGAACGCGGGCAACCTCCCGCACCTGGCCCGCGACGGCGTCGAGGGTCGGGTGATCCCAGCCGGGGACCAAGCAGCGCTCACCGCGGCGCTGGCCGCTCTGGCGACCGACGAGCCGCTGCGCCGCCGACTCGGTGCGGCGGCGAGCCGGCGAGCCGCTACGTTCCCCAGCTGGAAGGACACAGCGCAGCTGATGTTCGCCGAGCTGCGCGCGGTCGTGCGGGAGGTGCGAGCGTGAGTGAGTTTCGAGCGATCCTCTTCGACGCCGGTGACACGCTGATCCGGCTGTCTGGCGGCGGGGAGGAGCTGCTGCACCGCGCCGCCGCCGCGCTGGGGCACGACGGGCTCGATTCCGCGGGCGCCGCCCGCGCGTGGCAAGAGATACTGAGCCGGGCCAGCACGCCGGAGGAATTGGCCAAGGGGCGGGACCTTTCTGCCGACCGGCACCGCGAGGTGTGGACTGCGCTGTACATGGACGCCGGATGCGAACGGTTGGCTTCGGGACTGAGCGAGGCGCTGTACGCCGTGACGGTGGATGCGCGCTCGTGGGAGGCCTTCCCTGACACGCTCTCGACCCTGCGCGCCCTGCATGGTCGGGGCGTGCGGTTGGGAATCGTGAGCGACACGGGCTTCGACTTGCGTCCCGTGTTCGACGCGCTCGAGCTGTCCGCGTACCTGGGCACCATTGTGCTGTCCTTCGAGCATGGCGCGTGCAAGCCCGACCCGTCGGTGTTCCTGACCGCCTGTGACCAGCTGGACGTGGAGCCAGCCGAGGCCCTCATGGTGGGCGACAACCCTTCCACCGACGCGGGGGCGGTCTCCGCCGGACTGTCCGTGTTCTTGCTGCCGCGGCCGACTCTTACGGGGCCGCGCGGACTGAACCACGTCCTGTCGCTGGCGCCAACATTGTGATCTGCTGGGCCGTCAGTTCGGCCTGAATGCCGAGGAGCTGGCCAGCACGGCTGTCTCGCTCCCTTCGCGACCAGCGTCCAGGCGCCGTCGGGGTCGGTGTAGCGGCGCAGCCGCCGGCCGGCGTGCAGCCGGGCGTTGGTGGCGTCCGGGTCCGGGTCGGCGGCGGCCTTCACTCGGGCGGCTTCCTCCCGCAGCTCCGGCATCGAGGCCCGCCCGGCCAGCTCCAGCAGCCGCCGCTCGGCGCGCGGGTCGGCGGCGGCCGCGCCCGCGACCACCGCGACCTGCGCCGGCGACAGGTCCCCACGGCGGACCGCCGCCGCCACCGCCGGGAGTTCAGCGAGTCGATTCGAGGCCTCGATCGCGTCCCGGGCCGCCCCCACAGAAGTACCGCCCCGGCGGGCCAGCACCTCGGCCGCGGTCTTGACCCGGCCCGGCCCGGCAGGTGGGTGTCGGCGACCCGCCGGGCCAGCAGCGTCTTACCGGCCGCGGCCAGCCGCTCCACCCGATCCAGCGCGGCCCACAACTCACCCGCCGCCGGCCCGCTGATCGCGTCCGGGTCCAACCCGTCCACCAGGCCGGCCAGCCGGTCACCGAGACGCACCGCCATGTCGAACATGTGTTCGAGCCTACCGGCACCCGCCGACACCGACCACCGGTGGTCTCCATCGGTGGTTGCAATTGATCAAGTGCGCCGTGGTGAAGGGGATCGGGTGATCTCGAGCGATGGAGGTCCGCAATGCCGGGGAAGACGGCTTGACGTGTCGCGGAGCGGCGGGTGATCGAGAACTGCTTGGTGCATGGCATGACGCAGCGGCAGATCGGCGGCCGCGTTGGGCCGGTCGGCGTCGACGATCTGCCGGGAGTTGGCGCGGCAACCACAACGTGGTGGTACGGGCCGAGCTTCACCGCTGCGGCACACCCCGCGGCGGCGGCAGCTGGCCGGCCTACCGGTACTGCTACCGGGCCGACAGCGCACAGCAGCGGGCTACCGCGCGGGCCCGGCGACCGCGAGAAGCGCCGGCTGGCCGATCCGCGGCGGTGGCAGGTGGTGACCGATCTGCTGCGCCAGGACTGGTCCCCGCAGCAGATCGCGGCGATGCTGCCACGGATGTATCCCGACCAGCCGGGCATGCGGGCTCAGCCACGAGACGATCTACCACACCCTGTTCGTGCAGACCCGTGGTCAGCTGCGCCGGGAGCTGACCGCGCACCTGCGCACCGGGCGCACCAGGCCGCAAGCCCCGCGGCGGCACCCGCCGGCACGGGCCGATCCTGGCGCCGCATCCCGATCTCGGCCCGACCGGCCAGCGTCAACGGACCGCGCCGTGCCCGGACACTGGGAAGCGCGACCTGCTCCTCGGCGCACCCGGCCGGGGCAGCCGTCGCTCACGCCTGGTCGAACGGTCGCTCCCGATACGTGCTGCTCGCCCCGCTGCCGCGTCGGCACACCGCCGACCTGGCCCGCGACCAACTCACCCGCCTGATCGGCACCCTGCCCGCCACCCTGCGCCAATCGCTGACCTACGACCGCGGCAGCGAAATGGCCTACCACGCCGAGTTCAGCATCGCCACCGGCGTCATCGTCTACTTCTGTGACCCGCACAGCCCCTGGCAACGCGGCACCAACGAGAACACCAACGGCCTGCTCCGCCAGTACTGGCCCAAAGGCGCCGACCTACGCCACCTCACCCAAGCCGACTGCGACCACGATCGCCCACAGGCTCAACACCCGACCACGACGCACGCTGGCCTGGCAGACTCCAACCCAGGCGCTGCTCGACCACCGCTCGCTGCAACAACCGGTTGAGTCCGCCCACGGCGAAACAAGCCCTGTGGACAACCAACGCGGCGGAATCCCCGGCCGAGCCAACTGTCGGCGACGCGTGAAGATTGACCGCGTGTCTACCGGGGCTACGCGATGTCGGGAACGAGCACCCAGGCGACCGCGAATCCGCGACGATCCGGCTTGGAGACGAGCTTGACCAGGCCGCCCATCTGGAAGCTGATCACCTGAGCGTTCTCGTCATCGGCGACCAGCGACGAGGCGAGGCGGTCGAGAAAGGGCAGATGTCCGACCAGCGCGACCGACTGGCCTCCGGATCGCTCGCGTAGCCGCTGGGCGACCGGGGTCACCGGGTCATTCGGCGCGAGGCCCTCCCACGACTCGACATTCCCGCCTCCAACCGCCGCGGCAAGCATCTGCGCGGTCTGCTCCGCCCGCAGCTTGCCGCTATGGGCGCAGCGGTCGACCCGGATCCCTGCCGCCTGAGCGCGTGCAACGACCCGCGCCACGGCCGCCCGGCCTGCGCTGGTCAGCGGCCGCGCCGGGTCGTCTGCCTCCGCCGTGGCCTCGCCATGTTGCATCAGGTACAGGTCCATCTGGCCCCCCGGGCGCTGGCTGGCGTCATCTCTGACCATCCGGGTCGCCTTGTCCCGATAGCGAACAGAACGCGATCGGGCGCCAACCACGGCCCTGGCAGGACGGGCGGAGCTCAACCGTTGGTGATCTGCTCGCCCAGCGCTGTTCGAGCCGCATCGATGTCGTCGACGCCGATCACGGCCGAGAACTCGTCGGTGGAAACCCGGACCGGGAGGAGCAGATCCACGTTGACGTCGGCGTCCGCGAGCTTGCGGAACGTGGCTGCGCCGGCGCCGGGGACGTTGTCCATGCGCACGGTGAGCACCTCGCGCTCTGTGAACGCGAGTCCCGCGTCCTCGAGCGCGGTCCGTGCCGCCGCCTCGTCGTCGGCGATGAAAGCGACGGTGCCGCCGTCGCCATGGGTCGTCCCACACGGAACGAGGTTGATCTGGCGGGCCGCCATCGCCTCGCACAGCCTCGCCAGCTGGCCGGGCTCATTGCTGAATTCGACGGTGAAGGCGCTCACATCGTGCCCTTCTCCCTACGCGGCAGATCCGAGATGGCCGATCACGGCTGAACGTACTCCGCTCACGGCGACACCGGAACATCCCCAACCGTGGCTGCGATGCCCACGACGCCGGTGCCGTGGCCGCCGCTTCATCGCGATCGGGTGCAGTGGTGTTGAGCCGCGCTGGGGGAACGACGCACGGTCGCCTTCATGGCGGCGGCCCTCTGCTACGGCTTTCACGACCCGCACATCGCCGTGGACGTCGGCTACCGCGTCCTTGGCTCACGCTCGTACGAATAAAGGCAGAATGGTTCCTGCTGCCTGGCATAACGGCTCAAAGCGACTCCTATTTCGAGATTCTGCCGTGATTCGTACGAGAGCGATCACACAAGCGCGGGTTATCCGACACCGGAGCGGTCGAGGGGCGACCTAGGTGTCGTGGCGACGCATCCGTCTGCCAGAAGCCGAAACCGATCGCCGGCACCGACCCGCTCGCCCAGGCCACGCACGGCCGCGGGCGCGCTCCGCCCGGCTTCCCGGGGCCCGGTCAACGTCCTCGTCCTGGCGGGCGCTTCGATCGTCGTGTTCTGGGCCGCCCACATCTACGCCGGTGTCCAGGCCGACCGGGGTGAGCGAGCCCTGCTCGCGCGAAGCGTTGCGCACGATCGTGGCGCGAGACGTCGGGATGCTCGAGGCGACGATCGTGCCGCTCGGCCTGCTCGCCGCGGGAGTGCTGGGCCTGCTCGAGGACGACACCTCGGTGCAACTTGCGATGTGGTCCGGCGTCGTCGTGCTCGTGCTGGTGGGTACCGTCGCGATGCGCCGCCGGGGCCAGGGGTGGGGGTCGAGTCTGGGTGCCGGTCTGGTCGCCGGAACATTCGGCGCCTTCCTGATCCTTCTCAAAGCGTTGCTGCACTGAACGTCGAGCCCCTTCTCGGATGCATCTCTGCTCAACGCGCGAGCCACGTGGGCGTCCGATCGGGAGCGAACCGCTCGTAGCGCGCGAGCAGCCGCTGCGCGTTCTTGTTCGACGGGTCGTCGAAACCCAGGAACGAGAGCGCGTTAGCCCCCAGGAAGCGAGCCGTGCGCTCAGCTCCGAACCGCCCGAAGAGCTCGCGGTATGCCGAAAGGAACCGCTCGTGCTGTGGATGGATCGCGAGCATGAACCAGTCCGAGCCGTACATGATCCGTTTCGCCATCGCCGCCGTCGCAGGTTCGCCGAACATGCGCTCGATCATGCCGAGGTAGGCCTCCGAGAGCTGACGGTCGTGGATGCGATGGTTGCCGACGTCGGCGAAGAGCCCCGGCAGCTGCTCGCACGCTCTGGCGATTGTCCAGGGCCACCCGTCATCCCGCTCGTTCGCCGCGGCACCGCCGAAGTGGCCGAGGTCGACGTGCAGGTCGGGATGGCGGTGCAGCACCGGCAGCCAGTCGTCCGGCCGGCCGAAGCCCTCGAAGAGCGGATCGGCGTAGTTGGAGTCGGCGCAATGCGCGGTGATCGGAACCTGCTCGGCTTCGCACCACGTCGCCAGGTCGTCGACGATGCGGTCGAGCTCCCCGGCGTCGGCCTCCCCGACTCCCGGACGAGGCTGGTTGCCGCTCGGCCGCCACCCCATCGGCGGGTAGACCTTCACGCCCACGAAGCCGTACCGGAGGACGGCCGTCCGCACCTCGTCCAACGGGGTCGTGATGTCGTCCGTCCGCCGCGCCCGGAGCTCGCGGATCGGGTCGAAGCCCACGAAGGGGTGGAGGTGTGCCCTGCCGCCGTCGGGCAGTACCCCCAGCATGCTCGCCCTACTCAGCTTCTCGAAGAGAACCACCTGCTCGCGGACGCTTGTCTTGGCGGCATCACCGAGACCGGTACCGAGGTCGACCAGCAAGGGCGTCACGAGGTCGACCTCGTCGTCGAATGTGCGCACGTAGTCGGCCACCAGGTCGAGGCGCGACCGCCCGAACAGCTTCACCCATCGAACGGCCCTGCGGGCGTTCCGCCACAGGTCGCTGACGCTCTCCAGTCCCTCGGTCGCGCCCGCTAGTGCCTCCTCGTCGGCGATCGCACCGCCCACGCGCAGCATCAGGTCCGGATCCTGGCCCTCGAGCTCGATGAGTGCCAGGTCGACCTCGTGCTCGAACGCTTCTGGTGGTTCTGCGAGCACCGGTGGAGCCACGTCGAGCGTCTCCAGCATCTCGCTCGGCGCAAGTAACGTATCCAGGCGCGCGAGGTCCGATCGGTGGTCAGGGGCGGTGCCCTGGATCAGCCGGTCGACGAGGTCCGCCAGCGCGGCGCCGAGTGGGACGTTTCGCAGGTGCAGACGACGGATGAAGCCGCGCACGGGCAGGTCGTCGGCATTGAAGGTGTGACAGTGCACGTCAACGATCGCGACCATGTCGGGGCCGCCGTCATCCCGGCAAGGTCGTGACGTCGACGAAGTCGAGACCGGCCGACGCGACGAGGGGGTCGGCCGCCAGCCGCCAGAGGGGCACCGCATAGTTTCCGACCCCGTAGCGACCGCCGAAGTGGAGGCCCACGACGACGTGCGTCGTGAGGTCGAAGACCGGCGATCCGCTGTTGCCGCCCAGCGTCGAGCAATCGTGCCTGAGCACGGCCTCCGGTGTCGGCGACTGCGTGGTCATGCCCGGCTGCAGCCGCTTGACGTTGTAGACGTCCATGAAGATGCGCCGCATCGGTTCGGGCTCGTTCCGCCTCCCGTCCCACGCCGGGTAGCCCACGACATAGACCGGGCGACCGACGACGTCGCCGGGGGCGGTCCCCGCCATCCGGAGGGGCGGAGGCAGCGCGGCGTCGTTCGGTCCGACGGGCTCCACGCGTAGGAGGGCGAGATCGACGTCGTCGTCGTCGTGCACGCCGACGACCTCGGTGACGGCGAAGTCCACCGCACGGGTGTTGCCGAGCTCGGCGAGCAGGTCGAGACGGGCACCCCGGCCGCTCATGAACCTCCAGCCGTCGCCGTCGCGGCGGCTGAACTCGACCGCGACGTGGCGGTTGGTCATCACGACGTCCGGAGCGACAAGAAACCCGGTCCCGACCCAGTCGAGGTCGGGATGGCCCGAGACGTCGATGCGTCCCACCCGGGAGATCGACTCCCTGATCGATGCCCGCTGGTCGACGAGGCTCGTCCACTCCTCCGGCGGCGGCCAGAAGTCTCCACCCTGTACGGGCAGAGCCGGTCGTCCCTCGAGCAGCACGATCGCCTCGAGGCCGAACTGCTCCTGCTCGGTCAGATCGGCGTCCGGGTCCTTGGACAGCTTCTCCAGCCCCACCGCGCCGTCGGCAAGAACCGCGCCGCGTAGCTCGCGCACCGCGCGGCCCACCGCGACCGCGGCCGAGCCGTCCCGCGGCAACTCCTCGACGGACTCCTGCTGTTCGAGCTCGGCCGTGGCACGCTCGCGTGCGCGCTGGGCGACTGCATCGAGGTCGGTGAAGATCGTGGCCGCGTCGGTGGCCACCGGAGACCGTCTGGTCATGGCTGAATCCCCCTCTGTCATGGCAACGCCCGGATCTCCCCGTGCGCCGCCGGGTACCGCGCCTCCATGTCGGAGAGCACCGCCGATATCTGCGTGCCGACGTTGACGTATGCGCTGGTCTTGCCCTGGAACTTCACGTCGACCCGACGCGAGCCCCGGTGCAGGGCGCACACCACCCAGTCGTCCGTGAGCACCGGCGACCCCGACGACCCGCGCTGGGTGTCGGTGAAGTACCGGATGTCCCGCTCGCTGGTGCCGTGCACGATGTTGTTGCGCAGCCCTATGCGCTTGGCCTTGCCGTCCGGATGCTGGATCACGTTGACCGCCACGTTGTCCTCGAGCGTCGCGTCCAGAGCGGCCGGCCGGACGGGAAGGGCCGGGCGTCCGGGTGCGTCGGCGAGCCGCAGGACGGCGTAGTCGAGCTCGGGAGACCAGGCGACGACCTCGGAACAGCCGATCTCGACGCCGTTCGCCTGTTCGGTGTCGTAGTCGAAGCGGACGACGGTTCCCGCCGCCTGCAGGGCCAGGTCTGCGTCGCTGGCGCGCGCCGCCGGCCCCTCCACGGCCGACCGGGCGTTGAGCACGTGGTGGTTGGTCACGAGGAGCGTGGGCGTGATCAGCCAACCGGTGCCGCCGTGCGGGTTGGCAGGGGCGCCGAGTGGCGTGCTCTTCCGCACGCCGTCCTGGTACGGCGGGACGGTGAGCCGCCCGACGGACACTCCCGCCGTGGCGCCCTGCGCGAGGTAACCGAACGGAACCGTGTCGTCCTGGAAGACGATCTCCTCTTGCAGCTCGGTGACATCGGCGGCCGGTCCCAGGTCCGGCTCCCCCGAGGCCTGGGTCGCGACGCTGTCGAGCGCGGCTTGGAACGCCGCTCTGGGTCCTGGCTCCAGCGTCAGCCGGGCGGCGTTGCTCAGCCAGACCTGCAGCGGGACGGACCCGTCGACCAACCGCTCGACACCGTTCATCCTCATCAGGTCCGAGGTGATCTGCATCGCCGGGGACGGGAGGTAGGGCAGCGTCGCGACATACGCGGGCAGGACGGCGTCGAACAGGAGCGGGCGCCAGTGCGGGTCGGCGAACGCTCCGATCGCCGCATCGCGCACGGGGTCGAGCTCGTCAGGCTCGAGGTACGTCGCCATCATCAGCCTCGGCTCGTGGCGGCGGCGGTTGCGGGGGTTGCGGCGACCGGCCGCCGGCGGCGCCGGGCGCCGGCTCGAAGGTCGCGGCCGGGGCCGACATCGCCGCCGCGATCCCGGAGCGCAGGTGGCCGCTGTCGTCCCTGATCGTCAACAGCTCCTTGGCCAGCCTCTCGAGCACGCCACCGCGGCGCGCCTGCTCGAGCAGCCCGAGGACGTCCTGGACCTCGGCGTCCTCGTCCAGTTCTCGAAGCGGGACGGTACGGCCAAGGCGCCGCAGGATCTCGGCAATGGCCGGTTGCCTGGCGGAGAGGGCGCCGACGATCGCGTTCGCCAGGGTCGCCAGCGGCCGTTCCGAGCTGTCCGGCAGGCCGACCAGGTCGAGAGCGTGGGCGAGTACTCGCGGTCTGCGTTCCCCGACCTCCGCTGCGATCGCCCGGAAGAGAGTAGGACGGCTGGCGAGCGTCTGCTCGGGCAGTGACTCGACCCGGCGAGCCAGCGCTGCGTCGGCCTCGTCCTCGTCCGGACTTCGGATCGACGCGTGCAGTTGCGCCCGCTGGAGCATCGCGCCCAGCGCGTCGAGCTCCCGGCCGAGACTGGTAGCCACGCGTTCGGCCTGACGCAGGTCGCCGTCGGCTCCCTCGGTGTCTCCGGCCACGGCGGCGACCTGCGCCGAGACCAGGAGGAGCTCGAAGTAGGCGTCACCGCACCGCTCCACGCCCGGCTCGTCGAGAGCCTCCGACACGGCTCGCTGGGCCTCGCCCAGCCGGCCACTGCGGAGGAGGGTGTCGGCGAGCAGGGGGTGCAGCGGGCTGCACGTGGTCCACGGCCGGCGCTCCGTCAGCCGGGCCAAGGCATGGCTCACGAACCCCTGGGCCAGCAGGTTCTCGACCTCGGCGGCGGTGCTCCGTTCCCACTCGATCTGCTCGGCCTCGTCGACCAGGTCGTCGGGAACCTGTTGCCTCAACCGCGTGAGCAGCCTGGCGCTCCGCGCCGGCAGCTCCGCCTCGGCGTTCGCAAGGTAGAGAGCCGCCTCCGGCGTCCAGCGGCGGCTGATCTCGCGCATGTCCTCGGCGAGACGGAGCCGGTGGTAGAGCTCCTCCGCGCGGTCCTTCGGGTCGCCGGACCTCGCGTAGAACGCCACGGCACTGCGCTCCACCGCCCGGCTGGCCGACGTCTTGTCCTTCTCGAGCAGGCGCAGCATCACCCGTCTGACGTCCTGCCGGTGACGCAGGACGTCGGGCGCCACCTGGTCCACGAGGTCCAGCTCCCGGGCCATGTTCGAGAACAGTTCCCGGGCCCGTTCGAGGCTCGGTACGTCAACCCCGCAGTGGGGCGCGAGCACGTCGCGGATGATCTGCGGGGTGATGCGGCGCAGGACCAGGCCGGGATGGGCGAGCCGGCGTACGTCGTCGTTGGTGATGTGCTTGAGCAGGCGGTCGTAGAGGACTCCCTGGATGAGCATGTCGTCGACAGACCCGAACAGCCGCCGCCTCCGGGCGGGGACGGTCTCGATCCAGTCGCCGGAGTTGCCGTCGGTACCGATGCGGAGGGCAGCGTTCGCGGCAAGATGCAGGCTCAGTGGGCTGCCGCCGATGCGCTGGACGAGGGCACGTGCGACGGGGTCCGTGACTCCGCGCGACGTCAGGAAGCTCACCGCCGCTTCGCGGTCGAGCTCCCCCAACTCGAGGGTCGGGATGTCGTCGAGGGCGACGTTGGGATGCGCGACCGGTGCCCGTCCGGCGACGACAACGCGCGTGTCGGGGTAGGTGCTCGTGAGCGCGTTGAGCATCGCCCACATGCGGTCCAGCACCGGAGAAGCGCGGTACTGGGCCTCCTCGAAGGAGTCGAGAACGATGAGGAAGGGGCGGTTGTCCTCCGGTGCCCACCTGGTGGCGATCCGAATGGCCATTCCCAGCTCCGCGGCCGCGCGGGCATCCTCGTCGCGGGCGCTCACATAGAACTGGTGGTGGACCTCCCGGCCCAGCGTCCGCGTCGTCGCGATCGCCTGCCACTCGTCCGTCTGGTCCTGTTCCTCGCGCTGCCGCCTCGCAGCCGCCCGTGACCGGGCCGCCAACGCCGAGAAGGTCTTCGCGTCGCGCGGGTACTGAACGGCCAGCTGCCGTGCCATCTCGACGATCATGGTCATCGGCTCGTGGATCGAGACTGTCACCCGTTCGAAGTCCACGTAGACGAAAGGGAAGTCGGACGTGCGGGCGGTCACGTGGTCCAGCAGAAAGCGGGCCACGAGCGTGCTCTTGCCGATGCCGCCCGGCCCGAACACCACCAACGGCATCAGTGAGCGGTCGCGGCCGAGGCGTCCGGACACCGCGCGGCCGACCTCGGCAGCCTTCCCCCGCCATGTCGTCGCGGGCAGCATGCCGACGTGCACCCGCAGTTGCTCCAGCTCTCGGGTCCGCCCCTCGAACCGGTGCCGGAGGAGCGATTCAAGCGGTTCGAGGAGCCGCCGGTTCTCGACCAGGTTCTGCAGCTCGTCCTCCGCAGGGAGCCCTGTGACGCCGGGAACGAGGGCGAGCCAGCCCACCGCCTCGCGGACGTGACACAGCGTGTCCATGTCCAGAGCTTCGAGGGTGGGCGCCCCTCCCCGCAGGTAGGCGAGGGCGGCGCGCTCGGTGCTCTGCTCCGGATGGTTCGCGGCGTTCTCCTCCAGCGCGCGCAACGCTTCGTCAGGCCCGGTGAACGAGCGCAGCGCCCGCTCACGGACATCGGGCCGCAGCGACCAGGCCGCACCTGACCGCCCACCGCGCGTCACACAGTCGTCGACGAGCTGGAGGACAGCTCCGCCGGGGGCCTGGTCACCCGGCCGCCTGAGCGTCGTCGGATCGAAGCTCGTGAGCAGCGCCGCCGCCTTTCGGTACTCCAGCCGCTGCGGTGCCGGCTCGGAATCGTCGGACCGTTGCGTCTGCAGCCGCTCTTGCAGACGAGCGGCGAAGTCCTCGGGAGACCGTTCAAGCGGCGAAGACATCGAGGGCCCCCTCTGCGGACCGCGAGAGGGCGCGCATGTACGAGCCGCCAGCCCGCTCGGCATTCTGGGCCTCGCGGATGACTTGCTCGACCGCGACTGCGACGTGCTTGCCCAACAGCGCCTCGTCGAGTGCGGCGGCCCCTGCCTTCCGCTTCGTCGCCTCGCGGAAGAACTGGGTGAAGAACGCCTCCACATCGGTCTCGCTGGCCCGGCGGACCTCGTCGGGATGGATCTGCTTGGGTGGCAGCGGCAGATCGGCGAGCTCGTCGCCGTAGCCGAGGAGAACGAGCCTGGGTCGCCGCTCGGTGGGTGCGGGCGTCATCTCGGCGATGGCGATGGCCAGCTGTGCGATGAGCTCCACCACCTCGGATCCCGCGTCGAGGTCGTTGCACTGGTCGATCACGAACCACCACGGCCGGGTCGGCGAGGAGCGCCGTGCCTGCTCCACCAGCCAGAGCGCCCAGTAACGCAGCCGCTTGGTCGGGTCGTCGACGGGATCGGGGCGTGCTCCCGGCTGGGCGATGCGGACGGCGAGGTCACGCAGAACGTCCTCGGCCGTGCTGGTCTTGCCGACGATGACCCGGGCCGGCTGCAGGCCGCACCGCTCGGACAGATGCTGGAGCAGGGAGAACGTGTATGACTTGCCCGCAGCGTTCTCACCGGTCACCCGGAGCACGAGTGGCTCGGGGATGCCCGACGGCGGATCGACCAGCTGCCGGATCGACGCCCGGACGGGCTGGCGGTCGATGAACACCTCGCCCGACCCCGTGAGGACGCACGCGGTGTACGGATCGTCGTGCTCCAGCGCGGCCTTCTCGGCCCGCAGCCGTTCCAGGTATGCCGTCAACTTGTGGATCTCGGGCAGGACCTGGATCTCGTTGAGCCCGGAGAGTGTGTCGAGCAGCCGGATCGCGAGCGGTGCAGCGCCCGCGAGGCCGGCCGCCTTGGCCTGGTTCACCAACGTGTCGGCGTTATCACTCGCCACGGGGGTGACGCGCCAGCTGTCGACCTCGTCCGGGAAGTACATCTGGAGGACGGCGTAAGGATTCGCCGTCGCGACCAGATGGTCGACGACGAGGCACCGGACCAGGGTCCATTCTTGTTCGCTTAGAGGCATGTCAGCCCCCTGCTTCCCCCGACGAACCGTCGACAAGGAGAGCGCGCGGAGGGCCGTCAGATACCTCCCGGGCGACTTCTATCCGGGGCTACTCGGTCGAGGTTCCTGCAGCGATCGACACGTCGAGGTATCCCAGAACTACCAGGCCCAGGAAAACGAAGGCGAGCGCACCGGCCAGGCTCGGCGCCTTCTCGGCCAGCTTCTCGGCGATCGCCTGGACACCCTCGGTGACCTGCACAGCCGGAGATGGCGGCCTGAGCGTCGTGTAGATGTGCAGGGCCACCAGCGCGAGCCCGATCGCGAGGCAACCCCACCCGGCTATGTCCCGCCCCATGCCCGATCACCGCCGTCTTCTACCCGCCCCGCTGGCCCGCGCCCAGCATGCTCCCCGCGGAATGCGATCGCCAGCGGGCACGATTCGCACCCCACCAGTGGTGCGCGAGGTCGATCACCAGGCGGCTGGCGTCTTTCGGCGCTCGCTCGTCAGCCGCTCGTGCGGTCGAGGTGCTGCAGCAGATCGTGGGCCGCGAGTTCGATGTCCTTGTGGCGCCACTCGGCGGCCCGGTACACACACGCGATCAACCCCGTCCGGTGAACGCGTCCAAAGTCGCCGTAGACGAACGCGTACCGGGCCTTGGTCTGCTCGGCGGCGCCGTCGGTGAGGCCGAGGTGCCACTCCGCGTACTCCTCCCACGAATGCCGCGTGAGGAACGCGTTCTGCGCGTCGGCGCGAGGCTGCACAGCCCCCCAGTCGCTGTCGAGGACGTACTGGCGAGCGTGGATGAGCCGCCGCGCTCGGGCCACCGCATCCTGGTTGACCGAGTACGAGGCCATGGCCGCATTCTCCCCCGACGCGCACAAATGAGGCGCTGCTCGGCCACGCACTGGTCAAGCCAGTCGGCACGGTCCCGCGCGAGCAGGTACGGGCTCACTAGACTCGAGGACGGTGCGCAACTCGACGGCTCGCCGACTGTCCCTACTGCACGTCTTCCTCTACCGGATCACCGGTGGCGTGTTGGGAAGACGTCTGGTGCGCAACGACATGTTGTTGCTCACCACGATCGGAGCCAAGACCGCCAAGCGCCACACCGTCCCGCTGCTCTATCTGCGCGACGGTGAGACCTTGGTCGTGATCGCCTCGTGGGGCGGCCGGCCGCGCCATCCGCACTGGTACACCAACCTGGTCGCCACTCCCAGCGCCACCGTCCAGGTGAAGTCGAAGCGGTGGCCTGTTCGCGCTCGCACCGCCGAACCCGATGAGCGTGCCCTCTGGTGGCCGAAGGTCCTCGCGGCTTACCGGGGCTACCGGGTCTACGAGTCCAACACCGATCGAGTCATCCCCGTCGTGTTCCTCGAAGCGGTGCGCTGAGCGCCGCTGATACACGCGTCGGCCCCCGCCCGTGGGCGGAGGCCGACGAAAAGTGTCAGCTCACCAAAGGTGTGCGACGTCGATCACGATCCGGCTACCGGTCCCTGGACCGTCGAGGGTGAACACGCGGAACGGGAGTCGCGCGCGAACACCGAGGCCAAGCGTGGTCTGGCCCTCGTACGTGCCGGCGAAGACCACCTGGCGGAAGGTGTCCCAGCCGGTGACGTTGACGACCTCGTTGCGGTTCGCAGGACTGAAGGTCGGCCTGTAGTCGGCGTCATGTGCCGGGGCCTGGACGGTGATCTGGAGCCGGGCTCCACCACGCACCGGGATCACCTCTCCGGAGCCATCAGACCGTACGGCGGACGCGTATTCGACCCGGTAGCCGTCGGCCTTCCCCCGGAAGTCCAGTACCAACCGGTCGAAGCACTGGTGCCTGCCGGCTCGCACGTTGACGAGAGGCCCGGGGCTCATCTCGTCGTGACCCTCAGGCAGCGACCCCCACCGGATCCCGCAGTACGGCTCCGGCGCCGCCACCGCCGGCGAGACCAGCCCGAATGCTGTCGCCGCTACGGCGGCCGCCAACAAGGCGATCCATCTGCGCATCTCGTCCTCCATCCCCCTGTGCCGATCTGGCGAGAGGAAGACGCTGTGCGGCCGACGCCGGTTTACGCCCGGACTCGGCGAGCCAGTTGGACGAGCTCGACGCGGATGACGGTGCTGTCCGGCCGGGTCACGCGGAACGCATCTCGTTGATCACGGCGGCGAGGATGTCGATCCCTTCGGTGATGGTGCGCTCACTGAGTGCGGCGTAACCGAAGATCAGGCCACCCTTGCCCTCGTAGGAGATGCGATACGGCGAGACGCCGTAGACACCCAGTCCCCGTCGGGCCGCAGCGTCCACCACGGTGGTCTCGTCGAGGTCGGACGGCAGCCAGGTGACGAGATGCATGCCGGCAGAGACCCCGGTCGGGTCGAGATCGGGCAGTCGCTCCTGCAGGGCCTTCAGGAGCGCGTCTCGGCGTCGTCGGTACACCGGCCGCATCCGTCGCAGGTGCCGGTCGAACTCGCCTCGGACGAGAAAGTCGGCGAAAGCGAGCTGCTCGAGCGCCGGTGAGCCGCGGTCCGCGGCGATCTTGGCGGCGGCGACATCGTCGATCAGGTGGCGAGGCACCACGAGCCACCCGAGTCGGAGCCCGGGCGCGAGGGTCTTGCTCGCCGTGCCTGCGTAGGCGACCTGGTCCGGCGCCAGGCCCTGCATGGCTCCGATCGGGGCGCGGTCATAGCGGTACTCCGCGTCGTAGTCGTCCTCGACGACCATCGCGCCCCGCCGGTTCGCCCAGCGGAGCACTGCGGCTCGCGACTCGGCCGATAACACGGCGCCGGTCGGCCACTGGTGTGACGGGGTCAGGACTACGGCGTCGGCGTCGGTACGGTCGAGCACGTCGACACGAATGCCGTCATGGTCGACAGGGACACCGACCACGTCGAGCCCGACCGCCGCGGCGATCGGGCGGACGTCGTCGTCCGCGGATGGGTCCTCGACGGCGATCAGCTTCGCCCCGGACTTCGCCAGCACCTGAGTGAGCAGCGTGATTCCTTGTGCGTACCCGTTGCAGATCACGACATTGTCGGGCTTGGCTGACGTGCCTCGCACCCGGTTCAGGTAGTCGGCGAGTGCCTCGTGCAACTCCGGGACACCACGGCCGCTGAGGTAGCCGAACCGCTCGCTCGGTGCCTCCGTGAGCACCGTTCGGACCGACCGCAGCCACGCGGCACGGGGGAAGTTGGTCACGTCGGCCCTGCCGTAGCCGAAGTCGATCCTCGGCAACTGTGGGCGAACCGGCCGCGCCGCCGGCGGGGCCGGCTCCGGGCCGATTGCCACCTGGGTGTACCCGCCCGTCCGGGTGGTCAGGTATCCCTCGGCCACGAGCTGCTGGTACGCCTCGACGACGACACCGCGCGAGACGCCGAGGTCGGCGGCGATGGTTCGCGTGGGCGGCAACGAGATGCCGAGCCGTAGCCGTCCCGAGCGGATGCCGTCGCGGATCGATGCCTCGATCTGCCGGTGCAAGGGGAAGGAGACATTGCGCCTGAGCTCGATGAGCAGGTCGCCCGCGATGCCAGAATTGGTCCTTGATTCGGCCATCGGATTGGATCTTATCGCACGTACCGATTCCTGTCAGGCTCGCGACCATGACGGCAACGACGAACGGCATGCGTGACCGGTTCGACGGACGGCTGCTCTTGTCCGGCGACGCGGGGTACGACGAGGCACGAACCGTCTGGAACGCGATGATCGACCGGCGGCCGCGGATGATCATCCGCTGCGCGAGCGTCGGCGACGTCGCCACGGCGGTCCGGACGGCCCGAGAGCTCGGACTCGAGATCGGCGTCCGGTGTGGCGGCCACAGCGTGATCGGCCACGCCGTGCCGGAGGACGGCCTGATGATCGACCTGACCCCGCTGAACCGCGTGCGGGTGGACCCGCACCAGCGGCGTGCATCGGTGCAAGGCGGCACACTCCTCGGTGCGCTGGACCAGGCGTCGCAGCAACACGGACTGGCAACCACGGCCGGCAACGTCTCCCACACCGGGGTCGGAGGGCTCACGCTCGGTGGCGGGATGGGCTGGCTGGCGCGGGCGCACGGCCTGACCTGCGACAACGTGGTCTCCTTCGAGGTGGTCACGGCCGACGGGAGCGTGGTGCGAGCCAGCGAGACGGAGCACCCGGAGCTGTTCTGGGGTCTTCGCGGGGGCGGGGGGAACTTCGGGGTTGTGACCGACTTCGAGTTCCGGCTGCACCCGGTCGGCCCGCAGACGCTGACCGCCGAGTTCGACTTCGCCCTCGACCAGGCGGAAGCCGTGCTTCGAAGCTGGCGCGACCTGAGCGCCAGTGCTCCCCTGCCGGCCACGTTCACCGCGCTGCTCAGCGGTGGCCTGGTCACGGTCGGCTACGTGTGGGTGGGCGGCGATCTCCATGCCGCTAGAGAGTTGCTCCCATCATTGCGAGCGCTCGGCCGACCGAGCGCGGAGCGGGTCGAGACGCCGTCGTACGTCGAGCTGCAGCGGCGTGACGACACGGTGGACGGGCACCAGCTACGCAGGTACTGGAAGGGGCACTTTCTCCGGGAACTCACCGACGAGGCGATCACCGTCATGGTCGGCGAGAGCCTGCGGAGTGAGCACGCGCCCAACGTGAGCCTTCAGGCGTACGGCGGTGCGATCGCCGACGTGCCCGAGGAGGCGATGGCGTTCACCCATCGCGACACGAAGTTCGAGCTGGTCGCCGCGGCGCGCTGGACGGATCCGGCCGAGGACTCCGACCGGATGGGCGAGGCGAGACGGTACGCCGCGACGCTGGACCATTTCGCAAGCGGCGTTTACACCAACACGCTCAACGACGAGGGCATGACCGGCGTTCGACGGGCCTACTCACCGACCAAGCTCGCCCGCCTCACCGCGGTGAAGGACACCTACGATCCGGACAACGTCTTCCACCTCAACCCGAACATCCAGCCGTCCAAGACCAGCGCGGACCGATGAGCAAACCGTGTCACAGTGCCTGGCCACCACCGGCAACCCGCGACGGCTGCCGCCGGTCTCGGTAGACGGCAGCCGTCGATCGTTCCGCGTTCGTCGTTCAGCGACGGGCGTACATCGCGTCCTGTGCGTACCCGTCGTGCGGCTGGCCGGTGTACGCGTCGATCTGCGGCGAGGTCGCGAGCCGGTTGAGCCCGGTCCAGACGACGTTGACCGCACCGTCGGCACCGACGGCGAGCCCGGTGTAGTCGCCATGGAACACGTTGCACTCCTTGCCCTCCGCGTTGGCCACCGGCGGGTCGGTGTGGCCGTCGGGCCCGCACACGGCCGGCCAGGCGGCCAGCGGTACGTACTGCCCAGTCCAGTGCGTCACCGAGATGTCGACGTTCTCAGTCGGGGAGCGGCCCGCACCATCCGGCACGAGCGCCTCCCGCGCCGCCACGACGACCGGTCCGGGTGCCGGCCTCGGCGCGACGGAGAGCAGGACGTGGTTGAACGTGTCGTCGAGGTCCGGGTCGGCCACGCCCTCGTTGCTGTCGTACGCGGCATACAGCGTGCCGTCCGCGCCGAAGTCCGCCCACGCGAACCACTGGTCGCCGGGGCTCGTGTCCAGCTCGATCCGTGGGTTCCACGTCGCCCCGCCGTCGAACGACTCCGCCATGTAGACGTCGGTGGCGCTCGTCACGTCACAGGGGTTGTAGTCCGGCGCGGTGCCCGGGATGTCGTCGAAGCAGTCCGGGGCGGCCTCGGTGTCGCGGACGCCCTCGAAGTTGTCGGCGTACACGACGACGAGGTGGTCGGCGTTGGTCGGGTCGGATGTCAGCGTCCCTGCTGCATTCCAGCGAATCTGGTGATCGGTCACGGTCTGGCTGAAGATGACGCTCCACGGCGTGTCGCCGCGGCCGTCCTCCAGCGATGCCACGACGACCGGGGACGTGAACGACGCGCCGCCGTCGGCCGAGGTCACGACCATGACGGTGCTGTCGAACTCCTCAGCCGACTCCCACGCCGACTGCACGTTCGCGTTGAGGAAATGCACGTGCAGCGTGCCGTCCACCGTGACCTCGGGAATCGAGAACTGGTCCTCGTCGCACTCGCTGGCCGGGCCGGTCGTCTGGAACGCGCATATCGAGTTGCTGCCGGAGATCTCCTTGGGCTCGGTCCACGTGAGTCCTCCGTCGTCGGACCAGGCGAGCCAAATGGCCGACTCCGCATAGGACCCTTGCAGCCCGTTGACGAAACGGGTGGCCGTGACGTAGGTCCGGCCGTACCACGGCGAGTCGGGGTTGTTGTCGACCGTCATCCACTCCTTGTCCCAGAAGATCGCCCGGTTCGCCGGGCCGATGCCAGCACCCTGGCCCATGAAAACCGTGACGGGCTCGCTCCACGTGACTCCGCCGTCCGCCGAGTGGCTCACCGCTATGTCGCCCTGTGTGACGAACGGGCCACCCTGACCGCCCAGGTTCTCCAGCTGCGCCATCAACGCCCAGGAGGTCGCGGGAGAGTCTCCGGAGAACCTCGCGTTGAACGCGGGGACCGGGTCACCGGCGCCGTTGCCAGTCCGGACCGGAATCTGGCCGTCGAGCCACGACTCGCCCGCGTCGAAGGACGTGAGGAAGCCGGTCAGGATGAGCGCCTGCCTGGCTCCCGTCGAGTTGTTGAACCGGTAGAAGTAGTCGTTCGACCCGGCCAGAAGGTGTTCGGGGAACAACGGGTTGACCGCGACGGCGATCTCGTTGTCGGGGTTGAAATCCTGCCTGTACGGCGATACATCGTTGCAGCTCGCGTCCATCGCACCGGCCGGTGTGCCATACGCATCGCCGGCCGCGACTTCGCACGTGTAGTCCTCGATCTGGGACGTGTTGAACTGGCCGCCGCCGGCGCCGGTGGAGCCGCTGTCGAGCGGGTCGACGACCGGCCGGACGACCAGCCGGGACGCGGCGAAGGGACGGTCGATGCCGTACGACGACGTGAGGAACGCGCCCGTGACCGCGAGGGTGGCGAGTGCCACGACGAGGGGGCGACGGCGCATGGGTACCTCCCGAGGGAAGGTCGGCTCCCGAGATGCCGGCCAGGAATGGGGCTTGCCGTACGAGGCTGAGCGTTCTGCGACCTGGCCGGTTCGTCAAGTGGCCGGTGAGACTCGGCGCCGGCGCATCCCGTCGTTTCAGTGGGAACAGCCACCGTCCCGGTCAGCGCGGATATGCGGCTCACACAGGTCGCCGTTGGCGGCGGCCGGGCTGTTGCCACTCGCGCGCCGCCTCACCGCGGAGTGAGCCCTGAGCCGGTACCCGACTCGATCAAGGCCGGCGCACCGCACCGTTACCGTGTGAGAACACACGAATCCGTACGCCGCCCGGTGGCGTTCCGCACAGCGTGGCGTAGAGGTCCAGAGCGGGAGCCAGACATGGCAGATCAGGTGGACGTCGTCGTCCTCGGGATGGGCGTGGGCGGTGAAGAGGTTGGCGGGCGCCTCGCCGAAGCGGGCCTCGCCGTGGTCGGCATAGAGAACACCCTGGTGGGTGGCGAGTGTCCGTACTGGGGTTGCGTGCCGAGCAAGATGATGATCCGCGCCGCGAACCTGCTGACCGAGGGGCGGCGGATCGACGGCATGGCGGGACATGCCGACGTCACACCGGACTGGGAGCCTGTCGCGTCGCGCATCCGCGACGAGGCCACTGACGACTGGAACGACCAGGTCGCGGTGGACCGGTTCACCGGCAAGGGAGGGCGGTTCGTCCGTGGTCGCGGACGGCTCGCCGGGCCGGGCGCCGTCGAGGTTGACGGCGAGACATACGAGGCACGGCGAGGAGTCGTCATCGGAACGGGCGCGGTGCCGGTCGTCCCACCGATCGACGGACTTTTCGACACCCCGTACTGGACCAACCGCGAGGCGATCGAGGCCAAGACCCTGCCCGAGTCGTTGCTGGTGCTGGGTGGCGGTGCGGTCGGAGTGGAACTGGCGCAGGTGTATGCGCGCTTCGGCGTCGAGGTCGTCGTGGTGGAGGCCCTCGACCGGCTTCTGCCCGGCGAGGAGCCGGAGGCGTCCGCGCTTGCGCAGAACGCGCTGGAAGCCGACGGTATCGCCGTGCGCACCAGGACGAGAGCGACCGAGGTGCGCCACGACGGCGACCGGTTCACGGTGACTGCGGGTGACGATGTTCACGCAGAGCGACTGCTGGTCGCCGTCGGTCGTCGCGCCGATCTGCGACCGCTGGGCGTGGACAGCGTCGGGCTCGATCCCGCCGCCTCGGCCATCGAGGTCGACGAGCGCATGCGAGCCGCCGACCGGCTGTGGGCAGTCGGCGACGTCACCGGCCATGGTGCATTCACCCATATGGCGATGTACCAGGCCGGCATCGCCATCCGCGACATCCTCGACGCGCCTGGACCACCTGCGGACTATCGGGCGACGCCGCGCGTCACGTTCACCGACCCCGAGATCGCCGCGGTAGGACTCACCGAGGCCCAGGCACGCGACGCGGGCATCAGAGTCGCGGTCGGCGTCGCGCAGGTCCCGTCGTCGGCCCGGGGGTGGATCCACAAGGCTGGAAACGCCGGCCTGATCAAGCTCGTCGCCGACGCCGACCGGGACGTGCTGGTGGGCGCCACCTCGGCCGGGCCGACCGGCGGCGAGGTTCTCTCCGCGCTCGCCGTCGCTGTACACGCCCAGGTGCCGGTCGAGACGCTCCGGCACATGATCTATGCGTATCCGACCTTCCACCGCGGCATCGAGGACGCGCTACGCAGCCTCACGTAGCGGCCAATGGACAGCTCCCGATGTTCCAGGCATGGTCGGTGGCATGACCGTGCAGTTGAACCACACCATCGTGAGAGTCCGTGACAAGCAGGAATCGGCGACGTTCCTGGTCGAGATGCTGGGCCTGGACGACCCGACTCCGTACGGTCCGTTCCTGGTCGTGCAGGTCGACAACGACGTCTCCCTCGACTTCGCTGACGACCTCGGTCCGCCCGTTCCGCAGCACTACGCCTTCTTGGTCGGCGAGTCGGAGTTCGACGAGATCTTCGGCCGGATCCGCGACCGTGCGCTGCCGTACTGGGCGGATCCGATGAGGCGGCGGCCGGGCGAGTTCAACACCAACGACGGCGGCTGCGGCGTGTACTGGGAAGACCCGAGCGGCCATTTCCTGGAGATCATCACCCGCCCCTACGGCAGCGGAAGCTGATAGCGGACGAACCGGCCCGCCCTACTTGGGCGGAAGGCTGCGCGCGAACGCGATCCCACGGCCGATCCACTGCGTCAGATCATCGTCCTCGGCGCAGCCGGACGCGTCGACGAGGATCCAGCCCTTCATCGGCCGGCCCGTCAGGTCGAAAGGTCTGGCGCCCGGCTCGGTCAGCAGCTCGTCATGTTCGTCGGGATCGGTGCGGACGATCAGGTCCTCGCCATGCACGCCGACGGCCATGTTGCCCTCCAGCAGCATCGCCAACCCACCGAACATCCTCTTCTCCAGCAACCCTGGTTCGCCTCCGATCAGATCCCGAACGCGGGTCGCCAAGCCCTCGTCGTACGCCATGCCAGCATCGTGCCACGGACGCAACGGAGGAGTCCGACGGGCGCATGCACCCCGCGGACGCAGTCACTGTGCCAGCGGGATCTCCAGACTTACCGTCCCCCGGAGGTCGAGCCATGCGGTGCGAGGACCCCGGACTAGACGCATGATCACCTCGCCGCAATCCGGGCATCGGGCCACCAGGCCGGGGGCGTGACTGTACACCCGCAGCGTCGCGACCGGACCCGTGTGCCCGCAGCCCACGCAGGTGCCTGTCGCGGCCGTGACATCCACGGCGAAGATCTCCCTCAACGGGCCGGCCAGCGCGTTGCCGTCCTCGTACTGATCGGTCATGTCACCCTCCCGTGGGACCGAACCTCTCCGTCTTGATCCGGCGCGGATCGTGGCCCAGGGCTACCAGCATGTCGGCAACGACCTCGACGAAGCCAGTCGGCCCGCACACGAAGCAGCTCGGCTCGAAGTCGGGCGGCCAGCCCCCCGCTTCGAGGTCCGCGATGGCGATCCGTCGCGGCGGCTCTGGCCACTGTGCCGGCGTGGCTCGCGTGTACACGAAGGTCACATCGACGCCGTCGTCGGCGCGCGACGGCCGCCGCAACTCGTCGCCGTAGTACACGTCGGCGGGCGACCGGACCGAGTAGAGGAGGCGAACGGGCGTACGGACGCCGGCCACCCTCCGCGTGCGCACGATGGCCATGAGCGGAACGATGCCCGACCCTCCGGCCACCAAGAGCACGGGTCCGGTGTCAGTCGGGCGCCACACGAACCAGCCGCCCACCGGACCCCGGATCTCCACCGGTTCGCCTGCCGAGAACACGTCGCCGAGGTACGCAGACACCTCCCCATCGTCCAGCCTCTGCACGGTCAGCTCCACCCGATCCCCATTCGCGGGCGCCGCCAGCGAGTAGCTCCGCTGCGTGCTGTAGCCGTCGCCGGCGGTGAGCCGCACGTCGACGTGCTGACCGGCCAGGTGCCCAGGCCAGCCTGGGACGTCGAGCACCAGCGTCCTGGCAGTCGGCGTCTCGTCACGGTGCGCGACCAACCGGGCGACCCGCCAGACAAGCCGGCCGGCTAGTCGCCCTGATACCGCTGCTCGCGCCATGGATCACCGTAGTCGTGATATCCGGCCGACTCCCAGAAACCCGGCTCGTCTTCCAGCAACATCTCGATGCCGCGGACCCACTTCGCCGATTTCCAGAAGTAAAGGTGCGGTACGAGCAGTCGCGCCGGCCCGCCGTGTACTGGTGCCAGCTCCGCGCCGTCGTACTCGTACGCGATCCATGCCTGACCGTCGAGCAGATCCTCGAGCGGCAGGTTGGTCGTGTAGCCACCGTACGAGTGCACGAGGGCGAAGTCTGCGGCCGTCTCGACCCCTGCCATGAGCACGTCCAGGGACACACCGCGCCAGGCCGTGCCGAGCTTCGACCACTTGGTCACACAGTGGATGTCGACCGTCGGTGTCTCGCTCGGCAGCGCCAGCAGGTCGGGCCACGACCAGCGGACGGCCTGTCCGGTCTCGGTGGTGACCACGAATTCCCACTGCTCCAACGGAACACGCGGCGTGGGGCCGGCTGACAGCACGGGAAAGTCCTCCGTGAGGTACTGGCCCGGTGGGAGCTGTTCACCTCCGGCGCGCCGGCGGCCTCGGAAGCCCGGCGAGAAGATCCCCATCGGCTACTCCTTTCTACTGGGTTCCGGATGCAGTGGCGGTCCGGTCACGGCACAGTGCACGCGGACCGGGCTCTCGACTCTCGGTGGCACTGCAGCCCCCGTCGACATTGCGAGCTCCGCGCCGACTATCGCGAAGCTGGAGGGAATCACAGCGAAGGCAAGCGCGCCGCCACCAACCAGCAGAGCCGCACAGATGAGCATCGACGTGCGGTAAGCCGGCGCCAAGGCCTCGGGATCGGTGAAGCTGGGTCCCAGCCCCGATGCCAACGGCAGGATCGCGACAGCCAACAGACCGGCCGTTCTCGCGACGGCATTGTTGACGCCACTGGCCACGCCTGCATGGCGTTCCTCTGCTGACGCCAGGGCTGTTGCCGTGAGGGGGGCCACCGTCAAGGACAGCCCTAGGCCCAGGACAACCACCGCGGGCAGGACGTCACGCAGGTAGGTCGCATCCGGACCGATCCGCGAGAGCAGGAGCAGACCGAGGGCGCAGATCAGTGGTCCGAGGCTCATCGGAATCCGAGGGCCGATTCGGCTCGACAGTGCGCCGGCCCGCGCCGAGAGCAGAAGCATCAGAACCGTCACCGGCAAGAGCGCGATACCCGCGGCCAACGGTGAGAAGCCCGAGACGACCTGCAGGTTGATCACGACGAAGAAGAACACGCCTGCAAACGCGGCGTACACCACGAAGGTCACGAGGTTGGTGGCGCTGAACGTCCTGGAGCGGAACACATCGAGCGGCAGCATCGGGTGTGTCGACCGAGCCTCGTTGGCGACGAAGCCGACCAGACCCGACACGCCCAGGACGAGTGTCCCGACCACCAAGACGTCCCCCGGGCCTCGCTCGGGCCAGGCCGTGAACGCATACGTGATCCCGCCCAGGCCAACCGCACACAGCACGGCGCCGAGCAGGTCGAGCTGACGCGCAGCGTCGGGATCTGCGGACTCGGGCACGTGCTTGAGTGCCACCAGAACAACAACTGCGGCGAGCGGCAGGTTGATGAGAAACACCAGGCGCCAGCTGGACACCTCGACCAGCCATCCGCCGAGGAAGGGTCCGACCGCTCCGGCCACGCCACCGAGACCCGACCATGCGCCGATCGCTCTCATCCTGTCCCCAGGCTCGAACGAAGCCTGCAGGATCGCGAGAGCCCCAGGCGTGAGCAGCGCCCCGCCGACACCCTGGATCGCTCGCGCAGCAACGAGCGTGCCGATGTCCGGCGCCACCCCACACAGCAGGGACCCGAGGGCGAACCACGCGACTCCCACGACGAAGACGCGGCGGCGGCCGAAGCGGTCACTCAGTGAGCCGCCCAGCAGAACGAAGGCAGCGAGTGTGAGCGTGTACGCGTTGACGGTCCATTGCAGGCCCGCGGCATCGGCGTCGAGCGCCTCACCGATCCGTGGCAGCGCGATGTTGACCACGGTCGCGTCGATGAACGCCAACCCCGAGCCCAGCACGGTCGCCAGCAGGACCCAGCGACCGGCCGGCTCGTCGTACCGGACCAGACGCGCTGCGGTCGGTCCGCTGGACGTCGGCGTCACGACATCGGTCCCTACAGTGACTTTTCCTCGAGCCAGGTCAGCACGGTGTCCGCGACCTCGCGCCACCGGCTGTCCAGGGCGAGCAAATGACCACGGTCCGGGAACTCCTTGTGCTCGGTCACGGCAAAGGACTTGCGGTATTTGCAGGGCCGCGGGATCACGTTGTCACGGGTTCCGACCAGATACCAGGTCGGATCGTCTCCCAGTCCGGCGGGCCGATGGGCTCGAGTTCGGTCACCAGGCCGACCGACTCGGCTTCAGCATGCCGTCCGCAGGGTCGCACCAACCCACGACGGGTACGTGATCGCCGCACGACCCTTCGAGCGGACCGGATGGCACGCTCAATCGTTGTCAATGGCACGCTCACCCGCTGCTCCGGCGCCCGATTTGCTCCCGTATGTGGAGCGGTCCAGCGTGCCATTCGGGCCTGCACTCGATCGTGCGCGGCCGATTCTCGGCGAAGGGGCCGGCACAGGGTGAGCCTGATCATCAGCGCCCTCGAGGACGGCTGTCGACATCGCTCGGTCACGCTACGCGACCCGACAGTCCGAATAGTCTTGACAAAAAATCCTGTCGGTGGAAGAGTGCGTGCGAAGGGTAGTAACGACGGGATAGCCGAGGAGAACACGATGAGGAAGATCGTCGCAGGATTTTTCCTGTCCCTAGACGGAGTCATGGAGGCGCCGGAGACCTGGCACTTCCCGTACTTCAACGACGAGATGGGTGAAATCGTCGGCTCGCAGATGGCCGCCGCGGACACCCTGCTGCTGGGGCGGCGCACCTACGAGGAGTTCGCCAGCTTCTGGCCGGATCAGGGAAGCGACGTACCGTTCGCCGACCAGATGAACAAGACACCCAAGTTCGTCGTCTCCACCACGCTGGAAACCGTCGCGTGGGAGAACTCGACGCTGATCAACGGCGACGTCGCGCGGCAGATCAAGCAGTTGAAGGAACAGCCCGGAAAGGACATCTCGATCACCGGCAGCGCCACGCTCGTCCGGTCGCTGCTTCGCGACAAGCTGCTCGATCAGCTCAATCTCCTGGTGCACCCGATCATCGTGGGCGCGGGCAAGCGCTTGTTCGAGGCCGACACCGGTCAGGTGCCCCTGAAGCTCGTCGACTCCACCACGCTCAGCACTGGCGTCCTCTCCGTGACGTACGAACCGGCCGGCACGTAGGGCCGGCGAGCGCAGATGAAGATCCCGACCGCCTTTGAAGCGGGCAGGCGGGACGACACCGCCCGGCACACCGGACACCCCTGACGAGGGGCATACGGGGACGCCAACGGTTGGCATCGGCGTATGCCCCCTCACACGAAGGTCCCGAGGGCTGGCGCCGTTCTCGACGCAGCGAGCCAGCGTGGCCTGCTTCAGAACTCCGATAGCGGAGGTCGTGCACGTGCACGGTGTAGCCGTCCTCGGTGGCGGACGCGGTGGCCTGCCGTGGACCAAGCAAACCGACCAGGGCGCAGCCGACCGGCACCACGAACGCCATCACACCCAGTCGGCGGAGCGCGCGGGCTCGCCCGGGCCGCGCGGGCATCGCGGACGTCCGTCAAGGTTCGTACGTGCTCACGCACGGTTCCTTACGACCGCATGGCCAGCCCGCACCCGTGGGGGCGCACCGGAGGACCAGGCGCCGTGCGGAGCCGACCTGTTTACCGGTGAGGTGGGCGAATGAGTCAATATCCTCGGCTCGTGTCGATTCCCATCATCCGCGTCCCGCCGAGCGCGCGACCCACCGAACGCCGCCACACGGCTCGCGTGCTGTTGGTCGCCCCGGATGGCCGCGTGCTGCTCTTCGAGGACAGCGATCCCGGCCTGCCTGGTCCACCGACGTTCTGGATCACGCCCGGCGGCGGCGTCGATCCCGGCGAGACGGTCGAGCAGGCTGCGATCCGAGAGGTCGCCGAGGAGACGGGGCTCGATCTGCCCACCGGCGCCCTCCGCGGCCCGATCGCCCATCGAGAGGTCGTCCACGCCTACAGCGACAAGATCGTCGAGCAGGGCGAGACGTTCTTCGCAGCCGAGGTCGGGGTGTTCGACGTCGACGTCGCCGGACATACGCCCGAGGAGCAGACGACGATCGTCGGGCACCGCTGGTGGACACTCGACGAGCTGAGGACCACCGACGCGACAGTCTGGCCGACCTCAGTCGCGGATCTGCTCGCCGCCGTCAGCGAGCCCGAACACTGGCCGGTTCCGATGGACGACGTCGAGGAGTCGACGGTCGACGCATCGATGGAGTGATGGCCTGGCCCTCGCGGATCACGATGGCGACGGCAGTGCCCTGCTCGGGGTAGGACTCGCGGAGCTCGCCGGTGGACCACGCTGCGACCGGCTGACCCTCCTCGAGGTCGCCGAACGACACCGGCTCATAGTTGCCGGCCCGCTCGACCAGGAGGGTTGCACCGGTCTCGACCGTGAAGCTGATCTTCCGGTCCCCGGACGTCGACTGCGGGTTCTCCTCGACGAGAACCGAACCGAGTAGCGGAGTGTCCGGGTCGGTGCAGACGGGCGGATCGTCGCTGCTGACCGCCGTGTCCGTGTCGGCGTCCGGGTTGGGTTCCACGCAGCCCACGGTCACCGGTTCGAACGCCGAGACCTGCGTGACGAAACCGACGATGTCGGGATCGGAGTCCGGTGGTTCCGCGGCCGGCCCCGTGACATCGGTGGCGGACTGGTCGCCGCACGCTGCCCCCAGCAGCGCCACGATCAGGGCTGTCACGATCCCATGTCGCATGCCGCCCTCCTCAGGACAGGTCGACCGTTCGACGCCGGCCGGACCGCCATGGTTCCTCAGTGCCGGTCACCGGAATCGGAGGCCGTTGCTAGCGGTTGTCATTTGCCATGGTGGTCACGCTGAGTCGGCCGCTCTTTGTCGGGAGGCTGGAGTGAACGCGGTCGACATGCGCCGGTCCCGGAAGGCGGCGGCGCGGCGCCGCACGCTGGAGGTGCTCGCCGTCCGCCGCGCGGCGGCGTTCAGCCGACGGCCTTCAACCGGCGGCGGTACGCGTAGACCTGCATCCACGGTCGCATCCCCACGGACTCATACAGCCGAAGCGCCCCGCTGACGTTCTCGGTGTCGACGCCCAGGCCCGCCCAGGTGCGGCCGTCGGCGGCGTACGAAGCCAGCGCGTACTCGAGCATGTGTCGCCCCGCGCCACGTCCCCGCGCCGAAGCCAGGACGCCGAGGTTGCGGATCCACCCGCCGTTCTCGGCGGCGAAGCGGCCACTGGCCTGGCAGATGCCCGCCCGGGTGCCGTCGACCACGGCGAACCGCCAGCGCGCGAACTCCGGATCCTCCTCCGCGGCGATCGAGTCCCGGTACGCCGCCAATGTCGTCACCTCATAGCCCCAGTGATCGGAGAACGAGTCCAGCAGGATCTGGTGCCACTGCGACCAGTCGGCGTCCGACGAGGCGCCGAAGGCGTCGAGGGCGACGCCGTCCGGCGGCTGGGGGAACGGCCGGTCGCGGTCGAGCTCGATCCGCAGCCGGTTGAACCTCCGTTCGACCACGAACCCGCGGGCCCGCAAGGCCGCCGCGTAGGGCTCGTCCCCCGCGATCACTCCGGCGCTGGTGATGACCTCGCCGCTCTCGCGGTTTCGCGCGTGCTCGCGGGCCCGGTCCAAGACGACGTCGAGCAATGCCTCGCGCACCTCGGACGGGTGTACCGGGTCCACGTACACATCGATGTCGATCTGCTCGCCGCCGTAGTCGTCCGTCACGATCCCCCAAGCCGCGGCGACATCGCCCTGCTGGACCAGCCAATGGTCGGTCTCCGGCGGCGTCCGGCTCAGGCCGAACAGCTCGCGGACCTCGGCGAGCGTGGAGTCGTCGCGGCCCAGGACGTCGCGCTCGGCGGCGTGAACCACGGCCAGGATCGCCTCGGCATCGTCCCGGGTCGGGCGGCGGGCGGAATAGCCGGGCGGCAGCCCGGCGAGCGGAGCGGTCACGACGGACAAGCCTGCCCCGCCTGGCCATCGCTGGACAACTCGGTTACGGACGCCCAACCGCGCTCCCGCGACGGCTTTGGGTAAGGATGGTCACATGAGCGAGCCCAACGAGAACGCCGGCCAGGCCGAGCAGAAACCCCGTGTCGTCGTGGTAGGCCCCGGCGGCATGGCGGTCGAGGGGACGAAGGGCGACGACGAGGACCGGGAATCGCGGTCGCTCACCGACCTGGTCGAGCAGCCGGCGAAGGTCATGCGTATCGGCAGCATGATCAAACAGCTGCTCGAGGAGGTGAAGGCCGCCCCTCTCGACGACGCCAGCCGGGCCCGCCTGCGTGAGATCCACCGGTCGTCAATCGAGGAGCTCGAGGACGGGCTCGCGCCCGAGCTCATCGAGGAGCTGGAGCGGCTCACGTTGCCCTTCACCGAAGACGTCATCCCCACCGATGCCGAGCTGCGGATCGCCCAGGCACAGCTCGTCGGCTGGCTCGAGGGCCTCTTCCACGGCATCCAGACCACGCTGTTCGCCCAGCAGATGGCCGCCCGCGCCCAGCTCGAACAGATGCGAAGGGCGCTGCCCCCCGGTGTCCAGGTCGCCCCCGGTCAGGTGGTGCCCGGCACCCAGCCCGGTGACGAGGGCCAGCGCCAGCCGGGCGGCGGGATGTACCTGTGAGGAGCTAGCGGGCGTCGTCCAGGCGCTGACGGAGCGCGGGCGGGAGCTCGAGGTCGACCGCGTCCAGGGCCTCGTCGAGCTGAGCCGGCGAGCTGACGCCGACCAGCGGGATGATTTGAACGTCCTGTCCGAGCAACCACGCGAGCACGACCTGGTTGGGTGTCGCGCCCGTCGTAGCCGCCACCTCCTGCAGTGCCTCCAGCCGGGCCGGCGTTCCGGGGTGGTCGTACGCATGCGGAAGCGGCCGATCCGACCGGGTGTAGGCACCCGTGATCAGTGGCGAGTAGGCGATCAGGGCGGTATCGGGCTCGCTGCGCACGTAGTCGAGCAGCTCGTTGGATGCGTGCACATGGCCGGATGCCGGCAGCGGGTAGTCGCTGCGGGGCTGCAGGTAGCTGTAGCGATACTGCAGGAACGTGTAGGCCGCGGCACCCTGGGCCCGCGCCACCGCCCGGGCCCGCTCGACGAGCCAGATGGAGTGGTTGCTGACGCCAAGTGCGCGGACGGAACCGTCACGCACCAGATCGGCCAGCGTCTCGACGGTTTCGTCCAGCGGAACCGAGCGGTCTTCGACGTGCGTGTAGTAGATGTCCACGCGGTCCGTGGCCAGCCGGTCGAGGCTGCCGGCGAACGCAGCCCGGATGGCCGCCGCCGACAGGCCTTCGACATCATCGAGCGTGCGGTCGCCCGGCGTCCGGGGCCGGGCACCGACCTTGGTGCCGATGACGACCTGGTCGCGCGCACCGGTCCGCTCGAGCCAGTTCCCGAGCACGGTCTCGCTCTCGTCGCCGGTCGCGCCGTCCAGCCAGAACGCGTAGTTGTCCGAGGTGTCGACGAACGTGCCGCCCGCGTCGACGAAGCGGTCCAGGATCGCGAACGACGTCTTCTCGTCGACGCTCGTTCCGAACGGTAGCGCGCCGAGGCACAGGGCACTGACGCGGACGCCGGAAACGGTGCGGTACTTCATGGTGAATTGCCTCCGTAACGATCATCCCGACCACGACGGAATCCACTCTGGTACCTGGAGCGCACTCCAGGTCAAGCCCCTGTCGTCACCTGAAGTAGCCGTCGAGCAGCAGCGCCACGCCGTCGACGTCGACGCTCTCGCAGACGGCGTCCGCCACTGCCTTGACGTCGCCCGGCGCCTGGCCCATCGCGACGCCGTGGCCGGCCCAGACGAGCATCTCCATGTCGTTGTGCCCGTCACCGACGGCGAGCGTGTCCGCCTGGTCGACCCCGAGCTTGGCGCAGACGGTCTCGAGCCCGGCGGCCTTGGACACGCCCTCAGGCATGATGTCCAGCCACGCTGTGTAGCCGATCGCGTAGTCGACGCTCGGCAGCCCCGACGCCGCAGCCACCTGCCGCAGCCGCTCGCGGTCGCCCTCCGGCCAGCGCACGACCAGCCGGGTCACCTGACCGTCGAGGAGCTCGTCGTGGGTCACGACGGTGACCTTGCCGTCGAGTTCCCCCACCGGGAAATCACCCGTCACCCGGAAGCCCACACCCAGTTCCTCGATCGCCAGGACGGCGTCGGGGATCTCCTCGGCGAAGTAGCGGACCGGGTCGCTGGCGTCGAAGGTGGTGACGTCGACCGGCAGGCGGCTCTCGACGTCGACGACCACGGCGCCGTTGGAACACACGGCGAACCCCTCGGACATACCGAGCTGGTCCAGCACCGGAACCGTCGAGTGCAGCGACCGTCCGGTCGCGACGACCACATGCGCTCCCGCCTGGCGCGCTCGTCGCACCGCCGCCACGACGGGTTGCGTGGGCGGTTCGAAGAAGTCCTCGTAGGTGAGGAGCGTCCCGTCGACGTCGAGCGCCACGAGCTTCGGCCGCCAGGCTGCAGAGGTCACGCGACCGGCTCGAGCAGCTCGCGCCCGCCGAGGTACGGCCGCAGCGCAGCCGGGACGTGGACAGCGCCGCCAGGGCGCTGCTGGTTCTCGAGAATGGCGACGATCCAGCGAGTCGTGCCGAGGGTGCCGTTCAGCGTGGCCACCGGACGGGTGCCGTGCTCGGTGCGTTCGCGGATGCCGAGCCGACGCGCCTGGAACGTCGTGCAGTTCGAGGCGGACGTGACCTCCATCCAGCGTTCTTGCGACGGCAGCCAGGCCTCGCAGTCGAACTTGCGCGACGCGCTGGCGCCGAGGTCGCCGGCCGCCACGTCGATCACCCGGTAGGGCAGCTCGACCGCGGCCAGCATCTCTTCCTCCCACGCGAGGAGGCGCCGGTGCTCGTTCACGGCGTCCTCCTCGCTGCAATAAGAGAACATCTCGACCTTGTGGAACTGGTGAACGCGGATGATCCCCCGGGTGTCACGCCCGTGTGATCCAGCCTCGCGCCGGTAACACGCCGACCAGCCCGCGTAGCGCAGCGGGCCGTCGGAGAGATCGAGGATCTCGTCCGCGTGGTACCCGGCGAGCGCGACCTCGCTGGTGCCGACCAGGTAGAGGTCGTCGCGTTCGAGCCGGTAGACCTCCTCGGTGTGGGCGCCCAGGAAGCCGGTACCGCCCATGATCTCCGGACGGACGAGCGTCGGCGTGATGACGGGGGTGAAGCCCACGTCGGTCGCCTTCGCCATTGCGAGGTTGAGGATCCCGAGCTCGAGTTGGGCGCCGACACCGGTGAGGTAGTAGAACCGCGACCCCGAGACCTTGGCACCCCGGGCGACATCGATGGCTCGCAGTCCCTCGCCGAGCTCCAGATGGTCCCGGGCGTCGACGATGGATTGCCGCTCACCGACCTCGCGGAGCACCGCGTAGTCCTCCTCGCCGCCCGGCGGCACGCCGTCCTCGACGAGGTTGGACGGCTCCAAGGCGACGAGGTCGAGTGCCTGCTGGGCGGCGTCGGCGTCGGCCTCGGCCGTCTTGACCGCGACCGCGAGCTCCTTGGCCTTGGCCAGCAGGGCTTGCTTCTCGTCACCCTGGGCCGACGGGATCTGCTTTCCGAGGCGCTTCTGTTCGGCGCGGAGTCGTTCGAACTCGGCGAGTGAGCTGCGGCGGGACTCGTCCGCAGCGAGAAGCTCGTCGACCACCTCCGGCCGTTCGCCACGGGCGCGCTGCGACGCCCGGAGCCGGTCGGGGTCGTCGCGGATCACGCGCAGGTCGAGCACACATCCAGGTTATCCAGCGATGCGTCGACGATGTGCACGAGTGCCCGGCCGGAGGTGGATGTTGGCGGGATCGAGTCGATCCTGCCGCGACGAGGGCCGGGCTCAGCCGCGGAGGCTGGCGAGCCAGGCGTCGGCGTCGGCGAAGTCGGCGTTGGACGTCCCGCGTCCGATGGTGGGGGTGCTGCCGTCGGCCCGTGCGTACGATCCGAGGAATCGGACGTCGGCACACACCCTGCGCAGGCCCATGAGGGCTTCGCCGACCCGGGCGTCGGCGACGTGTCCTTCGCAGTCGACCGCGAAGCAGTACCGGCCCATGCCATTGCCGGTCGGGCGTGACTCGATCCGGGTCAGGTTGACCCCGCGGGTCGCGAACTGCTCGAGGATCTCCAGCAACGCCCCGGGATGGTCGTCGCGGATGAACGCGACCAGGCTGGTCTTGTCCGCACCGGTCGACCCGGGCGGGCCCGCCGGCCGGGTGACCACGACGAAGCGGGTCACCGCGTCGGGGTTGTCGCCGATCCCGGTGGCTAGCGTCTCGAGCCGGTAGTGGTCGGCCGCCACCGGCGCGGCGATCGCGGCGTCGTACGGTCCGTCCGGGCCGGGCTCGCCGCTCGCCACCGCCGCGGCGGCGGCCGCCGTCGAGGTCGTGACGACGATCTGGGCCCCCGGGAGCTTGGCCGCGACCCAGTCGCGGCACTGCGCCTCGGCCACCGGATGCGTGAGGATCCGGCGGACGGCGGCCAGGTCGGTGCCGGGCCTTGCCAGCAGCGCCATGGCGATGGGAAGCAGCACCTCGCGGACGATGACCAGCGGCTCCCCGCGGATCAGTTCGTCCAGGGTCGCGTTGACCGAGCCCTCCACGGAGCTCTCGACCGGCACGACGGCGCCGCCGACCTCGCCCCGTCGGGCCGCGGCCATCGCCGCTGACACGGTGGGGTACGGAACGAGCGCGGCCGGCTCAGCCACCTGCCTCGCCGCGGCCTCCGAAAACGTCGCCTCGGGCCCGAGGTACGCGTAGCGCAGTCCAGACACGCGCGCCAGCGTAGGAGTCCGACGCCGGTTCGGCACGCCTACGCCCGCGTGAATCACGCATTCGAACCGTTCCCGAGCGCGCCCCGAAGCAACCCCCGGCTAACGTCGGTCCGATGAGCGACGACCTCGGCTGGCGCGATCTCGGCTTCGCGCGGCTGGACATCGACCGCGTGGCTCGCACCGGCGACCCCGAGGTCGTCTACGGCGCCGGCAAGTCCCCCGACCAGATCGTCGCCCTCCTGCGGACGCTGCGCGAGGCACACCCTGATCACCTCGCGCTGGCCACGCGCCTGGACGACTCGGCTCGAGCCGCCGTCCGGGATGCCTTCGGCGAGGGGACCGTCGACAACGTCGCGCGGTGCGCCGCCGTCGGTGCCATGCCGAAGCAACGGGGGCAGACCGTTGTCGTCGCGGCTGGGACGTCCGACCTGCCGGTCGCGGCCGAGGCGGCATTCACGGCGCGGGCGTTCGGCGCCGGGGTGAAATCGTTCGTCGACGTCGGCGTCGCCGGCCTGCATCGGCTGCTCGCGGTCCGCGAGGACCTCGACGGCGCCGACTGCCTCGTCGTCGTCGCCGGCATGGAGGGTGCTCTACCGTCCGTGGTCGGTGGGCTGACCGGCGTGCCCCTCGTGGCGGTGCCCACCTCGATCGGGTACGGCACGTCGTTGGGTGGGCTCGCCGCGCTGCTCGCGATGCTGAACTCCTGCGCACCCGGGGTCGTCGTCGTCAACGTGGACAACGGGTTCGGGGCGGGCGTGCACGCGGCCAGGGTCGCCCGCCGGGCAGCCCCCCGAGCTGCCGGGGCGGCCTCGTGATCGGCTGGCTCGATTGCACGTCCGGCGTCGCCGGCGACATGCTGCTCGGCGCCGTCGTCGACGCCGGCGTACCGCTGGAGTCCGTGCAGGCAGCCGTCGACGCACTCACCCCCGAGCCCATTCGTCTCGGTGCCGAGGAGGTCCGGCGGGGAGGGCTGCGTGCCACGCGCGTGACCGTCGAGACGGCGGCATCGACCACGCGACGGACCTGGGCCGACATCCGCGCACTGCTCGACGCCGCAGAACTCGACGACGACGTGCGCGCGTCCGCCACCGCCACGTTCGCGCGCCTCGCCGAGGCCGAGGCCCGAGTGCACGGCGTCGCGCCGAACGACGTGCATTTCCACGAGGTCGGCGCGCTCGACGCCATCGCCGACGTCGTCGGCGTCGCGGCCGGGTTCGCCGTACTCGGCCTCGACGCGCTGCAGGCGAGCCCGATCGCGCTCGGCTCCGGCAGCGTCCGCACCGAGCACGGCACCCTCCCGGTCCCTCCCCCGGCCGTGGTCGAGCTGCTGCGTGGCGTACCGACGTTCGGCGGCGACGCGACCGACGAGCTTGCCACTCCGACCGGCGCGGCTTTGCTGACCACGTTCGCAACCGCCTGGGGGGCCCAGCCGGCGATGACCGTGCGCCGGCAGGGCGTCGGCGCAGGCGGACGCGACCTCGCCGGCCGTCCCAACGTGGTCCGCCTGCTGCTCGGCGACCCCGCGCCCACGCCCGCGACGACGCTGGTGCTCGAGGCGAATGTCGACGACATGGACCCACGCCTGTGGCCGTCAGTACTGGCGCGGATGCTGGACGCGGGAGCGTCGGATGCGTGGCTGGTGCCGATCGTGATGAAGAAGGGCCGCCCGGCTCACACGCTCTCGGTGCTCGTCGACGGAGATTCCGTGGAGGCGGTGCGCCGCACCTTCTTCACCGAGACGACGACGATCGGCCTGCGCGAAACCGTCGTCGACAAACGGGCGCTCGAGCGGGCGGACCGTACGGTCGAGGTCGACGGACATCTGGTTCGGGTCAAGACCGCCACACTGGACGGCGTGGTCGTCAACGCCCAGCCCGAGTACGACGACGTGGTCGCGGCGGCAGCGACGACGGGGCGACCGGTCAAAGCCGTGCTCGCCGACGCGACCGCGGCAGCGCGAGCAGCCGGTCTGGCGCCATGAGTCGAGCCGCGTCGATCACCCTCCGCACCCTGGTCGCGACGGCGCTCGCCGTGGCGGGCCTACTCACGGCGACGACCGGCGCGTCGGCCCAGGACGAGCCGCCATCGGTTGTGCTGGTCGGCGTAGCCGGGTTGAGCTGGTCCGACGTGACAGCAGAGGACACGCCCGTGCTGTACGCGCTCGCGGGCTCGGACAGCGTGGCCTCGCTCACCGTTCGGACCGTGCGGTCCAGGACGTGCACCATCGACGGTTGGCTCACCGTAGGCGCCGGGCGGCGGGCAACCGACCTCATCGACTCCGACGCCGACGCCGACGCTGACCGGTACTGCCGCGACCTACCCGAACCCGCGCAGCGTGCGGATGGCAGCGCCTCGATACCCGGCTGGCCGGCACTGGTCGAGGAGCAGGAGGAGCAGTCCTACGACACGCGGCTCGGCCTGGTGGGCGACCGGATCGCCGACGCAGGCGAATGCGCCACCGCGGTCGGGCCGGGTGCCGCCCTGGCGCTGGCCGACGGCTCGGGCATCGTCGCGTCCTACCGCGGCGACCCCGGTGCAGTGGACGCTGCCTTGCTGGCCGAGTGCCCCGTCACTGTCGTCGACCTCGGCTCGCTCCCCCCGCCCGTCGAGCACGGTGAGGACGAGGTGCAGGCAGCCGCCCTGGAGGCCCGGCGGACGGCTGCCTCGTCAGTGGACGCCGCCATGGACCGGCTGCTGTCCCTCGTGCCCGACCACACGGCCGTGCTCGTCGCGGGCGTGGCGGACAGTGCGCCGACCATCGTTCCCACCGAGGGCGAACCGGGCCCGATCGCGCCCTCCGCCCTCCGGGTTGCGATGGCCAGGGGCCCGGCACCCGACGGGTCCCCGTTCGGGCGGAGCTGGCTGACCTCGGCGTCGACGCGATGGACCGGACTCGTCCAGCTCACCGACGTCGCTTCGACGCTCCTGGCTTACGCCGGCGTCGAGGACCCGTCCGAGGGGACGGTCGGCCGTCCGTGGCGCCGCGACGCGCCGCATCCGCCCTCGACGCAGGAGACCGTCGACCAGCTCGTCGGCACCGACCGTGCGACTCAGGTCTTCCGGACCCAGTCCGGGCCGTTCTTCCAGATCCTCGGCATCGCCCAGGTGATCTTCTTCGGCGGCGCCCTGTTGTGGCTGCGGCGGCACCCGCCCAACCGTCGGCGCATCATCCGGTTCGTCCAGTTCGTTGCGCTCGGCGCGGCCTCGTTCCCGGTGGCCTCGTTCCTGGCCAACGTGGTTCGGTGGTGGCGGGTCGATCGGGCGGGGACCCTGCTCTGGACGACGATTCTCGCGATCACCGTCGTGGTCACGGCACTGGCGCTGGTCGGACCCTGGCGACGGAGGATCTACGGCCCGCCGGGCGTCGTAGCGGGCCTGACGGCGACGGTGCTTGCGGTCGACGTCGCGACCGGTTCGAATCTCCAGCATGCGAGCCTGCTGGGCTTGTCGCCCCTCGTGGCGGGCCGCTTCTACGGGTTCGGCAACATTGCGTACGCCATCTTCGTGGCATCCTCGCTGGTCGCCGCCGCGGCGCTGGCGCAGTGGTTGCTCGACCGCGGCCACTCCCGGCGGGTGGCATCGCTGGCGACGGTGCTCGTCGGGCTCGTCACGGTGGTCGTCGACGGAGCTCCGCAGGCCGGTGCCGACGTCGGCGGCATCCTCGCGACGGTTCCGGGGTTCGCTGTCCTCGTGCTCGGCGTCGCTGGAGCGCGGGTCACCGTCGTGCGGATGCTCGCCGCCTGCGGACTCGCCGTCGGCGCGTTTGCGCTCGTCGCCTGGTTGGACTGGTTGCGTCCGGCGGCGAACCGCACCCACTTCGGTGAGTTCTTCGCCGACATCCTCGACGGCGACGCCTGGACCGTCGTCTGGCGAAAGGCAAACGCCTCGATCGGGACGCTGCAACGCAGCCCGTACTACGGCTGGTTGGTGCCGATCGCGTACGGCGTGATCATCTGGTTGGTTCGGGCGCCTGGGGTGAGCGGTGTACGCGATGCAGTGGCGAGGTGGCCGGTGCTGCGTCCCTTGACCTGGGCCGGCCTGGTGACCGGCGCCGCCGGGTTCGCGCTCAACGACTCCGGGATCATCGTCCCCGCGCTGCTGCTGACGATCGGGATCCCGTTCGTGGTCAGCGCCGTCGCCCACGCCCGGGGATCGGTAGACGTTCCGGGACGCGAACCGGCGAGACGCCCCGAGTCGCCAGCGCCCGCGCGACGTGAAGCCACTGCCGGGCCCGGTGCACCTGGGACCGCCAGTCCGCCCCGGTGACCCGGTGGTGGAACGGCACGTCGACCTCGCGCAGCCGGTAGCCCTGCCGGAGCAGGTCGATCGTCAGACCCACCTCGACCCCGAAACCCGGAGCCAGCGGCACTGCGGCGTCGAAGGCCTCGCGCGAGAGGCACCGCTGGCCCGACAGCGGCTGCGTCGCCGTCCAACCGGTCGCGCGCTCGATGCCCTCGCGGGCCAGGCGCACGACGAATCCGCGGCCGCCGCCCGCGGCACGCTGGGCCGGCAGCGTCGCGATCGTCATGTCGACGCTGCCCTCGAGCACCGGCCCGATCAGCGGTGCCGCCTCGCCTGCCGTCTCCTCCAGGTCGCCGTCGAGAAAGATCAGCGCCCGCTCCGCCCCGCGCTGGGACTCCCGGCTCTCGATGGCCCGCACCGCGCCGGCACCGGTCTCCATGGCGGCCGCCTTGCCGCGGTTGCGGGAGTGGCCGACGACGACAGCGCCCGCCCCCGTCGCCGCGGCTGCTGTGCCGTCGGTGGAGCCGTCGTCGACGACGATCACCAGGTCGACGCCGGGCAGTGTCGCGGCGGCCTTGGCCGTGGCGCCGATGCGCACCTGCTCGTTCTTCGCGGGGATCACGACCGCGACGCCTTGTGGTGTGCGAGCCACGCGGCCGCCCTCGGCTGTCACGTGGCGACCCTATCCAGTGCCGGCAAGGCGGATGGCCACTGTCCGATCGGGCCCGTCGGCGCGTGACAGCCGACCTCGTCCACAGGGTTTACGCTCAGCCTGGTGACGAGCACGCACGGCACCGACTCCGAGGTGGGCCGCCTTCGTACGGTCCTCCTGCACCGGCCCGGGCCGGAGCTGCAGCGGCTCACTCCGCGCAACAACGACAAGCTGCTCTTCGACGGCATCCCGTGGGTGGGAAAGGCCCAGGACGAGCACGACGCGTTCGCGCAGACGCTCCGCGACCACGACGTCGAGGTGCTGTACCTGACCGACCTGCTGGCTCAGACGCTGGAGGACGAGGCTGCCCGTGCGGAGTGCGTCGAGGACGTCCTCGCCGACCCTCGGCACGGCGACGCGCTCCGGCGCGTCCTGCGCAGCTACCTGGAGGGCATGCACCCCGACGACCTGGCCCTGGCGCTGACCGCGGGGCTCGCCCACGATGAGCTGCGCACGGGCCAGGGCCTCGCATTCGCCCTCATGGACCAGCACGACTTCGTCGTCGACCCGCTGCCGAACCTGCTGTTCACGCGCGATTCGAGCGTCTGGGTGCACGACCAGATCGCGATCACGAGCCTGGCGATGCCGGCCCGCCGCCGCGAGACGACGTTGACCAGGGCCATCTACACCTATCACCCGCGGTTCGCGGGCACGCCGCATCTGTACGAACGAAGCCTCGAGTCCCTGGAAGGCGGCGACGTCCTGCTCCTGACACCGGGAGTTCTTGCCGTCGGCACCGGGGAGCGGACCACTCCCGCCGGTGTCGAGCGCCTCGCCCGCAACGCCTTCGGAGCCGGGCTCGCCCACACGGTGCTGGCTGTCCCGATCGCCCAGGAGCGCGCCACGATGCACCTCGACACCGTGTGCACGATGGTCGACGTCGACGCCGTCGTCATGTACCCGAACGTCGCCGACGAGCTCACCGCGATCGGGCTCACGCCTGGCGACGACGGCGGGGTCGAGGTGGCCGAACCGGCCCCATTCCTCGTCGCCGCCGCAAAAGCCATGGGCATCGACACGCTGCGGATCATCGACACCGGGCTCGACCCGGTCACCGCGGAACGCGAGCAGTGGGACGACGGCAACAACACCCTCGCCGTCGGTCCCCGCCTGGCCGTGGCCTACGAACGCAACGTCGAGACGAATGCCCGCATGGAGGAGGCCGGCATCGAGGTATTACGGATCTCCGGAAGCGAGCTGGGATCGGGTCGCGGCGGCCCCCGGTGCATGTCATGTCCTGTGACGCGCGATCCGCTTCTGGACTGATTTCCGGGATGTGATGACCTGCACAGAAGAACTTCCCTCGACAACTTCCGTTCCACAGCTCGTCGGGGGTAATCTTTCGAGGGCCCCGGTCGCTCTTGTTTCCCCCGTCAAGAGCGGCCGGGTTCTCATACGTCCTGCGCAATGTGTGCGCCGACGTCACCGGACGTTCACCCGACCGTCAGATCCGCGCCGCCCGCTGGTGACCCGCCCGTCCGCGTTCCGGATCCTGCTCGAAGCCCCGGCTCCAGGCCGACGAGACCTCTCAGCGGATCGTGACCTGGCGGTTGGCGAGCCCGGCGCGAGCTCGCCGCTCGTCGAGTGTCAACGGCGCAGTCTCGGCCACCGCTGCGGAGAGCCGGTCCGCGAGCGCCGATGCCGGCTCCTCGACCGCATCGACGGCGGTGCCAACTACCAGGTCCCAGACCGGCACCAGCCGTCCCAGCGCGCGAAACGTCCCGAGCAGCCGGGTCCCGTCTCCCAGGCCGTCCACCCTGCGCGCGTGCAGCCGGGCGAGGCCGTCCAGGAGCGCCTCCTCCTCGTACGGCATGACCCATCGGAGCTGGTCGCGGTCGCCGAGCTGGCACCAGTAGGCCGCGTCGACACCACCGAGCCGGGCCGCGGGCAGCACGGCCGCGTTGGCCTGCTCGAGCGACGCGCGGGCGTCGGCGTTCACGTCGCCGTTCTCGTCGAGCCAGAAGTCGAATCCGTCACGCACCGCGACCTCGAAAGGCGCCGACGCGTCCAGCAGTTCCTGCAGCCGTGGAGTGTCGGAACCGGGCAAGCCGGGCGACACCATGGCCCCGGGTTCGGCGGCGAGAGCCCCGGTCAGCGCGTGGCCGAGATCGGCGCTCGGGTCGCCGGTCGAGGTCGACGTCTGCAGTCCCAGCAGGATCTGGCCGTCCGTGCGCACGATGGCGGGCAACGCCATCGGCAACAGCGTCGCCACCAACACGTCCCGGTCGGCGTGCGCGCCGGTGAGCCGCACCGGTGCCGTTGCGGCGGACACGATCTCGCGCATCGCAATCCAGTCGCCCTCGGCAGGCAGGCCTTCGAACGGGCGGGCGACGTACTCGCGCCCGGCGGCGCGCGACCGCTTGCCGTGGCACACCTTGTACCGCTTGCCGGATCCGCACGGGCACGGTTCGCGCGGCCCGGCAACCGGGACGTCCACGGGCCCCTGTCTCGTTGCCGAGGTGCGTGCCGAGGGCCGGGCCGCGGTCTTCGCTGCTGGCTTCCTCGCCGACCTCTCGGTGACTGTCTTCCTCGCCGACGGCGCGCTGGACTTGGTGGTGGCCACGAGCAACGAGCCTAGCGGCGGGCGGTGCCGACGCGACCGGGTCGGTCAGACGCGGATGACCGCGTAGACGGTCACCTCGGAGCCGGAGCCGCTCACCCCCCACTCGTCCGCGATCGCGTCGACGATCGCGAGCCCCCGGCCGTGAGTGTCGACCAGAGACGGGTGCTCGACGTGCGGCCGACCCGAGCCACCGCTGTCCGTCACGGCGATCCACACCTGCTCAGATGTCACCGACCAGCCCAACCGGACTCGCCTCGAGCCGTTGTCCGCGGGAAATCCGCGGGCGTGCCGGATGGCGTTGGCAACGAGCTCGCTGACGACGACAAGACAGTCCTCGATCAGACGGTCGGAAAGGCCGCGGCCGACGAGGTCGTCGTGCACCAGGTGCCGAGCGGCGGGAACGCTGCTCGGCCTGCTGACGAATTCGGCGGTAGGGGTGCCGCCCGGCGTGGTGGCCACGCGGCCCACGGCGACTCCTTCTGGGTGCGACCACACTCGACGGAGTGGTGCCCACTACCAGGGGGGTGTCAAACCCGAGGGACATGTGCTCTCCGTCACCGGCGCTCTGGCCCCGCGTGGTGTGATCGCCGAACTGTCCGGTTTCGCCGAGTTCATGCATATCCACTCCCCTGTGCCGCTGTTTACCGAGTCGTGGATTCGTCCTTACCCAAATGGGAGTTCGCCGCTAGGTTGTATCCGCGCCTGAGGGGGACTCACATGTGGACTGACTCACGTACCGCCAAAGGGCCGGCGCCGCGACTGGACGTCGACGAGACCGTGGGGACGGACCTCGCCGACGACGCCGGCACCCTGGTCGTGCATGGCGGTCCGACGTCGCTGGACATCGAGGCCCTCCGCGAGAGCATGACGGTCGCGGAGGTGAACCAGGAACACCTCGCCGTCGAGTTCTACTCGCAGCTCTTCGCCCACCACCCCGAGTTGCGCGAGCTCTTCCCGGCCGGCCTCGAGACGCAGCGTTCGCGACTCGTCAGCGCCCTGGTCCGCATCGTCGGCAGCGTCGACGACAAGGCCTCGCTGGTGCCATACCTCAAGGCCCTCGGCCGCGACCACCGGAAGTTCGGGATCATCAACCAGTACTACGGCGCGCTGGGCAGCGCCCTGATCCTGGCCATGCGCACGGTTCTCGGCGAGGCGTGGACGCCCCGCTACGAGGCCGCCTGGATCGAGGCGTACGACACCGTCGCTCTCATCATGGTCAACGGGGCGGACGAGGACGCCGTGATCTCGCCGCCGTGGTGGGACGGGGAAGTCGTCTTCCACCGCCGGATTCTGGACGACGTCGCCGTGATCCAGGTTCGTCCGCACACCCGGTACCCTTACCGCCCCGGGCAGTACTGCTCCGTGATGACACCACGCCGCCCGAGGATGTGGCGCTCGTACTCGCTAGCCACGGCACCGCGCGACGACGGCCTGCTCGAGTTCCACATCCGAGCGGTGGGTGCGGGGTGGGTCAGCAGCGCGCTCGTGTGGCGCACCGAGCCCGGCGACATCCTGCGGTTGGGCGCACCGCAGGGCTTCGACCTCGCCAACCCCATGTCAGAGCGCGACATGCTCTGCGTCGCCGGCGGCACCGGCATCGCCCCTGTGCTGGCGGGGTTGCAGGAGCTGGAGCAACGACAGGACGGCCGGCGCGTGCACGTGTTCTACGCCGGGCGCGACAGAGACCGTCTCTACGCGCTTCCGCACCTGGAGTCGATCGGTGTTCGGTACCGTCGGTTGACGGTCGTGCCGGTGGTGTCTCCCGAAGGTCCCGAGGACCGAAGCCCCGACGTGATGGGGAATGTCGTCTCGTCATACGGCGATTGGCGGCGGCATTCCGTCTACGTCGCAGGCCCGACCAACATGGTGCAGACGACGCTCGACCGCCTTCGCGAGCAGGGCATCTCGGAGAGCCACATCGTCTACGACGACTACGGCATTTCCTGAGCCCGTCTAGCACGGCCCCTAGACACCGCTAGAAACCGCTACCCGCGCGCTCCCCAAATGATCACGTTAAGTGGGCCTGTGGGTCCGTTACCAGGTCTCGGCACCTGGTAACGGCCCAAGACGCCCACTTAACGTGATCATTTGGGGAGCGGCGTCACGTGGGTGGAAGCGTGATCGCTGGGCCCGACGCAGTCAGGGTGTCAGCCGTGCTTGCGGAGATACGTGCCGAAGTGAGGGACGGTGAACGCGATCGTGCCCCGCTCGGCGGAGTACACGAGGCCCTTCTTGATCAAAGAGTCACGCGCCGGCGACAGCGAGGAGGGCTTGCGGCCCAGGTAGCCGGCGACCTCAGCCGTCGGCACCATGCCGTCGGTCGTCTCGGACAGCGCCGCCATCGCCCGCAGGTAATCGCGCTCGGCCGGTGTGGCCCGCTCGTACCGGGAGCCGAAGAAGCCGACGGCAAGCTCGGCCTCGGCCTCCGGGGATGCGACCAGGACGTCGGCGGCGGTCACCGGGCTGTGCGGCGCGTGATCCCAGGTGACCTTGCCGTATGCCTGGACGAAGTACGGGTAACCCTCGGTCGCGGTGTAAAGCGCGTCGAGGGCGCCAGTCTCGTAAGCGACGCCCTCCTCTGCAGCCGGAGCCACCAGCGCTCGGTCCGCGGCCGCGCGGCCCAGCCGGTCGATGCGGACGTAGCGGAACAGCCGCTCGGAGTAGGACTTCGACGCCGACAGCACCGCCGGCAGGTGCGGCAACCCGGCACCGACGACCACGAGCGGCAGCCCTTGCTGCGACAACTCGTGACACGCGGCGCACAGCGCTGACACGTCCGGCCCAGGGACGTCCTGCATTTCGTCGACGAACACCGCAATGCCCACGCCCACGTCGCGTGCGACACCGGCTGCATCGACCAACAGCTCGACCAGGTCGACCTCGATGTCGCCGGTGTCCGCTCGCCCTGACGTCGCGGCGACGTCGATGCCCGGCTGCCACCGCTCGCGCAGCTTGGCGCCCTCGGGCGCCGACCGGAGCGCGAACGCCTTGAGCACGCCGAGGAACGCATCGACCTGCCCAGGCGCACGATGCCGAGGCGTCAGCTCACGGACCGCCATGTGCAGAGCGCTGGCGAGCGGCCGGCGCAGCGACTGATCCGGCCGCGCCTCGATTTTGCCGGTACCCCACAACCGGCCGATCGCCTGCGATCGCAGCGCGTTGAGCAGCACCGTCTTGCCGACGCCGCGCAGACCGGTGAGCACGAGGCTGCGCTCGGGCCGCCCGCGCGCCACCCGCTCGAGCACCACCTCGAACTGATGGAGTTCGCGGTCGCGACCGGCGAGCTCCGGCGGGCGCTGCCCGGCGCCGGGCGCGTACGGGTTGCGCACTGGATCCACAATCGGACCTTATGGGCTCGTCTAGCATTCTCCGTAGATTTCGCTAGACGGTGCCAGACGGCGTGTCGCGCCCCGTCGTCGCTTGCCCCTCTCCCATGATCATGTCCATCGGCACGGCAAGACGTGGACGTAGTCGACAGATCACGGGGCGAGGCGGGGCAGGGGACGGAACCGGTGGGGCGGTAACGACGTCAGATGGGGGTGCGGATGAGGCGGACGGTAGCGCTGCTCGTCGGCGCTGGGTTGACGCTGACGGCATGCGGCACCGATGACGACGTCCCGGTCGTCTCGACGACGCCCGGCGGTCCGGCCGAGCCGACGCCACAGACCTCTCTGACCATCGCGTTCGACGCAGGTGACGGCTCAGAGGCCCAGGAGTGGACCCTGACCTGCGACCCCGCGGGCGGCAACCACCCCGACCCTGGGGCGGCATGCGCAGCCCTCGGCGGGCTCGACGCCACGGCATTCGCGCCGGTGCCGGCCGACCAGATGTGCACGCAGATCTACGGTGGACCTCAGACCGCCGCCGTGAGCGGGAGCTGGGGTGGCCAGGCGGTCGACGCGTCGTTCTCGCGCGAGAACGGCTGCGAGATCGCACGCTGGGACGCGGCGACCGCGGTGCTCGGTGAATCCTCAGCCAGCTGACGCGCCGCGGTCAAGGTCCCGCCGAACCGCTCAGAAGCATCGTGACAGGGCGTCAGCGACCGCCCAGGGCATCCAACCGAGCGAGATCATCGGGGTCCAGCGAGAAGTCGAAGACGTCGAAGTTCGACTCGATCCGCTCGCGGTGCGTCGACTTCGGGATCACGACGAATCTGTGGTCGATGTGCCAGCGCAGGATCACCCTGGCCGGCGTGACGCCGTGTTTCGACGCGATCTCCGACAGCACCGGATCGCCGAGCCAGCTGGCCCGGAGCGGGCTGTACCCCTCCAGGACGACGCCGCGGTCCCGCAGCTCGTCGGAACGCCGGGCGTCGAACAGGGCGGGCGACCACTCGATCTGGTTGACCTCGGGCGTGACGCCGGTGGTCTGCGTGAGCTCGTCGATCTGTGCGGTGCTGTAGTTGCTGACACCGATCGCCCCGGCCGCGCCGGACTCCCTGGCGGCGATGAACTCGCGCCAGGTCTCGGCGCGGGCCCTACCGCTGGGCGGCCAGTGGACCAACCACAGGTCGACGTGGTCGGTGCCGAGCGCCCGCCGGCTCGCCGCGATCGTGGCCTGCTCTCGCCCGGCGTCGCGTGGCGCCAGCTTCGTGGTGAGGAACACGTCGGTGCGCGGCACGCCGCTGTCGCGGAGCGCCCGGCCGATCTCGGCCTCGTTGCCGTACATCGTCGCCGTGTCGATGTGGCGGTAGCCGACGTCCAGTGCATGGCGGACGGCGTCGTACGCCTGGCGGCCGCGCATACGCCAGGTCCCCAACCCGATCAGTGGCATCGAGCTGCCACCGGCCAGGGTCACGTCGAGGTCGGTCATCTCTTCTCACTTCAGCAGTCGGGAGAGGCGCCGGTCGGCCAGCGGTTTGCCGCCGGTCTGGCAGGTCGGGCAGTACTGGAGGCTGGAGTCGGCGAATGACACCTCGCGCACGGTGTCGCCGCAGACCGGGCAGGGCGCTCCCGTGCGTCCGTGGACTCGCAGGCCGGCGCGCTTGGTGTCCTTCAGGTCGCGCGCGGCCAGACCCGCGGACCGTTTCACGGCGTCGCGGAGCGTTGCGACGATGGCCTCGTGCAGAGCCACGACTTCGGCATCGGTGAACGTCGACGACGGGTGGAACGGCGAGAAGCGGGCCACGTGCAGAACCTCGTCCGAATAGGCGTTGCCGATGCCGGCGATGACGGACTGGTCCCGCAGCACGCCCTTGACCTGGGACCGGCCGGCGGCATCGAGCAGCTCACGCAGCCGTTGAGCCGTGAACTCGTCCGACAGTGGATCGACGCCCAGCCGCGCGACGCCGGGAATCTCGGCCGGATCGCGGACCACGTAAACTGCCAGCCGCTTGCGGGTTCCCGCTTCAGTGAGATCGAAGCCGGTGCCATCTGCCAGGTGCAGGCGCAGCGCCAACGGACCCTTGCCGGGCTTGGGCGGCTTCGGCGAGAGGCTTTCGCTCCAACGCAGCCAGCCGGCCCGAGCCAGGTGGATCACGAGATGCACGCCGTCGCAGTCGATGTCGAGGAACTTCCCGTGGCGGGTCACACCGGTCACGGTGAGGCCGGCCAGCGCCGTCACCGGGGGGTGATACGTCTTCAGCACGCTGATCGTCGCAACGTCGACCCGGGCGATCACCTCGCCGACGGCGCGCTCCCGCAGGAAAGCGGCGAGCGCTTCGACCTCCGGAAGCTCCGGCATGGCGTCATCGTTTCACGGGCTGTGCTGAAACCCTTCCACCGTTTCGCCGCAGGCTGACGACAGGAGTCCGGATGTTCACCTTGGACACGACCACCAGATTCGGCGCGCGGATAGCCGACGACCTCGTACGCGAAGAGGTGATCTGGCTGACAACCGTGGATGCCGACGGGACGCCACAACCGAGCCCGGTCTGGTTCCTCTGGACCGGCGCCGAGTTCCTGATCTTCAGCCAGCCGGACAAGCGCAAGCTGCACAACGTCGCCCGCAGCCCGCGGGTGTCGTTGAACCTGCGCGGCGACCAACTGGGCGACGAGATTGCCGTCTTCACCGGTGACGCGACGTTGGAGGGTGCCGCGCCTTCGCGCGACGAGCGGGCTGCGTACGACGTCAAGTACGCCGGGCCGATCGCGCGGATCGGGTACACACTTGAGAGCTTCGCGCAGGACTACTCGGTCCCGCTCCGAGTCATTCCCGACCGGCTGCGCGGCTTCTGACGGAGCTGAGCCGAGCCGGCGCGGGCCGTGCCAGGGCCACGCGCAGCATGGTCAGGTACTCCGGACGGGGAAGCGCCACAACGCCGAGGCGTCGAAGATGCGGGGTCGCCCATTGCACGTCGAGCAGCCGGCCGTCCACGCCGTCGGATGTCAGCATGTGCACCAGCGTGACCAGTGCGACCTTCGACGCGTCCCGCCCCCAGGGATGCGGGGCATGGAACATCGACTCCCCCGCGAACAGGCCTCCGATGGCGACGCCGTACAAACCCCCGGCCAGCCGGCCGTCCGGCGTCCAGGCCTCGACCGAATGCGCCCAGCCGAGCTGATGCAGACGCCCGTACGCCGCAGCGACGTCGTCCGTGATCCACGCGCCCGTGCGAGCCGGGTCCGCACACGCGTCGACGACATCGTCGAACGCCGAGTCGACCCGGATCTCGAACCGTCGACAGGCGCGGCGCAGTGAACGTGACACCCGCAACCCGTCCAACGGGAGAACCCCGCGAGGATCCGGCGACCACCAGGCGAGCTGCGAGTCCGGCCGGAGCAGACGCCCCACCGGCATCGGAAAGATGCCGGAACGATACGCAGCCAGCAGTGTCCCCGGCTCCAGGTCGGCGCCCACACCGACGAGGCCGTCCCGGTCTGCCCGGACGGCCGGCGGGAGAACCCACTGCGTCGGCGGCGGCTCGACCGGCACGCCATCCAGGCTAAAGCCTCTCACCGGCCACGCCCCCGGCCGAGCGTCGTAGGGTCGGACCCATGACCTTCCGGCGGGCGATGACGAACTTGGCAGGCACCGTCGCGGCGCGGCGCGCAGCTCCGGCGATCGCCACCCGCGGCGTGCGCCAGTTCCTGGACAAGGCGATCGACGGCTTCGCCGGCTTCCCGGGCGCCCGCGAGGTCGGACGCAAGCACCTCGCGAAGACCCACGACGTCGACCAGGCGATCAAGGGCGTCATCGAGCAGCACGTCCGGCTGGCCGGTGCCCAGGGCTTCGTCACCAATCTCGGCGGAGTCGTCACCCTCGCGGTCTCGATACCGGCGAATATCGCCGGGCTCGCGCTGCTCCAGGTCCGGATGACCACCACCATCGCGCACCTGCGCGGGTACGAGGTCTCCGACACCCGGGTGCGGGCGGCTGCCTTGATGGCACTCCTGGGCGAGGAGGGAGTGCGCGACGCGCTGAAGGACGAGGACGTACCAGGCACGCCACACGATGTCGCGGTCGGCGTCGGCGACATCGACCCGGCCGTGCTCGAGCGCATCACCGCCCAGGTCACCCAGGCGATGGTGACCCGGGTCGCAGGCAAGCAGGCTACGCTCGCGGTCGCGAAGCGTGTGCCCGTGATCGGCAGTGCCGTGAGCGCCGGCGTCGACGCGTACGCCACCTACTCCGTCGGGCGGTACGCAGACCGCGAGTTCCCGCCCCGCATCATGATCGAACGCGCCTGAGACGTGCCCGGGCATCGGGGTCTCGCGCGGTCTGCCCAGGTGAACGCCAACAGTTGGCTCGCCCGACACTGTCCCCGATGAGCCAACGTGCCTTCGCGGTCACGCTGCGGATGGCCGGCAAACGTATCGTCGGCACATGCCCGGGCGCTGGCAGTTCTGGATCGACCGGGGCGGCACGTTCACCGACCTCGTCGCCCGCCGTCCGGACGGCACCCTCGTCACGCACAAGCTGCTCTCCGAGAACCCGGTCCGCTACCCGGACGCCGCGGTAGCCGGTATCCGGTCACTCCTCGGGGTCGCGGCGAGTGAGCCGATCCCGGTCGACCGGGTCGAGGTCGTCCGGATGGGGACGACCGTTGCGACGAACGCGTTGCTCGAGCGCACGGGGCGAGCGGACGGCCTTGGTCATGACCCGCGGTTTCGGCGATGCGCTGCGCATCGCGTACCAGAACCGCCCGCGCATCTTCGACCGGCAGATCGTGCTTCCCGAGCTGCTTCACCAGCATGTGATCGAGGTCGACGAACGCATCACGGCCGACGGCGGCGTGCTGCGGGCGCCAGATCTCGCACGCCTCGCGGCCGAGCTGAAATCTGCGTACGCCGACGGCATCAGATCGGTCGCAGTGGTGTGCCTGCACAGCCACGCCCACCCGGCCCACGAGCGGGCCGTCGGGGAGTTGGCGGAGCAGATCGGGTTTCCTCAGGTGTCACTGTCCAGCGAGGTCAGCCCGCTGATGAAGCTGGTGCCGCGCGGGGACACGACGACGGTCGACGCGTTCCTCTCGCCGATCCTGCGCCGCTACGTTGATCAGGTCGCGGCCGAGCTCGACGGCGTTCGGCTGATGTTCATGCAGTCCAACGGCGGCCTCGCCGATGCCCGTCATTTCCGCGGCAAGGATGCGGTTCTTTCCGGGCCGGCGGGAGGAATCGTCGGTATGGCCCGCATGTCGGCGCGCGCCGGCTTCGACCACGTCGTCGGCTTCGACATGGGTGGGACATCCACCGACGTCTCGCACTACGCCGGGGAGTACGAGCGCGTGTTCGACACCCAGATCGGGGGCGTGCGACTGCGCGCGCCGATGCTCGACATCCATACGGTCGCCGCCGGCGGCGGTTCGATCCTGCACTTCGACGGCAGCCGCTACCGGGCCGGGCCGGACTCCGCGGGCGCCGACCCCGGGCCGGCGTGCTACCGCAACGGTGGACCACTGACCGTCACCGATGCCAACGTCATGCTCGGCCGGATCCAGCCGGCCCACTTCCCCATGGTGTTCGGGCCCGACGGCGACCAGCCGCTGGACGCAGCGACGGTGCGGCGAAGCTTCGCAGAGCTCGCCGCCGACATCGCGGCCACGACTGGCGACGACCGCAGCCCGGAGGACGTCGCCGAGGGCTTCCTCCGGATCGCGGTCGCCAACATGGCCAACGCCGTGAAGAAGATCTCGGTTCAAAAGGGTCACGACGTCACCGGATACGTCCTCACTACGTTCGGGGGCGCAGGCGGGCAGCACGCCTGTGCCGTGGCGGACGCACTCGGCATCCGTACCGTACTGGTGCCGCCGATGGCCGGTGTCCTCTCGGCCCTCGGCATCGGCCTCGCCGACACGACCGCGATGCGCGAGCAGTCGGTCGAGCGCCGGCTCGAGCCGGCGGCCATGGCGGATCTGAACCGCGTCGGCGGCGAGCTCGAGCACGCAGCACGTGCGGAGCTGCTGGACGAGACGTGGCGCCGCGCCAGATCGAGGTCACCCGGCGGGCGTACCTGCGCTACGACGGCACCGACACGGCGATCGCCGTCCGGCTGGCCGCGCCGGACGACATGACCGCCGAGTTCGAAGCCGCCTACCGGCGCATGTACTCCTTCCTGATGGATCGCCCGCTGGTCGTCGAGGCGCTGTCCGTCGAGGCAACCGGCCTGACCGACCCACCCCCATTGATCATGCAAGATCTGCGCGACACGCCGACCGTTTCGCACCCCGACCCCACCGCACCGGTCGACCGGGTTCGCCTCTACGCGGGCGGCGTATGGCGGGACGCGCCGCTCTACCGCCGGGAGCGCCTCCGTCCGGGCGACGCCGTCAGCGGGCCCGCGATCGTCGCCGAGAACGACGCGACCACGGTGGTCGACGGTGGCTGGCAGGCCACGGTCACGGAGCACGGGCACCTGCTGGTCGAGCGTGCACGGACCCGCCTCGACGTCGACCCGGCCGGCACGGAGGTCGACCCGGTGCTGCTCGAGATCTTCAACAACCTGTTCATGTCGATCGCCGAGCAGATGGGCGCGCGCCTGGAGTCGACGGCCCAGTCGGTCAACATCAAGGAACGTCTGGACTTCTCGTGCGCGCTTTTCGACCCTGACGGCAACCTCATCGCGAACGCACCGCACATGCCGGTGCACCTCGGCTCGATGGGCACGAGCATCAAGGAGGTCATCCGACGGAACGCGGGCCGGATCAAGCCCGGCGACATCTACGCGATCAACGATCCGTACCACGGCGGCACCCATCTGCCGGACATCACCGTCGTCACGCCCGTATTCGACGACGCCGGGCACGAGGTGCTCTTCTTCGTCGCTGCGCGCGGCCACCATGCGGAGATCGGCGGCCTGACCCCGGGGTCGATGCCGGCGTTCAGCCGCGACGTGCACCAGGAAGGCGTGCTCTTCGACAACTGGCTGCTCGTCGAGCGCGGACGCCTTCGGGAAGCGGAGACCCTGGCGCTGCTGACCCGGGCACCGTTCCCGTCACGCAACCCGGCGACCAACCTCGCCGACCTGCGGGCCCAGATCGCAGCCAACGAGAAGGGCGTGGAAGAGGTGCGCCGCATGATCGACCATTTCGGTCTGGACGTCGTGCAGGCGTACATGCGGCACGTCCAGGACAACGCCGAGGAGGCCGTGCGTCGCGTCGTCGATGCGCTCGGTGACGGTGAGTACGCATACGAGATGGACAGCGGCGCTGTGCTCGAGGTGCGTGTCACCGTCGACCGCGAGGAGCGCTCCGCAACGATCGACTTCACCGGCTCGTCCGCTCAGCTCGACACGAACTTCAACGCGCCCACCTCGGTCGTGACCGCGGCCGTCCTCTACGTCTTCCGCACGCTCGTCGCCGACGACATTCCGCTCAACGACGGCTGTCTGCGGCCGCTGCGCATCATCGTTCCCCCCGGATCGATGCTCGCGCCTACGTACCCTGCGGCCGTCGTCGCCGGCAACGTCGAGACGTCGCAGGCGATCACCGGCGCCCTCTATGCCGCGCTGGGTGTCCAGGCCGAAGGGTCGGGGACGATGAACAACGTGACGTTCGGTAACGACAGCTACCAGTACTACGAGACGGTGGCGTCCGGTTCGGGTGCCGGCGAGGGCTTCGCCGGTGCGCCCGTGGTGCAGACGCACATGACGAACTCGCGGCTCACCGATCCCGAGGTGCTGGAGTCGCGCTTCCCGGTGCTCCTCGAGTCGTTCGCGGTCCGCCGTGGCAGCGGTGGCACCGGACGTTGGCGCGGTGGCGATGGAGCAGTACGGCGGCTGCGCTTCCTCGAGCCGATGACGGTCAGCATGCTCTCCGGACACCGCCGGGTGCCGCCGTACGGCCTCGCCGGCGGGCAACCTGGTGCCCGTGGCAGCAACCGGGTCGAGCGCGCCGACGGCAGCGTCGTCGTGATGGCGGGCTGTGACTCCGTCGAGGTGGGGATCGGCGACGTGCTCGTCGTCGAAACGCCGGGTGGCGGTGGCTATGGGGCGTTGCCGTCGGCATGAGTAGCAGAGACGGAAGATCACCTTTGACCTGGACTGCGCTCAAGGTGTCATCCTCATTGGCGTGAGCACCTACTACTCGCCCGGCGAAGTCGCCGACCGGTTCGGCTTCAGCCTCGACACGCTCCGCTACTACGAACGCATCGGTGTGCTCCGCCGTATCGACCGTGCGCCGAGCGGGCACCGCCGCTATCAGGCCGACGATGTCGAGATGCTCGACCTGGTCCGGTGCCTGCGCGACACGGGCATGCCGATCCACACGCTGCGCAAGTTCGCCGAGTTGGTCCGCTCCGGAGACCACACAATGCCCGATCGCGTGGCATTGTTAGAAGACCACGACAAGCAGCTCGCCGCCCACCTCGAACTCCTGTTCGAGCGGCGCGACCGCATCCGCCACAAGATCGACTACTACCGGTCCCTGGGGTCACGATGACCACGCACCTGACCGACCTGGCCCGCACCATGCTGCGCCGATCGCGCGGCTGCCCCACGCCGGACCCGTTCGAGACCCTCGGCGTCCAGATGCGGCTCGGCCGGCTGGCCGCCGAGATCAGCCGGCTCGAGCACGACGACGGGCGGTGGGCCCGGGCCCACCACCTCACCGCCGCACAGGCCGCTTACGACGACGTGCTCGCCGAGGCCTGTCGGCTGGTCGGTCTGCCGATCCAGGAGGCGGTGGCACCGGTGCGCCGGCTCCTCGCCGAGAGCGAGCTGCGCTCCCGGGGCTGGTCCTGGTGACCTGCTGAGGTGCGCCGGTTCGGCCGGCCTGCGCTCGTCGCCACCGTTCTTACCCTCGCGTCGTGCACGTCGGCCGAGATCGATCAGGGGCCTCCGGACTCCGAGCCACCCACCACAGCGTCCGCGGCTCCGGATGCCACGCCGGCGCTGACCGGATCGCAACCGTGCCCGGAGCCGGGCTTCACCTGCTCGACGTTGGCCGTCCCGCTCGATCATTCCGGTGGAACGGACGGGCAGCTGTCGCTGCAGGTGCTCACGGCCGACAATGCCGACGCGCGGCAGGGCGTGCTGCTCTTCCTGACTGGCGGCCCGGGGCAACCGGGCGCACCGTCGGTTGCGCGGGTCCGCGCTGCGCTCGAACCCGTGCTGGACGACTACCGGCTGGTCATGCTCGACCAGCGGGGCACCGGCGCGAACGCCTTGCAGTGCGCGGTCCTGCAGGAGCAGGTCGGCACGACCGACTTCGACGTGCCGACCGAGGAAGCGGTGCGTGAGTGCGGCGACGCGATCGGGGCGCAACGCCGCTTCTACAGCACCAGTGACACGGTCGCCGACCTCGAGCTGCTCCGGCAGGCGTTGGGTGTGCAGAGCTGGACGCTCGACGGTGTCTCGTACGGAACCTACGTCGCCGAGCGGTACCTGATCGCCCACCCGGACCGGGTGGAACGCGCCGTCCTCGACTCCGTCGTTCCGCACCGGCTGGACCTGCTCGACCCGGAGTTGTTCAGCGCGTATGGCCGGGTTCTACGTGACGCCTGCGAGGCGACGGGCTGTGGCACCGACCCGGCCGAGGATCTGGCGGCGGTCGTCCGGGAGACCGGCCTCGGGCCAGACCTGCTCAGCGCCATCGGCATCTTCGGGATCATCGACCCCGAGTACGGGGGTCTACTCGAGCTGTTGCACGCCGCCGCGGGCGGTGACACCGACCCACTCGAGGGATTCCTCAGCGATTTTCGCGCGGACACGCGGGTACCGGCGTCGGACCTCAGCCAGGGGCTGCATGCCAGCACACTGTGCGCGGAGGCCGTGTGGCCCTGGGACGGAGACTCGCCGGTCGAAGAACGCACGGCCGCACTCGATGACTTCGTCGCCGCGCTGCCCGACGATGCCCTCTGGCCGTTCGACCGGGCGACGATGCGCGACAACGGGCTGGCCGTCACGTGCCTGAACTGGCCGCCGACTCCCGAACCGTCGCCTGCGCCGCCCGACGACCTAGACCTGCCCGATGTGCCTGTCCTCATGCTGGTCGGCGAGCGCGACCTGTCGACGCCCGTGGAGCTGACCCGCCAGGAGCAGGGCCGGGCGCCAAACGTCGAGGTCTTCGTGGTTCCCGACGCCGGGCATTCGCTGCAGACGAGAGGCCCCGACGCTGCGCGTGAGGCCGTCGTCTCCTTCCTCGAGGACGGCTGATACCCAACTCCTGGTGCCACGGAGTGTGACGCGCCGTGCTCAGCGGGCGACGAGGTCGCGCAGCAAGATGAGGTTCTTGCTGATGACGCCGCTGACGCCGAGGCGCCGCGCGTCGGCGAGCTCGGCGGACGTGTCGACCGGCCACGTCACTACGCGACCCGCACCGCGCCGCAGTTCGTCGACGACGGCAGGTGTCAGCAGTGGCCGGCGGACGCACACCGCGAAGGCCGGGCGCCTTCCGGGCCAGCTGACCGGCCTGGCGCGCAGGAGCGCGCGTAGCCGGCGAAGTTGTCTCAGGCTGCCCACGGACAGCACCATCCGGACGTGCGGGTCGGGCGCGAACGCCTCGAGCATCCACCAGTGCCGCGTGCACACGACGACCGGAAGCCCAGGCACCGTCTGCCGGAGCAAGGACGCCACCGCAGGCGCCAGCCCACGGTGGATGCCCTTGAGATCGATCATGAGCCGGGCATGGCCGCCCAACCCGCCGAGCAGAACGGCCAGACTCGGCAGGTCGACGTCGCGTCGCCGGATCAGCTCCCATCGATCCCACAGCAGATGCGGCCCGAGGGTCTTCAGGTGCCGAACCTCGAGCGCTCGTCGGGTGTGGTGGACGTCCAGCTCGACCAGGTCGACGCCGGCGTCCAGGGCCTCGTGGAACGTGGCGATGCCGTTGCCGGCGCGATGCGCGATCGCGAGCAGCGGTCGTTCACCCTCAGGCACGCGTCACGACGATACGCGGCGCGATCCCGGCTACCCGAAGGGCAGCGCGGGCGTCAGCGTGCGGCCCGCCACGCCGGCCTCGAGGTCGAGCAGCTGCCGCTTGCGCTCGAGGCCGCCGCCGTAGCCGGTCAGCGAACCGGACGCGCCGATCACGCGGTGGCAGGGCACGATCACCGAGATCGGGTTGCGGCCGTTGGCCAGCCCCACCGCCCGGGAAGCGCCCGGCCGGCCGACCTGCGCGGCGATGTCGCCGTAGCTGCGGACCTCTCCGTACGGGATGGACTTCAGCGCCTCCCACACCTCGAGTTGGAACGGCGTCCCGTCCGGGTGCAGCGGCAGGTCGAACTCGCTGCGCTCGCCGGCGAAGTACTCCTCGAGCTGTCGCTTCACGTCCTCGAAGGGCGCGGAGCGCTCGATCCAACCGGGGCCAGGGCCGTCCGGTCCGTGCGCATGCGGCTCCATGTACACCCCCGTCAGACCCTCGTCGTCCGCCGTGAGCATCAGCGGCCCCAGTGGGCTGTCGACGGTGGTCCAGTAGGTGGTGCCGGTCATCGGATGTCTCCGTTCTTCTCAGGTGTCGGATCGGTGGGTTTCGAGGCAGCGAGAGCCCAGACGTGCATCTGCGCGTACGAACGCCAGGGGCGCCAGCGTTGTGCGACGGTCGCAGCGGCGGAAGCGTCGTCAGGAAGTCCCGCCAGGGCCATCCCCTGGCGGCTGCCCAGATCGGTCGCCATGAAGACGTCGGGGTCGGAGAGCGCCCGCATCCGGATGTAGGCGACGGTCCACGGCCCGATTCCGGGCACGGCCAGCAGGACGTGCTCGACATGGTCGCGGTCCGCACCAGGGTCCAGCCGGAGCCGGCCGTCGGCCAGCCGGGCCGTCAGTTCGTGCAGCGTGCGTTGACGCCGGGCCGGCATCGGAAACGTGGCCGGGTCGGCCTCGGCGAGCGCCGCAGCCGTCGGGAACGCATGGGTGACGCCGCCGAGGGGGGCGTCCAGCGGCTTGCCGTACTCGAGCACGAGGCGTTCCGCCAGCCGTCTCGCTGCCGGCACAGATATCTGCTGACCCAGGACGGCCCGTACGGCCAGCTCGTCGCCGTCCACGACACCGGGCACCCGCCGTCCGGGCGCGGCGGCAATGGCTTCGGCGAGCGCCGGATCTGCCGCGAGCGCCTCGTCGACCGCCGCGGAGTCGGCGTCCAGGTCGAACAGGCGCCGGCACCGCGCCACGGCGGCCGCGAGGTCGCGCGGATCGGCCAACCGGAGCCGGCCACGCAGGTAGCCGTCGGCAGGCGTCAGATCGGCGATCCCGACACCGTGCGGGAGAACGAGACTGCGCCGGTACGTGCCTCCCTCGACCTCCTCGACCCCCGGGATGGCCCGTGCTGCGAGGAACGCGAGCAGACCGTCCAGGCCGGCAGGCCGCCGGTACGCGAGACGCAGGTCGATCGTGCCGGCGACCGGGGTCCCCCTGTGTCGATCGTGCCGGGCGCGGTGGCGCAGGTCGCTCGGCGTGGTCGCGTAGACCGCGCGGACCGTGTCGTTGAACTGACGGATGCTGGCGAAGCCGGCGGCGTAGGCGACCTCGGTGACCGGAAGTTCCGTGGTCTCGAGCAGCAGCCGGGCCGTGTGCGACCTCTGGGCCCGGGCCAACCGGAGCGGGCCGGCGCCGACTTCCTCCACGAGCGTGCGGTGGATCTGGCGCTCGCTGTAACCGAGCCTGTCGGCCAGTCCTGCTACGCCCTCCCGGTCGACCACGCCGTCGGCGACGAGACGCATCGCTCGGCCGGCGAGGTCGGCCCGGATGTTCCACTCCGGGGAGCCGGGTGTGACATCGGGTCGGCACCGGCGGCAGGCTCTGAAACCGGCCGCCTGGGCGTGCGCCGCGGATCGGTAGAGCCGCACGTTCTCGCGCTTCGGCGTCATCGCCGGGCAACTCGGCCGGCAGTAGATGCCGGTCGATGTCACGCCGATGAAGAAGACGCCATCGAACCGCGCGTCGCGGCTGCGGACGGCCCGGTAGCAGGCTTCGAAATCGAGCACGTCCCTACTCTCGCTTGCGGTACCCACCCATGACTAGCGGAAATCGGACGTCGCCACGCTGCCGACGCAAACCGATCCACGACTGGTCAGCGGGCGTCCTTCGCGAGCTTGCGGGCCTCCTTGAGGGAGACGCTCTTTGCCTCTTCCGGGAGCCGCCACACGTCGATCCCGCCCATCAGTGAGTACGCGAGGACCCGGATCCGCGGGCCGCCCGGACGTGGCGGCCGGGCGCTGCCGCGCTCGCCATTGCCGCCCATGAACGCGAAGCCGCCGACCTCGAGGTCCACCGTGTCCGGCACATAGATGTCCATGCCGCCCATCACCGCGACGGCGACGATCGTCACGTCGTCTGCGTCGATCTCCGCATGCCGAAGGTCGAGGTCGTTGCCGCCCATGACGGTCACGGTCGTCAGCCGGTTCCCGATCCGCCAACGACCCTTCTTCTCGGCGCCGCCCATCATCGAGAGCACCCACCGGGTCGGCTGCCGGCGACTCCGCTCGGGCTGTGCGTACGTCTCGGGGAGGTCCGCCGTCAGCTTGGTCAGCTCCGCGCGAGTCGTGGCGTCGTACGCCAGCCCGATCCGCTCCTCCAGCTCGGCCAGCGTCAAGCGCCCGATCGATGCCTGATCGGAGAGCCGTTGGACGACCTGGTCGCGTTCGGCGTCCGAGGCCCGGATGCCGGGCGCGATCGACGGCTGCGGGCGCGGCTCCTCTGGTGGGACGGTGGGTTCGGCGGGCACTCGGTCAGGCTACCCCGCACGAAGATCACAGCCTCACGGCCGGGTCAGGGCATCGCGAGGTCGAGGCTCTTGTCGGTGTTGAACTGGCTACCCGGCACGGTGGGTAGCCGCAAGAGCTCCGCAACCAGGTTGGCGACCTCGCCGGAGCGGATCGGCGGCACCGACGCCGAGTACGGAGGCTGGGCTGTCCCCGGGTCGAGCCGGTCGGGGTTGAGCGCGTACAGGTCGGCTCCGGCTGCGACATCGGGGCCCCACGCCAGGAACGGAATCGTGTAGTGCGTCGGCACGGTGGGGTCGGCGTGCGAGATGCCGGTGCCTCCGTGGTCGGTCGTCACGATCACGACGGTCCGGCCGACGAGGTCCGGGTCGCTCGCCACGGTGTCGACGATCTGGCCGATATAGCCGTCGACCGTGGTCACAGCGGCAAGGTACGCCGGCGAACCGAAGACCGAGGCATGGCCGGCGTTGTCGGGGTCGGCCAGATGGACGAACGTGAACGTCGGCGGGTTCGTCGCCAGCCGCCCGACCACAGCCGACGTGGTCGCGCTGCCGCCACCCACCTGGTAGGTGTCGATCTTGTCGCGGCCGTTGTCGGCCCCGGTCACGTCCGGAGCGCCGTTGGTGCCGTTCCAGCTGCGGTCGAGGAAGTCGAACTTCGTCTTGCTCGCGAACAGCACGGTCGATCCGCCGCTGTCGTGGACCAGGTCGAAGATGCCCGTGACGTAACTGCCGGCGCTCCCGTGGACGGTCGAGCCGTTGTCGTCGTTGAACGTCACGCCGTGGCCGTCCGGAAGGGCGACCCGGCGGCCCGATGTCATCGACGTGTGGTTGGGCAGCGTCTGGGTCGCCTCGACCGACGTGCGGGCGTTCATCGTCGACACGCCCTCGCCGATGAGCCGGTGGAGCGTCGGGGCACCGGTCGGACCGAGCGTCGTGATCGCCGCCGAGTTGAGCCCGTCGACCGAGATGAACACGACGTGCTCGACGTCTCCCGGAGGCGGAGGTGGCGGTGGGCCGCCCGCGCATCCGGCAGCGGCCCACGCGGCCGCGGCGTCGAACAGCGCCCATCCGTTCACAGTGAACGTCGTCGGAGCGGCATTGAACAGCGGGAAGGTCATGCGACAGCCTGGCGCCGCCTGGCCGCCCACGAGCGCCGCCCCCTGCGGGATGGTGAAGATCGTGGGATCTGCGCCCGCCGTCGCCACGACTGTCGCGGAGGCCGGTGGCCGCCCCCACGAGACCCTGCTCGAGCCGGTCTGGAAGGCGACCGTGCCGGTCCGGCCGGCCGCGAGCGCGTGGCCGGGCGTCGTGATCGTCACGCTGGTCGCGCTCTTGCTCTCGTAGTCGACCCCAGCCTGCGGGCCGGTCAGCCGGTAGTCGTCGAAGAGGTAGGGCTTCGCCAGCCAGAGCGGGACGGCAATGGTCTCCAACCGCCGGCCCAACACGTTGCTGTCGACGGAGCTGTTGACGAGCACGAACGAAGTGCCGGCGACGCTTGCTGCCGTGACGGCACCGTCGTCGACCACCTGCACGTCGTAGCCGCTGCCCAGCAGGCGCTGCCGGACCGCCGTGTCTCCAGCGGTCAACGTCGCGGGTGATCCGACGACCATGACGACCGGCGGCTCGCTGGTGTTCGAGACCGTGACCGTCCGGGTGGCGGTCGCCGTCTGGGTGGCGGTGTCCGTGGCCGTCGCGCCAACCGTGTGCGAGCCGTCGGCAACCACCGTGGTGTCCCAATCAGCAGCCCACCCGTCGACGCCGTTCGTGTCGGTGCCGATCGAGGCTCCGTCGACCGAGAACTCGACGGACGTGACGCCCACGTCGTCGGTCGCTGTGGCCGTCACGGAGACCGAACCGCCGACCGTCGCGCCGTTCGCGGGGGACGTCAGCGCGACGGACGGCGGCGTATCGACCGGCTCCGCGCCGCAGCTGCCGGCCGCCCACGAGGCGGCGGCATCGAACAGCGCCCAGCCGTCAGCGGTGAACGCCGTGGGAGCATTGTTGAACAGCGGGAACGTCATCCGGCAGCCGGCCGCCGGTGCCCCGCCGACGAGTGCCTGGCCGGCGGCGATCGTGAAGATCGTCGGGTCCGCGTCGGCGGTCGCCACGATTGTCGCTGACGCCGCCGGACGGCCCCACGACATCCTGTTGGTGCCGGTTTGGAAGGCCACCGTCCCGGTTCGCCCAGCCGCCAGTGGATGCCCGGCCGTCGTGATCGTGACGTCGTTGGCGCGCTTGCTCTCGTAGTCGATTCCGGCCTGTGGGCCGGTCAGCCCGTAGTCGTCGAACAGGTACGGCTTGGCGATCCACATCGTCTCCGGGACCGAGAGGAGCCGGCGGCTCAGCGCTGCGCCGTCGACCGTGCTGGACACCAGGACGAACGCCTTGCCCGCAACGTCCGCCGTCGACACCGTCGCGTCGTCGGCGAGGACGACGTCGAAACCCGAGCCCTGCAACCGCGACCGCACGGCGGTCTCGCCAACGGACAACGAGGCGGGAGTCGCCACCACGTAGACGACGGAGGGCGGCTCGGCCGCCGACTCGGGTATCTGCCCGAGCAGACCTACCACGAGCGCGCATGCGCCGATGCCGGCGACCGTGACCTTGGACATCTGTGCCCCCCAGGCCCAGGGTCGCCGCACACCGCGGGCCGACCCTGGCCACGACCACTCGGATGCTAGCTGTTCCGGCGCTCTTCCGGGGGGGTTTCGGGCACGTCGAATCGGTCAGGCCCGCCCGGGCCGGTCGACGCCGGTCAACTCATCGCTGGAGGTTGAGCGTCCAGGTCTGGCCCACGAGGTCGTGACCGAAGCTGCGGTGCTGCTTCTCCTCGACGAGCCGGAAGCCGGCCCGCTCGTAGAGGTGCCGCGCCGCGACGAGCACGTCGTTCGTCCACAATGTCAGCGCGCCGTATCCGGCCACGCGCGCGAACCGGACGCACTCGTCGACCAGTCGGGCGCCGATGCCCATGCCGCGAACCGACGGCTCGACCAGCAGGAGCCGCAACTGTGCCGTCGCGTCATCCTTGTGGACGCAGAACACGCACCCGACCGGCACGCCGTCGACCTCGGCGATCCAGGCGTTCTCACGTCGGTGATCGCGCTTGTCGACATACGAGGCGGCGATGTGCGCGACGAGCGCCTCGAACGTCTGGTCCCAGCCGTACTCCTGCGCGTAGAGGACGCCGTGCCGGTGCACGACCCAGCCCAGGTCGCCTGGCTGGAGCGGTCGGACCAGGTAGGGCGCCGCAGGTCGCGGCGGCTCGCCGAGCAGGTCACCGATCGAGGTCATGGCGTCGACAAGCCGTTGCTGCTCCTCGTCGCCGAGGCGGCTGAGCAAGCCGGTCACCTGGTCGGTCGACCGAGCGTCGAGCACCTTGTACACGTCGCGTCCGGCGGGCGTCAGCCGGACCACCTGCCGGCGCGCGTCGGCACCGGACCGCCGCCGCGCGACGAGCCCGTCGGCCTCGAACCGGGCCAGGATCCGGCTCAGGTAGCCGCCGTCGAGGCCCAGCGATCGGCGCAGGTCCGGTACCTCGGTGTTGTCACGTTGCGCCAGCTCGAAGATCACCCTGGCCTCCGTGAGCGTGTACGGCGACTGCAGCAGGCCTTCGTCGAGAACGCCGAGGACAGCCGTGTAGGACCGGGTGAAGGCCCGCACCGCGGCCACCCACTCGGCCTTGGTCGCTGTCATGGTCACCATCGTCGGCAAAACCGTTGCCTGAGTCAATGATTATCCGCTCCGTGGACCCGTCCGCTGCGGTCGGCGGCACGATGAGACGCTGGGGCGCATGCAGGTCAGCCAGTCCCGCAAGCTCGCGAACGTCTGCTACGACATCCGCGGCCCGGTTCTCGAGCATGCCAAGCGGCTCGAGGAGGAAGGGCATCACATCCTCAAGCTCAACATCGGCAACCCGGCGCCGTTCGGCTTCGATGCGCCCGACGAGATCCTCCAGGACGTGATCCGGGGTCTGCCCACCGCGCAGGGCTACTGCGACTCCAAGGGCCTGCTGCCCGCGCGGCGCGCCGTCGTCCAGTACCACCAGGCGAAGGGGATTCCGGGCATCGACGTGGCCGACGTCTACCTGGGCAACGGTGTCTCGGAGCTCATCGTGATGGCCATGCAGGCGATGCTCGACGACGGCGACGAGGTGCTCATCCCGGCGCCCGACTACCCGCTGTGGACAGCTGCGGTCAGCCTCGCCGGGGGAACTCCGGTCCATTACCTGTGCGACGAGAGCGCCGACTGGTTCCCCGACCTCGACGACGTCGCCGCCAAGATCGGTCCGCGGACCAAGGCCCTGGTCGTCATCAACCCGAACAACCCGACCGGCGCCGTCTACTCGCGCCAGGTGCTCGACGGCATCGTCGAGTTGGCCCGCCAGCATGAGCTCGTCCTGCTCTCGGACGAGATCTACGACAAGATCCTCTACGACGACACCGAGCACGTCGCCACCGCGGCGCTGGCACCTGACCTGCTCTGCCTGACGTTCAACGGGCTCTCCAAGGCGTACCGGGTGGCCGGCTTCCGGTCGGGCTGGATGGTCGTGTCCGGTCCGCGCCAGAACGCCCGTGACTATGTCGAAGGGCTGGACATTCTGGCCAACATGCGGCTGTGTGCGAACGTGCCCGCGCAACACGCCATCCAGACCGCCCTCGGTGGCCGGCAGAGCATCCACGACCTGGTCCTGCCGGGCGGACGGCTGCATGACCAACGCGAGCGCGCCTGGAAGCTGCTCAGCGACATCCCGGGGGTGAGCTGTGTGAAGCCACGCGGTGCGCTCTACGTCTTTCCGCGCCTGGATCCCGCCGTATATCCGATCCACGACGACGAGAAGTTCGTGCTGGACCTGCTGCTCCAGGAGCACCTGCTCCTCGTCCAGGGCACTGGGTTCAACTGGCCGCGGCCCGACCACCTGCGCATCGTCACGCTGCCTCACGTCGACGACCTCGAGGCTGCCATCGGTCGGTTCGCGCACTTCCTCGAGGGTTATAGCCAATGAGCAAGGTCGACCGGCGTGGGCGGCTCGCAGAGGACCCGTTCGAGTACCGCGTCACCAAGAACGGCCAGGTCTTCATCAGCCGAAACGGACGTCAGGTGACGACCGTTGCCGGCGCCCAGGCGAAGAAACTCATTGCGCAGATCGACTCCGGCGACCAGCGGGCCATCCAACTCGCGCTCGCCAAGGCCAGCGGGACCTAAAGCACGGCTCGGCCCGACGGAGCTAGAAGGTCTCGATCGACAGCGGTGGGCGTTCCCAGCCGAAGGCCGCAGAGGCCGCGGCCAGGCTGCCGGGGCTGAGCTCGGTGACCAAGCCGGCAGCGGCGAGCGACTGCAGCGACGCACCGCCCAGGTACGCCGCACCCAGGTGACGGACGTCCAGCACGAGGTCGGGCCCCGACGCCACCGCCTCACATCGCGCCGAGGAACGATCGCCAGTGAGGTGCCAACGCGCGGAGTTGCCCGGCAGGACGGCATCGGAGACCTCGAGCACGAGGTCGACCGGCGCGGCATAGCGACGGGCGGCCAGCGCACCGGGAACGTCGACGACTCGGATCCACAGACCTGGCGTGACCGACGTCCCCAACGCACCGGGGTTGGTCAAAAGGTAGGCAAGCGGCTCGTCGAGGGAGGCGAAGCGGTACTTCACCGAGCGGGTCAGGTCGATCGAGAGCAGGAACTGCCACAGTGCCGTGTACGCGTCGATGCTGGGCGCCACGACCTCGGTGACCGCAACCTCACCGCTCGGTCCGGTCCACTCCCAGCCCCGCTTGACCCGCCAGAGCGCGTAGCCCTCGACGTCGTCACCCACCTCGTACAGCACGGCACGCTCCGCCGAGGTGTCCCGCCGCCACGACCTCGGGTCGGCCGTGAGGAACCTCCACCACCGCTCATCTCGGCTCGACATGCCGGGACGGTCTGCGCGCGCGCGGTCGTGAACCCTGCCCATCGCGTCGACCACGTCCTTGGGGACGGCCTGCCGGAGCCGGCCGGCCGGCGCCGTCGTGGGCGCGGGCAGCGCGGTCTCGCGGGTCGAGATGTCGTACTGCACTTGCCAGGACGCGAGCCCGTACCCGAACCTTCCGTAGATCCCACCCTCGCTGGCCCACAGCGCGGCCACCGGCTCGGTGCCACGGTCGCGGACAGCCTGCAGCTGAGCCGACATGATCCGGGTCAACAGGCCGCGCCGCCGGTGGGTGGACGCGACTGCAACCCCAGTGACATGCCCGACCGGGATCGTCGCGCCGGGCACGGTCATGTCGCGGGTCAGCACCGCGCCGGTCGCGACCACGCTGTCGGAATCGGTGACGACGTGCGTCCGGTCGGGCTCGGCGACGAGACGATGGACGTCCATCTCGTCGTCTTCGACGTCGCGGAGGAACGCGCCGGTGATCAGCGTGATCAGCTGGGGCAACTCGTCAGGTCCGGACGTTCGGAGCTCGAGGTCGTCGGCGGTCACGCCCGTGTGTCTAATCGACGGAGCGGTCCGCGGCCAGCCCTTTTCACGATCGCTCTTAGCGGTACGCCGCCACCGAGACGACGGCTCCTGGCCAGCGCTCGTCGTCGACGACCGCCGCTGGAACCCCGGCTGCGCCGAGGGCACCAACAATGCGCCTCCCGCCGCCGGGATCGTGGTCGTCCAGGGAGCGACGGCGGCCCCACTCGCGGCGGTGCCCTACGCCGTGGGGTTGGTCGTGTGCGAGGCCGCGTTCACCCTGCTGGCCGTGCCGCTGCTGAGAATCGCCTCCATCCTGTTCTGGCGACCGGGCCGCGGCGCGGCGTGGCCGATCTGGGCCAGCGTCCTAATGTTCCTGGTAGGTCAGATCCAGGGGCTTCGGATATGCGCGGCTGCTCGCCCTGCATTTTCCGCTGGGGGTGCTGCTTTTCGGGTTTGCCGTCGCGATGCTCGTCTGGGCGTGGTCGCCCGGCATGTGGGTCGCCAGGTCGAAGTCGCGACGTCAGTCCGCAGTGGTCTGATGGGACGTCCGGGCGGGTATCCCGCTCTCCCGGCACCGCTTCCTGGCCGTGATCGGGGGCGCGGGGGCCGCGGCGTCCCTCGGCGTCTCCGGATGTGGGTCACTCACCACCGAGCGCGCCGGCGCGCTGCTGACCAGCCGACTGTCGCTGCCCGAGCGGTTCGCGGTGCCCCTTCCCGTGCCCTTGCTGGCGCGTCCGCTGGGCACGCTCGGTGGGTCCGACGCATACGAGCTCGTCCAGCGTCCCGCACAGATGGAGATCATCCCCGGAACGCGCACCGAGGTCTGGGCTTCGACGGGACGTTCCCAGGTCCGACGTTCGACGTCCGGAGTGGCCGTCCGATCAGCGTCAGGATCACCAACGAGTTGCCGGTGCCGACGTCCACCCACCTGCACGGCGGCGTCACGCCGGCCGAGTCCGACGGCTATCCGACGCATCTGATCGTCCCGGAGACGCTTGCCGATTTCGCACCTGGCGGTGCCATCCACGCTGAGCATGACGCGTCGGTGTGGAAGCTCGACATCGGCTCGAAGGAGCACGAGTACCCGCTCGACCAGGCCGCCGCGACGCTCTGGTACCACGACCACCGGATGGACTTCACCGCTCCGCAGGTCTGGCGCGGCCTGGCCGGCTTCTTCATCCTGCGCGACGACGTCGACGACGCCCTGCCGCTGCCCAAGGGCGACAAGGATGTCCCGCTGATGATCTGCGACCGGGCCTTCGAGGAGGACGGCTCGTTCCGCTACCCCGCCGCTCGACCCGACCTTGCTGGATGAGCCCGGCGTCGAAGGCGAGTACCACCAGGGCGTCGAGGGCGACGCCATCCTCGTCAACGGGTCACCGTGGCCCGTGCTCGACGTGTCCACGACGCGCTACCGGTTCCGCCTGCTGAACGTGTCGAACGCGCGGCGCTTCCGGCTCCGGCTCGACCCGACGCCGCCGGAGGGCTCGTGTTCGTGCAGGTGGGCAGTGACATCGGGCTGCTCGCCACACCCTCAGGAACTCGACGTCTTCGCCATCGCTCCCGCGGAGCGGGCCGACGTCGTCATCGACTTCGCCGCTTACCCGGTCGACACCGAGGTCACGCTTGTCAACAGGCTCGGCAACGGTGCGACACGGGACGTGATGCGCTTCCGGATCAGCCGGCGCGAGTCCGATGACAGCCAGGTCCCGGTCGACGCTCGCGGACGTGGAGCCGCTCGCTCGTCGACAGGCCGTACGGCGGCGACGGTTCGACTTCCGCCGCACGATAGCGGGATCTGACGGCGGCGGTCAGATGTGGACGATCAACGGCGATCCGTTCGACCCGTCCGAGGCACTCGCGAGTCCCACGCTCGACACCACGGAGCTGTGGACGTTCACCAGCGACTTCCATCATCCGGTTCACCTGCACCTCGGGCACTTCCAGGTGCTCACCCGCAACGGAACCGACCCGGCACCGTTCGACGCCGGCTGGAAGGACACCGTCGACCTCAGGCCATACGAGGTCGTCGCGGTGCTCGTGCGCTTCACCGGCTTCCGCGGACGGTACGTGCTGCACTGCCACAACCTCGAGCATGAGGACATGGCGATGATGGCCAACGTCGATGTGATCTGACGAGTCGGCTCGCGCTGTGCCGGCGCGATCCGACCACGTACCGCCGAGGATCAGGCCAGGTTCGCTGGCGTGGCCCTGATATGGTTCTTGACTGACTAATACAGAACGCCATAGGGTCAGTGCAGTATGGGCCGACCGAAGGAATTCGATCGCGATCGTGTCGTCGAGCGGGCGCTCGATGTCTTCTGGTCGCGCGGCTACCAGGCGACCTCGGTCGATGACCTGACGACAGCGATGCGCCTCGGCCGGGGCAGCCTCTACAACGAGTTCCGCGATAAGCACTCGCTGTTCCTGGCGGCCCTCGACCGTTACCGCGCCGACCGCCTGGCGGGCCTCACGGAGATCCTCGAATCGGCTCCGTCCGCCCGCGCGGGGATCGCCGGGGCGCTGCGGGGGACTATCGAGGCGATGTTCGCCGACACGAGTCGCCGTGGCTGCCTGATGGTGAACTCGGTGGCTGAGCTTGCCGGTTCGGACGCGGCGGTCAGGCGCCGGGCCCGGGACAGCTTTGGCGGGACAGCCCGTGTCATTCGCGCTGCGCTCGAGCGCGGTCAGCGGTCGGGCGAGTTTGACCCGGGCATGGATACGGAGGCGACCTCACGCTTTCTGGCTACCGCTCTCTACAGCATCCGGTGGCTGTCAAAAATGAGCGAGCGTGCGGTGGCGGACGACGTGGTGGAGGTGACGCTAAGGGCGCTCGAGTAACCGATGCAGTGCGGGCCCGGGCCCGCTCTTCTCTTTTTGGCCAATTATGGACTGGATAGTACAGAAGGAGCGCACGATGACCCCCTCCCGCGACCACACCGTGAGAAGCCGACCGACACGAGGGCTGGGGACGGCCGTCGTCCTGACCTCGCTTCTCGCTCTGGCCGGCCCCGGAGTGGCCGACGGCGCACAGCCGACGGCCCGCACGGCGCCCACCCAGACCGTCCAGGTCGGGGACGCCACTATCGCGTACCGCTCGTTCGGCCAGGGCCGGCCGCTCCTGTTTCTCCAGCGCTTCCGCGCAACGATGGACGACTGGGATCCTGCCCTGCTCGACGCCCTGGCTCGCGAGCACCGCGTCATCCTGGTCGACTACGCCGGCGTGGGCGGCAGCACCGGAGTACCTCGCAACAGCGTCGACGCGCTTGCCGCAGACGTCGCCAGCTTCATCGAGGCGCTCGATCTGGGCACGGCCGACGTCCTGGGCTGGTCGCTCGGCGGCATGGTCGCCCAGCGACTCGCGCTGGACTCACCCGATTCGGTGCACTGCCTGATCCTCGCCAGCACCCACCCAGGCGGAGGGCCGAATACGGCGGGCCCGTCGCCGGAGATCCTGCAGCTCCTCACCAAGCCAGGGCCCCGAACGGAGGAGGAGCGCCTGAGCCTGTTCTATGCGCCGACCGCGTCGGGGCGCGCGCTCGGGCACGCATCGCTGATCCGGATCGACCGGCGCGACGACCGGGTGCCTCCAGTGGGGCCGGCGGCCGTTTCCGCCCACGGCACTGCCGTGTTCGGCTTCGTGAATGGGACGAGTCGTCCGGCCTACCCTGAGCTCGGATCGCTTCGGCAGCTTACGCTCGTGGCGGGCGGCAGCCATGACGTGATCTTGCCCGTCATCAACTCACGCGCGCTGGCGTCGCTGATCCCGCATGCCGAGCTCGTGATCTATCCCGACGACGCGCACGCCTTCCTCTTCAGCCGCAACCAAGACTTCACGCGGCAGGTCGACGGGTTCCTAGGCGGCCCGGAGTGCGCTTCCTGAGGCGAGCCGAGCAACAACACCCGTGGACGGCCGATCTCTCATTTCGACCGCGGCCTCGTCCCGTTCTCCCTTGCGTGAAACCTCGGTCGTATCGCGCCTCGCGAACTCAGTACACGGCCGGCTCCGGCCCAGGGTGCTACGGCTTCTGCGGATTGGTCCACGACGGGACAGACGCGGGCAGTGCGCCGTCCGCTGGGCGAAGGCACGATGCCCGACGCACCCGGCCGCGATTGCTCACGGTCCGCCACGTTGGCCCGGCCCTTCGTCCAGAAGCCGCCGCCGTGCCGGGCTCAGCGCATCGTCGTGATCACGCGCATGAGCTGGCTGACCACCCGGCATCGCGCGCGACGCCCTACGCCCTACTGCCCCGCTGCCAGGTCAGCGCCGGGGCCGGATCGGGAATGTCTGACGCGAAGACTCAGCGCTCTGCGCGGCGCCGCGACACGGCGACCAGCACGGTTGGCTCGAGCCCACGATTGTGGAGGAAGCGGAGCGGAAGCCCGTCCAGCCAAAGCAGATCACCGCGCCCGAACCGATGGTGACGGCTGCCCGACCAGGAGAGCTCGACCTGACCGCGCTCGACCATGACGATCGCGCCGCGCCACTCGGCTGCGTCGTACGCGCGGACACGGCCGGGCGGTAGCACGACGACATGACGCTCCAACGACGCCGGAAGGTGCCGGTCGAGAAAGGACAACCCAGCCTGGCCCCTCATCAGTGCGCCATCACAACGCGAGGGGCAGGCCGAAGGCCGGGAACAGCTCGCGACCGAACGTCGTGACCTCGGCCACCAGTCCATTCTCGACCCGCAGGACGTCGAGGTTGGAGGCCAGGAATTGGGTGTCGCCGGCAGTCCGGAGATAGTTCGCGGCCGCCGGCTGGCGGTTGGCGCGGGTCGGTAGAAGCCGCCAGTCGCCCGCCGCATCGGGGCCAATCATGGCCGCCGCCCACATCGCGAGCATCGCCTCGCGCCCCGCGAACCACTCCGGATGCGGCGGCATCGTCTGCCACGCATCCTCCCGCAGCAGCGCCGCCAGAGCCGGCATATCGGCCCGCTCCGAGGCCTCGATGAAGCGCTGTAGCACTGCTCGCTCCTCCTCGCTCGGGTCCATCGCCGGGGCCCACTCCAGGCGCTGCGCGGGCAGGTGCTCCTTCAGCGTCGGTCGCGCCCGCTGCAGCGCGCTCTTCACCGCGGCGATGCTCACGTCCAGCAGTGCGGCGGTCTCCTGCGCCGACCAGCCCAGCACGTCGCGCAGGATCAGGACCGCCCGCTGCTTCGGCGGCAGAAGCTGAAGGGCCACAAGGAACGCCAGCTCGATCGTCTCCTTGGCGACAACCGCAGCTTCCGGCTCGGCGTCGCTCGGCGCTATCGGGTCCAGTAGCGCGTCCGGATAGGGCTGGAGCCACGGGATCTCCGCCGGCGGCGGCATCGCCCCGTCCGGATCGGTTGAGCCGGCCACCTGACGCCGAGCCGGCCGCCGCGTGTGACGCGCGAAGAAGTCGAGGCACGCGTTCGTCGCGATCCGGTACAGCCAGGCGCGAAAGGTGGAGCGCCCTTCGAAGCTCGCGCGCTTGCGCCACGCTCGCAGGAAAGTCTCCTGAACAAGGTCCTCGGAGTCCTCGAACGAGCCGAGCATGCGGTAGCAATGAACCTGTAGCTCGCGTCGGTACCGCTCGACGAGCGAGCCGAACGCCGACTCGTCGCCGGCCCGCGCGGCCATCACAACCGCACTCTCCTCAGCCGGCGACGTCACCATCGAGCTCTACTTCACCCTGATGGCGGTTGACTCATAGCCGCCGCCCGGGTACACCCAGGTGCCGACAAGTGCATCGCCGTCATCACTGAAGGTGCCCCGGTAATACGCCGGGGAGCCCTTCTCTCCACCCCAGATCGTGAGGGTGTCGCCGTCCAGCTCGTACACATAGTCGAGCGTGCTGCCCTGACTGTCGTAGTAGCGGGATTTGATCTCTTCGCTGGGCTCAGCGGCGCCGAACCCCCGTAGTCGTCCGATGATCTCGATGCCCTTGCTCCTCTGCCCATCTTGCTCGAGGTCGACGTGTTGCACGAGGAAGAAGCCTCCCTCCATCCATTCGTAGGCAACCTCGCCCTTCGCCTCTCCGGAAACCTTCCACGTGCCGACCAACCGATCCAGCTGTCTGAGTACCGGATCTGGTTCCGATGGCGCTTGCTGCTGGCCGCTGGGTTCGTCTGCCATGGTCGTGTCCTCACTCGCTGGTCGTGATCTCGTCGGCTGCGCGGGGATATTCAACCGGCCCCGGCGCAGACCCCTTGGCACTGAAGAAGTCCACCAACTCGGCGGCGATGGTCTTCGGAGCCGTCACCACGGAGCCATGGTGTTGGCCCTTGAGAATGCGGTGCTCCGCGTCTTTGAGCAGGCTGGCGAGTGCTCGCGCTCCCTCGTGGAAGTACGCCTCGCTCTTCTCGCCGGTCAGCACGAGCGTGGGGGCTGCGGCGCCGCTCCAACGCGCGGTCGGCAGTGGCCTGCCTGCCTGGGTGTCGCCCATGATCGTGAGGTCGTAGGCCAGGGTGTGCGCCATCCCGGCCATCTTTGACCACCCCGGCATGAATCGCATGACGGCGACGCCGATGGTGGGAATACCCATGCCCTTCGACATGAACAGCTTGACCGCGGCGCTTCGGCGGCCTGCTGAGACAAGCTCGCTGACTTGCTCCACGAAGTCCTGCGGCAACGGAGGACGGCTGTCGTCGATGATGAAGGGTGGCTCGTACAGAGCTTGCTTCCTGATCTTGCCGGGGAGCCTGCTCGCCGCTTCGAGGGCGAGGACCGCTCCAGAGGAGCTACCGAACACGAACGCCGATCCGCCGGCGGCATCGATCAGCGCTTCGATGTCCTCGACCTCGCGCTCGACCGCATACGGCGCCGTGTCCCCGCTCTCGCCCCGACCTCGACGGTCATAGTTGATGACGGTGAAGTGCGGCGCCAGGAGCGCGGCCAGCCGCCGAGTATCGGATCGGTCGGACAAGGCGGACCCCACCAGGATGACCGCCGGCCCGCTGCCCGACTGTTCGAGGGCGATGGGGGTGCCGTCCCGTGAAGTTACGGTCTTCTGGACATTCTCGACGTCCTTCATGATCGGCTCCGTTCTCGGTGATCGACTGTGAGGTGGCGATCGGTGGCGTGTGGCCGCCGCCACTGGTGATCGAGTTGCTCGATAATTGAGACGGCGCGGCGGCTCGAAAGGAATCGCCCTGGCCCGCTCGATCCTCGCGATCCGCCGAAGCCAATGGAGATCGGTGTGGTCGGCTCAACCATCGCCATAGCCTCAGCCCCTGGGTCCACTGGCGACCCTTGGGGAGGAACAGCTCGGCGAGCAACCCGACGGACGGTTCGTCAATCACCTTGTGTGCGCGAGGGGGGAGTTGAACCCCCACGTCCTTGCGGACACACGGACCTGAACCGTGCGCGTCTGCCTGTTCCGCCACTCGCGCCCGCCACCACGGACCGAACGGTCAGGCGGCCGGACAAGGCTAACACGGCACCAACGTCGCCCCAGACCACGCGATACTCCGTACGGTTCCACCTGGTTACCATCGGGGATCGGTCGGAGATCGACGACGTCTGCGCGGGGGAGAGGAGGTGGCCATGGGCGTCCTGCAACGCTTCGAGCGCCGCCTCGAGGGACTGGTCACGGGCGCGTTCACCAAGGCGTTCCGGGCCGAGGTGCAGCCGGTCGAGATCGCCGCCGCCCTCCAGCGCGAGCTCGACAACAACGCCCAGATTGTCACGCGCCAGCGGTCCCTCGTCCCCAACGACTTCGTCATCGAGCTGGGCTCGCACGACTACGGCCGCCTCGCTCCCTACACCGGCACGCTCGCCCACGAACTGGTCGAGCTCGTGCGCGAGCACGCCGACCTGCAGAGTTACGCGTTCACCGGCCCGGTCAACGTCGCGTTCGAGGAGCAGGCCGACCTCGGGACCGGTCAGTTCCGCGTCCGCAGCACGGTGCGCGCCGGCGTCGATCGCGGCGCCACGTACGCGCCCACCGAGAGCACCGAGCGCAGCGCCGCCGCCTACCTCGTCATCAACGGCACGCAGCATCCCGTCATCGCACCCGGCCTCGTCCTCGGGCGCGGCAGCGAGTCCGATCTCCGCATCGACGATCCCGGCGTCTCGCGCCGGCACGCCGAGATCCGTGTTCACGGCAGCGGGCCCGAGGCGCAGCTGGTCGTCGTCGACCTCGGCTCCACCAACGGCACCGTCGTCGACGGGGTCAAGGCGGCACAGGCACCCCTGTCCGACGGGTCCCGTATCGTGCTCGGCTCGACGATCGTCGACGTCCACCGCCGGGTGCCACGGAGGTGAGCGGGTGTCGGAGCTGACCCTCACGGTCATCAAGCTGGGTTTCCTCGCCGTGCTCTGGCTGCTCATCCTCTCCGTGGTCTCGGCGATGCGCGCCGACCTCTTCGGAGTGCGTCCCACCAAGCAGCCGAAGGAGTCCCGGACGGCGGCCAGACCGGCCCGGCAGCCGAGGCCCTCACGTGGCTTGCCGACCCGGGTCGTGATCGTCGACGGGCCGGACAAGGGCCGGGCTGTAGCGCTCGAGAGCGCACCGGTGACGTTCGGGCGTGGCCCCGAGTGCACCATGCCGCTCGCCGACGAGTACGTGTCGACGCAGCATGCCCGGCTCGTGCTGCACGACAACCACTGGTACGCCGAGGACCTCGGGTCGACGAACGGCACCTACATCGGCAACGAGCGGCTCACCCGCCCGACGCAGGTCGGCGCCAAGAGCCGGGTCCGGTTGGGCAAGACCGTCCTGGAGCTCCGGAAGTAGGCCACGTCGATGCCGTTGATGCTCCGGTACGTCGCGCGGTCCGACGTCGGCCTGGTCCGCGAAGGAAACGAGGACTCCGGCTATGCCGGACCGCGGCTGCTCGCCGTCGCCGACGGCATGGGTGGACACGCGGCCGGCGAAGTCGCCAGCTCCGCCACCATCGAGGAGCTCGTGCACATCGAGAACGCCGGCACCGACGGTGACCCGCTCGACGCGCTCGGCGCTGCCGTGCGGGCAGCGAACGACCGGATCCGGGCCATCGTCCGCGACGACCCGACCCGGCACGGCATGGGCACAACCCTTACCGCGCTGCTCTGGACGGGTGACGCCATCGCGTTGGCCCATATCGGCGACTCACGGGCTTATCTGCTCCGCGAGGGGGAGCTCCGGCGGATCACCCACGACCACACCTTCGTCCAGCAGCTCGTCGACGAGGGCCGGATCACGCCCGACGAGGCGACGATCCACCCGGCCCGGTCGATGATCCTCCGAGCGCTCCAGGGCGACAGCGACCCGGAGCCGGACCTCGAGCGGATCGAAGTCCGCGGCGGCGACCGCTTCCTCGTCTGCAGCGACGGGCTGACGGGCGTCGTGCGCGACCAGACGCTGCGCGACACGCTCGCCCAGCATGCGGATCTCGCCGAGGCAGCCGACGCCCTGGTGCAGCTCGCGCTACGCGGAGGAGCTCCCGACAACATCACGTGCGTGGTCGCCGACGTCATCGAGACGGAGCTGCCGCCCTCCTCCGACGACACGGCCGAGGTGTTCCTGGTCGGCGCCGCGTCCGGCGAGCAGCGTCCGCCCCGCCCGGAGCAGCACGGTCGGCGCGGCCCCGGTGCCGCGATGCGGAGCCTGCTCGGCTCCTCCGACCGCTCCCGGCCGGTCGACGACGCCGACGTGGCGGAGGAGCTGCGCTACGCGCCGCGCCCGCCGCGACGGTACCGCTGGCTGCGCCGGCTCGCCGTCCTCGCCGTCGCCGCGGGCGTCGTCTGGGCCGGCGTTCTCATCGCCGACAGCTATGTGCAGGGCCAGTACTACGTCGGCGACCAGGCCGGAGAGGTCGCGATCTTCCGTGGCGTGAGCCAGGACATCGGGCCGGTGCGGCTCTACAACGTCCACGAGATCGCTGCCGGCCTGCCCATCGGCGCGCTGCCGGAGCTGTTCCGCGACCAGGTCACCGACACCATCCCCGCATCCGACCTGCCCGACGCAGAGGAGATCGTCGACCGGCTGCGGCGCGAGGCGTGTGCCGCCCACGAGCCCACGCCGAGCCCGAGCCCGACGCCGTCTCCGATCGTCACGACTCCGGCCGTACCGCCGACACCGGCGCCCGGCGCAGTGGCACAGTCGACGCCGAGCCCGACCCCGCTGCCCACGCGGCCGCCGGGGTACCCGGGGCTCGACTGCGCGGAGTCGCCGTGAGCAGCGACGGAACCCTGGTGCCGCGTCGCGGTCGTGGCACCGAGCTGGCGCTGCTGCTCTTCGCGGTCGGCATCGCCACCGCCGCGTACGTCTCGGTCGACCTGGGCGCCATCGGACGGGTGCCGCCGAACGCGCTGGCGTACATGGCCGGGCTCTGCGTGATCACCGGCGTGGCGCACGTCGTCGTGCGGCGGTGGGCCTCGTACGCCGACCCAGTGATCCTGCCGCTGGTCGTCGTCCTCAACGGCCTGGGGCTGGCCATGATCCACCGGCTCGATCGCGCCGACGCCGAGGCCGCTCTACAGGCCGGCGAGGCCGCACCGCAGGTCGACGCTCCCGTCCAGCTCACCTGGATGGTCGTCGGCGTCGTCCTGTTCGTCCTCGTGCTGATCCTGATCCGGGACTACCGGATCCTGTCCCGGCTGACGTACACGGCCGGCCTGGTCGGGATCCTGCTGCTCCTCCTGCCGTTGGTGCCCGGACTCGGGTACGCCGTCCGCGGCGCGCGGATCTGGATCCAGATCGGGCCGATGACCTTCCAACCCGGCGAGGCGGCCAAGATCGTGCTGATCATCGCGTTCGCCGGGTACCTCGTGCGGACCAAGGACGCCCTGGCGCTCGCCGGTCGTCGGGTGCTCGGCGTAGACCTGCCGCGCGCCCGCGACCTCGGGCCCATCCTCATCGTCTGGCTCACGGCGCTGGGGATCCTCGCCTTCCAACGCGACCTGGGCCCCTCCCTCCTGCTGTTCGGCATCTTCGTGCTGATGATCTACGTCGCCACCGAGCGGATCTCCTGGATCGTCGTCGGGCTGGTGCTGTTCCTGCTCGGAGGGCTGGCGGCCAACGCCGCGTTCGGACACGTCCAGGCCCGAATCGAGGGCTGGCTCGACCCGTTCGCCGACACCGACCGGTTCGGCCAGATCGTCCAGTCGCTGTACGGCCTGGCGTACGGCGGGCCGCTCGGCACCGGGCTCGGCAATGGCCGGCCCGACCTCGTGCCGTTCGCCGAGAGCGACTTCATCGCCGCCGCGTTCGGTGAGGAACTCGGCCTCGCCGGGCTGATGGCCATCATCCTGATCTACGCGCTGCTCGCCTCGCGTGGACTGCGCGCCGCGCTGGTGCTCCGCGACCCCTTCGGCAAGCTGCTCGCGACCGGGCTCGCAGCGGGGCTGTTGCTGCAGGTGTTCATCGTGGTCGGCGGCGTCACCAAGCTGATCCCGCTGACCGGATTGACCACGCCGTTCCTGTCCCTCGGCGGTTCGTCACTGGTCATGAACTGGGTGCTCGTCGCGCTGCTCGTGCGCCTGTCCGACGCTGCCCGCCGCCCTGTGCCCACTGCCCCTCCCCTCGCGATCGACGAGGCCATGACGCAGGTGGTGAAGCTCTCGTGAACTCGCCGATCCGGAGGGTCGCCGCCGGGTGCCTGCTGCTGGTGCTCGCCCTGCTGGTCAACATCACCTACGTCCAGGCCTTCCAGGCCGACGACCTCAACGCGCGGTCGGACAACCGCCGCGTGCTGCTCGACGAGTACGCCCGCGAGCGCGGTCCGATCCTGATCGGCGCCGACAACACCCCGATCGCCCAGTCGGTGCCGACCGACGGCGAGTTCGGCTATCTGCGTCAGTACGCGAACGGCCCGCTCTACGCGCACGTCACGGGGTACTACTCCTTCGTGTTCGGACGCAGCGCCGTCGAGCGCTCCGAGAACGACATCCTCTCCGGCGAGGACGACCGGCTCTTCGTCCGCCGCCTCGTCGACCTCGTCACCAACCGTGAACCCCAGGGCGGCGCGGTCAAGGTCACCATCGACCCGGCGGCGCAGCAGGCGGCGTACGACGGGCTGGGCGACTTCAAGGGCGCCGTCGTCGCCCTCGACACCCAGACCGGCGCCATCCTGGCGATGGTCAGCAAGCCGTCGTACGACCCGAGCCCGCTGGCCAGCCACTCGATCTCCGAACAGCAGGCGGCTTGGGACGCGTTGCTTGCGGACCCGAACAAGCCCGACCGCAACCGCGCCATCGCTCAGACGCTCCCACCCGGCTCCGTGTTCAAGATCGTGACGGCGGCGGCGGCGCTGGAGTCCGGCAGGTACGAGCCCGATTCGGAGATTCCCGGACCTGCTGAGTACGACCTGCCGCAGTCGACGGTGAACCTCCCCAACCAGAGCGGACAAGCCTGCGGGCAGGGTCCTGAGAACCTGATCACCCTGACCGACGCGCTGCGCGTCTCGTGCAACACGGCCTTCGCGTACCTCGGCAACGACCTGGGCGACGACGCCCTGCGCGAGCAGGCCGAGAGGTTCGGCTACAACAGCGCGCCGCTGACCGACGAGGACCTCAACGCCGCGGAGAGCATCTACCCGGCCGAGCTCGACCCGCCTCAGACGGCCCTGTCGGCGATCGGCCAGTTCGATGTGCGGGCCACTCCGCTGCAGATCGCGATGGTGTCCGCGGCGGTCGCAAACGACGGCGTGCTGATGAGGCCTTTCCTGATCGACGAGGTCCGAGGCCCCGACCTGGTCTCGGTGATCGAGCAGACCGAGCCGGAGGAGCAGTCCCGCGCCATGTCGCCCGAGTCGGCCGCCGAGCTCACCCAGATGATGGTCGAGGTCGTCGAGAACGGCACCGGGCGCAACGCCCAGATGGACGGCGTCGAGGTCGCCGGCAAGACCGGCACGGCACAGAGCGCCGAGGGCCGGGCGCCGTACGCGTGGTTCACGTCGTTCGCGCCCGCAGACGACGCTCGGGTCGCCGTTGCCGTTGTCATCGAAGACGCTGTCGGCGTCGAGCCCAACGACATCGGCGGCGGCCGGCTCGCGGCACCCATCGCGAAGTCCGTGATGGAGGCGGTGCTCGGGTCGTGACCGCGTTGACCGCGACTGGGCAGATCCTTGCCGGACGTTACGAGCTTGCCCGCTTCCTCGCCGGTGGCTCGATGGGCGAGGTGTGGCTGGCCAACGACAAACGCATGCAGCGAACGGTGGCGGTCAAGGTGCTCCGCCCGGAGTACGCACGCGACCCGACCGCCGTCGAGCGCTTCCGTACCGAGGCTCGGCTCGCCGCCCGGCTCGCGCATCCGGGTATCGCGCGGGTGCACGATGTCGACGACGGCGTCGCGGCGGACGTGCCGCCTTGGATCGTGCAGGAGTATGTGCCGGGCAAGCCGTTGTCCGAGCTGCTGGCCGCCGGTGGCCGCCTCGAGCCGCGTCGGGTCGCCGACCTCGTCGCGCAGGCGGCCGAGGCCGTGCATGCGGCGCACGAAGCCGGCGTCGTCCACCGCGACCTCACGCCGGGCAACCTGCTGGTCACCGCGGACGGCGTCGTCAAGATCACCGACTTCGGCATCGCCCGCGCCGCCGGGCAGGTGCCGCTGACGGCGACCGGGCACGTGCTCGGCGCCGCTGCGTACCTCTCTCCGGAACAATTGCAGGGCCGGCCGGCGAGCCCGGCCAGCGACGTCTACACGCTGGGCGTCGTGCTGCACGAATGTCTCGCCGGCAGCCGTCCGTTCACCGGCGCCACCCTGATCGACGTCGCTCGGGCGCATCTCGAGCAGGAGCCCCCGCCGCTTCCGAACACCGTGCCCGACGTCCTGCGGATCGTCACCGTCGCCGCGATGGCCAAGGATCCTGCGGACCGGCCGCCGTCGGCTGCCGAGCTCGCCGCGCACCTGCGGGCCGTCGTGCACGACCTCGACAGCGCGCTCGCAGGCGGGTCCCCGGCCCGAGTCGAACCGCCGCAGCCGCCGTCCGCCAGGGCAGACCCGTCCAACGCTCGGCCGGCGTCGGGCGAGACCAGACCAATACCGCACGTGCACCGAGCCGCGCGCGCGACCCGCGATCCCGCGATCCCGGCGCAGCGTGACGCGGCCAGGGGTGCTCAGGGCGCGCCCATCGGTGTGGCGAATGCCGCACCGGCCGGCGTCAGCGCCCAGACGACCGGCGCGGCCGTCGCCCGCGATGCCGCCAAGGCCGGGGTGCCGCCGTCGTCGGCGACCCTCACGGGGGCGCAGGACCTCTGGACGGATTGGTGGCCGCAGGTCGTCCACCTCGGCCGCGACGCGTGGCGGCGGTACCCGATCTCCCGCGCAGGGCTGGCGGGCATCGTGGTGCTCGTGCTGGTGATCGTGGCCGTGGTCTCGGGAGCACCCGAGGCAGCCGGAGCCCCCGCGCCCCACACAGGCGGACCCGAGGCGGGTACCGTGCGCGTCGATGACGATCCAGGAAAGGGCAAGGGATGAGCGAGCCGCGACTCCTCGGTGATCGCTACGAGCTGGGTGAAGTGCTCGGCCGCGGCGGCATGGCCGAGGTCCGCCGGGGACGCGACCGGCGCCTGGGCCGCATCGTCGCGATCAAGATGCTCCGCGTCGACCATTCGACCGACGCCACGTTTCAGGCTCGCTTCCGGCGCGAAGCCCAGTCCGCGGCGTCGTTGAACCACCGCAGCATCGTCGCGGTGTACGACACCGGCGAGGACCTGCTCGACGGCCACCGGATCCCCTACATCGTCATGGAGTACGTCGAAGGGCGCACGCTCCGCGAGCTGCTTCGCGAGCGGGCCCGGTTCACCACCGAGCGCTCGATCGAGGTGATCGCCGGCGTGCTCGACGCGCTGGAGTACAGCCACCGGGCCGGCATCGTGCACCGCGACATCAAACCGGGCAACGTGATGATCACTGGCTCCGGCGAAGTCAAGGTCATGGACTTCGGCATCGCCCGGTCACTCGCTGACACCGGAGTGACGCTGACCCAGACCGCCGCCGTGGTCGGCACGGCGCAGTACATCTCGCCGGAGCAGGCGCGCGGCGAGCAGGCCGACGCGAGAAGCGACCTCTACTCGACCGGTTGCGTGCTGTACGAGCTGCTGACCGGGCGGCCGCCCTTCGTCGGGGAGTCGCTGGTCTCGGTGGCGGTGTCGCACGTCCGCGAAATGCCGACGCCGCCGTCCGCACTCGATCCGGCGATTCCGCGTGACGTCGACGCGATCGTCATGAAGTCGCTCGCCAAGGACCGGCTCGAGCGCTACCAGAGCGCCTACGAGATGCGCGCCGATCTCGAGCGGGCCGCCGCCGGCCTGCCGGTCGCGGCCGCGCACGACACCTCTGCTGCGACCCAGTTCATCGCCCCGGGCCCGCTGGACGACACCCGCTACGGCTACGCCACCGCCACGGCGATGGACCAGCTCGACGACGAGCTGGATGAGGAGCTCGGGCGGCGTGGCATGACCTGGCGCACGCTGGCGCTCGCGGCCGTCGCCATCCTCGCCGTCGCCGGGATCATCGGCTACCTCGCCTTCCGTGACGGAGGCGGGGAGCAGGTCGGCGTACCCGACGTCGTCGGCCAGACCCAGGAAGCCGCCACGGCGCTGATCACCGGGCGTGGACTGGAGGTGGGCACCGTCACGCCCGAGGAGAGCGAAGAGGCGCCCGGTACCGTGATCCGCCAGGACCCGGCGCCTGACACGCGCGTCGACGAGGGTTCGTCGGTCAACCTGGTCGTGGCCGCCGCACCCGAGACTGTCGCCATTCCAGCGAATCTTGTCGGCATGACCCTGGAGGAGGCGACGGCGGCGCTCACGCAAGCCGGCCTCGTCGTCGGCACGACCACGCCGCGCGAGGACGACGATGCCGATCCGAACACGGTTCTCGAGACGAGCCCTGCCCCGGGCCAGGAGGTCCCCGTCGGCAGCGCCGTCAACCTGGTCATCGCCGCGGCGCAGGAACAGGTCGCGGTCCCGCCGGTCATCGGCCAGAGCCTGGACGACGCCCGGGCCACCATCGAGGCCGCAGGTCTCGCTGTCGGCAACGTCGAACGGCGGGCGAGCGATCAGCCACAGGACGTCGTGCTCGAGACCAACCCGGCCGCTGGAGCTCAGGTCGCGCCTGGGTCCGCCGTCAACCTGATCATCTCCAGTGGCCAGGCGCAGACGGTTCCCGTGCCGGACGTCACCGGCGAGCCCCAGGGATCTGCCGAGGCCACGCTGCGCCAGCAGGGATTCAATCCCGTCGTCCAGCCGGAGGAGACGTGCGACGAGCCGGCCGGCCAGGTCTTCGCACAGAACCCGGAAGCCGGGAGCCAGCAAACTCCCGGTGCGAACGTCGTCATCCGGGTCGCCGAGGAGCCCAACCAAGGGTGTGGTTGACGCGGCCCGGGTCAACCGCCACGTCGGTGCCCGGTCGGGCGAAACCGCTACCCGGGCAGATGACCTGCAACGACGGGCGCCAGGCCCGCGGAGCGGTCGACGGCCTCGGGATCGCCGCAGACGGCCAGCCAGTTCGCGAGTAGCCGGTGGCCGCCCTCGGTCAGCACCGACTCCGGGTGGAACTGAACGCCTTCGACAGCCAGCGAGCGGTGCCGCAGTGCCATCAGCACACCGCCTGCGGTCGTGCCGGTGACCTCGAGGACGTCCGGCACCGTCGAGGGCTCGACGGCGAGCGAGTGGTAGCGCGTCGCCGTGAACGGGTCCGGAAGGCCGTCGAGGACGCCGGCGCCCCCGTGATACACCGAACTGGTCTTCCCGTGCAACAACTCGGGCGCGCGTCCGACCGTCGCGCCGTATGCGACGGCGATCGCCTGCAGCCCGAGGCAGACGCCGATCACCGGTACCCGTCCGGCGGCGCGCGACACCAGCTCCACACAGACGCCGGCGCGCTCGGGCGTTCCGGGGCCGGGCGAGAGCAGGACCCCGTCGTAGTCGAGAGCATCATCGGGTGTGATCTGGTCGTTGCGTCGCACGTCGCAGTCGGCGCCGAGCTGCGCGAGGTACTGCACCAGGTTGAAGACGAAGCTGTCGTAGTTGTCGACGACCAGGATGCGGCGCCGTGTCATGACGTCTCCGCCGAGATATCGATCGCGCCGTCGTACGCGGGCACCGTGACCTCGTCGCTGCGGTCGACCTGGTAGCCGAGCCCGATGTAGTCCGCGTACTGCCGGTAGCCGGATACTGTCTCGGAGTCGTCGAGCGCGTCTTGCATCGCGTCGACGTCCCCTATCGCCGTGATCGTGTACGGCGGAGCGTAACGGCGGCCCTGCAGCAGGAGAACCGGCCCGACACAGCGGATCGTGCTGGTCGACACGATCCGCTGGTCCATGACCATCATCGCCTCAGCACCGCCTGCCCACAGCGCGTTGATGACCGCTTCCAGGTCCTGCTGGTGGACGAGGTAGTCCTCGAGCTGGGTGTCCGGTGCGAGCTCCTGGAGGTCGGCGGGGAGCGGAGCGTCATCGAGACTGACCGTGAGCGCTGGCCCCTGCACCGCCGTGAATCCCGCGGCCGGGCGCAGCCGGTCGATCTCCTGCTGGATTTCGCCGTTGCCTGCGGCGCCCTTCTCGGCAGTGAGCTCGTCGACCTCGGCCGAGAGCCGTTCGAGCTCGGCGGTCAGCTCCTCGGCTCGGCGCTCCTCGGCCCGTACGAGATCGGCCAGGTCGGTGTGCTGGCCCGGCCGGAGGTCGCTGCCGTCGGCCGCCCGCGCGCTGGTGACCAGCAGAGCCCCGCAGAGGGCCAGCGCGATCGGGGCGACGAACCGCCACGCGCGGCTGGGCTTGCCGGCCGGGGCCACGGTCGTCACCTCCTCGGGATCGGGCGCGAACTGCGGTGACCTACGCTATCTCCCAGGTCGGGCCGCCGAATCCGACGCCCGACCGGCCGACCGGAAAGGAACGCCCGCCGTGCCCAGATCCCGCATCCGCCGCAAGGCAGACTTCACCCCGCCGCCACGGCGCGAAAGTGGTGGACTCGGCGTCGCCGGTCGTTGGGTCGCCCCGACCATGGTCACGCTGCTCGTGTTGGGGCTCGTCTGGATCGTCGTGTACTACATCGCCGGCAACGACATCCCGCTCGTCCAGGACCTGGGCGGCTGGAATCTTGTGATCGGCATGGGCATGATCACCGGCGGCTTCATCGCCGCGACCAGGTGGAAGTAGCCACTGGCTGGGCCTCGTGATCGACCACGTCAACCGCCGCGTGATTACACCCGTGTGATTCATCCCCAGTGGGGATAAACCCTGTGGATAACCGCTCAGGCGACCACTTGCCAGCTGACCAGCCCGCCGATCAGGGCCACCGCCACGACGCAGGCCGCCACCGAGTAGACCGCGCGCTGCTTTTTCGGCGCGTGGGCGAACACGTACGCCAGGGCTGATCCGGTGACCAGCCCACCGAGGTGCGCCCGCCAGTCGATGCCGGAGACCACGAAGCCGAAGACCACGTTGATCGCGAGGATGACCAGCACGGGCGTGACGTCGCGCCCGAACCGCCGCATCACGACGAACAACGCGCCCATCAGCCCGAACACCGCTCCAGACGCGCCGTACGAGATGACGTTCGTTGCGAGCAGCGATGCCGCGCTCCCCCCGAGGGCGGACAACACGTACAACGCCGTGAAGCGCCACCGTCCGAGAACGGGCTCGAGCAATCCGCCGAGCACCCAGAGGGCATACATGTTCAAGCCGATGTGCCAGAACTGCTGGTGCAGGAACGCAGCGGTCAGCATCCGGTACCACTCGCCGTCGAGTACCCCGATCGGCTGCCCGTCGAAGAACCCGAGCCTGAGCAGGGCGTAGCGGCCCGCGAGGTTGTCGAACCCCACCAGCAGGCCGATCAGCCAGACGCCGACATTGATGCCGATCAGGGTCTTCGTGACGACGTCGCCGCGCGCGCGGACCTGCCCGCCGAGCACCGTCGTGGGCTGGCGCACGGTCTTGGCGCCCTCGCTCACGCACTCGGGGCACTGGAATCCGACCGGCGCGGCCGTCATGCAGTCGGGGCAGATGTAGCGCTCGCAGCGAGAGCAGCGGATGTACGTCTCGCGACCGGGGTGCCGGTAGCAGGCGGGCACGTTGCGTTCCGGCGCCTCCGAGGGTGGAGTGCCGTCGACGCCGCCGGGGTCAGACATCGCCATTAGGCCGTGCGGCGATCGACCATGACGCTCTCGACCATGACCGGCTGCCGCGGCTTGTCGGCCCGGTCGGTCTCGACGCCGGCGATCGAGTCGACGACCTTGCGGCTCGGTGCGTCGGCGACCTCGCCGAAGATCGTGTGTTTGCGGTTGAGCCAGGTGGTGGCACCGACCGTGATGAAGAACTGAGATCCGTTGGTGTCGGGGCCGGCGTTGGCCATGGCGAGGAGGTACGGCCGGTCGAAGGACAGCTCAGGGTGGAACTCGTCGGAGAAGTCGTACCCCGGCCCGCCGCGGCCACTGCCGAGCGGGTCGCCGCCCTGGATCATGAAGCCGGGGATGACCCGGTGGAACGTCGTGCCGTCGAACAGCTTGGCCGTGGTCTTCTGCCCGTTGCGAGGGTCACGCCATTCCTTGCCGCCCTCGGCGAGCTCGACGAAGTTGCGCACCGCCTTGGGCGCGTGATCCGGGAACAGCTTCACGTTGATGGTGCCATGGTTCGTGGACAGGGTGGCGTACAGCTCGTCGGCCACGGTGTGCCTTTCACGTCGGAGTCGAACCCGCCCATCCTCGCATGTCGGTGCTCGGCTGGGCATCGGGGTTCAGACGCGGCATGATCGGTACTCGTATGGGGAAGGGGCCTGTCACAACGAGGCGAGGAGGCCCAGCATGTTCGCAATGTCCGACCTGCGTGGCCGGCTGCGGCGTGTCAACGCGCAGGCACGGGCCACCGACGCCGCCGAGTCGGCCCGCGACGCCGCCGACACGGCTCGCGAGGCGGCCGTCACCGCCCGCAAGGCCGCGCGCGCGGCACGTAAGGCCGGCGCGGCCGGAGCCGACAGCGTCGCCGAGCTGGCCGAGCGGATCAAGCCGATCGCCAGGAGCGCACGCGAAGCCGCGGCGCCCAAGGTCGAGTCGGCCCGGGATCGGATCGCCCCGGCGATCGGGTCGGCCGTCGACCGTGTCGTTCCTGCCGTCGAGGCCGCCCGCGAGCGCGTCACACCAGCGGCGCTCAGCGCGAGGGACGCGTTCCTCGAGGACATCCTGCCGAAGGTCGCCGGAGCCGTGGCGGCGGCGGCCGACAGGGTGGCCGACCGCGCCAACGACGTCTCCGCCCGATCCCTGGCCGTCGTCGAGAAGCCCCGCAAGCGCCGGCGGCGCCGGCGGTTCGTACTGATCCTCGGCGGGTTCACCGCAGCCGGCGCGGCCGCGGCCGCCGTGCTCCGTCGCCGTGGCGAGGCGGAGCAGTGGACGACGTACGACCCTTCGGCCGCGCCCTGGGCGCCCACCCCGGACAGCGAAGAGCCGGTAGCGACGGACGATGCCGACGACGCCGGTGGCGCCTCGCCCGCCGAGGCCAGGGCCGATGCCAAGGATCATCCGCACGAGCCGACCACGCCGGAGACGCCGGCCGCCCAGACCGTCATCGACCGCGAGCTCGGGACAGTGGTGTCGGAGCCGGCCAAGAAGGCCGCGGCCAAGAAGACGCCCGCCAAGAAGACGCCCGCCAAGAAGGCGCCGGCGAGGAAGGCAGCCGGCCGGCCGCGCCGGCCGGACGAGGACGGCGGCTGACTCCTTCCGACCCGGCGCCAGGTTGCCCATGGAGGTGCGGGCCGCACGTCGCCCGCGGGTCCGTTACCTGGCTTCTGAGGCCGTTACCAGGGTCGGAGACCTGGTAACGGCCTCAGGAACCTCCTTAACGTGATCAATTGCGGGAAGACGACGACGGCCTCCTGCGTGAGACGTGTCGCCACTGATCGTGGTCGATCTCTGGACTCGCGCCACCGAAAGCCGGAGCGGGCATCCGGGCCTTCGCGGTCGGCCCGCTGCACCTGCCTCGCCGGCGGCCCGTTCTGCCATCGGCGAAGGGCCGTCTCCGGGCGCCCCGATTACCGAAGAATCGGTCCCATGCGGCTTCTGGTGATCGGCGGGTCGGTTTTCCTCGGGCGTGCGTTCGTCGAGGAGGCGCTGCGACGCGGCAACGAGGTCACCACGTTCAACCGCGGCAAGACCGGCGTCGACGTGCCGGGAGTCGAGGCGGTTCGCGGCGACCGTGAGGTGACCGCCGACCTGGAGCGGTTGACCGACGGCCGGCGCTGGGACGCCGTCGTCGACGTGTGCGGCTTCACACCCGGAGTGGTCGGCGAGTCGGCGCGGCTGTTGTCGGGTCACGCCGACACGTACGTCTTCATTTCGAGCATCTCGGCGTTCCCCGGCTGGCCCGCGGAGCGCGTCGACGAGAACTCGCCTCTGCACGAGTGCCCGCCGGACGCAGGGCCTGACGACGGTGACTACGGCCAGCTCAAGGCCGGGAGCGAACGCGCCGTCGAGACCGGCTTCGACGGACGCGTACTGATCATCAGCCCCGGTCTCATCCTCGGCCCGCACGAGAACGTCGGCCGGCTGCCGTGGTGGCTGCGGCGGATCGCCCGCGGCGGCCGGGTGCTCGCACCGGGCGACCCGGAGCGGCCCATGCAGATCATCGACGCTCGCGACATCGCTGCATTCGGCCTGAACCAGATCGCGGCCGGAACCGCCGGGCGATTTCTCACCAGCGGCGTCCTCGGCAACGCCACGTTCGGCGGCTGGCTGTCCGACTGCGTCGAGGCCACCGGCTCCGACGCCGAGCTGGTGTGGGTCGACGACGCGTTCCTGCTCGACAACGAGATCGAGGCCTGGACCGAGCTGCCGCTCTGGATGCCCGACCGGCCGGAGTTCGCCGGCACCTGGCTGCCGTCGTCGGCGAAGGCGCTGGCGGCCGGTCTCACCTGCCGTCCGGTCACGGATACGGTTCGCGACACCTGGGCCTGGCTGTCGTCCGGCGTCGCCGGTGCGCTGCCGGCATATCGCGAAATGCCCAACCAGGGCATCGACCCGGAGAAGGAACGCACCATCCTCGACGCATGGGTCGCGGTCGGGTCACGCTAGCCGTGCGCCGGGTTCGTCACCGTGGAGGTGGCGTCGCGAGCTCACGGAAGGAACAGCGTCGAGTCGCCGAACTCGTGCCACAGGTACCGGCGCTCGACTGCAGCGCCGTACGCCGCCTCGACCAGCTCGAGGTCGGCGACCGCCTCGAGCAGTAGCAGGTGGCTGGTCTCGGGTGCATGCAAGCCGGAGACGAGCCCGGTCACGACCCTCGCCCGCCGGTCCGGACCGAGAACCAGGTCGGTCCAGCCACTCGCACCGTGCACGGTCCCGTCGGACGCCGCGACCGACTCCAGCGCCCGTACGACGGTGGTACCGACGGCCACGACGCGACGCCCTGCCGCCTGCGCACTGTTGACCAACCGAGCCGTCGCCACGGGGACCCCGAAGCGTTCGGGCATCGGCGGCTCATCGGCCTCCGGGCTCGACACCCCCGCATGCAAGACGATGGGCGCCACGGTGACGCCACCTGCCGCCAAGCGCACAAGGAGCGGCGCTGTGAACGGACGTGCGGCACTCGGCATCTCGGCACTCCCCGGATGGGTGGCGAAGACGGTCTGATAGTCAGCGATTGGGTAACGGCCGACCAGGTAGCCGTACCCGATCGGTCGACCGTGCAGGGCCAGGTAGTCAGGCAGGGACGCAGCCGGTGCAACTCTCGCACGCCAGAGACGGGACGCGGCGGCGTCCGGAGCCGGGTAGGGACCGACGATGTGCAGGTGGGCGCCGCCCGGGAGGTACAGGTCATCGCCTGCCGCGACATCGAGATCGGGCCCGGAGCCGTCGAGTCGTCGCACCTCCACGACCCACGTACCGTCGTCGAGGAGCGTCGACACGTGAACCGGAGCGGGACGTCCGTCGGAACGGCGGCCGTCGACCGCCGCGGGAAGGGTCGCGGACGTGTTGACGACGAGGAGGTCGCCGGGCTCGAGCAGGTCGGGAAGGTCGTAGAAGTGCCGGTGCTCGATCCGCCCCGGCCGAGCGACGAGCAGCCGGACGCCGTCGCGTGGAACGCCCCTGCGCTCGGGCGGTGCGGTCGCCTCGCTGTTGACCGGCAGGGTGAAACGGACGGTCGGCGCGAGCGCTTCCTGGGCTGTCATCGGGCGGCCGTGAGATCGGCTGCCCGGTATCGGCCGCTGGCCAAGTCGCCCTCGACGAGCCTGAGCAGCGCGGGTATTACGGCCTCCGGCGCCGCGCGGTCGCTGACGTCCTCGTCGGGGAACGCCTGCTGTTGCAGGTCGGTCGCCATGTCACCGGGGTCGAAGGCGTAGACGTGCAGGTCCGGGTGTTCGGCCGCGAGAATGGCCGAGAGCTGGTCGAGCGCGGCCTTCGCCGATCCGTACCCGCCCCAACCCGCGTAGGCCTCGACCGCCGCGTCGGAGGAGATGTCGACGACTCTGCCGCCGCGCTTCTCCAGGTACGGGAGAAGGAGCTGGACCAGCGCGAGGGGCGCGACGGTGTTGACGGCGTAGACGCGCTCGAGAACGTCGAGCGGGTAGTCCGCGAGGTGTGGCTGCGGACTCGGCCCAAGGACGCTGGCGTTGTTGACGAGAAGGTCGAGCCCGCCGGCTTGGTCGACGGCGTCGGCAAGAGCATGCCGGTGGGTCGGGTCGGTCACGTCGCCGGCGATGGCCGTGACCGCGCCCGGAGCCCGCAGCTCGTCGACCGCGGCGGCGAGCCGCGTGCCGTCGCGGGCATCGACGACGACATGCCATCCGCGCGTCACGAGCTCGGCGGTGAGCGCCCGCCCGAGCCCGCGCGAGGCACCCGTGACGAGCGCGACGTGCCTGTGTTCGCTGGTGGTCATGCTGCCAGCGTGCAAGTTCGAGTTAAGTTGAAGTCAAGCCCGCACACCGCCGTTGATCATGCAATAGCTGCGCGACACGCCGCGTTTGGCGCAACCCCGCGGGCTGATCCAGCCGACGTCAGAACGGCGTGTCGCGCAGCTATTGCATGATCAACGAGGGAAGTCACATGGCGAGGTCGCGTCGCCGGAAGCCCGCAACGCCCAGCGCGACAAGCCCTGCGCCCACCGCTATCAGGACAGTCATCGGGAGCGCCGCCACGTCCTCGACCGGCGCGGCCGGCAGATGTGTGAACGGCGACAGGTCGAGCACCCATTGCGGCAGGCTGAGCAGCGGACCGAGCTGACCGAAAATCAGGCACAGCGCGAACGCGCCCCAGGCCAGCGCAGTCGCGCGTCGCGGGAACAGCCCGAACGCCGCGACCACCACCCCCGCCAGGGTCAGCGACGCCGGCAGCTGTACCAGCCCTGCGCCGACCATGGTGGGCACCTGACCGCCGACGTCGCCGATGATCAGGCCGTACGTGAAGCCGGTAGCGAGGCCCGACAGCGCGAGGATGATCGCCGTGCCCAGCACCGCGACCGTGATGTGGCTGGCCATCCAGGCCGGCCGGCGGACGGCGGTGGCGAGCACCGATTCCAACGCGCCGGCCGATTCCTCTGAGCGCATCCGAAGCAGCGCCTGGACGGTGTAGCCGGCCACGGCGATCCCGAAGATCGCGAAGGTCGCTGCGAAGTAGTTGTCCGTCACACTGGCGCCGGCGGACCCCAGGTCCTGGAAGATGTCCTCAGTCGCCTGGCTGTCTGCGGCGAAGTCCTGGATCTCGTCGCCGATTCCGCCGTAGGCGGCACCGAACGCGACCATCGCGATCGCCCATCCGAGCAGCACGCCGCGCTGGAGCCGCCAGGCCAGGCCGAGCGTGCCGAGCAGGCTCGACGGCGCCCGCGCCGGCCCGGGCCGGGTCGCGAGCATGCCGGCACCGACGTCACGGTGCTCCGTCAGCAGGAACGCCAGTCGGACGAGGCCGAGGAACGCGACCGCGAACAACCCGAACAGCCACCAGTTGTCCCTGTCGAAGGGCCGGATCTGTTGGGCCCACCCGATCGGTGACAACCAGGACGGCCACGCGCTGACGACGCGGATGCCGCCGTCGACTGCCTCACCCAGCGCGTCCCCTGCTGCGCGCAGCATGAAGGCGACGCCGATCGCGGCGGCAGCCGCACCGTTGGCCGCCCGGGCGCTGTCGAAGATCTGCGCGAAGACGGCGGCGATCGCCGCGAAGGCGACGCCGACGGCGCCGATGCCGCCGCCCATGGCGATCGACCCACCGACCGGCAGGTCGTTGCCGATCAGCAGGACCGTGCTGAGCAGGGCGAGCACGACGTTGGCGCCGACGACCACGATCAGCGCCGCAGTCAGGCTGGCGTGCCTGCCGACCACTGCCGACCCCACAAGCTCGGCGCGGCCCGTCTCCTCGTTCTGCCGGGTGTGTCGGACGACCGCGAGGGTGCTCATGAACGCGGCACCGAGGAACATGGCCATCGCCTGCGCTGCCACGGTCGCGCCGATGCTGGTGCCCGACACGAGCCCGTTGGTCATGAGCGAGACCGGGCTGTTGGCCGACGAGATGGCAAGCTCCACCCGAGACTTTTCGGTCGGGTAGAACTCGATGATGCTCGGCACCAGTGAGGCGGCCAGCAAGGTCAAGGCGCCGATCCAGATCGGCAGCTGGATGCGGTCGCGGCGCAGGGCGAGCCGGACGAGGCGGACCGTACCCGTGAAGGCGGTCATCGCAGCGGCACCCCTTCGTGGTTCTCGGCCTCGACGGCGAGCTCGTCGCCGTAGTGCCGGAGGAACAGTTCCTCCAGCGTCGGCGGCGCGCTGGTCAGCGCGCGTACGTCGAACGTGGTGAGGCGCTCGAGCACGCGACCGAGCTCATGCGAGTCGACGTCGAACGCGGCATGAATGCCGTCGATCTCGAGGTTGTGGACACCGGCGAGCTGCTCGAGGCCGCTCGGTGGCCGAGCGGTATCCACGGTGATGGCCGTGCGGGTGAGGTGACGGAGCTCCGCCAGGGTGCCGGACTCGACGGTCTTGCCCAGTCTGATGATGCTCACCCGGTCGCACAGGGCCTCGACCTCGGCGAGCACGTGGCTCGACAGCAGAACAGTCTTGCCGTCCTCCTTGAGCTCGTTGACGCAGTCCTGGAACACCGACTCCATCAGCGGGTCCAGGCCGGACGTCGGCTCGTCGAGGATGAACAGCTCGACCTCGGACGCGAACGCGGCGACCACAGCGACCTTCTGCCGGTTGCCCTTCGAGTAGGTGCGGCTCTTCTTGGTCGGGTCGAGGTCGAAACGCTCGAGCAGCTCGGCTCGGCGCTTCGGGTCGAGCCCGCCCCGCAGCGCCCCCAACAGGTCGATCACCTCGCCACCGGACAGGTTCGGCCACAGGTTCACCTCGCCCGGCACGTAGGCCAGCCGCCGGTGCAGGTCGACTGCGTCGCTCCAGGGGTCGCCACCGAGCAGGGTGGCATGCCCTGCATCAGAGCGGAGCAGGCCGAGCAGGACGCGGATGGTCGTCGTCTTGCCGGAACCGTTCGGGCCGAGGAAGCCGTGGACCTCACCCGTCGCGACGGACAGGTCGAGCCCGTCGAGGGCCCGGGTGCGGCCGAAGTTCTTGACCAGGCCGGACACGGAGATTGCTGTTGTCATGGATCAGAGCGTACAGTGCCTTCACGATGTTGTGAATGTTGAGAAGTCGCTTGGACTACTGTACGTAGAGGTGGGGCGTGGCTGAGGGATCCGAGAACGGCCGCGACGATGCGGAGGCGAGCCGCTTCGTCGAACGGTTCGCGTTGACCATGGTGGAGGCCGGAATGCCGCGGATGCCCGCGCGGGCGTTCGCGGCACTGCTCGCCTCGCCGGAAGGCAAACTCACAGCGGGCGAGCTCGCTTCGGCGCTGCACGTGAGCCCGGCGGCAGTCTCCGGCGCTGTCCGCTACCTCACCCAGGTGCACATGATCGCCCGCGAGCGCGAGCCCGGAGAACGCCGCGATCACTACCGGATCCATGAGAACCAGTGGTACGAGATCACGACCCAGCGTGACGAGATGCTGTCCCGGTGGTCGAAGGATCTTGAATCCGGGATCGAGGCCGTCGGACGACGCACTGCCGCCGGCCGTCGGCTTGACGAGACGCGCCGATTTTTCGAGTTCCTCCGCGACGAGATGCCCCAGCTCATGGAGAAATGGCGCGCTCAGCGCGCAGGTGGCGCCTGAAGACCGTTCGCATCGCGATGTTCGCCTGTTTGCTGTTGTCCCGGCAACGCTGATCAGACAAGCATGCACGAGGTCGGAGCTCCTTCGCGGCCATCAAGGGGGATGCCGTGCTCACGGTCGCCACGTGGAACGTCGAGAACCTGTTCCTGCCCCGGCGGTGAGGCGGGGCCGTCGAGCGACGAGGTTTACCAACTCAAGCTCGCGTACCTGGGCGCGACGATCACGGCCGTCGGCCCGAGTCATCTGCCTTCAGGAGCTCGGCGGCGAGGAGCCGCTCGCCGATCTGGTCGCTGCGATCGGTGGGTCGATGCCTCATACCGCGATCGGTCAGCCCGACGACCGCGGCATCCGCGTGGGCGTTCTCTCGCGGCACCCGATCGTCGAGAGCTACGACTGGGTCGCATTTCCTGACGGCGCACTCGTCGACGTGCCGGATCCCGACGGCAACCTGCTCACGGCGATGGGCCGCGGCGCCGTCGAGACTGTTCTCGACGTCGGCGACGATCGCCGGCTCCGGGTCGTCACCGCGCACCTGAAGTCGAAGCTGCCGAGCTACCCGGACGACCGGTCGTTCCCGCTGGACGAGGACGAGCGTGCACGTGGCGCTGGATATGCCCTGACCAGGCGCGCGGCCGAGGCGGTGGCGGTCCGGGTCGAGCTCAACCGGTGGATGCCTCGGGAGCCGGACATCCCCGTCGTCCTTGCGGGCGACTTCAACGACGAGCCCAGGGCCGTAACCACGACCCTGATGACCGGACCCGAGGACGGCAACCCGAACCGGCCGGATCTCGGCGATCCGTACCGGCTCTACAACCTGGCCGACCGGCTGCCGGCCGACCGCGCCTTTTCGCGGATATACCATGACCGGCGCGAGCTGATCGACCACATCCTGGTCTCACGGCCGCTCCTGCTGTCCGGTGTCACCGCAGATGCCCTGGTCGACGACCTGGTCGGGATCACCGAGGACGTAGACAGCCGGCGCGACGCCGCCATGCCGGACCACGCGCTCCTCTACGCCCGGATCAGCTGGCCCTGACGTCGAGCGTCCACGGGACCCAGGCTGGACGCAGAAGGCGCGACACGCCGCGCGTGTTGTTACAGATGAGGCCCGTGGATCTCTCGCGAGCATACTGGCGCCCGTGAACGTCGTCGCGCAGGTCTTCGCCGTGATCGCCGGACTGGGACACGTCGCGGTCTTCGTGCTGGAGAGCTTCCTGTTCACACGTCCGCAGTTCTACCGGCTGTTCCTGATTCGCAAGGAGGATGTGCCCGCGGTCCGGCTCTGGGCGATCAACCAGGGTTGGTACAACCTGTTCCTGGCCGCGGGTTCGCTCGGCGGGGTCGTCCTGGTCCATACGTGGGACGAGACAGCGGGCCGGACCCTGGCGTTGTTCGCCTGCGGCTGCATGGTGGTGGCAGGCATCGTGCTCTTCTTCTCCGAACGGCGGCTGTGGCGCGGCGCTCTCGGGCAAGCTGTCCCACCGTTGATCGCTGTGGTGGCGTCGATCTTCTGAGCGGCTCAGTGTGTGGAGACGAAGGGACTTGAACCCTCTGCCCGGCCGAGGACGGCGCCCCAGCGCCCCCGCAGGTCGGGCTTGCGGCGAGCACGGCGAGCCGCCTTGATGTGCTTCTGATCTACCTGGTCGCGACCGGGTGGTACCGCACGTTCACTGCGGCCGTGGGATCGTCGCCGTTGAGCAGCTCGAGTCGGACGGGCGCGCCCCCGGGGTTGTCGAACAGCCGGATCCCGTCGCCGAGCAGCACCGGCGCGACGTGCAGGTCGATCTCGTCGATCAGTCCGCGGTCGAGGAGCTGTCGGCCGATCGTGGCCGAGAAGACCTCGAGGTTCTTGCCGCCGGCGGCCTCCAGCCCGATCCGGACCGCCTCGGCCACATCGCAGCTCAGGAGGGTCACGCCGTCGGCCGGCTGCGCGTCTTCGGGATGGTGGGTGAGGACGAACACCGGCCCCTGCCACTCGCCGCCGTAGATGCCGCTGACATCGGGGTAGGCATCAAAGCCATCCCGACCTCCCAGCACGGCGCCGGTCGTCTCGGTGTACTCCTCGACAAGGCCGGGGCGGTGCGAGAACCCCGTCATCCAGTCCATCGCATGGTTCGGCCCCGCCACGAACCCGTCCAGCGACATCGTGAAGTGCCAGAGCACCTTGCCTCCGGCGGTCTGCCGTTCCGTGTCTGCCATCTGTCACTCCTTCTTGGTGGTGCCGGCGATTTCGTTCGGTTCGACGATGGGCAGGTCGTAGGTGCGGCGCACGCTGTTTCCTATCCGGCCGATGTCGGTGCCGTATACGTGTAGGGACACGCCGACCGTCGCGCCCGCGTTGGTGACCCGGTGGATGTCGCCGGGAGGGGCGAAGCCGCTCACCGTCCCCGCCTGGTCGGTGCGGGTCCCCGTCAACAGGAGGGTTCGGCCGCTTTCGTCGAGACTGAACCGCTCCTCGTACTCGGTGCCGGCGACGACAGCGACGGCGCACCAGGTCGTGTGGTCGTGCACGCTGGTCGCCTGCACGGGCCGGGAGATGAGCGCGACGACGGAGAAGCTGCCGTCGGGCTCGACGTGAAGTACCTGGCTCCGATCACTCCCTCGGCGTGCCCGGGCCGGGACCTCCCGCAGGACGTCGTCGGCTGGGGGGAGCTTCCCGCTCAGGTCGGCGACCACGGCGTCGACCACGGTCTGCCAGTCGGCCGGGACCCGGGTTGCGGCGCGGATCGCGGCGTACATGCGTTCCAGCGGGGAGGGTGTTTCCGGACCGGTCGCGGTAGCACGAGAAGTGGTTTGCATGGCTTGCATCAGGTGTCCTAGTGGTTGGTTGATGCGACGCTAGCCGGGTAGGTGGCTCTGTGTAAGGTCCAGTTCCATGGCAGTTGAGTGGTCCGGTTTGGCCCCGGACGTCTTCATCCAGCTCGATCGCCAGAGCCCCCAGACGCTGGGCTCGCAGCTGCAGAACGCGCTGCGAACAGCGGTCCGAGAGGGACGTCTGCATATCGGTGAGCGGCTGCCCTCGTCGCGAAAGCTCGCGGTGGACCTTGGGGTCTCCCGCGGCCTGGTGCAGGCGACCTATGAGCAGTTGGAGGCCGAGGGGTACCTGCGCGCCTTCGGCGGCTCGGCGACGCGGGTCGCGTTCAGCCCGCAGGCGACCGTCCTTACATCACTAGAGCGCACGCCTCCCGCCAGGCTGGAGATCGACTTCGCCCCGGGACGCCCCGACCTGAACAGCTTCCCGGCGCGCGACTGGTTGTGGGCATGCGGGGAGGCCACCCGCACAGCCTCTGCCCGTGACATGGGGTACGGCGATCCGCAGGGCTCGATCAGGCTGCGAGAGGTCATCGCGTCGTACCTGCAACGTGTTCGCGGAGCGTTCGCAGGCGCGGACGACGTGGTGATCTGCAACGGGTTCACCCAAGGCACCGCCCTCACCCTGACTGCATTGCGAGCCGCGGGCGCCACCTCGGTCGCCGTCGAGGACCCGGGTCACCTGGACATGCCTATCCTCGTCCGCCGGGCGGGCCTGAACCCGCTCTTCGTCCCCGTCGACGACCGCGGCCTGGTCGTCGACGAGCTCGCCAGGACGAAGGCGACCGCTGCCATCGTCACGCCGGCCCACCAGACCCCCACCGGCGTCGTCCTCACCCCCGAGCGGCGGCTGGCACTGCTGCAGTGGGCCGAGCAGGTGAGCGGGGTGGTGATCGAGGACGACTACGACTCGGAGTTCCGCTACGACAAGCAGCCCGTCGGATCGCTCCAGGGCCTCGCGGCGGATCGCGTCGTGAGTGTCGGATCGGTCAGCAAGTCACTCGCTCCCGCGATCAGACTGGGGTGGGTGCTTGCTCCACGGCACCTGAGGGCACGGATCGCCGAGGAGAAGCACCGGAACGACCGCGGCGCTCCGACACTCGACCAGCTCGCCCTGGCTCGGCTGATGGAGTCGGGCAGGTTCGATCGCCACCTGCGCCGCATGCGCAGCGTCTATGCCGCGCGGCGCCGCGAACTGGTCGAAGCGATCGGCGAGGCTGCTCCCGACCTCGAGCTGACGGGCCTCGCCGCTGGTTTCCACGCCGTCGCCCAGCTCCCCGAGGGAGCCAACGAGGCGGAGATCGTCGAGGCGGCAGCCCAGCGCTCCGTCGGGCTGCAAGGGCTCGGTCGGTACCGATCGCCGAACAGCGAGGGGCCGCCGGGGATCGTGTTCGGCGTCGGAGACGTCAACGAGGACACGATCAGACGCGGGATAGCGGCCATCGGCGACCTTCTGCGGCAGGGATGAGACACGTAGCGGCACCGGCGTGTCGGCCGGCAAGTGCGGCACAGTGCTCATCGGGCGAACCCACGCCCGACCCCCGTGATCCCGCTCGTCCACGACCTCGACATCCACGTCGTCGCTGCCACCACCGGTGAACTCTTCCGCGAACTGACCATCGACCCAGCCGCGACTACCAACCCACCAGCCGACCACCCGGACCCCAAGGAAAACAGGGTGACCCTGAGGGTTCACCCTGTCGCCGATCTCTTGAGAGATCACACGGTGGAGACGAAGGGACTTGAACCCTCAACCCCCGCCTTGCAAAGATCATCTCCCAGGCGCGAGGTTGGTGCACCAGGCTGGAGTGCCGTAGGCCACAGACTCCCGTCGTTCATGGTCGCTCATGAGTTTGGCTACATGCTTGGCTACAGCTTCGGCCTGATCCGAGCCGTCGACCTCATAGCTGCCGGATCGAAGGCCCGCGCAGACCGGGTCAAGGGTCGAGGATCGCGAAGCGACGCCGTCAGGCGCCCTTGACGCGGGCGGCGCTGGCTCGAGATTGGCCGCGGAGAGGACGACGGCGGTCTATGACCTCCTGTGCGCGTCTCCGCTCTCGCTCTCCTGCTGCCGCCCGGCCGAGGACGGCGCCCCAGCGCCGCCCGCGGGTCGGGCTTGCGGCGAGCGCAGCGAGCCGCCTTGACGGAGTAAAGAAACTTCTCACCAAGGGAACCGCAGAGCTCCACGCCGTTGCCGTCGACGATGCCGACGGTTAAGCACCGGCTAGCAAGGGCGCTTCGGAAGCTCGTTCAGAAGCTGTCGAGCTCGTGCGGTCGCTTCCTCGTCCGTTTACGGTTCGGCGGGTGTGCGGACGCAAAGCTGCCCTTGACCATCCACCCGAGACGATTCGACCGCCTTGTGCCGGAGTTGAGCTCAGCGGTGCTTGACGGGTTTTCCGCGGTTCCGGGTGATGTCGGTGCTCATGCGGGTCGCAGGTTGGCCGGTTGGCCGCCAAGGCCTAGGTGGTGCCACCACGGTCGTCGTGAGGGCTGACCCCGCGGCCGGCGAGCCGCGGGTCGGGCCAGTCGGTAGGCGGCCGCCTCGCCGCGAAGCCTGGCCGCGCGCTCCTCGTAAAGCTTCTGTGCGATGTACTCGTGCATGACGGCCTCCTGGGGCGTCGTTGTGGTGGTTCCACGCTGCGCCGTGAGGGGCGGGGCCACATCGGGTGCGACCCCTCAGATGGCGGCTCTGACCCCTCATCTTCGAGATCGGGGGCGGCGATATCAGGCGGCGCGGCGTTGTGCCGCGGTGGCAGACTCGAGTGGATGGCGGACCGGGATGGGGTGGCCCGCCGGCCGCTGGTGGGGCGTGCCGGTGAGATCGAGGCCGTGGTCGGGCTGGTGCACGCCGCGACTCGCGGCCAGGCGGGTGCGTTGCTGGTCTCCGGTGAGGCCGGGGTGGGCAAGACCGCGCTGGTGCGCGAGGCCTGCGCGCGGGTCGGCGAGGTCGCCGACGTGGTGTGGGCGTCCTGTTTGCCGTTGACGTCCATGGCCGTTCCGTTCCTGCCGCTGACGTCGGCGCTGCGCACATGGGCCGCCGACCGGAACGTCCCGGCGCCGCTGCTCGGCGGGTCGGCCGATGACGGGCCGGCGGGGTTCGACGCCTGGCTAGACGAGCGATGTCGACAGCACCCAGTGGTGTTGGTGGTCGATGACCTGCAGTGGGCGGATCAGAGCTCGCTGGACGTGCTGATGTACGTGCTGGCCGGATTGGCCGGCCGTCGGCTGGGCGTGGCCGCCACGGTGCGAACCGGTGAGGAAGGCGCGCCGCTGCGGCGGTGGCTGGCCGACGTGCGTCGATTCCCGGGGGTGGCCGAACTGAGCTTAGGCCGGTTGGACCGGGTGGCCACCGCAGAGCAGCTGGCCGGGCTGTTGGGACGCCCGCCGCACCAGTCGCTGGTCGACGCGGTGTACGCCCGCAGCCAGGGCAACGCCTACCTGACCACCCTGCTGGTGCGGGGTGTGTCACCGGACGCAAGATCGCTACCTGCCGGGCTGCCGACTGAACTTCAGGAAGCTACGACCCGCGCCTGGCACGGTCTGTCGTCGTTGGCCCAGGCCTTGACCCGGCTGGTCGCTGTCGCGGGAACACCTCAGCGGGCAGACCAGCTGAGCGAGGTGGCACGCCAGACCGGAGTCCGGGATGACGTGGTGCCCCTGCTGCGGGAGGCCGTCAACGCCGCAGTCCTTGAGGTGAGCGCAGGCGGGGCATATTGGTTCGTGCACCCATTGCTTGCCGAGGTGCTCGAACAGGAGCTCTTGCCCGAGGAACGCGCCGCACTGCACGCCGCGTTCGCGGCCACGTTGGAACCCGCGGGCAACCCGGACGAAATGAGCGTCGAGCAAGTCGTCGACCTTGCCGACCATCACCACCGGGCCGGGCGCCCGCAACAGGCCTACCGGTGGGCGCTGCTCGCCGCCGACGCAGCAGGCCGAGCTGGCGGCGCTGCCGAGATGCTGCGGCTGCTACACCGTGCCCTGGACCTGTGGCCGCAGGTGCCCGACCCGGGCCTATCCCGGATCGACTTGTTGCAGCGCATCCGCGGCGCGGCCGAGCAGACCGGAGAACAGGAAGAAGAGCTGGCCGCCGTCGACGACCTGCTCGCTCTAGGAGACCAGGAACTGGAGCCCCTGCTCGCCGCCGAGCTGCTAGTCCGCCGGATGCACCTGCGGTTTCAGACCAGTCGGGCGACCACCACTGTCGACGACGCCTGGAGGGCTGTACGGCTCTCTGCGGAGTACCCGGACAGCGCGGAGCACGCGCTGGCCGTGGCCGGACTGGCGGCAATAGAGGTGTGGGATGGTGTGCCGTCCGGGCCGGCGCGGGCGGACGACGCGGTCCGCCTTGCGCGGGCATGCGGGTCGGCAAAGGCTCTCGTGCATGCGCTCACTGCGAAGGTGACGGCCCGCGTCTTCGCGGGCGACGGTGGAGGTTTGGCTGAGGCTCAGGAGGCGCAGGCGGCGGCGGCGAAGGCCAGGGACTTCATCGGGTTCGTCGGCGCAGCGACTTGGGCGAGTAACTGCCTGGACCTCAGTTGGGGGAACCGTGACGTGATCGAGCATTCGCGGCGGAGCCGGGAGGAGCTGACCGCCCTTGGCGCGCCGCATTGCTACGTGGCGAAGCTCTCCGCGGATGAGGCGTTCGGGCTGGTTCGGCTCGGGGACTGGCGGGCCTGCGTCGGGCGGCTGCGAGTGGCGCTGGGATCTACGCCCGGGCCGCGAGGTGACTTGGTCGCTAGGCTTACCGCGGCTCTGCTGGCCGTGCGCCAGGGCCGGTGGGCCGAGGCCGAGGCCCACATCGCCCGCGCGGACGAGCTGTCCACCGATCGGACCGTCTTGCTGTTCTATGGCTTCGACGTGGTCCGGGCCGAGCTGGCCCTCGCCGCCGGTGACACAGGTCGGGCGTTCGCGGCCGCAATGGCCGGAGCCGAACGAGAAGGCCACTCGAACATCGTCGTGCAGCTTGTGCCGCTAGCCGCGAGAGCCCTGGCGGACGAGGCGCAGGCGTTCCGGGACCGGGGCGAAGACCCCGCGCAGGCGCTGGCGCGACTACACGATTTACGGAGGCGCTATCCAAGAGTTGTGGCAGAAGTCGGGCCTGGCCCGCTGCATCAAGCTGAGGTCCGCGCGATGCAGGCGCTGTACGACGCCGAACTGCAGCGGGGCCAGGACGACCCGGCCGCCGCCACGGCATGGACGGCGGCCGCGCAGGCATGCGCCGATGGGGAGCTCGCCTGGGAGGAGGCCTACACCTGGTGGCGGGCCGCCGAGGCGCTGGCCAAGGAGCGCGCCGACCGCAACCCAACCGCTACCGCGCTGCGGCGGGCGCACGAACTGGCCCAAGACCTGCAGGCCGCGCCGCTTCTCGCCGACGTGGAAGCGCTGGCACAGAGCACCCGGATATCACTGGCCCGGGTTGACGGGAGCCCACGGCCCGAGGCGCAGGCCATACCGGGTCTCACACCCCGCGAACGCGAGGTGCTGGCCCACATCGTGGCCGGGCGGACCTACGGGGAGATCGCCCGCGAGCTGGTGGTCAGCGAGAAGACCGTCAGCGTGCACGTTTCGCACCTGCTGCACAAGACCGGCACCACCAACCGGGTCGAGCTCGCCCAACTGGCCCGCCGCCTCGCCGGTCCGGCTACCGACTGAGCCGGCGGAGACGCTCAGGCTGCCATGACGGCTCGCGATACGAGACGCGCGTCGGGTAGGGGATGCGTCCGCGATGGATCGTGCGATGGAGACCCGATGAGCCGCGTTGGCTACATCTTTGGCTACAGAGGTCGTCTGCAGGGCCGCGTTTCGTCGGCGCGAGTCGCGTCGCCGCAGGTCAGCGATGGTGGAGACGAAGGGACTTGAACCCTCAACCCCCGCCTTGCAAAGGCGGTGCTCTGCCAGTTGAGCTACGTCCCCGAGGGAGAGCACCAGGATACCGGTCCGGCGATGGTTGCCTCACCACGTGAGGCCAGGGACGCGCGACTGTGGACGAGACGGTGGACGAGACGGTGGATAAGCCCCTGGTCCTGGGGGTAACCGATGCCATTCTGTGGACATCCTGGGGACGGCAAAGAATCTTGAAATTTAGTTCCCTCCAGGGGTTGCGGAGGGTCCCGGGTAGGGCTAGAAATCTCTCACGTCGCCAGTGATGGGGACCTGGTCCGGGAGTCAAATCCAGGGCAGCGAGCGCCGGGCAACCGGTGTTTGTGAGGGGTTCTCGACACAGGTGGCGGGGTTTCGCAGACCGAGCGCCGAGCAATCGGAGAACGCAGGGACGCGGAGCTTGAGAGGCCCCCTCCACCTCATACGTGGAGGGGGCCTCTTCCTCGTGATCCATTATCACGGGTGTCAGGGCTGTCCGGTTCGACCGACACGCCCGGCGTGTCGGGTCACGACTCCGGAGCGCACCAGTCGAGCAGCTCGTCTGCCGCCCACGTGTTGACGATCCGCTCGACGGGTACGCCACACTTGGCAGCGCGCTCACATCCATAGGGCTGCCAGTCCAGCTGGCCGGGCGCATGGGCGTCGGTGTCGATCGAGAAGACACAGCCGCCCTCGACGGCCAGGCGCAGCAGCCGCTTCGGCGGGTCGAGCCGTTCCGGGCGCGAGTTGATCTCGACGGCCACGCCGAATTGGCGGCACGCCTCGAAGACGAGCTCGGGGTCGAAATCCGACTCCGGCCGCTTGCCGCGCTCGCCGGTGATCAGCCGTCCTGTGCAGTGGCCGAGCACGTCGGTGTGCGCGTTCGCGATCGCGGTGACCATGCGGCGGGTCATGTCCTCGCGCGGCATCCGCAGCTTCGAATGGACGCTGGCGACGACGATGTCGAGGCGCTCCAACAGCTCCGGCTCCTGGTCCAAGCTGCCGTCCTCGTCGATATCGACCTCGATGCCGGTGAGGATCCGGAACGGTGCAAGGCGCTCGTTGAGCCCGGCGACGACGTCCAGCTGCTTGCGCAACCGGTCCGGTGACAGACCGTTGGCCACCGTCAGCCGCGGCGAGTGGTCGGTGAGGGCGACGTACTCGTGACCGAGGTCGCGCGCCGTCGTAACCATCTCCTCGATCGGGCTGCCGCCGTCGGACCAGTCCGAGTGCGTATGCAGATCACCTCGCAAGGCTGCACGGATCTCCGCGCCGCCCTCGGCGACCGGCGTGCCGGCCGTCGACTCGAGCCGCCGCAGGTAGACCGGCGTCTCACCACCGAGTGCCTCCTGGATCACCTCCGACGTCACCTTGCCGACGCCGCGCAGCTCGGTCAGCGTGCCCTCGTCGGCGCGCTTGGCGAGCTCCTGCGTCGGCAACTCGCCGATCGCCGCGGCAGCTGCCCGGAAGGCGCGGACGCGGTACGTCGGCTCCCGGGCCCGCTCGAGCAGGTATGCGATGCGCTGCAGCGCAGCGACCGGGTCCATCGCCCGGCGATACTCCGGCTAGCGGCGGTCGCGCGGCGCCACCGGGTCGGTGGCCTCCGCCCAGAGGTCCTGTTCTGCCTTGTCGGCCTGGACCCGCTTGTACCCGAGATATCCGGCAGCTGCGATCAGCGCGGTGAGCAAGAGCTTCTTGTTGAACACGACGGGCCGCCTCCCAGACGGTCGTGGACGTGTGCGCAGGCTAGCGCAGGCGGCGGCAAGGTGGCACAGCGGCTCCCATCGCCGCTGGTCACGGGCGGGTTGGGCCCGGACTATGCTTGGCGTGCTCGCGACGTCGGATCGCGACGCGGTTCGGGATCTTCGGAGGTGAGACGCTCATGCGCAGCGAACCTCCCAGTCATCCAGGCGGATCGTAGGCCAGCGATCCCGCCCGGTTCACCTGGCGCTTGCGCCCGGTTGGCCTCCGTTCGGCAGGTTCTGGTCCCTGCGGCCACACCGTGCACGCCCGCCGAGATCCGACGAGGAGCGTGAGCCATGTCCGACTTCCGCATCCCCCGCCTTCGTGGCCTCGCCCCGCGGGGGCGCCGGTCCGACTCGTCCGGCACTGCACAGGCGCGAGGAGAGGAGGTTGCCGATCCAGCCGAGGCCGTCGAGCGGTCGGTCGCCGACAGCCTCGTCGACTCCGCGGTGTACGTCGGCGGTGACCGGATCGAGTCTCCGTCGACCCTGGCCGAAACGTACGCCGCGCTCGACGACGACCCCAGGCGGATGGCGTGGATCGGCCTCTACCGGCCCACCGAACGCGAAATCGCGTCACTGGCCGGCGAGTTCATGCTGCACGAGCTCGCCGTGGAGGACGCGATCCTGGCGCACCAGCGGCCCAAGCTGGAGCGCTACGAGGACACGCTGTTCATCGTCCTCCGCGCCGCCCGCTACATCGACGCGGCTGAGGAGGTCGAGTTCGGCGAGGTCCACGTCTTCGTCGGCCCGAACTTCGTCATCACAGTCCGGCACAGCGAAGCCCCGAACCTGGCCAGTGTGCGCCGGCGCATGGAGAGCAATCCCGACCTGCTCGCGCTCGGGACTGAAGCCGTCCTGTACGCGATCCTCGACAAGGTCGTCGACGGGTACGCGCCGGTCGTCGCCGGCCTCGAGAACGACATCGATGAGATCGAGACCGAGGTCTTCGGCGGCGACCCGAAGGTGTCCAGGCGCATCTACGAGCTGTCCCGCGAGGTCATCGAGTTCCAGCGCGCGACGCAGCCCCTGGTCGGGATGCTCGCCGCGCTGATGGCCGGCTTCGACAAGTACGGCATCGACGAGGAGCTGCGGCTCCAACTGCGCGACGTCGACGACCACCTCACTCACGTTGTCGAGCGCATCGACGGCTTCCGCCAGTTGCTGCGCGACATACTCACGGTCAACGCGACGCTCGTCGCGCAGCACCAGAACGAGGAGATGAAGAGCCTCACCGAGGCGAGCAACGCTCAGAGTGAAGAGGTAAAGAAGATCTCGGCCTGGGCGGCGATCCTCTTCGCACCGACCCTTATCGGCACCGTGTACGGCATGAACTTCGATAACATGCCCGAGCTCGGGTGGCCGTTCGGATACCCCTTTGCCCTGCTGTTGATGGCCGCGACGTCGGTCGTGCTCTACGTCGTGTTCAAGCGGCGAGGTTGGCTCTAGGCAGGTCGATCTGCCGCGCCCACCGGTGTTGAAGGGCGTCGTCGCGGGTAGCAGTCCTAACAGAGCAGGGACGCCTGCACGGGGAAGGGAGAGCGTCATGCGCTCATTCGGTAGGGCAAGCCTGGGTGCGCTCTTGATGACGCTGTGCGTCGGATCGGCAGCTCTGGTCCCTCCGGTCGCCGCCAACGCGTCGATCGCGCTCGGGACTGTTGTGTCGACGAACCCCGCCAACTGGACGCCGAACGTGAGCAGCGGTGCAGTGTACAAGTTCGTGCAAGCAAATGGCGTCATGTACGCGGGAGGAGCGTTCTCGCAGGTCAGCACCGCTAGCGGGGTGAGTCCCGGCGGCACGTTCACGAGGAACAACCTGGTGGCGTTCAACCCAACGACCGGGGTGATCTCGTCGTTCGCGCCATCGTTCAACGGGGCGGTGTGGGCGCTGGCGACGGATGGCACGTCACTCTACGTCGGGGGCGACTTCACGGCGGTCAACGGCGTGGCCCGGTCGAGGCTGGCCAAGTTCAACCTGAGCACCGGTGCGCTGGATCCCACGTTCCGACCCACACTCAATGCCAGCGTCCGCGATGCCGTCTTCGTCAACGGGCGCCTCATCGTCAGCGGCGTCTTCGTCAAAAAGATCGCTGAAATCAGCCTCAGCACCGGCGCCGCCACCAGCTACGTCAACGTCCCGATCACCGGCACGGTCGCGTCGAACGCAGGCCCGACAGAGGTGTACCGGATCGCGGTCAACCCGGCTGGTACGCGCCTGGTCGGCGTAGGCAACTTCACCTCGGTCGGCGGGGTGACCAGGTACCGCGCCCTGATGCTGAACCTTGGGACGACGTCGGCCACCGTCAGCGCCTGGGAGTACGTGCCGCTGCGGAACATGTGCGCGGCGTCGTCCATCCCCGACTACCTGCGCGACGTGGACTTCTCTCCGGACGGGACTTGGTTCGTCATCGCGTCGACCGGCTTCGTGCCGGTATCCGGTGGTATCGGTAGGGATCTCTGCGACGCGACCACCCGGTTCGAGACGGCGATCCTGGCGCCCAACAGACCGACATGGATCAACTACACCGGCGGCGACACGCTGCATTCGGTCGCGGCCACCGATGTCGCCGTCTACGTCCAAGGTCACCAGCGGTGGCTGGACAACCCGTTCGGCCGGGACTTCGCCGGTCCAGGAGCCGTCAGCCGACCAGGCATAGGGGCGATGAACGTGACGACCGGCAAGGCGCTCTCCTGGAACCCCACCAAGGGACGCGGCGTCGGCGGCAAGGACCTCTACGTGACCTCACAGGGTCTCTGGGTAGGCAGCGACACGGACCGGATCGGCAACGAGTTCCACGCCCGGATCGCGTTGATGCCGCGCTGACGCTCGCTCGGCAGTGGACCGTTGCCGGTACCGGTCTCGAGAGTTCGGTCGCGGACGCTGGGAAGCTGCACCGACCTCTCGGTGCAGTACCGGGAAGCCTTCCCGCCGGAAGGGCTCTGACTGCACCGCTGCTCGGCGTGTCGCAGGAGGTCTTGCGGTTCCTGCACCGACATTTCGGTGCAGCTTCCCAGCCGCTTCGCACGTGCGCTGCGACGACTCCGCACGGATAGGTTTGCCGCGGACCGGTTTCCTGGTGGCGTACGCAGGGCTGGGAGCGCAGACTGGGTCGGGTAGGACCCTGCCGATTCCCATGGGGGTACCTGATGTTGGGTCAAAGGGCAGACTTGGCCGCCGAGCTGGTCCCGGTGCTCTCTCGCGGCAAGCACCGCAACCCGCGCAAGGGCGCTTGCTTCATGGAGTTCGCGTCCTACCTCGCCGGAGAGCGCTGGAGCGACCACCCTGTGTGCACGCACCCGCTCCTCGCCGCCGTGGGCCGGCTGGTGAACGACTTCACGACCGACGTGGGGCGCCCTCGGCTGGCCGAGCTGGTTCCGTCGGTGATCGGGGTGACCAGCGACGACCTGCACGTGGACGCGCTGATCGCGCTGCGAGCGGCGAGGACGGCACTGCCAGTGGCATCCGCCGAGCGGCAACGCGTCATGGCGGTGTCGGTGCTCTCGGCCGAGCGCGTGCTTGCCGAGCTGGACGGGCTACCGGGCGATCACCTCAGTGAGTCGAGCCGGGCGGTGCTGGCCGGGGCTCCGGAGGCTGCGAGCTGGGCGAAGGACTTCACCCGAACGATGGGTGTCTCGCCGAAGGGCTTCCGCAAGCAAGCGGGACCGATCACGGTCCACTATGCCGTGGAAGGGATTGCCCGGGCTTGCGTGCCGGATCCGGACGCGATGCTCTACGACCTGCTCGCCGGGACGATCGACGACTGTGCCGCCTGGATCAACCGCGATGTCGAAGTAAGGGCCGAACTCGTCCACTGACGCGCGGGCTTTGCCATGTGTCCCGACCGATCTATCGTGACGCCACGACTGCGGAAAGGGGCACAAATGCTAGAGCCGTCGTGGCAGCAGATCGGTGCTGCCCTGCAGGATCTGTCGCGGCTGATGCTGACGTTCGACGAGCCCGACGAGCTGCTCCAGCAGATGGTGGAGGCCGCGTGCGAGATCGTTCCCTCGACCACCAACTGCAGCATCTCGTTGGTGCGCAATGGAGGAGTCCGCAGCGTTGCGATCGCCAAGGAGAAGGCGCGACACCTCGACGCGCTCCAGTACGAGCACGGCGACGGACCCTGCCTGGAGTCGATCCGCACGGCAGCGGAGGTGCTGTCGCAGGACCTGCTCACCGACGACCGCTGGGGAGCCTTCCGGTCCGAGATGGTCGAGCACGGGATCCGGTCGACGATGGCGTTGCCCCTCCACATAGACCACGGCACCGGAGGCGCCCTGAACGTCTACTCCGAGGATCTGGGTGCATTCGACGAGCAGGCGGCGATGCTGGCCCGGCTCGTCGCGAGCCAGGCCGCGATAGTCCTGGCCGGTGTGCTACGCCATCGCGACCAGGTCGCGCTGACCGAACAGTTGCATGCGGCCCTCTCGTCGCGTGCCGTGATCGATCAGGCCATGGGCATCGTCATGGCACACCAGGGATGCCCGCCCGAGCAGGCCCTGGCCACCCTGAAGAAGGCGTCCCAGCACCGGAACGTGAAGCTCCGGGTCATCGCCCAAGAGATCGTCGAGTCGGCCGGCGTGGCGCGGACCTGATCGGTCGTTCGCCGCCATTTGACGCATCGCACCCGGCCGCGATAGTCATATCCGGTGGTTGGGCAGCAGCCATCGCTTCGGTGACTGTCGCCCTGGGCGGTCACCTTTCCCGGATCGAGGTGAGCACCCGCCGTGAGCTCGTTCAATTCCCGCCGCCGGCCGGGGCGGCCGGCAGTGAGCAGCCGGCTCCGTCTGCGTACTCGTGCTGTCGATGGTTGTCTCGTCGTCAAGGTGGGCGGTGAGGTCGACCTGGCCTCCGCACCAACCCTGCAGGACCACCTGCTCGGCCACATCGGCCTCGGCGAGCCTTGCCTGGTCGTCGACCTGTCGGAGGTCGACTTCATGGACTCGACCGGACTGTCTGCGCTGGTGGTGGCCTACCGCCAGGCCGGCGAGGTCGGTAGTTCGCTGCGCGTCGCCGCGGCACAGCCGACGGTTCGACGCGTGCTCGAGATCACCAAGCTCGATGTGCTGCTGGAGCACCATGACGATGTCGCGGACGCTGTTGCGGCGGCGCTGGCGAGCCGCGATACCGGATCGACGGAGTCTTCTGCTCCAAGCGTGTGAGCCGGCGACGCACATTGGCTGCCGGCGCTCGACTCAGTCCGCCTTCGGCCGTACATCGTCGGTGCAGATGACCTCGTCCTCAATCTCGCCATTCGCGGTATGAATGATCAGTTGGCTGGGCATGTTCTCCTCCGCCAGCCGTTGCCCCTCGGCGACCGCAGATGCCTTGTCATCGAACCGTCCGACCTGCCTGTTGCCCCGATAGAGCTCCCAGTGGCCGAGCACGGCAGGCAGAACCCGGAATATGGTCCTTGCGGTGATGGTCATCGCGCTCCACTCGCCTCCACGTTCGGATGACGGTGGCCGCGCTGCCGGACCTACCTCGTGGCAACATACGCCGTAAACCGCACCGGTGCGACCACCGACCCGCGCGCGCCGCAACGTTTGACGATGAGGCGCTATCTGGTGGAGACTCGCGCGGTGGCGCGATCGCGGCTCCTCGTGACCGGACTGCTTGCGATCGTCCTGTCCTTCCTCTCCCCGGTCGGCGCCCAGGCGTTCCCCACGCCGTTCTCGAGTTCCTCGACGAACTGCCTGGAGCAAAGCGGCACGACCTTCATCTCGACGGCGCAATGGGTGGTCTCCGGCGAGCGTCTCCAACGGGTCCGGGTCGAGAGCGACTGCCTAGCGACCTACACCTTCGTGACGCTCGACTTCGAGGTGAACTTTGTGGTCGCCCCGGGCGCGTCCGCGATCTGGGGGCCGAGCGAGCTCCGGCTGTTCGGCAAGTTTCACGAGCCGTCGGTCCACGTAGCCCAGGGTACTGACATCCCGGGCGCCGCTACGCCGTGCGTGTACACGGCTATTGCCGAGATCGACTACTTGCTCGAGGCTGACGGCACCCTCGTCCCGGATCCGTGCCCCGCCGCCGCACCCTGATACACATATACCCACTCGGAAGCGTCGTCGGTTCGCGTCGTCTCCAGGCAAAACTGATTCGAGGACGATCCCGATGCTTGGCCGGGCGCGCGAGTGGAAACGTTCTTGCCCGAAAGGAGACTCGAGTGCCGCGCTACGCGTCGTCTTCACCGACGATGACCTGCCCCAGGAACCCTCAGGGCGCTGGTTGGCGGCCGGCAGTGGGAGCAGATCCGCTGGACCAGCTCAGGCCGGCACCAGGTCTCGTCCAAGGTCGAACAGCGCACGTAGCCGACCACCGGCTCCGTCGGAACCGTGATCCATGTTCGGCATGCATCGAAGATCTTGGGTCCCTGCTCTAAGGTCGATACGTGGCCGAGGCGAACAGCGAGCATAACCGGGAAACCGAAGAACCCAAGACGTTCGAAGAGTTCGTCAAAGAGCAGGTTGCCATGCTGGATCCCAACGTCGATCGCGACATCCTCAAGATGCTTTATGAAGCACGCTTTCAGCAGTTCATAGCGGATAACAATCGGATCTGGACTACCGGCGCTTTACTCGTACCACTCGCTCTAGCTGCGTTTTTTGCCTTGGCAAGTATTGACGAGCCGCAGCTCGAGCACTTCATCGTCCTGGGAGCAGCGTCCTCGCTTCTTGGCTTCTTCTGGCTCAGCATCGCCGAGGGGCACCGATGGTTTCAAGATCTGTCCCATGCATGGATGACCGCTATCGAAGCTCGGTTCGGAGTCCGTCGAAAGGCTCCCAAAGGCACACTGCTTGAACGGCAACGTCGTGAACGAAGAGTACGGATCCAGATCGTCAGATACTTCATCGTCGCGGCAATCCCAATCCTCTGGATCATCGCTGCGCTCTTGTGGCCACGTTGATCGGAGCCGTTACTGCCACTCATGCTGTCGATTTCGCGGTTGATTGCCCGCGGATCGGGTCCACAGGTGTACTCCCGTGCTTGCGACAGTTCCGGAATCCAGACTGAGCCGTCCCTCGTAGCTGCCGGTTCGTAGCCCGAAGCGGGTGAAGGGTCGAAGATCGCGAAGCGACGCCGAGGTCCTGGCGATCATGAAGCGGAAGGTCCGGGAACAGCGCGAGGCCGAGTTCGCCCGCCGGGCGGGCCGTGAAGCCGCACAGGTCTCCTGATTCCGAAGGAGCACAGCAGCGGGGCGCCTACGTTGGCGCCACGCTTTTCTATAGGCCCCCCGGGGATCAGTCTTCGAGAACGTGGCAGTGATGTGTATGGCGGGGCTGCGACAGTTGAGCGACAATTCACGTGTGGGTTTGGCCTAGCGATTGGGGCTGGTGATCATGAAACGCCTCCTGGTTGCTGTCCTGGTCTCAGTAGCGGCACTGCTCTCGGTCGTCCCCGCTTCGGCGGCACCTACGCAGACGATCACCTTCACGGCCGAACCGGTAGCCGTTGCAACGGCGGACGGGACAAGTCTCACCGTCCGGACGACCGTGGGCTGCCCGGCGAACTACAACGTGCTGGAGGCGTTCGTTTATGTCGTGCAGGGCGGCCAGCAGAGCAACTTCGTCGGCATTCCGTTGACCTGCCGGCCACGCGGGCAGAATTACGCGTTGACGGTGCCCGCTCCGGCGGGGCAGGCGTGGGTCGAAGGCGAGGCGTCGCTGTCGGGCTTCGTGCTGCTGGAACGGAAGTCCACGACGTTGTCAGCGTCTCCAGTGGCACCACTACAGGTGGTGATTCCCTAACACCCGGTCCCCTTGTGCCCGGTTTCCCGGCCGCTGCAGGAGCGCGTAGTAGACCGCGCCCGCGCACCCGGATTCAACATGGGCGGGTCGAGTTGTCCGGGGATGCCCGGATCGCGTTGCACGGTCACCGGCGCCGGCAGCCGGGGCCGGCGGGCTCGGACCGGGGCCGGGGGGCGCCGACGACCGCGCGCGGCATGCCCGGTCGCAGGTAGTCACTGTGCAAGGTCGCCCATGGGCCGGCGCTCGGCCCCACGTGTCTACCCGGTCAGGTACCCGCTTGCCTCCCCGGCTGGAATCTTGCCCCGTAGGTGCCCCGTTGCGGGCACATGGCAAGGTCACCACACGAGCCGAAATAGGCCGCTGACCTGCGGAAATACCTGTGGGCCTAAGTGGACTTGAACCACTGACCTCTTCCTTATCAGGGAAGCGCTCTAACCGACTGAGCTATAGGCCCGGGGCGCACTCACGGCGCCGCAGCAGGTTACCCCACCGCACAGCGCCGACCCAAACCCGTCAGTCGTCCTCGGCGAGCGTGACCTCGAGGCCGCCGAGCAGGCTCGCCGACAGGTTGTACAGGAACGCGCCCAGCGTCGCCAGCGCTGTGACGAGCACGACGTCGACCACCGCGATCAGAGTCGTGAACCCGAGCACGCGCGACAGGGAGGTGTAGTTCTCGAGCTCGAAGCCGGCACCGGTCTCGGAAGACGTCAGGTCGCGCATGAGATCGCCCACGGCGGCGAAAACGCCCGCGGCGTCGAGCACTGACCACAGCACGGCGACCGCGACGAACAGTGTGATACCCAGCGCGACCGAGAGCAGGAACGCGGTCTTCATCACCGACCAGGGGTCGACGCGCAGCAGGCGCAGGCGGGCCTTGCGGACCCGGGCCGTACGCCGCGTCGGGTGTGGTGGTCCGCGACGACGTGGCCCGATGCGGCGACGGCGTGACGTGTGTGGTTTCGGGCCGGGCATCGAAGCTGACCTCGGTGTCGGCCGGCTCGACCAGACCCTCGCCGCGCGTCAGCGGACCCGGCATGTCGGGGGGCATGGGCCCGACCGGGGCCTGCGGCTCAGGAACCGCCACCGGCGGCGGCGCAAGCGGTGCCGCGGCCGACACCGGGACGATCGGCGTGGACGGCGCCAGCGGCCCATAGGGCGGCGCTGCCTGAACGTCGGCACCCGGATCAGCCGGGCCGCCTGGTCGAGCCGCCGGTGGGCTCTCCGGAGGCTGCGGGCGGGTACGGGTCGGGGGCGCCGTTGCAGCCATCGCGGCGGCGGCGCCGGTTGGCGCGGAGGGATCACCAGGGCCGGACGGCGTCGTGGATTGCTCGAACTCGGTCGTGGCCGGAGCCGCCGTCGCGGCGACAGCCGAAGCGGCGCCCAGCGTCGACCGCGCCGCCGACGCCGGGTCGATGGCGGGGTCAGGCTGGGTCGTCAGTGCGCCTTGCACGCGGTGGGCCGCATCGCGGGTGGCCTGAGCGGCCCGGGAAGCCTGCGCCCGGAGGGCCGCCGCCACCTCGTAGGCCGTGGACGCCTTGGCGGTGCTGGCGTGACTACCGCGGCTGCCCTGATCCGGCTCGGCTCCGTTGCCGGCCGCGCCGTTGCCGGATGCTCCGCCGAACCCGTAGCCCGAACCGTCTGCAGGTGCGTCAACCCTCGTCGGTTCGTCGTCGGGCACACCGGAGGCCGACGTGGGACGCCCTGTCCCGCCGCTGGTCGTCACAAGCCATCACCCTTCGAGTCCGGGGGCCGCGTCTGCCGAAACGGACTCCGCCACCGCATCGTCCTCGGCGTTGCGGGCGATCGCAACGACAGCGTCCCCCGCGCCGAGAGCGACGTACTTGACCCCCATGGTGTCACGTCCCTTGGTCGGCACGTCACGAACCGGGCTCCGTGTCACGCCACCAGTGGCCCGGATCGCCAGCACCTCATCGCCTTCGGTGACGACCAGTCCACCGACGAGGGAGCCGCGATCTTCGTTGATCTTCATTGCCTTGATGCCCAGGCCGCCACGGCCCTGGACGCGGTAGTCCTCAACCGCGGTCCGTTTTGCGAAGCCGCCGTCGGTCACCGTGAACACGTAGGACTCGGTGCCGTCGCGGACCACCGACATGGACAGCAGTTCGTCCCCGTCACGGAACTTCATGCCGACCACCCCACCGGTGGCACGTCCCATTGGCCGGAGTTGTTCATCGGTGGCCGTGAACCGGATCGCCTGGGCCTTGCGGGAGACCAGCAGGACGTCGTCGGTCGGCGATACCATTTCGGCGCCGATCACCTCGTCGTCCTGGTTGCGGAACGCGACCGCGATGACGCCGCCGGAGCGGTTGGAGTCGTACTCGGTGAGCCGGGTCTTCTTGACCAGGCCGTGCTTGGTGGCGAGCACGAGGTATGGCGACTGCTCGTAGTCGCGCAACGCGAGCACCTTCGCGATCTTCTCGTCCGGCTGAAAGGCGAGCAGGTTGGCGACGTGCTGCCCCTTGGCGTCGCGGGCCAGCTCGGGCAGCTCGTACGCCTTCGCCCGGTAGACCCGGCCGCGGTTGGTGAAGAACAGGATCCAGTGGTGCGTCGTCGTGACGAAGAACTGCTCGACGACATCGTCCTCCCGAAGCTGCGCACCGCGCACACCCTTGCCGCCCCGGCGCTGCGACCGGTAGAGGTCGAACTTGGTGCGCTTGGCGTAGCCACCGCGGGTGATCGTGACGACGACCGGCTCCTCGGGGATGAGGTCTTCAGCGGTGAGGTCGCCCTCTGCGGGGACGATCCGGGTGCGCCGCTCGTCGGCGTACTTCGCGACGATCTCGCTCAGCTCGTCACGGATGATCCTCCGCTTACGGGCGTCGGAGGACAGGATGTCCTCGAGGTCGGCGATCTCGGCGACGAGCTTGTCGTGCTCGTGCTGCAGCTCCTCGCGTTCGAGGCCGGTGAGCTTGCGCAGCTGGAGGTCGAGAATCGCGCGCGCCTGCACGTCGTCGATCTCGAGGAACTCCTGCAGGCGCCGCGAGGCCTCGTCGGCCGACCGGCTGCTGCGGATGAGCTCGATGACCTCGTCGATGACCTCGATCGCCTTGCGCAGCGCCCGGACGATGTGCAGCCGCTCGCTCTTCTTGCGCAGCCGGTACTCGGTGCGGCGCCGGATGACCTCGACCTGGTGGGTGACCCAGTGCCGGACGAACGCATCGAGCGGCAGCGTGCGTGGCACGCCGTCGACCAGAGCGACCATGTTGCAGCCGAACGTGTCCTGCAACTGCGTGTGCTTGTAGAGGTTGTTGCGCACGACGGTGGCGACGGCGTCGCGCTTGAGGACGACGACCAGCCGCATGCCGGTCCGTGAGGACGAGTCGTCGCGCAGGTCGGCGATGCCGGGAACCTTGCCCGAGTCGGCCAGCTCGGCGATCTTTCGGGTCAGCGCATCGGGGTTGACCTGGTACGGCAGCTCGGTGACGACCAGGCAGGTGCGGCCCTTGGTGTCCTCCTCGACGTCGACGACGGCGCGCATGGTGACCGAGCCACGGCCGGTGCGGTAGGCCTGCTCGATGCCGCTGGTGCCGACGATGAGCCCGCTGGTGGGGAAGTCAGGCCCCTTGATCCGCTCGAGCAACGCGTCGAGGAGCTCGTCGCTGTCGGCCCCGGGGTTCTCGAGGTACCACTGGACACCGGAGGCCACCTCGTGCAGGTTGTGCGGCGGGATGTTGGTCGCCATGCCGACGGCGATGCCACCGGAGCCGTTGACCAACAGGTTCGGGAACCGGGCGGGTAGGACGTCGGGCTCGGCGCCCTTGTTGTCGTAGTTCGGCGAGAAGTCGACGGTCTCCTCGTCGATGTCGCGGACCATCTCCATGGCCAGCGGCGCCATCTTGCACTCGGTGTAGCGCGGCGCCGCCTGCCGGTCGTCGCCACGGGAACCGAAGTTGCCCTGACCCTGGACCAGCGGATAGCGCATCGACCACCACTGGCCGAGGCGCACCAATGTGTCGTAGATCGCGGTGTCGCCGTGCGGGTGATAGTTGCCCATGACGTCGCCGACGACCCGCGAGCACTTGGAGAACGACCGGTCCGGACGGTAGCCGCCGTCGAACATGGCGTAGATGACACGCCTGTGCACGGGCTTCAGGCCGTCGCGTACGTCGGGGAGAGCCCGCCCCACGATCACGCTCATCGCGTAGTCGAGGTATGAGCGTTGCATCTCGACCTGGAGGTCGACAGGCTCGATCCGGCCGCCGGGTGGGACGGCCTCGGTCGTGATGTCGTCAGTCACGGGTTTGGTCCTCCGGTGCGGCGCAGTGGGCCGCACATGACGTAGACGTTCGTCGGGGTGGCGTGGTTGCCACGTCTTGTCAGATGTCCAGGAAGCGGACGTCGCGCGCGTTGCGCTGGATGAAGCTGCGGCGGCTCTCGACGTCTTCGCCCATCAGCGTGGTGAAGATGTCGTCGGCCTGCGCGGCGTCCTCGAGCGTGACCTGGAGCAGGATCCGCTGCTCTGGGTCCATGGTGGTCTCCCAGAGCTCGTCGTCGTTCATCTCGCCGAGGCCCTTGTACCGCTGGATCGGATCCTCCTTGGGCAGCCGCTTGCCCATCGCCAGGCCCGCTTCCCGCAGCGCGTCGCGCTCACGGTCGGAGTAGGCAAACTCCGGCGCGACGTCGCGACCAGTCCACTTGAGCTTGTACAGCGGCGGCTGCGCGAGGAACACGAACCCGTGCTCGATAACCGGGCGCATGAACCGGAACAGCAGCGTCAGCAGCAATGTGCGGATGTGCTGGCCGTCGACGTCGGCATCGGCCATCAGGACGATCTTGTGGTAGCGCAGCCGGTTGAGGTCGAACTCCTCCTGGACGCCGGTGCCGAGGGCGCTGACGATCGACTGGACCTCCTGGTTCTGCAGGATCCGATCGATCCGGGCCTTCTCGACGTTGAGGATCTTGCCCCGGATCGGCAGGATCGCCTGCACCCTCGGGTCGCGACCCTGCTTGGCCGGGCCGCCCGCGGAGTCGCCCTCGACGATGAACAGCTCGCACTCCTCGGGGTTCGTCGACTGGCAGTCGGCCAGCTTGCCGGGCAGGCCGGCCCCGCCGAGCAAACCCTTGCGACTGCGGGCGGCGTCGCGGGCCTTGCGAGCGGCGACCCGGGCGATCGCGGCGCTCTGTGCCTTGCGCGCGATCGCCTTGCCCTCGGTGGGGTTCTGCTCGAACCAGGCACCGAGCTGGTCGTTCACTACCCGCTGGACGAAGCTCTTGGCCTCGGTGTTGCCGAGCCTGGTCTTCGTCTGACCCTCGAACTGAGGCTCCTCCACCTTGATGCTGACGATCGCGGTGAGGCCCTCGCGAACGTCGTCACCGGTCAGGTTGGCGTCCTTCTCCTTGAGGATTCCCCAGTCACGGGCGAACCTGTTCACCAGGCCGGTCAACGAGGCCCGGAAGCCCTCCTCGTGGGTGCCCCCCTCGTGGGTGTTGATGGTGTTGGCGAAGGTGTGGACCGACTCGGTGAACCCTGTGTTCCATTGCATGGCGAGCTCGAGGCTCATGGGCTGCGTGGTCTCGCCGTTGGACATCGCCTCGAAGTCGACGATGCTGCGGTGTACGGCTTCCTTGCCTCGGTTGAGGTGGGTGACGTAGTCGACCAGACCGTCCTCGTACCGGTAACGGACCTCGCGTGGACCCGCCGTGTGGGGGGTCTCGACGTCTTCCTCGGCCCCCGGGTCGATGCCCTGGGGTCGTTCGTCACGCATCACGATGGTCAGGCCCTTGTTGAGGAAGGCCATCTCGCGGAACCGGGTCGACAGCGTCTCGAAGTCGTAATCCGTGGTCTCGAAGATGTCGTTGCTGGCCCAGAACGTGGTCGTCGTGCCGGTCTCGTCGGTGGCCTTGCCCCGTTCGAGCGGTCCGTCCGGTACGCCGTACGTGTACGACTGGTGCCAGCAGTACCCGTCGCGGGCGACCTCGACCTCGACCCGGCTCGACAGCGCGTTGACGACGGAGACGCCCACGCCGTGCAGACCGCCGGACACCTTGTACCCACCGCCGCCGAACTTGCCGCCGGCGTGCAGCTGAGTCATGACGACCTCCAGCGCCGGCTTCCGCTCGACCGGGTGCTCGTCGACCGGGATGCCGCGGCCGTTGTCGACGACTCGAACGGCGCCCTCGGGCAGCAGCGTCACGTCGATGCGATCGGCCTGCCCCGCCAGCGCCTCATCGACGGAGTTGTCGACGACCTCGTAGACCAGGTGGTGCAGGCCGCGCTCGCCCGTGGAACCGACGTACATGCCCGGGCGTTTGCGGACGGCTTCGAGGCCTTCGAGAACGGTGATGTCGCTGGCGTCGTATGACATGGTGGGGGCTGCCGTAGTGTCCGGCTGCGTCACGGGTGGAAGACCTCCTGCCAGGGGTAGGCCGCCCTTGACCCGCTGCGGGCGTCTATGACCCGCAGAAGGCCGGAGCGGCCTGTGTGGTACTTCGAGTCTACCCATAGAGCGCCGTCAAACGCGCACTGTACGGGCCGCTGTGGGCATTCTCTGCCCGGAACTCGCCACGGCCGACTCCCCCTACCCGCGCGGGCAACGTTCGGGCGGTAGCGGAGATCCGCCGTTCGCCTCAGCCGTACGTGTCCCGGGGACCGCGACCCGGGACGCTGCGCCGCCCTTTGCGCCAGCTCGGGGCGTGCGGTCCCAGGACGACCACGCGGCTCACCATTCCGTCGCCGATCTCCTCGTTCAGCCGCCTGACCAGGTCTGGTGCCAGCAGCTTCACCTGGGTCGCCCAGGCTGTCGAGTCGGCGCGAACGGTGAGCTCCCCAGTGGCGTAACGCTCCGGGCGGACGTGGGCCGCGAGTTCGGCGCCGACGACCTGGTCCCAGCGCGCGACGACACCGTGCACGGCCAGGTCCTGGCCCCACCCGTGCTCACCCACCAGTCGGTCGACCGCCACGTCCAGCGACTGCGGGTCGCGTTCGTCCCGCGCGGGACCGCTCCACCCCGCCCCCGGCGCTCTCCGGCGCCGACCGGCGCCGCGTCCGGTCGGCTGCGTCACACCGGGTCGTCCGGCCGCGCGCGCCCGGCCTACCAGCGCCCGCGCCAAGTCCGTCCCCTCCGGATCCCACATCTCACCAGTGGGCTGAGGGCCAGCGGAGGCGGGGTCTGGCGAAAGTACCTCGGACACTCCAAGAGGGGTCGATGGCACGCTTTTCCCGCCATCGACCCCGACGTCCGAGGGGCTTTCGGCAGACCCCGCCGACTTGACGGGCCGTCTCACCGGAGTCTCCGGAGCTCGCCGTCCATCACGTCGACCCTCGCGCCCGTAAGCTCCTCCGGCACGTCCGCCGGCACCGCCGTCGTCACCAGCACCTGCTCAGCATGCCCGACGAGCCGCGCCAGCCGGGCGCGCCGACCGCCGTCGAGCTCGGCGAACACGTCGTCCAGGAGGAGCACCGGGTCGTCGCCCGAAGAACGCAGCATCTCGTACGACGCGAGCTTGAGCGCGAGCGCGAAGGACCAGGACTCGCCCTGGCTGGCGTAGCCCTTGGCCGGCGTCGGTCCGAGGCTGAGCACGAGGTCGTCGCGGTGCGGGCCCACCAGCGAGATGCCGCGCTCGATCTCGTCGCGGCGCATCCGTCCGGTCGCATCGAGTAGCGCCGCGGCCAGGACGTCGCGATCCGGAGCCAGGGCGACGTCGGAACCGAGTGAAGACCTGTAGTCCATGCGGGCATCCCCCTTGGTGATGCCCTCGGCGACGGCGTCGTACGACTTGGCGACCAGTGGTCGTAACCCCTCGACCAGTTCGAGCCGCGCGGCGAGCAGCTCGGCACCGGCCTGCGCGAGGTGGGTGTCCCAGACGTCGAGGGTGCGCAGATCAGCAACACCGCCCGCGCCGCCGCGACTGGCCCGCACCGCTGCTCCGGCCGACTTGAGAAGTGCGTTGCGCTGCTTGAGCACGCGGTCGTAGTCAGAGCGGACCCCCGCAAGCCGTGGCGCCCGGGCGACGAGCAGGTCGTCGAGAAAGCGTCGACGGTCCGATGGGTCGCCCCTGACCAGTGCGATGTCCTCGGGGGCGAACAGCACGGTTCGCAGCAGCCCCAGGACCTCACGCGGGCGCGGCACCGCAGACCGGTTGACTCGCGCCCGATTCGCCCGGCCCGGCGCGATCTCGATCTCGATCAACGTGGCACGGCGGTCGCGGACGACATTGCCGCGGATGACGGCCCGCTCCGTGCCGAGCCGGACCAGCGGCGCATCTGTCGCGACCCGATGGCTGGTCAGCGTGGCCAGGTAACCCACCGCCTCCACCAGGTTGGTCTTGCCCTCGCCGTTCGGGCCGACAAATGCCGTCACGCCGGGCTCCAGCGGGAGCTCGACCTCGGGGTAGGACCGGAAGTCGGCGAGAGAGAGGTGCGAGAGATACATCCGTCAGCTACGCGTGTCGCCCGCACCGGAGGACGGCCCGGCCTCGTCCGCGGCCCGGACCGCGTGGCCGCCGAACTGGTTGCGGAGGGCGGCCACGGCCTTCATCGCGGGGGAATCGTCCTGCCTGGAGGCGAACCGTGAGAACAGCGCTGCCGAGATCACCGGAGCGGGCACACCGTGGTCGATCGCTGCCTCGACCGTCCACCGGCCCTCTCCGGAGTCCTCGACGTATCCCTTGATCTCGGCCAGGCCGGGATCCTCCTCCAAGGCGGCGACCAGAAGATCGAGCAGCCAGGAGCGCACCACGGTTCCACGCGACCACGCCCTGAGGACGCCAGGGACGTTGGTGACGAGGTCGGTCGCTGCGAGCAGTTCGTAGCCTTCCGCGTAGGCCTGCATGAGGCCGTACTCGATACCGTTGTGCACCATCTTGGCGAAATGTCCAGCGCCGACCGGGCCTGCATGGACAAAGCCCTCGTCGCGTGGGCCCTCCGGACGCAGCGTGTCGAAGATGGGCATGAGCCGTTCGACGTCGGTGGCCGCGCCGCCCGCCATCAGGCCATAGCCGTTCTCCAGGCCCCAGACGCCGCCAGATACGCCGCAGTCGACGTAGCCGATGCCCCGGTCCGCGAGGTACGGAGCGTTTGTCTGATCGTCGGTCCAGCGGGAGTTGCCGCCGTCGACCACGACGTCTCCGGCCGCCAGGAGGCCGCCGAGCTCGACGACCGTCGAGCGGGTGGGGTCGCCGGCCGGGATCATCAGCCAGACCGCCCGCGGAGCCGCGAGCTGCTCGACCATCGCCGCAAGCGAGTCGGCGTCGCGGCCATCGGGACGGCGGGCGTATCCGACGACCGTGTGTCCGCTACGGCGTAGACGCTCGCGCATGTTGCCACCCATGCGACCGAGACCGACCAGACCGAGTTCCATGGGTTCCTCCGTCGGGGGGCGGGGAGGTCAGCTCGACAGCCTGATCGGCATGGCGAGGTAGCGGTAGCCGGGGATCGCCTCGCCCTCGGCGCTCTCGGCGCCCTGCAGGACGGCTGGCTTGAGCGGCTCGGTGAACGAGAGGTGGGCGAACGGCGCGTCGATGGCCTGCAGCCCGTCGAGCAGGTAACCCGGGTTGAAGCCGGTGGCGACGGCAGGGCCCTCTACCGATCCGGACAGCGCCTCGGACGCCTGTGCGTCCTCGCCGCTGCCGGCTTCGAGGACGACCTGGCCGTCTTCGAAGGTCAACCGGATCGGCGTGTTGCGCTCGGCGACCAGAGCCACCCGCTTGACGGCCTCGACCAGCGCGGACATCTCGACGCGGGCGACAGTGGCGGTCTCAGCAGGGAACAGCCTGCGGTAGTTGGGAACCCACTCGCCGTCGATGAGCCGGCTGGTCGTGCGCCGGCCACCGGCGGCCAGACCGATCAGGCTGTCGTTGGCTCCGCCACCCAGGGCGAGCGCAACCTCGCCTTCGGCGGCCAGCGTCCTCGCGGTGTCGACCAGCGTCCGGGCTGGTACGAGGGCGATCGCCGAGACCTCGGGCCGCTCCGGCCGCCAGGTCAACTCTCGGACGGCGAGTCGATAGCGGTCAGTGGCGGCGAGCGTCACCTTCTCGCCCTCGATCTCGACCCGGATGCCGGTGAGCGTTGGCAGCATGTCGTCGCGCCCCGCGGCGACCGCTACCTGGCTCACCGCCTCGGCGAGTAGCGCCGCATCGACCGCACCGGACGACTCGGGCAGTGCGGGGAGCTCCGGGTACTCCTCGACCGGAAGAGTCTGGAGCGTGAACCGGGCGCTGCCGCAGGTGATGACGACCTTGGTGCCATCGGACGTGACGTCGACCGGACGGGACGGCAGCGAGCGGGCGATGTCAGCGAGCAAGCGACCGGACACGAGGACCGTGCCGGGATCGGCGACCTCGGCCTCGACCGTCACGCGGCCGGACACCTCGTAGTCGAACGACGAGAATGTGACCGACCCGTCGACCGCGTCTATCCGCAGCCCGGCGAGGACGGGCACGGTCGGCCGGTTGGGCAGCGTGCGCGCCGTCCAGGCGACCGCCTCCGCAAGCACGTCGCGCTCGAGCCGGAACTTCACCGTTCCACCGTCCTCCCGCCGGGCAATGCCCGCGTCGACCTCATGACCGTGCGTACCCAGCCGCGCGGGTCGCCGCCATCCTTCCACGCGGCGACGACAAGCGGCCCGGGCTGCGCATCGTCCACAGAGCGGGGTGCGGGCAGATGCGCGTTCCTATCGGATCCTGCTGTCTTCTCGTCATCGTCATAGCGGTGGTGGATGTTGTGGACAACGGCCGTCAGTGCAGGTCGGGCGGGTTCCGACCGTCCCGATGGCCTGTGCAGACCAGCATCCGGCTGCCGTGGACGAAGCTGTGGCATCCACTGCCGGGAAGTCTGCGTCCCAAGACGATCCCCTGACGATCGATCACTGTCCACAGACTTGTCCACAGACTGTGAGAAGTGGATCACGACTGTCTCGCCTGCTGTTTGATCCGGTTGGTGAGCTCCGTGACCTGGTTGAAGACGCTGCGCCGCTCCGCCATCAGGTGTCTGATCTTTCGTTCGGCGTGCATGACAGTCGTGTGGTCCCGGCCGCCGAACTGCTGGCCGATCTTCGGTAGCGAGAGCTCGGTGAGTTCGCGGCACAGGTACATCGCGATCTGCCGGGCCGTGACGAGGACGCGACTGCGGCTCGAACCCTGCAGGTCCTCGATGGTGAGACCGAAGTAGGCGGCGGTCTGTGCCATGATCGTCGCACCGGTGATCTCGGGACCGCTGTCGGTGGGCACGAGGTCGCGCAGGACTACCTCGGCGAGCGCCAGCTCGACCGGCTGGCGGTTGAGACTGGCGAAGGCGGTGACCCTGATCAGGGCGCCTTCGAGTTCGCGGATGTTCGTCGCGATCCGGCTGGCGATGTACTCCAAGACGTCCGGCGGCACGTTGAGATGGTCCTGAGCGGCCTTCTTCGAAAGGATCGCGATCCGGGTCTCGAGGTCGGGCGGCTGGACATCGCAGATCAGTCCCCACTCGAACCGGTTGCGCAGACGGTCTTCGAGGTTCGAGAGCTGCTTGGGTGGACGGTCGCAGGTCATGACGATCTGTTTGTTGGCGTTGTGCAGCGTGTTGAACGTGTGGAAGAACTCCTCCTGCGTCTGGATCTTGCCCTCGAGGAACTGGATGTCGTCGATGAGCAGAACATCGACATCGCGGTAGCGGCGCTGGAATGCCGATGCCTTGTCGTCACGGATGGAGTTGATGAAGTCGTTCGTGAACTCCTCCGAGCTCACGTACCTGACCCGGGTGCCCGGATAGATCGTCCGCGCGTAGTGACCGATGGCATGGAGCAGGTGGGTCTTGCCCAGGCCGGAGTCGCCGTAGACCAGCAGCGGGTTGTACGCCTTGCCGGGGGCTTCGGCGACGGCAACGGCGGCCGCGTGCGCGAAGCGGTTGCTCGAGCCGATGACGAAGGTTTCGAACGCGTAGCGCGGATTGAGCCGAGGCTGCTCGGTCTCTGGTCGGCGGGGTTCAGGGACGACGACGTGATGCGGCAGGTAGCCGGGCTCACCTTCCCTCGGCGTCGCCGTCGTGGTCGCCGTCGTCGTTTCGAATGCGCCACTTGGATCGAGCGCCGGGGCAATGACCTCCTCGGGTGCATCTGCCGCCGGTGTGACGCTGACGGCGAGGCCGACCGGGCGCCCGAGAGCACGCCCGAGCGCATCGACGAGCATCGGTCGCAGGCGCTGCTCGAGCTGGATCCGGGCGAAGTCGCTGGGCACGGCGACGACCGCGGTGTCCTCCACCAACGTGACCGGCCGGGCCTGCATCAGGAAGGCGCGTTGCTGCGGTCCGATGTCGACACCGTCGAGTGCAGCCAGGGCAGCCCGCCAAGCGGTGTCGAAATCACCGCCCTGATCGTCAGTCACTTCGTCTCCCGTTGTCCGTACCCACAGCACCGAGTGGTGGCGCCGGCGCCGCGCCGCTCGACGACCGTGCTACACGTCCACACCGTCGTCCACAGGATGTGGAGGGTCCGGCGGTCTGTTTCACTGTCCGTCGCCATCCTCCGCTGACCTGCGGAAACGCGGTGTCTCCCCCTGCCTGGACGCCGTCTTCACGACGATGGTCGAAGCCGCGACGCTAACAACTCCCAACGGCGGCATCAACCGATGTCCACAGGTTTCGTCGAGGCTGTCGGCGTGTCGCTGCCGGGCGGTGCCTGGCGCAAGATGCGACAGTAGCGGGTTGCGTCCACGTTGGGGCGGACCGCACCCGTGCAAGGGTGCCCGGTTTGACCCTGCGGGCCGTCTCCACGTACCGTGGGTCGGTCCGACGAAGCCCTCAGAGCACGTGGGTGTGCTGGCGCACGCCTGAGCGATCGTCGGTCCTCGAATGACCTTCCCTCTCGACCACGGAGCCCGGACGTGAAGCGCACCTTCCAGCCGAACAATCGCCGTCGTGCGAGGACCCACGGCTTCCGGTTGCGCATGCGCACCCGGGCCGGCCGGTCCATCCTCGGCGCCCGTCGTCGCAAGGGCCGTGCCCGCCTGTCGGCCTGAACTCGGCCGGCCGATGCCGCTCTCGGTGGGGGGAGTCCGCATGCTGCCTCCCGAGAATCGGCTGCGCCTGACCCAGGAGTACCGCAGCACCGTGCGGCGCGGTATCCGGATCGGGCGTCCGCTCGTGGTCGTACATGTCGTCCCCGGCACGAACGTCGACTCGCCTACCCTGGTGGGCTTCGTCGTGGGGAGAGCGATCGGCGGAGCCGTCGTTCGCAACGCCGTGCGCCGACGGCTCCGTCATCTCCTCCGCGACCGACTCGCCCGGCTGCCTGCAGGTTCCCGGGTGGTGATCCGCGCGCAGCCGGAGGCCGCGAGTGCCCCCGGCGCTGCGCTCGCGCGAGACCTCGACGACGCGCTGGACCGCGTACTCTTGCGCGCCGGAGTGCGGTCATGACGCGGGTCCTGGTCGCCCTGCTGAGGGCGTACCGCGTGGTCGTCAGTCCGCTCTATGGTCAGCGCTGCCGGTACTACCCGACCTGCTCGGCGTACGCGCTGGGCGCCGTCGAGATGCACGGCGCCGTCCGTGGCACGTGGCTCGCGGTTCGACGGCTTGGTCGCTGCCATCCGTGGGCCGCGGGCGGCGTCGACCACGTACCACCGATCACGTCCTACCGCTGGTGGGGCGTGGTGGACGGCATGGACGCTGTGCGCTCGTCCGATCCCGACAGTCCGAACCCGGCACCGCGTGCGCACGCGGGAGTTTCACTCACCGACACGACGGTCCTTCGAGGAGCCTGAACACCAGTGGACACCCTGCTCGCCCCGCTCTATTACCTGGTCAGCTGGATCATGATCGGCTGGCACTGGCTGTTCAGCGAGCTGTTGGGGATCAGCCACGACGGCGTGAACTGGGCGCTGTCGATCATCGGGCTGGTCGTGGTAATCCGGATCCTGTTGATCCCACTGTTCGTCCGGCAGATCAAGTCACAGCGCAACATGCAGATGCTGCAGCCGAAGGTGCGCGAGCTGCAGAAGAAGTACAAGGGCGACCGGGAGCGTCTCCAGCAGGAGACGATGAAGCTCTACAAGGACACGGGGACCAACCCGTTCGCCTCGTGTCTGCCGATCCTGCTTCAGGCGCCGTTCCTGTTCGCCCTGTTCCGCGTGCTCTCCGGTGTCGCGGAGGGTCACGCGCGCGGCGCATTCACGAATCAACCCGAGTTGTTCGAGTCGGCCGGCGATGCCGAGATCTTCAACGCCCCCCTGTCCGCGACCTTCCTCGATGCACCGAACACCCAGACGCGGGTGATCGCGATCGTCATGGTCGTGTTGATGACGCTGACGACGTTCCTCACCCAGCGCCAGATCATGCGCAAGAACATGCCGAAGGAGGCCATGGAGGGCCCCTTCGCGCAGCAACAGAAGATCTTGCTCTACGTCCTGCCGCTGGTCTTCGCGTTCTCCGGCGTGTACTTCCCGCTGGGCGTGGTGCTCTACTGGCTCACGTCGAACCTGTGGACCATGGGCCAGCAGTTCTACGTCATCCGCCGGATGCCGGCACCTGGCACGCCCGCCGAGGAAGCTCACCAGCGGCGCATGGAGGCCAAGGCCAAGCGTCGCGGCACGGCCGTCCCGGCCGGTTCGGTGGTCGAGGAAGCCGCCACACCGCCTCCGCCGGTGCGACAGCAGCCCAAACGCGACAGTCGTGCGCAACGCAAGGGCAGCGCACAGCGCCCGAACAAGAAGAAGAGGAAGTGACCGCCGGCACCGGCCTGACGACTCTGGTCTGCTGGCGTGAATTCGGCATCGTGTCTGCAAGGAGCCCGAAGTGAACGACGCGGCAACCCCGCCTGACGACGAAACCACGATTGCCGCCGAGCCAGGTCCAGCGCCCGGACGGGTGCGCGAGCTCGAACGTGAGGGAGACATCGCCGCGGACTACCTCGAAGGCCTGCTCGACATCGCCGACTTCGACGGCGACATCGATATGGACGTCGAGCGCGACCGTGCGATGGTGTCGGTCGTCGGGGTCGACCTGGAGGAGCTGGTCGGCGACGGGGGCGAGGTCCTCGAGGCTCTCCAGGAGCTGACGCGTCTCGCTGTCGTGCGGGAGACCGGCGAGCGCAGCAGGCTGATGCTGGACATCAGCGGCTTCCGGGCGCGAAAGCGCGAAGAGCTGACTGCGTTGGCACAGCGCACCGTCGAGGAGGTCAAAGCTTCCGGTGACGCTGTGCCGCTTCGCGCGATGACGCCATTCGAGCGCAAGGTCGTGCACGACGCGGTGGCGGCCTCCGGACTGCGCAGCGAATCGGAAGGCGAGGAGCCTTCCCGGCATGTCGTCGTGTTGCCGCTTTGACGAGCAACGATGCCCTGCCTGAGAACGGCGCGCCGGACTGCTGGCGCGCCGTTTCACGTGAAACATGCCCGACTTCGCCAACGGCCCCGCAACCCGGGCGCCGGTGAGTCGGCTCACGCCATGGTCTGGACCGGGCCGCGTGCTCGCCCCGCCCGTAACCGCTGGCCGACAGCCGGTGACCGAGGGTCCCAATGACGGCTGAGAACGCTACGGAACCGCCCCAGCGCGGTCTTCCCTTGCCCCCGCGCGTGGCTGTGACCGTCTTCCGAGAGCGGCTGCCGCTCGCCGAGCGGTACGCCGCATGGCTTGCCGGACCAGGCATCGAGCGTGGTCTGATGGGCCCCCGTGAGCGTGCGCGCCTGTGGGAACGGCATGTGCTCAACTGCGCCGTGGTGCACCCGGTTCTGCCGGACGGGGCGGCGGTCGCGGACGTCGGTTCGGGTGCCGGCCTTCCTGGTGTCGTCCTGGCCATCGTTCGGCCCGACGTCCACGTCACGCTCATCGAACCGCTGCTGCGCCGTTCGAACTTCCTCGGTGAGGTGATCGCAGACCTGGGCCTGCAGAATGTCGTGATCGTCCGCGCCAGAGCCGAGGAGCTCGCGGGTCGGCTCGCCGTCGACGTCGTCACAGCTCGGGCAGTGGCCTCGTTGGAGACCCTGGCCCGCTGGACGCTGCCACTGTTGTCCACAGGCGGCCGATTGTTGGCCCTGAAGGGTGAGTCTGTTGTGGAGGAGGTTGCCAACGCATCGGGTGCACTGATGAGAATGGGCGCTGTCTCCTGCACGATCCGAGACTTCGGCCACGGCATTGTCGACCCTCCGACACGCGTCGCGGTGGTCGAAGTGGGGCCCAGGGTGGGGGAGGCTGTCCAACGACGGCGACGGAAGAGAGGCAGGAGATGACCGTGTCCACTGCCGCTCCCGGTCTGGGCTGGCCTGAGGTCGGTCGGTCAGCCAGCGGAGTTCGCGCAGGCTCGGACCAGGGGGAAGCCGGAGCTCATCTTGGCTGGCCGGAAGGACCTGCGGCGTCGCACACCGAAGTGAGTCGTGACGTGCCCGCGCGAGAGCAGGTGACCGAGTCCGGCGCGAGCCAGGCGCACAGCTCGCCACGAGCGGGAGAGGCGGGCCGCGCCGAGAGTGCCGGCCCAGGCATCGACGGTGATGTCGCAGCGGTGCGTGCCGCCAATCCGGAGGCCGAGTCCCACCCGTCGCGCCCGGGCGACGGCTCCACCCAGCAGGAGGACCTGCGGTCGACGCCATCCGATCACCGGTCGGCGACGGAGTCAGCGGCGATTCTGAGCGCAGCCGAACTGGCCGCTCCGGCCGGTATGGCCGGTGCGCTCGCCGACATCGACACACCTATCGCGCATCAAGCGGCGGCGGCCTTGATGGCGGTGAGCCGGCGTCGCGAACCCCTGCCGGCTCCAGCATCGACCCGGGTGATCGTCGTCGCGAACCAGAAGGGCGGCGTGGGCAAGACGACGACGACGGTGAACGTCGCAGCTGCATTGGCCGCCAACGGCCTGCGCGTGTTGGTGATCGATCTAGACCCACAGGGCAACGCCTCGACGGCATTGGGAATCGATCATCACGCGGACATCCCGAGCGTCTACGACGTACTCGTCGAGGAGACGCCGATCGGCGACGTGATCGGGAAGGTCCAGGGATTCGACCTGCTCACATGCGTGCCTGCAACGATCGACCTCGCTGGCGCCGAGATCGAACTGGTCTCGCTGGTGGCCCGCGAGTCGAGGCTGCGGAGGGCCCTGACCGCCCATCTGTCGACGCTGGGCGAGGGCGACGGTTACGACTACGTGCTGATCGATTGCCCTCCTTCTCTGGGACTGCTCACCGTGAACGCCCTGGTGGGAGGCGACGAGGTTCTCATCCCGATCCAGTGCGAGTACTACGCGCTCGAGGGCTTGAGCCAGCTGCTGAAGAACATCGACCTGGTCCGGGCACATTTGAACCCGTCACTGGCTGTGTCGACGATCTTGCTAACGATGTTCGACGCCCGCACCCGGTTATCCGCGCAGGTGGCCGACGAGGTGCGTCGGCATTTCGGTGACACTGTGCTTCGCACGTCGATCCCGCGTTCCGTTCGGATCAGCGAAGCGCCGAGTTATGGCCAGACCGTCATGACCTACGATCCCAGCTCGAGTGGCGCCTTGTCCTACCTCGAGGCGGCCAGGGAGATGGCCGAGCGAGGCGCGTTACCGATCGACAACAGCAAGGACAGAACCCCGAAGGAGAAGTCGTGAGCGAGCGTCGACGTGGCCTCGGCCGTGGGCTCGGAGCACTGATTCCGACCGGGCCGTCCCGAGAGCCCAGCGACGGCGAAGCGGCGCGGCGAACCCCGGTCGACGTGTTCTTCCCAGATCGGGCCGACGGCCAGGCCCCCTCTGCCGACGGAGCGGCTGGCGTCGTTTCACGTGAAACATCGCAAGCAAACGGCAGCGGCGCGCTCTCTGCATCTGACGGCGCATCGACACTCCTGCCAGTCTCAGGCGCGCATTTCGCCGAGGTGCCGGTCGATGCGATCTCCCCGAATCCCAAGCAGCCCCGCGAGGTCTTCGACGAGGAGGCCATGGACGAGCTCGTCGGTTCGATCCGCGAGGTCGGCCTCCTGCAGCCCGTCGTCGTGCGGTCGCTCGAGGGTGGCCGTTACGAGCTGGTCATGGGCGAGCGGCGCTGGCGTGCCACCGAGCAGGCGGGGCTTGCGACGATCCCCGCGATCGTGCGTGACACCCGTGATGACGCGATGCTGCGGGATGCGTTGCTCGAGAACCTTCATCGGAGCAATCTCAACCCGCTGGAGGAGGCAGCCGCATATCAGCAGCTGCTCGACGATTTCGGCTGCACCCATGAAGAGCTTGCCGGACGCATCAGGCGGTCGCGGCCGCAAATCTCCAACACACTGCGGCTGCTCAAGCTACCGCCCGTAGTACAGCGCCGAATCGCGGCCGGCGTGCTATCAGCGGGCCATGCGCGGGCGCTGCTCGGACTGGCCGACGGCGCGGCGCAGGAGCGGCTCGCACAGCGGATCGTGGCCGAGGGACTTAGTGTCCGCTCGGTGGAAGAGATCGTCGCGCTCGGTGAGGACAAACCGAGGCGGCGACGCGGTTCGCACATCCCGAAGCCGGTGGCCCCCCGGCTGGCGGACATCGCGACGACACTGTCGGAGCGTCTCGACACCCGGGTCAAAGTCGATCTCGGCCGTAGCAAGGGCCGGGTCGTCATCGAGTTCGCCAGCATCGACGACCTCGAGCGGATCGTGGGAACCATCGCTCCCGACGCCGGCTGACCACGCGACCCGACACCGGCTGACCACGCGAGTCGACACGGGCTGAGCACGCGACCCCGCCCGGAAGGCGAGCGGCGATGCCGAGCCGGCTGACGCGGACTGATCTCGCCCTGAGTCTGCTCCGGCAGCGGCCGGCAGCCTTTCGGATCAGTGCCGGCCGGGACGGGCCGGATGTCAGTGCTGCTCGCACGGCCTTGCAGACGCAAAGCATCCGGCCGTAGGAGCAGACCTCAGTTGAATGCGAGGACGGCCTGTACGGCACGTCGATTCGACAGCGGGCGCAGTCGCGGTGTGTCTGCCATCGGGCCTTAGACCGGCCGAAGCGACGGCTCAGGGCTCACCGACCCGAAGATACGTTCGACCGCCACCTCGACATCCTCTCGCCAGGTCACGGTCGAACGCAGATCCAGCCTCAGCCTGGGCCACCTGTGGTGCGGTCGAACGACCTCGAAGCCGGCACCTTCCAGGTACGCGGCCGGCATCACACAGGCGGGCTGTTCCCACCGGGCGTCGCCGAAGGCCTCGATCGCGCGGGTGCCGCGTTGGAGCAGATCCTTGGCCGCAGCTTGAATCAGGCTACGGCCCACACCGTGGCCGCGGTGCTCAGGTCGCACGAAGGCGGTGACCAACAGAACCGCGTCGGGGCTTGTCGGGCTGGTCGGGAAGGCCGCTGCGCGAGGCACCAGAGCAGGCGGCGCATAGAGGACGTAGCCGGCCGGCGCCCCCTCGACGTACGCGAGGGTCCCGCAGCTTCCCCACTCGAGCAGGACTGCCGAAACCCACGCTTCCTTCTCGAGCGCGGGGTCGCCGGCCTCTCTGGCGTGGTCGGCAGCCACCGAGTCGAGCTCCCAGTAGACGCATGACCGACATGGACGCGGCATGTCGTCGAGGTTGTCGAGGGTGACCGACGCCAGCCGGCGACTCGCGGCGTGCACGACGACCTCCCGCCCATGCGGTGCCGACCCGTCACGGCTCGGCGACGCCAGATACGGCATCGTAGTGGCAACCGGACGTCCCGAGCGGCTGTGGTCTCACCATGGGGCCGACGTGGCCCGACGCCGAGCCGGCGCGTGGACGCGCGAGCCACCAAATGGCGACCGGGACATGCGAGGACAGGAGATTGCCATAGAACGGGTGCTGGGTATGTGGCGCATTCTTCCGGGCACAGGACCCGATACCCTCGCCGACCGGTGACCGGTGGGCCGACCCTGTTTCACGTGAAACGGACGGCGACCCTGAAGCAGCCGTGCTCACGCGTCGGCGAGATCCCGCAACCTCAAGGCGCCCGTCTGTGCGTCCTCGTGTGAGGGCAGGTACACGCGCTGGACGGCCACGACGATGGCCTCGGCAACCACGTCGCGGAACTCGGGATCGGCCAACCGGGCCGCATCGCGCTCGTTGGTGACGTAGCCCAACTCGACGCGCACGGCGGCCATCCGAGTATGGCGGAGCAGGTCCCACGTCTTCGCGTGGCTACGGCAGTCGACCAGATCCGTGCGCGCCACGATCTCGCGTTGGATCAGACCCGCGAAGGTTTCTCCGATAGCACTGTTGGCTCCCGGGCGGTCGCTACCGTAGAAATAGGTTGCTACGCCGGATGTGTGCGGGTTCGGATGGGTATCGACGTGCAGCGAGATCACCAGATTGGCTTCGGCCTCGTTGGCGAAGCGGGCCCGGGTGATCTCCTCCACCTCGTCGTCCATCACGGTGCCGCGGGTCAGGTAGGCCTGGACCCCGGTCGCCGCGAGCCGACCCTCGACGCGTGCCGCGAGATCCTCGACGATGGCGGCTTCCTCGAGGCCGTGGCCGAGGTTGCCACGATCCGGCCCGCCATGACCAGGATCGATGACCACGATCTTGCCGGGCAGCCGTTTGCCGGCTCGTCGGAGCGCCTCGGACGCACGCAGGTTGTCCGGCCGCCCACCGGTGACGATCGGCGCCAATCGGCCGAGTGCCTTGAACGTGCCGGGCCCACAGGTGCCGTCGGCCGGGAGCCCGACGTTTCGCTGAAACTCGCGCAACGCCTCGCCGGTGCGAGGACCGAACACTCCGTCGACACGGCCGACGTGGAACCCGAGCTCGGACAGACGCCGCTGCAGGCCGAGCACGTCGTCGCCGGCCTGCGGGTTGGCCACGACATACGACAGCAGCCTGTCGCCGAGCCGCCATCGCGCCTCGTCGAGGACCCGATAGGTCGTCGGGCCGACGATGCCGTCCGCCGAGAGCCCTCGCTCCTGTTGGAACTGTCGGACCGCCCGGTCGACGTCGTCGTCAAACGAGTCCGAGGTGCCGTCGTCGAGCAGACCGAGTTGGGCGAGTTTCGCCCGGATCTCGGCCACCGCAGGTCCGGTATCGCCGAGGCGATAGCGCAGCGGGGTCATTGGTCGGCGCCGTCCCTTCGCGGGTCTCTGGCCGGCATCGTACCCGTCGGTATCGGCACCTATCGCCGCGCCACCAGGGCCCTCAGGCGGTGTACTCCTCGAGGTCGCGAAGCAGGGCAGCCTTCGGCTTCGCGCCGATGATCTGCTTGACCACCTTGCCGCCGGAGAACACGTTGAGCGCTGGGATCGACGTGATCCGGTAGGCAGCGGCGGTCTCAGGGTTCTCGTCGACGTTGAGCTTGACGATGTCGAGCTTGCTCTGCGTGGAGGCGATCTCTTCGAGCACCGGCTCGATCATCCGGCACGGCCCGCACCACTCGGCCCAGAAGTCCACCAGCACCGGCTTGTCGTTCTGCAGGACGTTCTCGGTGAAGTCGGTGTCGGTGATGTGCTTGATGCTGCCCACGGTGGGTGCCTCCTGGAGAGTGTCGGTTCTCAGTGTTCGATTGCCGCGAGCGCGGCGGCGGGTGCAGCCTTGGTCGTGGTCTCGTCGAGGGCGGCGAGGTAGCGTTCCGCGTCCAGAGCCGCCTGGCAGCCCGTGCCCGCAGCCGTGATCGCTTGGCGATACGTGTGGTCGACGAGGTCGCCGGCCGCGAACACGCCTGGCAGGTTCGTGCGGGTCGACGGCTGGTCGACGAGCACGTAGCCGGCTTCGTCCCGCCGCACCTGGTCGGCCACCAGCGCGGAGCGGGGGTCGTGCCCGATCGCGACGAACACGCCCGTCACGTCCAGGGTGCGCTCGGCGCCGGTCACCGTGTCGCGAAGACGCAGGCCTTGGACCTTGTCCTCGCCCAGGACGTCGACGACCTCGGTGTTCCAGATGAACTCGATCCCGTCGTTGGCGAACGCCCGCTCCTGCATGACCTTCGAGGCGCGCAACTCGGCGCGGCGGTGGATCACATAGACCTTTCGGGCGAAACGGGTCAAGAAGGTCGCTTCCTCCATGGCCGAGTCGCCACCGCCGACGACGGCGATGTCCTGGTCGCGGAAGAAGAAGCCGTCGCAGGTGGCGCACCACGAGACGCCGTGACCGGACAGTCGCTTCTCGTTCGGCAGCCCGAGCTCCCGGTAGCTTGATCCCATCGCCAGGATCACCGCCCGGGCGCGGTACTCGCGATCGGAGCCGTCCCGGACGACCTTCACGTCGCCGGTGAGATCCACGGCCTCCGCGTCGTCGGTGACGATCTCGGCACCGAAACGCTCGGCCTGTGCCCGCATCTCGTCCATCAGTACCGGACCCATGATGCCGTTGCGGAAGCCCGAGTAGTTTTCTACATCGGTCGTGTTCATCAGGGCGCCGCCCCAGCTGACCGAGCCCTCGAGCACCAGCGGCTCGAGGCGTGCTCGCGCGGCGTAGATCGCGGCCGTAAAGGCGGCGGGTCCGGAGCCGATGATGATCACGTTGCGGACGTCGGTCACACGGGTCCTTTCGTGCAAGTTCTTAGTGATACACGCGTTCTGTCGTGCTCTGTTCGCCTCAACGGATCTTAGGGTGCCCGGCATTCCCTACGCCGGAGGTGAAGCCACGGGTCGGTGGGCGGCGTCATTCCAACACAACCGTGCGCTCGGCGACGGCATCGGTGGTGCCGGAGTCGCAGGTCGGGAGCACCCACCCCTGCGCGGTCTCCGGCCCACCGCCGGCCACGACCACGAGGACCCGCCCGCCGCCGATATCGGTCGCGGCGAACCCGATCAGCTCACGGTCGAGCTCACTGGCGAGGGTGTCACCGCAGATGCTGCCGAGGTCCGACCTACCACCGGCGTAGGCGGATTCGTCACCACCGGCGGAGGCCGTCGGGCTCGGCGCCGCGACCGCTTGTATCTGCGCGACGAGAGCCGCGAGGTCGACCTGACCTAGCGACTGCGGCACCGCCTGCTCGCCATCGCTGTCGGCGGCTACGTCGCCGGCAGGCGGGCTGTCGGGCGCCTCGGCCAGGGTCTCTGCTCCCCCCGAGGCGCCCTGCTCAGCGCCGTCGTCGCCCGATCCGCTGCCGACCACGTAGCCGGCAAAGCCGATGGCCCCTACCAGAGCGGCAGCGCCGAGCAGCCGGGGCGCCCACCGCACGAGTGGGCGAACACCTGCAGACCGCGAACCTCGCCGCGCAGTCGTGCTCTCGTGCTCTGCCGCCAGGGCCGCGTCGATCCGGGCAACGACGTGCTCGGGAACGGGCAACCTGTCCGGGACCGCTCGCAGCTGCGAGGACAGCGCACCGAGCCGCGCGAGCGTACCCGAGCAGGTCGTGCACTCGGCCACGTGCGCCTGTATCTCGGCTGCCCGCTGCGCAGGGAGGAGTCCCTCGTCGTACTCGGCGAGGAGCGCAGCGTCGAGGTGGCCGGCGGTCATCGAGGCTCACCTCCGGGTCCGATTGCTGGCGTGGATGGGACGTCGGCGGGGGCGGCAGGGTTCCCGCGAAGCGGGTCCCGGGATGCAGGGTTCCCACGAACTGCGTCACGGCTTGGTGCGGCACCCGGACCGGAATCGACCGCGAGCAGGGGCAGCAGACGGGCCCGCGCCCGCGCACAGCGACTCTTGACGGTGCCGACCGGACAGCCGAGCATCCGCGCCACCTCGGAGACCTGATAGCCCTCGACGTCGACGAGCACCAGGGGCACCCGCTGTTCGTCCGGCAATGTGGCGAGGGCCGCCTCGAGATCGAGCCGGAGCGCCGCGTGCGCACCGAGGTCGGGTGACACCGATGACGACTCGATCTTGTCGGACAGTGCGACGACCGGTCGGGCCGCGGTGTGCCGCACCCGGTCGAGGCAGGCGTTGACCACGATTCGGTGCAGCCATGTCGTCACGGCCGACTCGGCGCGGAACGAACCGGCGCGCCGGAAAGCGTTGAGCAGGGCGTCCTGGAGTGCGTCGGCGGCCTCCTCTGGGTCGCCGAGCGTCCGCAGCGCTACGGCCCACAGCCGCTCACGGTGACGACGCACCAGCTCGCCGAAAGCTTCGTGATCGCCGTCGACGTGCCTACGCAACAGCGCGGCGTCGTCGTCCAGGTCGGTCACCCGAGTACCTCCATCTCGGCCACGCCGCCGCGGAAGTCACCGCCTTCTGCGGGCAGGCGGGTGAGCCATACCAGGACGTACCGGGTCGTGACGGCCTCGTCAAGGGTGAGCGCCGCGGTGGCACCGGCCGACGACGACGAGGCGACGACCGTCCACCCGTCCGGGCTCTCCGGCGGCGACGTGGCACCCTCCGGAGCGATCCGGATCTCCAGCCCGGTGTCGGCGCCGACCAGCGCCAGGTTGATGCCCGCGACCTGGACGGCGGCGCCGAGATCGACGTAGATGCCGACGCCGGGCTTCTGCGCTTCCATCGGGTCGAAGTAGTTCTGCGTCGTCCAGGCCGTCTCGGGGTCGCCGTCGATGGCGAGGGGGGCGTCTTCGGGGTTCTCGTCGCCGCTGCCGTCCGGCGCCGGGTCGAAGTCGGTCGCCGAGGAGATCGTGAGCGGGGTCGGACTCGGTCGTGCCGAGGTCGGGCTGGAAGCCGACGTGCCGGGGCCGCCGGTCGCCGGATCGCCGTCACCGCCCGAATCGACGGCGCTGAGCAACAACTGTAGTCCGACCATCGTGGCGCCGACGAGGAGCAACGCCGCGGTGATGACGCCGAGCACCCGCGCCAACCGGCCCGAGCCCTGCTGTGGCGGCTCCGCGTGCCGTGCGACGGGCATTGCCCGGGTCGATGCGAGCGGCAGAGCGGGAGCGTCGAGCACGGCCGGTGGTGGCCCCGGGTCCTCGGTCGTGTCCGAGAAACCCCCGAGGAGCCCGTTCACCCGGGTCGCGGCCGTTCGTGACGTCAATGCCTCGACGACTTCGGCAGGGGTCTGCAAGGGCGGCGCGTGGTGCCGGCCCGCGTTGCCCAGCGTGCGATCGGCGACCTCGTCGAGCAGGCGCGGGACACCCGGACGCACCTGCCGCGGCGAGGCCACCCGGCCGTCGATTCGGGGGGCCTCGGGGAGCCCGTATTGGCCGCGTCCCGGCCAGCGCCCGGTGAGTGTGGCATAGAGGACGCGTCCGATTCCTGCGGCGTCGATCACGCCCGGGTCGCCCGGCACGGCGCCTTGGATGGCGGCCTCGGTGGCGAGTCCCGCCACCTTGACGCCGCCATCGGGCGTGATGAGGACCGAGCCGGGGTGGAGCCAGAGGTGCGTGAGGCCGTCGTGGTGGGCGGTTGCCAGCGCCTCGGCGACCTCCCGGGTCAGCGCGCCTGCCTGGTCGGGGTGCAACGGTCCGCCGGCCAGCAGCACGGTGAGATCCCGACCCGACATCCACTCCCGCACGACGTACGCGACGTCCTGCTCGACGTCGACGTCCAGCACCTGGAGAAAACGGGAGTCCCGCACCATGGCCGCTGCACGGCCGGCCGAGGTCACCGCGTCGGCTCGTGGGTCGTCCGCGGGAAGGGTCTGGACGAGCACCGGGCGGCTCAGCACGTCGTCGACGGCGCGCCAGGACCGCACACCTGCCGCCTCGTCGAGGAGGTCCTCGACGCGGTAACGCCCGGCCAGCACGCGGCCGGGCCCGGCGGCCGACTCGGTCACTGTTCTCCCGGTGTCGGGCGAGGTGTCGGGTGGTCCATGGCACCTGCGCCGTGGTCCGTCCCCCCGTTTGCACCCATGCTAGGCGGCCTGCGCCGAACTCGACCGACGACGAGCCCGACGGCGTCACGGACCTCACCGATGCGGATCAGATAGGCCAGCGCGACGAAGAGAAGGAGCCCCACGGCACTCCCGGCGGCAAGCGAGAGCAGTTCACCCAGCCGCCAGGGCAGGCCGTCCAGGGGCTCGTCGAGGAGCCAGACCAGACCGTAGGCGGCGGCGGCGCCGACAGCGGCCGGGACGAACAGCCGGAGGATGTGCCGCACCAGCGACCACCGGGGGATGCCGCCGAGCCTGCGGCCCAGCTTGCCCAGACTCACGGAGGCGCCGACGATGTACGCCAGGCTGTAACCCAACGCGAGCAAGACCGTCGTGTGCGGGTGCTCGGCCCGGGCGATCAGCAGCGCCGCGACCGCCATCGTTGCGGACACCCAGATCTGGACGAAAAACGGCGTGCGGGTGTCTTGGAGCGCGTAGAACCCGCGAAGCACCAGGTAGTGCACAGTGAACGCGATGAGACCGGGCAGCAGGGCGATGAGGGTCAGCGCGAGCTCGCCCGTGTCGTCCGCCGCGGCGCCGTAACCGAACAGCAGCGCCGCGAGCGGGACCGCCAGGGTCGCAAGCAGCGCTGCGATCGGGACCATCAGGGCCAGGCAGGTCCGGATGGCGGCGACCAGCCGGTCCCGCACCAGGGCGAGGTTGCCGTCGACGGCGTAGTCGGACAGCCGCGGAAGCAGCGCGGTCGCGAGTGACACCGTGATCACCGAGTGAGGCACCATCATCGTCAGCATTGCGTTGGCGTAGACGGAGGCGCCGGCGCCCGACGCGCCGGGCTCACCCAGCGCGGCGGCGGCGGAGCCTCCCGTCGCTGCCTTGACGACGAGCAGGTACGCGATCTGGTTGACAAGGACGAACGCGACCGTCCACCCACCGAGACGGATCGCCTGGCCCAGGCCGGTGCCGCGCCAGTCGGTACGCCACCGGATCCGGAACCCCGTGCGCCGGAGCACGGGTAGGAGCGCGAGTGCCTGGACGACCACGCCCAGCGTGGAACCGAGACCGAGCAGCAGCACCTCGCCGTCGCTGAACGGCTCGGAGTCGTTCTTCCCGAAGGTGAGCAGGTAAGCGGCGAAGACCGAGATCGCGACCAGGTTGTTGAGAATCGGCGCCCACATCATCGGCCCGAAGCGCCCGCGCGCGTTGAGCATCTGCCCGATGAGCACGAAGACCCCGTAGAAGAAGATCTGCGGGAGGCAGAACCGGGCGAAGAGCACCATGTCGTCGAAGAAGGGCCGCAGCTCGGGGGTCAGGTACCTCCCGTCGACGAAGACACGCACGATCCACGGCGCGGCGAGGACGGCGGCGGCCGTAGCGACGCCGAGAACGGTCACGACCAGGCTGAACAGCCGCTGGCTGTACGCCTGACCGCCGTCCGCGTCCTCCTTGATGGCGCGCACGAGAGCCGGCACCAGCACCGAGTTGAGCACACCGCCGACGACCAGGATGTAGAGCGTGGTCGGGATGATGGTCGGCACGATGAAGGTGTCCGCGGTGACGGTGGCGAGCCCGAGTGCCGCAGCCACCATGGCGGCGCGAGCGAACCCGGTCAGCCGCGACACCACCGTGCCGGCGGCCATGATCGCACTGGGGCGGAGCAGGCCCCGCTGGGTGGTCACGCTCACCGGGCGGTCTCCCGCTGCGGCTCGGGTTCGACGACGACGTCGGCGACCGGATCGACCCCGGCCTCGGCGTCCAACCCGGGGCCGGGCACGGCCCGTTGCCGCTGGCGCAGCAGGCGAAGTGCAGCCGCGGCAAGGAACAGCGCCACCCCCCCGCCTACGACGACCCAGCCGATGGCGCCGTACTCGGTCGCGTTGACGATCGTGCGTTGCGATGCGCCGAGCGGCGACCCGTCGACCGTAGTGAGCTGGACGGTCATCGGCACCCTGCCGTTGACGGCAGCCTCGGCGGTGACCTCGACGGTGGCCTTTTCACCCGCCTCGACCCGCTGCGGCGTGACCTCAGCGACCGACATCCGGTCCGGGTTGTCCGGTGTGAGCTCCAGCTTGACCATCACCGGCTCGTCCAGGTCGTTGCTGACCGTGAGCGGAAACGTCCCCCTGCTGCTGGACAGCGTGACCGACTCCGGAACCTGTACCGAGACCTGGCGCAGACGCGAGGTGGCCGTGGTCGTGGCGAGCGCGGTGTATGTGGCACCGGCCCGCGGGTCGGCGCGCCAGGTGGACGACGCGGCGCGCAGGGCGGCCTCGTCCAGACGATCGACGATGCCGTCGGGCTCGGCCAGCAGCGCCGCGTAGTGGGCCCCCTGGTCACGTAGCGCGGTCACCGAGTCCACGTAGTCCTGCGGCAGCGGCGCCGGGTTCACGGTCGACGGGCTCGATGTGACGGCGGTCGGCTCTTCCGGCGTCGCGACCGCGGCGAGGGGGATCGCCGTCACCCACGGTGTCTCGGTCCACACGCCGGCGAGAGCGTGCGCGACGGCAGGATCCGGCTGCCAGCCGTACGGCGCCGCGGCCACGACCTGCGCAGGTGGGTCGCCGGACTCCACCGCGTCCAAGGCCAGCATCGACGTCTCGGCCAGCCAGCTCTGCCGCAAGGCCGTCGCACCGGCCGCGGCGTCGCCGATCCGCAGGGCATCGTCGATGGCGGTGTCGAGCCCGGCGTCTGTGAGCACGGCGTCGATCTCACCCTCGCCCGCGCGGATCGTCGCGCGGGCTTCGTTCGTCTCGGGCGTGACCGCCTCGCCGGAGAGCACGACAGTGCGCGCGCCGGCCGATGCCAGTGCGGCCATCGTCTCCTCGCTCGCCGCGCCTCCGGCCGGGACGGCCACGCCGGTCTGTCCAGCCGTGGCACCGGCATCCGCGAGGGTCCCGGTAGCGACGAACGCCTCGTGGGCAGCGTCCGCGGCACCCTCCGGGTCGGACTTCCCGAAAGCCTCGACGTCGGGGTTCGCGTAGGGAAGGAGCAGTGGCTGCTGACCGGCGGTCGCTGCGGCGTACGCCTCCAACCAGGTGGCGGCATCTCGAGCGCCGACCCCATCGGCAGTCGCGCCGTCGGTCGCGCGCACCCGGTAGCCGTCGGCCATCGCGCGTGCCGTGGCGAGCAGGTCGGGGTCGACCACCCAGGTGACCGGGGAGGCAGATGGCGCTGCGAGCAATGCGCTCAGGATGCCGCCAGGTGCGAGCTGGGCAGCCAGATCGTCGCCGAGGAGGGTTCCGTCGGGCAACAGCGACGGTTGTGCGGCGAGTGGCCAGAACAGGGCGACCTGCACGGCAGGCAACGGCTCCGGCCCGGGCAGCCAGGGGATGACCGTTCGCGTGGTGTTCGCGGTGAACCGTTCATCGTCGGCGAGTCGGCCGTCCTCGATCGGCGTCGCCCTGATGTCCACGCCGAGCGCATACACGCCCGGTCGCACCGAGGTCGATCTCGTCGACGGGGATCTCGAGCCTGAAGGCGGCCGTCTCACCGGGAGACAACTCGTCGTCGCCGAGCTCATCGTCGAAGAACTGCGGATCTCGCTGGCCCCACCGCACGTTGCGGTCGGTGGCGACTCGGCGCACGTCGGCACGGTCGTCGAGCGGGTTGCCGTTGAACCGGAAGACGGCCTGGACCTTGCCGAGCGGTTCGTCGCCGGTGTTCTCGACGGTGCCTGCCAGGACCAACGTGTCGCCGGGTTGGGGTGCGGCCGGCTGGATCGTGTCCAGTGATGCCCGGACCGTGGCCTCGTCGGTCGGGCCCGGGGTCTCCTGCGCGGCGGCAGCCGGCGCGCTGAGCATGCAGATCGCGACCACGAGTGCGAGCGGCGTGAGCCGCTGCGCCCATGGATGCCGGCCGGGGCGTCGCGGGCGGAGCCGGCGTCCGTTGGCGCGAACTCTGAGATGGCTCACGTCGGGCTCGCGTCTCTCAGCAGCTCGGGGAGGCGCTCGAGCAGTCGTCGTTCAGATGCGTACCGCAACCGTTTGACGAGCTCGTCCAGCGGCACCCAGGCCACCTCGCTCACTTCCACGTCCTCCGTCCCCAATGCCCCGCCGGTGGCCTCCAGCAGGTAGTGGTGCACGGTCTTGTGCACGCGTCGGTCATCGGCCACGAACCAGTACCGGATCGGCCCGAGGGACGACACGACCCTGGCACACAGACCGGTCTCTTCGCGCACCTCCCGGACGGCGGTCTGTTCCGGGGTCTCGCCGGGCTCGATGTGTCCCTTGGGCAGGACCCACTCGAGCCTGCCCCGCCGGTCGATCCGGCCGATCAGCGCGCCCCGGGTGGCGTGGCCGACCCGATCGACGACCAAGCCTCCCGCCGACGTCTCCCGCACCTGTCGCAGCCGGCGGCCGCCGCGTTCGCTGGTGCCGCGGCGGCGGCGGCCGCCGCGGTTGCGCCGGTTGCCGGAACCGTCGGCGGACGGGGACGGCAGGCCGGGCATCCTCCCAGGGTAGCTTCGCCCCGCACCCGGCCCGACCATGCACGCCGGCTCGGGCGAACGCCAGCGCCAGAGGCCCAGCGGTTGTGGATCCTCCTACTGCCAGGCGCCGATGATCACTGCAGCGACGATGATTCCGACCATGTGGTACCCGGCGTTCAGCGCGCCCCACACCATGGGCTTGGGCTTGCCCGATTCGAATGTCGCCGTGACGAGCGAGATCGCGAGGGCGAAGCCGATCGCGACGACAAGGCCGAGCACGAACCCTTCGCCGGCCGTGTCGGTACCGGAGGCCTCGGCGAGCATGCCCAGCGCAATCGCGCTCAACACGCTGCCGATCAGGGGCACGAGGTAGATGCCCGGCCCGGGTCGTTGACCGTCGGCGGGCATCTCGATGCCGCCCGCAGCCATCCACCTGTTTCCCATGACGGGCGGGGCGTACCAGATCGCGCCGATGACGAAGTACGCGACCGCGGCAACAATCACCGCGATCCAGTTGAGATCGCCCAGGACATCGAAACTCATGGCCTTCCCTTCATCTCGTTCCACGGGCAGCAGAAGAGTAGTCCCGAGTGGACCGGCCGGCTGGCGCGACACGAGGCCGCGGAGCCGTAGCCTGGGGCGTCGTGACGGAACCGACCGACGACGATGAACCGAGCCAGGCAGCGCTGAGCGAAGCACAGCGGCGGGCGGTCCGCCAACTGCTACGGATCTCCCCGGTGGTCGACGATCTCGGTGCCAGGTTCACGTCGGCGGGTCACGAGATCGCGCTGGTCGGGGGTTCCGTGCGCGACGCCCTGTTGGACCGGCTGGGTTCGGACCTCGACCTGACCACGTCGGCGCGACCCGCCCAGACCAAACGGCTGCTCTCCGGCTGGGCCGACGCGGTGTGGGACCTCGGGCAGGTGTTCGGCACGATCGGCGCCCGCAAGGACGGTTTCCAGATCGAGGTCACGACCTATCGGGCCGACGCGTACGACCGCTCCAGCCGGAAGCCTGCGGTGTCGTACGGCGAGTCGATCTCCGACGACCTGATGCGTCGGGACTTCACGGTGAACGCGATGGCGATCCGGTTGCCGTCGCGGGAGTTCGTCGATCCGTACGGCGGGCTGGGTGATCTGGCCCGCAGGCTGATCCGTACGCCGGGAACGCCCGAGGCCTCCTTCTCCGACGACCCGCTGCGGATGTTCCGGGCCGCACGGTTCGCCTCTCAGCTCGGCTTCGGGGTCGCCGCCGGGGTCGTCGCCGCAATGCGGGCACATGGCCGACCGGATCTCGATCGTCTCGGCTGAAAGGGTGCGTGACGAGCTGTCCAAGCTGCTGCTGGCCGACCGCCCCCGCGCGGGGCTGACCCTGCTGGTCGACACCGGGCTGGCCGAGCGGGTGCTGCCCGAACTGCCCGCGCTGCGGCTGGAGATCGACGAGCACCACCGGCACAAGGACGTCTACGAACACTCGTTGACCGTGTTGGAGCAGGCGATCTTGCTGGAGGACCGGCTGGCCGACGGTGGCCCGGACCTGGTCACCCGGCTGGCGGCGCTGCTGCACGACATCGGCAAGCCGAAGACCCGACGGTTCGAGCCGGGCGGCGGCGTGAGCTTCTATCACCACGACGTCGTCGGGGCGAAGCTCACCCGTAAGCGCCTCACCGCGCTGAAGTTCCCCAGCGCCGTCGTCGACGATGTCGCGAGGCTGGTACAGCTCCATCTGCGGTTCCACGGGTACGGCGGCGGGGAGTGGACCGACTCCGCGGTCCGCCGCTACGTCCGTGACGCCGGGCCACTGCTGGATCGCCTGCATGTGCTGACCCGGGCCGACTGCACGACCCGCAACCAGCGGAAGGCGCTCGCGCTCGAGCGGGCGTACGACAGCTTGGAGGAGCGGATCGCCCGGCTCGCCGAGGTGGAGGAGCTGGCCGCGATCCGGCCCGACCTCGACGGCAATGCGATCATGAAGATCCTGGGCGTCCCGCCGGGGCCGCTTGTCGGGCGGGCCTACAGGCACCTGCTCGAGCTGCGGCTGGACCGCGGTCCGCTGGATCCCGACGTCGCACGCGACGAGCTCGTACGTTGGTTTGCCGACCAGCCGCCGGAGAACACGGGCTGACCGGGCGTTCGGCCACGGACTCCGCTAGACGCTCTCGCGGACCGCGCGGTTGGTGACCCGGCGATACACCACTGCGGTGACGACGTATCCCGCCGAGATGATGCTCAGCACGACATACGACTTGCCTGACGGGGGCAGCGTCACGGCGGCGAACGTCGCGGCCGCCACGAACGACACATTGAACAGCACGTCGTAGAACGAGAAGACCCGGCCGCGATAGGCGTCCTCGACGTTCTCCTGCACCAGGGTGTCGACGACGATCTTGATACCCTGCGACGCCACGCCGAGGAAGAACGCGGCGACCAGCACGGCCGGCAGGGTGAACAGTGCTCCGGGGACGATCTGGACGACGGCCGCCGTTCCGAGCAAGGCGACGATCCAGGTCTCCTTGCGCATGCGCCGGGTCGCGACGGGTGTCGCGAGCGCGGCGGCGAAGAAGCCGAGGCCGGACACGGCGAGCACGGTCGCGAGCGTGGCGAGCCCCGCGTCGGCGTCGTCCGGGGAATGGAAATAGTTGCGGCTCAGCAGGATCATCGCAACCGTCGAGATGCCGTAGAAGAACCGGTGCGAGCCGATCGCAATCAGCCCCCACGCGGCCGCGGGGCGCTGTCGCACATGCCGGGCGCCATCGAGCAGGCCTGCAACGACGCGGCGCACGGCGACACGTGCCGACGGCCGCGCCGGGTCGTCGTCGGGACCGAGGAGGTCCCGGTGCAGCCGCAGGGCCAACAATCCTGCCGACAGGTACAGGCCGGCCGTCGTCGCGGCGAGGACCGCGTCCGACGTTGCCTGCCGCAGCAGAAAGCCCAGGCCTGTTCCGGTCATCGCGGCCACGGTGCCGCTCGTGGGGAACACCGCGTTGGCCATGACCAGCTCGTTCTGGGGGACGACGTGGGGAACGGATGCGCTCAGACCGGCCAGGATGAAGCGGTTCACTGACAGAACGGCCAATGCCGTCGCGAAGAGCGCCGGGCCAGCTTCGCCTTGGGCAACCAGCGCCGTGACGACGACCACCAGACCGGCGCGCGCCACGTTGGCGACAAGCAGCACCTGACGGCGGCGCCACCGGTCGAGCAGAACTCCCGCGAACGGCCCGACCAGCGAGTACGGCAACAGCAGCACGGCGAAGGCCTGGGCCGCCGTTGGCGCGGTGGCGTGCCGCTCCGGCGAGAAGAACACGTAGGACGCCATCGCGACCTGGAACACGCCGTCGCCGAGCTGGCCACCGATCCGGACCGCGAACAGCCTCCGGAAGCCGCGACCACGCAGCACCGTGCGCAGATCGGCGACGAATCCGCCGGCAAGGCCCATTCCCGAAGGGTAGGAGATTGCGATCGCGCGCGACGCCTCCGAGCCTTGCCCTCAACCACGGCCGGGCGGTGGTGTCTTCACAGACCGCCCGGTCATCGTCCGTACCCGAGCGGGCTCAGCCCTGCCGGACGACAGCCATGGCGTGCTCGACCAGACGGACGAGCACGTCCTTGACCGACTCGCGGGCGCGGGCGTCGGTGACGACGAACGGCACCTCGGGCCCGACCTGCAGGGCGTCGCGAACCTCGTCGACGTCGTGCTGCTGGACTCCGTCGAAGGCGTTCAGGGCGACGATGAACGGGATGCCGCGCTGCTCGACGTAGTCGACGGCCCCGAAGCAGTCGGCCAACCGGCGGGTGTCGACGAGTACGACCGCGCCGATCGCGCCGCGAGTGATGTCGTCCCACATGAACCAGAAGCGGTTCTGGCCGGGCGTGCCGAACAGGTACAGCACGAGGTCTTCGGCGAGCGTGATCCGGCCGAAGTCCATAGCGACCGTCGTGGTCGTCTTGTCCGGCAGCATCGACAAGTCGTCGACCGGTGTGGACGCAGCGGTCATCAAGGCCTCGGTGCGCAGGGGCTCGATCTCACTCACCGCTCCGACCAAGGTTGTCTTGCCGACGCCGAACCCACCGGCGACGACGATCTTGACCGAGAGGGCGTCCTGCACGGCGCGAGCGCCGCCTGCGACCTCAGAGTCGACGAAGGCCATCCCTCACCCTTTCGAGCACGCTCAGGTCGCGGGCCGGCGCCACCGATCCGGTGTAAGCCACATGGGGATCCGCGACGTGGACGAGGCCTTCGGCCTCGAGGTCTGCAACGAGCACCCGGGCGACCCCGAGTGGTATCCGGACGATGGCCGCCACCTCGGCCACCGACCGTGGAGCGTGGCATATCCGCAGGATGCGCTCACGCTCGGGTTCCGGATCGAGCCGGTGGGCCCGGCCGGCCTGGGTGGACGAGACCAGTGCCTCCAGGGCGGTCTCCTGGACGGGCCGCGTGCGACCGCGGGTCGCCAGGTACGGCCGGACCCGCCCACCGTCTGGCGGCGTCATCGCTCCTGTCCTCCCGACACGTTCGATCGTCAGCCGACGCGGGCGGCCGGGGTCAGGGCGGCGCCGACCCGCTCGACCAGCAGTGCCATCTCGTAGCCGACCTGACCCAGGTCGGAGCCACCGGCAGCTAGCACGGCCAGGTGGGCACCGTCGCGGATCGCCATGACCAGCAGGTAACCGTCGGACATCTCGACCAGAGTCTGCTGGACCTGGCCGGCACCGAGGATCATCGACGCGCCGATGGTCAGGCTGGCCAGACCCGAGACGACAGCCGCAAGCTGCTCGCCACGGTCGCGCGGCAGGCCCTGGGAACCGGCCAGGTGAAGGCCGTCGGCGGACACCACGACGGCGTGCGCAGCGCCCGGGGTCCGGTCGACGAACCGGTCGAGCAACCAGCCGAGCTCGTCGTTCGAGGCGCTGCTCACGGGTCGCTCCTCTCGGGGTCATCAGGTCGTTTCGGCACCCAGCCGCTGGTCTCCTCCCGGCCGCGGCTGACGCCTCGCTGGAGGTTGGCCAGGGTGGAGGCGACCTGGGTGGCATCCTGCTCGGTGGCCGCAGGAGGGCCGCCGGGAGCCTCGCCGGCCAGTTCGGCGATCGATCCGGGCACCAGCGTGGCGCCCCTCCGCCGGACCGGAAGGCCGGAGGTGCTGAACGCAGGCTCGTCGGGAAGGGTGTCCGGATCGCCGCCGGTCCACGACGTCTCGTTCCGCGCCGACAAGGGTTCTCGTGGCGACAGATAGTCGTCACGCCGCGGCCTCGGTGCGGGCTCGGACTCGCGCTGGGTTCGGCGGGCACTCGCCGCCTCCTCGGCGGTGCGCAGGGCGGCGGCGGCGCGTCGCCAGCCCTCGTCGGCCGGGCTGGACCAGTCGATCGGGCCGCCACCGCGCTGGAACCAGGCCGAACGAACGGCCTCGTAGATCGGCGCGTCGCCCTCGGGCAGCTCTGGTTCGGGTGCACGGAGGGACCGGGTGGCCTGCCGCGACGGCTCGTCGTAGCCGCGGCCGGTGCCGGGACGCGTCGGTAGGCCACTCGCAGCAGTTAGACCGTTGATCGGCTGGACGGGCCTTGCAGGCGGCCGGGCCGACGGCGCCGGCGCCACGGGCCCAGGCCGCGACGGTGGTCGAGGACCTGGCTCGACCGGGCGCGGAGCAGGAGACTGCTCGACTGCACCGGCGTACGCGCTCCTCGATCGGCACGCCGCCAAGGAGCGGAGATGGTCGCGCCGGTTCCTGCTGGACGGCCTGGAGCACGCCGTCGGCGGTGTCCAGCGGCGACACGATCAGGTGCGCCGGGAGGTCGACCTGGGCGACCGTGCCGCTGGGCTCGCCGGGCACCAGCCGCACCACGATCCCGTGCCGGGCTGCAAGGCGGGCGACGACGTAGAGGCCCAGCGTCCGGGACGCGGCGACATCGATGTCGCCCGGCTCACGCAACCGCTCGTTGAGGGTGACCAGCTCATTGGCGGGGATGCCGATGCCCGAGTCGGCGACCTGCAGCCGCAGCCCGCCACCCAGCAGCGGCTGGCTCGTCACGGTGACCGGCGTCGACGGCGCCGAGAACTCGGTGGCGTTGTCGAGGAGCTCGGCCAGCAGGTGCGCGATGTCGTCGACGGCAGCCGTCGTGACCAGGTCGGTCGGCATGACGCCGAACTTCACCCGCGGGTACTGCTCGACCTCGCCGACCGCTGTCCGGACCACCTCGAGCACCGGTGCAGCCGTGCCGGAGCGCCGCATCTCCTCGACGCCGGCGAGGACCAGAAGGCTCTCGGCGTGCCGGCGGACGCGCGTCGAGAGATGGTCGATCCGGAACAGTGTGCCGAGCTGGTCGGGGTCGCGCTCGCGCGCCTCGAGGTCCTCGATCTCGCCGAGCTGCCGGTCGACCAGCGACTGGGTGCGGCGGGACAGGTTGACGACGATCGTGTCCAGGTTCTGGCGCAGCAGCGCCTGCTCGCCCGCGACCCGGACGGCGGTCGAGTGCACGGCGTTGAAGGCGGTGGCCACCTCGCCGATCTCGTCGCGGCCCTCCGGTCTGACCGCGTCACCGACGTTGCGGATGACCGCCGGCCCGTCGCTGTGGATCCGCGAGACCAGCGCGGGCAGGCCGGTGTCAGCAGCATCCTGGGCCGCGCCGCGCAGGCGGCGCAGCGGGCGGATGATCGAGCGGGCGACGGCAGCCGCCAAGGCCACTGTCAGACCCAGCAGGACGATGATCGCGGCGGCCGTAGCGGCAGCCACGATCTGCGCCCGGGTCGCAATGCTGGAAGCTTGTCTCGACGACCCCTTCGGCGATGCTGTCCTGGATGCCTCGGAGCACGTCGATCCGGGCGGTCGAGGCCTCGTACCACGCCTCCGGCGTCTGGCCCGGCTCCTCACCGGTGGCCAGGGCGGCCGCCCGGATGTCGCCGATCGGACCGAGTGTGTCGGGAACCTGGCCGTAGTACACGGCCCGAACCTCCGGCTGGGCCGTGGCAGCGAACCGGCCGAGGAGGAAGTCCTGCTCGCCCTGCGAGATCGCTTCGCGCTCACGCTGGGCGTCGGTGAGCGGGTCGCCGCTGGCGAGCACGTGGGCCAGCAGGGCGCGCTCGACGGACGCGGACTCGGTCGCGCGAACGATCGAGTCGAGTGCCTCGATCTCGACGACGAGGTCGGATTCGGTGGAACCGGTACCGCTGGCCTTGACGAAGCGCGTGAGAGCCTCGGCCATCACGTGATAGTCCTCGACACCGGGCGAGTCGTAGGGCTCGAGAACGATGTCGCGCGATCCCCGGTAAGCGTAGAGCAGTCCCAGCTCCAGCTCGGTGCTGCGAACCGCCTCCGCGACCGTGGGGTCGAGGCCCTCGTCGGGCAGATTGCTCAGCTCCTCGCGGAACGCGGTGATCGCCTGGTCGGTGTCGTTCCGCGCGTTGGACACCGCGCCCGGCCCGGTTGCGTTGACGTCGGCCAGGCCTGTGACGTCACGCTCGTCCTGGAGCTTGTCGATGACCTCCATGGCCGAGACCGCGACCCGAGCATTGCGCTCGACGTCGCTCGCGATGCCAGCACGTGTCAGCGCGTCGCGGAACAGGAACGCGCCGAGGACGAGCGCACCGAGCAGGGGGAGCAGGACCAGCACGCCGACCCGCGACCGCACGCTGCGGTCATGCAGGAACGCCCGCCAGACCGACCCGAGTCGGTCTTGGCGCGGCTGCTTCGCATCAGCGCCGGCAGCCGCCGTTGCACGCTCATTGGTTCGCGGCCGCTTTGCGACGCCGGTGTCGGAGCTCCGGTGTCCTCGCGGGTTCCGCGTCATCGGTTGGTCCTTTCCTTGTACTTCCCCCCCGACGGGTGTCGTCGACCAGGTTCCGCCGGGGCGACACAGCTACGGCGGAGCGGCGTCACGGCATGAGACGGTAGACGACGCTTCCCATCCGTGCCGCATCCTGTCAATAGCTGGACAGTCCCTGGTACGTGAGATGGACGCTCTAGAGTGCCTGACGATGCCCCAATCCCCCAAACGCGGCATTTGGGTGAGGGACCCGCCGACCCGCTCTACGGTTGCCCCGGCCGCGGTTGGCCACATCGCCGGCCCAGCATGGTCGACGTGGTCGATGTGCCCGGGTTGGGGACGCCTAGCGGTCGACCTCGCCGGCGATGAACTTCTCCACCAGGTCGCGGCACACGTCGTCCGGGTACTGCTCCGGCGGTGACTTCATGAAGTACGACGACGCCGAGAGGATCGGGCCGCCGATGCCGCGGTCAGTCGCGATCTTCGCGGCGCGGATGGCGTCGATGATGATGCCCGCGGAGTTCGGCGAGTCCCACACCTCGAGCTTGTACTCCAGGCTGATCGGAGCGTCGCCGAAGTTGCGGCCCTCGAGCCGCACGAACGCCCACTTGCGGTCGTCGAGCCACTCCACATAGTCGGACGGGCCGATGTGGACGTTGCGCGGCTCGAGGCCGTTGACGAGCTGCGACGTGACCGACTGGGTCTTGGAGATCTTCTTGGACTCCAGGCGCTCGCGTTCGAGCATGTTCTTGAAGTCCATGTTGCCGCCGACATTGAGCTGGTAGGTGCGGTCGACGGTGACGCCGCGGTCCTCGAACAGCTTGGCCAGCACCCGGTGCGTGATAGTGGCACCGACCTGCGACTTGATGTCGTCGCCGACGATCGGCACGCCGGCCGCGGCGAACTTGTCGGCCCACTCCTTGGTGCCCGCGATGAAGACCGGCAGGGCGTTGACGAAGGCCACGCCCGCGTCGATCGCGCATTGGGCGTAGAACTTCGCGGCGACCTCCGAGCCCACGGGCAGGTAGCAGACGAGAACGTCGACCCGCGCGTCGCGGAGCACGGCGACCACGTCGACCGGCTCGGCGTCGGACTCGGTGATGGTCTCGCGGTAGTACTTACCCAGGCCGTCGTGGGTGTGCCCGCGCTGGACGGTGACGCCGGTGACCGGTACGTCGGATATCTTGATCGTGTTGTTCTCGCTGGCGCCGATCGCGTCGGCGAGGTCGAGCCCGACCTTCTTGGCGTCGACGTCGAAAGCAGCGACGAACTCGACATCGCGGACGTGGTACTCACCGAACTGGACGTGCATGAGACCGGGCACCTTGTGCCCCGGGTCGGCGTCGCGGTAGTAATGCACGCCCTGGACGAGCGATGCGGCGCAGTTGCCTACGCCCACGATGGCTACCCGAACCGAACTCATCGGCTTCCCTTTCTCACTCTGCGGGGCGGACCGGCGGGGATCCGGTTCGCCTTCGGGGCGCACTGCCCCGCTTGCTCTGCGTTGCGTCGTTCGCGCCTCGGCGCTCCGTCTCGATGAGTGCGTCGAGCCATTTCACCTCGCGCTCGACCGACTCGAGGCCGTGGTTCTGCAGTTCGAGGGTGTAGGCGTCGAGCCGTTCCCGGGTCCGCTGCAGCGCGGACTTGAACTGCTCGAGGCGTTCCTGCAGGCGGGTGCGCCGGCCCTCGAGGATGCGCATCCGGGTGGCTGCGTCGGCTCGGGCGAAGAACGCGAAGTGCACCCCGAACTGCTCGTCGTCCCAGGACGACGGCCCGGTCTGCGACAGGAGGCCGGCGAAACGCTCCTTACCTTCGGGGGTGAGCTTGTAGACGATCTTGCTGCGGCGGCCACCGAGATGGGCGGCCACGGGCTCGAGACCGGAATCCTCCGCGAGGCACCCCCGGCGGACGAGCTCCTTCAGGCAGGGGTAGAGCGTCCCGTACGAGAAGGCCCGCCCCCAGCCCAGCAGCGCGTTGACCTGCTTGCGGAGCTCGTAGCCGTGCATCGGTGCGTCATGGAGCAGGCCCAGCACAGCCAGCTCCAGCGCGTCGGCACGCTTGGCCACGGCGGTACGCTCCTCGGCACACTTTCGGTCCGATGTATCGAGTCGATACATCGGGTTGATAGTCTGCGACGATAGAGTGACCGGTGCTGAAGCGCAAGGCCACCCTCCCGCGGCATTCGTGGCCGTTGGCGACTTGGGGATGACGGGGTGGTCCGTCGTAGGCTGCCTGGCGGTGCCGTGTCACCTTGTCCTGTACCCGACGAGCAGAGATCCCCTGTGAGTGACGAACGACGACGCCGAGCCGGTAGACGCCGGCGAACGGCAGTCGCACCCCGGCCGACCGCCGGTCCGGACGGCCCTCGACCCGCCAACGGTTCGGAGGCGCCGCGAGGGACCGGCTCTCGCCCGGGTCTGGTCGGAACGCCGGCACCCGGCAGTCGAGGCGAGGCCTTTCTCCGTGCCGCCGAAGGTGGCGCTTTGGGCACCGGTGGTTCCGGCGCCGGCCGCGGATCCGGTGGCGGGGGCGGCTCGCGCGAGCCCGGTGGGCCGGGTGGTTCCGGTGGCGGCGTCGGTGGCGGCGGTGACGGTGCCAACGGTCGCGGCGGCAAGCGGACGCGTCGGCACGCGGCCGGCAAGGACGCAAGACGCGGCTGGCGCAGGTGGTTCACCTGGAAGAAACTCTCGCTCTACGCGTTCGGCATGTTCCTGCTCGGCATCCTCGGGATCGGCGTCGCCTTCGCCATGACCGACGTGCCCGCGGCCAACGACTTCTCCCGCTCGCAGGCGACGATCGTCTACTGGAGCGACGGCACGACCGAGCTCGGCCGGTTCAGTGCCGAGAACCGCGAGAGCGTCGACATCGAGGACATCCCCGAGCACGTTCGGCACGCTGTGATAGCGGCCGAGGACCGCAGTTTCTACGACAACAGCGGCTTCGACCCGCTCGGCATCGCCCGGGCCGGCTGGAACAGCATCACCGGCGGCGAGATTGCCGGAGGCGGCTCGACGATCACCCAGCAGTACGTCAAGAACTACTACCTGACCCAGGAACAGACCATCTCGCGCAAGGTCAAGGAGCTGTTCATCTCGGTCAAGATCGACCAGCAGCTGGACAAGGACCAGATCCTGCAGGACTACCTCAACACGATCTGGTTCGGCCGCGGAACTTACGGCGTCCAGACGGCCTCGAGGACGTACTTCGGCAAGAACATCGGCGATCTCACACTCGAGGAGGGCGCAGCTCTCGCATCGATCCTGCGCAACCCGGGCCGCTACGACCCGACGCTCGGCGAGGACAACCTCGCACGCTTCAACGAGCGCTTCCGCTACGTGCTGGACGGCATGGTCGAGAAGGGCTGGCTCGACCAGGCGACGGCGGATGCGGCCGTCGCGCCGACCGTGCTGCCCGAGCAGAAGAGCAACCAGTACGCCGGCCCGAACGGCTATCTCTTGCAGCAGGTCAAGAAGGAGCTGGAGGCCGCTGGCCTCGACCCGGTCGAGATCGAGACCGGTGGCCTGCGCGTGGTCACGACCTTCGACCCGAAGGCCCAGACCGCGGCGACCAATGCCGTCGCCCAGGAGTTCCCTCCGGAGACCGAGAACTCCGAGGGCGTCCACATCGGGCTGGCTGCGGTCAAGCCGGGTGACGGCGCCGTCGTGGCCATGTACGGCGGGCCCGACGCGGTCACCCAGCCATATGACTACGCGACCCAGGGCGAGATCCAACCGGGATCGGCCATCAAGCCCTTCACGTTGTTGGCGGCCCTTGAGAACGACGTCTCCCTGAAGAGCCGGTTCGCGGGCAACTCGCCGTTGGAGGACGAACGGCTGCTCAAGCCGATCAGCAACGAGTTCGACGAGGACTACGGAGAGCACGTCGATCTCGTCACAGCCACCGAGCGATCGATCAACACCGCGTTCGTCGACCTGACGCTGCAGATCGGCTCGGACCCGGTCAAGGACGCGATCGTCCGCGCCGGTATCCCAGAGGATGCTCCCGGCTTGAACGCAGACGGCGTGATCACGCTGGGAACGGCGTCGGTCAGTCCGGTTCAGATGGCCGATGCGTACGCAACTTTCGCCGCACAGGGCAAGCAGGCCGACTGGTACACCGTCGTCAAGGTCACCGACCCGTCGGGAGTCGTGCGGTACGAGGGAAAGGCCGAGGTCGGCCAGGCCTTCGAGGCCGATGTCGTCGCCGACGCGACCTACGCCATGACGCAGGTGATCGAAGGGCGTCACGGCACCGGCACGGAGGCTCAGGCTCTCGACCGGCCCGCAGCGGGGAAGACCGGCACGGCCGCCCTGCGCGAGGACACCACGACGTCGTCCTGGTTCGCCGGTTTCACGCCCGAACTGTCGGCCGCCGTGGCGTTCTCCAAAGGTGACTCGACCGAGGACCTCGACGGCGTCGGTGGTCTCGAAACGTTCTTCGGCGGTGAGTATCCAACGCGCATCTGGACGGCGTTCATGAAGGCCGCCCTGGAAGGGATGCCGGTCCAGGAGTTCCCGGAGCCCGCCGAGCTCGGCAATGATCTCAACCCGAGTCCGACTGCGGCGCCGCAGATCTGTCCGCCGGGCACGGAGGGAATCCCGCCGAACTGCACGCCGATCGCGGCCACCCCGTCCCAGGACCCGGACGTCGACGTGCCGAACGTGATCGGCATGCAGCAGGGCCAAGCCGAGCGCACCCTGAGCCGGGCCGGCTTCCAGGTAGACGTCAACCAGCAGGAGACCAACCAGGCGCCGGCGGGTCAGGTGATCGACCAGAGCCCCGGCGGCGGCACGGCCGCTCCGGGATCGACCGTCACCATCGTCGTCGCGGTCGCACCCGGCGTGCCCCAGGTCGACGTGCCGAACGTGGTCGGCATGACGAGGCATGATGCCGAGCGAGACCTCCGGAGTCTCGGCTTCAACGTCCAGGTCAACGGCGAACAGAGCCCCCAGGGCAAGGTCATCAACCAGAGCCCCCCTGGCGGCACGTCCGCACCCGAGGGATCGACGGTCACCATCGACGTCGGCCCACCATGACCTGGCGCAGTCAGGGCATTCTTCAGTCCCACCTTGGCCGCGCCCGCGTGCCACAAAGGCTAGCTTCTTGGGGTGAGTTCGCCGATCGCGCTGCCAAGTCGCGACGATCCTCTGGTCATCTCGGCCAGCGAGGCGGTGGGTGGACCGATCGGCCGCCACGCCTCGACGGGACACGGCTGGTGGGGACCGGTCCGGGTCGCACTGGCCGTCGCGTGCGTCGTGCTCGGGTTGGGGGTGATCGCCGACGCGTCATGCCGTGGCGACTCCTGGGCCAGCCGCGAGGACCGGTCGATGTGGACCGGACTCTGCTACAGCGATGTGGCGTTCCTCTACCGCGAACGCGGCTTCGCGGATGGCGCGGTGGCATACCGGGATACGGCGCTCGAGTATCCCGTCCTGACCGGCGCGGTCATGCAGGGCTCGGCGTACCTGGCCCGGGCGCTGGCGGCCGATGTCCCAGCCGACGGAGCTGCAGGCTCGGCCGGAGATCGGCAAGCCCTGGCCGAGAGTGTGCGGTTCTACGACGTGACGGCGTTGCTGATGGGCATCGCGGCCCTGGTGGTGGTCGTAGCGACCGCACGAACGGTTCGCCGGCGGCCGTGGGACGCGATGCTCGTCGCCGCGTCGCCGGTGTTGCTGCTCACTGCGACGATCAACTGGGACCTGCTCGCGGCAGCGCTGGCGGCACTGGCGATCCTGGCGTGGACCAGGGAGCGCGCGTTTCTTGCCGGTGTCCTGGTGGGTCTCGGTGCGGCCGCGAAATTGTATCCGGCGCTGTTGCTCGGGCCGATGCTGCTGGTCGCGCTGCGGGCCCCCGATCGTGCTCGGGCGATGGCCGACTACGCCACCAGCGTGGGTGCGGCGTTCCTGACCTGGGTGGCCGTCAACCTGCCGGTCTACCTGTGGGCGCCCGAGGGCTGGCGCGAGTTCTTCACGTTCAACAGCGACCGCGGCGCCGACATCGGCTCGCCGTGGTACGCGCTCGACCTGCTTCACCCAGCGCTTCTCCTGGAGCGGATCGACGGTCTGCTCGTCGGCGTCGCCCTCATCCTCCTGGCGCTGGTCGGGTGGCTGGCGCTCGTTGCCCCCGAACCGCCGCGGCTCGCACAGCTCGCATTGCTCGCGGTGGCTGCGTTCCTGCTCGTGAACAAGGTGTGGTCGCCGCAATACGCGCTCTGGCTGCTCCCGCTCGCGGTGTTGGCCCGCCCCCGCTGGCGAGACCTGCTGATCTGGCAGCTCACCGAGGTGGTGTACTTCGTCGCCGTGTGGTGGCACCTCGCATCGTTGTACGACGCCGAGCATCCGCTGATCGGGTCCCGCGGCTATGCCGGGGCGACGGCCCTTCGCATTGCGGGTCTGGGCTGGCTTGTCGCCGTCGTCGTCCGTGACGTGCTGCACCCCGAGCACGACCCGGTCCGCCCCTACCTCGACCGCACCGCCGTTGATCACGGTGATGTGGCAGTCCGGTCCGCGTCTGAAAGGCCCGTCTCGCCATGATCAACGCGGCTGAGGCGGCCACCGAGCGCGCACCGAGGACCCGAGCCGAGCGGATCGGTGCGGCGGTTGCGCGAGTGCGCCCGACCGACCGCGACGCCCTGCTGATCTGGCTGGCCAGCCGCGCTTCGGTGTGGGTGGTCGCCGGTGCGATCGGGTGGCTCATGGCCGTGTCCGACAGCAGCGTCGTCCCACTCCTCGACCGGTGGAGACGCTGGGACTTCGTGCACTTCGAGGGCATCGCGATCCACTGGTACGGAGGCGAGCCGACCGGTGTCCCGAACGAGGCGTTCTTCCCCGGGTTCCCGGCCCTCATGCGGCTCGGTGACGCGATCGGGATCGCGCCTGTCGTCGGCGGACTGTTGGTCTCGCTCGTCGCCGGCGGGGTCGCGGCCGTCGCTCTGGCCCGGCTCGGTGACATCGAGGGAGGTCCGGGCACGGGCCGGCTGGCGGTGCTGGTCTGGGTGTTCGCGCCGCCCGCCGTATTCCTCGCGGCGCCGTACACGGAGTCGCTGTTCCTCGGTCTGGCGATCCCGGCCTGGCTGTGCGCCCGCCGCGGACGATGGTCCTACGCAGGCTTGCTTGCGGCGGCAGCCTGCACCGTACGCGTGAGCGGCGTGTTCCTGGTGGTGGCGATCGTGGTCGAGTGGCTGACGTCGCGACACGGGCGACGCTGGGCCGATGTGCCCTGGCTGCTCGCGCCGGCGGTACCGCTCGCCGCATGGATGACCTACCTGTACTCGACGACCGGCGACTGGCTGGCCTGGATGAGTGCGCAGGCCGAGGAGTGGAACCGCGAGTTCACCTGGCCGTGGGACGCATTGGCGCACACGGTGAATGCAGGCTTCTGCGGCCCGGCGGCCGGATCGTTCTGCATCGGCGATGGATCGGGTGGCGGGATGACACCGGGATTCGCGTGGATGTTCCGCGCCGAGATCGTCGCCATGTCGATCGGCGTCGCGCTGACCGTCGCCCTCCTGGTCTGGCGGCGGTGGGGCGACGCCACCTGGATCGGCCTCCAGGTCGTCGCGTTCGGGACGTCGTTCTGGTACTTCTCAGTGCCGCGGGCGACGCTGTTGTGGTGGCCGTTGTGGATCGCCCTCGCCGTCGTCGCGGTTCGCCGCCGCTGGGTGCTGTGGGCGTACCTGAGCCTCAGCGTTCCGCTCATGGCCCTCTGGGCGGCCGCATACCTGACCAGCCGCTGGGCCGGCTGACCCGTCTCCCAAATGATCACGTTAAGTAGGCGTGTACCCCCGTTACCAGGGTCCGAGACCTGGTAACGGCCCCAGAGGCCCACTTAACGTGATCATTTGGGGAAACGGGTCAGGACCAGGCGATGCGGTCGAAGGTGGCTGTGGTGTAGCGGACGTCGACGTCGATCTCGTCGCCGACCGCAGGCGGATCGATGCTGGCGGGCAGCCAGATCAGCGAGCACTGCATGTGCGGCGGCTCGGCGAACCATCGCCGCTTGCCGGCCACGTGGAACGGTGACAGCGCCCACCCCGCGGCCTCGAGCGAACCCTTGGCGACGGACACGGCACGCTGGCGTATCGACGTGGCCGGCGTTGGTGCTTCCAGGGCGACGCCGTGGGCCGTCCCGCCCGCAACGACGAGAAGGATGCCGTCACGCCGAGCATGGCGCTGTCGGTAGCCGAACGGTTGCCCGCGCCGGATCGCATGAACGTCCAGCACGGTTGCCCGCACGCGCAGTGCGGACGGGTCTCCCAGCCACAGCGCCGTGCCGACACGTAGCCGCACCTCGGTCGACGTCCGGGCCGCCAGTCGGTCGGCCTCCTCGGCGGCGAGATGACTGACCCAAAGACGGTCGCCCGGGGCGCCCGCTGTCGCGACGAACAGCCGGGACAGATCCCGGGCCTGGGCCACGCCGTCGCCTGCGATCGGCAGATGCAGCGCCCAGCCCTCGAACCGGACATGGTCCAGCATCGAAACGGCCCGCCCGATCTCGGTGGTCGCGATTCCGTGCCGGCGCATGCTCGTGAGCACTTCGACGACGACGCGCGGCCGACGGTCGCTCTCGGCGAGGTCGCGCAGGTCTGTCAGCCGGGAGACGGTGTGGATGACCTTGCCGTCGTCGGTCGGCCCGAGGTCGTGCCAGGGCCGCCACGGCGACAGGACGAGCACGTCGCCGGGAAACGGGAGGCTGACGTCGGAGATCTCCTCGTAGGTGCCGACTGCGAGCGTATGTACACCGAGCGCGGCCGCCTCCGCGGCGAGCACGGCGGTACCGAACCCGTATCCGTTGCCCTTGGTCACCGGCACCACGCCACTGTGCGCAGCGACATAGGAACGGAGGTGCTCGCGCCAGCGTGCGGCGTCGACATGCAGCGTCAGCGGCACCGTCAGCTCCGCCGCTTCAGGTAGAGGTCGAAGGCAGCGTAGAGCACCTTGGAGATCGGCAGGTCCCATTCCCCTGCGTACTCCACCGCCTCGCCCCCCGTGCCGATCTTGAAACGGATGAGGCCCACCTGGGGATCGTCCTCGTCCAGCGTGTCGGTGATGCCCCGCAGGTCGTACACGTCGCAATCCTCGGCCAGGGCGTCGCGGATCATCTGCCACTGGACTGCGTTCGAACCACGTACGTCTCGCTTCTCCGTCGACGACGCGCCGTACGAGTACCACGCGTGCACGCCGACCCGGACCATCGTGGTCGCGGCGACCAGGTCGCCGGCGTGTCGGGCCAGATAGAGGCGCAGGCGCTGCGGGTCTTCGGCGGTCATCGCCTTCCACATGCCGCCGAAGTACGCGAGCGGTCTCGGCGTGAAGCCGTCCCGGCGCGCGGTCTCCACGTAGAGCTCGTGGAAGGCCGACAGATCGTCCGCGGTGCCCTGCTCGACGCTGACGCCTTCCTTCTCGGCCTTCTTGACGTTGCGCCGCCACAGCTGGTTGAAGCCCTTGAGCACGTCGTCTTCGTCACGGCCGGTGAGTGGCAGCTGGAAGACGTGCTGCGGCTGGCCGGCGGAGAAGCCGCCGCCGTCGGGAGGCGGACGCCACCCCAAGGCGGCGAGCTGCGTGGTGACGGCGGTCCCGGTGGGCGAGATGGCGTCGGGCTCGACGTCGCTGAGGCGGTGGACGCTGTCGTCCGCGAGCGCGGCCTTGACCGTCGCCGCCCTCCACCGGCGGGTGACGACGGGCGGGCCCATGCGAAGCCCGAACGCCCCCTTTGCCTTGACGTGCGAGACGAGCGGTTCGAGCCAGCGACCGAGGCCGTCGGTCGCGGCGGCACCGGCCCAGTCGATGGCCGGGCCCTCGGGGAGGTACGCAAGATAGCGCGGCACCCGCGGCGCCCGCCGGTAGAGCACGAGGCCGACGCCGACCAGCCCGTCGCCGTCGAACCAGCCCAACGACTCGGCGCGCCATTCGCGCTTGACGTCGCCCCAGGCCGGGGTCTGGAGGAAGCTCACCGAAGGTCGGGCTGTGATGGCGGCGAGATGGGCTTCGCGCGAGATCTCACGCACCTGGAGCGTCACGGTGCACGAGGGTACCGGCCGGCGTCGGCGTCGCCGGAGCGCGCAGAGGGGACAACGGGGAGCGCGGCCGTCACCACGCTCCCCGCAACGAGAGCAAGGCGCTCAGGCGCGCTTGGCCTCGGCCTCGATCTCGAGAATGACCTTGCGGCCGACCAGCACGCCACCGGTCTCGAGGGCGGCGTTCCAGGTCAGGCCCCACTGCTCGCGGTCGACCTCGGTGCGGGCGCTGACGCCGGCGACCTGGGCGCCCCAGGGATTGACGCCGACTCCCTCGAAGGTAACGGCCAACTCGACTGGCTTGGTGGTGCCCCGGATGGTCAGGTCACCCGTGACCACGAACTCCGCCCCACCGAGGTGGCGGATTGAGGTGGATCGGAAGGTGATCTCCGGGTAGGTCTCGACGTCGAAGAAGTCCCCGGACCGAAGGTGCTTGTCGCGGTCGGACGCTCCGGTGTTGACCGATGCCGTCTTGAAGCGTGACGTCGATCGTCGACTGGGTCAGGTCGTCGGCCAGCGCGATCGTGCCCTCGACCTCGGGGAAGTGGCCCCGAACCTTCGTGACCATCATGTGCTTGGCGACGAAGCCGACGCTGGTGTGCGCCGGGTCGAGCGTGAAGGTTCCTGGTGTGGGAATCGTGATGCCTTCCCACTCACGGGTGTTGGCGAGGGTGGTTGTGTCGGTCATGACTGTGGCTCGTCCTCTCAGGGTCGATGGACTGACGCTGCCTGAGCAATAATCTACAAGTCAATATTCCTCACCGCAACATTTGCTAGAATCGGGACATGCCCTCCGAGCAGATCGACGACCCTCGCCTGACGGCCGTCGGGCTCTTCGTGGAGGCGCATCAAGGCCTGATCGCCAAGCTCGCGCCCCACATCCACGACCACGGGATGTCCGAGACCGAGTTCGAGGTACTGTTACGGCTTTCCCGGACGCCTGGTCGGCAGCTGCGTATGAGCGATCTCTCCGCACAGACCAGCCTGTCGACCAGCGGTATCACCCGCGTCGTCGACCGCCTCGAACGCGACGGTCTGGTCACGCGGGAAAGCTGCGACACAGACCGGCGCGGCACGTGGGCACGGATGACCGACTCCGGAATCGAGCGCATCGCTCGGGTGATCACCGGGCATCTCGAGGACGTCGACCGCTGGTTCACCGGACTGCTCAGTCCGGAGCAGCTCGGCGCGTTGACCGATGCGCTCCGGGTCGTCCGCGACGCCGTGCGCCCGGAAGCGGTTGCCGGGTCCACCACTGACCTCGCCGACGTTCGACGCGTGAGCACCTAGGACCTCGCCGGCGGCCTCGTGTGCGCGGCCCACCCCCGGCGGTTGGCGCTCGGAGCGGATGCGGCGGCGGTTCGCAGAGGCCGGCACCTCGATAGCGAGATGGGCGCCAACGTGGTTCCGACAGCCCGTTGGCGTGCATCCGGCTATCGAGGTCGCACAGGGGGTTGACGAGCCGACTCAGCCGAGCTCCTTGCGCAGTAGCGCGATGTCGGCGCCCTGGCCGTCGGCCCCACCAGGCGTCTCGACGACGACCGGCGTGCCCGCGGCCCGGGCGATCGCGACGATCGCGTCGGCACCGATCGTGCCGGCGCCGAGGTTCGTGTGTCGGTCACCGCCGGAGTCGAACGGGTCGCGGCTGTCGTTGGCGTGGACCAGGTCGATCCGGCCTGTGATGGCAAGGATGTCGGCGACCACGTCGGCGAGCTCGATGCCGCCAGCGTGTGCATGGCAGGTGTCGAGGCAGAACCCGATCCCGGAATCTCCGACGGCGTCCCACAGCCGGGCGATGCGATCCAGCCGGCGGGCCATGGCATTGTCGCCGCCGGCCGTGTTCTCGATCAGCACGGGCAGCTTCTGCTCCAGCCGCTCCGCGCATTTGCGCCAGTTGTCGAACCCGACCTCGGGGTCGTCGGACTGCAGGACGTGCCCACCGTGCACGATCAGCGCCTTGGCACCGACCTCGGCTGCTGCGTCGACGTGCTCTTGCAGCAGCTTGCGGCTGGGGATGCGGATCCGGTTGTTGGTCGTGGCGACGTTGAGGCGGTACGGCGCGTGGATGTACAGGTCGATGCCTGCCGCCTCGGCGGCCCGTCGCAGAACGGCCGCACCACCTTCATAGGCGACGGCAGGTGCATTCCACGCCTGCGGATCGCCGAGGAAGAACTGCGCGATGTCGGCGCCACGCACGGCCGCCTCGGCCAGCGGGTCGACTTGATCGAGGTGAGCCCCGATCTTGGTTGTCGCCATGACGCCGACACTACCGACGGCCACGGACAGCCCGGCAAGGCGTCGCTGACCAGGCGGTCGTGTGGCCAGGCCTGGGGTCGACCCACCTACTGGAACCCGCCGTTCGCGACGCCGACGAAGAGCCCGCCGAAGGCCAGCACCCAGCCAGGCACGACAACCCAACGCTGCGCGGTCGAGGTCGACACCATCTGGGCCGCGGCTCCGAGCACCATGCCGGTCAGACCGGCCCACGACCCGGGCACGTGCCAGGAAGGCACGAACGCGCACAGCGCGGACGCCACGCCGAAGCCCAGCGTCAGTACCGCAAGCACGTTCTCACGCGTGATCGCGGGGCTCATGCCTGGTGAGCCTGCCCAGAACCGGCGGAGCCGGCAAGCCGTGGTCGCCGATCTGATCGGCCTGTGGATGACGGACGGGACAGGCGTCCGGCGCTGGTACCCTGGTACCTCGGCCCGGTCACGTACGGGAACTCCGTACGCCCGGGCCGTGCGACGCACATGCCCTCCTGCTACGGAGAGACCGTGGCCGCGAAGACCACAGGAGGTGATCGGCAAATGCGTCATTACGAGATCATGGTGATCCTCGACGCCGCGCTCGAGGAGCGCAGCGTGGCTCCCAGCCTCGACACGTTCCTCGGCGTTGTCCGCCAGTCCGGCGGCACCGTCGAGAAGGTCGACATCTGGGGCCGCCGCAAGCTCGCTTACGAGATCGACAAGAAGAGCGAAGGCATCTACGCCGTACTCGACGTCACGTGCGAGCCGGCAGCGGTGCAGGAGCTCGACCGCCAGCTCGGGCTCAACGAGTCCATCCTGCGCACCAAGGTCGTCCGCCCGGACGCCCACTGATCGCAAGGCTCGCATCCGCCCTTCGGGAGGGACCACCTATGGCAGGCGAGACCGTCATCACCGTCGTCGGCAACCTGACCGACGACCCGGAGCTGCGCTTCACCCCCAGCGGTGCTGCCGTGGCCAACTTCCGGGTCGCGTCGACGCCGCGCATCTTCGACCGGCAGACCAACGAATGGAAGGACGGCGACCCGCTGTTCCTGTCCTGCTCGGTCTGGCGGCAGGCGGCCGAGAACGTCGCCGAGTCGCTGCAGCGCGGCGCTCGGGTCGTCGTCACCGGCCGGCTCAAGCAACGCTCGTACGAGACCCGCGAGGGCGAGAAGCGTACGGTCGTCGAGCTCGACGTCGACGAGATCGGCCCGAGCCTGCGCTACGCCACCGCCAAGGTCACCAAGACCCAGCGGTCCGGCGGCGGGTTCGGCGGCGGTGCACCACAGGGTGGCGGTGCCGACCCGTGGGCCACGCCCGCTCAGGGCGGTCAAGGTGGTCAGGGCGGCCAGCCGGCGGACCCCTGGTCCGGCGGTACGGCGCCCGACCCCGCGGGTGACGAGCCCCCGTTCTAGGTCTGAACCCGACCATCCCGGTCACCGCTGCCAGCGAGGCGACCGGGCTCCGACTCCACCGAGGAGCACCACGATGGCAAAGCCCGCTGTGCGCAAGCCGAAGAAGAAGGTCTGCGCATTCTGCAAGGAAAAGGTCAAGTACGTCGACTACAAGGACACCGGCATGCTGCGGAAGTACATCTCCGACCGCGGCAAGATCAGGGCCCGTCGCGTGACCGGGTGCTGCACACGGCACCAACGCGACGTCGCGGTCGCGATCAAGAACGCCCGCGAGGTGGCGCTGCTGCCCTACACCTCCACCGCACGCTGAGAGGGTGACGACACGATGAAGCTCATCCTCACCCAGGAGGTCACGGGCCTCGGCACGGCCGGCGACGTGATCGAGGTCAAGGACGGCTACGGCCGCAACTACCTCATGCCACGCGGCCTCGCGATCGCGTGGACCCGTGGCGGCGAGAAGCAGCTCCAGACGATCCGCCGGGCCCGCTCGGTGCGTGACATCGCCGATCTCGACACCGCACGCGAGGTCCAGGCCCGGCTCGAGGCCGCGCCGGTCCGACTGTCTGCCCGAGCCGGCGAGGCCGGCCGTCTGTTCGGCGCCGTGACACCGGCCGACATCGTCTCCGCCGTCGCCGCAGGCCGGTGGCCCCGGCCTGGACAAGCGCCGGATCGAGGTGGGCAACCCGATCAAGACGGTCGGCGCCCACACCGTCACCGTGCGCCTGCACCCGGAGGTCGCCGCGACCGTCCAGCTCGAGGTCGTCGCCACCTGACCGGTAACGCCTCAACTGCCCGGCACCCGTTCTGTGCGGTGCTGGGCCACGTCTGTCGGAAGAACGGGAGGCACAAGGCCGCTTACGGGCCCTCGCACCTGCGAGGATGCTCATGCCGCGGGGGGTTGTTCCTCCCACTCTTCCGATCGACCCCGCCGAGCCAGTACCCGACGCACCACGGTGAGGACCCAAGCGGGGTCGCCGACGACGTGCTCCCACGTGAAGCGGAGCACCAGGTACCCGGCGGCGACGAGCTCGTTGTAACGGCGGGCATCGCGTTCGAGCGCAGCTCGCTGGCCGTGCCAGAGGAAGCTGTCGGCCTCGAGCAGGACCCCGGTCGCACGGTCACCGAGGTCGGCCGTTGCGATCCAACGCCCGTTCCTCCGGGCACGGAACTGAGGCACGAAGCTCGTGATCCCGCCGTCGATGAGGATGGCGCGCAACGCCGACTCCGGTGGTGACATGGCCCGCGAGTCGGAGTAGGTGGCCACACGGCGTGCTCGGGCGGCGCCCGGGCCGCGCAGCATCGCCGCGGTCTCGACCAGCTCTCGGTGGGTGATGTGGCCGATGCGGATGGCGGTGTCGGCGATGACCAGTGCCTGCGGGAACGCGCAGGTCCGCGCGCAGTCGACCACCGTCCGCAGGACGGTGGTCACCCCACCGCGAATCTCGTCGGGGCGCAGGTCGGAGTAGTGGACGACGATATGTTGCGGCCTGTTGACGCCGTGCCGGTGGCGGCGCACTGTGACGTGCAGCGACGTCTGCGGCTCGAGCACCCCGAGCTCCCAGATCTCGGCGGCGCTGATATGTGAGACGACGCCGCCGACCGCTCGCGCTCGGCTCTGGTCGAGCCGGTCCGGCAGGCAGTAGTGGCCACGGCGCCCAGCTCGCACGACCGATCCTGTCCCGAGGGCTTGGTCGAGAGCGTGCTGGCTGATCAACCGGCGCAACTCGCTCCAACGGGCGGTGCCGCCGAGCGACCGCAGCGCCTCGACGACCGTCATGCAGCGAGATGATCCTGCAGAATGCCGTGGTCGAGAAGAACCAGCATGTGTAACTGTGGATAGGCCGGCGAGCGGAGAACGGGAGGCGCAACGCCGCTTCCGGGCCCTCGCACCTGCGAGGATGCTCAGGCCGCGGGGCGTTGTTCCTCCCACTCTTTCGGTCGACCCCGCCGTGCCACGACCTTCCGGCCTACCGCCCGCTGGACCTCGAGCTCATGCGGCGGTTCTTCGACGCAACCCTGGAAGGACTCGCGCCCCGCGGATAGTTCAGCGGACGGCTCCGGTCACGAGCCACGCTCCGTGACGTTCGCGGAGCGCGAGCGTCACCAGCCGGGCGAGTATCCAGACCCCGATGGCGGCCCACAGGGCGACCAGGCCCGCCGCCCCGGAGAGGTCGAACGCGGTCACCGAATATGCAGCGGGCAGGAACGCGAGCATGCTGAGGACGGATGCCACCGCGAGGTAACGCCCGTCCCCGGCCCCGATGAGGACGCCGTCGAGGACGAACACCCACCCGGCCACCGGTTGCACGAGGGCCGCGACGACGAGCGCGGCTACGAGCAGCGAGCGCACGTCGGCGTCGCGCGTGAACAGCCGCGCGTAAAACGGCGCGACGGCGAGGGTGGCGACGGCCAGGCCGGCGCCGGTGAGCACTCCCCACTGGACCATCCGCCGGGTGACGGACCTGGCCTCGTCGACGTCTCCCGCGCCGAGGGCACGCCCGACGAGCGCCTGGGCCGCGATCGCGATGGCATCGAGAATGAGCGCCAGCAACGTCCAGGTGGTGAAGACGACCTGGTGAGCGGCCAACTCCGCCGTACCGAGGCCGGCAGCGACCACCGTGGCGACGATCAGGGCGACCCGCATCGAGACCGTCCGGACGACGAGCGGCATGCCGGCACCGAAGGAACGCCGGACACCGGGCCAGTCCGGCCGCAAGGATGCACCGTGCCGACGGGCCCCGCGAATGACCACCCGGGCGAAGGCGGCGGCCATGGCCGTCTGGGCGATGACGGTGCCGAGCGCCGAGCCGCCGATCCCGAGGCCGAGACCGTAGACGAACAAAACGTTCAGGACGACGTTGCCGGCGGCTCCCGCGATGGCGACGACCAGCGGGGTCCGGGTGTCCTGCAGGCCACGCAGAACGCCGGTCGCGGCAAGCACCAGCAGCATCGACGGGATGCCGAGCAGGCTGATCCGCAGGTAGGTCTCGGCGTAGGCCGCCGCGTCGCGTGACGGGCCGAACAACGAGACGAGCCAGGGGCTGCCGGCCCAGCCGATCGTGGCGCTGACGACGCCGACGACGAGCGCGAGCCAGCAACCGTCGATCCCCTGCCGCATCGCGCCGCGTAGGTCCGCTGCCCCGAGCATCCGGGCGACCGCCGCCGTCGTGCCGTACGCGAGGAAGACCGAGACGTTGACCAGCGTGGCCAGCACGGCGCCGGCGATGCCGAGGCCTGCGAGCTCCGGCGTGCCGAGGTGGCCGACGATGGCCGAATCGGCAAGCAGGAAGAGGGGTTCGGCGACGAGTGCACCGAGAGCCGGAAGTGCGAGCCGGAGGATCTCGCGATCGGCCGGGTGGCGGGAGAACGATCGTCGACGGGCTCGGCGCATGGCAGCACCGACGGTACGGGTGGCTAATTACAGGCGCGCAGTCGCGTCTCACATGCTGAGATCGCTGATGGCCGGGCTCCTTCCACAGCCGGTGGACGATCGTCCTCGCTGTTCCCGGCCGACCCGGTTGAACCACATGTCCTTCTGTGCACCAGTTGCCCCCAGGGTTGTGCACAGCCTGGGGACGGCTGTCCACCGGAGTTCCACAACGGTCCGCACAGGCCCGCTTGGGCGTGGTTCGGCCGACCCGTAACGTTCCGCTGAGCCAGGACGGGTATGGGTGGTCGGGCGACTCGTGCGGCGGCAGATGTGTCGTGGCGGCGTGGTATAACGTCGAACGGGTCGAACATGCGTTCGAAGAGGGAGCGACGGTGAGTGTCACGGAGCTGCCCGATCGCCGTGACGACCATGCTGCGCCACCCGGCTATGACCGGACTCCGCCGCAGGACGTGGCGGCCGAGCAGGCGGTGCTGGGCGGCATGCTGCTGTCCAAGGACGCGATCGCCGACGTCGTCGAGGTGCTCCGCGGGCACGACTTCTACCGCCCCGCACACGAGACCATCTACGAGGCCGTCCTCGACCTTTACGGGCGTGGCGAGCCCGCCGACCCGCTCACGATCGCCGACGAGCTCAAGAAGCGAGGAGAGCTCGGCCGAGTGGGCGGCGCGCCGTATCTGCACACGCTGGTGTCGTCGGTCCCCACGGCGGCCAACGCCGGCTTCTACGCAGACATCGTGCGCGAGCACGCCGTCCTCCGGCGGCTGGTCGAGGCGGGCACCCGGATCGTGCAGATGGGGTACGGCGGCGACGGCGACGCCGACCAGATCGTCGACCGCGCTCAAGCGGAGGTCTATTCCGTCACCGACCGCCGCACGTCCGAGGATTACCTCCCGCTCGGCGACATCATGGAGGGCACGCTCGACGAGGTCGAGGCGATCGGCTCCCGCGGGGGCCAGATGGTCGGTGTCCCCACCGGGTTCGCCGACCTCGACGCCCTGACCAACGGCCTCCACCCGGGCCAGATGATCGTCATCGCAGCTAGGCCGGCCATCGGCAAGGCGCTGGCGCTCGACACCCCTCTGCCCACGCCCTCCGGCTGGACGACGATGGGCGAGGCTCGGGTCGGCGACGAGTTGATCGGTGCCGACGGCAGGCCGACCCGAGTGGTGGCTGCCACCGATGTCATGCTCAGTCGTCCGTGCTACGAGGTGGAATTCTCCGACGGTGCTGTCATCGTCGCCGATGGTCAGCACCAGTGGGTCACGACAACCCGCGCTGCGCGTCGAGCTGCTGCGGAGCGGGTTTCGCTGCGGCACTATCGGCGATCGGACATGGCGGTGCCCGCGCTGTTCGCTGCGACGAGTCAAGCCGTCGCCGCCCAGGTAATACCGGCAGGTCGACAACTGCGCCCGTCCACTGGTCCGAGGCGCGCCCGCGTCCGGCATGTTTCCGCGGATTCGCGTCAGCGCCTCCACGCGAGTCTTGCCGCGCGAGTCTCGCGTCCAGTGAATGTGTGGCACGCAGCCGTGCACGACGACGTCGTCACGACTGAGACGATGGCCGCGACACTGCGTGGCGAGTCCGCCGACCGACGACTCGATCACGCGGTGCGCCTGGCTCGACCGTTCGATCTTCCAGAGGCCAACCTCCCGCTGCCGCCGTACACGCTGGGGGTGTGGCTCGGTGACGGTGACTCGGCGGAGGCCGTGTACACGTCGCACGACCCCGAGATTGCGACGTGCATAGAGGCAGAGGGCATTGAGATAACCGAGTACCGCCCGCACCACTTTCGGATGCGGATTAAACGTGATCACGGGACGGTCGAGGGCGTCCTCTGCAGTATGCGTGTGCTCGGCGACAAGCACATCCCGGACCTGTACCTTCGGGCTTCCGAGCGGCAGCGGCGGGCTCTTCTCGCCGGTCTGCTCGACACAGACGGGTCGATCAGCAAGGCCGGATGCGTCCAGCTCGACGTCACGAACCGCCGCCTCGCCGAAGGTGCCCTCGAACTCGTCCTCTCGCTCGGTTACCGCGCCCGGATCCGCACTCGTCGGGCACAGGGGCGCACCGACGAGTCTTCGACGTGCTATCGGATCGCCTTCACGCCCGGCGAGGCGGTGTTCAAGCTTGGTCGCGAGCTTGAACGTCAGCGGTTCGGGCACGCCCCGGCCAGCCGCATGGTCGTCGACGTTCGCCCCATTCCTTCTGTGCCCGTCCGCTGCGTCGAGGTGGACAACGCCGAACACCTCTATCTGGCCGGCCGAGCATGCATCCCCACCCACAATTCGACACTTGGTCTCGACATCGCCCGGGCAGCTTCCATCCGCCATCAGCTCACGTCGGTGATGTTCTCATTGGAGATGAGCCGCAACGAGATCACCATGCGGCTCCTTTCGGCCGAGGCACGAGTGCCGTTGCATCACATGCGCTCCGGCCAGATGACCGACGACGACTGGAACCGCATTGCCCGGCGCACCGGCGAGGTCTCCAGTGCGCCGCTGTTCATCGACGACTCGCCGAACATGACCATGATGGAGATCCGGGCGAAATGCCGCCGGCTCAAGCAGCGCCACGACCTGCGGTTGGTCATCATCGACTACCTGCAGCTGATGACGAGCGGAAAGCGGGTCGAGAGCCGCCAGCAGGAGGTGGCCGAGTTCTCCCGGGCATTGAAGCTACTGGCGAAGGAGCTGGACGTCCCCGTCATCGCGATCAGCCAACTCAACCGGAGCGCCGAGCAGAGAACGGACAAGAAGCCTATGTTGGCCGATCTGCGCGAAAGCGGCTCAATCGAGCAGGACTCGGACATGGTCATCTTGCTGCATCGGGAAGATGCGTACGAGAAGGAATCACCGCGCGCCGGCGAAGCCGACTTCATCGTCGCGAAGCATCGTAACGGGCCGACCGCGACTATCACGGTCGCCTTCCAGGGCCACTACAGCCGTTTCGTCGACATGGCTCAGTAGCACGAGTCTGTTGTTCCGAGAGCTCACCGCGAATCGCGGCGGAACTGTGCACGCCGACCTGCGCCGCAGAACTCTTACCTGCACGCCACCGCATACGTGTGGATCAGTCACATCCTGATGAATGTGAGCACCGCCGTGGTCAGCGAAATCGCCGCCGCGCCGCCATGCAGCGCCGAGATCAGCACCCAATAGGCACCATCCTGCGCTGCGCCCGATGCGGGCCCTCACCAGCTAAATGCGTGTTTCGTCAGTTGGTCCGTCGCGTGTGTCGGCGGCACGTGAAACTGACCCCGAGCCGGGTTGAGGTGGGGGCCGGCTCGATCAGAGGCTCCGCTGGATCGGCCGAGAGGATGCGACACGCGGAACAATCTGAGTTCGGCCTCCACTGATTCTGTCGTCACATTGGTCACACTGTGCACATTGATCACAGCAGTCACAGGACCTGAATGGTCGTCAAGCACTGGAGGCAGCATGTCCCACGAAGCTCCGGCGGTGGATAGGGCAGAGAACGGAGTCGAAGTCTGGAGTCGCGTACAGGTGGCTGGCGTCGAGTACCTGCGCCACCCAGTGCGTACGCGGTGGCTCCATGAGGCGGACGAGCTTGTCTGGTCGTTGCACGAGCACCTCGAGATGGCTCGACCCGGGGACACCGTCGCAGTGAGCGAGAAGGTCGCCGTGCTGCTCACCGGCCGAGCAGTGGGCATCGACACCGTGCCGCCAGGGCGGCTGGCGCGCGTCCTGGCCCGCTATGTGCGCCCGCGCACCGACTCGCGCGGACTCTCGGTGCCGGAGAAGATGGAGTACGTAGTCCGCACGATCGGGTGCGCCCGGGTGATCGCGGCGGCCGTCGGCGGCGCCGTGACCCGACCGTTGGGCGTGCGGGGCGCGTTCTACCTGCTGGCCGGATCGGTCGCCCGGGACATCGATGGTGGGCGTCCGCCGTACGAGGGCCTGCTGTTCCCGCCACTCGACCCCGCGGCAGCGCAGGTCATCTGCGCCGATCTGGAACAGGCGCTGGGCGTCGGCGTCGGCATCGTCGACCTCAACGACTTCGGTGGGTCGATCCGCGCGGTCTCCCCACAGTCAGTGCCGGCCCCGACTCTCGCCGCAGTCCTGGCGGACAATCCGATGGGCCAGCGCTGCACCGGGACACCCTTCGTGATCGTCCGACCGTATGACTCGACGATCGCTGCCTCACCGAGGCGGGCCGTTACCGTCGCCTGAGCGTTACGACTCGCAGGGCCTCGGTGAGCAGGTGCCGCTCGGGTGCGCGCACGATGTACAAGACGGCGACGAAGACGCCTAGCACAGCGAGGCCCGTATAGGCCACCGACTCGAGGTCGCCGCCGACACCGGCGTCGGCAGGTGGAGACAGCACCCGGAGGACCAACGCACCAGCGGCGGCCCCAGCGGCGGCCGCTCCGGCCGTGCGTATCACCACACCCGGTATGGACCGGAGCGCCACTGCGCGGTGGCGCCTGCCCAGCAGCCACGTGTTCGCCACGGCGGCGAACACCAGCGACAGTGATGTCGAGGCAGCCAGTCCGGCGATGCCGAAGATGGGACCGAGGGTCAGGTCGCCGGCCACGTTGATGGCCATGGCGACAAGCGCTACGAGCACCGGCCTGCGGGAGTCCCCTACCGCGTACGAGGCGTGCACGACAACCTCCCGCCAGCCGAGGGCGAGCAGTGCTGGGGCGTACCAGAGGACCGCTGTAGCGGTCCGACGGGTGTCGCTCGGGCCGAAGCTGCCGTGCTCGAAGGCAAGCGCCACGACGGGGCCGGCGCAGACGAGCAGGACTGCGCAAACCGGGAACAGCACGGTCGCAACCGTGGCGAGGCCACGACCAACCAGCCGCCGCATCTCGTTCCGGTTCTGGATGGCCGCAGCCACGCCGAGGGCGGGGTAGAGCGCCGTCAGCAGCGACGCCACGAGCAGTGTCTCGCCGATGCCGATCAGCCGCCATCCGTAGGCCAGGGCCGAGATAGCCCCGTCGGCGATCGTCGAGGCGACCGCCCGGTCGACGAGAGTGTTGACGTTCCCGAGTGCGCTTCCCAGCAACAGTGGCGGAACCAGCCGGGCGATGGCCCGGAAGCCCGGATCCTTCACGTCCAGGGAGGGGCGCAGACGCAAACGCAGGGCGCGTAGCGGCGCGAGCTGGCACACCAGCCGCGCCGCCGAACCGACCACGAAGCCGACGGCGAGCGCCGTGACCCCGTAGCGGGGGCCGAGTAGGACCGCTGACGCGATCATGATCAGGTTGAACGGGACACCCTGCACGCCCGCCCAAAAGAACCGGCGATGCGCCTCGGCCGCGGCGGCGAGCAGGTTCGTCCCGGCGATCAACACCGTCGCGATCAGCATGATCCTGGTCAGGGAGCTGGCCAGGGCTGCCTGCGGTCCCTCGAAGCCCGGCGCGAGCACCGCCACCACCGAACTCGCGGCTAGCGCCATGACCAGGGACCCCAGCCCCAGGACCAGCAGCGTCACCGACAGCGCAACCGAGAGCGTGCGACCGACCCGGTCCGGCCTACCGTCTGCCGCGTTCTGTGCGGCGAGCACCGGAACGGTTGCCTTCGCCATCGCGCTCGCGACCAGCCCGAGGACGAGGTTCATCAGCCCCTGCGCCACGAAGTACGCGTCCAGCTCCGAGCCGGCGCCGAACACCCCTGCGATCACCACGTCGCGAAGGAAGCCGAGCATCGCCGAGACCGCGGTCAGTCCGGTCACCAGCGCGGCCGCCTGGGCTACTCCAGGGCGGGCCCTCACGGTTGCGCACCCTAACTGGCTCGGCACGGAACCGGCCTGGTGTGCCACGCCTACAACGCGACGAAACAGGTCGACCGGCTCAGACGTCAAGGGCCTCGCACATGCCGATCATCTGGTCGTGCGAAGGGCCTCAGGGCCATTTGGGTGTCAGCTGTAGCCAGGACGCGATTTCGTGGATCTCGTCGTGCACTGCCTCGGTCATGGTGCGGGTGAATGGGACGTCCTCGTGGATTGCGTGCACGAGCAGTGTGCCGCTCTTGCGATCCGCCGTGGCGTCAAGCTTCCCGACGAGCCGGTCGTGATGCAGGATCGGCAGGGCGAAGAGGCCCCAGCGTCGCGTGACCTTCGGCTTGTACATCTCCAGTACATACTCGAAGTCGAACAGTTCCCAGGCCCGGACGCGATCGTGGACGAGCCGGTCGAACGGTGACAGCAGCGCCGTGCGGCCGGTGAACGGCTGCCCGAGTGCCTCTGGGTCGACCCGCCAGACGCCGGGGACACCCTCGACGGTGGCCGGTTCGCCCGTGTCCCCGACATCTGCAGGTTCAACCGGTACGGCGGCGCCCTTCTCGCGGGCGATGCCCAGTGACTGCAGCCGGCGCTCGTTCTTGATCCGACGCGCCTCGTCCACCGAGGGGATGGGGCTGTCGGCCGGGTACACCCGCTCAGCCAGATCCCACAGACGCTGCCGGCCGCGGCGCCCGGCGATCGCGACCTCGCCGCGCATCATGAGGTACTCCAGCATCTGGGTGACATTGCGGTTGTTGGTCCACCCCGTCGAACCCCACGGCACCACGCAGGTGTCCGGGATGTCGCGCGACGGCAATGGCCCGGAGGTGCCGAGCAGGTCGAGGACATCGAGACGGAAGCGGTCGTTGCGACGCAGCCACTCGCGCGATGCCTCACGACTGGGCCAGTCCTCCGCGCCGGCCAGGTACAGTCCCAGATCGCTCATCGGTCGCACCAGCGCGTTGTGCTCGAAGAGCGTCCGGTCCTCCTCCAGCGCCTGCTGCAGCTGGGTGGGCTGGTACGACGACCCGAGCCGACTCCACGCGACCAGATCTGCGCTGGGCGCGACCGTGGCCGTCGGGTCGATCTGCAGGAGCGTCAGTTGGCGCACCACCGTGAGCAGGTCGGTTGGCCGCGGGGCGTGGAGGACCTGGGCGCGAACAGCAATCGCCCGCGCCTCTGCACGATCGAGGCGGTGGACGCTCACGACACGCCAGCGTAGCTGTGCTCGGTACGTCGTTTGGTGACGACTTGGCTTCCCCAACCCGTGGGTGCTCCGCGACGTCATGCGTCGCGGTTGACCACCTCGTAGCGCAGCAGCAGGTTGTCCGAGCCATCCCTGCGCTGGGTGTTCACCAGCCGCAGTGGCGGGATCGGCCCGGCACCGAAGGTCGGCGTACCCCGCCGGTCACGGTGGCGCCGAGCATCAGGTGTAGCTCGTCGACGAGCCCGGCAACCAGCAGGTCGTTCCAGAGGGTCCGGCTCCCGAACGTCAGGATGTCCTTACCCGGCTGGTCCTTGAGTCCGGCGACGGTCTGTGGCGCGTCCGCCCTTCGCACGATGGTCGTGGTTTCGGTCCACGGCGTGCTGTCGTCCGCGGTGAGCGAGTCGGACACGACGACCTTGTGGATCTCGTTGTTGCGCTGGCCGGTCTCGCGGTGGATGCCGGCCACGGCGGGGTTGGCGGCCACCGCCGGGGACACCTCAGGGTTGACGGCCACCGGCCATCGAGGGACATGATGCTGCAGACGATGAGCTTGCGCATGCTGCACCTCTCAGGGTTGGCGTTCCCTGTCATCGGGTAAGAGACACCGTCGATGCCTGATTCATCGGTCCGGCGGAGAAAATTCGAGGGCTGACCCTTGGCGCGAACAGGGCTTAGTCTCGGGTCGTCGGTCGAGCGGCCACAGGATCGGCAATTCGTCGGAGGAGGCTCGCAATGTTCGTTCAGGTCATCCAGGGCCGGGTGCCCGACGCGGAGCAGGTGCGCGCCGCGTTCGACAGGTGGTTCGAGGAGGTGGCGCCCGGCGCCTCGGGCTGGCTGGGCTCGACCGCTGGGGTCACCGACGACGGGCGGTTCATCGGGCTCGCACGCTTCGAGTCCGAGGAGGCGGCCCGGGGCAACAGCGACCGACCCGAACAGGACCAATGGTGGACGGACACCTCCACGCTGTTCACCGGAGCGGCCACGTTCCGCGACAGCAGCGACGTCACCGTCGACGTCATCGGTGATCCGGACACGGCAGGCTTCGTCCAGGTCATGCAGGGGCGTGGAACCGACCCGGACCGCGCGAAGGAGCTCATGGCGCAAGGCTCGTCCGAGTGGGCCGCGTTCCGCCCCGACATCATCGCCAGCGTGGGGGTGGGACATGACGGAGGGGCGTACACCATGGCGATCTACTTCACGTCCGAAGAGGCGGCGCGTGAGGGTGAGCGCAAGGAGCCGCCACCTGAGCTCAAGGCGCAGATGGAGGAGATGAACGCCTTGAACGTTGGAGAGCCGGAGTTCTTCGACTTGAAGCAACCCTGGATCTACACCCCGCGGTAAGGCGGGAATGACGACTGGCGAGGACGCATCTCTGCCGATTGAACCCTTCACCATCCGAGTCGAGGATCGGGTGCTATCGGACCTCCGGGCCCGCATTCGGGCGACCAGGTGGCCCGATCAGATCCCAGGCGTCGGCTGGGAGCAGGGCACCGACCTCCACTACCTCAGGCAGATGCTCGCTTATTGGGCCGACGAGTTCGATTGGCGCGCTCAGGAGCGCAAGCTCAACGAGTACCACCACTTCCGCGCCTCGCTCGATGGCGTTTCCATTCACTTCGTGCACGAGCGGGCACGGCGAGGTGCCGGGATTCCGTTGATCCTGACACACGGCTGGCCCAGCAGTTTCATCGAGTACGTGTCGTTGGTGCCGTTACTCACCGACCCCCGGGCTCATGGCCTCGAGGGACCAGCTTTCGACGTCGTCATCCCCTCACTGCCGGGCTACGGTTTCTCAGAGAGGCCGCCCCGCACCGGAGTCAACTACCGGTATGTCGCTGGTCTCTGGCATCGGCTCATGCGTGGCCTCGGGTATCAGCGGTACGGCACGGGCGGCAACGACTTCGGGGCCGGGGTGGCCACACTCATGGCGCTTGGACGACCCGGAGCCCCTTCTCGGCCTTCACCTGAGTCACTTGGAGTTCCGGCCCTACATCGGCCCCGGGTCGCCGCCCTTGTCCGAGCGCGAGGAGGCGTATCTTGCTCAGGCTCGCCGATGGGTCGAGTCGGAGACCGGGTACCAGGCGATCCAGGCGACCAAGCCTCAGACGCTCGCGTACGGCCTCAACGACTCACCCGCCGGCTTGGCTGCCTGGATCCTGGAGAAGTGGCGTTCCTGGACGGACAACAAGGGCGACCTGAACGCCTATCTCTCACGCGACTTCCTGTTGACCAACGTCATGATCTACTGGGTCACCCAGACGATCGCGCCCTCGATCAGGGACTACCTCGACAACCGACAGTTCAGCGTCGCGCCGGGTCCAGACGACTACGTGTCCGTGCCGACTGGGGTCGCGCTCTTCCGCAACATCCTCGTCCCGGAGGGGGAGCCTCCTCGGGAGTGGGCCGAGCGTCTCTACAACGTGCGCAGATGGACGGCCATGCCGCGCGGCGGCCACTTCGCGCCCGCTGAACAACCCGAGCTCCTGGCGCGCGACATCGCAAGCTTCTTCGCGCATCCGTGACGGCCGAGGGTGTAGTTGATCTCGCGTTCCAGCGGTCCGGTTCCGCCGATCAGCGGTGCCGTCGCGCGTTGTCCGGTCATGTCAGTGGGGCAGCTGCGGCTGGGCGAGCTGAGTCTCCGGCAGGCCGAAGGTCGTGAAGAGTCGCAGGTCGAAGAAGTTGGCGACGTGCGCGATGCCCGCAGAGGTGACGGTGAGCACCTGCAGAGTGAACGGTCGGTAGTCGCCGTCGTCGCCACGCAGATACAGCCCGAACGCGGGCTGGCCGTTCGCCTCGGTCCGGATCAGTCGGAAGTCGCCCGGGCCGCCCGGGCATCGCGCGGTGAGATGGCGGCTGACGTGTTCCGGGCCTTGGTACCAGGTGGTGAAGGGTGGCATCTCCCAGACGACGTCCTTGGTCAACAACTCCACGATGGCGGCGACGTCCTTGTCCTCGAACGCCGTCACATAGCGGTCGAGCATTTCGCGCCGGTCCCGGGTCGTGGGCTCGACCACTTCGTCCTCGGCCGGCGACACCTCGTCGAGCTGGGCGCGGGCACGCTGCAGGATGCTGTTCACTGCGATGGTGGTGGTGTCGAGCACCTCGGCGACCTCGGCGGCACGCCACTTCAGGACGTCTCGCAGGATCAGGACGGCGCGCTGCCGGGGTGGTAGGTGCTGGAAGGCGGCGACGAGCGCTAATCGGATGCTCTCTCGTGACGTGACGATCTCGGCGGGGTCGGTCCGTGCAGCGGCGATCATCGCGTCGGGCACAGGCTCGAGCCAGGCCACCTCGGGACGCTGGACCAGGGCGTCGTCTGGGTCTGCGCTCGGGCCGCCGAGGCCGGTTGGCATGGGACGGCGGCTGCGGCGTTCGAGGGCGGTCAGGCACGCACTGGTCGCGATCCGGTAGAGCCAGGTGCGCAGCGAGGACCGTCCCTCGAACCTGTCGTAGGAGCGCCATGCCCGCAGATAGGTCTCCTGAACGAGATCCTCGGCGTCGTGCACCGAGCCGAGCATGCGGTAACAATGCGCCAGCAGCTCACGCCGGAATGGGTTGGCAAGACTGAGGAAGTCCTTGTTGACCGGGTTGTCTGCGATGGCCACGCCCGTCCTCCTCCCGCCCAGGCCTGACTGTATGCGGCTGACGGGTCGCCCGTAGCCGCCGTCACCCCGTAGTGCTGGGCTGGCCACCACGGGCACGTCGGCAGCCGTGGATACCGCTCGTTGACGCGCGTTCGGCCGCCCGGTGCTAGGCACGCTCCACGATCACCACGGGGATGTCTCTGGGAGCCTTCCTCTGGTAGCTGTCGTACTGCGGGTAGATCGAGGTCATCAGCTGCCATAGCCGCGGCTTCTCGTCAGTGGTGGCGGTCCGCGCCCGCCCGGCGAACTTGTCCGCGCCGACCTGCAACCCGACCGAGGGCTGCTCGACGAGGTTGAGGTACCACGAAGGATGGTTCGACGCCCCGCCGTTCGAGGCCACCAGCAGGTAGGCGTCTCCGTCCCGGCCGTAGATCAACGCCGTTCGGCGCAGCTTGCCCGACCTCCGGCCACGGGTGGTGAGGAGCAGTGTGTTCGTGCCGTACCACCGGTGGCCGCTGCGACCGTCGGTCTCGACATAGCGGCGGATGTGCTTGGCCACCCAGCCCCTCGGGCTGTCCAGGATCTCTTCTTCCTCCGACGTGGCCATCGAACCTCCTGGCTGGTCCTCTCTGGTACGGAGGCGCAGCCCTGGCCGGTCGGGATGCGTCGCCGCGGCCGAGGCTAGACGCCATTGAGGTCGGTTCGTGTCACCTACCCTGGCTCGATGAACCGCGAGACCAGCGATCCCGTGTGCTCGCTCCCGGTCCTCCCCGGCCGTCCTGCGACCGCGGCCCTCTAGCCGTGCGTATCGCTCTTGGCGGTCTCGGCGACATCGCCCGCAAGGCGTATCTACCGGTGCTCGCAACGGATCCGACCCTCGAGCCGGTCTTCGTGACCCGGAACCCGACGGTGCGCGAGGAGCTGAGCCGGGCATGGCGCGTGTCCGAGGCGCACGAGCGTCTGGAGGACGCCCTGACGGCAGGCGTCGACGCCGCGTTCGTCCACACCGCCACGAACGCGCACTCGACTCTCGTAAGTACGTTGATCGGGGCGGGAGTTCCGACGTTGGTGGACAAGCCATTGGCGGACGCCTACGACGAGGCGGCGCGACTCGTCGAACTCGCGGACCGTCGACGCGTCGGCCTGATGGTCGGCTTCAACCGGCGGCATGCTCCGGCGCAGGGGAGGTGGCCGAGTGGCCGGATCGAGACGTCGTCCTGCTCCACAAGCACCGTCATTACCTTCCCGACGTCCCGCGACGGGTCGTGTACGACGACTTCATCCACGTCGTGGACACCCTGCGCTTCCTCGTCGGCAACGGCATGACCATCGACGTCAGCGCCCGGGTCGAGCACGGTCTACTGCACCGGGTGCTGCTGCACATCGGCGACGGCCACTGCCAGGGGCTCGGGATCATGGACCGCGACAGCGGCACCACCACGCAGGAAGTCCTCGAGGTATCGGGTCGGCGGCGGCGCCGGCGGATCGTCGAGATCGCCGAGGTGATGCACTACGCGGGCGGTGTCGAGGCCGTCACCCGCCGTGACGAGTGGACCTCTGTCTCTGTACAGCGGGGTTTCGACGCGCTGTGCACCGAGTTCCTCGATGCGGTGCGCTCCGGGCGCACGTTGGACCCGGCGGACGCATTAAGACGCATCCGCTCTGTGAGCGGATCGTGGCGGAGGTGGAGGGCAAGGGCTTCCTTGACTCGTGCTGAGGTCTGGAGAAACGCATGCGTGCTGTGACTCTGCGAGATGTCGAGGAGGACGACTTGCCCGTCTTCTTCCGGCATCAGCGGGATCCCGTGGCGATCCGGATGGCCGCGTTCACGGCACCAGACCCGTCGGATCGGAATGCGTTCGAAGAGCACTGGGCGAGGATTCTGGACGACGACAGCGTCATCACGCAGACGATCATGGTCGCTGACGACGTGGTCGGCTACGTCGCGAGCTTCGTCGAGGAAGGCAAAACCGAGGTCACCTACTGGATCGACCGTTCACGTTGGGGCCAGGGGATCGCCTCCCGAGCGCTGGCGGAGTTCCTCAGTCTGGTGACGATACGTCCCTTGCACGCCCGGGTCGCGAAGGACAACGCCGGCTCGTTGCACGTCCTGCAACGATGCGGGTTCACGATCACCGGAGAGGACAGCGGCTTCGCCCACGGACGCGGCGAGGTGGTCGAGGAGTTCCTGCTAGAGCTGACGACCTGATGCTCGTCAGAGCTGGCGATACATGATGTGCAGCCCGACGTAACCCTCGACCGGATGCTTGAAGCCTTCCGGCAGGGTGCCGAGGATCTCGAAGCCGAGCGAGCGCCACAGCGCGACTGCCCGCGAGTTGGTCTCGACGACGGCGTTGAACTGCATCACGCGGTATCCGGAGGTCCGTGCCCAGTCGAGGGCGTATTCGCCGAGCGCTCGTCCGACGCCACGCCCGGCGTGTTCCGGGTCGACCATGAAGCTCGCGCCGGCGACATGCGATGCGGGGCCCATGTGGTTGGGGTTCATCTTGGCCGTGCCCAGGACGGTCCCGTCGGGGTCGACCGCGACCACGGTGCGTCCCGGAGGTTCCAGGCACCACATCGCGCGGGCATCCTCCTCGGTGATGCCGGGATCCAAGGTGTAGGTCTCGCCGGCGGCGACGATGCGGTGGAGGAAGGGCCAGATCGCGGACCAATCCGCGGGAGTCGCATCCCTGATCTGCATGGCGGCCAGCATTCCCCGATGCCCATCTCGGCATTCCCAGCCTCGCCGGTGCAGGACGCGGTGCAGTCCCGGGTAGCGTCCGGTACGACCAGGACGCGGCCGATGTGAGGAGGTGAGGTGGATGGACGACGCGACCATGTACGACGAGGCCAGGGCGCGGATCGTCGCGCTGGTGACGGACGGCACCGCCGACATGGACGCCGCTGTCGACGCCTGTCCAGGCTGGACCGTGAAGGATCTGGTGGCGCACCTCGCCGGTGGGCTCGGCGACTTCGTGGCCCGGCGGTTCGACGGTGTCGAGTCGGGGGAGTGGGGTGAGCGGAACGTCCGTGAGCGCCACGACCGCTCCCTGCAAGACCATCTTGTCGAATGGGAGGCAAACCGCGTCGCCGCTGCACCGCTGTTCGACTCGCCGACCAGCGGCGTTCTCCTTGCCGAGATCATCTCCCACGAACATGACATCCGGACCGCACTGAACCGCCCGGGGGCGCGCGAGGAAGAGGCGGTGCGCGCCGCGTCAGTGCGTCCACTCCAGGAGCTCGACCGGCGGATGCGCGAGGCGGGTTCCCCCGCGCTGCGGATCGTGGTGGACGGGAGTGACCGTGTCGTCGGCGACGGCGAGCCCGCGGGCACACTGACGGTCTCCGCGTTCGAACTGCTGCGGACGATCGGCGGACGCCGAAGCCCGGGTCAGGTTCGGTCGCTCGACTGGGACGGCGACCCCACTCCGTGGCTGGACACCTTCTCGCTGTTCGGCAGGCGCACCAGCGACCTCGTCGAGTGATCGGTCAGCGGGTCGCGACGACCGGCCGGCGCTGCTGGCCGCGCCAATACGTGTTGACCGTGAACGAGTCCAGGAAGGCGGTGCCGCCGGCGTCAGTGCCTTGGGCATGGATCTGGTAGACGCCGTTGCGGTCCTCGTCGTCCTCCCACACGACGTAGCGCCGACCCGACCGGTCGACGGCGATCCCCGGGCGAAGCTGCTCGCCGCCGCCACGCGGGTTGGCCGTGGACTCGGGCTCCGCCTCGGTGCCGTCGGGCGCGAACGCACGTGCCCGCACCTGGCCGATCCGGTTCTCGTTGCGGTCGTCGGTCCACACGACGACGAACGCGCCCGCGGGATGCGCTGCGACGTCGGGCGTCACCTGCCGCCGGCCGCCGACGTGTTCACCTCGATCTCCGGGAACAGCTCCGAGGTGCCGGCGCCGTAGCCGCGGGCACGGACGTCGCGGGCACGCTGCTCCCAGGTGACGACGAAACTACTGTTGGTCGCCACGGTGACCCGCGGGAAGACGTCCTGGCCGCCCAGGTCCTCCGCCACCACGAACTGTTCGAACACCTTCTGGCCGTCGGCGCCGTAGACCTGTCCGCGAACCGAGAGACCCTCGTCGCGCAGCTCGCCCCACACCACGACGAACCCACTGCCGCGGCCGATCGCCACCGACGGCGCTCCGGGAATGCCACCGTCCGTGCCCGCCTTGAGCACGAGCTCGGCGAAGCGGTCCCGGCCCCAACGGTCGAATCCGCGGGCACGGATCTCCTGACCGCCGCCTGGCAGTGCGACCTGCCAGACCACCACCAGATCCCCGCCGGGTGCGACGGCAAGGTCTGGCGCTCCGTGCCGGCCCGGGCCGGCGGACACCGTCAAGGCGTCGAACCGCTGCGCACCGTTGACCGTCTCGCAGCGCAACTGGACCTGTGCGGGTATCGCCTCCGCGCGGGCCCTCTTCATACAGGACCAAGGCTGCCCTCTCGGCATCGAGGGCGACGTTGGGCAGGACCCGGCTGGTGGCGTTGTCCTCGACTCGAACCGTCCCCAGCAGTGCTTGCCCCACCGAGCCAGGCCGGTCCACTGGACCTCGTGGCGGTCCCGCCGGTCCAGGTCGTCCTCCCAGGCCACGACAACGTGTGGCGCGTCGTAGAGCACGCAGACGCCCTTGATGTCGAGCTCGCTCAGCCCGTCCCGCTGGCCGATGTCCACACCGTGCAGTGGTTCGATCGTGTCGCCGCCGTCGGAGAACGCGTCCTCCGGGTAGTGCATGATCGATCCGAAGTCGTACGGACCGAGAATCACGCCCCCGAGCCGGATGTCGAAGTTGTGTTCCTTGCCCGCCTCGATGTTCCCGGCGATCACCCGGACGAAGTGGTCGCGATCCGGTCGCTGCTGCTCGTGGAAGTACCCGACGGCATGACCGATCTCGTGGATGACACTGCCAGTGCCGAATCCGTCGCCCACGTCGCAGCCCACCGTCTGCTCGCCGCCGACGCGGCCCACACCGTCGCCTGGCACACGTGCTCGGCGAGGACGAAGCGGACGAAGTCGTCCTCGGTGAACCTGGGCCTGAGCCGGATGATCGTGCGATCGTTCCAGTGGTCTATCGCACGCTGTACCTGGCGGCGCTGGCCGGCGCTGAACTCGTCGCTCAGCATGAATGGGATGACGCCGTCCGGCCAGCGCGAGTCGGCAGCCGAAGTCGCGAATGCCACGTCGCCCTCACTCGTTCCCAGACTCGGACGTGCTCTTCAGCATCACCGCAATGGGCTCAGGATCGCCATCGATGGTCACCGGATTGTGGGTGTCGGACGAGAAGATCAGCCGGCCATCGTGGGTGATGCGCGCCCGGACGGTGAGCTGCGCGTGGGGCCCGATCGCCGATCGGTCGACGGTCAGCTCGAACGGGATCGGGACGCTCTGAGGGTTCTCGACCTGCTGCTCGGCCAGCACGGTGGAGGACGCGTCGGCGAGTGCCACGTCCTCGACTTTGACGGTGAGCGTGGACCCCGGGAGCAGCGCCACACGCTCCCGGTAGAGCACCTCGCCGCGAACCACCAGTGTGCCCTCGTCGGCTGGGCTCGCGTCCGCGGCGACCAGGCGCGTTACCGCGTCGCCGTCATCGAGAAGCAGCCAGGGCGCGCCGAGCCGGACTGTGCATTCCTTGCTGAGAACGCCGATCAGGACCTGCTCCTGGTCCATGGCTGCGGGCGGTCCGGCCATCCGGGTCGTGATGATCGGGCCGAACGTCAGACGGTCGTCGACCTGCGTGTACGGGCCGCGGAACCGGTTGACGCCGGTGGTGCCGCTGGCTGTTCCGTCCGTCCCGAAGGCCAGCTCGACGAGGACCCCGTCCACGACGCCCCGGCCGGCGAGGTCCTCGACCCGCCATTGCGTGCCTGCAAGATCAATCATGGTGGATTCTCGCATGACCGGCGGGATAGGGCTCGACGACGACATCCCCCCGGGTACCTCGAGCGGTCACACCGCGGAGCTCGCCGGGCGTCGAACGCGTGAGCCTGATGGCGGCGCCGTCGGTAGCCGTGACCTCCGTGTCGCGGAGCCCGAGCCGGCCGCCGTCGACGTGGATCGCATCGGATCCAGTGCCGCCGGCATGGATGCCACCTCCGACCGTCATCATCTCGATCTCGCCTCTCACGTCCATGGTCGCGACGTCGGCGCCCCCGCTGGTCACGGCGCCGCCGATGTCGACCTCACCGATGCTCCCGCCGGGAAGCACGCTGAGGGCGTGCGCGGAGAGCTGCGTGATCACACCCTTGACCAGAGACTCACCCGAGCCCCCGAGGGTGTGGATCCCGTTGCGGACGGCCAGCCGGCCGAGCGGCTCGCTCACCTGGATGCCGACGGCGGCATCGGCGTGGGTGGTGATGCGGTCGAATACGGCACTCTCGATGACACCGCCGGTGTACACGTTGAAACCACGAGCACCGATGCCGTGCGTCTCGACCGGGGCGTCGATGCGCAGTGACGTTGTCGTTCCGAAGTTGACGAAGCCGACGCCGCTTCGGCCGAACGTCGTGAGAGGTGCCACCGCGATCCAGCTGTCGACGATGCCCCAGTTGTCGAGTGCCATGTCGTTGACGCCGTACGTCGTGACGGAGCCGCTGTTGCGGACCTCGCGGACGTGGGCCCCGTGGATGACGAACACACCGCCGCTGATCAGGTCGCGGGTCCCCTCGGGGATGCCGCCATCGGTGAAGATAGGGCCGGTCTCCAGCGCGGTCACCTCCAACGTCCCGCCGGACTCGCCGGCCCCGCCGACGAACACCCCGCTTCCTCGCACCGGGGCCTCGTCGCGGCCGGCAGAGACGTCGCGAATCTCTGCGGTCAAGACGACGTCGCTGTCACCCTGGAGGTTCCACAGTGTGAACGCGCCCTGCAGGACGCCGACGCCGAGCAGTGACGGCCGGTCGACCCGGTCGCGGACGTCGGCTCTCATCACGTCGAGGCGCTCGACGACGACGTGTCCGCCCCGTACCCGGTCGCGGGCGAGGATCTGGACCTGCCCGACGGTGGTGACGTCGGCCAGCCGTAGCGTGCCGAGGTCGTCCACGGAGGTGTCGTTGAAGATGGCTCGCCGACCTGGATCGACCTGCAGCCGAAGCTGGACGACCGCGTTGTCGCGGCTGAGCTGGATGCCGTCGGCACCATCGGCGAACCTGACGGCAGTCGATCCGTCGGCGCCCGCCAGACGCTGCCCGGGGCCCAGTCGCAGGGACGGCGCGCCGTCGATGGCGCCGTCCACGACGATCTGCGACACGGCTCCGTCTCCGGCTGCAGCGACCAGGTCGTCAGGAGTGGAGACCGTTCTGACAGAAGCATCCATGGCACCTACAACCCGCCGGCCGTCAAGGGCAATCCACGACTCCGGCGGACGGTGCAACGCATGACATTATCGAGCATGTTCGTTCTCGAGTTGGCGTTCGGCCCCGACCATGCCGAGCGTCTTGCGGCACGGCCCGCGCATCGTGACCGGCTGGCGGCGCTCAAGGCCGACGGCGTCGTCGTACTCGCCGGGCCCTATGCCGACGAATCAGGGGCCATCATCGTGCTCGACGTCCCAGACCATGCCGCGGCTCAGGCCGTCGTCTCCCAGGATCCGTACTACTCGGTCGGCGGTGTCGAGGTCGTGCAGCTGCGCGAGTGGCTCCCCCTGCCGCTGTAGCAGCGGGTGATCGACGCCGGTTTTGTGCTGTTCCAGCGACACCAGATCAGCTTCGATCATGCCAATCGGGGGTCAAACCGAACGCTGGTAGCTGTGGAATGCCCGGGTGGCGATCCAGCCCATGAACAGCGCGACGGCAAGCAGCCCGCCGAGGCGGACGAGCACTGCCGTCCAGTCCGGGCTGGCCGAAAGCGCCTCGCGGCTCGCCACGACGGCCCAGTCCACCGGGTTGTAGCTCGCCGCGGTCTGGATCCAGTCCGGCGCCGCCTCCCTCGCCATCATGGCCGAGGAGAGGAAGGACAGCGGCAGCGTCAGCATCGTGGTGAACCCGATGAGGGACTCGCGGGTCCTCACCACCAGCGCCATCCCGTTGGAGAGCGAGCTGAACGCGGCGGCAAGCAGGACGGCCGCCAGCAGTGTGACCAGCACGCCGAGCACGCCGCTGCCGAACCCGGCGCCGAAGCTCGCGCCGAGCACGAGCCCGACGGCGATGATGACGAGTGACTGGATCATGATCGTCACTGCCTGGTTGGCCACCGACGAGGCCATCATCGCTCCGCGGCTCACCGGCGACGACAGCATCGAGTCCATCACCCCGCGATCCATGTCCTCGATGAAGGCCATGCCACTCCATCCGCTGGTGAACAGCACCGTCATGACCACCACACCCGGGGTGAGGAAGTCGATGTAGGACCCGCCCCCGAAGCCGGGGACCTCGACGACCCGCTTGAACAGCTGGCCGAAGAGCAGCAGCCAGATCATCGGCTGGATCAGCATGATCACGACGAAGGCCGGCTGGCGCCCCGTCGCCCGGAGCAGACGTCCGGTCAGGTATCCGGTGTGCGCCACCATGGTGCTCATCGGTTCTCACGCTCCTCGGCGGCCGCGAACGTGCGGCCGGTGTGTCGCAGGTAGACGTCGTCCAGCGACGGCCGGGCGACGGTGATCGATGCGACGGATGCGCGCACGGTCTCGAGCGCGGCCAGCACGGCAGGCACGGCGCTCCCGCCGTGGTCGACGCGGGCCCGCACGACCCGGCCGTCGATCGAGACCTCGCGCGTGGTCGCCACCCGCTCGATCGCCGACCGGGCAGCCGCGAGGTCGGCGTCGGCGGCCAGCTCGGTCACTACGGCATCGCCGCGGAGCTCGCTCTTGAGCTGTTCGGGCGTGCCCTGCGTGACCAATTCGCCTCGGTCGACGATGGCCAACCGGTCGGCCAGCTGATCGGCCTCCTCCAGGTAATGGGTGGTGAGCAGGATGGTCAGTCCCTCGTGAGCGGCCAACCGGCTGATCTCGGCCCACATCTCGGCTCGCGCCTGCGGATCCAGACCAGTGGTGGGCTCGTCCAGGAACAGCACGTGCGGCCGATGCATCAGGCCCATCGCGACGTCGAGCTTGCGCTGCATACCGCCCGAGTAGGTCCGGACCGTGCGGCTCGCCGCCTCCGTCAGGCCGAATCTGTCGAGCAGCTCGTCGGCGCGATCCTTGACCTGATTTCCGCGCATGCCGTGGATCCGGCCGGTCAGCAGCAGGTTCTCGCGGCCGGTTGCCTGCGGGTCGGTGCCGGAGCGCTGGGCGACGACGCCGATCGCGCTGCGCACGCCATCGGGGCGGCGCAGCACGTCGATGCCGGCGACGGTGGCGGACCCCGCCGTGGGCAGCGTCAGTGTGGTGAGGATCTTGATGGTGGTCGACTTGCCCGCACCGTTGGGGCCGAGCAGGCCGAATACCGTGCCGGGGGCAACGGCGAAGCTCAGCCCGTTGAGCGCGGTCAGGTCGCCGTACATCTTGGCCAGGTCGTTCGCCTCGATGGCCGGCCCCGCGCCGGTCGTAGAGGCGGTTGGCGCGGCCGATGCCGCGCCGAGGTGGACGTTCATGTCCGGTCTCCTCTGCGGTAGAGAACGTGCGTGGCAGAGACCGGTCGAGAACGCGAGGTCCTGGCCTATCGTGGTGCGTGCGCCTTGGGCGCCAGGTCGCGAGCCGGCCGGCCCGGGGAGTTCGGTCCCGGCTGGGTGTTGCCGCACCCGCCGGGGCCGCATTCGGTCAATCGATGCTGCGAAGCTTCACCTCCGCCCGCTTCCAGTCGGCTTCGGTGGGCATCTCGCCCGTCTCATAGGCACGCCGCCACAGGTCGATGCCCTCGAGCGTTCCGTCGGCGAGCTGCGCGACGAATCGATCGACGAATGCCAGCTCGGCCTTGCGGAGCGCCTGCACATAGTCGAGCTCTATCAGGAACAAGTACGGCATCTGCTGTTTCGCCATCTCGTCGAGAACCGCGGCGGTTCCGACGATGTCCGTTTCCAGCCGGGTCCGACGGGTCTCGAGCAGACGGAGCACCTCGTCCGGCGGCAGCCCCGGCATCAGCGACAGGGCGGCCTCGAACTGTGTGAACTCCTTGACCGGCATGGCGAGCAGGTCGCTGAGCCAGTCGACGAACTCGGTCCGACCGCCGTCGGTGATGGCGTAGATCGTGCGTTCCGGCCTGCGCCCCTCCCGGACGATCTCCTGAACGTCGACCAGCCCGTGTCGTTGCAGTGACTCGACCACGGAGTAGAGAGAGCCGTAGTTGAGCTTGATGCTCTGCTCCTTGGCCCGTTCGCGAAGCGTCGTCGACATCTCGTATGGGTGCATGGGCCGCTCGGCGAGCAACCCGAGAACCGCAAGGGCCAGCGGGTTGGACACCTTTCGCTTCGCCATGGCTTCCTCCGAGTCGTATATCCGACTTCGAGTATCAGCTACCGAGCGTTCGCTGTCAAGCATTTGGATCAGAGCGGTCTCGCCGGAGTCACGAAGGCACAGCTTCCGCACAGGAAGCACTCAGGCTCGCCTCAGGCTCGCACCGCAGGATGCACGCCGTGGATACGGAACGCGCGACGACGGACTCGATCTCGCCGAGGCAGGCGGCGCACGTGCAGGGGAGGGCGCAGCCCGCGATGACCCGGCCGGACGGCCGGCCGGTCCGCATCCTCGTCGTCGACGACGAGGCGACCCTCGCCGAGTTGCTCGGCCTGGCGCTCCGCTACGAGGGGTGGGAGGTCGAGCTGGTCGCAGACGGGCTGACGGCCGTACGCGCGGCCCGCAGCTTGCGACCCGACGCCATCGTTCTCGACATGATGCTGCCCGACATCGACGGCCTCGAGGTGTTGCGCAGAGTTCGGGCTGAGACCCCCGACACTCCGGTGCTTTTCCTCACTGCCAGAGACGCCGTCGAGGACCGAGTCCAGGGGCTGACAGCCGGTGGGGACGACTACGTCACCAAGCCGTTCAGCCTCGAGGAGCTCGTCGCCCGTCTGCGCGGGCTGTTGCGCCGTGCCGGCATGGCGACGGTGCACGCCGACGGCGTACTCGTCGTGGGCGACCTGGAGCTGGACGAGGACAGCCACGAGGTCCGCCGCGGTGACGCCGACATCCAGCTCACCGCGACCGAATTCGAGCTGCTGCGCTTCCTGATGCGCAACCCTCGGCGGGTGCTCTCGAAGGCACAGATCCTGGATCGGGTCTGGAGCTACGACTTCGGCGGCCAGGCCAACGTCGTCGAGCTCTACATCTCCTACCTGCGGCGGAAGATCGACGCCGACCGCGAGCCGATGATCCACACGTTGCGCGGCGCGGGCTATCTGCTCAAACCAGCCGAACGATGAGGCGCCGGATGGCCGGGTGGTCGCTTCGAGGTCGGCTGCTGGTCGTCGTGATGGCGTTGCTCACAGCGGTCTGCGCGGTCGTGTGCGTAGTGTCGGCTCTGGTCCTGCGGGCATGGCTGCTCGACCGCGTGGACGCACAGCTCGAGGCGGCGAGCGACCGGTCCGTCAGTGCACCGCCCGCTGACGGACTCCCAGGGCGCGGACTAGAACTGCCCGAAGATCTGGCGTTCCTGGACGCTCGTGGGACGGCGGCCGGAACGCTCGGCGCCCGCCTCGTCGGGGGTGACGTCGCCGCCGCCGGCGTGCTCGACGACTCCGGCGATGTACAGGGCATGACCGCAGCAGGGAAGAACGCCCTGACCACCGTGCCGACCGACGGGGAACCGCACACCGTCGCCGTCGAGGGCCTGGGTGACTACCGGGTCGTGGCCGACGAGACCCCGAACGGCGACGTTCTCCTGACCGGTCTCCCGCTGGACTCCATGCAGGCGACGCTTTACCGTTTCGTCGCCGTCGAGGCCGGCGTGGCGGCTGCCGGGATCGCGGCAGCGGCCTTCGCCGGGCGGGCCATCATCCGGCTCACCCTGCGGCCGCTGCGACGAGTGGCTGCCACTGCCAGCCGGGTCTCCGAGCTGCCGCTGGATCGTGGCGAGGTCGCGCTCGCCGAGCGGGTTCCGGACATCGACACAGATCCGAACACCGAGGTCGGGCAGGTAGGTGCGGCCTTGAACCGGATGCTCGGCCACGTCGGCAATGCGTTGACGGCTCGCCACGAGAGTGAGCTCCAGGTTCGCCAGTTCGTCGCCGACGCCAGCCACGAGCTCCGGACGCCGCTGGCCGCGATCCGCGGCTACGCGGAGTTCACCCACCGGAGTCGGCAGAACGCCCCGCCCGACATCGTGCGCGCCATGGGCCGGGTGGAGTCCGAGGCCGAGCGCATGACAGCCCTCGTCGAGGACCTCCTGCTGCTGGCCCGGCTCGACGCTGGCCGGCCGCTCGACCGTCAGCCCGTCGACCTGTCGCTGCTCATCGTCGACGCCGTCAGCGATGCGCGGGTGGCCGGGCCCGATCACACCTGGCTACTCGACCTTCCCGACGACGCCGTCGTGGTGCCCGGAGATCCGGCCCGGCTGCACCAGGTCGTGGCGAACCTGCTCGCGAACGCGCGGACCCACACGCCCTCCGGCAGCACCGTCGTCATGGGTTTGCACCGTGAAGGCGACGAGATCGGCCTCGTCGTCACAGACGACGGTCCGGGGATCCCTGCTGCAGTGCGCCCACTCCTGTTCCAGCGCTTCGCTCGCGGTGACACATCGCGTTCTCGCGCGGCTGGCAGTACAGGCCTCGGTCTGGCGATCGTGGCGGCCGTCATCGCCGCGCATCACGGTCGCATCGACGTCGCGAGCAGGCCGGGTGAGACCAGCTTCACAGTGACGCTACCGGTCCGACCGGTGCCAGTCGGCGCAGAGATTCACAGGTGACTGCAAGCCCGGGCACAGCTAGCGGCCAGGCAGGCCGACCAACCTGGGGAATCGGCCGCGCAACGTGCGTGTGCCGGAAGGGAGAACGAGATGGACATCGCGACCGACGACCGTGCATCCGGTGATGACCGACGCGTCCGGCGAGGCACGGCCCTCGGACTTGCCATAGCGGGGGCTCTGGGCGGACTCGCGCTGGGGTTCTCGGGTGTGGCCAACGCCGACGAAGGCTCGTCCACTGGCTCGGACAGCTCCACCTCCGAAGGGACCACAGAAGGCAACGGCTCGACGGAGCAGCCGCCGGATCGCGACTCGCGCGCCCCGGCGGATCGCGACTCGCGCGCCCCGGCGGACCGCGACTCGCGCGCCCCGGCTCGCAGCGGTGAGGACTGCCCAGAGCCGGATGGCGGGTCGACCGCCGGAGGGGAGCCCTCCTCGTCAGCTATCTGACCCGACAGCCGTGCACGCCTCGGTCATGCGGCCTCGAAGCCGCACGACCGAGGGCGGTCCGCAGCCGACGACCAGTCCTATCTGGGCCGTGCGGCACCGGCGTCGAGGTGCCGATAACCCGTGGACACCGCCGAGGCCAGGGCGTCTCGCGGGAGCGGCCACCTGTCTCCGCCCTCGTCGAGCGCTCGGTCGGCGGGTACGCCCGCCGCGTGCAGCTCACGGATCAGGTCGGCGACGCTCCGTATCGCGGCGTGCTGGTCGGCAACGAATGCCGGTCCCACCGCTGCGCCGTGGCCGGGGACGAGCGTGGCATCGTCGCCGATGCGTGAGCGCAGTGCTCCGACGGTGCCGGGCCACTCCAACGGGAAGCATCCGGACCCGTACATCGGCGGCCCCGACTCCTCGACGAGATCGCCGACCAGCCATGTGTCGGCATCGGGTACATGCACCAGGAGGTCGTTGTCCGTATGGCCCCGGCCGAGGTGGACGAGCTCCACTGGGCGTTCTCCGAGCTCGAGCGTCGCGTGGTCGCCGACCAGCACGGTCGGCGGTGTGATGACGACCTCTCGCCAGTCGGTCGCAGGCTCGAGGCCCTGGACGATCCACTCGGCCAGCATCGGCGTCTCGTACTCGGCCAGGTGGGCGGGCACCCGCTTGTGGCCGTAGATCGGCGCACCGATGTCGGAGTCCGGCGCGAAGCGGTGGTTGCCGAAACAGTGGTCGAAATGGGCATGTGTGTTCACGACCCAGCGGACCCGCTGGTCACCGAAGGCGCGAAGATCGGCACGGATCTCGTCGGCCTCCCGGTGCGACGACCGGGTGTCGACCACGAGCAGACCGTCGGAACCACGAACGACGCAGACGCTCACGTCCAGCGGGTCATAGCGCCGCTGGAAGACGCCGTCCGCGACCTCCGTCCACAGGTTCACGCCGATGCCCCTGGACGCCGGGACAGGTTCGGAAGAGGCACCGGCCTGGGGGGCACCGGGCTGGAGACGACGAACGAGCTGGTGGTCTGGCCGTGGAGGAGGAACCGGTCGAGGATCGCCTCGAGATCGGCGATCGCCGGCACGTGGATCTTCATCAGGAAGCAGTCCTCCCCGGAGACGCGGTGGCACTCCACCACCTGCGGCGTGTCTTGGGCGAGCTCGGCGATCCGGCTCATCTGGCCGGGACCTGGCCGCAGCCGGACCCACGCGGCCACCGGAAGGCCGATCGCCGCTGGGTCGATGTCGACCCTGTAGCCACGGATCACGCCGGCGTCCTCGAGACGGCGCACCCGCTCCCGCGCCGTCGGCGGCGACACGCCCAGCCGGCGGGCCAGCTGCGACATGCTCTGGCGCGGGTCCGTCCCGAGCAGCGAAAGGAGGCGGACGTTGACCGGATCGAGGAGAGAGCTTCCGTTCTGAAGGCCCGTAGCCCCTTCTGTTTCTCGACCCGTAGGCATGACCGCCCTCCATCCGTCGATGTCTCATGGCCAGTGCCGCTTGGGTTTCCTACCGTAGACGTGTGGTCACAGTGGCGTCGACCGCACGGAGCAGACTTGCTGCTGAGCGTGTCCCGCCGCATGCGTACTTCGTCGTCAGCGCCGTTTTCCATTACCTCGGCCCCGCGTTCGCGGTCCTGCTCTTCGCGCGGATCGAGCCACTGGGGGTGGCCTGGCTGCGGATCGCGGCGGCGGCCGTCGTCTTCGCCGTGTGGCGACGGCCCTGGCGCGTGTGGAGAAAGCTCGACGTCCCAAGCAGACGGCTACTGCTCTGCTGGGGCGGCGTGCTCGCGGTCATGAACGCATGCTTCTACCTGGCCATCGACAGGCTGGCGCTGGGCACCGTGGCGGCGATCGAGTTCGTCCCGGTGATCATGCTCGCGGCTCTCGCCACGCGGACCGGCCGGAACGTGGCTGCGCTGGTGTTCGCAGCAGCCGGCGTCTACCTGCTCACCGACGTTCATCTGGCAGGTGAGCCGGTCGGCTTGGCGTTCGCGGCGGCAAACGCCGTGCTCTTCGCTGCATACATCGTGCTCGGGCACCGCGTCGCCCAGAGCCCGGCGATGAGTGGGATCGACGGGCTCGCCCTCGCGATGCTCGTCGCCGCGGTCGTCGCCCTTCCGCTCGGCGTCGCCCAGGCGACGCCGGCATTCACCGATATCGCCTTGCTCGCTGCGGGTGTCGGCGTCGGCATCTCGTCCTCGGTCATCCCGTACGTGTGCGACCAGCTCGCAATGGCCCGGCTCCGGCGTGGCACCTACGCGCTACTCGTGTCGTTGCTTCCGGCCACCGCCACCGTCATCGGCGTCATCGTGCTCACCCAGATCCCGACGCCGGCGGAGATCGCGGGCGTCACGTTGGTCGTGGCTGGCGTTGCCGTTCACAAGGACGGCTCACACCCGGCCGATCCCAGGGCTACCGATGCCTTGCCGCCCCTCGCTCTCCGACCGAGGCGATGCAGTCGTGCAGCACCTGGCGTGCCATGAGCCACGCCAGCGTGGGAACGAGGTCCAGCGACCGCTTGGCCAGCCATGGAGTGCCGTGCCGCACCAGCCACGCCAGCTGGTGAGCCGTGTCGACCGGCGCCGGCACGGAGGAAACGACAGGGCCGACCGGCCAGCCCGCAACGCGGAGGAGGCCGGCGAAACCCTCCGCAAGCAGCCTGTGTCCGGTGACGCTCGGGTGGATGCCGTCGATGTGCCAGGCAGTGCGTGTGGTCGCCGCAGGGTGCGTAGCCAGGTCGAGCAGCACGGCGCCGTGGGCGACGGCGAGTCGACGGTAGACCCGGTTGAGGTCCCCGATCCGGGCCGCCAGCACCTTCGCAAGGGCCCGTGGTAATGGGACCGCCTGACCCGGCCGCGGCATGGTGGCCATGAGCACGGTCGCGCCCGCGGCGCGCAGCTCGCGCACCACGATGCCGATGTCGGCACCGATCTTGGCCGCGGCGAAGTCGCCGCGCAGTACGTCGTTGCCGCCCACGACGACGGACGCCAGGTGCGGGCGAATTGCCAGCGCCCAAGGCAACTGGTCGTGGCGGACGTGCGCCGCGCGTGCCCCGTTGCGGGCAAGGTTGGCCAGTACGCAGCCACCTCCCGGTGCTGCAGCGTCCAGTGCTTCGCACAACCGTGCTGCCCATCCGGCGCAACGGCCGGGTGGGCAGACGTCTCCGACCCCGAGCGTGGTCGAGTCTCCGAGCGCGACGAACCGCAGTGTCGGCTCAGATGTGAGGGCCGGCGGCTCGCTGACAGCGACGAGGGTCATGCGGCTGCCTCTGCCGCGACAGCGCCGGAGTGCAGGGCGAGCATTCGGCGCACTGTCGTGGACCAGGGAAACGTCTCTGCGTGTCGGCGGGCCGACCGCCGCCGCTCTTCGGGTAGGGCGAGTAGCTTGAGCACACCGGCGCCGCGGCACGAGGGGTGGTACGAAGCGGCGCAGCAGTCCGGACAGATGCTCGTGCGACCACATGACGCTCGGGACTCCGGCCGCTTGTGCCCACCAGCCCAGGCCGCGCAACGTGAACCGGTCGGACACCTCGAGGCGGTCCGGAGCTTCGTCGTCGAGTAGACGCGTCACCCGCTCCGGGTCGGTGATCACGCGGTAGCCGCCCAGCAGGCGGATCTCGGGTGCGGCGACCCTCACCAGACGGCCGTACGCGGTGTCCTCGACCTCGTCCGCGGCCCCGGGCACGACGAGGACAACCTCGTAGCCGGCGCGACGGTAGCCCGCGGCGAGCTCGTGCATCGCCGTGCGAAGCCCTCCACTTCGGGGGCCGTAGAAGTTTGCCACGTGGGCGATCCGCACGGCTCATACGATCTTCGCCGGGTCGCACCGTGGGCCGATCCCCACGTGTCGTGTCAGCAAACGCGCCGCGAACTCTGTGCTCGTGCGCGAGGACCTCAGCGGCGGGCGCCTCTGACCTCGAGCTGGGCGAGCAGGGTCTCGGTCGCGGTGGCGACGCTGTCGACGGCCAGGCCGAACGCGTCGGCGTTGTGGGCAGCGGGTACGTGGAACCCGCTGACCTTGCGGACATACTGGAGCGCCGCCGCGCGCACGTCGTCCTCCGTCACGTGCTCGGCGTAGGGCTCACGTAGGGTCTTGATACTGCGGCACATGAGAACGAGACTACGCAACCTCCTCCGCGACGGCGGCCACGACCACGTTCTCCGTGTAGCCCGTGCCCCTCTCGAACGGGCCACCACACGTGATCAGGCGCAGCGAGGCCTCTGGGGACCCGCCGTAGACCGCTTCGATGGGAAAGGACTCCTTCGGATACCGGGTGACCGAGGAGACGGTGTACGAGATCGACGAGCCGTCGGCGCCCACGACGGTGACGGTGTCACCGGTCTCGAGCTCACCGAGCCGGGCGAACACGGCCGGACCGTCCGCGGAGTCGACGTGCCCGACGATGACCGCAGGCCCGAGCTCGCCGGGCAGGCTGCTCTGCGCGTACCAGCCGACGTGCAGGACGTCCCGCGGCGTAGCAAGAGTGCCGTCGCCGGCCAGGTTCACGGTCTCGACATCGGCGTCCAGGCCGATGGCGTCGATGACCAGCCGCCGGGGCGTGCTCGGGGGTATGGAGTCCTCCGCGCCATCCGAGACGTCGGTGACCGAGACGGGACGTGCAACCCCGGGCAGCGACACGTCGCCGGGACTTGGAGCAGGCAGCGACGAGAGTGCAGCCGCGGCCGGGAGAGCGAGCAACGCCGCCGCCCCGGATGCGAGGAGCCCGAGCACCGGGCCGGACAGCCGGTGCTGACGGCCGGGTCGCGCGTGGCGGGCCACTCAGCGCTCCCGGGTGCGCGGCAGCCGGAACAGGACCACTGCGACGAGCCCGACGGCCATCGCGGCCAGCACCCATGACCGGGCCGAGAGCTCCGCTGCTGCACCACCGAAGCCCGCGTCGACGCCGCCCGTCGGAATCTGTCGAGCCGCTGCCGAGTCCTGAAGCGAAAGTATGCCGAGCCCACCCGCCAGGTCGCGGACGACGACCGTATAGGTGCCGCCGGCGCGCAGGTCCAGGGGTTGCTCGGCGGTCGCAGTCGAGGCACCTACCCGCACGGTCGTCGGTCCGGCCGTGACCGGCTGGTACGCGGTGGCGTCGGTGAACTCCAGATCCGTCACCAGCGCCGATCCGCCGACCTCGACGGCGTCGACGACCGGTGCCGTCATGGCGGCCTGGATGATCCGTACCTTGCTCTTGCCCGGGCCGGGCGAGTCGAGATCGTCCTCCAGGGTCACCAGGCGGATGTCGGCGTTGCGGCCCATGCCGGCGACGGTCGCTGCGGAGTCCGGGCGGATCTGCACTGTGGTCGACAGGACGGGCGGGTCGGTAGCCGGTGCACCTTCGCCGCGCATGGCGACGGTGTAGGAGCCGGCCGGAACGCGCTGGTAGTCGGAGAACACTCCGTACCCGACTCCGCGCAGGACGGTCGGCGCGTCATCGCGGCCGAACGACGATAGATAGACGTCGACCTTCGGGGTGTCCGGGGACAGATGGGCGAGGCGGATCCAGCCCTCGGCGGGCACCGCTTGGGCAGCGGGGCCGACGAGGGCGGCGCCGGCGAGGATCGCGAGGGACATGAGGACGAGACGTACGGCCGAGCGGATCACAGGAACTCCAGGGGTGAGCAGGGATCACGGATCGTCAGGACGGGAAGAGGCCAGGTGGCTCGGGGGAGTCGTACGCGAGCAGGAGATAGCTGAGGGAGTCGTCGCGACGCACCTCCAGGTGGTCAGGTTTGAGCCGTGGCTGCGTGTCGAGCCAGCCGAGGACCGTGTCGACGTCGACGACGCCCAGTTCGACCGCTGCTGCGTCGCGTGCGTCTTCGTCTCGCGGCACGTCGACGGCGGCCAGCTGTCCTGCCGCCGCCAGCGACGCGAGGACGACGAGCACGCGCCCGTCGACCTGTCCGCTGCGCAGCACGGTCGCCGCTGCGGCCGAGACGTCGGTGTCGTCCCGGGCGGCGATTTCGGCACCGGCGGCGGCACGAGCCGGCGACATGGGTTGCTGGCTCCGGTTCGCGAACGCCCCGGCGGCCGAGGAGAGCTGGCTGGTCGGTTCGGGTGAGCCTGCGGGCGGGATCGTCGCCGTGGAGGGTCGGACGGCGGCAGGCGGCGAGTCGCGGCCCGCCATGCTGAGCGCGAGGAGGCCGATTCCGACGACGCCGACGCCGACAGCGGTGGCCAAGACCACGCGGAGCCGGCTACCGGGATCCTCGGTCGTGGTTGCCCGGAGCCGGCGGCGCTGAAGCGCGAGCCTGATCGTGTTCACGATCACGCGCGGCCAGGACCCCGATGGCCCGGCAGACGGGGGAAACTGCTGCGCCATAGCAGGTGTTCGTTCCCGGAGGGCCGCCGGATTGGTCTGTCGTCACGTGAAATGGTTCACAGGGAGGTCGCTATGACCATCGACCCCGACGTGGGACTCCTGAAGGATCAGGCGCAGGTGACGGCGTCGATGGCGCCGGTGACCTCCGAGGTCGTGACGTAGCCGCACGCATCGGCGCGATAGGCCACCGTCTCGGATTGGATCTGATCGGGTGCCGGCACGCGGCGTGACGGCCAGTTCGGGAATCCCGCGAGATCCGCACCGCCCTCCGCCGCCCGGTATTCGAGAACCTCGTCGTAGGTCCGCAGGAGCACCCTGCCATCTACCGCCGACGCATCAGTGACCCCGTTGCCGACAAGGCCGGCGAAGAAACCGTCCTCCGGCTCGGGGATCGCGATCTCGCCGAGATGCTCCAGAGCGCCGCCGTCGGTGCCGCCGCGGTACAGCCGGGTCGGTCGGGTCACGCCTGCCTCGTCGTCGAACGATGCCTTGCTGATGATCAGCAGCCGTCCGGCCTGGTCGACGAGCAGTGCCTCGGCATCGGTCGGCGAATCCGGATACGTGAAGCGCAGAGCGACGCCCGGCACGGGCGCCTGTGGCGGCGATCCCAGGTCGGGTTCAGCCAGCCGGTACACGACCACGTCGTCGCGGCCCACATGGTCTCCGATGTCTCCGACATACAGGCAGGACGTAGGGCCGCCCGCGCCGCACGGACCGACGGCCAGCGCCTCCGCGTTCCGGGCCGCCATCCGGGTGACCTCGATCCGGGCCACGAGCGTGCCGTCCTCCCGCACCGCGGCGACGGAAGACGTACCGGGCTCGTCGCTGACGACGTAGAAGACGCCAGGCGTTCGGTGGCTTGCCGCCATGCCGCTCACCTCGGTGACGACGTCGGACGAGAGCTGACCGACGTCCGCGACGTCCGCGTAGCACGGCTCGTCGCACGAGGACGCGGCGGGTGTGCCTGGTGGCGACCCGTCCCCCGAGGGCGCTGACGCTGCCGGCGGATCATCCGCGCCCGCGCACGCGCTCAGCGCGACCAATGCCACGGCGCAGGTGGTGAGACGTCCTCGGGGCACGTGGACACGTTAGGTGCGACACCTCTCCGAGCGTCGGCTCGGGCTGCTGTGGGGAATAGCAGGAGCGTGCAACGCACTGTGACGAACACATACCACCGTGCATTCCATCGGCGAATCCACCAGAGAGGCACATGATGAACATCGGCATCATCGGCTCGGGAAACATCGGCGGAACCCTGACCAGGGGGCTGAGCGCGCTCGGCCACGACGTCGCGGTAGCCAACTCGCGCGGACCGCAGTCGCTCGCCGACCTTGCCGCTGAGACCGGCGCGACGGCCGGCACCGTCGAGACGGCCGCACGAGAGAGCGATGTCGTGGTTCTCGCCGTGCCGCTCCGCGTGGTCCCGGACCTGCCAACGGACGCGTTCCGCGGCAAGATCGTGGTCGATGCGAACAATTACTACACCGGGCGCGACGGCCGCATCGCCGAGATCGCCGACGGTAGTCGGACGTCGAGCCGCTGGACATCGGATCTCCTTCGCGACGCGACGGTGGTCAAGGCGTTCAACACGATGTTTGCCCAGCACCTGCTCGAGAAGGGCCTCCCGCCGGGCACCGACGGACGGATTGCCCTTCCTGTGGCAGGGGACGACGACGATGCCAAGCGCGTTGTGATGGGCCTGGTCGACGAGCTGGGCTTCGACCCGGTCGACGCTGGCGGGCTCGACGACAGCTGGCGCCAGGAACCTGGTACGGCCGTCGCCGGTGCGGAGACGGACACCACCGGCCTCCGAGAGGCTCTGGCGTCAGCTCACAGGTGACCGCAACGCTGCGTCTGGCCACGTTCAACATCCACCACGGCGTGGGGGCCGACGGGATCCTCGACCTCGAACGCGTGGCCGCCGCCATCGAGCAGGCGGGAGCGCAGGTGGCGTGCCTGCAGGAAGTCGACCGGCACTTGGGCCGGCGCAGCGGCTACCTCGACCAGGCCGGGTGGCTCGCCCAGCGACTGGGGATGGATCACGCCTTCGGTGCGGTGATCGACGCAGACCCGTCCGGACCAGGTGCGGCGAGGCGGCAGTACGGCATGGCGACGCTGACCGCCTTCCCGATCCAGGACAGGCTGCGCACGCTGTTCGACCCGCCTCTGGCCGGCGAGCAGCGAGGGCTGCTCGCCATCCGGCTCGACGTGGGCGGCATTCAGCTGCGAGTGCTCAACACCCACCTCGAGGTCGGCTCACATGTCGAACGGCTGGCCCAGGTGGCCACCATCCGCGGCGTGGTCCGGAACGGCCCGCAACCGGTCGTGGTCCTCGGCGACTTCAACGCGGAGCCGACGTCTACGGAGATCGGGCTGGTCACCCAGGACGTCGTCGACGCGTGGGCCGTGGCTGGTACGGGCGACGGGTTGACGTTCGACGCGACCACGCCGTACGCGCGGATCGACTACGTGCTGGTCTCGCCGGGGGTCGCGGTCGCGTCGGCGAGCGTCGTGCCGACCGAGGCGTCGGATCATCGCCCCGTGGTCGTCGACGTCGTCCTCAGCCCGGACGACAACACCAGATGACGACTCCGGCAGGACCAGGTACGCGTGGCACGCCCAACGGTCGTACGTGGCACGGTGAAACGTTGCCCACGCGCCCGAGTTGTGGGGGTTTGTGGAGCGGCTCAGCGTGCCACGCGGCCGGGTGTCGTAGCGTTTCTACAGGTCGCAACCTGATGTGGATCACTCGGCGTGCTCCGACGAGAGGCCGCGGACGTCGGCCGCCGAGGCCAGCCCGAGTGCGGTGCGCGCCAGGGACCGGCAGGCGTCGACCTCGAGCTCACGGACGGCCTGTTTGACCAGCGGGACCGCGTAGGGCGCGACGCTGAGCTCGTCGACGCCCAGGCCGACGAGCAACGGAACGGCGGCGAGGTCCGAGGCCACTTCGCCGCATACGGCGACCCGCGCGCGCCCGACCGCGGCACGGCACACTTCGTCGACCAGGCGGACGGGATCGTCATCCCGGCCCACGCGAGCGCGTTGGGCAAGGCCATGCTGGCGTTCCTACCTGAGGAGGCCGACCGGCTGCTCGACGCTCCTTCGCTGCGCAGCATGACCGGCGAGACACTCACCGAGCCGGCCGCCTTGAAGGAGGCGCTGTCCGACATCCGCGCTAGCGGCATCGCCGTCGAGTGCGACGAGGCGGTGCTGGGCGAATCGTGTGTCGCCGCAACGGTATTCGACGCCTCGGGCCTCGCCGTCGGTGCTGTCGCGGTGGTCGTACCCACGACCGAGTGGCCCGTCGACGACGCGGTCGTCGAAGCTGTTCGCTCGACGGCGCGGACCGTTTCCCGGGAGCTCGGCGCTGCCCAGTGGCCGGCGACACCTTCCGTCCCGTGACGACGCGCAGTCGTTGCCATGGCGCCCCGCCGGCGCCCGCGCCTTATCGCCGGCGCGCTTCAGATCCGAGGAAGCGGCCGATGTCGGCGATCTCGGTGTCAACGGCGTGCTGCACCTCTTCCCCGAGCCCATCCTCGGCGAATGGTGAGACCTCGATCACCAACTCACGGCCACGCGGGTCCGATCGCCACGTGGCGACAGCCCGGCCGTCGACGATCACCGTGGGCACGATGTATCCGCCGCCGGTCCAGACCTGCCTTACCTGCTCGGCCGGCACGACGAGGTCCCGGTTGGCGTAGCCGAGCAGGTATGGATCGAAGTGGGGCAGCAATCGGACGATCCCCTGGTCCGACACACCGTCGGCACCGTCGGGTTTGCGATCTCCGGCGAGCCGCCACGCTTCGCGGGCATCGGTGACCGTCAAGCCGGACCACGCGGCAAGATCGCGGGGATCGCTAGGGCGGTAGCCCGCCCGGTACCGGTGCCCCAGCAGCGCAAGCGCCTGCTCGCGGTCAAGAGTTCGATCGCTCGACGACGGCCGGAGCCGCCACGTCGGTTCGCGGTCACGGTCCGGCCCGAAACAGAGCACGCCGCGCAGGGCCGCGTGCTGCACGACGTGGATACCCCGCTGCCCAGCGGGGTTGATCCCGTTCGCCGCCAGACCGCTGAAGAGCTCAGCCCGTGTCGCGGGCCCGTCGTGCAACAGGCGGAGGAGCACGTCGACGGAGCGCTCGAGCGTGGCCCCGTCCAAGTCCAGTTGCGCATGTCTGCGCGCCGCCCTGGCGAGCAGCGTCGGGCCCAACAACGACAGCAGCCAGCTCACGTCGTCGGCCGCCACGAGGTGGAGCGTTCGGCGCATCAGCCAGGTCCGGACGAGCGTTCCTTCCGCGCGCTCGCTTCCCACATCGGCCGCGGTTGCGCCCGCGGTTCGAGCCCGGACGGCCAGCGAAGCCGCTGACAGGATCTGTGCCTGAATGCCCACCAGATGACGGACGACCTCGGCCGGCGACCTCGCCTCGTCGCCGGGTGCCAGCCACTGGGCGTGTAGGCGACCCCGGCGGACCTCGTCGTCCAACAGCCCTCCCCGGGCATGCAGCAGCCCTAGCATGACGACGTGCAGAGCGACGCTACGACGGTCGAGGACTACCTCGCCAATCTGGACGTCGAACGGCGAGAGACGATCAGTGCCATCCGCGACGTGGTCAACGACGCCCTCCCGGCCGGCTATGAGGAGAGCATGGCGTTCGGCATGATCACCTGGAGCATCCCGCTCCAGCGCTACCCGGATACGTACAACGGGCAGCCGCTGGGCTACGTCGCGCTGGCCGCGCAGAAGCGCTACAACTCGCTCTATCTCATGGGCGTCTACGCGGACTCCGACGAGGAGCGCGACTTTCGCGCGCGCTGGACGGCCGGCGGGCGCAGGCTGGACATGGGCAAGAGCTGCGTGCGGTTCAAGAAGATCGAGGACCTCGACCTCGATCTGGTCCGGGAGGTCATCGCCGGCACACCTGTGGACGGGTTCATCGAGACCTACGAACGATCCCGGGCCCGTTGATGCATGGTGTCCGGCGCTGAAGCCGGCGATTTGCGGCGTCCCAGGTGCCGAGTTCGTGCCACTCTTGCGCCCATGAATCGCAGGGGAGCACTGCACGCACTGGCAGCCGTGGCCGTGGCGGTCTCGTTGGCCGGATGCCTCAGGCTCGACATGTCGCTCGACATCAGCGAGGACGAGACGGTCGACGGCCACGTCATCTTGGCGGTCAGCGAGGAGCTGGCCCGGCTCTCGGGTCAGGACCCGGAGGAACTGGCCGAAGAGTTCCGCAACGACGTCATGAGCGACGCCCCTGAGGGTGTGACACAGGAGCCCTACCAGGCCGAGGGTTTCCAGGGGACCAGGATGGTCATGGACGACGTCCCCTTGGAGGAGCTCGACTTCAGCGACGACGAGACGCTCTCGATCGTTCACGAGGGCGACGAGTACGTCGTGAACGGCGTGCTCGACCTGACCGGCACCGAGCTCGGCGAGCTCTCCGGTGAGGAGCAGGAGCTCGTCGAGGGCTTCGCGGAGACCATGGACGTCCAGGTCGCGGTCACGTTCCCCGGTGAGGTCATCGAACACAACGGCGAGCTCGACGGCCGGACGGTCACCTGGGCTCCCGCGTTCGGCGAGAGCCTGGACATCGAGGCCCGCGCCGAGGACTCAGGCGGCTCCTCGTTCCCCTGGCTGATCGTCGGCGTACTCGCCGGGCTGCTGGCCATCGGCGCACTTGCCGTACTCGCCCTACGCCGACGTGCTGGCGCCGCCGCGAGCGAGGAACCCGTCGCGACCGCCGCCGACGAGCCGACCGGCGTACAGGAGGGAACTCCTGCCTTCGCGGGGCCGACCGACACGCGTCCGCTCGACGTCGACACGATGGTCGGCACAGTCGAGCGGCCGGACGTCACGACGGGCGCGCCTGGTTCGGCTGACGTGGCGCCGAACCCGCCGGCCGAGCCGCCAACGCCCGAGTCGCCAGTCGCTCCGGCCGCACCGGCCGCACCCGAGCCGCCCGCCGCTCCGGAGCAGCCGTGGAGCGCCCCTGGGGAGGACACCCCGCGGGCGCCGTAGCGACATCCCGGGGGCCGGGATGTCGGTGAGGTTCGCCAGGATGTCGGCATGGGAGCGGAATCCAGACGCCTGGTTCGAGGAGGTCGGCCCGTGGAGGCGGAGCGAGGTTACCCGGAGCTTCTGCAGGTCGTCGTGGACTGTACCGACGCACGGGTGCTGGCGGAGTTCTACCGTCGACTGTTGGGCCTGCGGTACCGGCCTGGGGACGAACCACCGGCCATCGGCGAGCCGGACCCCATGGGCCAGGACTGGTTGGTGCTGCGTGACGCCGCCGGGCGCAACCGGGTGGCTTTCCAACAGGTGGCTGCACTACCGGCGGCGACGTGGCCGGAGGGTCCGGTCCCACAGCAACTGCATCTGGACCTGACGGTGCCGACGACAGCGGAGCTCGACGTCCAACACGAGCGGGCCCTGGCCCTCGGCGCCCGGCTGCTCCACGACCGCTCCGACGATCCCGAGGAGCCGCTACGTGTCTACGCCGACCCTGCTGGACACCCGTTCTGTATCTTCGCGGTCAACTCGGCCGTCGGCGCCTCAGCCGGATGACGGGCCGGGCCACGTCCAGTTGTGGATCTCGGGCGCGTCCTCACCGTGCTCGCGGGTGTACCGACGGGCCGCGAGCCGCGCGTCGACCATGAGCTGACGGACGCCGGCGGCTCGCGAACCCAGCGACGGCACGCGGTCGATGACGTCCATGACGAGGTGGAAGCGGTCGAGGTCGTTGAGCATGACCATGTCGAACGGCGTCGTGGTGGTGCCCATCTCCTTGTAACCGCGGACGTGGATGTTGCTGTGGTTGGTCCGCCTGTACGTCAGCTGGTGGATCAGCGACGGGTAGCCGTGGTACGCGAACACCACCGGCTTGTCCTTCGTGAACAGAGTGTCGAAGTCGCGGTCGGGCAGGCCGTGCGGATGCTCGCGCTCGTCTTGCAGCCGCATCAGGTCGACGACGTTGACGACTCGCACTCGCAGCTCAGGCGCGTGCTGACGCAGGAGGTCGGCAGCCGCAAGCGTCTCGAGAGTTGGCACGTCGCCCGCGCAGGCCAAAACCACGTCGGGTTCGCCGTCGCCGCCGTCCGCGCTGGCCCACGGCCAGATCCCTATACCTCGAGTGCAGTGGGCCACGGCCTCGTCCATCGAGAGCCATTGCGGCGACGGCTGCTTGCCGGCGACGATCACGTTGACGAAGTTTCGGGACCGCAGGCAGTGGTCGGCCGTGGAGAGCAGTGTGTTGGTGTCCGGCGGCAGGTAGACCCGGATGACATGCGCCTTCTTGTTCACGACGTGGTCGATGAAGCCCGGGTCCTGGTGCGAGAAGCCGTTGTGGTCCTGCCGCCACACGTGCGACGTCAGCAGGTAGTTGAGCGACGCGATAGGACGCCGCCACGGAATGTGGCCGGTCGCGTCGATCCACTTGGCGTGCTGGTTGAACATCGAGTCGATGATGTGGATGAACGCCTCGTAGCAGCTGAACAGCCCGTGTCGCCCGCTGAGCAGGTAGCCCTCCAGCCAGCCCTGGCACTGGTGTTCGGAGAGCACCTCCATGACGCGGCCGGAGCGGGCCAGGTGCTCGTCGGTGTCGACGATCTCGGCCTGCCAGACCTTGTCGGTGACGTCGTAGACAGCGTCGAGCCGGTTCGACTCGGTCTCGTCGGGGCCGAACAGCCGGAAGTTGTCGGGATTGGCGACGACGACCTGCGCCAGCCACGTGCCGAGCACCCGGGTGGCTTCGGCGGTCGCCTCTCCGGGCGCGGGGACGTCGACTGCGAAGTCGCGGAAGTCGGGGAGCTGGAGGTCGCGGAGGAGAAGGCCGCCGTTGGCGTGCGGGTTCGCGCTCATCCGCCGGCTACCTTCCGGCGCGTGTGCCGCGACGCCGGCGTCGAGGCGACCGTCGGCACCGAAGAGCTCGTTCGGACGGTACGAGCGGAGCCACTGGTCGAGCAGGTCGAGGTGCTCGCGATTCTCGCGCACGCCGGCCAGCGGCACCTGATGCGCGCGATGGGTGCCTTCGACGGGGATGCCGTCGACCTCGCGAGGCCCGGTCCAGCCCTTGGGCGTACGAAGTACGATCATCGGCCAGCGCGGCGTGCCGTTCAGCGCCCCCTCGGCCGCACTGCGCCGGATGACGGCGATCTCGTCGAGGACATCGTCGAGCACGGCGGCCATTCGGTGGTGGACGTCGGCCACATCCTCGCCGTCGAACCCGCCGGTGACGACGTACGGACGGTGGCCGTAGCCGCGCATCAGGTCGAGCAGCTCGTCCTCGCCGATCCGCGCGAGGATCGTGGGATTCGCGATCTTGTAGCCGTTCAGCTGGAGGATCGGCAGGACCACGCCGTCGTTCACCGGGTCGAGGAACTTGTTGCCGTGCCAGCCGGTGGCCAGCGGCCCGGTCTCGGCCTCGCCGTCGCCGATGACGCAGGCCACCAGCAGATCGGGGTTGTCGAACGCAACGCCGTACGCGTGCGAGAGCGCGTACCCGAGTTCGCCACCCTCGTGGATCGAGCCGGGCGTCTCCGGAGCGGCATGGCTCGGCACGCCACCGGGGAACGAGAACTGGCGGAACAGCTGCCGCATGCCGTCGGCGTCGTCGCCGATGTTGGAGAAGAGCTCGCTGTACGTGCCTTCGAGCCACGCGTTCGCGACCATGCCGGGCCCGCCGTGACCGGGTCCGCAGACGTAGACCGCGCTCATTTCCCGTTGGAGGATCGCCCGGTTGAGGTGGGCGTAGACGAAGTTCAGTCCTGGGGTCGTGCCCCAGTGGCCGAGCAGTCGCGGCTTGATGTGCGTCGGGTCGAGTGGCTCGCGGAGCAACGGGTTGTCGAGCAGGTAGATCTGCCCGACGGACAGGTAGTTCGCCGCCCGCCACCACCCGTCGACGCGAGCCAGATCCTCGGCCGACAGCGGGCGGCCGGGTGCGGTTGTCGAAGTGGACGCAGGGTCAGCCATGGGTCGTCCTTATGGTGGAGAGCAAGGCCGGGACGTCGCCTTGCCGGTTGGGGCTTCGTGCCCCGATCCACCCACCCTAGGGTCCACACCTGCAGACTGGGAGCCGCGAGATCGTCGGGTCTCATCGATCAGGGAGCACGCTCTCCGCTGCATTGGCGTTCAACAACAACCCCGCCCCGGTCCCCGCCCGACCGGACAGCCGTGCCGTGGCGCTGGTCGGTGCCGGCACGTCCGACATTCACGTACCGTCCGCGTCAAGAAGCCGTCAAGACGGAATCCGCGGACGCTAGCGAGTCGTCAACGTAGGGCGGCGACGCCTTTGCGATGCCATTTACTGCATCGGCGGCCTCATCGGGTCCCGACACTTCCGACTGACTGGAGAGGTCAATGCAGGATGTGATCTTCATCGGTGTGACCCTGGCGTTCTTCGCCGTGGTCGCCCTGCTGGTGAAGGGGCTGGAACGGCTGTGAGCGCTGAGAACGTGGCCGGCCTCGTGCTTGCCGTGATCTTGATTGGCTACTTGCTGGTCGCCCTGCTCTTTCCGGAGAGGTTCTGATGAGCGCCACGACCGCGGGCATCGTTCAGCTGCTGGTGCTGATCGCCCTGCTCGCCGTCGTCCACAAGCCGCTCGGCGACTACATGGCGCGGGTATTCACAAGTACCAGGCACCTCGCTGTCGAGCGCGGCTTCTACCGCGTGGTCCGTGTGGACCCCGAGGCCGACCAGCGTTGGAGCACCTACCTGCTCTCGCTGCTCGGCTTCTCGCTGGTGTCGGTGCTCTTCCTGTTCGGCTTCCAGAGGCTGCAGAGCAACCTGCCGCTCTCGGTGGGGATGGAGAACGTGCCCGCCGCCGGTGCCTTCAACACCGCGGTCTCGTTCGTCACGAACACGAACTGGCAGTGGTACTCCGGTGAGTCCACCATGGGCCACCTGGTCCAGATGGCGGGTCTCGCCGTGCAGAACTTCTTGTCCGCAGCGGTCGGCCTGGCGGTCGCCGTCGCGCTGATCCGGGGCCTGGTCCGCTCCAGGACGGACCGGCTCGGCAACTTCTGGGTCGATCTGACTCGCGGGACCTTCCGCATCCTCCTGCCACTCGCCTTCGTCTTCGCCCTCGTGCTGGTGATCGGCGGTGCGATCCAGAACTTGACCGGCGCGGACGAGATCGCGACGCTCACCGGTGGCTCCCAGTCGATCATGGGCGGCCCGGTCGCATCGCAGGAGGCCATCAAGGAACTCGGCACCAACGGTGGCGGTTTCTTCAACGCGAACTCCGCGCACCCGTTCGAGAACCCGAACTCGTGGACCAACCTGGTCGAGATCTTCCTGCTACTGCTCATCCCGTCCGCCCTGCCGCGTACGTACGGCCGGATGGTCGGGAACAAGCGTCAGGGCTACGCGATCCTGGCCGCGGCCGCAGTGCTGTGGGCCGGGTCCGTGGTCGCAACGACGGCGGCAGAGGTCGCTCACCCGGGCACCGTCCCCCAGGCCGTCGGCGCCGCCATGGAGGGCAAGGAGGTCCGCTTCGACACGTGGGCATCGGCGCTGTTCGCGGCATCGACGACAGGCACCTCGACCGGCGCGGTCAACTCGACGCACGACAGCTTCACGGCCGCCGGTGGCGGAGTGGTGATGTTCAACATGATGCTCGGCGAGGTTTCGCCTGGAGGTGTCGGCGCGGGCCTATACGGCATCGTCGTGCTCGCCATCCTGGCGGTCTTCCTGGCCGGTCTCATGGTCGGTCGCACTCCCGAGTATCTCGGAAAGAAGATCGGCCGGCGGGAGATCACAATGGTGGCGCTCTACGTGCTCGCCGTGCCGTTCGCCCTGCTCATCGGCGCGGCTCTGGCGGTGTCGTTCGACGGACCGCAGGAGACGATCCTCAACACCGGACCGCACGGCTTCTCCGAGGTGTTGTACGCCTTCACCTCGGCTGCCAACAACAACGGCAGTGCCTTCGCCGGCATCGGGGTCGCTACCGACTTCTACAACACGGCGCTCGGGCTGGCGATGCTGATCGGCCGGTTCCTGCCGATCGTGTTCGTCCTGGCGCTCGCCGGGTTGCTGGCCCAGCAGCGGCCGACGCCGGTGACGGCCGGCACGCTGCCGACACACAAACCGCTGTTCGTCGGCCTGCACGTCGCGACGATCCTCGTCGTGGCAGGCCTGACCTTCTTCCCCGCGCTCGCACTCGGGCCGATTGCCGAGGCCCTGGTATGAGCACCCCACGTCCTACGACGGAGAGTTCGGTGACAACCACCACCACTGTCGGCGCGGATGCCGCGCAGTTGCCCGGCCGGATCGGCGTGGGCCTGTTCGACCCGCGCCAGCTCGTGGCCTCCCTTCCCGATGCGATCAAGAAACTCGACCCGCGGCACATGATCAAGTCGCCGGTCATGTTCGTCGTCGAGGTCGGTGCCGTGCTGACCACCGTCCTCGCTATTGCCGACCCGAGCACATTCTCGTGGTGGGTGGTCGCATGGCTGTGGTTCACGGTGATCTTCGCGAACCTGGCGGAGGCCGTGGCCGAGGGCCGCGGGCGGGCGCAGGCGGCGACGCTGCGCGCCACCAAGCAGGACACCCCAGCCCGCAAACTCGTCGGCGGCGTTGAGAACGTCGTTCCCAGTGCGAGCCTGAAGCCGGGCGACCTGGTCGTCGTCGAGGCCGGGGAGGTCATCCCCGGCGACGGTGACGTGATCGAGGGCGTGGCGAGCGTAGACGAGTCGGCGATCACCGGCGAGTCTGCGCCTGTCATCCGCGAGTCCGGTGGCGACCGGTCCGCGGTGACCGGTAGCACCAAGGTCCTGTCGGACCGGATCGTGGTCAAGATCACCGCGAAGCAGGGTGAGAGCTTCGTCGACCGGATGATCGCCCTGGTCGAGGGCGCGCGCCGACAGAAGACGCCGAACGAGATCGCGCTGAACATCCTGCTGGCCAGCCTGACGATCGTCTTCCTGCTCGCGGTGGCGACGTTGCAGCCGTTCGCCGGCTTCGCCGGCCAGCTCCAGTCGATGATCGTGCTGGTCGCGCTGCTCGTCTGCCTGATCCCAACGACGATCGGCGCCCTTCTCTCGGCCATCGGCATCGCCGGCATGGACAGGTTGGTCCAGCGCAACGTGCTCGCCGTGTCCGGACGCGCGGTCGAGGCGGCGGGAGACGTCAACGTGCTGCTCCTGGACAAGACCGGCACGATCACATTCGGCGATCGGCAGGCCACCGAGTTCATGCCGGTCGACGGCGTGGAGGCGGGCGTGCTCGCGGACGCCGCCCAGCTCGCGAGCCTGGCCGACGCGACGCCAGAGGGCCGGTCCGTCGTCGTTCTCGCGAAGCGGCAGTTCGGGCTGCGCGAACGAGCCGCCGGGGAGCTGCCGCAGGCCACGTTCGTGCCGTTCACGGCCGAAACCCGGATGTCCGGTGTCGACCTCGACGGCGGCCGGCGGATCCGCAAGGGCGCTGCCGCGTCGGTGCTCACGTGGGTGCGCCAGCACGGAGGCCGCCCTGGTGCGGAGATCGACGGCTTCGTCGACGACGTGGCCGCGGCTGGCGGAACACCGCTCGTTGTCGCCGAGGTCGCCGACGGCGCGGCGCGCGCGCTGGGCGTCGTTCACCTCGCCGACGTCGTCAAGCACGGCATGCGGGAGCGGTTCGACGAGCTGCGCGCCATGGGCATCCGCACCGTCATGGTGACCGGCGACAACCCGGTGACTGCTCGCGCCATTGCCGAGCAGGCCGGTGTCGACGACTTCCTGGCCGAGGCGAAGCCCGAGGACAAGATGGCGCTGATCAAGCGCGAGCAGGCTGGTGGGCGGCTCATCGCCATGACCGGTGACGGAACGAACGACGCGCCGGCGCTGGCCCAGGCCGACGTCGGGGTTGCGATGAACACCGGCACGTCGGCTGCCAAAGAGGCCGGCAACATGGTCGACCTCGACTCGAACCCGACGAAGCTCATCGAGATCGTCGAGATCGGCAAGCAGCTGCTCATCACCCGTGGGGCCCTGACGACGTTCTCGATCGCCAACGACATCGCGAAGTACTTCGCGATCATCCCGGCGATGTTCGCGGCGGTGTACCCGCAGCTCGACTCGATCAACATCATGCGGCTGGCGACGCCGGAGTCGGCGATCCTGTCGGCCGTCATCTTCAACGCGTTGATCATCGTCGCCTTGATCCCGCTCGCGTTGCGGGGCGTCCGGTACAGACCGATAGCGGCTGCGGACCTGTTGCGGCGCAACGCCCTGGTCTACGGCTTGGGCGGCATCGTCGTGCCGTTCATCGGGATCAAGCTGATCGACCTCCTCGTCTCGACCATTCCTGGAATCGGGTGACTTCGGTGTTCGCGAACGTGCTGCGCCAGAGCTGGGCAGGCCTGCGGGTCCTGCTCGCCTTCACGGTGGTGCTCGGCCTGGGTTATCCGCTGGTCGTCACCGGCATCTCACAGCTGCTGTTCAACGACCAGGCGAACGGGTCGATGATCGAGCGCGACGGCGAGGTCGTCGGGTCGTCACTGATCGGCCAGACCTTCGACGGCCCGGAGTGGTTCCACTCGCGGCCGTCGGCGGCCGGCGACGGCTACGACCCGCTCGCCACCGCAGGCTCGAACCTGGGCCCGGAAAGCGAAGACCTCCTCGCCGCGGTCGAGGAGCGGCGGGCCGCGGTGGCCGACGAGGACGGCGTCGACCCGGCCGACGTGCCGGCCGACGCTCTGACCGCTTCGGGTAGTGGACTCGACCCGCACATCTCGACTGAGTACGCGTACCAGCAGGTCGACCGGGTCGCCGACGAGCGCGGCCTGGACGTTGCCGAGGTGCGCGGGCTCGTCGACGACCATGTGGAGAACCGCATCCTCGGCTTCCTCGGCGGTGAGCGGGTCAACGTCCTCGAGCTCAACCTCGCCGTGGATGCCCTCTCCGAGTGATCAATCAGGGCGAGGCGGTGCCTGCGGCATTACAGGCCATCGTGGAGCATGCTGGTCTCATGCGGCGAGGTGTGCTCCGCGTCTATCTCGGTGCGGCGCCAGGTGTCGGCAAGACCTACGACATGCTGTCCGAAGGCCGGCGGCGGCACGAGCGCGGCACCGATGTCGTGGTCGGGTTCGTCGAGACCCACGGTCGTGCGCACACCGCCGAGCTCCTCGAGGGCATGGAGATCATCCCGCGGCGGAAGATCATCTACCGCGGAGCCGAGTTCACCGAGATGGACCTCGACGCGATCCTCGCCAGGGCGCCGAAGCAGGCGCTGGTCGACGAGCTGGCCCACACCAACGTGCCGGGCTCGCGACACGAGAAGCGGTGGCAGGACATCGATGAGCTGCTCGAGGCCGGCATCGACGTCATCTCCACCGTGAACATCCAGCACCTCGAGTCCCTGAACGACGTGGTCGAGTCGATCACCCGCGTCAAGCAGCGCGAGACCGTCCCCGACGAGGTGGTACGCCGGGCCGACCAGATCGAGCTCGTCGACATGACGCCGGAGGCGCTGCGCCGACGTCTCGCGCACGGCAACGTCTATGCACCGGAGAAGATCGACGCGGCGCTCGCGAACTACTTCCGGGTCGGCAACCTCACCGCACTGCGGGAGCTCGCCCTGCTGTGGCTGGCCGACCGGGTCGACGACGCGCTGGAGGCGTACCGCGAGCAGCACGGCATCGCCGATTCATGGCCTGCGCGGGAACGCGTGGTCGTCGCCCTGACCGGTGGCCCGGAGGGCGAGACGCTGCTACGCCGCGCCGGCCGGATGGTGCGGCGCCGGGCCGGGGGCGAGCTGCTCGCCGTCCATGTCTCGCGCAGCGACGGCCTGGCCGGGGCTTCCCCGGCCGCGGTAGCTCGCCAGCGCGAGTTGGTCGAGAGCCTCGGCGGCACGTTCCACACGGTGGTCGGCGACGACGTGCCCGAGGCGATCCTGGAGTTCGCCCGCGGGGTCAACGCCGCGCTGATCGTGATCGGCGTCAGCCGCCGGGCCAGGTGGAAAGCGCTGTTCAGCGAAGGCGTGGGTGCCGCGGTCACCCGGATGTCCGGGCCGATCGACGTGCACATCGTCACGCACGACGAGGCTCACGGCCGAGGCGACCGTCTGCCCCGACGTGCCGATGCCCTCGCGGGCCGCCGCCGGATCGCCGGGTGGGCACTGGCCGCGCTTGGCCCGGTCGTGCTCACCGTGATTCTCACCAGCCTGTTCGGCGACCACGCCCTGTCCACGGACCTGATGCTCTTCCTGACGCTGACCGTCGGCATCGCCCTGCTGGGCGGGCTGTGGCCCGCCCTCACCGGGGCCGTGTTCGGCAGCCTCCTACTCAACTACTACTTGACTCCGCCCGTGCACACGTGGTCGATCGCCGACCCGGCGAACGCCCTCGCCCTGGTGGTGTTCGTCCTGGTGGCCGTGGCCGTGGCGTCCGTGGTCGACATGGCGGCCCGGCGCACGGTCCAGGCGGCACACAGCCAGGCGGAGTCCGAGACGCTGAGCGTCCTGGCCGGCAGCATCCTGCGTGGTGAGAACACGGTCGCGGCAGTCCTGGGGCGGCTGCGCGAGACGTTCGGCATGACCTCGGTGGCACTCCTCGAGCGCGATGACGACCGGTCGCCCTGGCACCAGGTGGCCGCGTCCGGCCCGTCGCCGTGCAAGGTGCCGGAGGAGGCCGATGTCGAGGTCTCGGTGTCGCCGACCCTCGCCCTGGCCATGCGCGGTCGGGTCCTGCCAGCCGACGACCGCCGGGTCCTCGAGGCCTTCGCCGCGCAGGCTGCCGTCGTCCTGGACCGCGAGCGGCTGCGGCGGCAGGCGAGCGAGGCCCGGCAGATCGAGCAGGGCAATGCCACTCGCACGGCTTTGCTGGCCGCCGTCTCGCACGACCTCCGCACGCCGCTGGCGTCGATCCGGGCAGCCGTCAGCAGCCTGCGCCAGACCGATGTCACGTGGAGCGCTGACGACGAGGCCGAGCTGTTGGAGACGGTGGAGACCGCGAGCGGGCGGCTGGAACGGCTCATCGACAACCTGCTCGACCTGTCCCGGTTGCAAGCCGGCGCGGTCCGTCCACTCACCCGCCGGGTCAGCCTGGATGAGATCGTCCCGCGCGCGACCGAAGGCATCCCCCGCGAGCGGGTCCGCATCGACGTCCCCGAGACTCTGCCGCTCGTGGTCACGGACCCCGGCCTGGTCGAACGGTCGATCGCCAACGTGGTCGAGAACGCGGTGAAGTACTCGCCCCCGGAGTCGCCGGTGCTGGTGACGGCATCGGCGCTGGGCCCCACAGTCGAGCTGCGTGTCGTGGACCGTGGACCAGGGGTCCCGGACGACGCCAAGGAGCGGATGTTCCAGTCGTTCCAGCGTCTGGGGGATACGCCGGCCGGCGACGGCGTCGGATTGGGCCTCGCCGTCGCCCGTGGGCTCGTCGACGCTGCGGGCGGCACGCTGGTCGCCGAGGACACGCCGGGGGGCGGCCTCACCATGGTCGTCTCCATGCCCACGGCCGACCAACTTGTGGCGGGTTCTGAACGTGTCGAGGGCTCGGGAGACGTGCAAATGCCGCCACAAGTGGACCAGGGCTTCGACGCGCCTCGTCCTGCCGAGGTGGCTGAGTGAGCAGGGTGCTGGTCGTCGACGACGAGCCGACCCTGGTGCGCGCGCTGGCGATCAACCTGCGCGCGCGGGGCTGGGAGGTCGTGTCGGCTCACAACGGCCGGAGTGCGCTCGAGGTTGCGGCCGGCAAGCATCCCGACGTCGTCGTGCTCGACCTCGGGCTGCCCGACCTCGACGGCGTCGAGGTGATCCGCGGTCTGCGCGGGTGGACCAGGGTGCCGATCATCGTGCTGTCCGCGCGGCAGGACTCCGACGACAAGGTCGAGGCGCTCGACGCGGGCGCCGACGACTACATGACCAAGCCGTTCGGCATGGACGAGCTGCTCGCTCGGCTTCGGGCCGCGATCCGGCGAGTCGCTCCGGCTGAGGAGGAGGCCGTCGTCACGGCCGGGGAACTCACCATCGACCTGGCCCGCAAGAAGGTCATCCGCGCGGGTGCCGACGTGAGGCTGACCCCCACCGAATGGGGACTGCTCGAGGTGCTCGTCCGGGCGCAGGGCCGCCTGGTCGGCCGCCAGCAGCTGCTGCACGAGGTCTGGGGTCCCGCCTACAACTCGGAGACCAACTACCTTCGGGTCTACACCGCCCAGCTGCGGCGAAAGCTCGAGGTGGACCCATCCCATCCGCGGCACATCATCACCGAACCCGGGATGGGTTACCGCTTCGAGGTGTGACCGCGCGCTGCTCGGCACTGGCGCGTACCGAGGCCGAGATCTCGATCCGCACCCGATCTCTGCGCCACCATGGTGACGACCGGCCGGCGGTCGGGCATGCGGGAGTGGTAGCCGGGGGTGGGGAGCTCATGACACGCACCGAGAGCGGACCGGGCACAGCGGCTCGACCTCTCCCCCGTCTGGTCGGGTGGCTGCGCCGCACCGAACCCGGCCGGCTGGGCGAGCGCACGTTCCGGGGCATCATCGAGATCGAGATCTTCGACCGGGCCATGACCCTGGCTGCGCAGGCCTTCATCTCCGTTCTGCCGGTCCTCATCGTGCTCGCGTCGCTCCTGCCTGAGCAGGCCGCGGCGATGGGCGACGCGATTGTCGACCACCTGGGCCTGCCGGAGTCCGTGCAGCCGGTGGTGGATCAGGCGCTCGACAACCGGGGCCCGACGTCTGGAACCATCGGTGTCATCGGAGGCTTGATCGTGCTGGTGTCGGCGACGAGCTTCTCGAGGGCGCTCGTGCGGATGTACTGCCGGGTATGGGATGCGCCGAAGCCCGGCGTCGGGTCGGCGTGGCGGTGGATCGCGGCAGTCCTGTCCATCGCGCTGTCCGTGGTGATCGTGCGCGCCGCCGTGCTCGCCGCATCGGGCAGCACGTACGAGTCAGCGACCGTCGTCCTGTTGACCTTCCTGATCAACGCCGCCCTCTGGGGCTTCGTCCCGTGGTTACTCCTCGCGGCGCAGGTCAAGCCGCGGATGCTCGTCCCCGGCGCACTGGTCTCCGGGGTGGGGTTCGTTGCCGCCGTGTATGCATCGGGGATCTACATGCCCGTCGCGTTGACGTCGAGTGCCACGCGCTTCGGTCCGATCGGCGTCGCGTTCACGTACCTGACGTGGCTGTTCGTGCTGTCCTTCATCGTCGTCGTCGCGACGGTCGTCGGGTGGGCGGTGGCGACTGACCGAGGCTGGCTCGGCCGGCACGTGCGTGGCCGGGCGGATGCCGAACCATCGACCGGGTCCCTGTAGTCGCAGTACCGGTCGTTCTCACAGCAATTCCTCAGCCTGCTCCTCGGATGCTCTCAGGCTCTGCGCCAAGGATGAGCCGCATCGACCAGGCACACCTCCTTGGAGAGGACGATGGCATGTGGGCTCTATCGACAGCGGCAGAGACGCTCGGTGTCACCCCGGCTGCTCTGCAGATGGCGTTGGACCGTGGGGAGACGATTGCGAGCCTGGCGCAAGCGTGCGGGGTCGACGTCGACGAGGTCACCGAGACCGTGGTCGAGGCGGAGCTCGCTGACATCGAAGCACTGGCGCGCGTCGCCGGATTCGGCGCCGCCGACATCGCGGTCCTGGGCAGGGACATGCGCGAGTACCTCGTCGCTTTGGTCAACGAGGGCGAGCACATGGCCGAGGCCCTGTTCGACGGCCGGACGCTCGAGTCGGTGTGACGAGCGATCGCCGGCTTCCCGGGACGCGTCAGCGGACGACGAGGTCGGCGTAGTCGGGGTGCCGGCCGATCCAGCCCTTCACGAACGGACATAGAGCGACGACACGATCACCGGCCTCCCGGGCGTCGTCGAGGAACCTCCGGGCGAGGACTCCGCCGATCCCCTTGCCCTCGGCTGCGGGGTCGACCTCGGTGTGGAAGGCCGTGACGACTTCACCCGACCGCGCGTAGGCCAGTTCGCCGACACGCTGCCCGTCGAGATACGCCTTGTAATGCAGCGGCGTCCTGCGGACCTCGACGCTCATCGGGCCCGGCCGGGATCGATGTCGGCGGCGGTGTGGTGCGGAACCTGGGTCTGGCCGAGCCGGCCGGCCTGGAAGTCTTCGATCGCCTCGACGATCTCGGCGCGGGTGTTCATGACGAACGGCCCGTACCTGGCAACCGGCTCGCGGATCGGGAGGCCGCCAAGTACGAGGATGTCCCACCCGCCACCAGCCGCCTGCGGCTGACTGTCGGCCGCGCGCATGGTGAGCGCGCTGCCGGTGCCGAGGACGGCCAGCTGGCCCTCGCCGAGCGGCTGGCCGGCAGGCCCGACGTGACCTCGGCCGGAGAGCACGTAGACGAGCGCGTTGAAGTCGGCCGGCCAGGGAAGGTCCAGCCGTGCCCCGCTGGCGACGGTCGCGTGCAGGTAGGTGATCGGCGTGAACGTCGAGCCGGGCCCGTCGTACCCACCGAGCGACCCGGCGATGAGACGCACCAGGGCGCCGCCGTCGGCGCTCGAGATGAGCGTGACATCGCCCGCATTGATGTCCTGGTAGCGCGGCGGAGCCCACTTGTTCGAGCGCGGGAGGTTGACCCAGAGCTGGACGCCGTGGAAGAGCCCGCCCTTGGCGATGAACTCCTCCGGCGGCAGTTCGCTGTGCAGGATGCCGGATCCGGCAGTCATCCACTGAGTGGAACCATCGGTCAGGAGCCCGCCGCCGCCGGTCGAGTCCTTGTGTTCGAACGCTCCATCGAGCATGTACGTGACGGTCTCGAAGCCGCGGTGGGGGTGCCACGGAGCTCCCTTGGCCTCGCCCGGCCCGTACTCGACGGCACCCATCTGGTCGAGCAGCAGGAACGGGTCCGCGAGGCTCAGGTCCATTCCGGGGAATGGCCGCCGGACCATGAAGCCCTCGCCCTCGAGCTGCCGGTGTGCGGTGACCACCTTGTGCACGGCGCGCCAGTCGGAGCTCTCCGCCAGGTCGGCAAGGCGTGGCAGCTTCAATGTGTCGGCGGTGACGGCGGGCATCGGGTCCTCCTGACGGCAGTGTGACAGCAGAACGACGGTTGACGCGTCAATCATTCCTTCGAGGCGTCACGAGGCCAGCGCGAGCGCATCCTGGCCGTGGAACTGGGTGCGGTAGAGGTCGGCGTACGTCCCGTCTGCGGCCAGCAGCTCCTGGTGCCGGCCGCGCTCGACGACCCGTCCGCCGTCGATGACGAGAATCTGGTCGGCGTCGCGCACGGTGGACAGGCGGTGTGCGATGACGATCGACGTCCGCCCGACCAGGGCCGTCTGCAGGGCCTGCTGCACGGCCGCCTCGGACTCGGAGTCCAGGTGTGCGGTGGCCTCGTCGAGGACGACGATGCGGGGCGCCTTGAGCAGGAGCCGGGCGATCGCGAGCCGCTGCTTCTCGCCGCCGGACAGCCGGTAGCCGCGGTCGCCGACCACGGTGTCCAACCCCTCGGGCAGCGACGCGACCAGGTCGGCGATCTGTGCGGCACGAAGCGCGTCCCACATCTCGTGGTCTGTCGCTTCGGGCTTCGCATATGCCAGGTTGGCGCGCAGGGTGGTGTGGAACATGTGCGCGTCCTGGGTGACGACGCCGATCGCGCCGCGGAGCGACTCCTGGGTGACGTCACGGACGTCCTGCCCGCCGATCCGGACGGCACCACCGGTCACGTCATAGAGACGGGAGACCAGGTTGGTCACCGTCGTCTTGCCGGCGCCGGACGGTCCAACCAATGCGACCATCTGCTCGGGCTCGGCCGTGAACGTGATGTCCTCCAGCACCTGCTCGCTCGCCGCGTCGGACAGCCTGGCCACCGACTCCAGGGAGGCCAGAGAGACCTCGGCCGCCGAGGGATAGCGGAAGGCGACACGGTCGAACTCAACGGACGCCGCGGCCCTGCCCAGCGGGCGCGCCTCCGGCCCGTCGGCCACCGTCGGCTCGAGGTCGAGCACCTCGAGCACCCGCTCGAAGCTGACCAACGTGGTCATGATGTCGACCTGGAGATTGGAGAGCGACGTGATCGGACCGTAGAGCCGGCCGAGATAGGCCGTGAGCGCGACGACCGTGCCCACGCCGAGCGTGCCGCCGATGGCCAGGACGCCGCCGAGGCCGTAGACGAACGCGGTGGCGAGTGCGGCCAGCAAGCCGAGCGAGGTCATGAGCACCCGCGAGTAGACGGCGGACTTCACCCCGATGTCACGCACGCGGGCAGCGCGGGCGGTGAACTCCGCGGACTCGGCGTCCGGCCGGCCGAACACCTTGACCAGCAGGGCGCCGGCGACGTTGAAACGCTCGGTCATGGTTTGGCCCATGTCCGCGGTGAGCTCGTACCGCTCGCGGGTGATGTCGGCGAGCTTGCGCCCGACCAGCTTCGCCGGCAGCACGAACAGCGGGATGAGTACGAGCGCGACGAGGGTGATCTGCCAGGACAGCGCCAGCATCGCACCGATGACCGTCACCGTCGTCGCGATGTTCCCGACGACGTTGGACAGCGTAGACGTGAACGCCTGCTGGGCGCCTTGGATGTCACCGTTCAGGCGGCTGACCAGTGCGCCGGTCTGCGTGCGGCTGAAGAACGCGACCGGCATCCTCTGGACGTGGTCGAAGACCTGCGTGCGGAGGTCGTGGACGAGACCCTGGCCGATCGTGGCAGAGAAGTACCGCTGGGTCAGGCCGACCGCCGCGGTGAGAACGGCAAGCCCGCCGACCGCTGCGGCCAGGGCGACGACCAGGCCGCGGTCGTCCTTCATGACGCCCTCGTCGATGATCTGCATGAACAGCAGCGGCTGCGCGGCGCCGATCAATGCGTCGACGAGGATCAGCGCAAGGAAGATCGCGAGTAGCTTCTTGTACGGCTTGGCGAAGGTGAGGATGCGCCGGAGAGTGCCGGGTGCAAGCTTGTGGTTGGTGACGGAGCGGTCCTGGGTGAAAGACCGCATCGCGCGGCCGCCTCCCGTGCGTGACGAGTCGCTCATGTGACCTCCTGGGTTCGGGGTGCGCGGCGGAGCAGTCCAGCGCCCGCGGCTGTGGTCGTCGGTGGCGCGGCCGGCGTCCAGGGTCTGGTCGGTCCCAGACCACGCCGGGGCATTTGCACGCGCCATCTCTGATACGGAGGTTACCTCACTAAGAGTGTGCAGCGCAAGTTGGCCGGTCCGGGTAGGGTGCGCGGTCGTGGAGCCCGATGCCGCGGCCCGGATCGCCGACCTGCTGACACTGACCAACCGCCGGCTCCGCCGGCTCGCCGGTCAGGAGCTCGGGCCGTCGGGTGTGACGCCCGGCCAGCTGCGCGTTCTGCGGGTGCTCTCGGGTGCCGGTGAGCCGCTTCGGGTCAGCGAGCTGGCACGCCGCCTCGACGTCGTACCGCGTTCGGCGACGTCGGTCGTCGACGACCTCGAGAATGCGGGCTTGGTCGGCCGCCGGCCTGACCCGGACGACCGCCGCGCGACCCTGGTCGCCCTCACCCAGCGCGGCGACGCTGCGCTGCACGAGTTCCGCGCCCGGCGCCGAGCCGGCCTGGCCGAGCTGCTCGACCGCCTTGATCCCGAGGAGCAGTCGGAGCTGGTCCGGCTGTTGACCAAGCTCATCGACGACTCACCGCTCCTGCGTAAACCCGTGGCGCCACTACCGCGTCAGTAAGCCGTCGGACGATCCGACGCGCAAATGGGGGAGTGGGTTGTGATGACCAGACGTCGGCTGCGAATCATCGGTCTCGGCACGGTCGCATTGCTCGCGGGCGCGCTGGCTGTTGGCGGCTGCGGACAGCGGGACGGCAACGGCACCGAGGCCGGTGACGCCCAGGACGCCACGGCGTCGCCGTCGAGTACTGATGCCGCCGATCCGAGCGAGCCGCCGGTGGCACCTCCTGCCGACGAGCCGACGGCCACCGACGGGGACCACAGAGTGACGTACGACTGGGCGGCGCCGTCTGACCAGGTGACGATCACACACGAGGCGGCGGCGCCGACGCCGTACCTTGTGGCCATCTACACCGGAGACCACCCAGAGGTGGAGCCGCCGTACCAGCGGGTCTCCTTCTACTTCCGGGAGGGCTTCCCGGAGTACAACCTCCAGTACGTGCGGTCGGTGGAAGGCGAGGGCACCGGTGCACCTATCTCGCTTCAGGGGAACGCGTTCCTCCGGGTCGGATTCGTCAACGCCCAGGCGCACGACGATTCGGGCGCGACGACGATCTCGACAGCACCCGAGGAGGCCATCGGCTTCCAGAACCTGAAGAGCTACGGCTCCGCCGGTGACTTCGAGGGACACCTGACCTACGGGCTCGGCCTGCAGGTCGCGCCGGACAGCGACCAGGTATTGCTGGTCCGGGCCGGTGAGCTCCAGAAGCCCGACACTGAGGGTGGGGTCTACTACGTCGTCTACGTCGATGTGCAGTCCGGTTGAGACGCGAGACGCAGTGCGCCGGGCGCGTGTGGCGGCACGACCGGCCGGCGAGGCGGCACGAACTCCACCGGCCGGTACGGCGAGCCCAGCGTCGGCCTCGGATCCGGGTCGCCGCGATTCGGCCACAGCGCCATGGCCCGCTCCGCCTGCGCAGTGATCGTCAGCGACGGGTTCACGCCCAGGTTGGCCGAGACCGCGGAGCCGTCGACGACGTGCAATCCGTCGTACCCGTACATCCGGTGGTACGCGTCGATCACGCCGGTGTCGGGAGAGTCGCCGATCGGACAGCCGCCCAGGATGTGGGCCGTCATCGGCACGTCGAACACGTCCCCGACAGCGCCTCCGGCGGCGCCGTCGATCTCCTCGGCGGCGAGGCGCGCGGCGGTGTGCCCGGCCGGAATCCAGGTCGGGTTCGGGGCACCGTGACCCTGTCGCGACGTCAGACGGCCGCGCTTCCGGTAGACGGTCAACGAGTTGTCCAGCGATTGCATGACGAGCAGGATCACCGTCCGTTCCGACCACCGACGCAGCGAGAACGTCCGCAGGAACGTCGCCGGGTGCTTCGCGGCTTCGGCGAGGAAGCGTACGGGCCTGGGGAGGCGTCCGCCGCCGTCGACCAGCAGAGTCCCGAGCATCCCCATGGCGTTGCTGCCCTTGCCGTACCGCACCGGCTCGATGTGTGTCGTGGCGTCGGGATGGATCGACGACGTGATCGCCGGCCCGCGCGAGTAGTCGACGTCATTGCCACGTGACGTCGCGCCGAGCAGGGCTTCGGAGTTCGTCCGGGTCAGCTCGCCCAGCCGGCGCGAGATGTGCGGAAGGGTGCCCTCGTCGCGCAGCTTGTGCAGCAAGCCCTGGGTGCCGAGGGTGCCTGCCGCGAAGACGACCTGCCCGGCGCTGAGGCTGCGACGAGTCCGACCGCGGCGCAGCCGCGCCTCGAGGAGGGAGACGGGACCGATCGGCGTCCGCTCGACCTCGACGGCGTATCCGCCGTGGTCCAACGGCCACACGGCTGTGACCGTGGTGTTCGGCAGGACCTGGGCACCGGCGCGCTCGGCGAGGTAGAGGTAGTTGGTCTCGAGCGTGTTCTTGGCGCCGTGCCGGCAGCCCGTCATGCACTCACCACAGCGAAGGCAGCCGGCCCGCCGAGGCCCGGCTCCTCCGAAGTAGGGGTCGTCGACCTCCTGGCCGGGTGTCCCGAAGTAGATGCCCATCGGGGCGTAGCGAAAGGTGTCGGCCACGCCCATGCGCTCGGCAACCGTCTGCATCACGGCGTCGGACGGGGAGGACTCGGCGTCGTGCGTGACGCCGAGCATCCGTTCGGCCTGGTCGTAGAAGGGCGCCAGCTCGACCCGCCAGTCGGTGATGTGACGCCACTGGGGGTCGCGGTAGAAGTCGTCCAGCGGCCGGTAGAGCGTGTTCGCGTAGACCAGCGAGCCGCCTCCCACGCCTGCTCCGGAGAGTACGACCACGTTACGCAGCAACGCGATCCGCTGGATGCCGGTGCAGCCGAAGGCCGGCGCCCAGAGGAAGTTGCGCAGATCCCAGCTGGTCTTCGGGAAGTCCTCGGGCCGGAACCGCCGCCCGGCCTCGAGTATGCAGACGCGGTAGTCCTTCTCGGTCAGCCGCAATGCGGCGACGCTGCCGCCGAAGCCGGATCCGACCACCAGCACGTCGTAGTCGAACTCGCGCCCGCGGGCGGAGGCAGTGCGATTGGGTGGGTGGGTGGCCACGAATCGCAGGCTATGCCGTCGGCGACCCCGAGCAAGGTGGGCGGGCGAGGTGCTGTCAGGATGCGGGCATGCGCCTGGACCACGTCTCGTACGCCGCGGGCCCGGCCGGGCTCGACGCGACGAGCCACGAGCTGGCCGACGCGTTGGGCGTCGAGCTGGTCGACGGGGGCATCCACCCGCGCTTCGGCACCCGCAACCGGGTGCTGCCCCTCGCCGGTGGCCACTACCTCGAGGTCGTGGCGGTGCTCGACCACCCGGTCGCCGACAAGGTGCCCTTCGGCCAGGCCGTGAGGGCCCGGTCGCAGGCCGGCGGCGGCTGGTTGGGTTGGGTCGTGGCGGTCGACGACCTGCTCGCCGTGGAGGCACGGCTCGGCCGGACCGCCGTGCAGGGCAACCGCAAGCGCCCCGATGGCTTCGAGCTGCTCTGGAAGCAGATCGGCGTCAAAGGCCTGATGGCCGACCCGCAGCTGCCGTTCTTCGTGCGTTGGGAGTCCGACCCGAGCGAGCACCCGTCGGTCGCCGCCGGCAGAGACAACGGGGTCGACCTGGTGCGGCTCGAGATCGCGGGCGACCCGCACCGGGTGGCCGCGTGGCTCGGGGAGCCGGAGGACCATCCGCTCGACGACGTCTACGTCGACTGGATCGACCCGGCCGGCCGGCCCGGTGTGTTGGCCGCGTACTTCCTGACCGCGCAGGGCGTTGTCCGCATCTGACGGGTCACGCGTCCCTTTTCTGGAACAGCCACCAGGCAGCGCCCAGGATGATCGCCAGGAAGACTGCGAAGATCCCGCCGGCCGCCCATCTGCTGAAGAGGTCGTACTCATCGGTCAACGGGCCGAAGTCCGGGGTCTCCATCGCCAGCAAGAGCCCTCCCGCGGTGAACGGCAGGAACTTGACGACCGGTATCAGCCAGTCGAGCGCCGGCACGTTCGACAGGCCGGTGATGAGCCCTTCCACGACGAGCGGCACGACGAACGCCACGACGATCGCCGCCGGCAGACTCCGGAAGAGCAGCGCCAGGGCGAGACCCATCAGCGCACTGAGGACCGTGTACACCACGTAACCGGGCAGCGCCTGGTTGAGCGGGTCGTCACCGAGACTCGGCATCTCTCCCCAGAAGATCAGCCCGATGGCGAGGTTGACCGCGAGCGAGAGTAGGACGGCGATGACGGCCGTCGCAGCCACGACCAAGATCTTGGCGGTCAGGAGCCGAGAACGTTGCGGGATCGCCATCAGCGTGGGCTGGATGGTGCCGTGCCGGTACTCGTGACCGGTGGCGAAGATGCCGATGATCGTCATGAAGATGGGAACGAAGGGGAGCGCGAACGAGCCCCCACCGGTCAGGACGTCGCCCACCGCCACGGCGCTCATCGCGTCCTCGTCGTTGCGGGTGGCGATGGCGATGATCAACGCCACCGCGGCGGAGAGCAGGATACCCAGCCCGATCAGCCAGTAGGTCGAGCGCAGCGTGCGGATGCGCACCCATTCGAATCGCAGGGCGTCGGTCACGCCGCACCTCCAGGTGTCTCGATTCCCGGTGCCGGTGCGGCCAGCTCGGCGACGTCGTGGGCCACGAACTCCTCGGAGGCTCCCGTCGCAGAGATGAAGGCCTGCTCCAGCGAGGCGGTCTGCGTCGCGAGCTCGTGCAGGACGACGCCGTCGCGGTGCGCCAGGTCTCCGATCGCCGACGCGTCGGCGCCCGAGACGATCAGGCCACCATCCGGAAGCGCCTCGACGTCGGCGCCCTCGCGCCGCAGGGTCGCCGCGAAGGCGTCGGCCGCTGGCGTGCGGACAAGCACGGTCGTCTGGGTGAACTTCTTGACGAAGCTGTTGACGGAGCCGCTGTCGATCATTCTGCCGCGGCCGATGACGACGAGCTCGTCGGCCATCAGTGACATCTCCGCCAGCAGGTGGCTCGACACGAGGACCGTCCGGCCCTGGGATGCGAGCGACTTGAGTACGTCGCGAAGCCAGTGGATTCCGTGCGGGTCGAGCCCATTGGCCGGCTCGTCGAGGATCAGCGTCTGGGGGTCGCCCAGCAGCGCCTGCGCGAGGCCGAGCCGCTGTGCCATGCCGAGCGAGAAGCCTTTCGGCTTCTTCTTCTTGACCTCGGTCAGCCCGACGATGTCGAACACCTCGTCGACCCGAGAGGTGGGGATGCGGTTCGCGGCGGCGAGCATCCGCAGGTGGTTGCGGGCCGTACGCGTCGGGTGGAAGGACTTGGCCTCCAGGACGGCGCCGATCTCGCGCATCGGGTCGCGGATGTCGCGGAAGCGCTTGCCGTCGAATCGCGTCTCGCCTGCGCCGTGGTCGAGATCGAGCATCAGCCGCATCGTCGTGGACTTGCCGGCGCCGTTCGGTCCGAGAAAGCCTGTGACAACGCCCGGACGGACGTCGAACGAGAGATCGTCGACGGCGACCTTGTCTCCATAGCGCTTGCGCAGCCTGTTAGCCGTGATCATGCGGACTCCAAGGCAGAACCGGAGGGACAGGGGCGAAGCTAGTGGTTTCCGGCACGGCTCGGGTCCTCCTCCAAGCGGAACCTTCGGCTACGCCCTGGGTCGGACGAGCCTTGGAGGGTGTGGTCGACGCCGGGTGCCCGGGCACTGGTCTCGCCCCGGTCAGGCCGCCCGGCGGCATTCGCGGGCGAGTCGCCCGGCCTGGGCGCCGTAGGACCCGCCGAACAGGACGGCGTGAACCAGGACCGGGTGCAGTTGGTGCAGGCGGCGTCGTTCCCGCCAGCCGTCGGCGAGCGGCCACACCTCGCGGTACGCGGCGACGACCCGGTCCAGATGCGGCAGTCCGAACAGGGCGAGCATGGCGAGATCGGTCTCGCGATGTGCGCCGTGCACGGCAGGGTCGACCAGCCGTGCGAAACCGTCGCCGCTCCACAACACGTTGCCGGCCCACAGGTCGCCGTGGACGAGAGCGGGAGGCTCGTCCGGACCGGCGATTTGGGGCAGGGCGGCGATCACCTGGTCGACGTCCCGTGCGTCATCTCGCGTGATCGCTCCCATGTCCACCGCGGCGCGCAGGAACGGCAAGACCCTGCCCTGCGCCCACAGCTCGGCCCATGACGACCACGGACCGCCGGGCAGGGTGAGCGTCGCGATCCAGCCGTCGCCGTCGGTGGCTCCGAAGACGTCGGCGCCGGCTCGATGCGTCGTCGCGAGAGCGCGGCCGAGACGCTCCGCAGCCTGTGGCGAGGCCGGGCCGGGCTCCACCCAGTCGAGGACGAGACAGTCGTCGTCGTGCGCGACGACGGCCGGTACCGGTGCGCCGCCTCGCACGGCTCCGAGTCGCTGCAGACCCGAAGCCTCGGCGGCGAAGAAGCCCGGCGGAGCCCCGGGCAGGCCCTTGACGAACAGCGCCCGGCCATCGGCCAGCCCCGCCCGGTGAGCCACACAGATGTCGCCCCCTCCGACGGGATGCAGGCTAGTGACGCGGGCGCCGACCAGCCGGCTGACCCGCTCCCGGATCGAGCCGGCAGGTCGGTCAGTCGGCACGGAGCTCATCCCCGAGCTCCCGGCGCAGCGCGTCGACCAGCCCGTCGACCGCGGACTCGACCTGATCGAGGACGCGCATGAACCCGTCGGCGCCTCCGTAGTAGGGGTCCTGCACGTCGAGATCGCCCATGGCCAGTGCTCGTGGGTCGTAGGCGCGGAGCATCTGAACCGCGTCCCGGGGAGCGTCGTCCGGCGCCACGCTGTGCAGCTCCGCGAGGATGTCCCGGTCCAGCGCCAGGACCAGGTCGTACTCCGCGAACGAGGTGGCGCCGAAATGACGAGCGGCGTGCCCGCCGGCGCTGTACCCGCGTTCGCGGAGTGCGGCTCGGGCCCGTGGGTCAGCCGGCTCGCCGACGTGCCAGCGACCGGTGCCCGCCGACTCGACGGCCACCCGGTCGGCCAGGCCCGCCTCGTCGAGACGGCGCCGCAGGACCGCGGCCGCCATCGGGGAGCGGCAGATGTTGCCCAGACAGACCAGGCAGATGCGAATGACGGTGCCTGGTGCCACGGCTCGCCGCTTTGGGCTCAGCCCACTCCTTGGCCCGCGTAGCGGGCGAGCTCGCCCACGGCGAGGGCCAACTCGGTGGCGAGCTCGAACGAGCGCTCGTGGTTGGGGTGACTGCGCATCCACAGGCAGACGGTCTGGACGACGGCGCCGGACCACGCTGCGTCGCGTCGCAGCGCGTAGCGCACCGAAACCGGTCGCGGTGTGAACGACGTGACGTCGTACCACTGGCCCTCGGCGAACGCGAGCAGTGGATAACCCTCGGCATCGTCGTAGACGACCTCGTACTCGCGCCCACCGAGCAGACCGTCGTACCAGGACCGCCCGTTGGTGGGCATCGACGCCGCACTGGGGACCGGGGCGACAGCCTGCGGCGCCACCGCCGCGTATCCGCCAGGGGCCTGCGTAGCCCATTGACTATCCGACGGAGGCTTCTCGGTCAGCACCGAACCCACGACTCCGAAGCCGCTCGCCATCTGTTGCTCACCCTCCCGCAGGTGCGGTTTCTCGGGCACAACGACCCCCGAAGACTCCGCCGGCGCTGGCGCGCCTGCGACCGTCCACCCGTCGTGCAGGAAGTGGGCACAACGGTACGACACGGGCAGCCAGGTGTGAAGTACCGACCGGCGCGTGTCGCTCGTGGCGTGTCGACGACCGGTCGTGCCGTCAGGAGGGGAGGAGGAGGCTCAGAGCCCAGCTGACGAACGAGATGACCAGTCCGCCGAGCACGGCCGCCCAGAACCCGTCGACATGGAACGGCACGTCGAGAAGGTCGGCGATCCACGACGTGAGCAGCAGCATGAGAGCGTTGACGACGAGGATGAACAGCCCGAGCGTGAGGACGTAGAGAGGCAACGACAGGAGCCTGACGATCGGCCGCACGAGCACGTTGACCACCGCGAACACCGCGGCCACGACCAGGACCGTGAGGACCTCGTCGCGCGTCGAAGAGGCGTCGATCTCCACGCCGTCGACGACGAGAGCGGCGATCCACAAGGCGACGCCGTTGACGACCAGGCGAATGATCAGCTGCACGAGGGGGAGCGTAGCGGTCGGGGCGATGCTGCGGAACGGACTCGCGGACCGAACAGCAGACGGCCGTTCAGCCGAGATGCAGCGCGTCGAGCAATGAGCGCTCGGCGCTGCCGAGATGGGCCTCGAGCTCAGCGGCCGCATCGTCGATCGAGCCCCGTTCCAGCAGCGCCACCAACGCACGATGCTCGGTCACCTGTTGGAGGGCGTTGCGGCGCAGCCGGTCCATCGTGGCCATGGCGAGGCGCATCTCGTGAGTCAGCGCGTGCGCGACTGCGTCGAGTCGAGGACTCCCGACGAGGACAGGGCGTGCGGCCGCGGCCAGTGAGGCTCATCGATCGGGCGACCCCACGGCGACTACGTCCGCAGGGTACGGAGCGCCCACCGAAGCCTCGTCGGTGCGGCCGGACCACGCGCTCTGCGCCAGGCCGATCCCGGCCAGCACCACCAGGCCGCCGACGACCTGTAGGGGTGTCAAGGACTGACCGAGCCACACCCAGGCCACGGCAGCCGCGAGCACCGGCTCGGACATACCCACGACGCCCGCCGCGGTGGGGCCGACGTGTTGGAGGGCCGCCAGGTTGAGTGAGTACGGGACAACCGTGCCCAGCACGATGACCCAGGCGATCCCCACCCAGCCAGGGAGCGTGAACCCGTCGAGGGCGCCGAGCAAGGGCGCGGCGTCGGCGAGCGGTGCTGGATCGAAGGACCACCACGGCTGCACCGCTGCCCAGAACAGGGCGCCGAACGCGAACATGTAGAAGGCCGCCGACGCCGGGTCGCGCGTGGCCGTCGTGTGTCCACCCACGAGGAAATACGTCGCCACACAGACGGCTGCGCCCAGGCCGGCTGCGACCCCGAGCGGGTCCAGACCGGTGTCGCGCCACACCTGGGCCACCAGCGCGAGCCCGGCGAGCGCGAGCCCGATCGCGAGCCACGTCCTGCCCCGCACGTCCTCGCGGCGAACGACCCGCGCGTACAGCGCCACGAGCACCGGAGCCGTGAACTCCAGCAGCAGGGCGATCCCGACCGGGAGCCGGTCGATGGCCACGAAGTAGAACCACTGGACGAGCGCGGCTCCGGCCACACCGAGCAGCGCGAGGGCTGGCAACTCGCGAACGGTGAACCGCAGCCGGCGCGGCGCCAGGGCGAGCAGCACGAGCCCCAGGCCGAGCGCCGCGCCGGTGCAGCGCAGCGCGGAAAGCCGGGCCGGTTCGACGCCGGCTTCCAGCACGACCTTCGAGACCGAGGCGTTCACGGAGAAGAGGACGGCCGCCACGGTGACGTAGAGGTACCCCCGGCGAACGTGCCCGACTTCCATGGCGTGACATTAGCGATGTCACCTGACGGTGGTGTCCACATCTCATGACTCGGACGGCGGCAACGACCCGCTGCACGGCCGGGCCGCGCGGCCCGGCCCTATGGTGGCGGCCATGCCCAGGAACCCTCGACTCCGCAGCGCGCTGGACGGGCTGCCGTCATACAAACCGGGTCGACCGGCGGCTTCAGGTCGGGCACGGCAGGCCTACAAGATCTCGTCGAACGAGAATCCGTATCCGCCGCTGCCCGGCGTGCTCGAGGCGGTCGCCGAGGCTGCCGCGGCGCTCAATCGCTACCCGGACATGTTCGCGACGGGCCTCGTCGCCGCTCTCGCCGACCGGCTCGACGTACCACTCGCGCATCTCGCGACCGGAACCGGAAGCGTCGGCGTGCTTCAGCAGATCGTCCAGGCGACGGCGGCCGAGGGCGATGAGGTCGTCTACGCATGGCGGTCCTTCGAGGCCTACCCGATCGTGGTGGGAATCTCGGGTGCCGCGTCCGTCCGGGTGTCTCTCGACGCCGAGGCCCGACACGACCTCGATGCGATGGCCGCGGCCGTCACCGAACGAACCAGGCTGGTACTGGTCTGCAGCCCGAACAACCCCACTGGACCGGCAGTGCGTCGCGACGAGATGACAGCGTTCCTCGATCGGGTGCCCGACGACGTCCTGGTCGTCGTGGACGAGGCCTACTGCGAGTTCGTCCGCGACCCGGATGCCGTCGACGGTCTCCAGCTCTACCGCAACCGACCGAACGTCTGCGTGCTGCGGACGTTCTCGAAGGCGTACGGGCTGGCCGGACTGCGGGTCGGGTTCGCGGTCGCCCACGAACCGGTGGCCGACGCGCTGCGCAAGACGGCTGTGCCGTTCGGTGTGTCGGGCATCGCCCAGCAGGCGGCGATCGAGTCCCTGGGTCGTGAGGGCGCGCTGCTGGAGCGGGTGGCGGCGCTCGTGGCCGAGCGTTCGAGAGTCCGCGAGGCGCTGCTGGCGCAGGGCTGGGAGGTGCCTGCGACCGAGGCGAACTTCGTGTGGCTGGCTCTCGGCCCCGACACGGTCGCGTTCGCCGAGGCCTGCGCCGAGGCCGGAGTCGTCGTGCGACCGTTTCCGGACGAAGGCTGCCGGGTCACGGTCGCCGAACCGGATGCCAGCGACTTGTTGCTACAGATCACGGCCGAGTGGCGCAAGACCCGAGCTTGAGATGAGGACGGCACCCAGGGTCCGGGGGGCGAAACCCGGGTGCCGTCCGTCCCGTCTCAGCAGCAGCCGACCGGGATATCCATCGCCACGTCGGCCGGTGGCGCCGATCCGAGCGTCGCAGCTGGCGTTCCGACGGCGGCCAATACGGCCAGCGTCGTGAGCGCAGCTGCAAGCGCTCGGCGTATTCGAGACGCCACTTTTACCTCCGGGGGGTGGGGGCTGGCGCAGACGTGACACCTTGTAGTGAAATAGCGTCATGGCAGTTCGTCAAGCTCATGCTCAGGTCGATCCTGAATCCCGGACCGCCGTGGGCGGCCGAATTCGGTCCCGCCGGCTCGAGTTGGGCCTGTCCCAAGCCGAGGTAGCGGAGGGGATGCTCTCGGCGAGCTACGTCTCGCTGGTCGAGAGCGGCCGCCGTCAGCCGGCGACGCCGGCGCTCCAGCACATCGCCGAGCGCCTGGCCGTCGACATCGGCTTTCTGCGTGACGGCGTCGACGCCGAGGTGCGGCGACGTGCCCGCCTGGCCCTCGGTCACGCCGAGGTCGCGCTGCGCCGCGGTGACCTCGACGACGCGTACCGGCGCTTCCGTGAGCTCGTCGACATGCCTGGCCTCGGTGACGACCAGTTGCGCCAGGTTCAGCTGGGCCGCGCGCTGGTCGCCGAGCGGCGCGGCGACCTCGAGGAAGCCCTCTCGGTCCTCGGTGAGCTCGCTGACACGGCGCGCCGGGCACCCGCCGTCCACCCGTGGATGGACGTTGCCGAGGCGCTCTGCCGCTGCTATCGCGAAGCCGGTGACCTCGACCTCGCCATCTCGACCGGCGAGGAGGCGATGCGTCACGCCACCGAACTGGGTCTCGACGAGAGCGACGAGTACGTGCGGTTGGGCTGCACGGTGCTGATGGGCTACTACGTCCGCGGTGACCTTGCGAAGGCCACGCTCATGGCGGCCGACCTGGTCCGGACGGCCGACACCATGGGGGCGCCGCACACGCGGGGCGCCGCGTACTGGAACGCCGCCCTGATGGCCGAGTCTCGCGGCGACATCGGGCAGGCTCTCGTGCTCGTCGACCGGGCGCTGGCCATGTTCGGCGAGAGCGACGACCGACGTAATCTCGGTCGGCTGCGGCTCGCCTACGCCTGGCTCCTGCTCCAGCAGTCTCCGCCGGAGGCGGAGCATGCGCTCGAGATGCTCGACAACGTCCGTGGCGAGATCGTCACCCACGGCAGCAAGGTCGATGTCGGCTACTGCGACGCCGAACGGGCCCGGGCGCTGCTGGCACTGGGCCGGCTGACGGAGGCCCGCGAGGCCGCCGAGGCGTCGTTGGCCGGGCTCGGCGACAACCCGCGCATCGAGTCGGCGCCGGCCCGGCTGCTGCTCGGTCGGGTGCTGCGCGAACAGGGCGACCTGCCCGGTTGCCTCGAGCAGTGCTCGGCAGCAGCCGAGATGCTCGACGCCATGGGGGCGTCCCGGCAGGCAGCGGGAGCCTGGCGGGAGCTCGGTGACATCTACCGCGATGTCGATCAGGCCGAGGCCGCGCTCGACGCCTACGATCGCGCCCTCCGAGCCGTGCGGGTCACGCCGGTCGTGGGTGCCGCAACCGCATCCGTCGGTCCAGAGGTCGATCTCATGAGGGCGGTCAGCACCATTTGACACCGCTGTAGGGAGGTCCTCACTGGTCGTCCGCACCCCCGAGGCGGGCGGCGCACCGCAGGGGAGTGCGCGTGCCGCCCTCGGGGGTGCGGTCATGTCAGCTCGGCGACCGGTTCGGCCAGGCGCGACGGTTCCGGCTCGTCGGCGGGTCGACGAGGACGCTCGCCGCTGACCACGAGTGCCACCCCGAGAACCACGAGCAGGCCGCCGCCCAGCACGACGGCGGTGACCGGTTCGGCCAGGATCAGCCAGCCGAGGAAGACCGCCACCACCGGGTTGACGTACGCATAGGTACCGACCAGCGAGAGCGGCGCATTGGCGAGCGCGAAGCCGTAGGCCGTGTAACCGAGCAGAGATCCGATGACGACGAGGTAGGCGAGGGCGAGCCAGCCCCTGGTCGGCACCTCGGCGGGTGCGAAGCCATTCAGCTCGCCCACCAGGAGCGCGACGATGGTCATGATCACGCCGCCGGCCAGCATCTCGTACGCGGTGGCCATCAGAGCGCCTCGAGGCAGACCCAGCCGGGGTGAGAAATACGACCCGAGGGCCCACGAGAGCGTCGCGACGAGGATCACCATGACGCCCCATGGCTCCACACCGTCGATCCCGCCCCGGGGCAGGCTGACCGCGGCGATCCCGCCGAAGCCGACGAGCACGCCGAGCCAGGTCATCGTCCGTGGCCGTTCCCCGCCCAAGACGCGGAGCAGCACGAACCACAGCGGCACGGCACCGACGATGAGCGCCGCCAGGCCGCTGGGCACGGTCTGCTCGGCAACGGCCACGAAGCCGTTGCCCATCAGGAGCAGGAGCGTCCCCATGATCGCGGCGGCGCGCAACTCGCGGCCGGTGACTCGCAGCGAGCGGGGCCCCCCGCGCAGCGTCAGGAATCCCATCAGGAGCAACGCCGCAACGAGGAACCGGACGCCCATCCCGAGCAGCGGCGGGATGTCCGCCTCGACCACGACGCGGATGCCGAGGTAGGTCGAGCCCCACACCACGTAGACGGTTGCCAGCGCGGTCCACACTGCGGCGGCGCTGGCGCGGGTGTTCGCAGGCGACATCACCGTCTCCTCCAATCGGTACTGTCTCCCATTCTCGGGGACACCACCGACATCCGACAGCGGAAATCGGCCATCGAGCTGCGACATGGCGTCATCTCGGCCGCGGCCCGACTGGGGAGTCACGCCACCCGGGTGCGGGCCAGCTGACGGGACTGCACGACGAGCTGGCCTTCGGCGTCGTACACCTCGGCGCTCCTCGTCGAACCACTGGTCGCGCACCAGTCGGCCGCGCAGATGCACGGTCAGCCAGCCGGGCGCAGGCAGGCCACGGGTGAGCACGGTGAGCGTGCGGATCCGGTGTGGGAGGCTCCATGAGTGGGCGGTCGTGGCGAGCCGGGCTGGCCGACCGCTTCGCCGAGCCCTGCCACGGGCGGGTAACCTCCCTGCCGCGCTCCTGCTTCCCGGTGGATGCTAGGTACGGTGAGGTAGGACCGTCCGCGCCCCGCACGCCCACCCTCAGCGCAGAGGGGTCGGACGGTCGACGCGCCACGACCAGGCCGCAGCGGCGAACCCGCTGGCCGACGACGCGAAGGAGAACGATGACCGTCGAGACTGCCGGCCCGGCGGCGACCGCGCCGCAGGCGCAGGACGAGCCCGAGCTCGTCCAGTTGCTGACCCCGGAGGGCGAGCGGGTATCGCACCCGGGGTACGACCACTTGGTCGCCGATGTGACCGACGACGACGTCCGCGGGCTCTATCGCGACCTCGTGCTGGCGCGCCGCGTCGACACCGAGGCCGTCGCTCTGCAGCGCCATGGCGAGCTGGGCCTGTGGGCCAGCCTGCTGGGGCAGGAGGCCGCTCAGGTCGGCTCCGGGCGCGCGCTCCGGCCGCAGGACCACGTCTTCCCGACGTACCGCGAGCACGGCGTCGCCTGGTGCCGGGGAGTCGACCCGGGCCTGTTGCTGGGCCTGTTCCGCGGTGTCGACCAGGGCAGCTGGGACCCGCACGAGAACAACTTCCACCTGTACACGATCGTCATCGGCGCCCAGACGCTGCATGCGACGGGCTACGCCATGGGCATTCAGCGCGACGGTGCCGTCGGCACCGGCGACGCCGAGCGCGACACCGCCGTCATCGCATACTTCGGCGACGGGGCAACCAGCCAGGGCGATGTCAACGAGGCCTTCATCTGGGCCAGCGTGCTCAACGCGCCGGTGGTGTTCTTCTGCCAGAACAACCAATGGGCGATCTCCGAGCCGCTGGAGCGGCAGACCCGGATCCCGCTGTACCGGCGTGCCGCAGGCTTCGGCTTCCCCGGCGTACGCGTCGACGGGAACGACGTCCTCGCCTGCCTGGCCGTGACCCGGGCGGCCCTGCAGCGTGCCCGTGACGGCGAGGGCCCGACCATGATCGAGGCGTTCACCTACCGGATGGGTGCGCACACGACGACCGACGACCCGACCCGCTACCGCCTCGCGGCGGATCTCGAGCACTGGAAGTTGAAGGACCCGATCGAGCGGGTGAAGGCCTATCTGACCCGCGGCGGCGGCGCCGACCACGAGTTCTTCGAATCAGTCGAGGCCGAAGCCGAAGCGTTGGCCGAGCACCTGCGCGAGTACTGCCGGTCGCTCCCCGACCCGTCCCCGACCGTCGATCTTCGACCACGTGTACGTCGAACCGACGCCGCCGCTGGTCGCTCAGCGCGACGAGCTCGCGTCGTACCTGAGTTCCTTCGACCTCGGGGGAGAAGAGTCCCTCGGTCGTGACTCCTTCGCCGACAGCGGGGAGGGCCACCGATGACCACGATGGCGCTGGGCAAGGCGATCAACGCCGGCCTCCGCAAGGCGATGGAGGACGACCCCACGGTGCTCGTCATGGGTGAGGACGTCGGCAAACTCGGCGGCGTCTTCCGCGTCACGGACGGATTGCAGAAGGACTTCGGCGAGGACCGCGTGATCGACACTCCGCTGGCCGAGTCGGGGATCATCGGCACCGCGGTCGGCCTCGCGCTACGTGGGTACCGGCCGGTGTGCGAGATCCAGTTCGACGGCTTCGTCTTCCCCGGCACCAACCAGATCGTGTCGCAGGTAGCGAAGATGCACTTCCGGTCCGGTGGCCGGTTGCGGGTCCCGATGGTGATCCGGATCCCGTTCGGCGGTGGCATCGGTGCCGTCGAGCACCACAGCGAGAGCCCGGAGGCGTACTTCGCCCACACCCCGGGCCTGAAGGTCGTGGCCGTCTCGAATCCGTTGGATGCGTACTGGATGATCCAGCAGGCGATCTCGCTCGACGACCCGGTGGTCTTCTTCGAGCCCAAGCGGCGCTATTGGGACAAGGCCGACGTCCCCGAGGACGGAACCCCGGACCTACGGCTCGATGCGGCTCGCGTGGTCGTCACGGGGTCGGACGCCACGGTGCTGGCCTACGGGCCGATGGTCAAGACCTGCCTCGCCGCCGCTTCGGCGGCGGCAGAAGAGGGCCGGTCGATCGAGGTGATCGACCTGCGCTCACTGTCACCGCTGGACCTGGCGTCGGTGTTCGAGTCGGTCCACAAGACCGGCCGTTGCGTGGTGGTGCACGAGGCGCAGCGGACGCTCGGCATCGGCGCCGAGGTGGCGGCGCGGGTCACCGAGGAATGCTTCTACTCGCTCGAGGCGCCGGTGCTGCGGGTCACAGGCTTCGACACCCCGTACCCACCGGCCCGGGTCGAGGAGGAGTACCTCCCCGACCTCGACCGCGTTCTCGACGGCGTCGACCGCGCCCTGGCGTACTGAGGGGTCTGGCATGAGCGACGTATCGCAGTTCAAGCTCCCCGACGTCGGCGAAGGACTGACCGAGGCCGAGATCGTCTCGTGGAAGGTCAAGGTCGGCGACACGATCCGGGTCAACGACGTGATCGTCGAGATCGAGACCGCCAAGTCGCTGGTCGAGTTGCCCAGTCCCTATGCGGGGGTGGTCGACGGCCTGCTCGTCGACGAGGGGACGACGGTGCCGGTCGGCACCCCGATCATCGCCGTACGGACCCGCGAGATCGCGAGAACGGGGGAGGACCTGGTGCCCCCTCCGGTCGAACCCGAGGAGGAGGAGCGACAGGCCGTGCTGGTCGGCTACGGCCCACGAACGACGACGGCCAAGCGCCGCCCCCGCAAGACGTCGGCGACCGAGACGCCGAATCAACACGAGGGTGGGGGCGCGGGAGTGCTGGCGAAGCCTCCGGTGCGCAAGCTGGCCAAGGACCTGGGTGTCGACCTGACAGTGGTGACGCCTTCCGGCGCGGGCGGCACGATCACCCGCGAGGACGTCCAGTCCGCGGCCACCCCCTCGGCCGAGGATCACGGCCGGATCGCGGTGGGCACAGGGTGGGACGGGCAGGCCCGCGAGGAGCGCGTGCCGATCCGATCGGTCCGCAAGGCCACGGCCGAGGCCGTATCGCGTTCGGCCTTCACGGCGCCGCACGTCACGGAGTTCGTCACGATCGACGCCACCGGGACCATGCGGCTGGTCGAGCGGCTACGCGAGTCCCGCGAGTTCCGCGAGGTCCGGCTTTCGCCACTTGCCGTGCTGGCGCGTGCAATGTGCATCGCCGTCCGTCGCACACCCGAGGTCAACGCGCGGTGGGACGACGCTGCCGGCGAGATCGTCGTACAGCGCTACGTCAACCTCGGGATCGCCGCAGCCACGCCGCGAGGGCTCGTCGTGCCCAACATCAAGGACGCCGACCGGCTCCCGCTGCGCGACCTCGCGGTGGCGATCAACCAGCTGGCCGCAACGGCCAGGGAGGGAAAGACGCCGCCGTCGGACATGATCGGCGGCACCATGTCGATCACGAATGTCGGCGTCTTCGGGATCGACACCGGCACGCCGATCCTGCCGCCGGGCGAGGCGGCGATCATGGCGTTCGGCGCCGTCCGGCAGCAACCCTGGGTGCACAAGGGCAAGGTCAAACCGCGTCGGGTCACGACACTCGCGCTTTCCTTCGACCATCGCCTGGTCGACGGTGAGCAGGGGTCGCGGTTCCTCGCCGACGTCGCGACGATCCTGGGGGATCCTTCGCAGGCGCTCGTCTGGGGATGAGCACGAGCCCGTTCTACGCTGCTGACCGCGGATAGACCGCTCTGATGTGGGAAGACTTGAAGATCTGGCCCGCCGAGGGATTGGGCGACCGCGTAGAGCACGGGGGTGGTCTGGTTGACCGAGCGACTGTCGATCTCGCTGCCGGACGTTGTGGCGGTGATGATCCGCGCGCAGGCCGACCGTGCTGGCTGGTCCGTCTCCACGTGGATCGCCAATGCCGCCCGCGCGCAGGCCGAGAACGAACGGCTGATCGCGGAGGGTTTGGCCGCCAGCAAGGAGTGGGAGGCCGAACACGGCGCGTTCACCGAGGAAGAGCTCGCCCAGGCCGACACAGAGCTCCTTGCAGCCGGCGTTCTCCGTGCGGAGGAGCTCGGCCGTGCTGTCAGGTGACGGGAAGCTCCTTCTCGACACCGGTGCTCTGCTGGCCGCCGAGCGGGGGGACCGCCGCATGTGGCTGTTACGGAAGAGGGCCCTTCAGCGCGGAGTCCAGCGGTTCGTCCCCGTCGTCGTGCTCGCCCAGGCATGGGGTGGCGGCCCACAGCGCAACCTCTCGCGCTTCCTCGAAGGTTGCCGGGTCGTCCCCGGTTCGCAGGCATTGGCCCGCGCCGCGGGTGTCGCCCTTGCCAGGGCCGGAACGTCGGACGTCGTCCACGGCCTCGTCGTGGTCACCGCGCTGCGCCTCGGTGCAGCCGTGATGACCTCCGACCCCGACGACCTCGGTCGGATCGCCGACGCCGTGGACGGCCAGCTGCGGATGATCGCCGTCTGAGGCCCGCACCGCGGCTCGTCCCGGTCAGCTCGGCCGCTCCAGCAGCGTCGCAATGCCCTGGCCCACACCGATGCACATCGTCGCCAGCGCGTACCGGGTGTCGCGGTGACGCGCCTCCAGCGCCGCGGTCAGCGAGAGCCGGGCGCCACTCATCCCCAGCGGGTGGCCGAGGGCGATGGCGCCGCCGTTCGGGTTCACATGCTCGGCGTCCTCGGGCAGGCCCAGCAGCCGGAGGCAGGCCAACGCTTGTGCGGCGAACGCCTCGTTGATCTCGACCACCCCGAGGTCGTCGAGCCCGACGCCCGTTCGTTCCAGCAGTCGCCGCGTTGCGGGGACGGGGCCGAGGCCCATGACCCGAGGCGCCACCCCTGCGGTCGCGACGCCCGCGATGCGCGCCAGCGGAGTCACGCCGTACCGCTCGACGGCCTCGGCGCTCATCACCAGCAGCGCTGCCGCCCCGTCGTTCACCCCGGAGGCGTTGCCAGCGGTGATCGTCCCACCTTCGCGCACGACCGGGCGGAGCCCGGCCAGTGCCTCGAGGGACGTCTCGCGGGGGTGCTCGTCGACGTCGACGACGACCTCGCCGCGTCGTTGCGGCACCACGACGGGAGCGATCTCCTCGGCCAGCCTCCCGCTCGCGATGGCCTTGGCCGCTCGCTCCTGGCTCCGCAGCGCGAAGGCATCCTGGTCGGCGCGCGACACGTCGTACTCGGAGGCGACGTTCTCGGCCGTCTCGGGCATCGTGTCCGTCCCGTACGCGGCCTTGAGTGCCGCGTTGACGAACCGCCAGCCGATGGTGGTGTCGTACACCTGCGCCTGCCCGCGGTCATAGGGCGACTGCGACTTGGGTAGCACGAAGGGTGCGCGCGACATCGACTCCACGCCACCGGCGATGACGACCTCGGCCTCGCCGGAGCGGACCGTCCGGGCGGCGTACGCCAGCGCGTCCATTCCGGATCCGCACAGCCGGTTGACGGTGACGCCGGGCACGCTCTCCGGCAGTCCCGCGAGCAGCAACGCCATCCGGGCGACGTTGCGATTGTCCTCGCCGGCCTGGTTGGCGCAGCCGAGGACGACCTCGTCGACGTCCTCCCCGGCGACCTCCGGGTGCCGCTGCAGCATTGACCGCAGGGCATGAGCTGCGAGGTCGTCAGGGCGAACGGCCGCCAACGCACCGGCATAGCGCCCGATCGGCGTACGGATCCCGTCGACGAGAAAGGCCTGACTCATGGCATCCCGCCCCTCACGCGTGACCATCGAAAGCTTGGTGCCCTCCCATCGACACTAACCCCCCGATGATCACGACTGAGACTCGGCGTCCTCGGGAACGAGCAGGCCGGCGATCTCCCGCGACCGGCCGCGGAACTCGGCGATCACCTCGCTGTCACGTCGGACGGTGACGTCGTAGATGCCGTTGCGGCCGAACCGGGTGCGCTCGACCGCGTGCGCGATCAGCTGGTCACCCAGCCGAGCGGGGGCGACGAACACGATGTCGCAGGCCTGCGCGAGGGCGCTGCGGTTGTACGAGTTGCATGCGAAGGCGAACGCGGAGTCGGCGAGGGCGAACACGAATCCGCCGTGGCAGATCGCGTGCCCGTTGACCATGTCGTCGCGAACCTCCATCGAGACCCGCGCGCATCCGGGCCGAACCTCGTCCAGCCGCATGCCGAGCCCACGCGACGCGGCGTCCTCGGCCCACATGGCCGCTGCCGACTGCTCCGCGATCGCTTGCGCGTCGGCGACCGTGGCGTCCTGGCCGTCAGCCACCGTTCACCCCCACGCCCGCTGCGCGGTCGCGGACCCCGGCGGACACCCGGTAGCGCTTCGGGTCCTCGGCCGCGGCGAGCGCATCGAGCACGCCGGCGACCCAACGCCAGCCGAGCGCGTCGCCCCACTCGATCGGCCCGCGCGGGTAGTTCACGCCGAGCCGCATCGCGGTGTCGACGTCATCAACCGTCGCCACGCCCACATCGACGGCGTCGGCTCCGAAAGCGGCGAGCATGGCGACCGTCCGGGCGACCACCAGTCCCGGCGTGTCGGGAAGGAGCGTCACGGCCAGCCCTGCCGCCTGCAGGCACCCGATCGCGGTCTCGACGGCACCCGCCGACGCACCGTCCGGCGCTGAGACCGCAACCCTCCTCGCAGTCTCGAAGTCGAGCGCCAGGTCGACGAGTACCACAGTGTCGTGGCCATCGGCGGCGACCTCCGCTGCGGAGCGGCCGTCGGTGAGCCGTAACACGACGTCGTCTGCTGGACGGATTCGCACCGGCCCGAGATCGAGCGTGGCCGACCCCTGCACGCCGGCTGCCGCGAGCCGTCGGACCAACGCGTCGAGTGGATCGCCGGCCCCACTGGTCACGAGCTGCTGCGGTCGCGGGGCGGAAGGCGCGACCGCGGGCTCGGGCCTGGCGCCGTCGTCGTAGAACCCACGGCCGCTCTTGCGCCCCAACCGTCCGTCGGCCACGAGTGACTCCTGGAGCGGGGACGTCTCGAAGCGCGGATCGTGGCCGAAGGCCTCCCACATGCTGCGGGTCACGGCGGCGTTGACGTCCTGGCCGATCAGGTCGGTGAGTTCGCACGGACCCATTCGGAACCCGCCGGCCTCGCGGAACAGCGCGTCGAGTGTCGCCGGGTTCGTCACGCCCTTCGCGATGAGGCGGAACGCCTCCGCGTAGTAGGGCCGCGCGACCCGGTTGACGATGAAGCCCGGTGTCGACGCGCATCTGACCGGCGTCTTGCCCCAGGCACGCATAGTCTCTGCCAGCGTGTCGAGGACCCGGGTACTGGTCGCGGCACCGCCCACGACCTCGACGAGGGCCAGCACCGGCGCCGGGTTGAAGAAATGCAGGCCGGCGACCCGGTCGGTGTGGGCCAGACCGTCGGCGATCTCCGTGATGGAGAGCGACGACGTGTTCGTGGTCAGGATCGCCTTTTCGCCGCACGTCTTCTCGAGCTCGGCGAACAGTTCGCGCTTCACGGCGAGATCCTCCACGGCGGCCTCGGCAACCAGACCGCAACCGGCCAGGTCGGAGATCGAGTCCACTGCGGCCACTCGCTGCGCGGCACGTTCGGCGTCGTGGGGCGGGAGCCGCCCCTTCGCTACCAGGCCGGACAGGCGCACCCGTATCGCGTCCACCGCACGGTCCGCGGACCCGGCGGCCGCGTCGTGGATCCGTACGTTGTGACCGGCGACGGCCGCGACCTGTGCGATCCCAGCGCCCATCGTTCCGGCCCCGACGACGCCGACGGCAGAGGCCGGATCGAGTCCTGCCATGCTCGCCACTCTGCCACGCCGAGTGCGGGCGGCCTCTCCGCGCGGCGAACGACGGGGTACCCGGAAGGCGCGCGGGTATGACACGCTGGGCGCAAAGTTGTGGCAACACGTCACAGAGCCGCCCGTCAGGCGGATCCCGGAGGTGCGTCCATGTCCGTCAGCGTCGACGACCTGGTCAGCCGTCACCAGCAGACCCTCGACGAGGCGCTTGAAGCGATCCGCACCCGCGGGTACTTCTCGGCCTACCCGGAGTCGCCCAGCCCTCGCGTCTATGGCGAGACGGCCGCGGCCGACGGGAAAGCGGCCTACGAGGCCTGGTTGGGTGGCGACTTCCCGCTCGACACGCCCGGATCCGACGGACGGGTCGCCACGGAGCGCAGCCCGTACGGTCCCGAGCTCGGTGTGCGGTACCCGCACGTGCCGCCGACGTCCGTTGCGCTCGATGCCCTGCTCGGTGCCGCTCGCCAGGCCATGTCCGGGTGGCGCGAGGCCGGGCCGGCTGCGCGCAGCGCCGTCTGTCTCGAGGTCCTGGCCGGCCTGCACCGGCGCATCTTCGAGCTCGCGAACGCCGTTCAGCACACATCTGGCCAGGCGTTCGTGATGGCGTTCCAGGCCGGTGGCGCGCACGCGCTCGACCGCGCGCTCGAGGCGGTCGCGTACGCCCACGAGGAGCAGACCCGTACCCCGGCAACGGCCTACTGGGAGAAGCCGGCCGGCAAGGGCGAGCCGCTGCGGATGAACAAGACCTTCCACATCGTGCCGCGCGGCGTCGCGCTCGTCATCGGGTGCAACACGTTCCCGACCTGGAACTCCTGGCCCGGACTATTCGCGTCGCTGGCGACCGGCAATGCCGTCGTGGTCAAGCCGCACCCGGGCGCGGTGCTGCCGCTGGCGATCACGGTGCAAGCGGTCCGCGACGTCCTGGCCGCGCACGGCTTCGACCCGAACCTGGTCACGCTGGCGGCGGAGGATGCTGCCGACAAGCTGGCCGCCGTTCTCGCCGTTCGCCCAGAGGTCGAGATCGTCGACTTCACCGGGTCCAGCACGTTCGGCACCTGGCTGGAGGAGAACGCCCGCCAGGCCGTGGTCTACACCGAGAAGTCGGGCGTCAACACCGTCGTCGTGGACTCGACCGACGACTTCGCCGGTCTGTGCCGGAACCTTGCCTTCTCGTTCAGCCTCTACACCGGCCAGATGTGCACAGCCCCGCAGAACGTCTTCGTGCCTCGCGAGGGCATCGCCACCGACGCCGGGCACAAATCCTTCGCCGACGTCGGCGAGGGAATCGCTGCCGCAGTCGACAAGCTGCTCGGTGACGACACGAGGGCAGTCGAACTGCTCGGCGCCGTCGTCAACCGTGGCGTGCTCGAACGGCTGGAGTCGGCACCGAGCAAGGGTGAGCTGGTACTGGCATCGCGTGCCATCGAGCACCCGGCGTGGCCGGACGCGACGGTCCGAACGCCCGCGATCGTCGCCCTGGACGCCAGCGATGACGACGTGTACACGACCGAATGCTTCGGTCCCGTCTCCTACCTGATCGCGACCGACTCGACCGACGCGTCGATCGAGCTGTTCCGCGACAGCGTGCGCGAGCACGGTGCGATGACCGCGTCGGTGTACTCGACCGACGAGAAGGTCATCGAAGCCACCGAGGACGCTGCCGTGGAGGCGGGCGTGGCCCTGTCCGTCAACCTCACCGGCGGCGTCTTCGTGAACCAGTCGGCGGCCTTCTCGGACTTCCACGGCACCGGCGCCAACCCGGCCGCGAACGCGGCGTTCACCGACGGCGCGTTCGTCGCGGGCCGGTTCCGGATCGTGCAGTCCCGCCGTCACACGCCGCGCGACTGATCACGGTCCACCCGGAACAGCGTCGGGTGGCGGGCCGTCGCACAGAAATCAGCGAGTGGTCGCGCTCTCACCGGCATAAATAGCTCCATGTCGGGCGCGTGACCGAATCGTTATCGACGAGCAATGCCCCATCGCTTGCCAACGGGTTTCTTAAACGTTTGCCTTCGAAGTCACCGGGACGCGGGCTGCAAGCGTCCGGACCGGGGGAACCATCGAAGGAGGCGGGCCAGTATGGCCATCAGCACCACCGGACGCGGCATCAGCGCGGTCACCTTCGCCCTTGGGCTGTCCCTCGTCTTAGCCGCATGTGGCGGCGACGACGACGACAGCGGCGACGGCGGCGGCGGCGACGAAGACACGAGCATCGGCGCAGGAGCCGACTGTGACGCCCTGTCGGCGGAATACGGCGATCTCAGCGGGACCGAGATCACCATGTACAGCACGATCATCGCTCCGGAGGACGCACCATTAGAGGCGTCGTTCGACAAGTTCGAGGAGTGCACCGGCGCGACGATCATCTACGAAGGCTCCGACGAGTTCGAGGCTCAGTTGCCGGTGCGCGTCGAGGGCGGCGCGCCTCCCGACATGGCGATCCTGCCGCAGCCGGGCCTTCTCCGTACGCTCGTCGAGGACTACCCCGACGCCGTCGTACCGGCATCAGAAGCGGTCGAGGCCAACGTCGACGAGTTCTTCTCGCCGGACTGGAAGGCCTACGGCGAAGTCGACGGTACGTTCTACGCGGCGCCGTTCGGTGCCAACGTGAAGTCGTTCGTGTGGTACTCGCCGACCGCCTTCGAAGAGGCAGGGTACGAGGTGCCGGAGACCTGGGACGAGATGCTCGCGCTCTCCGACCAGATCGTCGAGGACGGCGGCAAGCCGTGGTGTGCGGGCGTCGGATCCGGAGAGGCAACCGGCTGGCCGGCAACCGACTGGGTCGAAGACGTCGTCCTGCGCACGGCCGGTGCCGAGGTCTACGACCAGTGGACCAACCACGAGATCCCGTTCAACGACCCGCAGATCATCGAGGCGATCGACACGGTCGGCGAGATCCTCAAGAACGAGGACTACGTCAACGGTGGCCTGGGCGACGTGGCGAGCATCGCCACGACGCGGTTCGAGGACGGTGGCCTGCCGATCACGCTCGGCCAGTGCTACATGCACCGGCAGGCGTCGTTCTACGCGGCCAACTGGCCGGAGGGAACCGAGGTTGCCGAGAACGGCGACATCTTCGCGTTCTACCTGCCGCCGATCGACCCATCTCAGGGCAGCCCGGTGCTCGGTGGCGGCGAGTTCGTCGCGGCCTTCTCCGACCGGCCGGAAGTCCAGGCGTTCCAGGCCTACATGGCGACCGCCGACTGGCACAACGAGCGGGCGTCGGGGCCGAACTTCGTGTCGGCGAACCGCGAGGTGCCGCTGGACGCCTACGACAGCCCGATCAACCGGCTGTCCGCTGAGATCCTGCAGGACGAGGCAACGGTATTCCGCTTCGACGCCTCGGACCTGATGCCCGGAGCGGTCGGGACAGGGTCGTTCTGGACCGGGATGGTCGACTGGCTGACCGGCGCCAGCACGCAGGAGGTCGCGGACGAGATCGAGAACTCCTGGCCGTAGGTCACGAGATCTGGCTGCGGGCAGGTCCGCGCTCTCTGTACGGACCTGCCCGCATCTCAGGTTGCTCGACGCTCTAGCCCGGTCGCCTTCTGACCGGCATCCTTGGTCCACGACCGGAGGGTGAGGCCACATGGAGAATCTCGGGAAGTTCGGCCTGATGGTGTTCGCCATCGCGCTGTTCGCCGCGGTGATGGGTGTGGTTCTGCTGGTGGTGGGGCGAGCCCGCGGGCGCTCCGACCTGGTCGCGTCGCTGGCGTTCGTGCTCCCAGCGTTCCTGATGCTGGCGCTCGGGCTGCTCTACCCGGCCATTCGGACGATCTACCAGTCCTTCTTCGACCGTAGGACGGAGAACTTCGTCGGCCTCGACAACTACGAGACGATCGTGACCAATCCGGCACTGGTCACGGTGCTCCAGAACACGTTCCTCTGGGTCGTGATTACGCCCATCGTCGCGACGTTCATCGGCCTCGTCTATGCCGTGCTGGTCGACCGGGCCCGGATAGAGGCGGTTGCCAAGGCCCTGATCTTCCTGCCGCTGGCGATCTCGCTGGTCGGTGCGTCGATCATCTGGCGGTTCGTCTACGAGTACCGGCCCGACCAGCAGGGCGTCGACCAGATCGGGATCGCCAACCAGGTACTGGTCTGGCTAGGTTTCGAGCCGCACCAGTTCCTGCTCGGGTGGCCAGCGAACACGATCTTTTTGATCGTGGTCTTGATCTGGGTCCAGGCCGGATTCGCGATGACCGTGCTCTCAGCGGCGATCAAGGCCATCCCGGCCGACATCACCGAGGCCGCACGACTCGACGGTCTGGCCGGCCCGAAGATGTTCCGCTACATCACCGTGCCGAGCATCCGCCCCGCTCTGATCGTCGTGCTGACCACGATCACTATCGGCACGCTCAAGGTGTTCGACATCGTGCGGACCATGACGGGCGGCCAGTTCGACACCAGCGTCGTCGCCAACGAGTTCTACGTGCAGAGCTTCAGGCAGGGCGAACGTGGTCTCGGCTCAGCGCTAGCCGTCGTGCTGTTCGTTCTGGTGATACCGATCGTCATCTACAACGTCCGGCAGTTGCGGAAGGCGGGGGAGTACCGATGAGTGCTGCGATCACCACTCCGGAGGCCCGCGCCGAGCTCGCTGGTGTCGACGCCAAGACGATCTCCGGACGTGCCAAGAAGGGCCTCACCTCGCCGTGGGCCTCCTTCTTCGCGATCGTGATCGCCATCCTCTGGACGATCCCGACGTTCGGGCTGTTCCTCTCGTCGTTCCGGCCGGAGATCGCCATCAAGACGACGGGCTGGTGGACCTGGTTCACCAACCCGGAGGTCACTCTTGACAACTACGAGGAGGTGCTCTTCGGCGGCGACACCGAGCTCGCGACCTACTTCGTGAACTCGTTCGTCATCACGATCCCGTCGGTGATCATCCCACTGACGATCGCCACCCTGGCCGCATACGGCTTCGCCTGGATGCGGTTCCCGTTCCGCGACACGATTTTCGTGGCCGTGTTCGCCCTCCAGATCGTGCCCATCCAGGTTGCGCTGATTCCGCTGCTCCAGCTCTACGTCAACCCGCCGTTGGGCCTGCCGAGCGTCGCGGGCACCTTCTGGACCGTTTGGCTGTCGCACTCGATCTTTGCCCTGCCGCTGGCGATCTTCCTGCTGCACAACTTCATGAAGGAAGTCCCGCGCGAGCTGATCGAGGCGGCCCGCGTCGACGGTGCCGGCCACGTCACGATCTTCTCCCGGATAATGCTGCCGCTCGTCATGCCGGCGATCGCGGCGTTCGGCATCTTCCAGTTCCTCTGGGTGTGGAACGACCTGTTGGTGGCGTTGGTCTTCGCGGGCGGCACCCAAGACGTGGCTCCGTTGACCGTCCGGTTGGCCGAGCTACAGGGCAACCGTGGCGGCGACTGGCATCTGTTGTCGGCCGGCGCATTCGTCTCGATCATCGTCCCGGTCATCGTGTTCCTCGCGCTGCAGCGGTACTTCGTCCGCGGACTGCTCGCGGGGAGCGTGAAGGGTTAGTCACGCGGGCGATGTTTCGGGGCCGGGGTCATGAGCAGCATCACCGATGTGGCCGCCCGCGCCGGGGTGTCGGTGGCGACGGTCTCCCGCGCGCTCCGTGGATTGCCGGGTGTCGCGCCGGCGACCAGAGAGGTCGTCCGGGGAGCGGCGGCTGAGCTCGGGTACGTGCCGTCTCCCAGCGCCGCCGGCCTGCCCACCGGCCGGACCGGCACGATCGGCGTGGTTGTGCCCTGGCTCGGGCGGTGGTTCTTCACCGCGGTCGTGGAAGGCGCGCAGCAGGTGTTCGTCGAGCACGGGTACGACGTCCTGCTCTACGAGATCGGCGGCGAGGCCGACCGCCGAGAACTCGATACGAAGCTGCTGAGCAAGCGGGTCGATGCCCTGTTGGTGATGAGCCTTCCGCTCACGGCGCACGAGGTGGCCGCACTGGGGAAGCTGCATCGCCCGGTCGCGATGGTTGGTCCGGCCGTGGCCGGGCTCTCCGGCGTTCGCATCGACGACGTCGGCGCCGGGTATGCGGCGACGCAGCACCTGCTGGACCTGAACCACCGGCGGATTGCGTTCGCCGGCGGCGACCCCAACGACCATCTCGGCTTCCCGGTCGCGCCCGATCGCCAGCTCGGCTACGAACGCGCGCTGAAGGTCTTCGGAATCTCGCCCGATCCGGGTCTGGCGGTTCCCGCCGAGTTCACGGTCGACGGTGGGCTTGCAGCGGCGGCAGTCCTGCTCGGTCAGACCGACCCGCCGACCGCTGTCGTCGCCGCGTCGGACGAGATCGCGATGGGGATCCTTTACGCGGTTCGCCGGGCTGGACTGCGGGTGCCCGAGGACATGTCCGTGGTCGGCGTCGACGACCACGACCTGGCGTGGCTGTTCGACCTGACCACGATGGCGCAGCCGGTCCGCGAGCAAGGCCGGATCGCGGCCGGCCTGCTGGTCGAGCGCCTCATGCCCGACGAGCCGCCGGAGCCGCACGTGGTCACTGTCCCGACCCACCTGGTGGTCCGCGGCACCACCGCCCAGCCCTCCCGAGCCTGATCACCTAGAGCACCCGTGGACCGGTTTGGCACGCCCAACCGCTGGTAATGGCACGCCCACCCCTTCTCAGCGCCCGACTTGTCCGCGTATGTGGAGCGGTCCGGCGTGCCATTCCGGCCTCGAGAGGCGACACCAACCACGCCGGCCACGGGTCACGGGGTGAGCCGCATTGACCCGAGGATGCGGGCAGCCAGGTCGGTGTCGCCGGCGATCTCGACCTCGAGCCGCGCCGGCTCCCGGCGCCCGGCTCCGAGCATGGCGAATGTCTCCGTGTCCGTTCGGAGGAGGGTGTCGACGCGACCCGGAGGCTCCGGCAGTGCGGCCGCACGGCCGTCGTCCCCTACCGCGATCGCGGCCGTGAAAGCGACCGGCCCGGTGACCTCCCAGACCACGGTGGTGCCTGGTTCGGGCGCGACCCGCTTGCCCAGCACGTACGGCAGAGCGAACGCGAACGAGCCGACGGTCACGAGGGCGCCGGGTCCGCTCAGGTTGCCCGGGCGCCCTACTGCGCGGCGGATGTCCTGCTCGTGGGTCCACACGTCGATCGCGCGGTTCCGAAGCAGCGTCCGCCAGTCCCAGCCAGGTCCGCCCGGTGCGTGGGGTGGCCGATCGCTCGGGTCCTCGGGCGGGTCGGCCGCCAGCATCGCGGCGCGGGTTGTCACGTGCCGTGCCAGCTCGTCGACGACGTCGACCGTCGAGGCGTCGCGGCGGGCCTGGACGCCTCGCGCGGTGTAGGCGGGGGCGACCGCCCGGATGTCCAAGAAGGGCATCGGCCCGCCTGGCGGGTCCGGCTCCCCGGCCAGCGCGCCTTCGATCGCGGCGAGGTGCGCGAACACGTCGTGCACGTCCCAGCCGGGCAGATCCGTGGGCAGGCGAGCTTCGTCGCCCGACAGTCCTCGGCCCAGCTCCACCAGCTGGCCGGTCGAGTGCTGCCACGCCTCGACGTACGCCTCCAGCTCACCGTGCATGCCCGGGAGCCTAGGGCGTGAATACGTCGTGATAGGCAGGACGGGTGGTAGACATCCTGGACACGACTGACACGGCGACCGACGTTCCCCCGACTCCGTTCCACGACCTCGACACCTACCTGGCCCTCTCGCGTACGACAGGTCTGGCCCTCTCGCCGGACGGCACGAGACTGGTCACGTCGGTCGCGTTCCTGGACGCCGACAAGACCAAGTACGTCACGGCGGTCTGGGAGGTCGATCCGGCCGGCGAGCGTCCCGCCCGGCGCTTGACCCGCAGCGCGAAGGGCGAGGCCGGGGCGGCATTCCTTCCCGACGGGTCGCTGCTGTTCGCGTCGGCCCGGCCGGATCCTCAGGCCAAGGATGCCGACGACGAGGTGCCGCTTCTCTGGCTGCTACCGGCCGGCCCGGGCGAGGCCCGTGTCGTGGCCACGCGTCCAGGCGGCATCGGTGGGTTCGTCGTCGCACGGGATGCCGGCACCATTGTCGTCGCGTCGGACACGTTCCCGTCCTCCACCGACGCCAAGACCGACGAGGACAAGCGGAAGGAGCGCAAGGACAAGAAGGTCTCGGCGATCCTGCACGAGCGCTATCCGGTCCGATACTGGGATCACGACCTCGGGCCCGACGCGCCCCGCCTGTTCGTCGGCGAGCTCTCGGGCGACGAGACCGCCGTCGACCTGCGCGATCTCACTCCAGACAGCGGGCGGGCGCTCGACAACGCGGAGTACGACATCAGTCCTGATGGCACCACGGTCGTGACGACATGGAACGTGCTCCGCCGCGGCGGCTACCAGCCGGGCCTCGCGGCGATCGACGTGGCCAGCGGAGAGCGCAGGATGCTGGTCGACGACCCGGAGGCCGAGTATCACACGCCGCGGATCTCGCCCGACGGCACGCGTGTCGCCACCATCCGGGAACGGCTCGCGACGCCCATCGAGCCGATCGACCTCACGCTCGTCGTCGTCTCACTCTCGGACGGGAGCGTGCGTGAGCTCGCAGCCGACTGGGACCGGTGGCCGGACGCGCCACGCTGGACGCGGGACGGTTCGGCGCTGGTCGTCGTGGCCGACGACGACGGGCGCGCTCCGCTGTTCCGGATCGATGCCGGCACCGGTGAGGTCGTGCGGCTCACAGCCGACGACGCTGCGTATTCCGACCCCGTGGTGTCGCCGGACGGTCGCCACGTCTACGCATTGCGTACGTCCTACCTGGCGCCGCAATCGCCGGTCCGGCTCGAGGCGGGTGTGCCATTACAGCAGCCTGTCGGGCTTCCGGCTCCGCAGCCCAACCCGGCGCTGCCCGGCACGCTCACGGAGGTCGATACCACGGCGCCGGACGGTGCACGGGTCCGGGCCTGGCTGGCTCTGCCGCACGAGGCCGACGCCGAGCTCCCGGCACCGCTGTTGTTGTGGGTGCACGGCGGGCCGCTCGGGTCGTGGAACGCGTGGTCGTGGCGGTGGAACCCGTGGCTGGCTGTCGCTCGCGGGTACGCGGTGCTCCTGCCGGACCCAGCGTTGTCGACGGGCTACGGCCTCGACTTCGTCCGCCGCGGCTGGGGTGCGTGGGGCGCGGCGCCGTACGCCGACCTGATGGCGATCGTCGACGCCGTCGTCAAGCGTGTCGACGTCGACGACGAGCGCACGGCGGCCATGGGTGGGTCCTTCGGCGGCTACATGGCCAACTGGATCGCGGGCCACACCGACCGCTTCCGGGCGGTCGTCACTCACGCCAGCTTGTGGTCACTGGACCAGTTCGGGCCGACGACCGACGCGGCCTGGTACTGGGAACGCGAGATGACCCCGGAGATGGCCGCCGACAACTCGCCGAGCCTCCACGTCGATGCGATCAGCACGCCGACTCTGGTGATCCACGGCGACAAGGACTACCGCGTACCGATCGGGGAGGCGCTGCGGTTCTGGCGCGATCTGGCCTCCCGATCCGCGGCCGACGACGGCGAGGTGCCGCACAAGTTCCTCTACTTCCCGGACGAGAACCATTGGATCCTCACGCCGCAGCACGCGAAGGTCTGGTACGAGACGGTGTTCGCGTTCCTGGCGCATCACGTGCTGGGTGAGGAGTGGACGGCGCCTGCTCTGCTCCGTTGAGCTCCTGCAACGGGACCGGCGGATGCTGCGCGGTCGATACGGTAGACTCGCTCACAGCCGCGGCCTCGCTGTGAATACAGTGCGGCCGTCTCAGTGCCCGGTGTCCGGACGTGGAGCGTCCAGGGGATGGTCGGGTACGCGCGCCTCTGGCTCACCGCGCGCCGCACCTGCGGCCTGCGTCCGGGTGCGCCCGCACCCCATTTTCCGGAGCACTCCGTTGTCGTACGACCAGTCCAGCATGCCCACTGACCGCCGCGGTCGCCGCGACTCGCGGCGTCCCGACCGACCCTATGAGAAGCGCAGTCGACGTCCCCACGGAAGGCGCCCGTCCGGCGGCCCGCGTGAGCGCCGTACGGTCGACCCTGCCCGCATGGCCGCCGTCGAGGCCTTCGACCCCGCGGGCTCGGCGTTCCCCGCGCTCGGCGTTCCCGACCGCGTCGTGAAGCTCCTCGGCGTCGACGGCATCACCGAGCCGACGCCGGTCCAGGCCGCCGTGATTCCGGACGCAATCGCCGGCCGAGACGTGCTCGGCCGGGCACGCACCGGTTCGGGTAAGACGCTCGCGTTCGGCCTGCCCGTGCTCGCGCGGCTCGCTGGTGCTCGGAGCCGGCCGAACCACCCCCGCGCCGTGATCATCGTTCCCACCCGCGAACTGGCCAACCAGGTCACTTCCGCGCTGGAGCCATTGGCCGAGGCGCTTCGCCTGACCACCGTCACCGTCTACGGCGGGGCGCCCTACGACCGCCAGATCCGCCGGTTGAACCAGGGCGCCGACGTGGTCGTCGCCACGCCCGGTCGGCTCGACGACCTGGTCGGCCGGGGAATCTGCCGGCTCGACGACGTCGAGATCGTCACGCTCGACGAGGCCGATCACCTGTGCGACCTCGGCTTCTACCCGGTCGTGTCCGAGCTGCTGGCGGCGACGCCGGCCGGTGGCCAGCGGCTGCTGCTTTCGGCGACCCTGGACGGCGATGTCGACCGGCTCGTCCGTCGGCACCTGGTCGACCCGGCCCGGCACGAGATCGACCCTGACACCATCGCGGTGACGACGATGGACCACCACGTGCTGGTCGTCGGGCCACACAACAAGCTCGACGTGACCACCGACCTGGTGCGCGCCAACCCGCGCAGCATCGTCTTCACCCGGACCAAGGACGGCGCCACCAGGCTGGCCGAGGACCTCGAGGACGCCGGCGTTTCAGCGGTCGACCTGCACGGCGACCTGTCCCAGCGGGTCCGGGAGCGCAACCTCGACCGGTTCCGCACCGGGCGCGCCCAGGTCGTCGTCGCGACGGACGTGGCCGCACGCGGCATCCACGTCGACCGAGTGGGGCTGGTCGTGCATTTCGACCCGGCCGGCGAACCGAAGTCGTACCTGCACCGCTCCGGTCGTACCGCCCGGGCGGGCGCGTCCGGCGCTGTCGTCACGGTCGCCATGCCTGGCCAGGCTCGGCAGATGGCCGGGCTGCACAAGCGGGCCGGCGTCGACGCCAAGCACGTCGACGCGCGGTCCATCGAGGGTCCGCTCACGACTGCGGCGCTCGCCGAGGCTCCGGCGATGGAACCCGTTGCGCCGTCCCGTGGCGGCGACCGCCCGTACCGCGGCGGTCCGCGGCGATCCAGCGGCTCAGGCTCGCGGGGTGGCTACGGCGGCGCGCGCGGCAATCGCGGTGGTTTGCGCGGCGAAGGTCGGGGCGGTCACGGCAGCTCCGGTCGCGACGGCCGACCGTACGGCGAGCGCCGCCGAAAGGGCGCCGGCTCCTACCGTTGATGATCTAGGCCACGCCGCCGTCATCCGGATGCGTGCCAGGGTCCCGCGCCGCATCCCTACTGCGGTCGACGGCACTGTGCGCTCGGCGGTGGTGGGCGGCGAGGAGGTCGCCGCCGAAGTCGGCGCCGGGATGCCGCACAACCGTGTGCACGTGGTTGGCGCCGTTCTGGGTGTTGTCCAGCTCGACCAGCATTCGAAGTCCCGCCAGCCGGTAGTAGTGACCGGTCCCGGGCTCGGCGGCGCCGGCCCAGGCGAACCGCAGGCCGGTCGGCTCCGGGCGTTGCGCGCCGTGGGCGAAGCGGCTCAGGTAGAGCTGGACGAGTCGCTCGCTGGTGGCTGCGGCGTCTCCGGCGAGGGCGGACAGCGGCACGCCGTCGGCCTGGAGCCTGTCGATCCGCGGACGGTTGCGGGTGACGATGTCGTCGGGAGCCTCCGTACCCAGCACAGCAGATGACCGCTGCTCAACCGTCAGTGCGTGGAGCAGCTCGAAACCGAGCCGTTCTTCACTCGCCAGCGGCGCGGAGACAATGCCGGCGTCGTCGCGGACGACGGCCGGGTTGGCCCCGAGGAACAGCGGCGTCGTCTGCACCGCGCCGCCCGCGAGCGTGACGTGCACCGACACGTGATGACCCTCGAAGCGCAGACCCCACGGTTCGACGCCAGGCTCGCCGAAGACGCTGAGCCAGTAGTCACCGCTGTGCCGGCGGTCGGAGCGACCGCCCTCCCTCTGGTCGAGCACCTCCTCCAGGCCGACGATGGCCATGGCCCGGGCGAATGCCGGCGCCGCGATCATCTCGGCGAGCAGCCGGAATGCGGACTTGGTCTGGTCCCGGGAGAGTGCCCAGAGCGCGAGACCTCGCCTGGAGGTCGGCCAGTACGCCCACGTCCGCCGCTCAGTCTCGTCGAAGGGCAGCACCGCCTGTGTTCGCTGGCGAGCGTCGAGGCGATCGAGGAACGCGACCGAGGCAGCACCGAGTCGATCTGCCAAGCGCACGGCAACTACCCCTACGTTTCCCTCAGTGGGCCGCGATCTTGATGCGTTTCTGCCGGTACGACCGCCGCACCTGTCTCAAGATCGTGTCAGAACGCGGCCTCGTCGAGGTCCATCAAGGCGTTGTCCGTTGCCTCGGCGACGGCGCGTTCGGCCGTGAGGCGCGGCAGAACGTGTCGGGTGAAGAACTGCGCCGCGGCGACCGTGCCCTCGAAGAACGCCCTGTCCCTCTCCGAGGCGTCGCCGTCGAGCTTCTGCAGAGCGACGGCGGCCTTCCGGATCAACAACCAGGCGATCACCAAGTCGCCGGTCGAGAGCAGCAACCGGGTTGTGTTCTGGCCGACCTTGTAGACGTTGCGCAGGTCGCCGTTCTCTGCTGCGGGGTCCGACGACATCAGGAAGCCGACCATTGCGCCCAGCATGGCCTGGACGTCCTCCAGCGCCTTTGTCAGCAGCTCGCGCTCGACCTTGAGCCGCCCGCCGCCGACCTCGGCTGCCAACGTCTCCTGGATCTGCGCGGAAAGCCAGCCGATCGCCTGACCCTTGTCCTTGATGATCTTCCGGAAGAAGAGGTCCATCCCCTGGATGGCCGTGGTGCCCTCGTACAGGGTGTCGATCTTGGCGTCGCGGACGTACTGCTCGATCGGGTAGTCCTGCAGGAAGCCGGACCCACCGAACGTCTGCAGCGTCTCCGACCCCAGCAGCACCCAGGAACGTTCCGACCCGTACCCCTTGACGATGGGCAGCAGCAGCTCGTTGACGCGTTCGGCTGTCTCGTCCGTCGTGCCCTCGGCGGCCGCGATGTAGATGCGGTCCTGCATCGTCGCGGTGTACAGGACGAGAGCGCGCATACCCTCGGCGTACGCCTTCTGCGTCATCAGCGACCGGCGCACGTCGGGGTGATGGGTGATCGCGACCCGCGGCGCGGCCCTGTCGTTGGCCCGGGTCAGGTCGGCACCCTGCAGGCGCTCCTTGGCGAACTCGAGCGCGTTGAGGTAACCGGTCGACAGGGTCGCGATGGCCTTGCTGCCCACCATCATCCGGGCGTACTCGATCACCTGGAACATCTGCGCGATGCCGTCGTGGAGGTCGCCCAGCAGGTAGCCGATCGCAGGCTCGCCGTCGCCGAATGTGAGCTCGCAGGTGGACGACGCCTTGATGCCCATCTTCTTCTCGACGTTCGTCGCATACACGCCGTTGCGCTCGCCCAGCTCGCCCGTCTGGAGGTCGAAGCGATGCTTGGGGACGATGAACAGGGACAGCCCCTTCGTGCCCGGCCCACCGGCACCTTCGACGCCTGCCGGGCGAGCCAGCACGAGGTGGACGATGTTTTCGGTCAGGTCGTGCTCACCAGAGGTGATGAACCGCTTGACGCCCTCGATCCGCCAGGTGCCGTCGTCGTTGAGGTATGCCTTGGTCCGGCCGGCGCCCACGTCGGAGCCGGCGTCGGGTTCGGTGAGAACCATGGTCGCGCCCCACCCGCGCTCGAGCATGATCTCGGCGATCCGCTTCTGCTCCGCGGTGCCGTTGCGCCAGATGACGTTGGCGAACGACGGGCCGGTGGCGTACATCCAGATGGCGGCGTTGGCGCCGAGGATGAGCTCGGCGCCCGCCCAGTAGAGCGACGGCGGCACCGGCTGGCCGCCGAGCTCTCGTGGCAGCGCGAACTTGTACCACTCGGCGTCCATCAGCGCGCGGAAGCTCTTCTTGAACGAGTCCGGGAGCGTGAGAGTGCGGGCCTGGGGGTCGTAGACCGGAGGGTTGCGGTCGGCGTCCGCGTACGACTCGGCGATCTCCTCGCGCGCCAGCCGGTCGACCTCGGCCAGGATGCTGCGCGCGGTCTCGACGTCGACGTCCGCGTAACGGCCGTGGCCGAGTACCTTGCCGCGGTCGAGCACGTCGAAGAGCATGAACTCGATGTCGCGGAGATTTGACCTGTAGTGCCCCATGGTGCCCTCCGGGTCCGGCGATGATCCTCCGAACGTGGCTACTCGTCAGTAACTCCATGATGCTACTAACGGGTAACTTAGCGCAAGCGTGACGCGCCACAGCGGGTGGATGCGTCGGCTCCGTCACGGCGACGAGCATGGCACTTGGCGGAGGCGGCGACGGTCAAGCCGCCTCGCGCCAGCTGTCGACGTGAGGGAGCAGGTCGGCCAGTCGGTCGACGATGGCGTCCGGGGAGACGTCGACAGGAACCTGCTGGCTGGCCGGAATGTCGGAATGCGGGACCAAGACGGCCCGCATGCCGACCCCATGGGCGCCGGAGATGTCGTCGTACGGACGGTCGCCGACGAAAACGCAGCGCCCTGGGTCGGTCACACCGACGGCGGTCATCGCAGCGCGGAAGGCCTCGGCGTGGGGCTTGGTGTGGGCGATCTCGGAGGTGTAGACGGCGCCGTCGACCAGGTCGAGGACGCCGTCTCGGGCGAAGACGTCTTCGTGCCATGCCCGCGGCCAGACCGTGTTCGAGAGGACGCCGACGCGGATCCGACGTGCCCGCAGCTGAGCGAACAGGTCGGGCACGTCGGGGTCGGTGAGCGTGTGCGGCTCCCAGAAGTCGCGGAGCGCCCGCGTGGCGGCGGCGTCGTGCGGGACGCCCGCGGCAGTCAGCAGCGCCGCGAACGTGGTCGAGCGTTGCAGGACGCGAGCGGCCGTCCACGCCTCCTCCTCGGCCATCTGCAGCGCGACCGCCACCGCGTCGGCGTGGTCCGGCGCGACCACCCGTGCGTACACGTGCCACTGCTCGGCTAAGTCGACGGTGTGCCATGGCGTGAGCGTGCCACCCCAGTCGAAGATCACTGCGTCGATCGTCACGGCCCGAGGATAGGTGGCCCGTCCGTCAGAAGCGTTTGCCCGTATCCCTCGCCGGTCACTGATCGCCCGTCTGCGCCGAGCGGTACGCTGCGGCCCCCGTCACCAGGAGGTCCGGATGGCACCGATGCCCGCGTTTCCCGACGGCTTCATGTGGGGGACGGCGACCGCCGCCTACCAGATCGAGGGCGCGGTCGACGAGGATGGGCGCGGACCGTCGGTCTGGGACACCTTCTGCGCCGAGCCGGGCCGGATTCGTGACGGGCAGTCCGGCGCCGTCGCGTGTGACCACTACCACCGGTACCGGAACGACGTCGCACTGATGGCAGGTCTGGGCATCGGCGCGTACCGGTTCTCCGTGTCCTGGCCGCGAGTGCAGCCAGAGGGCACCGGCGCCGTCAATGGCAAGGGGCTGGACTTCTACGACCGCCTCGTCGACGCGCTCGTCGAGCACGGCATCGCTCCAGCGCTGACACTGTTCCACTGGGATCTCCCGCAGGCGCTGGAAGACGACGGCGGCTGGCTGAACCGGGACACCGCGGCGCGCTTCGCCGACTACGCCGGGATCGTGGCCGATCGACTCGGCGATCGGATCGGGCTGTGGATCACACTCAACGAGCCGTTCGTCCATATGACGCTGGGCTACGCCCTCGGCACACACGCTCCGGGCCGCGCGCTGATGCTCGACGCGTTGCCGGTCGCGCACCACCTGCTGCTCGGTCACGGGCTCGCCTTGGCAGCTCTCCGCGACCGTGGTGCGCGCAACGTCGCGCTGACCAACAACTACTCGCCCGTCCAGGTCGCGAGCGCCGCCCCGGCCGACGCCGCCGCGGCGGACGCGTTCGACGTCTTCCAGAACCGCCTGTTCACCGAGCCGGTGCTGCTAGGCCGTTACCCGGATCTGTCGGCGTTCGGAGTGGCCGAGATGCCAGGTGTCGTCGAGGGCGACCTCACGACGATCGCGGCGCCGCTCGACGGGCTCGGCATCAACTACTACAACCCGACCAGGATCGCGGCCGCGACGCCCGGCACGGGCCTTCCGTTCTCGGCGGTCGACATCGAGGGTGTGCCGCACACGGCATTCGGCTGGCCCGTCGTCCCGGACGGACTACGGGAGCTCCTCATCGTGTTGCGCGACCGTTACACCGACGCGCTTCCGCCGGTCTACGTCACCGAGAACGGGTGTTCGTACGACGACGCACTCGGCCCGGACGGATCGGTCGACGACCCGGACCGTATCGCCTACCTGGACGGTCACATCCGCGCCGTTCACCAGGCGATCGACGTCGGCGTCGACGTCCGCGGCTACTTCGTCTGGTCGTTGATGGACAACTTCGAGTGGGCCGAGGGCTTTCATCAACGGTTCGGCCTCGTCCACGTCGACTACCAGACCCAGCGGCGGACGCCGAAGGCGTCGGCCGCCTGGTACCGCGAGATGATCGCGGCCCAGCGGTGAATTTCCCGCCCGGTGGGCGCCTGCGTCACCGGTAGCCGCGGCTCTCGTCGCCTGCCTGGCTCTGTCCGGTCAGCGTTCCGACGAAGTCGTCGCCGGTCATCGGCTTCGAGAACATCGGTAGTCGTAGGTGATCGCGTTCGCGTGCGCGACGGGTGAATGCCAACAGTGGCTGCGCAGGCACCAAACCTTCGGAATCTGGCATGGTGGGCCAGCGGTTGGCGTGCCTGGCGGTGCTGACCCGGCGGGAGGTGGACCCGTGGCGCGGGGCCGCCTTGGCTGGGCCCGTATGGATGGGATGGGCGGCGGTCGAGGTGGCTGAGGCGAGACGGGATCAACCGGCGGGGAACGCGCCCGGCTCGGATGCGGATACGGTCGCGCGACGCGTGCCGGGGGTGCCGCTGGAGCCGTTCGGGGTTGCCTACCACGGGCGGAAGCCCTTCCGATCGGCGCGTAAGCCGCCGCTGAGCACGCGGTACCTGCCCCTGGTCGCCTCGCTACGCGGGTACGGCAGGTCTCGGCTGCGGACCGACGTGCTGGCTGGGATCACGGTCGCCGCGCTTGCGCTGCCTGCGTCGATGGCCTACGCGGACATTGCCGGGTTGCCGGTCACCGCCGGGCTGTACTCGCTGTTGCTGCCGCTGGTGGTCTACGCGCTACTTGGCTCGGCACCGTGGCTGGTGGTGGGACCCGAAAGCACCATCGCGCTGCTGGTCGCGGCCGGGCTGGCACCCCTGGCCGTCGAGGGAACCGCCGAGTACACGACGTTGGCGGCCGCGCTCGCGGTCGCGGTCGGCGCGGTCTACCTCGCTGCCCGCTTGTTGCGGCTGGGTTGGATCGCCGACTACTTCTCCCAGGCGGTCCTCGTCGGCTACATCACCGGCGTTGCGATCCTGATCGTTCTCGGGCAGTTCGGCAAGCTCGTCGGACTATCCAGCGACCAGGACAACGCGGTCATCGCCGTGGGCGACATCGTTGCGCATCTGGGTCAGGCCAACGCCGCCACGGTGGCCCTGGCCGTCGTCTCCTTGCTGCTGCTGATCGGTCTGCGGCACTTCCTGCCCCGGTTCCCGGCTGCGCTGCTGGTCGTGGCGTTGGGCATCGTCGCGTCCTGGTCGCTGGACCTCGCTGCGCACGGCGTCAACGTCGCTGGAGCGGTCCCGGCCGGTCTGCCCGAGTTCGCGTTCCCGCGGGTGGGCGGGCACGAGCTGGCGCAGCTGGCCGGGGTCGCGGGCGGTATTTTCCTGGTCGGCTTCTCCGACTCGATCCTGACCGCCCGCTCGTTCGCGGCACAGCGCGGCGAGAAGGTCGACGCCAACCAGGAGCTGCTCGCGTTCAGCGCGGCGAACGCGGCCGCGGGGGTGACCCAGGGGATGCCGGTGGGCACGACCGGCTCGCGCACCGGGGTGAACCTCAGCATGGGCGCCACCAGCCAGGTCAGCGGGCTCGTCGCGGCCGGCTTCATCCTCGTCGTCCTCATCCTGCTGACCGAACCCATCCAGTACCTGCCGGCCGCCACCCTCGCCGCGATCATCATGACCGCGGCGGTCCGCCTGATCGACCCGGACCAATGGCGGTCGCTGGCCCGCAGCGACCGCGCCGAAGTGGTGATCGCCTTGGTCACCGTGGTCGCCGTGATCAACCTGGGAGTGCTCGTCGCGCTGGTCGCCGCCGTGTTCCTGTCACTGCTCGACGTGATCCGCCGGATCGCCCGGCCGAACGACGCGGTCCTCGGCTGGTCGCCGGCAGAGCTGCGCTACGCCGATGTCAGCAGCGATCCCGACGTTGCGGTCACTCCGGGTGTGGTCGTGTACAGGTTCTCCGACCGGCTGTTCTTCGCCAACGTGCACTTCTTCAAACGGCGGGTGTGGGCGGCCGTGGACGCGGCGCCCAAGCCGACCCGGCACCTGGTGCTCGACATGGCGGGGGTGCCCGGCGTGGACTCCAGCGCAGCGACCGGACTACGGGAGCTGCACGACGGGCTGATGGCGCGCAACGTCAGTCTGCAGATCGCGCGGGCCACCGACCCGCTGGAGGAGGCGATGGACCGGTTCGGCCTCGTCGAACTGATCGGGACGAACCACTTCCACGGAACGGTGATCTCCGCGGTGGAGTCGGCGGCACGGCCCGACCCGACCCGGGAGGATCACGGGCCCCCTTCGCGTCCCTGACCGTTGCGACGGGACGACGTCGAAGGTTGTCACCCTGGTACGCCAAGCCCGCGAGCTCGGCGCCGACCTGATCAAGGCCGACCCGACGTCGGACATCGAGGACTACCACCAGGTCGTCGAGGCCGCGGGAGACGTGCCGGTGCTCGTGCGAGGCGGCGGACGGGTCGAGGACGACGAGCTGCTGCGCCGCACCGAGGCCGCCCTAAAGCAGGGCGCGCGCGGCATCGTCTACGGACGCAACGTCATCCAGCATCCCCGGCCGGCCGCACTCGTCGCCGCCCTGCTGGGCATCCTGCACGACGGGCTCAGCACCGAGCGGGCCAGCGAGCGGCTCCGCGCGACCGCAGGCTCTCCGTCGTGACGCGCGATCAGCAGTCAGTCAGCGTCGGCATTGTCGGCGGCGGCCTCGTGGGCAAGGAGGTCGCAGTCGCGTTCGCCCGATGGGCTGCGCTGATCGACCACCCCGTACGACCCGAGCTCACCCACGTGTGCGACATCGACCCGGCCGCCCTGGCCTGGTTCGACCACATCCCCTCGGTCCAAGTCCGCAGCACCGACTACCACGACCTGCTCGGCGACAGACCCGAAGTGCTCTACATCGCCGTGCGCCATGACCTGCACGAGCAGATCTACGTCGATGCGATCGAGGCCGGCGCGTCACTCCTCGCGGAGAAACCGTTCGGCATCGACCTTGGTTCGGCGCGGGCGATCCTCGCCGCCGTGGAACGCCATCCGGAGTCCTTCGTACGCTGCTCCAGCGAGCTGCCGTTCTTCCCCGGGGCGCAGGCCGCGATTTCACGCGTCACCTCTGGGTCGCTGGGCCGCATCATCGAGGTGCACAGCGGCTTCAGCCATTCCAGTGATCTCGACGCGCACAAGCTGATCAACTGGAAGCGCCAGGCCAGGTACTGCGGAGCGAACGGCGTCCTCAACGACCTCGGGATGCACGTGCTACATGTGCCCCTGCGGCTCGGGTTGGGTGCCCGACCGGGTGTTCGCCGTGCTGCAGGACCTGGTGCCGAGCCGCCCGGGCCCGGACGGAGATCTCGTCCTGCGACACCATCGAAAACGCCACCCTGCTGTGCACCGCAACAGACCAGATCGGCGGTCAGGAGGCCGAGGTCTTCCCCCTGCACCTCACCACGAAGCGGATCGACCCCGGACAGAGGAACTCCTGGTCCCTGAAGGTGCTCGGGATGAAAGGTGGTGTGGAGTTCTGCACGCGATACCCCAAGACGCTCCGCGTGATGTCCGTCGCGGATGGCGAGCAGGTCTGGCAGGAGGTGGAGATGGGTAGCCAATCCTGCTTCGCCACCATCACCGGTGGCATCTTCGAGTTCGGGTTTTCCGACGCTATCCAGCAGATGTGGGCGTCCTACCTGGCCGAGCGGGCCGGTCAGCTCGGCGAAGCGTTCGGCTGTGTCACGCCAGAGGAGGCCGTGGACAGTCATCGGGTCTTCGCGGCCGCCCTCGATTCATGGCAGCGCTCGGAGGCCGTCCGGTTGCCGTAAGCCCGGATCCTCGCGCTCAGTCCGGGTGCGCACTCCTGCTGGTCGAGGCCGCCGCAGTCGGTGCCCAACGGGTCCGGTCGAAGATGAACGGTCGAGCTCGCCGCGCTCGTGGGCGCCGAGCCGGTCGACGCTGCACGGGGGGTTGCCGCAGCAGCGGGCCGGTTCGGCGACGGTGACCTGCTCGCGATGATCTCATCCCTGGTTGGGAGGACGCCGATCACATTGCCAAGCACATCGCATCGAACGGCATTGGTGGTGCGGCACCACCGTCCAGGCAACCAACGACCCGACCCAGCGCGAGGACAGCAACCGACCGTTCTGACCGATTTGGCATTACCTCACCACGCGCCAGCGCGAGCGGAGTGACCGATCCGCACAAGACGGGTAGCGATCAGGGCTTGCGTCCGACTGCACCCAACGGATCCGCCTCGGGGCGGGGATCGCCGTTGACCCTGACATCGCCGAGATCGGGCCGCCACTTCGAAACCGGAACCATGCCCGGCTCCACCAACTCGAGACGACCGAAGAACTCTGCGATCTGCTCGGGATCACGGGCGGTCATCTTGGGTTCACCGAACTGGTTCCATTGATGTAGTAGCGCATCCATGGACTCGCTGTGGGTGGGGTCGGTGATCGCCAGATAGCTGCCGGACGGTAGGGCGTCCAGCAACTGGTCCACGATCGCGTTCGCCTCTTCGTCGTCGAGAATGTGCCCCAAGACGCCGAGCATCGTGATCGCGACCGGCTGAGTGAAGTCCAGCGTCTTTGCGGCTTCCTGCAAGACCTTGCCGGTGTCGCGCGCATCGGCATCGATGTAGTCGGTGACGCCCTGCGTCGTGCTTGTGAGCAGAGCCCGAGCGTGCGTCAGTACGAGAGGATCGTTGTCGACGTAGACGACGCGGCTTTCAGGCGCGGCCGCCTGCGCGACCTCGTGCGTGTTGTTGGTGGTCGGCAGGCCGGTGCCGATGTCGAGGAACTGCCGAACCCCCGCCTCGTCGGCGAGGTAAGTGACGACGCGGGCGAGGAACGCACGAACCGAGCGAGCCAGGTAACCGATGTCGGGAAAGATCAGAAGGACTTGATCACCCACCTGGCGGTCGATCGCGAAGTTGTCCTTGCCTCCCAGCCAGTAGTTCCAGATACGGGCCGAATGGGGAATGGTCGTGTCGATCTTGGGTTGCTGTTCGTCGGCCACAGGGGAAGGGGTATCTGTCACAGCGGGGCCCTCTCTGAGTGCTGTGTCTCGCGTCGCTTCGAACGTAGACCACTCGTGGGCCCGCCAACAGCCCGGGAGCGGGACCGGAATCGAATCCGCACTGTCAGCTTGGGAAAGGTCATACGCGCGATGCCGGCCGGCCTGCTCGCGAGGCCGGCGGGTGGCTCCTTCGTGACCGCGAGACTTCCGCCGTTGTCGTGGCACAGGAACGTGGGCCGCGCTGACTGACATCGTGTGCTCGTGGACGACGACGGGTTCGGTGACGGGCTGGTGGCGGGCGTCGGTGAGCGCTTGCGTGGGTGGGTCCGGGAGGACTTCGGCGTCGACCTCAGCTCAATCGACGGGGTGGGGCACGGCGCGGACGAGGCCGCGGAGCTGTGGCGCGGGGTCTCCGTGGACGGGGCGCCGTATGCGGTCAAGCTGAGCGGGGGCGGGACGCCGGCAGGGATGATCGTGTCAGCCTATCTCGCAGAGCGCGGGGTGCCGGGTGTCGCCGGGCCGGTGCCGACCCGTGACGGGCGGCTGTGGAGTGAACACGAGGGCCGTCGACTTTCCGTTGTTCCGTGGGTGTCGGATGACCGCGCGCTCAGCGGTGGGATGAGCTCTCAGCATTGGGCGTCCTACGGCGCGCTGCTGGCGATGGTGCATGCGACCGCGGTGACGGACCCGCTGGCGAAGCTTCTGCCGCGCGAGGATCACGCCCACGAACGGGTGGCGTCCACCGTCCGGGCTCTCGACAACCGGCTCCACAGGTCGGTCGACGAGCCAGCTGGCGTCGGCGGCCCAACTGATCACCTCGCTCGGGCCCTGGCTCAGGAGTGGTGCGCCGCGGCCGGCCTCGTGTCGACCCTTCTCGAGCAGGCCGATGACCTCGGCCGGGAGCTTCGTACGCGGCAGACGCCCAGCGAGGTGTGTCACGGCGACCCTCACCTCGGCAACATGCTGATCGGGGGAGACGAGCGGGTCTGGCTGATCGACTGGGACGATGCCGTCCTCGCTCCACGAGAACGCGACCTCATGTTCGTCATCGGCGGGGTGCTCGCCTTCGCTCCGGTGAGCCCGCAGCAGCAGTCGTGGTTCTTCGACGGGTACGGGGCCGCGGACGTCGACCCGACCCGGCTGGCCTACTACCGGTGTACGCGTGCGTTGGTGGATCTCGCGGATCCTGCTGCACAAGTCCTCGACGTCCACCGGCGTCCTGAGCCAGAACGTGCGGATGCGCTGTCCATCGTCCAAGGGGTTCTGTCACCGACCGGCCTCGTTGGCCTCGCCATGTCGTCGCTTCGGAACCTCGGCCTTGTCCAAGACGAGAGTCCTGCGATCGGCTCAGACGTCCCCGAGCCGACCATCGCCTTGGCGGATGGCTCACGGAGCGAATAGGCCGATCTGCATGGCACCGTCATGGCTGGGTCAGGACCCCGCGACGACTCGCCGGGATCGCATGCAGATCGGATGGGCCTCCGCCGTGAGGAGAAGGAGGCGATCTACCCGTGACCCGATTCGGACAACCACAAACACGCGTCCATGGGGAGGCGATCGCGCTCATCGTGACCTTGACGTTATCGAGCCGTAACCGGAATGATAACTACCGAGCGAAACGAAGGTTGGCCTCGACCGACGGGGCTGGTCGCCCGATTGCCTCACCGTGGAGGACCGCATGCGATCCCGTTCGCGCACTGTTTTCATCGGAATCGGCATTCTGATCGTGTCGTTGGTGCCGACCGTCCCCGGCTCGGCTGGTCCCGCGGCGGCCGGCGGTGCGCCCGCGATCGCGGCCCGGCCGGCGTATCTCAACCCGGGCGTCGCGGTGGAGCGACGCGTCACCGACCTGCTCGGCCGCATGACGCTGGAGGAGAAGATCGGCCAGATGACGCAGGCCGAGCGCGGCGCGGTCGCGGGTGACCCCGCGGTGATTGCCGAGTTGGGGCTGGGATCGGTGCTGTCCGGCGGTGGCTCGACGCCGACGCCCAACACGCCTGCCGCGTGGGTCGCGATGGTCAATGAGTTCCAGAGTCAGGCGTTGAGTACTCGGCTGGGCATCCCCATCATCTATGGCATCGACGCTGTCCACGGGCACGGCAACGTCCACGGTGCGACCATTTTCCCGCACAACATCGGCCTTGGCGCCACGCGCAACCCGGCCCTTGTCGAGAAGGTCGGCCAGGCCACCGCGGAGGAGGTCAGGGCGACCGGCATCCCCTGGAGTTTCGGGCCATGCGTCTGTGTCGCCCGGGACGAGCGATGGGGTCGCACCTATGAGAGCTTCGGAGAGGACCCGACGCTGGTCGCCCAGATGGAGACGATCATCAACGGGCTCCAGGGCCACGGGCGATCGCCGATCGACCCCGACCACGTGCTGGCGACCGCGAAGCACTACGCGGGTGACGGCGACACGGTGTTCGACGCCGCAACGGCAGCGGCCAACGTCGGCAAGCCGTGGTTTGAGCAGCGGTACACCATCGACCAGGGCGTCACGGTGACCAGCCGCGAGCAATTCGAGCAGATCGATCTGGCGCCGTACGGTCGCGCGCTTCGGCGACACGGCGTGGGCAGCGTGATGCCGTCGTTCTCCAGCGTGGACTGGATCGAGGACGGCGTCGGCAACCCGATCAAGATGCACGCCCACAGCGAGCTCATCACCGATGTGCTCAAGGGTGAGATGCACTTCCGCGGCTTCATCATCTCCGACTGGGAAGGCATCCACCAGATCCCGGACCCGGCGAACCCCGGCGTCGGCGGTCTCACCGCTTACAAGGTGCAGGTCGGGGTCAACGCCGGCACCGACATGTTCATGGAACCCTTCAGCGCCCAGCAGTTCGAGGAACTGTTGCTTGCCGAGGTCAACGCCGGACGTGTCAGCCAGGCACGCATTGACGACGCCGTGTCGCGCATCCTGCGTGCCAAGTTCGACCTCGGACTGTTCGAGCAGCCGTTCGCCACGATGGACAACCTGGACCAGGTTGGCAGCGCGGCGCATCGCTCGATCGCCAGGCAAGCGGTGGCCGAGTCTCAGGTGTTGCTGAAGAACGACGGCAACGCACTGCCGCTTCCAGCGGACGCGAACATCTATGTCGCGGGCCGCAACGCCGACAACATTGGCAACCAAGCCGGCGGCTGGACGATCCAGTGGCAGGGTGCGTCTGGCGACATCATTCCGGGCACCACGATCCTCGAGGGCATCCGCGAGGTGGCACCACAGGCCACCGTGACGTTCAGCGAGGACGCTTCGGCGCCGATGACCGGTGCGGACGTCGGTGTCGTGGTGGTCGGCGAGACGCCGTACGCCGAGGGGTTCGGCGATGTGGGCGGGCCGGAGTGTGGTTTCTGCACCCCGGAGCAGCTGGAGGAGAAGTCGCTGTCGCTGCAGCCCGCCGACCGGGCGGTCATCGATGAGGTGTGCCAGGCGATCGAGACGTGCGTGGTACTGGTGGTCTCCGGCCGCCCGCAGGTGCTTACCGACCAGCTCGGCGAGATGGATGCGCTCGTGGCGTCGTGGCTGCCGGGCAGCGAGGGCTCCGGCGTCGCGGATGTGCTTTTCGGTCAGCGTCCGTTCACCGGACAGTTGTCGATGACCTGGCCGCGGACGGAGGCGCAGGTGCCCATCAACGTGGGCGACGCCGACTACGACCCGCTGTTCCCGTACGGCTGGGGTTTGCGCACCCTCACGCCGCACTAGCGGATGCAGGCCAGAGTCGGCGGGCGATGCGGGCGCAGGCCCTGCCCGGGCGCGCCCAGTGGATGGACTCGGGGCGGGCGCGGTGGATGTAACGGACTGCCGCGCCCACCCGTGCCGAAAATGATCTAGGCACCACCCGGTCCAGGTACGGCGTCGCGTTGTGTAAGCAGGCTTTGCTCACGCTGCCCGTGTAATCTGCGGCGGCGATGAGGAGGGGCGCCTGGTGTTCACCCGGTTGAGGACGGCGTTTGCGCGGCTGCCTTGGTGGTCGGTGCTCTTGCTCGGGGTGGCGTGCGTTGTCTTGGGTGGCGTGCTCATCGCGCGGCCGTTCGATTCGCTTTCGGTGCTGCACTGGCTGGTCGCCGCCGCCTTGATCGTGACCGGGGTGGCCGAGATTGTGTCGGCATCGGCGTCCACGCGGCCGTGGCTGTCGTGGGTGACCGGGGTTGGCTGGATCGTTGCAGGGGTCTTGGCGGTGGCGTGGCCGGGAATCACGCTGTTCGCCTTGGCGGTCGTGATCGGGATCGCGCTTGTCGTGGGTGGTGTAGTCAGGATCGCGAGCGCGGTCTTCGATGGCGGCGACGAGCGGTTCATCATCGGTCTCGGCGGGCTCGCCAGTGTCGTGGTCGGCCTGCTGGTCTTGAGCTGGCCCTCGGTGACGGTCCTGGTTTTGGCAGTCATCGTCGGAGTCGGCACCGCGTTGTGCGGTTTCGGTCAGATCGGGATCGCACTGAAGCTTCGCCGTGCGCCGTCCGGCTCGGTTGAGCCCGGTGAGCTTGCGAGGGAGGAAACGCGGTGGCCGACGTGGGTGCGGCTGACCGGTGTGATCGTCGTGCTCATGTTGGCGCTGGGCGGGGCGGCGATCAGTGCCGCGATCCATCGAGCCCAGCCGGACGCGCCCCCTGAGTTCTACACGGCGCCTTCGCCTCTCCCGGATGGTCCCCCCGGGACGATCATCCGCAGCGAGGTCATCGACGACTTCTACCAGGGAGCGACGGCGTACCGGGTGCTCTACACGTCGACCGGCTATAACGGCGAACCGACCGCGGTCAGCGGCATCATCGTCGTGCCGGACGGATCGGCGCCAGCAGAAGGACGCAAGGTGATCGCCTGGACGCATGGCACCGTCGGCGTCGCCTCGAAGTGCAGCCCGTCGCTCATCCCGGACTACGGACCCACCCTGGCTGGCATCGAGGAGTTCATGGAGGTGGGCTACGTCATCGCCGCCACGGACTACCAGGGTCTGGGTACATCGGGCCCTCACCCCTACCTTGTCGGCGAGTCCGAGGGCATGGGCGCGCTCGACAGCGTGCGCGCCGCCTATAACCTGGACGAGGCCGATGCCAGCTCCGATTTCGTCGTGTGGGGCGAGTCCCAGGGCGGTCAAGCCTCGCTGTTCACCGGGCAGTTGGCGTCGACCTACGCCCAGGAGCTGAATCTGGTCGGTGTGGTCGCGAGCGCTCCGGCGTCCGATCTCGTGGATCTCTTCAGGGCCAAGAGCGGTGACGGCACGGCCGTCGGGAAAATCCTCGTCTCCATGGCGCTTGCGTCGTGGGCACGGGTCTATGAGGAGGCCGAACTCAATCAGATCCTGACCCCGGCGGCCCGACCGCTCGTGAACAGGATCGCCGAGAACTGCATCCTCAATCCGGCCCAGATCTTGGCCTCGGTGCCGGCCGCGACCGCGCTGAACGTGACGTTCCTCAGCGAGCCACCCTGGGACACCGAACCCTGGACGAGGATGCTGGCGGAGAATACACCGGGCGGCACACCTACCGACGCCCCGATCCTGATCACCCAAGGAGAGGCCGACCCCATTGTCTCGCCCGGCGTTCAGCAGCAATTCGTGAACAAGCTGTGCGATTCCGGCAACACCGTCGACTACCGCACGTATCCCGGAATCGGCCACGTGACGGCCGCCCACGACACAGCACACGATGTCGTGCCGTGGATCGCCGACCGCTTCGCAGGCGAGCCCGCGCCCAATACCTGCCCCTGACCAACGGCTCCACAGCCTTCACATAGCCCGTGGGTGGATGGTGCAGCGGATGCCTCCCGACGACGGCGAGGTCACCGGCCTGCTTGCGCGCATGCTGCTCACCGATGCCAGACGCCCCGCGCGTACCAACGCTGAAGGGGAACTGATTCCGTTGGCAGACCAGGATCGAAAAGTGTGGAATCAGGCGCTCATCGCCGAAGGGGTTTCCTTGATCAACGGTGCGGTGGCCAAGGGGGCGGTCGGCGAGTACCAGCTGGGACGCGATGGCTGTGATTGCGGCTTCGACGTCGGACGACCGCTGCTGCCCTCGCCGATTCACAGCGGCGGCGCCCGTCGTCCCTGGGTAAACGTCATGGCAGGTCGTCCGCCGGTCGAGCATGACTCGGTCCTGGAAACGGTGCTCAGGTGTAGGCCGTTCGAATCCTCTCGGCCAGTTCGGGGAACTGCCTCTCCACGCTCCGGAACTCCGTTCCGAACATGCTCCAGAGAGTGACCGGCGACGTTGCCTTGACCGTGGCCGTCCGGTGGCCGTCGCCGATGATCGACAGTTCGCCGAAGAAATCCCCCGGCCCCAACTGGCGGATCTCCTCATCGTCTCGAATCACCGACGCCGTCCCTTCCCTGATGAGGAAGAACGCGTAACCGGAAGCGCCTTGCCGCGTGAGAGACGCGCCGACATCCCGCCTCTCGACCTCGAACCACGAAGCGAGTTGGTCCAGCTCCGCGGGTCCCAGCCCGGCGAACAGCGACAGCGAACCCAGTTCCTCGGGCGACGGTCTCACGGGCCTACCCCCACGAATCACGAGTGGCCAAGTAGTGCCGGACCAATGCTCGCACCCCCTCGAGACCGACGGAGGTGAACATCGGGTGAACTGGCAGTGGCGGCCGTAACGGCAGGACCGCCGTGGCATCTCACCAAGAACGCTCACAGTGCGAAGGATGAACCACGGCAGCACCAGTGCCGCGGTCGTCTGCTAGCACACGAGCGCCGATCCACCCAATGACAAGACAACGGCGACAGCGCGAACCGTACGGGCAGCGGGCACTCGACCGACGATCGCCGCGAGACGACGATGACCCAGATCGAGGCTCGTACGCGTCTGACCTGGGCCTATGCAGAGTGCGCGTGACGGGAATCGAACCCGCACTGTCAGCTTGGGAATCGTTCAAAATCATGGGACCCGGCCGGCTGAGAGCTGATCAGCCGTGTGTCGAGTGGCCTGGAGTACCCCCGCTTGTCCCCCGCTTGTACTCGGTAATGGCACGTCAATGGCACGAACCGCAGGGCTGAAACATGAAGAGCGCCGCCGCTGACTCTCCAGAGCGTCCTCAAGTCGACAGCGGGGCTGCTCGGTCGGCTATCGCACCGTGATTTCGAAGACATTGCTCTCGGCGTCGCGAAAGTACGCCCACGAGGACTTGCCGTCTGAGGCCTCTTTGATGTCCGTCACGGCCTCGACTCCTCGGGCGAGGAGCTCGGCGCGAGCCACCTGGATGTCGTCGACCACGAATCCGACCTGGTACCTCGGACTGTCGTACTCCAGGTCAGCGGATCGACGCAGCAACTCAAAGGTAACCCCGGGGCCCATCTCGTACTGGACCCAGTCGTCGTCGCCCGCGCGTTCGCGAAGCTCAAGCACCTCTCCGTAGAAGGCTCGCTGCTTGTCGAAGTCGTCGCAGACAACGCCGATCCACCTCGGGAACCGAAGGTCCACGGTCGCCCCTCCTTCTCGTTGGACGGGAGCAGTCGCCTGCTGTAGTGAAGTGGGCGGCGGGTTTATCCCTGTCTCATGTCGGTACCGCGCAGGAACAGGGGGACACTAGGACCTCAACCACAACAGCATCCACTCGTGGGAGTTGTGACCCGACTTGGCTCACCAGCTTGGAAGCCGCCGTCGAACGCCGGTTGCTCGCGGCGACGGCGGGTCCCGGATGACTCATGGTGACCGTAGTTGACCGATGCTTGGTGCACGCCAGGGGCACGTGACCTCGCTCGTCGGGATCATGGCGCAACAGTTCCAAGATCTCGAACGCCGGGCGCCTTCATGAGTCCCCGCCGGCCCGTGCTTGTCGTGCAGGCGTATGGGGGGCTCCGCCCAGCGCTCGTGCGGCGCGGCGACGAACTCCATGAGAATGGCGGCGCTCTCGACGTCGTTCGAGCCGGCCTTGCTGAAGCGGGTGAACCTTCTCGTTCCGAGGCTGCATCCGTGGGCCGATGGGAGGTCCTCCTGGGCCGACGGTACCGCCGTACGCGGCGTCACCGCTTCCCGAGGAGTTTGTCCGTCCACAGCGGACAAACAGAAGGGCTAAGGAGAGTACAAACTCCTTGCCACTGTCAACGTTTAGCGCATCGGGGGCTTGCCGCAAGACCCGGGTCGTGCCGCAGAATCGTCTTCCTCAGAATAGCGCCCTGAGCCCCCGCGGGACGCTCACGTTCGGTCGCGAGCCCAGCCCGAGCTCGCGCACCACCGCGATCACGCGCGCGGGCTCCTGGGACTCGATCGCGATCGTGCGCGTCGACCGGTCGCCGGTGCGGAGGTCCGTGAGCTCGGCCATGCAGCCGCCGATCGTGCAGTGCCGTCGTGTCTTGTGGACGGGGACGACGCGTACCGCCGCGCCGGCGGCCCTCGCGAGGTCAGCGAGGTCGTACGTGTCGCGGTCGAGCGGCGCCGAAACGCGTAGCGCAGCGAGCACCGCCCGGGCGTCGGCCGCCGAGATCGGCAGCGGTGACTTCAAGACCGGCTTCCACAGCTCGAGGCGGTTGTCGTCGACCCGTTCGAGGTGCTTGACGTCCATGAGGCCGTCGCGGACCTTCACCGCGTCGACGCCCTCAGCGGAGACCAAGTAGGTCTCGTCGCTATCCACGACGCGCTCAGGCCCCATCGAGCCGAGCCGCTCCTCGGCCCCGCCGAACTGCTCACCGAACGTCCGCCATTCCCAGCGCAGCGCCGTCAAGACGGCCCATCCTCTCCGATTACGAAATCACCCGTCCGGGGTGATGTCGGGGGATCAGCGCCCGCACATAATTAGCCTATGGTCTCAACTGCGCCGGAACGGCATCCGCCAACTGCGGCCCAGGAGCCGGAGACGTGGTTCGCGCAGGACGAGGCCGCCGTCGTCGCCGCCCTCGAGACTGACGCCGCCCAGGGGCTGACCCAGAACGAGGCCGCCGCGCGTCTGTCGCAGTACGGCCCGAACGAGCTCACCGGCGAGAAGCCGCCGTCGGTCTGGCAGGTCGCGATCGAGCAGCTGCGCGAGCCGATGAACATCATGCTCATCGCGGTCACGGCGGTGAGCTTCGTCATCGGCGAGGTGCCGACCGGGATCATCGTCGCGCTTCTCATCCTGCTCAACGTTGTCCTCGGCTCACGTCAGGAGCTCAAGGCGAGGGCCAGCGTCGATGCGCTGTCGAAGATGCAGATCCCGCAAAGCCGGGTTCGGCGCGACGGGCGCGTCGTGCAGGTGCCGGCGCGCGATGTCGTGGTGGGCGACATCGTTGACGTGGAGGCGGGCGACATCGTGCCGGCAGATGGCCGGATCATCCGCTCGGCCACGCTCGAGACCCAGGAGGCGGCGCTCACCGGGGAGAGCGCTCCCGTCGCCAAGGACGTGGCCGCGCTGCCGACCCCCGACGTCGCTCTCGGCGACCGGACCGACATGCTGTTCCAGAACACCTCGGTGACGCGGGGCACCGGCGCGATGGTCGTGACGGCCACAGGCATGGACACCGAGATGGGCCGGATCGCGACGATGCTGACTTCGGTGTCGCGGGTCCGGTCGCCGCTGCAGAAGGAGCTCGACTCGCTGACGAAGGTCCTCGGCGTCATCGCGTGGAGCGCGGTGGCCTTCATCGTCGTCGTGGGCCTGATCCGCGGCCTCGCCTTCGACGACCTGGTGCTGCTCGCGACGGCGATGGCGATCTCGGCCATCCCGACCGGGATGCCGGCGTTCGTGTCCGGCCTGCTCTCGCTCGGCGCAAAGCAGTTGGCCGAGGCGCGGGCGATCGTCAAGAACCTCACCGACGTGGAGACGCTCGGGGCGACGAGCGCGATCAACACCGACAAGACCGGCACGCTGACGATGAACGAGATGATGGTCTCGACCATCTACGCGAGCGGGTTGTGGTTCAACGTCACGGGTGAGGGCTACGCGAAGACTGGGACGATCGAGTCCGTCGCCGGAGCGCCGGTGCCCGATTTCACCCGCCTGGCGCTCGGGCTGACCCTCGACACCGACGCGACGGTCGGCGACGACGGCACCCTGATCGGGGACCCGACCGAGGCCGCGCTCGTCGTCCTCGCGGCGAAGCTGGGCGTCAACGCCGAGGAGACCCGCCGCGCCTACCCGCGACTCGCGGAGGTTCCGTTTGACTCCGCCTACAAGTTCATGGCGACGTTCCATCGCGTCACGGTCGACGGAGCGGAGCACGTCATCGAGCTCGTGAAGGGTGGCCCTGACGTCGTCTTCGCGCGCTGCACGCACGCCGGCGGCCCGCTGAGCGGCTCACAGGTTCCGATCGCGGAGGTGCAGGCAGACCTCGACGCGGCGAACGCCCGCATGGGCGAGCAGGGCCTGCGCGTGCTCGCGTTCGCGGCGCGCCTCGTGGCCGACGACGAGCTGGACGCAATGGTCGAAGACCCGATGTCGCTCACCCAGGACCTGGCCTTCGTGGGGATGGCGGGGATGATCGACCCGTTGCGCGCCGAGGCGAAGGACGCCGTGACAACCGCGCTGAGTGCCGGGATCGACGTACGCATGATCACCGGCGACAATCCGATCACCGCCAACGCGATCGGGGCGTCGCTCGGCCTCGGGCCGGGGGCGATCAGCGGAACCGAGTTCCAGGCACTGTCCGACGAGGAGATCGTCGTCCGCCTGCCCCAGCTGCACGTCCTCGGCCGGGTGACCCCCGAGGACAAGTTGCGGCTGGCCCGCCTCATGCAGGGCGAGGGCCAGATCGTCGCGGCGACCGGTGACGCCGTCAATGACGCCGTTGCGCTCAAGCAGGCGGACATCGGCGTCGCGATGGGCAGCGGCAGCGAGGTCACCAAGCAGGCCGCGCGGATGATCCTCACGGACGACAACTTCGGAACCCTGGTGCACGCGGTCCAGCTCGGGCGCAAGATCTACGACAAGGTCGTCGCCTACGTCCGATACCAGATGACCCAGCTGCTGGCCCTGGTGATGCTGTTCATCGCCGCCACGGCGTTCAACATCAACGACGGCGTCGCCCTCACACCGCTGATGGTGCTGTATCTCCTCCTCTTCGCGACCGCGGCCGGCGTCGTGGTGATCGCCGTCGACCCCGGCGACCCGGACGTCATGAGCCGGCCACCGCGCGACCCCAAGCTCCCGATTGCCAACCGGGCGGCGATCATCTCGTGGCTCATCTACGCGACCGCGCTCTTCGTCGCCGCGCTCCTGCCGCTCGTCATCGGCCCGGACGACCCGAAGGTCGACGCGCCGAGCGTGTCGATGACGATGACCTTCGCCGTCATGGGGCTCGGCACTGTGTTCAACGCGCTGACCAACCGCCGCGAGCCGGCCAGCGGGCTCGCCCCTCCGATCCTCAAGGCGCTCGCGATCTCGCTCGTGCCGGTGCTCATGATCGTGCTCGCCACCGAGCTCCCCGGCCTCCAGAAGGGGCTACTCACCGAATCGCTCACCGGGCGCCAGTGGTTCGCGTGCCTCGGCCTCGCGGCACTCCTGCCGCTGGTCATCGAGGGACGCAAGTGGCTCCTTCGCCACCGCGCCCCACAGTCGGATGTCCTGGACGTCCAGCGGGCGGTCGCACCGGGCCGCACGGGAGCCCGATGAGCACGCGCGAGCGACTGCTTGGACGGTTCCTCGTCGCACCCGGTGAAGCGGCCCGCATCGCCGACAGGGACCCGGCTTCGACCGGCGGCCCGGAGTTCGCAGATCTCGCCCAGGGCGAGCTCAAGCAGCGGGCGAAGGACGCGATCGCGCGCGGGATCGCGGAGCTCTCCGAGGCACAGGAGCTGCTCTGGGCGAGCGACAGGTACGCCCTGCTCGTGGTCCTGCAGGCGATGGATGCGGCCGGCAAGGACTCGGTGATCAAGCACGTGATGTCAGGCGTCAACCCGCAAGGCGTTCAGGTGGTCTCGTTCAAGAAGCCCTCCACCGAGGAGCTCGATCACGATTTCCTCTGGCGCATCTCCAGAGCCCTCCCCGAGCGTGGCCGCATCGGCATCTTCAATCGGTCGCACTACGAGGAAGTGGTCGCGCTGAAGGTGCACCCCGAGCGGCTCGAGCCGCAGCGCCTCCCGCCCGGGGGTCGCGGCGAGGAGTTCTGGCAGGAGCGCTACGAGGGCATCAACGCCTTCGAGCGCCACCTCGATCGCAACGGGACGAAGATCGCGAAGTTCTTCCTGCACGTCTCGAAGGAGGTGCAGAAGGAGCGGTTCCTCGCGCGCCTCGACGTGCCCGGCAAGGAGTGGAAGTTCAACGCGGCCGACGTCGCGGAGCGGGCGCGGTTCGACGACTACATCAGCGCGTTCGAGGATGCGCTGACCGCCACGTCGACCCCGTGGGCGCCGTGGTACGTCATCCCCGCCGACCAGTGGTGGCTGACGCAGGCGCTGGTCGCGTGGGTGCTGGTGGAGAAGCTGAGATCGCTGGACCTGCGCTGGCCGGAGGTCTCGGCGGCGGACCATGCCGCCAACCTCGAGGCCCGCAAGGCGCTCGAGGCCGAGCCCGTCGCCCATTGAGCCGCGTCACGCGTGCAGCTGCGCCTCGACGGCGCGAGCGACGCTGCCGTGGATCTGATCGGCGCACGGCGCCGTGGTCTTGCGGAAGTTGTGTGACGTGATCCACGCCAGTGCATCCTCGCCGCGGGCGTCCCGGATGTCGCGCCGGACGTTGGCGGGATCCCGGAAGCCTCCGAGCGAGTCCGGAAAGACCGGCAGGTCCAGCCGACAGCCAGCGCTGAACTGAACCGCCGTCGTAGCATCGCCAGCGCAGTCGCCGGGATACGGAGCAGGCGTTCACCAGCTGCCGTCTTGGTGGGCCTCCGCAGCAGGCCCTGTCCCTTCACCCGGACGATCGTGTGGGTGATCTCGACCTCGCCGGCATCGAGTTCGACCTGGCGCGCCGGCGTCCGGTCGCTCGCTGGCGTGGTTGCGGTGTGACGCCCCGCCCCTACGCTGATGCGACGCAGGGGAGGGAGCCGTGATGGGTCAAACAGAGCCGGGCATGGGCCGCACGCTCGTGCCGCTCGTCCGCCAGTTACGAACGTACAACCGTCAGTGGCTTCGAGGCGACCTGGTGGCGGGCGTGGTGGTCGCCGCGCTCATCGTCCCGAAGAACCTGGGGTATGCGGGGATTGCCGGCATCCCTCTCGAGAACGGCCTCTATGCGGCTGCGGCGGGGGCGATCCTGTACGCCGTCTTCGGCACGAGCCGCCAGATCTCGATGGGGCCCAGTTCTGGACTCGCCGCGATTGCGGCGAGTGCGGTGGTTGCAGCGGGTCTAACCACGGAGCAGGACGCAGCGTCGCTCGTCGCCGGGATCACGCTCGCATCGGGTGTCGTGTTCCTGGTCGTCGCTGTGTTGAGAATGGGATGGATTGCGCAGTTCCTGTCGCGAGCTGTCGTCACCGGCTTCCTGTTCGGGGCGGCGATCGACGTGGTGATTGGCGAACTGCCGAAACTCACGGGCACGGAGGTGTCAGGGTCCAACCCTCTCCAGGAGCTTCGGTCCTGGCTCGGCACACTCGGTGACACGCACGATGTCACGGTGATAGTCGGCGCCGTGGCGCTGGTCGTGGTCTTCGGCCTGCGGCGCATCGCTCCCCGAGTCCCCGGTGCGCTCGTCCTGGTGGTCGGTGGTCTGCTGGCCGCGTGGCTGTTCGACCTCGGTGACCATGGTGTCGCGCTCGTCGGCGATGTGCCGAGCGGACTGCCTTCGCTGACGGTTCCGCCTCTGGACATGATGTGGGACAACGCCGCCACGGTGAGTTTGGCAGCCGTAGCGCTCGTCCTCGTCGGCTTTTCACAGACCGCCGGCGATGCCCGAGCCTTTGCGGCCCGGCACCGGTATCCGATCGACATCGACCAGGAGTCGGTGGCGCAGGCGATGGCCAACACGGGAGCTGGTCTGTTCCAGGGAATGCCGGTATCGACCAGCCTGTCGGCCAGCTCGCTGAACGACCATGCCGGTGCTCGGTCGAGCCTGGCATCGCTCACCTCCGGTTTCATGGTTCTACTGACCCTGCTCGTCCTTGCGCCGCTCTTCTCCGACCTGCCCAAGCCGGTCCTCGCCGCCTTGATCATCGAGGCGGTGGTGATGGGCATGATGGACGTCCCTGAGATGAGGCGGCTCGCGCGTGTGCAGCGATTCGACTTCTGGATCGCGCTGGCTGCGCTCGCAGGAGCCCTGGTCTTCGGTGTACTCGCCGGAGTGCTGATCGGGATCGGGCTCTCCCTGCTGTGGCTCGTGTCGGTGGCCACCCATCCCGACATGCCAAAGCTCGGCCACGAAGCAGGCACGCAGGTCTTCCGAGAGCTCACGGAGCATCCCGGCGACGAGCAGTTCCCCGAGGTCGTCGCGATCCGCCTGGATGGTGGCCTCTTCTTCGCCACCGCGGACGCACTGGACGACCGCATCCGGGATGTCACGAACTCGTCACCAGGCCTCACCGGGATCGTGCTCGACTGCGAGGGGATCAACTTCATCGATTCGCAGGGTGCGGCCACAATGGGCGAGATCCTTCGGCTGGCGGAGGACGCCGGGCTGACCCTGCGGCTGGCCCGGTTGAAGCCGGGCGTCAGAGCCGTGCTGGAGCGCGACGGCTTCATCGCACGGCTCGGCGCCGATCGGATCCACGGCAACGTCTTCCGCGCTGTCAAGGCGCAACTGGACCAGAGCGGCGGCACCATACGACCCTGACGGCATACGGCTATCGCAGCGGCATTCGCGTGGTCCGGATTCCGCGCGACGGAGACCCTCCGGGCTGCCCGACATCACCACGACCGAACCGGGCGGTGAACTGCCCACCGGCTAATGGCACGTCAATGGCACGGCCAGGGGGAGGTGACGTGCGACTTCTGCAGGGTCTTATCTTCGCTCATAGAAGATCATTCCCGCAGATATCCCGCTGACCTGCGGGGCCCAGATTCGATCGGTTGGAGGAGGGGTCAGTGCACGTCCATACCAGTGCCCCGCCGAGTCGCGGTAGCGTCCATGTCCAGCAGGTCAGTTGTGTGCATGATCATGGCTGCGGGATGACTAGTCCTGTCTGGTAGGCGATGACGACCAGTTGCGCGCGGTCGCGCGCTCCGAGCTTCGCCATCGCGTGACTGACATGGGTGCGGGCGGTGGCTGGGCTGAGGTAGAGCTCGGCACCGATCTCGTCGTTGCTCAACCCCTCTCCCACCAGGGCCAGCACCTCGCGCTCGCGTGGGGTCAGCACCGCCAGTCGGTATTCGGCTGCCTGAGTAGCGATCCGTTCCGCGGTGAACTGAGCGATGAGGCGCCGGGTGATACGCGGGGCGAGCAGCGCGTCTCCGGCGGCGACCACCCGGACGGCATGCAGGAGCTCGGCCGGGCCAGCGTCCTTGAGCAGGAAGCCGCTGGCGCCGGCCTGCAGGGCTTCGAAGACGTACGCATCGGTGTCGTAGGTGGTCAGGATCAGGATTCGGACCTGCTGTAGTCCGGTCGTCTTGGCGATCTCGCGGGTGGCCTCGATCCCGTCCAGCTGTGGCATGCGGATGTCCATGAGGATGACGTCGGGCCGGGTGGCTCGGGCCCGTTCCACGGCCTCTGCGCCGGTGGTGGCTTCCCCGACCACCGTGATGTCGTCTTCGAGGTCGAGTAGGACCTTGAACCCGGATCGCACAAGACCCTCGTCGTCGGCGAGCAGCACCTTGATCGGAGGAGGGCTGTCAGGCGGCGCGGCTGTTGGGCTCATCAGTGCGCCGTTCCGGTCGGCGCCAGGGGCAGTCGTGCCTTGACCTCGAACCCTCCGCTCGGACGCGACCGAGCGGTCAGTTCTCCGCCCAGTAGTTGGCAGCGCTCGCGCATTCCGGCGATCCCTCGGCCTGGCTCACCCGGGCTGCCGGCGCCGTTGCTGGTCGGATGCTCGGCGGGTAGGTGCGGGCCCGCGAGGTCATCGCCTGCGGCGTGACGGCGCCCCTCATCGATCACGCGGACCTCCAAGACATCGATTCCATAGTCGAGGGCGACTGTTACCCGGGTCGGGCCGACGTGACGGATCACGTTGGTGATCGCTTCTTGCACGATTCGGTAGGCAGCGTTGCCCACCGCGCTCGGCAAAGGCTCCGCCGGCGAGCTCGTCTCGAGTTTGATGTCGAGTCCGGCGTTGCGCGCCTTCGTGGTGAGTTCGTCGATCTGTTCCAGGCCGGGGTGAGGCATTCGCCGGTCGTTGGTACCACGGAGCACCCCAAGGATGGCCCGCATCTCTCGCAGCGCCTGGGAGCTCGTCTGCTCGATGGCGACCAACGTCTCGCGTGCCCCTTCCGGCCGCTTGTCGAGCACGTGCGCGGTGACACCGGCCTGCACATTGATGATCGCGATGGCGTGAGCGACGGTGTCGTGGACCTCACGCGCGATCCGGAGCCGTTCGGCGTCGACGCGCGCCCGCGCTTCCTCCTCCCGAGTCCGCTCAGCCCACTCAGCACGTTCCAGAGCCTCTGCAGCGATGAACCGCCGCGACCGGACCGACTCGCCAAGGGCAGCGCTCATGACCGACGCGCCGATCCGGAAGAACACCCATCCGATGGCCTCCGGCGGTTCGATGTCGGCCGCGGCGACCAGCCACCCGATGGTCAGCACCGTGATTCCCACGCCGGCGATCACCAGGGAACGGCGCCCATCGCCGTAGGCGGTAAGCGTGTACAGGGCGACGAAGAGCCCGAGCCAGCCGGGACCGTCCGGGAAGTCGAGGCTGTAGTACGCCAGGCTGGCGAGCGCGGTGGTGAGGAACACCGGAACCGGCCACCGGCGGCGGACGGCCAGTGCCAGTCCACTCGCGATCAACAGGGCGTATCCCAGGTATCCGAAGTCGGTGAGGGGCCGCGCCGCCACCTCGGCAGAGTCAGCGGCCCCACTTGCCTGCACGCCCTGAACCTGCATCACGGTGATGAAAAGCGCGAGCAACGCGTCCTGCGCCGGAGCAGGTAAGCGGAACGACGCCGCGCGGTGTTGCATGCCTCGATCATAGGAATCCCGCGCGCGACCGACCCCAGCCTGAAGCGCGACCACCTACGACGACGAGCGTGACCAGGAAGGTGCCGCCTACGCAGAACTGCGTACGTCCTGCCATCCATTGTCGGACGACACGCCCACGTCGTCGGCGCGACGATCGCTTCCGTGAAACCAGCTACGGAGGCCTCCATGACCGACGTGTCCACGCTCGACGATCGACAAGACTCACTCCTGGCGCCGCGGCCGGGACCGCTGGGCAGACTGGCCGGCGTCTCGTTCCGCCGGCGCGGGCGCGTCGTTCTCGGCTGGATCGCCGCGCTCGGCCGTGGCGATCGGCCTGTCTGCCGCGTTCGCCGGCGACTTCACCGCCGACTACTCCACGCCCGGCTCGGACTCGAGGCAGGCCCAGGACCTGCTGGAGCAGCGCTTCCCCGAGCAGTCAGGTGACACCGTGGACATCGTCGTTCGCGCCGACCAGCCGGTCACCGAGGCGGCCGTACGGTCCGACGTCACCGACCTCCTCGACGAGCTGCGCGGCCTGCCGCACGTCGCGGCCGTCGACGACCCGTACACCACTCCGGGCGGCATCGCCGAGGACGGCCAGTCCCTGATCGCCCGGCTCAACCTGGACGTGGTCAACCCGGTCGACATGCCGATCGAGGACACCGAGGAGCTGCTCGCGGCCGCCGATGCGGCCGAGCGCCCCGGGCTCGAGGTCGCGCTGGGCAGCCAGACCATCCAGCAGGCCGAGCAGAGCGAGATCGGCTCAGAGATGATCGCGCTCGTCGTCGCGGCGTTGATCCTGCTCGTCACATTCGGCACCGTTGTGGCCGCCGGGCTGCCGCTCGGGGTCGCCCTCGCCGGCCTCGCGGTCAGCGGGACCCTGACCGGGGTCATCGCGGCGCTCACCGACGTGCCCGACTGGTCGACCGCGCTGGCGACGATGATGGGCATCGCGCTCGGCATCGACTACACGCTGCTCATGATCACCAGGTTCCGCGAGTGGCGGGCGGTCGGCCTCGAGCCCGAGGCGGCGACCGTCGCGACCCTCGACACGGCCGGACGCGCCGTGCTGGTCGCCGGCGGCACCGTGGTCGTGAGCATGCTCGGCCTCTTCGCGATGGGCCTGTCCTTCATGCGCGGCGCAGCCGTGGTCACGATCGTCACGGTCTTCATCGTCATGGCGGCGGCGGTCAACCTGTTCCCGGCCCTGCTGGGGTACGTCGGCCGCTGGGTGGACCGACTCCGGCTGCCGATCGGCCGGCGCTCCGTGCCGCAGGTCGCCGCGGATGGACACCTCGTCCCGACCCGGCGGTGGGCGGCCTGGACCCGGCTCATCGACCGCCACAGCATCCTCGTCACGGTCGGCGGCGCCGCTGTCCTGCTGGCCCTGGCCGCGCCGTTCCTCGGCGTCCGATACGGCTTCCCCGACGCCGGCAACGACCCCGAGGACAAGTCGTCCCGGCACGCGTACGACATGGCCGCCGAGAGCTTCGGCGTCGGCGCCAACGGCCCGCTGCTGCTTGCGGCGGAGCTGTCGTCGGCCAATGACACCACCGCGGTCCAGAACCTCGCCACGGCAATCGGCGACACTCCCGGCGTGGCGACGGCAGCACCGCCGACGATCAACGCCGACGGCGACGCGGCGTTGATCACGGTCATCCCGGAGACCGGGCCGCAGGACGGGGCGACCGAGGACCTGGTGCGTACGCTGCGCGATGACGTGATCCCGGCCGCGACCGACGGCACCGGTGTCGAGGCCCACGTCGGCGGCGCGACCGCGGCCAGCATCGACTCCAACGAGAACGTCTCGAGCCGGTTGCCGTACCTGATCGGCGGCGTGATCGCACTCTCGATGCTGCTGCTGTTCGCCGCGTTCCGGAGCATCGTGATCCCGCTGACCGCCGCGGTGATGAACCTGCTCTCGGTCGCCGCGGCCTACGGAGTCATGGCGTACGTCCTGGAAGGCGGCTGGGCCGGCCAACTGCTCGGCATCGACACCGAGACGCCGATGCCCGGTTTCGTGCCGGTGATCGTGTTCGCCGTCCTGTTCGGGCTGTCGATGGACTACGAGGTGTTCCTGATCAGCCGGATGCGAGAGGCGTGGACGCGGACCAGCGACAACGCCCGCGCCGTCCGGGACGGGCTGGCCGGCACCGGTCGGGTGATCACCGCGGCGGCAGCCATCATGATCGCCGTGTTCGCGGCGTTCGTGCCCAGCCCGGACATCATGCTCAAGGTCATCGGGCTCGGCATGGCCACGGCCATCCTGGTCGACGCCACGGTTGTCCGGATGCTGCTCGTGCCAGCCGTGATGCACCTGCTGGGTCCCGCCAACTGGTGGCTGCCGAAGTCGGTCCAGAGCCGGCTGCCGCAGCTGTATGTCGAGGGCCGTCCGGAGCAGTACCTGCCGGCCCCGGAGGACCCGCTGCCCGGCGAGCCGGACCGCGACCGGGTCGGCGCACCGGCCTAGAGACCCGGAGAGGCGACGATCCGAAGGATGGCTAGCTGATCACGGTCCGTTGCCAATTCCGTTGCCAAACGGCCGGTCTAGGTAGCAGAAAGCCCGGACATCTTGCGTGTCCGGGCCACTGACCTGGTAGCGGGGCAGGATTTGAACCTGCGACCTCTGGATTCGCACAGGGCGAATCCGGGTGCTACCGAACGTCGCGGGAAACAGCCGAATCGCTTGTATTAAAGCGGTGTCCGCTGTCACGAACACTTCCGATCGTACCCGATCCGTACCGGCGCAGGCCGACTGAATCCGGAGGGTAACCGGAGGGCGATCAAGTCCAGCTGCGGCCCCTAGCACCCGCGTCGCTCGCCCAGTTGGAAGTGGTGTCCTGCACCTCGAGACTCGACTTGTCGCTTGGCTCCGCGGACGTCGGTCACGCTCCCCGATACTCGGGGCATGAAGCTGTATTTCGCCGGCCCTTGTTCACGACGCCAGAGCGCACCTGGAATGCGGAGGTGACCGCTGCGCTGCGTGCCGCCGGGCACGAGGTGTTCCTGCCTCAGGAGAACGATCCTGGCCTGGACGCCGCGGGCATCTTCGCTGCCGACAAGGCCGGGATCGACTGGGCCGCCGGCCTTGTCGCGATCATGGACGGTCCCGCCCCGGACTCGGGCACGAGCTGGGAGGTCGGCTACGCGTTCGGCACGAGGAAGTCGATCGTGCTCGTTCGGACCGATTTCCGCGCCATGGCAGGCAACGCCGGCGAGCACAACCCGATGCTCGCGCAGGCGGCCACGATCCGCCTCGACCTGCCGGCCGCTTCGACCACCGAGGTCGTCAGCGCGATCCTGGAGGCACTCGCTCGCATCGAGGCCGGTTCGGGCGCGCTTGGAACATCACAAGATACGAGAACTCGGGCTGAGCGATCGGAATCGCGCCCAGATCGGCCGATCCTTCGTCGGTTGGAACATGAGGATGTTCCACGGTCCGACGCGAACGCTGCTCCTTCGCCGCTCGTAAACACGTCATATTCCGGTGGCACAGGGAGGGCCTACCGGTCCTGCTCCAGGACGGCACTTAACTGGGGATCCGCCATCAGCCGGAGAGGACTCCCGAAGACTTTGCCCGGGAGCCTCGTCCATGACTTATTCGCGTTGCCCGCGTCCTGGGCTGGGAGACGACGACGACCCACAGCAGCCAGTTGCAAGGCGCCTGCACAGCGCTCAGCGGCAACCGCGGTGCGCCCGGTGCACGGCGATAGCCGCAAGCACCGCCAGCGCGCCGGAGGCGACCGTCCCGGCCGGGACCCCGGCTCATGGTGAATTCCCGGACCGTCGCGCGGCGCGGGTGCGGGCAGGTCTGGGCGTCGAGTGGGAGGTGTGCTCGACAGCGAGAGCGCGACCCAAGGCGGCCTTCCGGGCTGAACTAGTTGGGCGCGAGTATCTGCTCGCGCCGAACGATGTTGCTCTCACCGACCGCTACCGGCATCAGCGTCACGCGCACCCGAATCTCGTCAGTGCGCGGGAAGAACGGATGGGGGTCTTCGTCGAGAGCGGCGGCCGGATACTGCTTTTGCTGCGAGCGCAGGAAAGAAACGTGCGTGCCGTCAAAGACCACCGTTCCGTCCGAGATCGTGTCGAGGACGTCATCGACCCCGTCCTCACCGGGCTGGCCTTTGTCTACGCCGATCAGTTCCACCACCTCGCGGTAGGGCTGCCCGGAGGAAATGTCGTCCCCGCTGCCCTTGACATCGTAGGCCGCTTGGACGACCACTTGGTCCGGGGGCTGGTCGAAGATCGATAGGGTTACGGGGCCGACGGTTGCCATCGCCACTCCTTCACTTGCGTCCACGCACGCATCAGGCTAAAGCTCTGTTCGACGCTATTGCGTCGCATGTCCCGGGTCAAGGACCGCCGTTGGGGTGCGCAGGACCTCCGAGCCGTCGAACAGCAGTTTCAGCAACTGCTACGCCGAAAGGTTGGAGTGATCGAGCGCACGCCTCGCTGGGGAGACCCCGTTCCGTTTGCATAATCCGCGTCACCCACGGAGAACGTCCTCCCATGCCGCGATCCAGACGATGGCGGACTTGCGTCATTCCGCCGCCCATGGGCTACCGACCCCATCCATCAAAGACCGAGGTCGCGGCTGGTGGTGGTCGCGAGTGCCTCGGCGGGTCGGATGTAGTGGTTGAGGAGGGTGCCGAGGTCCCGGTGGCGGGTCTGGGCGGCGATCCGGTCGATCGGGGCGCCGTTGACGGCGGCGGTGGTGGCGTGGCCCGCGCGCAGCGAGTGCCCGGTGACCTGGATGCCGTCGAAGCCGGCCTCGATGGCGCGGGCCTGCACGAGCCTGCTGACCGCTCGGGGCCCGATCCGCTCGGTCGTGACGGTGCCCGATCGGTAGACCCGGGTGAAGAGCGCACCAGGGCCTGCGGGGCGGATCGCGAGTCAAGCGTCGAGTGCCCGGATGATCGGTGTGGCGGTGCTCCCCGCGGGCGACTCCGACGAGTTGCCCGCGGCCGTCCTGGTCGGTCTTTGACCGGCGTACCGCCACCAGGACGCCGCTGGGCTTGGCGATGATGTCGGCCAGGTCGAGGGCGGAGAGCTCTCCGGGACGCAGCGCCGAGGCGTAGCCGAGCAGGATGACGGCACGGTCCCGGGCGCCGATCGCGGTGTCGGGGTCGATGGTGGACACGAGCTGGCCGAGCTCGGCCACGGTGAGTGGGTGGGTCTGGCGCCGGGGCGCGGTGCCCATGATGCGGCGCAGTCCGCGGCGGACACGGCGCACGACGACGTCGGTCGTCAGGTCTGGCAGGCCCTCTTGGTGGTGTCGGTGGGCAATTGCGGAGCAGGCGCCATCGAGGGTTTTCGGAGGGTGGATCAAGTCTCAAATGCTTTCAGACCGGGATTCGCGCTGAATCCCGGGCCTGATCAGTAGCGGGGGCAGGATTTGAACCTGCGACCTCTGGGTTATGAGCGGGGCTAGCGCCGTCTCTCCGGTCTCATCTGGCCTACTTTGTCCAAGCTCGTGATCGTACTGGGTGCGTCGCGATCCCGCGAGCAACGGAGCGTCTCACATGTCCCGTTCCCAAGTCCGTGCCCGCATCGCGCGGTCCAATGTGCCCCCAGGCTGGTCGATGTCATACGGGATGGGCGTTCGGCGCCGATGAGTAGCGGATCCATCGATTCGGGCTGATCTGGGCCAGGCGAAACCATCCCTGGCCTTTTGCGATTCTTGGCGGGCTTGATCACAGGCGAGTCGGGTTGTGGATGTTCGTCGGAGAGATCCTGGTGGTCATTGGTGCGTCAGTCTCGTGATCATTGGCCTACGCGGCCATCGATGCGCTCGCGCAGGAGGTCGGCGTGCCCGCAGTGCCGCGCGTACTCCGCGATCTGCGCCACCAGGATGTCGCGAAGCTGCACGTCCGCGCCGTCGGGGCCGAGGTCGGAGACGCCGGCGTTCCGGGTGCCGAGGTCGGCGACGCCGGCCACGAACTGGTCGGTGAGCTCCACCTCGGCCCGCCACTGCCGCCAGGCGTCCTCCACGACCGCCGGGTCGGCGATCGCGCCGTTCCAGTCGCCGTCACGGTCCTCGTCGGTGCAGTACAGCTTCGGCGCGTCCTCGCCGGCCATCACCCGGCGAAAGTGTCGCTCCCCCTCGGCCATGTGCCGCACCAGCCCGAGCAGGGACATCGTGGACGGCGGTACGGATCGTCGGGCGAGCTGCTCGGCATCCAGGCCCGCGCATTTCATTTCCATGGTGAGGCGGTAGTGGCGCAGATAGTCGAGCAGCGTGCCGCGCTCGTCGACGGTCTCGACATCGGTTTCGCGTGGGTCGTCGTCCGGGTCGACCCACATGTCGGGATAGATGGTCGACCGCGTCCACCGAGTCACCGCTGGTTCACTGATGTGCGAACCTGAGTCCACGTGGGCATCGTCGCGCGCGCCGGATCTGTCCGCCAGTGAGTTTTGGGCATCCGCGTCAGCTGGCGGTGCTGCCGTCCACCACGCTGACCCTCCCACCCCGCGCCGACCAAGGTCGGCCGCTCCAGCGGCCACCCGCCTCTGTACGTGAGAGCACCCCCGCCGCACGTGCACGTCACGTCTAGACCGGTGCCGTCGCGTGTTCGACTGTCGCCAGTTCTGTGAATCGGCCGGGCTAGCCCGAACGCGGCGGGTGGGCGCGGCAGAAGTCGCGCAAGGCCATATTCACCGGCTCGGGCCGCTCGAGGTTGCTGACGTGGCCGGCGCCCTCGATCACGACGAGCTCCGTGTCCGGGATCGCCTCCTCGAACTGGCGCGCGACGCTGAGCGGCGAGCGCGCGTCCAGCTCGCCCCAGATCAGCAGCGTCGGGACGGCGATGCGAGGCAGCAGGTCGCGCTGGTCCGCCTCGGCCATGATGGTTAGCTGGTGCCCGAAGGTCGCGGAGCGGACGTCGGCGGCGATGGCGGCAAGCAGCGGGACGAACTTCGCCGGCGGGTCGCCGGCGAAGAGGCCGGGAAGTGTGGGGTCGAAGTCCTCAGGCGGCGCAGCGAGCATCTGGCGGGCGCCGGCGACCCGCTCTCGCACCTGGTCTGCGGGCAGGGAGCCCTTCCAGCCGGCGTAGGTGTCGATCATGATCAGGGTCGCGACGAGCCCGGGATGACGGCGGTAGAGCTCGAGCACCACGGTGCCGCCCCAGGAGAGGCCAGCGATGTGCGCGGGCCCGAGCTCGAGCGCCTCGATCAGCGCCGCGAGGCAGTCCGCAAAGTCCGCCAGGCCGAAGCCCTCAGGCAGATCGGAGGACCGGCCAGCCCCCGGCTCGTCCCATGCGACGACCGTGAGCTCGTCGGCAAGGCCGGCAAGCTGCGGCTGCCAGATGCGGCTGTCCTCGGCCGCGCCGTGGACAAAGACCAGGGGCGGCCCCTCGCCGACCCGCTCGTAGGCGATCTCGAGCCCGTCCGCCCGGATGATCTCCACAGTCGGACGTTACTCGCAGCTTGCTACAGCCCGAGAATCATGGAGAGCGCTTCGCCGACCACCGGCATCTCGTGGCGTCGAGGCGCCCCACTGTGCGCCCGAGCCCTCGACACCGCCTGCGGCCTGTACCTCGGCGACCCAACCGCATGGACCTGACCCCGACGGATTGACGAGCGAGCCCAATAGTCGATCAGTCGTGCTCGTGGTGCGGTTCTGGTGTGATCGCCGGCTGCGTAGCGTTTCCAGGTGGCGCCGGCGTCGGTGGCGAGCTTCTCGGCGCGTGTCGGGTCGTAGCCGAGCATGGCTGCGACGACCGGTGCGGGGGCTTGGAGGAGGAGCTCTCGGATTGCGCTGGTGCGGCCGCTGAGGTTGGGGATCCCGAGTGTGTGTAGGCGCAGCCGCAGCGAGTTGGGGTGAAGCGGCTGGCCGGCGCGGCGGCCGGGGAAGAGTAGTCGACTGTCTGGGTTGGTCGCGGTGGTCAGGTTCGAGCGGCTGGCGATGTAGCTGGTCAGCTCCGGTACGAGGCCGGATACGAGCTGCTTCATGTGATCGGCAAAGGCGCCAAGCCGGCCAAAATCCCGCTGCCCATTCCGGTGCTGCGGGCGGTGCGGGAAGCCGTTGGCGGCCGTACCAGCGGGCCGATCCTGCGCACCCGCACCGGACGGCGGATGGACCGCGCCGGTGCCAATCGGGCCCTGACAAGGGTGGCTCATGCCGCCGGCATCACCCGGCCGATCAGCCCGCATGGACTGCGCCGCACCTTCTGCACCACCGGGTTGGTCGCCGGAATCAGCATCCGAGACATGCAGTACGCCATGCGGCACGCCGACCCACGGACTACCATGCGCTACGACATGGCCAAGGCCAACCTCGACCGCCACGCCGCCCACGCCGTCGCCGCTTACCTCGCCGGCATGAGCACCGGCTGAGGACCAGCGCCCCTGGTCAGGCAACGGACGCAACCGGCATTACCGAGCGACCTTCGGGATGCGCTCTCATGCCGATGACAGGAACGTCCACTCATCCGGGATATGCCGGGAATCTTTCGGACATGCCTGCGCGGACGTCCGCTCATCATCGCTTACCGGTGATCTTCGGACAATTGTGCAGGTCGGTCGGTCGTGCTTGTCCCGCCAATGGCCAGACGCGGCCTCGTCTCGGACACGTTGAACCCGGTCGGGGCCGGGCATGCGTCTAGCCCGGATCATTCGGGTATCGGGTGATGGTGCGGTCGGTCTGCGCGATCTTGACCATCATCAATTGACATCGTGTGCATGCGTCTGACTTCGTGAACCTTCAATTGAGCAACACTCCGCTAACCCAACGCTTGAAAGCGCCGGGCTAGGCGTCCCTGACCCGAAGAACCACGTGCGCCGCGACAAACGCGGCCGCCGTGTATGCCGCCGTCACACCAAGCCCGGCCCAGGGGCCGATCGGCTGGTTCTCCAGGTCACGTGTCGCCTGCACGGCGAGCCCCGCGCTGAGCGGCGAGTACCTCTCCAGGCGTTCCAGCCAGACCGGGTCGCTGATCATGGACGCCACCAGGGGACCGCCGAACAACAGCGCCAGCGTCGCGATGATCGCCACCGCTGAGTCACGGATCATCGTGCCGATCCCGAGCGCGAGCACGGCTAGCAGCCCGAGGTAGGCGACGGTGCCGGCAGCGGCGCGCAGGGTGGGTTCGTCGGCCAGTGACAGCGGGGGATAGCCGTTGGCCGCGTTGAACCCGTTGCCCGGCAGGATGTTGCGGGCGGCCAACAGCGATGCCAAGACCCCGATCGTGGCGGCCAGGAGCGTGGTGCCGACGACGATCGCTGCCTTGCCAGCAAGCAGTCGGCCCCGCTGCGGGATCGCCGTCAGCGTCGTGTGGATCATGCCGGTGCCGTACTCGTTGGTGATGGCCAGTGAGCCGACCACCACCGCGGCCACCTGCCCGACCCATACGCCCGACAGGCTGAGCTTGGTCGTGTCCTCGAAGCATTCAGTCGGCGAGGGACACTGCGAGACGTCGACCGCGCTGGTCACGGCCGCACCCAAAGCCACGATGGCGGTCGCGACCGCCAGCAGCAACCAGCCACTGCTCGGCAAGGTCCGCAGCTTGACCCATTCGGCGCGCAGAACTCTGTTCATGCGTCTCGGCGCCGGACCAGCCACACCGCCAACACGAACGCGCCAACGGCGTAGGCACTCGCCACTCCCAGGCCCGCCACCCAGCTGATCAGCGAGGCCGGCTCGACGTGCAACTCGCTGGGCGGCTGTGCCCGCTGGGTGGCAAAGCCACCGGCGGGAGTCAGCAGCATGAGCGCCTTGATCGCAGCAGCGCTCGAAAGGAAAGCCGCGACGATCGTGGGCATGATGAGGAGGACGAACACCAGGCTGATGGCCGCCGCGCCATGCCGCAGGATTGCGCCGGCGGACAGGCTCAGCACGGCGACGACCGCAACGAAGACGGCCGTCCCGACGAGGACCCGCAGGACCGTGGGATCGAAGAGATCCGGCTCCGGGTAGGCGGGTGGCGCGAAGCCGTTGTCACGCAACACCGGCTGGGCGAGCAGGAACGACAGCACGGTCGCCGTCAGCGCGACGGCGAACGACGCGCCGCCCAGCACGAGCGCCTTGGCGGCCAGCACCCGGCCCCTGCTCGGTACCGCTGCGAAGCTGGTACGGATGAGGCCGCGCTTGTATTCGGAGGTCACGAACAGCACGCCCACGGCGATGATCGGCAACAGCCCGAACAGCACCCCCTGCAGGCTGTTCGCCACGATGTCGTCGCCCGCTTCGTCGAGCCGGATCTCGCCCGAGCCGGTGACGACGAAGGTGCCGTCGGATTCGACCGACTCGCCGCCGGGCTCGCCTTCGATTGGCCGTAGGTCCTCGCCCTGCCAGTCATCCGTGGCGGATCCGCCGTCCAGCTGGACATTGTCGAACGTCGCCGTGCTCTGTGTCACCATCTCGTGGACGGACGTGCTTCCGGCCGACCGCTCGAAGGTCACCTCGGGGCGCGACGAGACGAACAAGCCGGCCTCGGCCGTCTCCGGCAGCCCAGCCAGCTCGACCGTTCCCACCTCAGTCCACTCGCGTCCGTCGGGCGACTCGAACCCGGTGATCTCCTCTCCCGAGCGGGTGAGCCGAAGCCAGCGAGGAGCGCTCGAGTCACTGCCGTCGATTTCGGTGTCGAAGTTCGCGGTCATCCGTACACCGCTGTCGCCGAGCATCACGGCGGCGTAGGGGGAGCCGGGCTCGGTGCTTTCCTTGACCATGACCCCGGCGGAGCCGTGGCTGATGTCTGGCCCGCTCACGACCCGTACGACGACGCTCCCGTCACCGGTCAACGGCTGGTGCACGAAGTGGAACTCGTCCCTCACCGGTGTGCCGTCCGGACCGACGTCAACCGGACCGTCGTTGGCGTCGGTGCTGCTTTCGCTTGCGGCCACGATGCTGAACAGGACGCTTGCCACCAGCGCAGCAAGCAGCGCGACCACCCAGCGCCACACCGACCGCAGCTTTGTCCACTCGGCGCGTACGACGTGGCCGAAGCCGACCGCCTTTGTCGGGGCCGCCGGGCGGGTGGGCGTCACGGTGGCCATCAGGCGCTCCGCTCCGCAGGCACCGCGAACTCCACAGCATCGCGCGTCAGCTCCATGTAGGCCTCTTCGAGGGATGCTCGGTGGTTGCGCAGCTCGGAGAACGGGATGCCCGCCTCGCTGAGCAGGCCGGCGATGCGCTCGCCGTCGAGGCCATCGACGCTCAGCGTCTCGTGGTCGACTGCCGCGACGGTCGCGCCGGCATTGGCCAGCGCGGTCATGGCGTCCGTACGGCGGAAGGTCCGCACGTCGACCCGGCTGCCGTTGGCCGCCGCGAGCAGGCTGGTCACGTCGGTGTCGGCAATCACGCGGCCGCGCGCGAGGACGATCAGGTGGTCGGCCGTGCCCTCGAGCTCGCTCATCAGGTGAGTCGATACGAACACGGCGCGACCCTCGGCAGCCAGCGACTTGAGCAGCCCGCGGATCCACACGATGCCTTCGGGGTCCAGCCCGTTGACCGGCTCGTCGAACATGAGCACCGGCGGGTCGCCCAGCAGCGCTGCTGCGATGCCGAGACGTTGCCGCATCCCGAGCGAGAAGCCCCCGGCCGCGCGTCTTGCAGCGCTGCTGAGCCCCACCTGCTCTAGCACCTCGTCGACCCGCTGCGGCGGCAGCCCGTTGCTGTGTGCCATCCAGAGCAGATGGTCGCGAGCTCGTCGGCTCGGGTGGATGGCCGCCGCGTCGAGGAGCGATCCGACCTCGAACAGCGGTGTCCGCAGGCTGCGATAGCTCTGGCCGTTGACCAGGGCCACACCGTCGTCCGGGGAGTCCAGACCAAGGATGAGCCGCATGGTCGTCGACTTGCCGGCGCCGTTGGGCCCCACGAAACCGGTGACCTCGCCACCGGAGACCGCGAACGAGATCCCGTCCACGGCAAGGGTCGACCTGTAGCGTTTGCGCAGTCCGCGCACCTCGATGGATGGCTGCATGCCTGGAGGCTAGGAGCCGTACGGCCGCCGAGTCGTCACCCGTCGGGGGGACTTTCGCGCACTCACCGGGGGACGCCGCGATCCGCTCTTTCGACCAGAATGGCCGCTGTGAAGGGACTGGACTGGCCATACGCCGGTGCCGTGTTCCTCGCTGTCACGGCACTGTTCGAGGTGGCCGCCCGCCACGACAGTCAGCCGTCGAGCTCGACCCTCGCATTGGTGCTCGCGCTTGCGGTGACCACCCCGCTGGCCTTCGCCCGGGGGCTACCGGAGGCCGCAGCGGGCATTATCGCCGTCACCACGATGGTCACTCTGTTCGCGGACTACCAGCCGCCGGTTGCAGGTGTCGTAGCGCTCGCTGTCGGCGCTTTCCTGGTCGGTCGACGCGGCGTGCGTTGGGCCGCAGTCGTGCTCGTTGCGCTGCTTGTTGTGTACGCGCTGCTGCCCGGCGGTAACGACCGACCCGGCGGTCGAGCGCTCGCGATCTCGTTGCTCATCATCACCACTGCGGCCGTCGGCGCCGGACTCTACCTTCAGACCCGCGACGAGGCCGCCCGGCGCGCGTTGTCGGAGCGGCAGATCGCCGACACATTGTTCGAACACGCGGCTCGTGGCGAGCGGGCGCGCATCGCGCAGGAATTGCATGACGTGGTTGCCCACCACATCTCGATGATTGCCCTGCAGGCGGAGGCCGCTCGGCTGACGACGCCGGGCATGCCCGATCAAGGGGCGCAGCGACTTGTCGCGATCGGCGACACCGCGCGGACCGCGCTCACGGAGATGCGCCGTCTGCTCGGTGTGCTCCGCGAGGATGCCGCGCCCATCGACAGCCGCCGCCCGCAACCAGGTTTACAGCACCTCAACGAGCTCGTCGACGATGCCCGCGGCCTGTCGTCCGCGAGCACGCGGCTGATCGTGCACGGGCGCGTCGTCGCCCTCGATCCCGGTGTCGAGCTGACGGCCTACCGGATCGTCCAGGAAGCGTTGACCAACGCCCGCCGTCATGCTCCCGGCGCAGGGGTCGACGTCGAGCTGCACTTCCGCGACGACGCGCTGCATCTCCGCGTCCGCGACAACGGACCGGGTCCACCATCGACGGACGAGCTGTTGGCCAACCCCGGGCACGGGCTGGGCGGGATGCGGGAACGCGCTGCGATGGTGGGCGGCTGGCTGTCGACGGGGCCGGGCCCCTCGGGTGGCTTTGTCGTCGAGGCGCTGTTGCCGGTTAGTGAGGCCGAGCGGTGAACGCCCGCGCTGAGCAGCACATTCGAGTCCTGGTCGTCGACGACCAGGATGTCGTGCGCACCGCCTTTGCCGCGTTGCTGGGCACGCAGCCCGACTTCGAGGTTGTCGGCGCCGCGGCCGACGGAGCGGCCGCCGTGCGGATGTGCATCGAGCACCGACCCGACGTTGTCGTCATGGACGTACGCATGCCTGTCATGGACGGGATCGATGCGACCCGGCAGATCCTTGCCGAGGTCGGCGACTCGCCGCCGCGCATCCTCATCCTCACGACGTTCGACCTCGACGAGCACGTCTACGACGCTCTGGCGGCTGGTGCAAGCGGCTTCCTGCTCAAGGACGTCAGCGCAGAGAGGCTCTTCGACGCCGTACGAGTCATTGCTGCGGGAGAGGCGTTGCTCGCGCCGACGGTCACCCGCCGGCTCATCACTGAGTTCGCCCGGCTGCGGCCGGACGGGGGGCGACCCACTGCGAACCTCAAGGTCCTCACGCCGCGCGAGACCGAGGTGCTCCGGCTAGTCGCCGACGGGCTGTCCAACCCGGAAATCGCCACCCGCCTCTCGATAGGCGACGAGACCGTCAAGACCCACGTGAGCCGCATACTGAGCAAGCTCGGGCTCCGCGACCGTACGCAAGCCGTCGTCGTAGCGTACGAATCTGGCCTGACCGTCCCCGGCAGGCGTACCAGCTAGCCTCCTGGCGGCCCGTTCGGGAGCACTTGCGCCGATGACTATTGCTCCCGGACGCGGCCCACGCACCGAGCACCCACCCACACTCGTACATCTCCACGAGTATGAGAAGCCATGTCGTCTCAGGCATACCCGACAACATCGAGGACAAGACCGGACTGACGCCCCGCGCGAGTTCATCACGCTCGCGCAGGCTTGGACTAGCCGACCATGAAGGCGGGAACTGTTGTCACGTGGCTCATGGAGAACCACGGCCCTGGTCCTGGGCACGCCAGGGCGCTGGTCCACCTCATCACGAACGGCGCTTGATCGACGCGAAGCCCGCCGGCACCCCGGCTCGCATTACCTCTGGGCGTCAGCTGCCAATTGCAACCACCTCACTTCGCCAACCACGGTAAGGTTCTCGGGCAGCGAAACAGGTCGTCTCGGCTGAGGTCACGGATACCGTCACTGCAACCCGGTCGCCGCTGAAACCTTGGCGATCGCCTCGGCTATCAGCTGGCTGCCGCCAGCCGGTGAGCCCTGCCCACGGACGACGTAGTGGATCGGCCTGCATGGGTCGTACGCGATCGCCGTCGTGCCATCGTCTTGGGTCAGATGGAGACCTTGTCGACGGGATCCGGTTCAAGTCGTGGCCCCGCTGGCTCGATCGGCGACTGCATGGGACTCGCCCACCTCAAGTCAGTGCGGACTGATCGAACGCACGCATCTGCCCCGATGAGCGTGCTATGGCTGGTGGGTACCTCTGTGCTCGAAGGGCGTCTATCGAACCACGCGGTAGTCGACGAGAAGGTGGCCACTTGGTGAGGCAGTGCTGCGGATCGTCTCGAGCCGTATGGGCGGCAACCCGTCGAACAGTCGTTGCCCGCTCCCGGCGATCGTCGGCGCGATGACGAGCCTGAGCTCGTCGACGACGTCGGCGGCAAGCAGCGTCCGAGTGACCGAGATGCTGCCGTGGACGCCGATGTCGCCGCCCGGCCGACCCTTCAGGTGCCGCACGAAATCGACCAGCCCGCCGTCGATCACGCGCGAGTTGGTCCACTCGCGTTCGAGCGGCGTCGACGTTGCGACGTACTTGGGAACGGCGTTGATGAAGGAGGCGAAAGGCTGGATCTCGCTGCCTGGCCAGAATTCAGCCCACTCGTCGTAACTGCGGCGGCCGAGAATGACCGCGTCCTGGGTGGCAATGAGATTGGCGCCGCTGGCGTCCGTTTCGTCGTCCCAAGCGGTGATAAACCGGTCGGGGGCCTCAGCCACTCCATCGAGAGACAAGAAGTAACCTGCGACGACCTTGCGCGCGGTCTGGCCGATCCTCTTCTCGATGGTGTCGGGGTGGGCCTGGAACGACATGGTGGGGCTCCTTCGGAGGATGTCGGGCGGGTTGCTGCTCACCCCTACGTCGGACGTGGCACGAGCATTTCGACACCGATGCCGAGGAACTTATCGCGCGCGTTCAGGTCAACATGGTGGCAGGCCCACGTCGCGGACGCACCCTCATGCCGCGGACCTGGTCCTGTCATTCAGAGGGCATCAGCCGGAGTGAAGGCCCACGACACCCGCCAGTGCCCCCCGAAACGCCATCTGTCGGCCAGGGCGAGCTGACTCCCAGCAGTTCCTTCACCCAGCTGGGCGGGATGTGGATGCGACCTGGACCTGGGGCCAAAGTCGGGCCGAGCGCTCGCGCCCCATGGAGAAGGTTCGGCGCAGCTTCCGAGTGCCAGGATCGTCGCCGGCCCGACAACGCCTGGCGCCGTCGGCATCATGCCCGAGTGGTGAGACCGGTCAGACCAACTCGCCGCGCTTCCTGCTCAGGTAGGCGCGCTCGGCGGAGTTCTGGGTGGCGGCGATGGCGGCGTCGTACGACTCCTTCGCCTCGGCGGTCCGGCCGAGCCTGCGGAGCATGTCGGCGCGGGCGACGTGCCATGCGTGGTAGCCCGTGAGCGGCAGCCGGTCGACCAGAGTGAGGGCGACCTTCGGGCCGTCCAGCTCCGCGACCGCGACCGCGCGGTTGAGTGCGACGATCGGCGACGGGTCGAGCCGGGTCAGCTGGTCGTACAGTGCGACCACCTGCGACCAGTCCGTGTCCGACGCGGTGGGGGCGTCGGTGTGGACGGCGTTGATCGCGGCGAGTATCTGATAACGGCCGGGTCGGTTGATCGCGAGGCACTCGCGGACCAGGTCGTGCCCCTCGGCGATCAGCCCGCGGTCCCAGCCGGCGCGATCCTGCTCGCCGAGCGGGACCAGCTGCCCATTCCGCACGCGGGCCTCACGCCGGGCCTCGGTGAGCAGCAGCAGCCCGAGCAGACCGGCCACCTCCGGCTCCTCGGGGAGCAGCTGGCGGAGGACCCGTGTCAGCCGGATGGCCTCGCCCGTGAGCTCGGCGCGCACCGGGTCGCCGTCGCCGGTGGCGAGGTAGCCCTCGTTGAAGACGAGGAACAGTACCGCCAGCACGCCGCCGAGCCGCTCGGGGAGGTCGGCGGCCTCGGGCACCCGGTAGGGCACCTTCGCCGCCGCGATCTTCTTCTTCGCCCGAGTGATCCGCTGCGCCATCGTGGTCTCGGGCACGAGGAACGCCTGCGCGATCTCAGCCACGGTCAGCCCACCGAGGAGGCGGAGCGTCAGCGCGATCCGCGCCTCCGGTGCGAGCGCCGGGTGGCAGCAGGTGAACAGCAGCCGCAATCGGTCGTCCTCGACCGGTCCGGTGTGCTCGTGGGGCGTGTCGTCGTGGTACATGAAGGCCGCCTGGTGCTTCGCGTCGCGCTGCTTCTCGCGGCGGATCCGGTCGATCGCGCGGTTGCCCGCGGTGGTGGTGAGCCAGCCGCCGGGGTTGGGAGGTACGCCGGACTCCGGCCACTTCTCCAACGCGGCCACGAGCGCCTCACCCGCCGCCTCCTCTGCGATGTCGATGTCACCGAAGCGGCGGACGAGCGAGGCGATCAGGCGGCCGTACTCCTCGCGGAAGACCCGCTCGACGGCCGCCGTTCCGCCCTGCATCGATCAGTCGTCGTTCGGGCCGGCTCAGGCGAGGCCGTCGAACGGACGGACCTCGACCTTGCCCCGGCACGCCTTGGACCCCTCGGCCGCGAGCTTGAGCGCCACGTCGAGGTCGGGCGCGTCGATGACCCAGAAACCCCCGATGACCTCCTTGGTCTCGAGGTAGGGGCCGTCGGTCATCACCGGCGTCTCACCCTGGCCGTCGACGACGGTCGCGGTCGATGCCGACTGAAGCCCACCGGCGAAGACCCAGTAGCCATCGGCGTGAAGCTTGTCATTGAAGGCGCCGGTCGCGGCGAACGCCTCCTCCATCTCCTCCTTGGAGCCGTAGTTGCCGTACTCGTCCATCTCGGCGGGGCCGTGCACGGTCAACAAGTAGTGCGTCATCCCACTTCTCCTCAGTTCCGGGCGGTCCCGATGACCGCCTTCTACCCCCACCACGAACGGCATCCCGCCGATACGACAACCTGCCACAGAAGGCCTTGCGATCGGGTTCCTCAGAGGCCAACTGCCCATTCGACGCTCTGTACCAGTAGCACCCGTCGCAGAAGCACCGGACGCTCGTGTGCAGGCACAGCCGCGACTACGTCCAGCGCGTCGCCGACGGGACTGGCTGCGCCGGCGTCACGGCCGGGACTCGCCGACGAGGAGGCGGCGCGGCTGTGGGCGGGAAAGATCGCGGTGGCCTGCGGTTGGCAGCGCCGCCCGCAGCTGGAGCGGCCCGCGTGCGACGGCGGAGCCGGCGCCTTGACGGAGTAGGGAGAAAAGTTCTCACCGGGTTCTCGTGCAACCGGTGTCCGACTTCGTTTGATGCGTTACGCGCGGTGGCTTCACTTGATGCGTGACACTCCGGAGCGCCGGTGATCGAGGTCGCTGAGCGGTTTGGCGGCGACGCAGTCAGCGTCCTAACTCTGCGCCGCCGCGCGGGTCGACGGTCAGCGGCTCACGTCCGGCTGTGGCTCGTCGCCTCGACGGCCTGTAGGACGAGCTGGGTTGCGGCCTCGGGCTGTGACACGAAGGAGACGTGAGAGGCCGGCACCTGCACGATCGTCGCGTTCGCGCGCTCGGCCATGAACCGCTGGAGCGCCTGCGGGATCGCCTTGTCCTCGGTGCCGAGGAGGTACCAGCACGGCAGCGTCTTCCACGCCGGCGGGCCCGACGGCGCGGCTGCGAACGCGGCGGCGGCGTACGGCCGCTGCGCCGCGGCCATCACCGCGGCCGTCTCGGGGTCGACGTCGGCGGCGAAGGCTTCGCGGAACGCCTCAGGGTCGAGGTAGAGGTCGGCCCCCTCGCTCCCGTCCGGGCCGGTGAACGGCACGGGCCTGATCGAGGGCCCCACGAGGCTGCCTTCGAACCGCTCAAGGAGCTCCTGCTGACTCTCGCCCTCGTCGCACATCCAGCCGTTGAAGTAGACGAGCGCCTGCACCTGGTCGTTGCCGGTCGCGGCGCTCGAGATGACATTGCCGCCGTAGGAGTGGCCGACGAGCACGATCGGACCAGTCAGGGTCCGCAGGAATTCGGCGAGGTACGCCGCGTCGCCAGCGAGATCGCGAAGCGGGTTGGCGAACCCGATGGCGGTATACCCACGGTCGCGCAAGGCGCGAATCTCGGGGTCGAAGCCGGTCGCGTCGGCCCAGGCACCGTGGACGAGGACGATCGTCGGGGTTTCACCAGCCATTGTCGTCACCGCTTCCCCTTAGGACGGTTTCACCGACTCCGCAGGTTACTCCGCTGCTCGCCTGCGAAGGCGAGGTCAGCGAACAACGCCGCCGTTGCCAGCACGAGTGCCTGCCTCGCGCTCCTGATGTGGCTGATCGGGGCGTTGAGCAAGTGACCTGGGCCTTTGTACGTGGAGCGGGTGACGGGAATCGAACCCGCACTGTCAGCTTGGGAATCTGAGGCGGGTCACGCCCGACCCGTCGTCGCACGCTCCGGACTGTGCACCGGGACTGCCCGTGAGTGACCCCTTGAGGCCGACGCGTATAGCACGCAGATAGCACGCCGACCATCAGATCCGTAGGAGCGAGCAACAGACGGCTAGCTCCTGGGTGCAGGGTGAAGCATGGGCTCCGAGGTTGTCCCGATGGCGGTTCGTGTGGACCTGTTGGGGTCAGACTGGGGTCAGCCGGCAAGCTGCCGCATAACCGGCTTGGAAGCATTGAGCGAGGACCAGGAGCCGGCCCGCCCGAGCACGATCGGTGATCTGTCTCGGCCCGCCGAGTAACCGTCGTTGACCTCATCTAATTGCACGTCAATTGCACGGCATCTACCGGGCTGAGCGGTCTGTTCGCGTGTGGAGTGGGTGCGCTGCTTGCTGTGCGCGGGCGGGGTTGAGATTAGGCGGGTTGCCCTGGTCGGCCGAGTGGGCGACGCTGCGCGCACCGAGCACGAATGACTACCGCCGAACTCAGATCGCGCATTGATCAGTTTCCTGCGCCGAGCCGATCTAGACTCCCGAGACCGACTGACAGAAAGGCATGGCGCCATGCGGAAACTGATCTACGGCATGAACCTGACCCTGGACGGCTACATCGCCGCGCCCGGCGACGACCTCGGCTGGAGCGGGCCGAGCGACGAGCTGTTTCAGTGGTGGCTCGACCAGGAGTTGGCGATCGGGCTGTTGATGTACGGGCGCAAGCTGTGGGAGGCGATGAGTTCCCACTGGCCGACCGGCGACCAGCAGCCCGACGCCACCCCGGCGCAGATCGAGTTCGCGCGGAACTGGCGGGACACGCCGAAGGTGGTGTTCTCCTCGACGATCGACAAGGTCGACTGGAACACCCGCCTGGTCACCGGCGACGCTGTAGCGGAGATCACCCGACTCAAGGCCGACGACGGCGGGCCGATGAGGGTCGGTGGCGCAACGCTCGCTGGGGCGGCCATGCGGGCCGGGCTGGTCGACGAGTACGAGATCGTCACCCATCCGGTGCTGGTGGGCGGCGGCACACCGTTCTTCACCGCGCTGGACAGCTGGGTGAACCTGAACCTGGTGGAGACGCGGACGTTTCCCGGCGGCGTGGTCCTGACCAGGTACGAGACGAGGCGGTGAGCGCGATTCCTTTGCTGCTTGTCTGAGGGAGTGGCAGCATGCCCCGGAGCAAGGTCGAGCTGTTCGCTGCGACAAGGCAGGGCTCGCCATTCCTCCCCCTCACCCGATAGATGCCGATACCAGTCGAGACGGCGGCGGGGTCCAGGGATCAGCGGCAAGATGTTTTCGGCTCCGGGACTCCTTGCGCGAGTGGAACGGTCCGGTGGACGGGTGAGGTGGCGGCCGAAAAGATCTTGCTGCCCCTGGACGCCGACGGTGGCTCGGCGCACACTCCCTGGCATCGGGTGAGGGGTTCCACCGGTACCTGCCGTGGTGCCGTGTGGTCCGGTCTGTGGCTGGCGCTCGCGCCGCGCCTTGACGAGTTCGTGGCGCCTAAGCAGGACGCCCTCCTGTTCGCGGGCCTCAAGGGTCAGCCGGTCCGTCGGAGCAACTTCGGCAAGGTCGTGGAGTGGACGAAGACGGTCGCCGACCTCGGGCATCCGGGCCTGCGCTTCCACGATCTCCGTCATACCGGCAACGTTCTGGCGGCACAGACACCTGGAGCCACGCTGCGGGATCTGATGGCGCGGATGGGGCACGACAGCACGCGGGCTGCTCTGATCTACCAGCACCTTACGAGGGACGCCGATCGCCACATCGCCGACGCGATCGCAGCCCAGATCGCACGCGACACGACCGGATCTGGGACCGAGAAGGATGACGACGAGGGGACGAACCGAAGCGGCGGATAGCACGGAGATAGCACGATGGCCTCGAAACGTCCGACCATGACGAAGGCCCAGGCGAGCTGATCATGGCTCTGGCCTGGGCCTTCTCGCGTGGAGCGGGTGAGGGGAATCGAACCCCCACTGTCAGCTTGGGAAGCTGATGTTCTGCCATTGAACTACACCCGCGGGCGTCGCCAACCGGGGCAGGGCGACCGCCCAGGAGCATACCTGGTCCCCCAGGCGCGGCCCTTCTACTCTCAGATGCCGTGACCAATGACCTACACACAGCGATCTGGTTCGAGCTCTGGATCACCGACGTCGACGAAGCGAAGACCTTCTACGGCAAGCTGTTCGGCTGGACGTTCACGCCCCTGACCGAGTACCACCCTGACTATTGGCTCATCGACGCCGGCGAGGGCCGCGGCACGGTCGGCGCGCTCTGGCCAACCGATGCCGCCCCGAGCGACTCGGGCGCTGTCGTCTACTTCGCCGTCGCCGACCTCCGCGAAACGATCGGCGCGGCCGAACGGCTGGGCGGGTCCCTCGTCCGTGAACCGACCGACATCGGCGACGGCACCTCGTTCGCCTGGATCCGCGACCCGGGCGGAAACCTGCTCGGCTTGTGGTCGCTTGGCGTCGTCGGCGCATGAGGCGGGCGCCGCTCGCCTGTCACGGGCTGCGGCCAGATCGGTAAGGTCCGGGCCATGCTCCTGTCGGACCGGGACATCAGAGCCGCCGTCGAGGCCAAGCGGATCGTGCTCGAACCGTACGACCTCGCGATGGTGCAGCCGTCGAGCATCGACATCCGGCTGGACCGGTACTTCCGGGTCTTCGAGAACCACCGGTACCCGCACATCGACCCGGCTCAGGAGCAGGCCGACCTCACCCGGCTCGTCGAGACCACGGGCGACGAGCCCTTCGTGCTGCATCCCGGCGAATTCGTGCTGGCGTCGACGTACGAGACCGTCACCCTGGCTGACGACATCGCGGCGCGATTAGAAGGCAAATCGAGTTTGGGCAGGCTCGGGCTGCTCACGCACTCGACAGCCGGGTTCATCGACCCGGGGTTCACCGGCCACGTCACGTTGGAGCTGTCGAACGTCGCCACGCTGCCGATCAAGCTCTGGCCGGGCATGAAGATCGGCCAGCTGTGCTTCTTTGCGCTCTCGAGCGCCGCAGAGCATCCATACGGGTCGCAACGCCACGGTTCGCGCTACCAAGGGCAACGTGGCCCGACCCCGAGCCGCTCGTACCTCAACTTCGACCGTACCGAAGTCTGAGCGTGATCGACGGCACAGGGCGTGTTGCTGCCGTGTGAGCCCGGTCGGCCTAACCTGACGGAACCGCGTCCGACCCGACGGGAGCTCGCCCGCCATGCAAGCCGCCGCGATTGTCGCCTCGATGGCTCTCACGCTGGTCGCCATCGCGTTGGCGGCGCGCGCGGTGTCGCAGATCGTCCGCGTGGTCCGCATGGGCCAGCCGGCGAACGACCGCACGGACCGCCCGGGTCGACGTACGGCGACGATGCTGCAAGAGACGCTCGGCCACACCCGCATGCTCAAGTGGAGCCCGGTCGGCGCAGCGCACTGGTTCGTCTTCATCGGCTTCGGGCTGTTGTTCTTCACGCTGGTGACGGCGTACGGGCAGCTCTTCGACGCTGACTTCGCGCTTCCGCTGATCGGGCTTTGGTACCCGTTCGAGTGGGTCGCCGAGTTCATCACCTGGGCGATGCTCGTCGGTATCGGGCTGCTCATCGCGATCAGGCTCTGGTCCCACCCCGCGCGAGCCGGGCGCCCGTCCCGTTTCACCGGCTCGACGATGTGGCAGGGCTACTACGTCGAGGCCACGGTCGTCGGTGTCGGGCTGTGCATTCTCGCGCTGCGCGGCCTCGAGTACGCGCTTGGGGCGGGCGGCCAGGCGCATTTCCCGATGACCTTCTTCATCGGCGACGCGCTCGGCGGGCTGTCGACGGCGACCCTGGAGAATCTCGTCTACGTCGTGGCCGCCGTGAAGATCCTCATCTCGATGGCCTGGCTGATCGTCATCTCGCTCTACCTCACGATGGGTGTCGCGTGGCACCGCTTCACTGCGTTCTTCAACATCTTCTTCAAACGCGAGGCCGACGGACGTACGGCGCTGGGACCCGCCAAGCCGTTGACCGTCCAGTGGCGAGCCGGTCGACTTCGAGAACCTCGACGACCTCGACGAGGACGCGGCGCTAGGCGTCGGCCGGGTCGAGGACTTCTCGTGGAAGGGGATCCTCGACTTCACGACGTGCACCGAGTGCGGGCGCTGCCAGTCGCAGTGCCCGGCGTGGAACACGGCCAAACCGCTGTCGCCGAAGCTCCTGGTCATGGGCCTGCGCGAGCATGCGTACGCGAAGGCGCCCTACCTGCTGGCGGGCGGTGGTAAGGACCCGGCCGGCGACGAGCGGGCGACGGAGGAGCAGCTCGCCGACGTGCCGGCGGCCGCACTCGCCGAGGCCGAACGGCCGCTCGTCGGGACGGCAGACGTCGGCGGCGTCATCGACCCGGACGTGCTCTGGTCGTGCACCACGTGCGGCGCCTGCGTCGAGCAGTGCCCCGTGGACATCGAGCACGTCGACCACATCCTCGACCTGCGGCGCTACCAGACGCTGATCGAGGCAGAGTTCCCGTCGGAGCTGAACGGGCTGTTCAAGAACCTCGAGAAGTCCGGCAATCCCTGGGGTGTCAACACGTCCAAGCGGATGGAGTGGGCGACCGGCCTGCCGTTCGAGGTCCGGCAACTCGGCGTCGACGTGGAGTCGCTGGACGACGTCGACTGGCTGTTCTGGGTCGGCTGCGCCGGCGCCTTCGAGGACCGGGCCAAGAAGACGACGCAGGCCGTCGCCGAGCTGCTGGACATGGCCGGCGTCTCCTTCGCCGTGCTCGGCGACGGGGAGACGTGCACGGGTGACCCCGCGAGGCGAGCCGGAAACGAGTTCCTGTATCAGCAGCTGGCATTGCAGAACGTCGAGGTGCTCCGCGAGAGCAAGGCGGTCAAGGTCGTCGCGACGTGTGCGCACTGCTTCAACACGCTCAAGAACGAGTACGCGCAGCTGGGGCTCACGCTCGAGGTCGTCCACCACACCCAGCTGCTGAACCGGCTGGTCCGGGAGGGCCGCCTGACGCCGGTCGCGACGGCCGACGAGTCGGTGGCCGGACGTCCCGTGACCTACCACGACCCGTGCTACCTGGGCCGGCACAACCAGGTCTACGAGCCGCCGCGTGAGCTCGTCGGCGCGCTGCCCGGCGTCGAGTTGCGGGAGATGACGCGCAGCGGGTCCCGGTCATTCTGCTGCGGCGCCGGGGGAGCGCGGATGTGGATGGAGGAACGGATCGGCAAGCGGATCAACACCGACCGCACCGAGGAGGCACTCGCCACGGGTGCGGAAGCGATCGCCGTCGGGTGCCCGTTCTGCCGGGTCATGCTCTCCGACGGGCTATCGGCCGCGCAGGAGACTGGCCAGGGCGAGGGCGTCGAGGTGCTCGACGTGGCCCAGCTCCTCCTCGCAGGCGTCAAGCGCGGGTCGCCGAAGCCGGCAGCGGCCGAGTAAGCCCGCGTCTCCCCTCGACCTGTCAGGCCGGCGGATTCGTCGACCTGCGGCGGAGCTTCGAGCCGCCCTGACAGGTCGCGGCCAGCGCAGCTTGTCAGGACCCCAGGTCGCATCAGTCCAGGTCAGAGAGTTGTCAGGCCTGACAGGTTGGTGCACGACGCCATGCGGCCGCCATGAGTGACGCCTGCATGGCTTGACATGACGCCACAGCGACGCCATGATGACGTCATGGAACTTGCGTCGTTCGTCGAAGCGCTGCGCCACGACCTCGCCGCCGCCGGTGAGGCGGCAAGCGCCGACGTCCGCGATGCTTCGCAGCGGTTGTCCTACGCCCTGGAGCCGTCGTTGCGGCTCGTCCTGCTCGAGGCGCTCGGCACGGCAGCCGCCGAGGTCACGGCTCAGCTCGACGCGGCCGTTGTCGAGGTGCGCCTGCGCGGTCGCGACCCGGACCTCGTCGTCACCGACGTCGGAGAGGCACCCAGTGGGCGGGCCCGTACCGGGCCGGTCGCGGAGGGCGACGAGGGCACGTCCCGGATCTCGTTCCGACTTCCGGAATCCCTCAAATCCCGGGTCGAAGACGCCGCCGCCGCGGACGGCCTGTCCGTCAACGCGTGGCTGGTCCGCGCCGTTGCGCAAACCCTGGACGGCCCCGCCGCCGCCCCGACCATCCGCGCCGGCCGGCACATCTCGGGCTGGGTGCGCTGAACCTTCGTGAGAAGAGGAGAGATCATGACCGTCGACTACCCGCAGAAGTTTCCCACCGCCGGGGCGCTTGCCGTGTCGGTGCGGCTCGGCGCAGGTGACGTACTCGTCACGGCCGCGGACGTGACCGACGCCGTCGTCGACCTGCAGCCAGCTCGGCCGGGGGACGAGGACGCTCTCGACGTGATCGCCCGGACGCGCGTCATGTACCACCGCGACGCGTCTCTACGAATCGCTATCCCACACGGTCGGGGCATCGTCCGCCGGGAGCCACCCATCGAGGTTCGCGTGACCGTGCCGGCGGGCAGCAGCGTCGAGGTCGGCGTCGGCTCGGCCGACGTGCGCCTCGAAGGCAGGTTCGGGGCGGTCAACGTCGAGTCCGGCTCCGGCGACGTGTCCGTCGACTCGTGTGGCGACGCGCGCGTCCGGTCCGGCAGCGGAGACGTGCGCATCGACGACGTGCGCGCCGCGTCGGTGAAGTCGGGTTCCGGCAACATCGGCGTGCGCCGCGCGTCCAGCGACATCGACCTGCAGGCCGCCTCGGGCGACATCCGGGTCGAGGACGTCGGAGCGAACGCTCGTTTCTCGAGTAGCTCGGGCGACATCGAGTTGGGCTCCGCCCGTGGCCGGATCGGCGCCAAGTCCGCGTCCGGCGATGTCGTGGTCGGCGGTGCCAGCGAGGGTCAACTGGAGGTGTCGACGGCCTCCGGTGACGTGGCCGTCGGCGTCGTCGACGGCACCGCCGTCAAGCTCGACTGCTCGTCGATAAGTGGCCGCGTGCACTCGGAACTCGACCCCGCGGATGCGCCTGGCGACACCGACCGCCGCCTGCTCGTCACGGCCCGCACGGCCAGTGGCGACATCACGATCCGCCGAGCCGGCTAGGGCCTCGGTGTGTCAGTGCCGGGTCCTAGGTTCGAAACCAGTGAAATGGAGGAAGCCATGTCGCCATACCCGTACGAGGTTCATGCCCTTCATGCCGACGACCACGCCGAGCTGATGGAGGCCGCCGAGCGCGAGCGCGCCGCCATCCGCGTGGTCCGGGCCCGCCGGATGGAGCGATGGGCTCGCCGGTCGGCCCGGCTGTCTGCTTACCTCAACCGGCTCGCTCGCATGCAGCGTGCGCGGCTGTCGTAGTCGGATGTCCCGTGGAGCGGGTCGTCGCCTACGGTGACCCGCGTGCAGATCAGATCCTTCGTCGACGACGACGTGCCGACGGCCGCGCTGCTGCTGGCCGGTCGACATCGGCGGGACCGGATGTCCGAGCCCCTGCTAGCCCCGAATATGAAGATCCACGGCTCTGTGAGCAGCTCCTCCACGGCGCTCTTGACCCCAAGGGAGATGGCGCGGTTGCCCTCGAGGGCGGCCGCGTCACGCCGGCGAGGTGCTCGGGTTCGTCTCGATGCGACCAGTGCCGGCCGACGAGGGCTCGATGCTCAAGCCGGCGGGCACCGTCGAGCTGATCGTCGCCGCGACGCTGCCACGCGTGCGGGGAACCGGTGTCGGCCGTGCGCTGTGCGAGCGCGCTCTGACGTGGGCGGCAGAGCGAGGGCTCGAGTTGTGCGTCATCGACTGGAGGGCGGCGAACCTGACGGCGTCAGTGTTCTTGCCACGTCGCGGCTTCCGGACGACGGCGTACCGCCTGCACCGCCTGATCGACCCTCGGGTGGCGCGGCAGACCGGATGAGGCGCGGATGCTGAGCGGGCGGAGCGTGACAGCTGCTACGCCTGGTCAGAGAGCAGCTTCGCCGGCTCGAACGCATACGCGACCATCCAGGTCGGCCGGACCCGCAGGTAGACGATCTCGTCGCCCCAGCTGGACGGCGAGCTGCCGTAGTGCTGGACGAGATGCTGCTCGATTGCCGCGAAGTCGGGGTGGTCGGGATCGAGGAACTCGGCCGTGCCATGTGTGAACACCCCCAGGTCGTCGCCGCGAATGTGCGCAACGCTGATGCCGGGGCGGGCACGAAGGTGCCGCGTCTTGGCCGCCGTGCCTGAGGTGGTGAAGACCCAGCGGCCGCGGAGGAAGTGACCGTCGACCCCGCTGATCCGAGGCTCCCCGTGCGCAGTGACGGTCGCCGCCGACAGCGTGCACATGCCGGTCAGGACGGCGACGAGCTGCTCAGCGGTCAGCGTGCGTTCACCGGGCGTGACGATCGAGCGCAGGTGCTCGGTCGATCGGGCGAGCGACGCGTCGAGCAGCTCCTGGAGCGCGCCGAGCTCTGGATCCGTTTCGTACATACCGCAAACTGTGCCGCGTTGCTCCGACAGACGTCGACGCGCTGCCTTAGGGGGCGGAATGTGAGGCGAACGCTGCGCGGGCTCCGCGATCCATGGCAGGAAAGCGTGCCATGGATCGCTCTCTAGACGCCCGCTCCGCGTTCGTCTCAACTTCCGCGATTTTCCGCCGGCTCGCGCGACGGCCGGCCTTCGTTACAGGGTGGGTGGCTGGTCGCGCGGTGGGTCGTACGGGCGGGGCCGCGTCGGCGGCTGCTCGCCGAGTGGCTCGTCGACCGGCGGGTACGCGACGAACGGCTCGTCGACCGGCGGGTACGTGGCGAACGGCTCGTCGACGACGGGGCGGTCGGTGGTCGCCGCGTCGGTCGTCGGCGGCGTGACCTGGTCGCGGGCCGGCGCCTCGCTGATCATCTCGCGGCCGCGGCCGGCGGTGAACGCGAGGTAGGCCGCGTACCCGAGGGCCAGCAGCAGGATGAGCCCGATCCAGGCGCCGATTCCGGCGTCGCCCACGGCGTCGAAGAACACGATGAGCGCGAAGAGCGCGGCGAGGCCCGCCAGGACCGCAGTGACGAGGTCCGGCGTGATGCCGATCTCGGGCGCATTGCCGGTGAGGCGCAGAACCTCCCAGACGACGAGCGCGATGAGAAGGATGCCGGTGAGGATCCCGAGGCCGCTGTCCCACGCGTTTGCGGAGGTGCTGTCGATCGAGAACGTCCACCACGGCAGGAAGAGGTCGATGAACAGGACGATCGCGCCGCCGAGAGCGATCTTGCGGTGGAGCGGAAGCGCTGCGAAACCGGACGTTGTTGCTGCCACGAGGGCTCCTCTACAGGGGTGGGATTGATCCCGGGCCGGTCCGGGCCAGCCATATCATCCCGGTTCTCGATGCGGAGGCAAGCCCCTCGGGCAGATCAATTGCTGCCGTGTCGCTCGACGAGCGCGGACTGTGCGATCCGCGCGAGTAGCGGAGAAGACAGGCCGGGACCAGGTCGGGGAGGCGGCGAACGAGCCGCCGGTCACAATGGCGGCATGGGTGTCCACCATTCGGGCCGCGTCGGCGGCGTGGCCGTCATCTCCAAGGTCGAGGTCGGGCCGGGACCGCTCAGCCCCGACGATGTCGTCGCGGTCGCCCGGCGCGGCGCCGGCGTCGAGCTCACCGGCGAGGCGCTGGCCGAGATCGCCAAGAGCCGGGAAGTCGTCGAGCACCTCGCCGTCGCCGACGTTCCCTACTACGGCGTCTCGACCGGGTTCGGCGCGCTCGCGACGAGGCACATACCGCACGACCTGCGGGCTCAGCTGCAGCGCAGCTTGATCCGTAGCCACGCGGCCGGCTCCGGGCCGGAGGTGGAACGTGAGGTGGTCCGAGCGCTCATGCTGCTGCGGCTGTCGACACTTGCCACTGGTCGCACCGGCGTGCGTACGACGACCGCCGCCGCGTACGCGGCCATGATCGATGGCGGGATCACGCCCGCCGTCCGCGAGTACGGAAGCCTGGGCTGCTCGGGCGACCTGGCGCCGCTCGCGCATTGCGCGCTCGCGCTGATGGGCGAGGGTGACGTGCGTACGACGGACGGGGCCCTCCGGCCCGCCGCCGACGCATTGCGCGACGCGGGCATCGAGCCGGTCCAGCTTGCGGAGAAGGAAGGGCTGGCCCTGATCAACGGGACGGACGGCATGCTCGGCATGTTGATCCTCGCCGCGCACGACCTGCGGACTCTGCTCCGCACGGCCGACGTCGCTGCCGCGATGAGCGTCGAGGCCCTGCTGGGAACGGATCGGGTCTTCGCCGCCGACCTGCTGGCGCTGCGCCCCCATCCAGGCCAGGCAGACTCGGCCGCGAACCTGCGGTCGCTGCTCGAGGGCTCCGGAGTCGTCGCGAGCCATCGCGGACCCGACTGCACACGCGTGCAGGACGCCTACTCGTTGCGCTGTTCGCCGCAGGTCCACGGCGCCGCGCGGGACACGGTGGCCCACGCGGAGATCGTGGCCGGACGTGAGCTCGCGGCGGCAGTCGACAACCCGGTCGTGACACTTGACGGCAGGGTCGAGTCGAATGGCAACTTCCACGGCGCACCGGTCGGCTACGTGCTGGACTTCCTGGCGATCGCCGCGGCCGACGTGGCCAGTATCAGCGAGCGACGCACCGACCGGTTCCTCGACGTCGCCCGCAATGGCGGGCTTCCCGCCTTCCTCGCCGACGACCCGGGCGTCGACTCCGGCCACATGATCGCGCAGTACACGCAGGCGGCGATCGTGTCCGAGCTGAAGCGCCTGGCGGTACCCGCCTCTGTGGACTCGATCCCGTCGAGCGCGATGCAGGAGGACCACGTCTCGATGGGCTGGAGCGCCGCCCGCAAGCTGCGCCGCTCCGTCGACGGGCTGGCCCACGTCCTTGCCGTCGAGATCCTGACGGCGGCTCGGGCGCTCGACCTGCGAGCACCCCTGCTGCCGGCCGCCGGAACCGGCGCGGTCCGCGACGCCGTCCGTCAGCACGTGGACGGGCCCGGCGCCGACCGTCATCTGGCCCCCGAGATCGACGCCGTCGTCGGCCTGGTGCGGTCCGGCGCCCTGATTGCGGCGGCCGAGACGACGACGGGGCCGCTCCGATGACGGCCTTGATGAGTCTGCGCCGATACCCCTGAGGAGCCGATCATGACGACCGCTGGACCGCGTACCGTCACCGCGCCGCGGGGGACGGCTCTGCACGCCAAGGGCTGGCCGCAGGAAGCAGCCCTGCGGATGCTGCAGAACAACCTCGACCCGGAGGTTGCCGAGCACCCCGAGGACCTCGTCGTCTACGGCGGCACCGGCCGGGCGGCCCGGGACTGGCCGAGTTTCGAGGCACTCATCCGGACTCTGACGGACCTCGAGAACGACGAGACGATGCTCGTTCAGTCAGGCCGGCCGGTCGGCGTCATGCGTACGCACGAGTGGGCGCCGCGCGTGCTCATCGCCAACTCCAACCTGGTTGGCGACTGGGCCACCTGGGAGGAGTTCCGGCGCCTCGAGGCGCTCGGCCTGACCATGTACGGGCAGATGACGGCCGGCTCGTGGATCTACATCGGCACGCAGGGGATCCTGCAGGGCACCTACGAGACCTTCGCCGCAGTGGCCGCCAAGCGGTTCGACGGCACGCTCGCCGGAACGATCACGTTGACGGCCGGGCTCGGCGGCATGGGAGGCGCCCAGCCGCTGGCCGTCACCATGAATGGCGGGGTGGCGATCGTCGTCGAGTGCGATCCGTCCCGGATCGCCCGCCGGCTCGAGCACCACTACCTCGATGTCGAGGCGTCCTCGGTGGACGAGGCATTACGGCTCGCGTACGAGGCCCGCGACGCTCGACAGCCGCTCTCGATCGGCGTGCTGGGCAACGCGGCGGACGTCCTCCCAGACCTGCTGGCGCGCGGCGCGGACGTCGACGTCGTCACCGACCAGACCAGTGCGCACGACCCACTGGCGTACCTGCCGCGGGGCGTTTCGTTCGGGGACTGGTCGGCCGAACGGGTGAAGGATCCGGCCGGCTTCACGACGCGCGCGCGGGAGTCGATGGCTACGCATGTCGAGGCGATGGTGGGATTCCTCGATGCCGGTGCCGAGGTGTTCGACTACGGCAACTCGATCCGGGGCGAGGCCCGGCTGGCGGGCTACGCTCGCGCGTTCGACTTCCCGGGCTTCGTGCCCGCCTACATCCGGCCGCTGTTCTGCGAGGGCAAGGGCCCGTTCCGCTGGGTGGCGCTCTCGGGCGACCCGGCCGACATCGCCGCGACCGACGCTGCCGTCCTGGAGCTGTTCCCCGAGAACGAGTCGCTGGCACGGTGGATCAGGCTGGCCGGTGAACAGGTGCACTTTCAGGGGCTCCCGGCGCGGATCTGCTGGCTCGGCTACGGCGAGCGCGACCGGGCCGGCGAGCGGTTCAACCACATGGTGGCGTCGGGGGAGCTGCGCGCGCCGGTCGTGATCGGCCGCGACCATCTCGACTGCGGGTCGGTCGCTTCGCCGTACCGCGAGACCGAGGCGATGGCGGACGGATCCGACGCGATCGCCGACTGGCCGCTGCTCAATGCTCTGGTCAACACCGCGTCGGGAGCGACCTGGGTGTCGATCCACCACGGCGGTGGGGTCGGCATCGGGCGCTCGATCCACGCCGGCCAGGTGACCGTCGCGGACGGGACGCCGCTGGCCGGCGAGAAGATCGCGCGCGTGCTGACCAATGACCCGGGCATGGGGGTGATCCGGCACGCCGACGCCGGGTACCAGGCGGCCACCGTTGTCGCAGACGCCCGGGGCGTCCGCATTCCCATGCGCGAAGACCCCCGTTGATCATGCAACTCCTGCGCGACACGCCGACACGACGCCGGGCTCGAGCCATCCCGAGGCAGCGCGCCGTCCATTCGGGCCGTTGTCAGCTGTCGGCGTGTCGCGCAGGAGTTGCATGATCAACGGGGGGTTGGGCGTGAGCTTCGACGGGCTGTGGGACGGGCTCGCTCCTATCGGGCGGCACGCCGTGACTGGCGGTTATCGGAGATACGCGTGGACGCGCGCCGACCTGGCGTGTCGGGAATGGTTCGTCGATGCGGCTGATCGGCGGGAGCTGGACGTCGAGACGGACGTGAACGGGAACCAGTGGGCGTGGTGGGGCGATCGGTCCGCGGGCGACGCGCTCGTCGTCGGCTCGCATCTCGACTCGGTGCCGGACGGAGGCGCCTACGACGGCCCGCTCGGGGTCGTGTCCGCGTTCGCCGCTGTCGACATCGTCCGCTCCCGCGACCTGGCGCCAAACCGGCCCATCGCGGTGGCAGCGTTCTCGGACGAGGAGGGTGCGCGGTTCGGGGTGGCGTGCGCAGGATCGCGGCTGCTCACCGGCGTGCTCGACGCCGACCACGCTCGCTCGCTGCGTGACGGCGACGGCACGACCATGGCCGAGGCCATGTCGGCGGCCGGGCACGACCCCTCGCGCGTCGGCCCGCAGCCGGATCGGCTGGCCCAGATGGGGTGCTTCGTCGAGCTCCACGTCGAGCAGGGGCGGGCGCGACCGGTGGAGCTCGGCGCCGCGCGGCCTCGCAGCGACGACCCGCACGGCCTGGTCGACCTCGATGCTGCGGTGGGAATCGCGAGCGCGATCTGGCCGCACGGTCGCTGGCGCTTCGACTTCACCGGGCGGGCGGATCACGCCGGGACGACGCGGCTCGAGGACCGGGACGACCCGATGCTCGGGTACGCCGCAGCCGTCCTTGCGGCCCGCGAAGCGGCCGACCGGCATGGTGCGCTTGCGACGTTCGGCAAGGTCCGTGTCGAACCCAACGGCGTCAACGCGATCCCGTCGCGGGTGACTGCGTGGCTGGACGCCCGCGGGCCGGACGAGAAGCGCGTGCGCGCCCTCGTCGCCGAGTTGTCAGGCCTGACGACTCGGCAGCCTGGGGCGATGCCGCCGGGCGCCCTGACAAGTCGGGATGAGCCCGCGGTCAGCGAGGAGTCGTGGACGTCGGGCACGGTCTTCGACGCTCCGCTGCGCGACCGGTTGTCCGCGCTCCTCGGCGGAGCACCGGTCCTGCCGACCGGTGCGGGACACGACGCCGGGATCCTCGACGCGGCCGGTGTGCCGTCCGCGATGCTCTTCGTCCGCAACCCCACGGGCATCTCTCACTCGCCGGCGGAGCACGCCGACCGCGACGACTGCCTGGCGGGTGTCGACGCTCTCGCCCGGGTCCTCGAGCAACTGGCCTAGCGCCGACGGCGGCTCCCCCGTGGCCGCCGTGCTTCCTCCGCGTGAGCGGGCGGGCAGAATCGGCGGGTGGCGACGTTCTGGTGCGAGCAGGCGTGGCTGCCGGATGGGGTGGCCGAGCGCGTCCGCGTCGCGACCGAAGCGGCGGGTGTGGTCTCGGCGGTCGACGTCGGCGTCGACCCGGAGCCGGCCGACGAGCGGCTCCCCGGCATCGTGCTGCCGGGCTTCGCCAATGCGCACTCGCATGCCTTCCACCGCGCCCTGCGCGGACGCACCCACGGCGCCGGCGGCACGTTCTGGACCTGGCGCGACCGGATGTACGAGATCGCCAGGACGCTCGACCCCGACTCGTACCGCCGCCTCGCAACCGCCGTTTACGCCGAGATGGCCCTGGCCGGCATCACCTGTGTGGGCGAGTTCCACTACGTCCACCACGCGCCGGACGGCACGCCGTACGGCGACCCCAACGCGATGGGTGACGCGCTGCGCGACGCGGCCCGCGCGGCCGGCGTCCGGCTGACGCTGCTCGACACGTGCTACCTCGCCGGGGGCTTCGGTCAGCCGCTGTCGGCCGTCCAACAACGGTTCGGCGACGGCACAGCGGAGCTCTGGGCCGATCGCGTCGCCGCGCTCGTGCCTGACGCCATGACCCGCATCGGCGCCGCGATCCACTCCGTGCGCGCCGTACCGGCCGAGCAGATTCCGACTGTGGTCGCCGCGGCAGCCGGCCGCCCGCTGCACGTGCACCTCTCCGAGCAACCGGCCGAGAACGAGGAATCCCTGGCGGCCTACGCGGCCACGCCGACCCAACTGCTGCACGACCACGGCGCGCTCGGCCCGGCGACGACCGCGGTTCATGCCACCCACCTGACGCCGGACGACATCGCGCTCCTCGGCGAAGCAGGGACCATCGCCTGCTTCTGCCCGACCACCGAGCGGGACCTCGCGGACGGGATCGGCCCCGCCCATGCGCTGCGCGACGTGGGAGTGCCGCTGGCACTCGGGTCCGACCAGCACGCCGTCGTCGACATGTTCGAGGAGGCCCGCGCGCTGGAGATGCACGAGCGGCTCGTCACACACGAGCGCGGCCGTTTCACGCCGGACGAGCTCATGACCGCACTCGGCACGGCCGGACACGGCAGCCTCGGCTGGCCAGAGCTCGGCCGGATCGACACCGGGGCCCTGTGCGATCTGACCTCCGTCCGGCTGGACACGCCGCGTACAGCAGGCATCGACCCGACCCAGCTGGTCTTCGCCGCGACGGCAGCGGACATCGACACCGTCGTGATCGGCGGTCGGCCGGTCGTCCGTGCCGGTCGGCACGTCCTCGGTGACGTCGGTGGCCTCTTGCACGAGGCCGTCGACGAGGTCTGGTCGCGGCTATGAGTGCGGTCTCCCGGGTCTACCCGGTCACCTTCGTGCTCTGACGGTCCGGGTGAGCAGCGGCGCCGCCGTGGCGACGATGAGAATGTTGAAGACGAGTTGCCCCGAAACGAGAACGACGAGCGCGAGCCCGGCCGCGTAGGCGGCCAGGCGGATTCCGATCGACCCATCGAGCGGGGACGAGGAAGTAGGTCGCCACGAGGGCGAGCACCTCGACCGCGAGCAGCCCGAAGCGAGTGCGGTGCGGGCGCCCGGTCGGCGCCGGTCTCGGTCACGCCCGTGAGGTTAGTGGTGGCCCGGCCCCACGTCGGTGAGGCCGGGCCGTTGACGTCAGCCGTGATCGAAGGACGGTAGGCGCCGCAGCGCCCGGGGCATCCACCAGTTCCGTTCGCCGAGCAGGCTCATCGCTGCTGGCAGCAACACGGCTCGCACGATCGTCGCGTCGATCAGGATCGCCGCGGCGAGCCCGACTCCCATCTGCTTGAAGTCGAGCGGGGAGAGCGTCGCGAAGATCGAGAAGACGGCGACCATGACCAGCGCCGCGCTCGTGACCACACCGGCCGACTTCGTGATTCCCTGCGCGATGGCGTCCCGCGTCGAGAGACCGGCACGTCGGCCCTCCCGGATCCGGCTGACGACGAAGACGTGGTAGTCCATCGACAGCCCGAACAGGATCACGAACAGGAACAGCGGCAGCCAGGTGATGATGGCTCCGTTGGACGTGAAGTCGAGCAAACCCTCGGCCCAGGTGTTCTGGAATACGAGCACCAGAAGGCCGTACGCAGCGGCCACGGAGAGCAGGTTCAGCGCCGCAGCTGTCAGGGCGATCGCGAGCGACCGGAACGCCAGGACCAGCACGAGCACCGTCAACAGCAGGACGAAGCCGATGATGAGAGGCAGCCGTTCCGAGAGCACGTCGCGGAAGTCGATGTTCCAGGCGATCTCCCCGGTGACACCGGTGTCGACCCCGGGTACCTCTCCGACCGTCTCCGGTACGAGGGTCCTCAGCTCCTCGAGGGACGCGCGGCCTTGAGGGTCATCCGCGTTCGACGCAGCGGGCACGCTGAACCGCGCGACATCGCCACCCTCGGCGTACTCGACCTCGGGCACGGCACCCCCCGTTGCGAAGAACGCGGTCTCGGTGTCGGTCCGCTGGGTCAGCTCGGCGACGGCTGCGTCGACGGCCGGCGCATCCAGCGCGGAACCGTCCTCCGACCAGACGGCCACCGTGTGGGCCGTGCCCTCGGACGGGTAGGCGTCGGTGATCCGCTGGTAGGTCTGGACCTCCGGGATCGAGTCGGGCATGTCGTCGATGTCCGGCTGCGAGAGCGTCATCCCCAGCGCCGGCAGGGCCAGCGCCCCGAGCGCGGCAACACCGAGCGTCAGCGCGACAAACGGACGGCGCAGCACGGGCCGCAGCACGGCGGGCCAGAACCGCGAGCCACCGTCACGACGGGCAAGCCGCCACAGCAGCGGGATGCGGGGGCGGTCGACCCAGCGGCCGAGGATCGACAGCAGCGCGGGCAGCACGGTCACCGACCCGAGCACGGCAACCGAGACGACCAGGATCGTCCCCATCGCGAACGCCGAGAAGATCGAGAAGCCGGACAGGAACATGCCCGACATCGCGACGGCCACGGCGATGCCGGAGACGACGACGGCACGTCCCGACGTTGCGGCCACGATCGAGATCGCGTGCTCGACGGAGTCGCCCTTTGCGCGTTCCTCACGGTCGCGGCGGATGTAGAACAGCGAGTAGTCGACACCGACGGCCATGCCGACGAGCAGGACGACCGAGGCCAGAAACTCGCTGCTCGGGACGAGGTACGACGCGAACGCGGACAGTCCCATCGCGGCGCCGACGGACGACAGCGCCAGCAGGATGGGGACGCCGGCGGCGATGAGCGCGCCGAAGACGACCAGCAGGATCGCGAGTGTCACCGGCACGGACAGGAACCCGGCTTTGGCGACGTCGTCCTCGTAGACCTTGTCGAGGGCGTCGCCGATCGTGTTGTCACCCACCTGCTCGACGAGCAGATCCGGGTGCGCTGCGGCAACGTCGGTGACGACCTCCTTGACGTCACGGGCGGCCTCGCTGGCCGCTTCGTCCTTCTCCACGTCGGTGCCGGTGCCCTCGGCGAGCGTGACCTCGACGAGTTGCGACGTGCCGTCGGACGACGAGACCGGTTCGCCGACGGCGGCGACCCCGGCCACGCTGGCGAGGCCGTCGTTCAGCTCGGCGAGCGCGGCGCCGGCGCCCGCAGCGTCGAGCTGGCCGCCGCTCGCGTTCTGCACGAGCACGGACTCACTCGGAAGGTCGCCGAACTCGGCGTCGAGCAAGGCACGGTCAGCGGCCGCGGAGGCGCCGATCGTCTCGTCTCCCTCGTCGATCTCCTTGGATCCGACGGCGCCTCCGCCCACGATCGCGGCTGCGACAAAGGCGATCCACAGCAGGAGCGCAGTCCATCGGTGGCGTGCGCTCCAGGTGGCGATGGCGACGACAGGCCCGCGCGGGCGGGTCCGCGGCGGCTCAGGTCTGGTCAGCGTTGCGGTCTGAGGTGGCGCGGTCATGACAGCTCCCCGGTAGCGATCTCTCGTGGTCGCTCCAGAGCCTCGTCTTCAACGGGCGCCGGCACAGTCGGGGATGCTCCCGAATTCGGGGTAGGGGTAACCCCCGGAAACCTCAGCGTCGCGCCGAGACCGCCACGGGCCCACCCTGCTCGACCTCGGGAACGGGGCGCGTCGTTGGGACGCGACGGGAGGCCGTGCGCCGATCGATCGCCGCCGCGATGGTCATGCCAAGTGCGATGACGATGCCCCCTGCGATGCCGTCCACGATGTAGTGGTTCGCCGTGAGCACGATCGACGCGAACATCAGCAGGGGCAGCACGACACCGAACATCCGCACCACGCGATGCGTGGCAACGGTGGCGAGCGCGAACCCCACAAGGAGCATCCAGCCGAAATGCAGGCTCGGCATGGCCGCGTACTCGTTGACCAGGGCAGGCGCGTTCAGATTGCGGTAAGTCGTGGCGTTCTGCGTGATCGTGTCGATGAAACCGTGATGGGGCACGAACCGGGGCGGCGCGAGCGGGTAGACCGCGAAAATCACCAAGCTGAGGGCGCCCGATGCCAGCACGGCGTTGCGGAACCGCGGGTACTCGACAGGGTGCCGCACGACCATCCAGGCGAGCGTGAGCGCGACGATCGGCCAGAAGGCGATGTAGACAGCATTGGCGGCAGTGACGACGAAGTCGTGGTCGAGGGCCCCTCGTTGCAGGTGGGGTTCGACGAACAGGCCGATCGACCGCTCGAACGAGACGACCTGCTCGGCGTTGTCGAAGGCGACGGAGATCCGGTCGCTGGTGAGTCCTCTGACCAAGGCGTAGAGCAGGGTCGCGGCGACGATCAACCCCACCTCGCGAACGACACCGGGCGACCGCCGAAGGCCGCCAGCCGCTCGGCCTCCGTTGACATCCAGCGCGCTCGCGGTCACGACGCCCCTCCCCTCGCGTACCCTCTCTTCGTCTTCAGAGCTTCGTCGTCCTCATTGCGTAACGCAGTCGGGGATGCTCCTGATTTCACGGTAGGGGTAACCCCCGACACCCGGATACGCGTTATCGCAGCACGATGCAGGACGGGCTCGGGGTCGCGACCGGGCTTCCGTGCGGAGCCGGCCTTCCCGTTCCGGCGTCGACCCGGAAGACCGTCACCCGGCTGGAGAACTGGTTGGCGACGAAGAGCCGGTCGTCGGCGAGTACGAGGTCGCGCGGGTGCTCGCCCCCGCAGGGCACCGTCGTCGTCAGGCGCAGGCTCGGGCCGTCGACGACGGCGAGCACCGCGATGCTGTCGTGGCCGCGATTCGCGACATAGCAGAAGCGACCGTCGTCCGAGATCCGGATCGCGGACGGGTGGTTCGATTCGTGGGCATCGCCCGGCAGGGTCTCAACGGCCGCTCCGATGTCCATGGTGGCGAGGTCGAGGACGTGTACGGCCGAGTCGAGCTCGCCGACGACGAACGCGTGCCGGCCGTCCGGGTGGAAGGCCAGGTGCCGAGGGCCGGTACCTGGGGGAAGCGACGTGACGCCGTCCGCGAACAGCCGCCCCGCGTCGACATCGAGCCGGTACCGGTACACCCCGTCGGTGCCGAGGTCGACGGCCAGGACGTGCGCGCCCGAAGGGTCGGCGGCGACCATGTGGGGGTGCGGTCCGTCCTGACGGCCGCGGACCAGGCCGCCTCCCTGGTGCTGTACCAGGTCGGTGCGTTCGCCGAGCGAGCCGTCGTCGTCGATCGGGTGGACGGAGATCGAACCGGAGCCGTAGTTGGCCGCCAGCACGAAGCGCCCACTCGGATGGACCGACAGGTGGCAGGGACTGCTCCCTCCGGTCGGCTGGTTGCCCAACGGGCGCAGCTCGTCCCGCTCGGCGGCGAAGGCCGCAACCTGGCCGGCATCTGCATCCTCGAGGACCGCGTAGAGCAGGCGTCTGTCCTCGGAGAGCGCGAGGTAGGACGGATCTGCGACCGCGGCGCCGGGTCGGACGGTCATGTGCCCGTCATCGACGTCCAGGACGCGGATCCCCGACTCCCCGAAGCCCGCCACGTAGCCCCGGATCACAGCGGTCCCTTCTTGCCTGAACCTCGCCGCCATCACGGGCCGTCCACGTCGCCGATCGGCCGCTGAGAGCGGACCTTGTCGCGCTCGGGTATCCACCGGTGCCAACCAGTGGCATCAGCGTATACACGCTCGACACCAACGGCGGCTCTGGTGCAGCGCGCTCACGCGACCGAATCGCGGTGTGGTTCTACGGGCGCGCGTCGTGCGGGGTGCGTCGGGACAGGGTGCGCGGCAGCGACCAGGCGAGCGCTAGTAGGCAGGTAGCGACGACCGCGATCACCAGCCCTAGGCGGTGCAACGCCTCGGTGCTGAGGCCGTCATCGAACATGACGCCGAGCAACGAACTCGCCATGATCGCCCCGAGGTAGCGGAACGTCTGGAACAGCCCGCCCGACGACCCGATGCGCTCTGGCGGACTCGCGGTGTACAGGCCGGTCTGCAGGCCGAGGCTGTTGAGACTGTTCGGAATGCCGAGCACCACCGTGATCATCACCAGCAGGACGATCGGCGTCGTGGTGCCGAGCAGCTGAACCGCGGCCGTTCCGAGCACGAGGAGAGCGGAGCCGGCGACCAGTACAGCACGCGTGCCGTGTCTGTTGATCGAGCGGGCGGCGAGCGGCGTGACGAGCAGGCTGAGGATCGTGAAGGGCAGCATGAGCAGGCCGACCTGGTCGGCCGAGAAGCCACGGACGACCTCGAGCCACATCGGAAGGCCGAAGAACAACGCGTAGAAGACGAGGTTGACGCCGCCCTGCTGAGCGAGAAGCGAGGTCAGGGGACGGTTCGCGGCGAGCTCGCGAACGTCCAGGAACGGGGTCGGGGTTGCGCGCTCGCGCAGGACGAGACCGGCGGCGGCGGCGAGCGTGACGGGCGCCAGCCACCACGCTGGTTCGCGGGCCAAGGACAGCAACATCGTCAGCAGGGCTGTGATGCAGATGCTGAAGAGCACGATGCCGGGTACGTCGACGTCGCGGAGGACCTCGGACGGCGATCGCCGTACCCGGTCGCTGCCGCCGCGCGGCAGCGTTGTGAGCGCGAGTACGACACCGACCACGGTCAGCGGGACGTTGACGAGGAAGATCGCCTGCCATCCGGCGACGGCGACCAGGATGCCGCCGATGACCGGCCCGAGCGCCGCGCTCGACGCTGCGGCGACGCCGAGCGCCGCAAGCGCCCCGGCGGGTGGCGTGTCGCCCGGCGCCGCCGACCGGAACAGCACGAGCGCGGACGGGTACGCCACCGACGCGCCGATGCCTTGGAGCGCGCGCAGGGCCACGAGCCACCAGAACCCGGGCGAGAACGGCGCCAGCACCGAGACGACGAACACCAGGACCAGCCCCGAGACGTACAGTCGGCGGGCACCGAAGAGGTCGACGAGCCGGCCCATCAGCGGCTGTCCGATCGCGGCCGACAGGTAAAACGCGGAGATCAGCCAGGTCGACATCGCGACGCCGACGGCGAAATGCCGCTGCAGATCCACCAATGCGACGGCGATCATCGAGGAGTTCAGCGGGTTCAGCGTCGTTCCGGGCAGTACCGCCGCCACCAGCCGGGTCGGCACGCCGAGCCGTGTCGTCGGGATCGGCGTCGGCGTGGAGGACATCGTGCCCATCGTGCCGTACCACCCATACGCTCGGGCCGTGCCAACCACATTGCTGGACGGGATCGGAATCCTCGTCACGGGCTCGCGGGAGTACGGCGACGGCTCCCTGCTCGGCGAGATCTCCGACGCCGCCCTCGTGGTAGACGGTGGCGGTCGCGTCGCGTGGGTCGGCTCATCGGCGCAGGCGCCGGTCGCCGACACGCGGGTTGACGCAGCTGGTCGGTGCGTGATCCCGGGCTTCGTCGACAGCCACGCCCACCTGGTCTTCGCCGGCGACCGAGCTGCCGAGTTCGCGGCCCGAATGGCCGGCCGGCGGTACGAAGCAGGCGGGATCCGCACGACGGTCGCGGCCACGCGAGCTGCTCCCGACGATGCTCTCGCGGCGAACCTGGCCCGGCTGGTCGCCGAGATGCGCCGACAGGGCACGACGACCGTCGAGGTCAAGAGCGGGTACGGCCTCACGGTGCGCGACGAGGCTCGGGCCCTGGCGCTGGCCCGCCGGCTGACCGACGAGACCACGTACCTCGGCGCGCACGTTGTACCTGACGAGTACGCCGAGCGCCCCGACGACTACGTCGACCTCGTCGCGGGTGAGATGCTCGATGCCTGTGCGCCCCACGCCCGCTGGGTCGACGTGTTCTGCGAGCAGGGTGCGTTCGGCGCAGACGCGGCCCGGGCGATCCTGGGCGCGGGCTTGGAGCGCGGCCTCGGGGCACGCGTCCATGCGAACCAGCTCGGTCCCGGCCCCGGAGTCCAGCTTGCGTGCGAGCTCGGCGCGGCCAGCGCGGATCACTGCACCCACCTCACGGACGGGGACGTCGCCGCACTCGCCGACTCGGCGACGGTGGCCACCCTCCTGCCCGGCGTGGAGTTCTCGACCCGGTCTCCGTACCCGGACGCCCGCCGGCTCCTGGCGGCGGGCGCCACCGTGGCGCTCGCGAGCGACTGCAACCCGGGATCATGCTTCACGTCCTCGATGCCGTTCTGCATCGCGCTCGCCGTCCGCGATATGCGGATGACCCCGGCCGAGGCGCTGTGGTCGGCAACGGTCGGTGGGGCGACCGCGCTGCGGCGGACGGATGTGGGCCGGCTGGTCCCCGGCTCCCGCGCCGATCTGGCCGTGCTCGACGCCCCGACGTACGTCCACCTTGCCTACCGCCCCGGTGTCCCGCTCGTCGCCGCGGTCTGGCGGGGCGGCCGCCCCGTGCTGTGATCGTGGCGGCTCAGTGCCGGCTCGGCGAGCGTCCCGGCGGTTCGAGAGCTCGGGGGCCTGAGGGTACGACCGCTGAGCGGGCCGCAGCAGAGAATTGCGCAGCGACGGCCTCGAGCGGCCCGCGTCCGACGAAGGCCCGCCACGGCACCGCGATGGCGGCCGCGACGACCACGTGCCAGAGGAGGGCGTCCGGCGTCTCGCGCGGCAGGACGGTCGATAGCAGCACGACGTGCGTCGTGTAGAGCGTGAGCGTCATGCTTCCGATCGCGGCAAGGGGCCAGATCGCAGCTCGCGCCACCTTGGCGAGCAGCAGCATCGACCCGAGGACGACACCCGCGGTTCCGATGGTGTGCAGCATGTCGAACGGCGAGCCGGAGTGCGGCGCGACGACCGCGAGCCACCACCAGCTCGACGTCGGCGTTGTGCCGAAGAAGGACGTCGTGAGCGCGACCTCCAGCGGCCGGCCGGCGATCGGCGTACCGGCGGCACCGGCGGCCTCGAGCCTCTCCAGGCCACCGCCCTGGTGGACGAGGAGCCACGACGCGACCCACGCGGTCGCGGCGAGCACAGCGCCCGCGAGGAGGATGTTGCGCGCGGTCCGTGTCTGCCTGAGTGCAAGCCGGCCGATGCCCAGGCCGGCGAGCAGATAGGCCATCCAGGTCAGGACCGGGTAATAGCCGGTCACCATGATCTCGCGGAGCAGGTCGACCGGACGTGCGAGCGATTCCATGGTCGGGTTGCCGAACGATGACGGGGGCAGCGTCGGGCGGATCGCCTGGCTGAGCACGGGGCCGAGGACCGCCCACGCACCGGCAAGTGGCAGCAGCACGCGTGCAGGCAGCCCGAGGAACGGCGCGGTTGCGGCGAAGAAGATCGCGTAGTAGGCGAGTATCACCGCCACGCCGGAATCGAAGCTGCCGAGAACGAGGCCGACGAGCAACAGCACGAGTGCACGGGCCAACGTCGCGACGACTGCGCCGGCCAAGGGCCGCCCTCGCGGCGGCGTCGGACCTCCGCTGGCCAGGGCGAGCCCCACGCCGGCGAGGACGGCGAACAGGGCCGCGGAACGCCCGCTGGCGATCAAGTACGCAGTGCTCGCCGTGCCGTCGTCGTCGAGCCTCGGCAGGATGTGGACGGACATCATGCCGATCAGGGCGAGCCCGCGGGCGGCGTCGACGCCGAGCAACCGTCTGGACGCGGGCAGCCGAGCGTCCGTCCGTTCGGCGACCGGCGGCGTGCTCACCACACCAGGTCGGCGATCCAGCGGACCAGCGGCAGCACCGCCGGTGCAGACACCACGAGGAGCCCCACCGCGGCGAGCAGCGCCACCAGACGGACCTTCATGTTCGGGCCCCCGGTGTGGTCGCGCATGCGCCGCAGCATGCGTAAAGCGTAGGTCGGCGCCGTCGAAACGCGTGAAGCGGACCGGTGTGGGCAGGGCGTCGAGTGGATCTGACCGCATGCCGTTCCTGTTCGGCGTGACGGTCGCGCAGGCTGCAATGCACACGACATCTGGCGGCGTTGACGCAACATCGACAAGTTGAGTCAGGTAGACTCAAGAACAGGTTTGACAGACGGACCCGACCCGCAATACTTGAGCGTTGGTCGCTCAATCGACAGAGACGTCTCTTCGGAGGTAACAGGTCATGGCACGAGCCGTAGGAATTGATCTCGGGACGACGAACTCCGTCGTCGCCGTTCTGGAGGGCGGCGAGCCCACCGTCATCGCCAACGCGGAGGGATCGCGGACCACCCCGTCGGTGGTCGCCTTCGCGAAGAACGGCGAGGTCCTGGTCGGGGAGGTCGCGAAGCGGCAGGCGGTCACCAACGTCGACCGGACGATCCGGTCCGTGAAGCGCGAGATGGGCTCGGACTGGAAGAGGGAGATCGACGGCAAGACGTTCACGCCGCAGCAGATCTCCGCGTTCGTCCTGCAGAAGCTCAAGCGCGACGCCGAGGCCTACCTCGGCGAGACCATCGCCGACGCGGTCGTCACCACGCCCGCGTACTTCAACGACGCCCAGCGGCAGGCCACCAAGGAGGCCGGCGAGATCGCGGGCTTCAACGTGCTGCGCATCGTCAACGAGCCGACTGCGGCGGCGCTGGCGTACGGCCTGGACAAGGGCGAGAAGGACCAGACGATCCTGGTGTTCGACCTCGGCGGTGGCACGTTCGACGTGTCCTTGCTGGAGATCGGCGAGGGCGTCGTCGAGGTCAAGGCCACCAATGGCGACAACCACCTCGGCGGCGACGACTGGGACCAGAAGGTCATCGACTGGCTGGTCGAGCGGGTCCGCGCGACCCACGGGCTCGACCTTGCCAAGGACAAGATCGCGATGCAGCGTGTCCGCGAGGCCGCTGAGCGGGCGAAGATCGAGTTGTCCTCAAGCACCCAGACCTCGATCTCGCTGCCCTACATCGCCCAGGACGCCGACAAGAACCCGGTGCACGTCGACGAGAGCCTGTCCCGGGCCCAGTTCGAGCAGATGACCAGCGATCTCCTGTCCCGCTGCGAGGCCCCGTTCGAGCAGGTCATCAAGGACGCCGGGATCTCGCTCGACTCGATCGACCACGTCGTGCTCGTCGGTGGCTCCACCCGGATGCCCGCCGTCGTCGACCTGGTCCGCCAGCTCACCGGCGGCAAGGAGCCCAACAAGGGGGTCAACCCCGACGAGGTCGTCGCCGTCGGCGCCAGCCTGCAGGCGGGTGTCCTGCGCGGCGAGGTCAAGGACGTGCTGCTGCTCGACGTCACCCCGCTGTCGCTCGGCATCGAGACCAAGGGCGGCGTGATGACGAAGATCATTGAGCGCAACACGACCATTCCGACCAAGCGCTCCGAGGTCTTCACCACGGCCGATGACAATCAGCCCTCGGTGATGATCCAGGTCTACCAGGGCGAGCGCGAGATGGCCCGCAGCAACAAGGCGCTCGGCAACTTCGAGCTGACCGGGCTGCCGGCGGCTCCGCGCGGGGTGCCGCAGATCGAGGTCACGTTCGACCTCGACGCCAACGGCATCGTGCACGTGTCCGCCAAGGACCTCGGCACCGGCAAGGAGCAGTCGATGACGATCACCGGCGGCTCGTCCCTCCCCAAGGAGGAGATCGACCGGATGATGCGCGAGGCCGAGCAGTATGCGGAGGAGGATCGCCAGCGTCGCGAGGCGGCCGAGACCCGCAACCAGGCCGAGGGGCTGGTCTACCAGACCGAGAAGTTCATGGGCGACAACGCCGAGAAGGTGGGCACGCTCTCCGATGAGCTCCGCTCCGACGTCGACTCCGCGCTGGCCGATCTGAAGAAGGCGCTCGACGGTAACGACGACGCCGCGATCAGGTCGGGCACCGAGCGGCTTGCGACCGCGAGCCAGGCGCTGGGCGCGGCGATGTACGCCACCGCCCAGCCCTCCGAGGCGGCTGGCGCTTCCGGCGAGCCCGGCCCGGACGGTGCCGGCGAGGGCGGTGCCGCCAGCGGCGACGCCGCCGAGGAGGATGTCGTCGAAGCCGAGATCGTCGACGAGGAGAAGGGCGACAAGTGACCGACCGGAACCAGAACGGCGCGGACGAGGCCGTCGGTCCGGTGGTGCGCGACCGTCGCCGGCTCGACCCGCAGACCGGCGAGGTGCGGGACCAGGGGGTTGACCCGGGGCCTGCACCTGCCGCGGGACGCGGGCGCCACCCGGCGACGGCCCGCGACGACACGGGCGCCTCGGCCGATCCCGGCGACGCGCTGGCCGCTGCGCGGGCTGAGGCCGCCGAGCACCTCGACGACCTGCGCCGCCTGCAGGCCGAGTACGTCAACTACCGGCGCCGGGTCGAACGCGACCGCGAGGCCGTCCGCGAGAACGCGATCGCGTCGGTGCTCGGCGAGCTACTCGGTGTGCTCGACGACATCGGCCGGGCGCGCGACCACGGTGACCTCACCGGTGGCTTCCGACAGGTCGGCGAAGCCCTCGAGGCGACGACGACGAAGCTCGGACTTGTGCGGTTCGGCGAGCCGGGCGACGTGTTCGACCCGACCGTGCACGAGGCGCTCATGCACGAGTACTCCGACGAGGTGACGGTGCCCACCTGTACGCAGGTGCTCACGCCGGGCTACCGCTACGGCCAACGGATCATCCGACCGGCCCGGGTCGCCGTCGCCGAGCCGACCGAGGCGCTGCCCCAGCCCGACGATCGGGGCGCGGCAGCCGCGGGTGACGCCGACGACGAGTGATGATACGGGGAGGAGGGGACGGCCATGAGCACGAAGGACTGGCTCGAGAAGGACTACTACAAGATCTTGGGCGTCCCCAAGGACGCCGACGCCGCGGCGGTCAAGAAGGCGTACCGCACCCTCGCCCGTGACCTACACCCCGACCACAACTCCGCGGACAAGTCGTCCGAGACCAGGTTCAAGGAGGTCTCGGAGGCGTACTCGGTCCTGTCCAACCCGGAGAAGCGCAAGCAGTACGACGAAGCCCGGTCGCTGTTCGGTAGCGGCTTCAAGGTTCCGAGCGGCGCCGGTGGCTCGGGCGGCACGTTCAACTTCGACCTCGGCGACCTGTTCGGCGGCTCCGGCGGAGGGCAGGGCAGCGGCCTCGGCGACGTCTTCGGCGGGCTGTTCGGGCAGCGGGCGCGGACGACCCAGGCCCGCCGTGGGGCCGACGTCGAGAGCGAGGTCACGATCGGCTTCGCCGAGGCCGTCGACGGCGTCACCGTTCCCCTGCGGATGACCAGCGCGTCGGCGTGCACCGCGTGTGCCGGGACCGGCGCGAAGGCCGGCACCGTTCCCCGGGTCTGCCCGGTGTGCGGTGGCACGGGGCACACCAGCACCAATGCCGGTCGCTTCTCGCTCTCCGAGCCGTGCCGCGAATGCAAGGGTCGTGGCCTCGTCGTCGACGACCCGTGCCCCGTCTGCAACGGCTCGGGACGCGGCACGACCAGCCGGGTCATGCAGGTGCGGATTCCCGGCGGGGTGCGCGACGGCCAGCGGATCCGGCTCAAGGGCAAGGGCGCTCCGGGCGAGCGGGGCGGCCAGGCCGGCGACCTCTACGTCACTGTGCACGTGTCGCCGCACCCGGTGTTCGGGCGGCGCGGCGAGCACCTGACGGTCACCGTGCCCGTGACGTTCCCCGAGGCGACGCTCGGCGCCGAGATCAAGGTCCCGACGCTGAACGGTGCGCCAGTGACCCTCAAGCTGCCGCCGGGGACGCCGAACGGGCGCACGTTCCGGGTCCGTGGCCGGGGTGCCCGCCGAACCGACGGTACCCGCGGCGACCTGCTGGTCAGCGTCGACGTGATGGTCCCCCAGCGGGTCGACGGCCAGGCCAGAGAGGCCCTGGAGACGTTCCGTGACGCTACCTCGGGCGACGACATCCGCGCCGATCTCATGCGCGCGGTCGAGAAGGCAGGTTGACCGTGGACGCCGGGAGCCGCTTCGTCGTGACCATGGCCGGGGCCGCCAGGCTCATCCGCGACGACGAGCCCCTCTACGTGATCTCCGTGGCGGCGGAGATGGCGGGCATGCACCCGCAGACGCTGCGGCAGTACGACCGGTTGGGCCTGGTGTCGCCTGGGCGGTCCGGGGGCGGCGGGCGGCGCTACTCGCTACGTGACATCGAGCTGCTGCGCGAAGTCCAGCGGCTTTCCCAGGATGAGGGCGTCAACCTCGCCGGCATCAAGCGCATCCTCGAGCTCGAGGCCGAGGTCGACGCTCTTCGTGGCCGGCAGGCCGAGCTGAACGCGGAGGTGGCGTGGCTGGCCGCGCAGGTCACGCCGCACCCGCTGACCCATTGGCCGGCCCGCCGCATGCTCACCTGACCACGCTGGCTGCCCGACGTGGCCGAATCCGGCCGCCCACGCCTCGAACACTCGGTGTTTGCCTCGTCTCGCTGATTGGCACGCCGGACTGCTCCACATATCCGGACGGGTCGGGCGCCTGCGTACTGGCCGAGCGTGCCAATTGCGGCCGCTTGTAGTCCCGCTTCCGATCAGGCCGCTTCCTACTCGGGGTGGTCGGTGCGCGGCTATGCCGTCAGGAGGCCGATCCCGAGGGTGATGGCGCCGGCCGCGAGGACGAGGGCGCCGAGCCAGACCAGCCAGACGAGCCCGTTCGGCTTGGTCCGGCCAGCTCCAGTGGAGGACAGGAAGAACCCGGCCGGCATCAGGATCGCTGCAACCGGGATGCCGGACCGCGCCACCCAGCCGGCGAAGCCGTCGAGTGTGGTCGCGTCGGTCAGGATCACGCCGACCAGGCCGAGCGTGACGAGCACGCCGGCCATGCCGTGGCCGGCCCGCGCGAACGACCGCTGGAACTCCGTGGTCGGAACGTCGCCGGTGGCGACCCGGGTGAGGAACCACCCACCGGACTCGATGGTCACCACGGCCAGCATGAGTATGCCGGCGAGGCCGGTTGCCTCGGTGCTGAGCTCGAGCATGTAAGCCTCCTCGAAGTCGACGTAACACCGTTATAGAACAGCGTTAGGTTATTCTCGTCAAGTGGGAAGGAAGCGGCGGCACGATGATGCCCTGCGCGAGCGGCTGTTGAGCCGGGCTGCCGCAGCCGTGTTCGCGCGCGGCGCCGATTCGCTGAGCCTGCGTGCGCTTGCGGCAGATGCCGGGACGTCGACCGCGGCCGTGTACTCGCTCTTCGGCGGCAAGCCGGGCCTGCTGGCGGCTTTGTACGCGCAGGCGTTCCGCCGGTTCGGCGACCGGCAGGCGGCCGTCGGCGTGAGTGACGACCCGGTCGAGGACGTCGTGCGGCTGGGGCTGACATACCGGGAGAGCGCAGTCGCAGATCCGCACGGCTACCGGGTGATGTTCGGCGACGACGTGCGCCCGTCGAACCTGAGCACGAAGCGGACCGAGGAAGGGGCTGCGACCTTCGTGCCGCTGCTCGACGCCGTGCGGCGCGGCGTCGAGGCCGGCCGCTTCCCTCGCACGCCCGAGCCGGAGGCGATCGCCGCGGCGCTGTGGGCCAACGTGCACGGACTCGTTTCACTGGAGCTCGGTGAGTTGCTGCCGCCGCAGGCCGGTGATCCCGCCGAGATCTTCGAGACCGCGGTACGTGCCACCGTCGCGGGCTGGTCCACGTGATCAATCTCGCCGAGCTGGAGTAAGGAGAACGCCGGGGGAGAACAAGCCGGCGGGGTCGAGGGCGTGCTTGATCGCGCGCATGGCGGCGACATCGACCGGCGACCGGGCGAGCTCGAGCCACGGCCGTTTCGCCCGGCCGACGCCGTGCTCGGCACTGATGCTCCCGCCGTGGTCGACCACGAGCCGGAGCACCAGGTCGGTTGCCTCGTCGGCCTGTGCCTCCGGCACACCGAGCAGGTTGACGTGCGAGTTGCCCTCGGCCAGGTGTCCGAACGTGATCACCTCTGACTCTGGGAACCGCTCTCCGATGCGTACTCTCATCACGGCCTCGAACTCGGCGTGCCGGCGCAACGGCACGGCGACGTCGAGCTTGACCGGTGCACAGCCGATGGCCACGGCGGCCGCGTTCACCGCCTCCGTGTGGCCCTCCCGGTAGGCCCACAGCCGGCTCCCCGGAGCCGGCTCGAACGTCCCGTCGCCGACCCGCGTGCCGAGCCTCGCGAACGTGTCGGCCACCTCGTCCTCGGTGCCGCCGGACAGCTCCACCAGCAGGTACGTGGGGTATTCCTCGGCAAACGGCGGCCGAAGTCCGAGTCGTGACCGGACGAGCGCCAGCCCAGCAGCATGGAAGAACTCGGCGGCCTCGACGGTCAGGCCGGCCGCGCGTGCGGCGCCCAACACGGCGCCGGCTGTGTCCAGTGACGGCACACCGACGAGCGCGACGTGGACGTGTGCCGGCGGCGAGACGAGGCGCATCAGCACGCGCGTCACGATGCCGAGCGTCCCCTCGCTGCCGGCGAACAGCCCGACCAAGTCATAGCCCACGTTGTCCTTCATCAGCCCGGACCAGCGACGCAGCACGGATCCGTCGGCGAGGACGGCCTCGACTCCCGCCAGCTGCCACCGGGTCGGGCCGTACCGGACGACGCGCAGCCCGCCGGCGTTGGTCGCGACGACGCCGCCGAGCGTCGCCGACTCCCGGGCGGCCAGATCGATGCCGAGCATGAGGCCGGCCGATCCCGCGGCCGCCTGGGCGGCGGCGACGGTGACACCCGCACCGGCGGCCAACGTCCGCTCGATCGGATCGACCGACTCGATCGTGTCCAGTCGGCGCAGGCTCACGACGACCTCGCCGTCGCGCGGGATCGACGCGCCGACCAGCCCGGTGTTGCCACCTTGCGGGACGATGGGCACGGCGGCGGCGGCGCACGCGCGGACGACGGCCACCACCTCGTCGGTCGAGCCGGGGCGCACGACGGCGGTGGCGCGACCCTCCCAGCGCCCGGTCCAGTCGGTGCGATATCCCTTCGTCAGCGAGTCGTCCGTCAGCACGTGGCTTGCTCCCACCGCGTCGGCCAGCCGGTCGACGAGATCGGCCTGCGGCTTCGCGGCGGGCATGCGGGCAACACTTTCACGACAAGCCGTAGCGTTCGCGATGCTCGTTGCGGCCGGGGGTGTGCGCATGCCCGTGCGCTGACTATAGTTGAGTGGAAGAGACTCAACTCTGCAGGTTGTTTCTTCGATAGACGTCCGGACACCGACAACGGGAGAGTGATGAACGACCAGCTGACGACGAAGGCCCAGGAGGCACTGTCCGTCGCCGTTCGCAGTGCGGCCACGGCGGGCAACCCATCTGTGGAGCCGGCGCATCTTCTCCGTGCGCTGTTGGCCCAGTCCGAGGGGCTGACCGCGCCGTTGCTCGAGGCCGCGGGTGCCGACGTCGCCGGGGTCCGCCGCGATATCGACGCCGCCGCCGAGGCCCTGCCTGCGGCCGCCGGCTCGACCGTCGCCGCACCAGGCCTGGCCCGCTCGACGTACGCCGTGCTCTCCCATGCCGGCGAGGTCGCTCGAGAGCTCGGTGACGAATACGTCTCCACCGAGCACCTCCTGGTGGGGCTTGCACACGTCGACTCGCCGGTCCGTGAGCTGCTGGCACGCCACGGCGTCACGGCCGAGCGACTGCGGGCCGCCTTCACCGAGGTTCGCGGCAGCGGCCGGGTCACCAGCCCCGACCCGGAAGGTACGTACGACGCGCTGAACAAATACGGCGTCGACCTCACCGAGCGCGCCCGTGAGGGCAAGATCGACCCGGTCATCGGGCGCGACTCGGAGATCCGTCGCGTGATCCAGGTGCTGTCCCGGCGCACCAAGAACAACCCGGTGCTGATCGGCGAGCCCGGCGTCGGTAAGACCGCCGTCGTCGAAGGGCTCGCGCAGCGGATCGTGGCCGGCGACGTTCCGGAGTCGCTGCGCGGCAAGCGACTGATCGCGCTGGACCTTGGCGCCATGGTCGCGGGCGCCAAGTATCGCGGCGAGTTCGAGGAGCGTCTCAAGGCGGTGCTCGACGAGATCAAGGCCAGCGAGGGCCAGGTCGTCACGTTCATCGACGAGTTGCACACCGTCGTCGGCGCGGGCGCGACCGGTGAGTCCGCCATGGACGCCGGCAACATGCTCAAGCCGATGCTGGCCCGCGGCGAGCTGCGCATGGTGGGGGCGACCACGCTCGACGAGTACCGCGAGCGGATCGAGAAGGACGCCGCCCTGGAGCGCCGGTTCCAGCAGGTCTACGTCGGCGAGCCCAGCGTCGAGGACACCATCGCGATCCTGCGCGGGCTCAAGGAGCGCTACGAGGCCCACCACAAGGTGCAGATCTCCGATGCGGCACTCGTCGCCGCCGCGACCCTCTCGCATCGCTACATCACCGGCCGTCAGCTCCCCGACAAGGCGATCGACCTGGTCGACGAGGCCGCGTCCCGACTGCGGATGGAGATCGACTCGTCCCCGGTCGAGATCGACACGCTCCGCCGTGCCGTCGACCGGCTGAAGATGGAGGAGCTCGCGCTCGCCCGCGAGGTCGAGCGGGGCTCCGGCGAGGCCGCCGACGCCTCGCGCGAGCGGCTGACGAAGCTTCGGGCGGAGCTTGCTGACCGCGAGGAGGAGCTGCGCGGGCTCGAGGCGCGCTGGGAGCAGGAGAAGTCCAGCCTCAACCGGGTCGGCGCTCTCAAGGAACAGCTCGACGAGCTGCGAGGCCAGGCCGAGCGCGCCCAGCGCGACGGCGACCTGGCCGGCGCGAGCGAGATCCTCTACGGCCGGATCCCCGAGCTGGAGAAGGAGCTCGCGGCCGCCGCCTCGGAGGCCGAGGCGGGCCCAGCGCCCGACGCCATGGTCAAGGAGGAGGTCGGTCCGGACGACGTCGCCGACGTCGTCTCGGCCTGGACCGGCATCCCGGCCGGCCGGCTGCTCGAAGGCGAGACCGACAAGCTGCTGCGAATGGAAGACGAGCTCGGCGCCCGCGTCGTCGGCCAGCGCACGGCCGTGGCCGCCGTCTCCGACGCGGTCCGCCGTGCCCGGGCCGGCATCTCCGACCCGGACCGACCGACCGGCTCGTTCCTGTTCCTGGGGCCGACCGGCGTCGGCAAGACCGAGTTGGCCAAGGCGCTGGCCGGGTTCCTGTTCGACGACGAGCGGGCCATGGTTCGCATCGACATGAGCGAGTACGGCGAGAAGCACAGCGTTGCGCGGCTGGTCGGTGCGCCACCTGGGTACGTCGGCTACGAGGAAGGCGGCCAGCTGACCGAGGCCGTCCGCCGCCGCCCTTACTCGGTCGTGCTTCTCGACGAGGTGGAGAAGGCGCACCCCGAGGTCTTCGACGTGCTGCTCCAGGTGCTCGACGACGGGCGGCTGACCGACGGCCAGGGCCGCACGGTCGACTTCCGCAACGCGATCCTGATCCTGACCTCGAACCTCGGCTCGGTCTTCCTGGCCGACCCGACGCTGGACGACGCGGCGAAGCGCGACAAGGTGATGGAAGTCGTGCACGCGTCGTTCAAGCCCGAGTTCCTCAACCGGCTCGACGAGGTCGTGCTCTTCGACGCCCTCGGCGCTGACGAGCTGGCACAGATCGTGGAGCTCCAGGTCGCCCAGCTCGCCGCTCGGCTGGCCGACCGCCGGCTCATGCTGCAGGTCAGCGATGCCGCAAAGGAGTGGTTGGCGCTGACCGGATACGACCCGGTGTACGGCGCGCGGCCACTGCGTCGGCTCGTTCAGTCGGCGATCGGGGACAGGCTGGCCCGCTCGATCCTGGCCGGCGAGGTCCACGACGGCGACACCGTGGTCGTCGACCTCGACGAGGCAGGCGACACGCTCACGGTCACCCGGGCCTGAGCGATCGGCCCGACTTCGAGCAGGTCGCGGCGAGTCGTCGGCCACAGCGCACCTGGCACGCTCAGCCGTTGTGCCTGGCACGCTGGGCCGCTGTTCCTGCGCCCGAGTTGTAGTGGTTTGTGGAACGGTTCACCGTGCCAGGCAGATCTGTGGCTCTGCCGGGGGGGCCGGGCGCTCCCTCATGCGGCGTGGGGGCCGCGCGCGGGATCGACGTGATCATGAGGAAGGTAGCGTCGCGTCATGCCGACCGCTCTGGTCACCGGTCCCACAGCGGGCATCGGGTTGTCCTTCGCACGGCAGTTGGCGGCCCAGGGCCACGACCTGGTGATGGTCGCTCGCGACGTCGAGCGCCTGGAGAAAGTCGCTGCTGAACTCCGGGCTGCCCACGGTGTGGCGACCGAGGTGCTGCAGGCCGATCTGACGACGTCCGCCGGGATCGGCGCGGTCGAAGCGCGGCTGCGTGACCCCGAGCGGCCCGTCGACGTCCTCGTCAACAACGCGGGGTTCGGGCTGCGCAAGCCGTTCCTCGTGAATGACATCTCCGACGAGGAGCGGATGTTCGACATCATGGTTCGCGCGGTGCTGCGGCTGACGCATGCCGCCTTGCCTGGCATGATCGAGCGCGGGCATGGCGCGGTCGTCAACGTCAGCTCGGTGTCTGGTTGGCTGCCGCGGGGCACGTACAGCGCTGCCAAGGCCTGGGTGACGATGTTCACCGAGGGGCTTGCGGTGTCGCTGTCGGACACCGGTGTGCGGGCGATGGTGCTGGCGCCCGGCTTCGTGCGTACCGAGTTCCACGACCGGGCCGGCATCAACATGAGCCGGCTGCCGCCGCCGTTGTGGCTTGACGCGGACCGGCTCGTGGCCGCGGCGTTGCGGGACCTGAAGAAGGGCAAGACCGTGTCGGTCCCCGGAGCGTTCTACAAGGCTGCCGCCTGGCTGCTGCCGAGGATGCCACGGCGCTGGGCGGTCGGAGTTGGCCGACGGCATCCGGCAAGCGCCCGGTCCCGGCAGTGAGGAGCGGCCGGGCCGCTCGGCGCGTTGCGTAGTCTCTGGGGATCGTCGAGGACACCCGGACAGGGGGGTGGCGGTGATGGTCGATGTCGACCGGACGGAGACGTTGCGCGAGCGGTTGTTCGGCAATGCGGTGGGGGCGCTCGAGCTCTACACCGTCTACCTAGGTGAGCGACTCGGGCTGTATCGGGCGCTCGCGACGGGCGGTCCGGCGACGTCCTCGCAGTTGGCCGAGCGCACCGGTACTGCCGAGCGGTATGTGAGGGAGTGGCTCGAGCAGCACGCCGCGAGCGGGCTTATCGAGGTCGACGACCCGCGGGCGGAGGCTCTGGCTCGCCGGTACCGGTTGCCGCCGGAGCACATCCCGGTTCTGGCCGACCGCGACGACGTCCGCTACGAGGCCTACACCGGCGTCGACATCGTGCGCGCCGGGCGCCGGCTTCCACCGCTGGTGGAGGCGTTCCGGGCCGGCGGCACGCTGCCTCCGCTGCCGTGGGAGCCGGAGGGCCGGGCGGAGGCCAACCGGGCCCGGTTCATCAATCTGCTGGGCACGCAGTGGCTCCCCGCGATCACCGATGTGGATTTGCGGCTTCGGGCCGAGCCGCCGGCGCGGGTCGCGGACGTGGCGTGCGGCACCGGCTGGTCGAGCATCGCGATGGCCCGGGCGTACCCCAGCATCATCGTGGACGGCGTCGATCTCGACCACGATGCCATCGCCGCCGCCCGCCGGAACGCCGAGCGGGCCGGGGTGGCCGGTCGAGTGACCTTCTCCCTCACCAACGCCTCAGATCTCGGCGTGTCCGGCGGGTACGACCTGGTGACGATCTTCGAGGCCCTGCATGACATGTCGCGACCAGTCGACGCACTCCGCGCAGCCCGGGAGACGCTCGCGGATGACGGGACGGTGCTGGTGGTCGACGGATTGGTCCACGACGAGTTCACCGCCCCTGCCTCGCAGCGGGAACGGCATGAGTACGGCTGGAGTGTGGTCTCCTGCCTGCCCGCCGCCATGGGAGACCCGCAGACCGCAGCCACCGGAGCCGTCATGCGTCCCTCGTTGCTTCGTCACTACGCCCTCCAGGCGGGCTTCGGCGAGGTGGAGATCCTCCCGATACACACCGACTACTGGCGCTTCTACCGACTGATCCCGTGAACGCTCGGGAGCAGCTACGACGCGAGATCGTCGCGAAGGCGGTCGTGCACGGCCAGGTCGTACTCTCCTCCGGACGCGAGGCCGACCACTACGTCGACCTCCGCCGGATCACCCTCGACGGCGGGGCCGCGCCCCTGGTGGGCGAGGTCATGCTCGACCTGACGTCCGACCTCGGGTACGAGGCGGTCGGCGGCCTCACTCTCGGAGCGGACCCCGTCGCGACGGCGATGCTGCATGCCGCTGCCGGCCGCGGACGCCACCTGGACGCTTTCGTCGTCCGCAAGAGCGCGAAGGCGCATGGGCTGCAGCGCCGTATCGAGGGCCCCGACGTCGCCGGCCGCCGGGTTCTCACCCTCGAGGACACCTCGACCACGGGCGCCAGCGCGCTGACCGCCGTCGAGGCGCTCCGGGCCGCCGGCGCCGAGGTGGTCGCGGTCGCCGTGATCGTCGACCGTTCAACCGGCGCCCGCGAGCGCATCGAGCGGTCCGGCCTCGTCTACCGCGCCGCTTACGGCCTGGACGACCTCGGCCTCGGCCAGCAGCCATAGGACCTCGGCTTGGGTCGGTAGGAATCAACCGGATGCTCCGGCGGGTGGACGCAACGGGAGGGGATCGGATCGTGGGTCGGCGTCTAGAGTGCGATCCGTGGCATGGCGAGCCGGATTCGCCGTTGAAGACGTACGTGTGCTGACCGGGGCCCGATGCGGCGTTCACGTCCGTATTGCCTGCGGCGCCCGGCGGGGCTTTCGCGTCGGTCCCACGCGACCACCCGAAGGAGCCGCAGTCGCAGTGGTGAACGTGGACAGCCCAGGCGCGACCGGGGATACCATCGGGCGAGCTCTGCTCGTTCGGTAGTGCCGGGGCAGGTGGGATCGTCGAACCGAGGGGAGACGCGACAGTGAGGTCTCGACGGGTAGCCCCGGCAGGACTGGTGTCCGTTGTCCTGGTCGTTGGTGTCGTGCCCGCGGCGGCTGACTCGGCGGCGCAGTCCCTCCCGTTCTCGCAGGACTGGTCGAACCCCGGACTGATCACGACGGACGACGACTGGTCCGGCGTGCCCGGCGTGATCGGCTACCGCGGGGACGACCTGACGACGGCCACGGGAACCGATCCGCAGACGATCACCGCCGACGGCTCGGCGACACCGGTCGACGTCATCGCCAACCAGACCAATCCGAACACACTCGCGACCGGCGGGGTGGCCGAGTTCCACCTCGAGAACCCGTCCGTCGCGCTCAACGGCTCAGGCACCGCCGACGCGCCCCACATCGTGGTCAGCCTGGTCACGACCGGCTTCCAGGACATCACGGTCTCGTACAACGCCCGCGATCTCGACGGCTCGGCGGACAACGCCGTCCAGCAGGTCGCCACCCAGTACCGCGTCGGCGCAGGCGGGGTGTATACGAACCTTCCCGCCGGCTATATCGCCGACGCGACCGCCGGCCCGAGCCTCGCCGGCTTGACGACACCGCTCGCCGTGATCCTTCCGGCCGACGCGAACGACAAGCCGCTCGTCCAGGTGCGGGTCATCACCACGAACGCGGCCGGCAACGACGAGTGGGTGGGTGTGGACGACATCCAAGCCAACGGGGACCCGATCGTCGGCGACGCCGGCCCTGCGGTCGCGTCGGTCAGCCCCGCGAATGGCGCCGCGAACGTGGCCGTCGACGCGAACGTCGAGGTGACCTTCAGCGAGCCGGTGAACGTCACGGGCGCCTGGTTCGAGATCTCCTGCGTCACGTCGGGCGCAGTCACGGCAGCGGTCTCCGGCGGACCGACAACGTTCACGCTGGATCCGACCACAGACTTCGCGAACGGCGAAGCGTGCACGTTGACGATCAACGCGGCTGGTGTTACTGACCAGGACCTGATCGACCCGCCGGACTCACCGGCCAACAACTTCTCGTCCTCCTTCACCACGGTCCCGCCGCCGACCACGATCGCCGAGGTTCAGGGCGCGTCCCACATCTCGCCCCTCAACGGCCAGAACGTGAGCGGCGTGGAGGGCATCGTCACGGCTCGCCGCACCGCAGGCGGGCGCGGCGTGTGGATCCAGGACCCGACCCCGGACGTGAACCTCGCGACCTCCGACGCCGTCTTCGTTTTCCTCAACGCCGCCCCGGTAGCCCGGATCGGCGATCTGGTGCGGGTGGGGGGCACGGTGAGCGAGTTCCGCCCCGGCGGGGATCCCGACAATCTCACCATCACCCAGATCACGTCCTCGAACGCAACCGTCGCAATCCTGTCGAGCGGCAACCCACTCCCCGCACCGACGGTGCTCGGCCTCGGCGGCAGCATCCCGCCCACGGAGAACATCGACGACGACGGCGTCGGCAACGTCGAGACCGGTGGCAGCTTCGACCCGGAGAACGACGCGATCGACTTCTACGAGAGCATCGAAGGGGTGATCCTTCAAGTCAACAACGGCGCCGTCGTCGGCGCGACCCGGAGTTTCGGAGAGATCACGCTCCTCCCCGACGCCGGCACATGGGCCACCGGGCTACGGACGCCCCGCGGAGGGATCCTCCTCGGAGGGTACGTCGATCCCAACCCGGAGCGGATCATCGTCGACGACGAGATCCTGCGCGACATCGCCCCGGCGCCTCGTCCAGCGAAGGCGATGCCCGACATGAACGTCGCCGACGCCCTCACGTCCGCGATCATCGGGCCGCTCGACTACAGCTTCTCGAACTACAAGATCCAGGCGACCTCGACGCCGTCGTTCACATCGGCGGGGCTCATCCGCGAGACGACGTCGGCTCCCGCCGATCAGCAGGTCGCTGTGGCGACGTTCAACGTCGAGAACCTCGCCGGTACGGACCCGCAGTCCAAGTACGATCACCTCGCCGCGCTCATGGTGAACAACCTCCAGTCGCCAGACATCATCGGGATCGAAGAGGTGCAGGACAACGACGGCGTCGCCGGCGGCACCGCCAGTCCCGTCGTGGACGCGTCCGTCGCATGGACACGCTTGATCCAGGCGATCCAGGTCGCAGGTGGTCCGCTCTACGACTACCGCCAGATCGACCCGGTCGACGACGCCGAAGGCGGCGCGCCCGGCGGCAACATCCGCGTCGGCTTCCTGTTCCGGACCGATCGCGGCGTCGAGTTCATCGACCGGGCAGGCGGCGGCCCAACGACGGAGACGACGATCGTTGCGCACCCGTCCGGGCCCCGCTTGTCCTCCAGTCCCGGCCGGGTCGGAACCGGGTCGGCGGCGTTCGACGACACCCGCAAATCGCTCGCCGGCGAGTTCCTCGCCCACGGGAAGAGGCTGCTCGTCGTCGTCAACCACTTCAGCTCGAAGGGCGACGACCAGCCGCTGTTCGGGCCCGCCCAACCCCCGACCCGCCTCAGCGAGACCGCTCGCCACGGACAGGCACAGGTCGTCCACGACTTCGTCGCAGACCTCCTCGCCGCCGACACGAACGCCAACGTGATCGTCCTCGGCGACATCAACGACTTCGAGTTCTCCGAGACGGTCGACATCCTCGAAGCGGGCGGCGTGCTTCACACGCTCGTGAAGGACCTACCGGTGGCAGAGCGATACTCGTACGTGTTCGAGGGCAACTCACAGGTGCTCGACCAGATCCTGCTCAGCCCAAACCTTGCCAACCACTTCCCCCACGACTACGACATCGTCCACGTCAACTCCGAGTTCACCGACGCGATCCAGGCATCCGACCACGAGCCCTCCGTGACGCGGATCGACCTGCGCGGCCCACCGACACCAAGGCCGTAGCGGCGCAGAGCAAGCCCTCCCCGGCCCCGCCCGCGCCGGCCGCTCGGTCGCAGTGTCCGGCCCGGTCGCTCCCGAAGTAGAGCACCACGCCCCATCGGTCAGGTCGGTGCCCGCCTCCGCTTGCACCTCGACCGCTGCGCCGGTGTCGGTTCCGGTGTTGTCGTAGTGCAGCTCGCTGATGAACGGCTCGGTCGCCTGCGCCGATGCGGGCATGGCCCCGATCAGCGGCGCGGCCAGCCCCAACGTGGCGGCGGCGACCGTCGTGCGTCGGACCGTGCGGCGGGACTCGGACACCGTTCTGCCTCCGCGCCGAGGGCGGACCATACCGAACCCAGCCCGGACGGTGAATTGTGGCCATACCCGACGTGACGGGACGGTGGCCATGCGGGTCCCGACCCGTCGGCCCGGCCGCCGGTTGAGGGTCACGGCTCTGCAAGCTGCTCGCAGGTTGTCGCGACAGGGAGGGCGGGGGAGTACATTGACGAGCGTTTATAGTGCGTCTGAGGCCTTTTTGCGAAGGAATACAGCCATCAGCGCTGTTGACCCTCGTCAAGGGCTTGAGCCGGTCGATCCGGCCCGGCGGTAGTGGCGCATGCGACGTACCGACTCGGCGCCGATCAAGGGGGACCATGATGCGTACTATTGTCACCGACTCACGCGACGGCAGGCGTCGCACGACCGTCCGGGCGCTCCTCGCGGTCGTCGCGGGCATGGGCCTGGCTCTGGCCGGGGCATCCGAGGCTGCCGCCAACTTCCCGCATTTCAGGAGCTTTTCAGTAACCACGATCAGCTCAGGCGCCGCCTTGACGACGCTTCGCGCCCCGGCTGCGGCTACGGCGGACCTGCCGGACCTGCGCTATACGTGGACAGAAGTCGGAGTCGGGTCCACCGACGTCACCTACGAGGCACGCACCGTCGTGACGGCGACGTTCGGCTGCGTCAACAACGCATCGAAGCAGCCGTCGGCACAGAACAAGGCCACCGTCACCAGCCCGGTCAGCGCCACGGTTGTGCTGACGTCCGACCGGAACGGCCGGATCACGGGGAGCCTCGACCTCGACACGGCGACCGCGGTTCCCACCGGGTTCTCCTGCCCGTCTGGTCAGACCGTGACGGCGATCTCCGCCACCTTCACGCAGAACACGATTACGGATCTCGTCAACCAGGTGACCGCCACTGCTGACGACATCACGGTGATCCTCTGGCCCTGACCGGCGCGACCCGGGCGAGTGATCGAGTGGTAAGCGTCGAGGCCTCCGCAGCGAGCGTGGTCTCGCGTTGCGATCAATGCGGCGACGAGACCGCACTGCCTGCGCGGTTCTGCCGGCAATGTGGTGCGCGGCTGGCGATCCCGGCCGCAATCCGCCCGGAGGTCCGCAAGACCGTCACGGTTCTGTTTTGCGACATCGCGGACTCCACGGCTCTGGCCGAGCGCGTCGATCCCGAGTCGGTTCGCAGGGTCATGTCGCTCTACTTCGACGAGATGCGGCGGGTCATCGAGCGCCACGGCGGCACCGTCGAGAAGTTCATCGGCGACGCCGTCATGGCCGTCTTCGGTGTGCCCCGGCTGCACGAGGACGATGCGCTGCGCGCCGTACGCAGTGCCCACCAGATGGGCGAGGCTCTCGGCGGCGTCAACGAGATGCTCCAGAGCGCGTGGGGGATCACTGTCGAGCACCGGATCGGCGTCAACACCGGTGAGGTGGTCGCGGGTGAAGCGCGCGCGACCGAGCGGCTCGTCACGGGTGACGCTGTCAACGTCGCCGCCAGACTCGAGCAGCATGCCCGGCCCGGTCAGGTCCTGCTCGGCGAGGCGACGTACCGCCTCGTGCGCGACGCCGTGGCCGCCGAGCCGGTCGAGCCGCTGACGGTCAAGGGCAAGGCGGCCGCGTTGCGTGCCTGGCGGCTCGACGACGTTGCCTTGGACGCACCCTGGTTGCAGCGGCACTTGGACTCGCCGATCGTCGGACGCGACGACCGGCTCGCCCAGTTGGAGCAGGTGTTCGCGGCATCGCTGGCACCTGGATGCCGGATCGTCACGGTCATCGGATCACCCGGAGTGGGCAAGTCCCGGCTCATCCGCGAGTTCACCACCCGTATCGCAGGCCGCGCGCGCGTGACGCACGGGCGGTGCCTTTCCTACGGCGACGGGGTGACGTACTTCCCAATCGGTCTGGTGCTGTCCGACCTCGCTCGGGTGGTGTCGACCGACACACCCGAGCAGGCACGAGACCGGCTGACCGCCCTGCTGGACGAGCACGATGCCGGAGCCGACGGCCCGCGCATTGCTCACGTGGTCGCAGGAGCGATCGGTCTGGTCGAGGGCACGGCGCCGACGTCAGAGATCTGCTGGGCCGTCCGCCGGATGCTCGAGGTGCTCGCGCAACACGAGCCCCTGGTCGTGGTGCTGGACGACATCCACTGGGCGGAGCGGTCACTGCTCGACCTGATCGAGCATGTCGCGATGTTCGCGGCCGACGTGCCGCTGACGATAGTTTGCGTCGCACGGCCCGAGCTGCTCGAGGACTCGCCCGGGTGGTGCAGCGGGATCGCGGACTCCGTCCGGCTCACCGTGGACCCGTTATCTGTGCCGCACGTTCAGGCGCTGCTCGCCAACCTGCTCGAAGGATCCGGACTTCCGGCAAGCATGCACAATCGGATCATCGCAGCGGCCGAGGGCAACCCGCTATTCGTCGAGGAGCTGCTGCGCATGCTCGTCGACGACGGCGTGATCACCCACACCGAACAGGGTTGGCAGGCCACCGTCGAGCTCGACACGGTGGCCATCCCACCCGGCATCGGCGCTATCCTCGCGGCCCGGTTGGAGCGACTGGGCCAGGGGGAGCGCGAGGTCGCGCAGCGCGCCGCCGTGATCGGCCGCGAATTCCACTCCGACGCCCTCGATGAGATGTCGGGAGGCGTGCCATCCGGGAGCCTGAGCGAGGTGCTCCGGTCCCTGGTCGCCAAGCAGATCATCAGCCCGGTGGGCACCGTCTTCCTGGGCTCCGACACGTTCGTGTTCTGGCACCAGCTCACCCGCGACACCGCATATGCGAGCTGTCCGAAGGAGGTGCGGGCCACGTTGCACGAGCGGTTCGCGGGCTGGATGGAAGATCGCGCGGGCGCCCGCACCGCCGAGCACGCGGAGATTCTCGGCTACCACCTCGAGCAGGCGGTACGACAGCTCAGCGACCTGGGACCGCTCGACGCACACGGCCGGGGTATGGCGGTCCGGGCGGGTCTGTGGCTTGCGACGGCGGGTCGGCGGGCCCTGGCCCGCGACGACGTCAGCGCTGCCGCGAATCTGCTGGAACGGGCGCTCGGCCTCGCGCCGGCGACGGACCCGGAACGCGCTGGCCTGCTCCGCGACCTCGGGACCGCTTTGGTACATCGCGGCCGGTTCGAGGATGCCGACCGGGTGCTGGCCGAGGCAGGCGTCGCAGCGCAATCCGCCGGCCGTACCGACCTCGCCAACCTCGCCCACCTGGATCGACAGTTCATCCGCCTGCAGACGCGGCCCGACGAAGCGGTAGCCGAGCTCGCGCAGGTCACCGACGAGGCCTTTCTCGCCTTCACCGAGACCGCGGACCAAGTCGGTCTCACGCGGGTGTGGCAGCTGCGGGCCGAGCTGCACTGGATGGCCTGTTCCTACGGCGCGACGACGCAGGCGCTCGAACATGCCGTCGGTCATGCGCGACGCGCCGGTGAGAAGCGGGACGAGGCGGCGATCACCGTGTGGCTGGCCTCGTGTCTGGCGCTGGGGCCGACAACCGTGCCGGAGGCCATCCAGCGGTGTGACGAGCTGCTCGCCCGAGGTTCGGGCTCTCGACGTGTCGAGGCCGCCGTGCTCACCGTGCTCGGCTACCTGCACGCGCTGGCAGGCCAGCCGGCCGAGGCGCGTTTGTTGGTGCTGCGCGGTCGTCAGCGGCACGAGGAGCTCGGCCTGACCTTCGCCAGGGCACATTGGACGGTGTTCTCGGGAATGGCTCTGCTGCTCGCCGGCGACACCGAGGCGGCCGAAGCCGAGCTTCGCTGGGGATATGACACGCTGCGATCGATGGGCGAGCGAGCCGGTCTGTCCACCGTCGCGGCGTACCTGGCTCGCGTGCTGCTCGTGCAGGAACGATACGCCGAGGCGGAGGAGCTGACCGCCGAGTCCGAGGCGCAGGCCGCCTCCGACGACCTGGCGTCGCAAATCGCCTGGCGCGCTGTGCGCGCGCTGTGTCGCGCAGCCGTACGCGATGCTGACGAAGCGCTCGCCCTGGCACGTACGGCGGTGGAGCTGGCGGAGGGCACCGACGACCTGGAGCTGCTGGGCTTCGCCCACACCGCGCTGAGCCGGGCCATCGCCGCGCGCGGGGACGACGTCGGTGCGCGCGAAGAGGCGGAACGCGCGAACGCGGCGTACCGCGCCAAGGGGGACCTGGTCTCACCCGCCGCGCACGTCTGACGATGGGCCGTATGGGCGCCTTCCGCGACGTGATGCGGCTCCCGGACGTCCGGCGCATCGAGCTCGGTTGGGGCTTGTCGCTGGCGGGCGGGTCAGTTGCGACCGTGGCGTTTCTGGTCTACGCCTACGAGGCAGGCGGTGCCGCCCTGGTCGCGGCGTACGGCGTCGCGCGGACGCTGCCCGGCGCGGTGGTGACACCGCTGGTATCCAGCGCCGCCGACCGGGTACGCCGGGACCGGCTGTTGCGGATGACCACCGGTGCCCGGGCGGTCCTGGTCGGCATGGCGGCCGCTTGGGCGACACTGGGCGGTCTGCCGGTCGTCGTCATCGCCTTGGCCGGAACATCCGCCGCGATCGCTGGGACCTACCGTCCCCTGCAAGCGGCTGCGCTGCCCTGGCTGGTCCGGACACCGGCTGAGTTGGCCGCCGCCAACATCGTCGCGACGCTGATGGAGAACGCCGGGTCGCTGCTCGGACCGGCTCTGGCGGCCGTCACGCTCATCGTGGCCGGCCCCGCCGCCGCGATGGCGGTGGCTGCCGGCTGTCTCACTGCCGCCACGCTCGCGTTGTGGCGTCTCGCTGTGCCGGAAGAGGCCCGCCCGAGCACGCACGGCGCCGACGGGCACGGCGCTCGGCGGTCGATGCGTGAGGTAACCGCCGGTGCGGCCGCGCTCCTTCGGATCGCACCGCCGGCCGGGCTCGCCGTGCTGGCCTTCGCGCAGACGTTCGTCCGGGGCGCAATGCTCGTGCTCGTCGTGGTTTTGGCGCTGGACGTCCTGGTTCTCGGTGAGGACTCGGTCGGCTGGCTGAACGCAGCCATGGGTCTGGGCGGCCTGGCCGGCGGCATGGCAGCCGCAGCCACACTCCGGCTCACCCGCCTGGGGCGCTCCTTCGTCCTCGGAATCGCCCTGTGGGGCCTGCCGCTCCTGCTGTTGGCGGCAGTGCCGACCCCGCCCGTCGCATATCTCGCTCTGGTCGTCGTCGGCATCGGAAACGCGATCGAGGACGCCAGCATGTTCACTCTGCTACCGCGGCTGGTCGGCCCCCGCCTCGCTGGGCGGGCCCTGGGGGCGCTCGAGCTCGTGGTCTTCGCCGGCGTCGGTTCCGGCTCCGTCGCTGCACCGGTGCTTGTGGCGGAGCTCGGGACAAGGGCTGTGCTCGCGGTCATGGGCGTGATCCTGGTCGTTCTCGCCGTCGCGTACGCGCTGCGCTTCGCGCACATCGACCGGACGACGGCACCGCCCGGGCGCGAGATCGATCTGCTCCGCGGACTACCGATGTTCGCCTCGCTGCCGCTCGTGGTCGTCGAACAGCTGGCGGCGTCACTGGAGAAGCACGAGTACGCCCCGGGTGAGGTCGTGATGCGTGAGGGCGAGCGCGGCGATCGGTTCCACATCGTCGTCGAGGGGACGGCCGGCGTGACCGTTCGGGGCACTCCGAGACCGCCGTTGAGGCCTGGCGACGGCTTCGGTGAGATCGCGCTGCTGCGCGACGTGCCCCGCACAGCGACCGTCAGCGCCACCGAGCGGTTGCACACCCTGTCGCTGTCACGGTCGGAGTTTCTTGCGGCCGTCACCGGCAACCGGGTGAGCGCCGGGTTCGCGCACTCGCTCGCCGACGAGCGGCTCGCCGCCGACGCACCGTCGGGTCACCCGCCGCCGAGTTCGCCATAGCCGAGGGCCCCACCGACCCGACTGCTCACGGACCTTGCGCTATGAGTCTGTGGGCCGTCGGGTTCCGCCGCGAAGGGCCCCAGGCCAGCCACCGCCCAGTTCGACTCAATCCTCTAGGCTCGGTGGAATGGGGGGACTGGCGGTTGCCGCCGCGGTGGTCGCTGTCATCTTGGTGTGCGGCGCCGCGTGGCTGGTCATGCGACTGCGCGGGCTACAGCAGGCGGTCGACGAGTCCTGGGAGCAGGTCAGGCTCGCGATGCGCCGACGGCACGACCTCGTGGTGGAGCTCGCCGCGCTCGTCGGGGAACGGTCCCGAGGCGAGGCGGACCTGCTCGAACGCGCGGTCGATGCTCACGCCGTGGCCGACTTCCCCGGCGGTTCCCCGGACCAGCAGGCCGTCGCCGAGCGCGGCATCGAGGCCACACTCGTTCATCTGCTCGACATGGTCGCCCGGTCGCCCTCGCTGGTCGACGATCCCGCGGTGCTGAGCCTGCGCAATCACCTGGACGACGCGAACCGCCGCATCGACGCACGCCGGCATGTCTACGACGAGGGGGCCCAGGCTCTTCGCCGGGGGGCGTCGACGGCGCCCACCAGTTGGGTCGCTCGACCACTGGGCATCCCCGGCGACAGCCGTCCGGTGGACGACGGCGTCTGACATGCTCGACTGCCGTGGACGAGCCCTCTCAACCGGGCATCGGGCCGTGGTCGGGTCCGGTGCCAGACGACCCGGTCTACGATCCTGAGCTGCTCGCCCACGGCGACCGGCGCAACGTCGTCGACAGGTACCGCTACTGGCGCCACCAGGCGATCGTGGCCGACCTGGACCGGCGCAGGCACCCGTTCCATGTCGCGGTCGAGAACTGGCAGCACGACTTCAACATCGGCTCGGTCGTGCGGACGGCCAACGCCTTCCTCGCGGCGTCGGTGCACGTGGTCGGCAGGCGCCGGTGGAACCGGCGGGGCGCGATGGTGACCGATCGCTATCAGCATGTCCGTCACCACCCGACGATCGAGGACCTGGTGTCGTGGGCCCATGCGCAGGACCTCCCGGTGCTCGGCATCGACAACCTGCCCGGCGCGGTGCCGCTCGAGACGTACGACCTGCCGCAGCGGTGCGTGCTGCTCTTCGGCCAGGAGGGCCCCGGGCTCTCTGCCGACGCACGCAACACCGTCGACGAGGTCCTTTCGATCGCGCAATACGGCTCGACCCGTTCGATCAACGCCGGCGCGGCCGCCGCGATCGCCATGCACGCCTGGATCCGCCGACACGCCTTCCACCAGGAGCCCGGCGGGGATGGCGCCGCCGACTGAGGTCGGCACCCGAGATGGAACCGGCGGCGGGGAAGCTGCACTCGATGCCATGAGAGGGTCTGGCCGCGTGCGAGGGTTGCTACATGCTTGAGCGGGTTGTCGTGATCGGCGCCGACGCTGCCGGGATGAGCGCCGCGTCGCAGGCTCTACGCGTCGCCGGGCGCCGCGGGCGCAACCTCGAGGTCGTCGCGCTCGAGCGCGGTCACTGGGCGTCGTACTCCGCGTGCGGCATCCCGTACTGGGTCGCGGGCACGGTGGACGGACCTGACGCGCTCGTCGCCCGAACCCCGGCCGAGCATCGCGAGAACGGCATCGACCTGCGAATGCGAACGGAGGCCGTGGCGGTCGACCTCGATCGGCGAACCGTGGAGTATCGGGATCTCGAGAGCGGCCGACGCGGAATGCTGCCTTTCGACCACCTCGTCCTCGCGACCGGCGCCGAGCCGGTCCGTCCCGACGTGCCGGGCGCCGACCTACCGGGTGTCCACGGTGTGGAGACTCTCGACGACGGCGCCGCGCTCCTGGACCGGATGGCCGAACACGAACCGCGTCGCGCCGTGGTCGTCGGCGGCGGCTACATCGGGATCGAGATGGCGGAGGCGATGGTCGTCCGCGGCCTCGAGGTCACGGTCGTCGACAAGGCAGCCGAGCCGATGTCGACGCTGGACCCCGACCTGGGGCGACAGGTCCACCACGCCATGGAGGGCATGGGGATCGTCGTCGAGACGGAGACGCCGGTCGAGGCGTTCGAGGCGGGCGACGACGGCGCCGTGCGAGCCGTCGCCGCTGGAGGGCGGAGCTACGACGCCGACATCGTGGTTCTCGGGATCGGCGTAAGGCCGACCACGAAACTCGCCGCGGCAGCGGGACTCCCGTTGGGCGGGTTCGGCGGGCTCCGGGTCGACGACCGGATGCGGGTGCAGGGTCACGACGGCGTGTGGGCCGCGGGTGACTGCGTCGAGTCGTACGACCGCGTCGCGAAGAGCTGGGCGTACGTGCCGCTCGGCACGCACGCGAACAAGCAGGGGCGGGTGCTGGGCACCAACCTCGGCGGCGGCGATGCAGCCTTCCCTGGAGTCGTCCGCACGGCGATCAGCAAGGTCTGCGACCTCGAGGTCGCCCGCACCGGCCTGCGCGAGGTCGACGCCCGTATGGCCGGCCTGGCGTACGTCACGGCAACGATCGAGTCGACTACCCGCGCCGGCTACTTCCCGGGGACGAAGCCGATGACGATCAAGGTGCTCGCAGAGGATCCCTCCGGCCGGCTGCTCGGCGCCCAGATCGTCGGCCGACGGGGTTCGGCGATGCGGGTAGACGCGCTCGCCATCGCCCTGTGGAACGAGATGACCGTGTCAGACCTGGCCATGGTCGACCTCGCCTACGCGCCGCCGTTCTCGCCGGTCTGGGATCCGGTGCTCATCGCGGCGCGGAAGGCCGCCGAAATCTTGACCGGAGCCGAGATGGCATCTCAGCGGTCCGACAGCTCGGCAAGGGATGCAACGAGCTGATGCGCGCCCGCGCCCTTCAACAGGTTCGCATCGGTGGTCGTTGTCACGGCGACCACGTGCCCGATGCCGGCGGCGACGGCCGCGGTCACACCGGCGACGGAGTCCTCGATGGCGACGGCCGTGGCGGGAGCCACGCGAAGCGCCTGACAGGCCGCCAGGAATGGCGCCGGTTCGGGCTTGCCGTGCGTGACGTCCTCCCAAGTGATCATGGCCTTGAAGCACTCGCGCACACCGAGCAGCTCCTCGACGGCGTACTCCGCCCAGGCCCGGGTCGCAGACGTCACGAGAGCGATCGGGACATTGCGCGCATGCAGTCCCCGGATCAGTTGCGTGGCACCGGGCGCCGGCTCCGGAACGACGTCGGACTCGGCCAGATGGCCCAGCACCTCGGCGACGAGGGCGTCCGGGTCCTCGCCCGCCCACGGCCCCGGAAGCGTCGCGAACACGTCCGCCCCGCGCCGGCCGACGAAGTGCGTATACGTCTCGGGATCGACGTCCCAACCGCGCTCAGCGAAGAACGTCCGGTAGGCCGCCCGGTGGACGGGCTCGCTGTCGAGCAGCGTCCCGTCGAGGTCGAACAGGACGCCTGCCGGGCTGCCTAGCGTGCCCACGCGAACAGCGGCTCCCCGGCGGCGACGTCCCCCGTGTCGCGCACGTCCGACAGTGCCTCGGCCGATGCATCGAGCGCTACGACCGGGCAGATCGCAGAGCGGCCTCCCGCGTCGATCGCGGCCGGGTCCCACGCGACGATCTCGTCGCCCGCGGCGACCTCCGCGCCCTCGGCGGCGAGCAGGCCGAAGCCCTCGCCGGCGAGCTGGACGGTGTCGATGCCCAGGTGGACCAGCACACCCGCGCCGTCCGCGGTCTGAACGACGTACGCGTGGGGGTGCAGCTTGACGATCTTGCCTGCGACGGGAGACACGGCCACCACACGCCCGGTGCGCCCGGGGTCGATGGCCACGCCGGGCCCGACCAGGGCCGCCGCGAAGACCGGGTCCGGCACGTCCGCGAGCGGCAGCGCCTGCCCCGACACCGGTGCCAGCACGGACAGGCTGGTCACATCAGGTCGTCGATGTCGGACGCAATGGTGTCGGCTTCCGGTCCGACGACGACCTGCACGGCCTTACCCGAGCGAATCACGCCGTGCGCCCCTGCGGCCCTGAGGCCGGGCTCGTCGACCAGGCCGGGATCCTCGACCTCCGCCCGTAGCCTCGTGATGCACGGCTCGATCTCGATGATGTTGTCGGCACCGCCGAGGGCGGCGAGGATCTGCTCGGCGTTGCTCATGCCATTCCTCCGGGGTTGTCGTCATCGACAGGGTCGGTCTGGGTCACCTTGGACAGTCCGCGCGGCGCGTCGGGGTCAAGACCGAGCCTACGGGCCAACGCCTCGACCACGAGCTGGGCGGGAACGACGAGGGCAAGGGGGGCGACGAGCTCCGGCAGATCCGGCCCGGCGACGGCAACGTCGCACGCGTGTGCGAAGCCCGGGTCTCCGCCGATGCCCACGATCGCGGCGGCCCCGCGCTGACGCAGGTCACCGGCGAGCTCGGTCATCCCCTCGACCATCGGCCCGTCGGCGGCACAGACGAGTACCGCGACGTGCTCGGCGTCGACGACCGCGATCGGGCCGTGCCGCAGGTCGGCGTACGAGAGACCGCGGACCGGGCGCAGACAGGTCTCCTCGATCTTGAGCGCCGTCTCCAGGGCGGTGCCGAACACGATCCCGCGGCCGCTCACCAGGGTCTCGATGCTCGCCGCGATCCGCTCGACCGCCTCGTCGACACCGGCGCGGGCGCCGATCAGCCGCTCGACTTCCGCCGGCACCCGGTCGAGGTCCGCGTCGAGCGCGGTGGGCTCTGCGCGAGAGCGCGCCGGCCAGCACGGCCATGGCGGCGAGCTGGGCCGTGTAGGACTTGGTGGCCGGGACGGCCTTCTCCGGGCCTGCCTGCGTGACCAGTGCGACGTCGGCCGCCGTCGCCAGCGCGCTGTCACCACCGTTGGTCACGGCGATCGTTCGCGCACCACAGCGCGCCGCCCACTGCTGAGTCTCGACGATCTCCTGGGTCTCCCCGGACTGCGACACCGACACGACGACGGCGTCGGACAGGTCGAGCGTCGCACCGTAGTGCGTGGCGACGCTCGGGGCTGCGAGCCCGGCCGGGTGCCCCGCATGCACCTCGAGCAGGTAGCGGCCGTAGATGGCGGCGTTGTCGGACGATCCGCGGGCGACGAAGAGCACGGCCCGGCGGCCCGCGGCCAGTGCCGCGAGCTCACCGCGCTGGGGCCGTAGGGCATCGAGCGTGCGGGCGAGTGCGACGGGTTGCTCGGCGACCTCGCGGGCCATCGTCGTCTGGCTCACGCGCGGACCGTACCAGCCGCTTCTCCGTGACCATGTCGACTGCGCGCGGCGAGAGGTGGTCCTCGTCGACATGATCACGAGGGCGAGCGGTGGCGCGGGACGACGGGCGGGTTCGGGCGGGCGAGGGGCACCCATAGCGTGTACCGGTCGGACCGGTACATCGAGCGCGAGTACTCGACCGCCACGTCCGCGTTGAACGCGCGCCGGGATATGCGCAGCACCGAGCGGCCGGTCGGGATGCCGAGCAGCTTCGCCTCCTCCTGGTCCGCGTCGCCGGCGTCGACGGTGTCCTCGCCCCACGTGGGCAGGAGGCCGCGCGCCTCGAGCTCGACGTAGAGGCTGGCAGGGGAGCCGTCGTCGATGAGCCCCGGCACGAGCGCCGCGGGCAGCCAGGTGTGCTCGACGGACATCGGTTCCTCGTCGGCCAGCCGCAGCTGGTGCAGGTGCACGACGCTGTCGCCTGGAGTGATCTCCAGGGCATGGGCGACCCGACCTCCGGCCGGGATCTCCTCGGCTCGAAGGCTGCGCACCGACGGAACCATGCCGCGCCGGCGCATCTCCTCGCTGAACGACGTCAGCCGCACCTGCAGGTCGACCTTCGGACGGGCGACGAACGTGCCGCTGCCCTGGACCCGCAAGCAGCAGGCCGTCGACGACCAGCGCGTCGACGGCCTGCCGGACGGTCATCCGGGACACGCCGAACCGGTCGCAGAGCTCGCGCTCGCTCGGCACCGGGTCGCCGGGCCGGAGCTCCTGGGTCGCGATCGCGTGCAAGAACTCGCGGACCTCGACGTACTTCAGCGTCGCTCGTCGCCGTACCGGCTTGGCCACGGTGGCCTCGACGTCCTCTCGTCCGACATTGGAGCGCGTCGGGCCTTGACACCGCGGACGCCCACCCCGAGGGTAAGCCCCGCAGCACAACTCATCTAGACCAGTCCTGACCAGTGAAGTGGGTGACGTGTCGGTCGTCGACGGTCCGGTGCCCAAGCACCGGCAGCTGCGCGAGATCCTGCTCGCGCTGGTCGACGCGGAGCTGGCGCCCGACTCGCCGATCCCTTCCGAGCGCGAGCTCGTCGGCCGGTTCAGCGTGAGCCGGGCAACTGTCCGGGAGGCCGTTGGGCGGCTGGTCAGCGAGGGGAGGCTCTACCGGGTCCGGGGAAAGGGGACGTTCGTCGCCGCGCCTCGGGTGGAGTCCCAGCTTCATCTCGCGTCGTTCACCGAGGACATGCGCCGCCGCGGGCACAAGCCGTCCACGGTGGTGCTCGGCGCCGACGAGTCCGTGCCGCCGCCGCCGGCCCGGGCGGCGCTGGGTCTGGACGTGACCGACCGGGCCTATCGGATCGAGCGGTTGCGCTCGGCCGACGGCTCGCCCATGGCCCACGAGGTCTCCTGGCTGCCGGCGCGGCCGCTTCCCGGCCTGCTCGACCACGACCTGTCCGGCTCGGTCTACACGCTGCTCACCCGCGAGTACGGGCGCACCCTCGACTCGGCCGCCCAGACGGTCTGGGCCGAGGGCGCCGACCCGCTGCGCTCACGGCTGCTGCGCGTTCCCCCGGCCGCGCCGCTGCTGGTCTTCCGCCGGACGTCGTACGCCGCGGGCCGACCGATGGAACACGTCACCTCCTGGTACCGGGCCGACCGGTACCAGGTGCACATGACCCTGGACCGCCCCTCCCCTGCAGGGTCGGCGACCGCCGGCCCGAGCCGTCTGTAAGGACCCACATGAGTACCGCAACAGCCACCGCGCCGGCCGCGAGTGGAGGGCGAGGCTTCCCAGGCCTGGCTCAACTCCAGCGGCTCGGTCGCAGCCTGATGCTGCCGATTGCATCACTGCCGTTGGCGGCCCTTCTCCTCCGCTTCGGCCAGCCGGACATGCTCGGCGTCGACGGCCTCGCCCAGTACAGCTGGCTCGAATGGCTGGAGCCGGTCGCAGCCGTCCTCGCCGCCGCCGGGGGAGCGCTCTTCGCGAACCTGCCGCTCATCTTCGCGGTGGGCGTGGCGATCGGCTTCGCCAGGAAGTCCGACGGCTCGACGGCGCTGGCGGGGCTCATCGGCTACCTGGTGTTCAATGGCGTGACCGACGCGATGTCTCCGTACATCCTCGACGAAGCGGCCGAGGGCGAGACCCAGGAGTTGATCAATTTCGGCGTGCTCGGTGGTCTGGTCATCGGCATCACCGCAGCCCTGTTGTGGCAGCGCTACTACCGGATCAAGCTCCCGCCGTACCTGGCATTCTTCGGCGGCCGGCGGTTCGTACCGATCATCACCGGCCTGGCGGCGGTCGTGATCGGCGTCCTCATGAGTTTCGTATACAGGCCGTTCGACACCGGCATCACGAACCTCAGCGAGTGGGTCACCGACAACGAGGTGGTCGGCGGCGGCGTGTACGGCACCCTCAACCGTCTGCTGATCCCGTTCGGTCTGCACCACATCCTCAACTTCTCCCCGTGGTTCCAGTTCGGTGAGTACACGACCGCGGACGGGACCGTCGTCCACGGGGACATCCAGCGGTTCCTCAGCGGCGACCCGACCGCGGGCGCGTTCATGACCGGGTTCTTCCCGATCATGATGTTCGCCCTGCCGGCGGCCGCACTGGCGATCTGGCAGACCGCCAAGCCGGTCCAGAAGAAGGTCGTCGGCGGCATCATGCTCTCGGCCGCTCTGACCTCGTTCATCACCGGTGTCACCGAGCCTCTGGAGTTCGCGTTCCTGTTCGTGGCCTTCCCGCTGTATTTCATCCACGCGATCCTCACCGGCACCTCGCTGGCCCTCACGAACGCGCTGGACATCCGAGACGGGTTCGGCTTCTCCGCAGGCCTGATCGACTACTTGATCAACTTCAGGATCGCCGAGAAACCCTTGTTGCTCATCGTGATCGGGCTCGGATACGCGGTGATCTACTACCTCCTGTTCAGGTGGGTCATCACCAGGTGGAACCTACGGACGCCTGGCCGAGAAGAGGACGCCGAGGCAGTGCAGGCCTCGCTCGGTGAGGAAGCCGCCGAACTCGCGACGGTCGGCGTTCCGGCCCCGTGGGACACCGCAGCAGGGGATCCCGCGACGCGTGACATCAGGACCGACACGACGCGGGACCCGACGCGGGGAACGACGCCCGACGTGACCGACCGCCCCGGTCCGGACGAGCCGCCGAGGAGCACGTTCTAACGGCGTCGACTGGGGGTTCTCCACGTCACCGAGCTCAAATGTGACGTTGGAGAACCCTCCAGTCGAGCCGAACCAGGAGGAGCTGTGCCCGAGATCACCGGAGTGGGTGTCAGCCCGGGCCGAGCGGTGGGTCCGCTGGTGCGCATGCCCGACCCGGTCACGGAACCTTCGCCGGACTCGCGGCTCGTCGAGGGCGCCGACCCGGAAGCCGAGGCGGAGCGGATCGTCGCAGCCGCAGCCCGGGTGCGGGACGAGCTCGATGCCCGCGCTGCGCGCGCCCACGGCGATGGGAAGGCGGTGCTCGAGGCCACCTCCCTGATGGCCGCCGACCCGACCCTCGTGGACGCCGCCCAGCAGAAGGTGGCCGCCGGGCTGACCTCGGCCCGCGCCGTGTGGGAGGCCGCCGACGAGGTCGCCGCCATGCTGACCTCCCTGGGTGGGTACATGGCCGAACGAGCCCGCGACGTCGCCGACGTGCGGGACCGCATTGTTGCTGAGCTGTCCGGGCTTCCGGCGCCCGGAGTACCCGACCGTGGCGAGCCGTTCGTCCTCGCCGCCCACGACCTGGCACCGGCGGACACCGCGACGCTCGATCCTGCGACGTGCGTGGCGCTGGTCACCGCCGAGGGCGGGCCGACGTCGCACACCGCGATTCTCGCCCGCGCACTGGGGCTGCCGGCGGTGGTCGCCGCCCCCGGCGTGCTCGACGTCGCGGAAGGCACGGTCGTGCTCGTCGACGGGGCAGCGGGCGTTGTCCGCACCGACCCGACGGCCGACGACATCGAGCAGGTGCGCAAGGTCGCGGCCCGCGACCGCACGTTCGACGGGCACGGCCGAACGGCCGACGGGCGGCGGGTCCAGATGCTCGCCAGCGTCGGCGACCCGAAGGGGGTGGCGGCGGCCGTCGAGGCCAACGCCGAGGGGGTGGGCCTGTTCCGGACCGAGTTCTGCTTCCTCGGTCACACCGAGGCGCCGACGATCGACGAGCAGGTGACGGCTTACCGTGCCGTCCTCGCGGCGTTCCCCGGGAAGAAGGTCGTGGTGCGGACGCTCGATGCAGGCGCCGACAAGCCCCTGCCGTTCCTCAACCTGGCCGACGAGGCCAACCCCGCGCTGGGCGTGCGGGGGCTGCGGACGGTAACCCGCTCGGAGGGCGTGCTCACCGATCAGCTCACGGCGATTGCGGCCGCGGCGTCCGCCGAAGGGGCCGAGGTCTGGGTCATGGCGCCGATGGTCGCAACTGCCGAAGAGGCAACCGACTTCGTCGCGCGCTGCGCTGCCGCTGGCCTGGCAACGGCGGGTGTCATGGTCGAGGTGCCGAGTGCCGCGCTGACCGCGACCCATGTCCTTGCGTCCGCACATTTCGCGAGCATCGGCACGAACGACCTGTCCCAGTACACGATGGCGGCGGACCGGCTGCTCGGCGAGCTGGCACGGCTGAACGATCCCTGGCAGCCGGCCGTGCTTCGCTTGATCCAGCTCACCTGCCGGGCCGGCATTGAAATGGACCGGCCGGTGGGCGTGTGCGGGGAGGCCGCGGCCGATCCCGCGCTGGCCTGCGTCCTGGTGGGACTCGGCGTGTCGAGCCTGTCGATGACGCCGAGATCGATTCCCGACGTGGCCGAGGTCCTCCGCGCGACGACGTACGACGAGTGTGTCCGGCTGGCTGTGTTGGCGATCGACGCGCCTGGCGCTGCGGAGGCCCGTACCGCCGTGCGTGCTGAACTGCCCGTCCTCGTCCGACCTAGGGCTCTGACGGCAGGTCGGTCAGTGCCATCGCGGCGCGACGGCGCGCGATGGCCGGTGCCATGGCGGCGATCAGCGCCGCCGAGATGATCGAGGCGACCAGGCAGGCACCCCAGAGCACGCCTTCACCGCGATTCTCGAACAGCCGGGTCCCGATCAGTGGTCCCGACCAGCGCGGCTGCACCGAAGGCCATGCCCACGACGCCGTTGTAGCGGCCGCGAAGGTCGGGCCGGCGCGATGTCGGCGACCAGCGCCGGCCCGACGGCGTTGAACCCGACCTCACCGAGCGTCCACACGACGACCGTCAGGGCGAAGAACGGAACCGTCGACGCGAACGTCGTGAGCCAGAACCCGACGCCCATGACCACGAGCGACACCACAAGGATTCGGACGCCGGCGATCCGGTCGATGATCCGAAGCACGAACACCTGGGAGATGATCACCACGACCGGGTTCACCGCATAGATGATCCCGAAAGCCTCCGGTCCCAAGCCGTCGGCGGCGACGGCGAGCGGCAGCGTGACCAGGCTCTGCATGTACACGATGTCACCGAGCAGCAGGCTGCCGCTGAGGCCGAGCAGGAGGCGATCGCGGAACGCCCGGCCGAACCCGGTGGTGTCGGACGGGTCGCGTGGAGGTCGGGTTTCGGGCACCTTCCGCGCGATCAGGCCGCGAACGCAAGGCAGGTGGCGGCGTCGGCGAGGAACAGCAGCCAGTACGACCTCTCCGCCAGCAGACCACCGATCGACACCGGCGACAGCCACGCCGAGGTTGATGGCCCAGTACAGCAGGGCGAACGCACGGGCCCGGTGCGCCGGTTGGACCAGGTCGGCGACCATCGCCGAGACGGCCGGCCGGTACATGTCGACCGCCAGCCCGCTGAGCGCTGCTGCCACCGCGATCCAGAACAGGTCGCGGACGGCTGCGAGCAGCATGAAGCTGGCGGCCGTCGCCACCATTCCGATCACGAGGGTCGCTCGCCGGCCCAGCCGGTCGGCCAGGTAGCCGCCGACCGGTTGCGACGCGAACGAGCCCGCGCCGAGGCAGGCCAGCACGACGCCGACCGTCGGACGGGCTGAACTCCCGCGGGCCCGCCAGGTACAGCGCGAGGAACGGGCGTGACCATCTGGCCCAGCCGGTTGACGAACGTCCCGCCAGCAGATACCAGAACGGCGGCGGCAAGCCCCGCGACGTGTCGGCCCACCACGCTGGACGAGGCCCGGGGCAGCTGTCTGCACAGCCGCGACGCTAGCGGCCGGATCCGACAGCCGACCGGCTCAGGCGGGCTGGGCGCCCTCGGCGTCGAAGTCGCATTCGAGCAGAGCCACCAGCGCGTCCAGCGACTCCTCGGCGCCCTCACCCTCGGCGGACAGGACGACCTCGTCGCCGTGCTCGACGCCCAGGGTCATGATGCCAGGATGCTGGCGGCGTCGACCGGCTCGCCCTCGCCCTTACGCATCCGCACCTTTGCCGGCTGTTCGCCCGCAGCCTTGACGAAGACAGCGGCCGGGCGCGCATGCAGCCCGACCGTGCTGGCGACGACGGCGGTGCGCTCGGGCACGGCACCTCCTCGGCGGATCGCTCGACCAGGCGGTCGACCGAGAGGCTATAGCCCGGTCGGCGGACGCGCTGTACCGATCGCGTCCTCGGCACGGGATACTAGGCCGCTGAATGCGCCCAACGTCAGACGCAGGGAGCTCCGATGCCTATCGCCACCTCCGAGACCTACGCGCAGATGCTCGACCGGGCCAAGGCGGGCGCCTTCGCGTTCCCGGCGATCAACGTGACGTCCTCGCAGACGCTCAACGCCGCGATCCGCGGCTTCGCCGAAGCGGAGAGCGACGGCATCGTCCAGGTGTCCACCGGTGGCGCCGAGTACCTGTCCGGCCCGACGGTCAAGGACATGGTGTCCGGCGCTGCCGCCCTCGCCGCGTTCGCGCACGAGGTGGCCAGGAACTACGACGTACAGATCGCCCTGCACACAGATCACTGCCCGCAGGACAAGCTCGACGGCTACGTCCGGCCGCTCCTGGCGATATCGGCCGAGCGCGTGGCACGGGGCGAGGAGCCGCTGTTCCAGTCGCACATGTGGGACGGCTCGGCCATCCCGCTGGACGAGAACCTGCAGATCGCCGAGAACCTGCTTGCGGCCGCATCATCGGCCAAGATCGTCCTCGAGATCGAGGTCGGTGTCGTCGGCGGCGAGGAGGACGGCGTCGCCAACGAGATCAACGAGAAGCTCTACACCACGGTCGACGACGGCCTCGCCACCGCGGCGGCGCTGGGCACGGGCGAGAAGGGCCGGTACCTGACCGCGCTCACGTTCGGCAACGTGCACGGCGTGTACAAGCCGGGCAACGTGAAGCTCCGTCCCGAGATCTTGAATGAGATCCAGACAGCCGTGGGCGAGAAGGTCGGCGTCGACCGACCCTTCGACCTGGTCTTCCACGGCGGCTCGGGCTCGAGCCTGGAGGAGATCCGGGCGGCCGTCGACTACGGCGTCGTGAAGATGAACGTCGACACCGACACCCAGTACGCGTTCACCCGGCCGGTGGCCGACCACATGTTCACCAACTATGACGGCGTGCTCAAGGTCGACGGCGAGGTCGGGGACAAGAAGGCCTACGACCCGCGCTCCTGGGGCAAGGCGGCCGAGGCCGGCATGGCCGCCCGGGTCGTCGACGCCTGTGAGGCACTGCGCTCGGCCGGGCAGAGGTTGTCCTGACGTGGCAGGCGGGAACCTGTTGTCCGTTCCGGGTCGAGATGAGGCCGCCGGAATCGTCCCCTGCAGCGTTCCCGGCGGCCTCACCTACCATAATGCCTCGCTTCACCCGGTTGGCGCGATACCTCGGGCCTGCGGAGTTTCGCGATCATTCTGTGACCTTTGACCACGATGTGCAGCGTCGGCCTCGGCGTCTGACTCTCACTCTCCGTGACCGTCTCGCCATTTGAAGGGGCATGACGAGATGAAATACATGATCATGATGTTCGGAGACCAGGCCACCATGCCGGAGGCCAAGGTGCGTCAGGTCATGGACGCGCCACCGGAGAACCTGTCGGAGCTGTGAGGTCCGAGCCCCAGGTCGAGGGCCTGCTCCGCGAGCTCGCGATCCGGTCGCCGCCCGCGAGGCCTACCAGCGGGCGGCGAGGATGACCGCGAGCGTTCCCGAGCAGCGCTACCTCGCGCTACGGGCCACCCGGCTGGCTAGGAGGCAGCCCGCACAGTGGCGGGCTCGTCGAGCACGTGCGGCGCGGGTCGTCCCGCCGGGCGAGTCGCGGACTTCGGTACCCTCGGGCCGTCCGGGTCGGCTACGCCGGCGGATCATCAGGAGGCCTCAGGTGCCAGCGATCGTGCTGCTCGGCGCCCAGTGGGGCGACGAGGGCAAGGGCAAGGCCACCGACCTGCTCGGCAGCGCCGTCGACTACGTGGTCAAGTTCAACGGTGGTAACAACGCTGGGCACACCATCGTGATCGGCGCCGAGACGTATGCGCTCCATCTACTCCCGTCCGGCATCCTCACGCCTGGTGTGGTGCCGGTCATCGGGAACGGTGTGGTTGTCGATCTCGCGGTCCTGTTCGAGGAGATCGACGCGCTCGAGGCCCGCGGGGTCGACACGTCGCGGCTGGTCGTCAGCGCGAACGCGCACCTCATCGCGCCGTACAACCGCACTCTCGACAAGGTGACCGAGCGCTTCCTGGGTAGCCGCCGGATCGGGACGACGGGCCGTGGCATCGGACCGACGTACGCCGACAAGATGTCCCGGGTCGGCATCCGGGTGCAGGACCTCTTCGACGAGAAGATCCTGCGCCAGAAGGTCGAAGGCGCCCTCGAACAGAAGAACCAGCTCCTGGTCAAGGTGTTCAACCGGCGCGCGGTGACCGTCGACGACGTCGCCGACGAGTTGCTCGGCTTCGCCGACCGGTTGCGCCCGATGGTCGCCGACACCGCGACTCTGCTCGGGAAGGCGCTCGACGACGGCCGCACCGTCCTTCTGGAGGGCGGGCAGGCCACCCTGCTCGACGTCGATCACGGCACGTATCCGTTCGTCACGTCGTCCAACCCGACGGCCGGCGGCGCGTGCACCGGCTCCGGGATCCCGCCCACCCGGATCGATCGGGTGATCGCCGTGATCAAGGCCTACACGACCCGGGTCGGGGAGGGGCCCTTCCCGACCGAGCTGCTCGACGACGACGGCGCACGGCTGCGGAGCACCGGCGCCGAGTTCGGGACGACGACCGGCCGCCCACGCCGGTGCGGATGGTTCGACGCCGTCCTGGGCAGATACGCCGCGCGGATCAATGGGGTCACCGACTTCGTGCTCACCAAGCTCGACGTGCTGACCGGGCGCGAGAAGATTCCGGTCTGTGTCGCGTATGAGGTCGACGGCGTCCGGCACGACGAGATGCCGATGACGCAGACCGAGTTCCACCACGCCGTGCCCGTGTACGAGGATCTCGACGGGTGGAACGAGGACATCTCCGGCGCCCGATCGCTGGCCGACCTGCCCGGCGGAGCGCGGGCGTACGTCACCGCCGTCGAGGATCTATGCGGTGCTCCTGTGTCCGCGGTCGGCGTCGGCCCGGGACGCGAACAGACGATCGCGGTCCGCGACCTCGTCTGACTCGCCTGGCGGGTCTCCAAATGATCACGTTAAGTGGGACTGTGGGTCCGTTACCAGGCGCCGAGACCTGGTAACGGGGGTACACGCCCACTTAACGTGATCATTTGGGAGCTGGCCTAGAGGCCGCGGGCAACCATGTCGAGGGTGCGCTGGAGCACGGCCTCGCGGGCATCGTCGGGCAGGCCGGAGAGCGGACCGTCGAGGACGAGCCGGGCCAGCCCGTGCACGGCGGACCAGGCAGCGAACTCGGCGAGCGGTCGCCGCTCCTCGGGCAGGTATCCAGTCGCCACCAGCTCGTCGATACCACGGTTGAGCATCAAGAAGGACGGGTCCTCCTCCCGAGGCCGAGCTGGAGGCGTGGCCTCCTCACCGAACGCGGTCCGGAACAGCCCGGGCTCGGCGACGGCGACGCGGAGATAGGCACGGCCGATCGCGTACAGGCGCCGAAGCGCGTCCTCGGCGTCGTCTCCACTGGTGTCGACCGTCGCCATCTCGGCCCGCATTCCGTCCGCGAGGGCGTCGAACGCGGAGTTCTTGACGGCGCCTTGGAGCTCCTCCGCGTTGGCGAAGTGCCGGTACGCCGCGGTCGGCGTCACTCCGACCTCGCGAGCCGCCGCCCGCACTCCGACGGCACCGGGGCCACCTTTCTCGGCCAGCTTCGCGCCGGCGGCGATGAGCGCATTCCGCAGGTCGCCATGGTGGTAGGTCGCCCGGGCCGTCGTTGCTCGGACCATCATCGGATGTTGACACCAGCTCACATCTAAGGCAAGTTAACAAGCGACAAGTTTACACATGCCAAGTTGATGGTCCACCCCAGGAGCAGTCATGTTCGGAAGACTCGGCCATTTCGTCGTACAGCACGCGCGCCCGGTGCTCGTCGCCTCGCTGCTCGTCCTGGTGGCGGTCGGCGTCCTCGGCGCCGGGGCCTTCGGCAAGCTGCAGTCTGGAGGCTTCGAGGATCCCGACGCCGAGTCGACCGCGGCCTCGACCGTCGTGGAGGAACAGTTCGGCGGTGACGCCGACCTCGTGTTACTGGTCGGCACCGAAGCGGGTACGGTCGACGACCCCGAGTCCGCAGCCGCGGGATCCGACCTCACCGACCGGCTCGCGGCGGATCCGGAGCTGTCTCGGGTGGTCTCATACTGGGACGCCGGCGCCCCGTCATTGAGGTCCGAGGACGGCTCGCAGGCCCTGATCGTCGCTAATCTCGCCGATGCCGACGTCGAGTCGATTGTCGACCGATACGACGGCGAGAGCGGTCCTCTTGACGTCACGATCGGTGGTCCGGAGGTCGCCGGCGAGGACATCCCCGCGCAGGTTCTGCGTGACCTCGCAGTTGCCGAGAGCATCGCCGTGCCGTTGATCCTGATCTTGCTCGTGCTCGCCTTCGGCAGCCTGGTGGCCGCGTTGCTGCCGCTGGCGGTTGGCGCGGTCGCGATCATGGGAACCCTCGGTGAGCTGTCGCTCCTCGGCGACCTGACCGACATCTCCGTCTTCGCGATCAACCTCACCACCGCGCTCGGGCTGGGCCTCGCGATCGACTACGCGCTGCTCATGGTCAGCCGGTTCCGCGAGGAGCTGGGCCGCGGCCTCACGGTGCCGGATGCAACCGTCCGGACGGTCGAGACTGCTGGCCGAACCATCGTCTTCAGCGGCTTTGCCGTGATTGCTGCCCTGGCTGCGCTGTTGCTCTTCCCGCTCTACTTCCTTCGCTCGTTCGCCTATGCGGGTGTCGGCGTCGTCGCGATCGCGGTGGTCGCCGCGGTCGTGGTCTTGCCGGCCCTGCTCGCCGTGCTCGGCACCCGCGTGAATGCGGGGAGGCTGCCGTGGGCGCGAGCCAAGACCCCCCGCAGCGAGGCTCCCTCGTGGGGACGGCTGGCGGCCGGCGTCATGCGGCACCCAGTGCTGGCGGCTCTCCCCGTGCTGGCGCTCCTGCTCGTCGCGGCGACGCCGCTATTGCAGGTCACGTTCGGCACCCCTGACGACCGTGTGCTGCCGACGAGCGCTCCGAGCCGGCAGGTCGGCGACGCGATCCGCGGCAATTTCGCGAGCAACGACGTCACGGCCATCGACGTCGTGACGACCGGTCCGGTCGAGCCGGCCGCGCTCGGCGACTACGCATCCCGCCTGTCGACGCTGGTCGGGGTCGACCGGGTCGATTCCAGCGCGGGCACGTACGTGGCTGGGCGAACGGTCGATGGTGGCGCGGCGGCCGGGCTGAGCGCGCAGGACGCCGAGCGGCTCGCCGTCGTTACGGGCGCGGACGCGAGGTCGTCGACGGCGCAGGATCTGGTCGGCGAGGTGCGCGCCGTTGGTCCGCCCGATGGCGTCGACGCGCTCGTCGGCGGTGAGGCGGCGACGCTCGTCGACAGCCTGGAGGCGATCGGAGGCCGGCTGCCGCTGGCGGCTGGGCTCGTCGCGATCACCACGTTCGTGGTGCTGTTCCTGTTCACGGGCAGCGTGGTCCAGCCCGTGCGTGCGCTCGTCAGCAACGCGCTGACGCTCGGTGCGACATTGGGGCTGATGGTGCTGATCTTCCAGGAGGGGTTTGGGTCGTCGCTGCTCGGCTTCACCCCGTTGGCCCTGGACACGTCGATGCTCGTGCTGATGTTCTGCCTCGTCTTCGGCCTTTCCATGGACTACGAGATGTTCCTGATGAGCCGGATCAAGGAGCGTTACGACGCGGGCGCGAGCATCGAGGAGGCGACCGTGCACGGGCTCGCGCACACCGGCCGGATCGTCACCACCGCTGCCGCACTGATCGCCGTCTCGTTCTTCGCCTTCGGGACCAGCCAGGTCAGCTTCATCCAGATGTTCGGCCTCGGTGCCGGCCTGGCCATACTGATCGACGCGACGCTGGTTCGAGGTGTCTTGGTGCCCGCCTCGATGCGGCTGCTCGGGGAGCGCTCGTGGTACGCCCCGTCCGGTCTGAGGTGGCTGCATGCCAGGGTCGGTCTGGCCGAGACATGAGCCGCCCTCAACCTGCGGCCGAGGGTTGATGTGCGGTGTTTCCCTATGAGGCGCGCGGGTGCTGGTCGAAGAAATCCCACATCAGATCGGTTGCGTTGACCGGCGCCGTGGGATCGGCACTGACGCCTCGCTCTGCCCCCGGCCAGAAGTGCCCCATGTCGGTGATGGAATACCACACCACGTCGGTGCCGTCGTCGCACTCCGAGGTGGCGATCTCCACCGTGCGGTCGCCATCGTCCTCCGTATGGACGGTGGGGTCGGCGCAGCCGGCCCGCTGACGCCATGTGTGCAGGCCCTCTTCGGCAGGGGCCGCCACCCCGTCGGCGGTACCGGTGAAGGTGATCAACGACACCGGCGTGGCCGGCCCGATCCGGCTCGGGTCGCGGGGGGCACCGCTGACCGGCGCGATGGCGGCGAACCGCCCGCCCAGTTCCGCTGCCAGCCGATAGACCATCTGCGCGCCGATGGACATGCCGGTCGCGTAGACGCGGTCGGCGTCGGTGCCCCACGTCCGCTCGATCTCGTCGATGAGCGCGCCGACGAAGGCGACGTCGTCGGGGCTGGAGGTCTCGGTGTTGAAGCCGCTCCCGCGGATGCCTCTCGGGTACGCGACGACGAAGCCCTCCTCATCGGCCTTCTCAGACAAGCCGCTGGTCAGCTCCACATCGCGGGGGGTCGACGGCCTGCCGTGGAAGGCGAGCACAAGCGGCGGCGCAGTGGACGGGTCGTAGCTCTCGGGTACGTGGAGGAGGTAGTTGCGCACCATGCCGTCGTGGCTGAGGTCGAGCGCGTAGTTTCCAGCGGCGGGGGGCGCCGGGACGGCCGTCAATGTTGGTGTGGCCGAAGACGGGGTGGTCGCGCCAGGGGACGCCTCGTCGTCCACGCCTCCGCACGCGGTCACGACACAGGCGACGGCTATCGCGAGAGATTGCAGGCCGCGTGGACGCCGCCGAATCGGGGACTCGGGATGATGATCCACAGCGCACAGGGTAGGGGTTGCTGTCTGGAGTGCCGCCCGCACCCGGCGAGTCGATTGGACAGGCCTTAGGCTCGGCGTCCGTGCAAGTACTCGTCGTCGGGTCTGGCGCTCGCGAGCACGCGTTGGTCCGCGGACTGCTGCGAGATCCTGAGGTCGCGGAGGTGCACGCCGCGCCCGGCAACGCCGGAATCGAGGCCGATGCCGTCGCGTCGCACGCGGTCGACACTGTCGTGCCGATGGCGGTCGCGGACCTGGCTGAGCGGACCGGAGCCGATCTCGTGGTCGTCGGACCCGAGGCGCCGCTTGTGGCCGGCGTCGCCGACGCGGTGCGGGCCAAGGGCATCCCCTGCTTCGGTCCGTCCGCACGCGCTGCGCAGCTCGAAGGCTCGAAGGCGTACGCCAAGGAGGTGATGGCGGCCGCGGCCGTCCCGACCGCCATGGCCGTCGTCTGCGATACCCGCTCGCAGGCCGAGGACGCGCTCGACCGGTTCGGTGCTCCATATGTCGTCAAGGACGACGGGCTCGCTGCGGGGAAGGGAGTGGTCGTCACCCACGACCGCGCGGCTGCCCTCGCCCACGCCGAGTCGTGCGCGCGCGTCGTCATCGAGGAGTACCTCGACGGGCCCGAGGTCTCCCTGTTCTGCCTCTCCGACGGCGAGTCGCTCGCCCCGTTGACGCCCGCCCAGGACTTCAAGCGTGCCTATGACGGCGACGACGGCCCCAACACCGGCGGCATGGGCGCATACACGCCGCTGCCCTGGGCACCGCACGACCTGGTCGACGATGTCGTGGACCGCGTGGCCCGGCCGACCGTCGCCGAGATGCACCGCAGGGGTACGCCCTACTCGGGCGTGCTGTACGTGGGGCTGGCGCTGACCTCCCGCGGGTTGCGGGTCGTCGAGTTCAACGCGCGCTTCGGCGACCCGGAAACCCAGTCCGTGCTGGCCCGCCTCGGCTCGCCGCTCGGCGGTCTCCTGCGCGCCGCTGCGGTCGGTGGACTGCGCGACTACCCGCCGCCGCGCTGGCACGGCGGCTCCGCCGTGACGGTGGTCGTGGCCGCCGCCGGCTACCCTGCGGCCCCGCGGACGGGTGACGTGATCGAAGGCCTCGACGAGGCCGCCACGGTCGAGGGCGTCGAGGTCTTGCACGCGGGTACCAGACGCGCCTCGTCCGGCGCGGTGGTGAGCAGCGGCGGGCGGGTGCTCTCCGTTACGGCCGTCGGGGCCGATCTGGCCCAGGCGCGTTCCCGTGCGTACGACGGCGTCAGCCGAATCCGGCTCGCCGGCAGCCATCACCGCTCCGACATCGCAGAGGCGGCGCTCCACAGCCAGATCTCCATTCCCGCGCGCTGACCTGTGGGCGAGAATGCCGCCGTGCTCCCGAAGCCGTTCATCCCCGACGTCCTGGCGGCTCGTTATGCGTCGGCCGAGCTGACCACGTTGTGGTCGCCTGCTTACAAGATCGTCCTCGAGCGGCAGCTCTGGCTGGCCGTGCTGAGGGCGCAGAGCGAGTTGGGTGTCGGTGTCACAGCAGGTGCGATCGAGGCGTACGAGGCCGCTGTCGACGACGTGGACCTCGCGAGCATCGCGGAGCGGGAACGGATCACCAGGCACGACGTCAAGGCGCGGATCGAGGAGTTCAACGCGCTCGCCGGCCACCAGGAGGTCCACAAGGGCATGACCAGCCGGGACCTCACCGAGAACGTCGAGCAGCTCCAGGTCCGCCGCTCGCTCGAGCTGGAGCGGGACCGATGCGTCGCCGCGCTCGTCCGGCTGGCCGGGCTGGCCGCAGAGCACGCCGAGGTCGTGATGGCGGGCCGCACTCATAACGTGGCCGCCCAGGCCACGACGTTGGGCAAGCGGTTCGCGTCCGCTGCCGACGAACTGCTCATCGCCTACGAGCGGGTCGAGGACCTGCTCGTGCGCTACCCGTTGCGCGGCATCAAAGGACCCGTCGGTACCGCCCAGGACATGCTGGACCTGCTCGGCGGCGACGCCGACCGGCTCGCCGAGCTCGAGGGCCGGGTCGCCGACCACCTCGGCTTCGAGCGGGTGCTGACCAGCGTGGGGCAGGTCTACCCCCGCTCGCTTGACCACGACGTGCTGTCAGCCCTGGTCCAGGTCGCCGCGGGGCCGTCATCGCTGGCGACGACGATCCGGCTCATGGCCGGACACGAGCTGGCGACCGAGGGTTTCAAGGAGGGCCAGGTCGGCTCCTCGGCGATGCCGCACAAGATGAACACCCGCTCGTGCGAGCGTGTCAACGGGATGGCCGTCGTGCTTCGCGGGTACGCGGCCATGACCGCGGAGCTGGCTGGGACCCAGTGGAACGAGGGCGACGTCTTCTGCTCGGTCGTGCGACGCGTCGCGCTGCCCGGTGCATTCTTCGCCATGGACGGCCTCTTCGAGACGTTCCTCACCGTGCTCGACGAGTTCGCCGCGTACCCGGCTGTGATCGCCCGCGAACTCGACCGATACCTGCCGTTCCTGGCGACGACGAAGGTGCTGATAGCCGCGGTCAAGGCCGGCGTCGGTCGTGAGACCGCCTATGAGGTGATCAAGAAACACGCACTCGACGTCGCCCTGGACCTGCGCAGCGGCGCCGAACGCAACGACCTGCTCGACCGCCTCGGTCGCGATGTCCGGCTCGGCTTCGACCGCACCAGCCTCGACGACCTGGTGCGGTCGCCGATCGAGTTCACCGGCGCGGCTGGCGCCCAGGTCGCAGCCGTCGTCCGCCGCGTACAGGACGTCGCAGCGAAGTACCCAACCGCCGCGGGATACACACCGGCTCCGATCCTCTAGTTCCAGGCGATGAATTGGCGAGGGCGCCGTATGGTTCGATGGCTTGGCGACGCGCTCACAGGGCCTCGCCGGAGGGACGCGCCGTGCAGCCGCCAACGCGATACGCGAGAACCGAGGAAGGTTCGATCGCCTTTCAGGCCTTCGGGGACGGCCCGCTGGACCTCGTGTTCATCACCAACTGGGTCACGAACGTCGAAGTCATGTGGGAGGAGCCCTCGCTGGCGAGGTTCTTCGAACGGCTCGCCGGCTTCGCCCGTGTGCTGATCTTCGACAAGCGGGGCACCGGGGTGTCCGATCCGGTCCCGATCGCGGCGCTGCCGACGCTGGAGCTGTGGATGGACGACGCCCGGGTCGTGATGGACGCGGTCGGGATGGAGCGCGCGGCCGTGATCGGCGACACGGAGGGTGGCCCGATGGCGCTCCTGTTCGCCGCGACCCACCCGGAGCGGGTATCCCGGGTCATCCTACTGAACACGTTCGCGCGACTCCTGCGGGCCGAGGACCATCCGATCGGCATGCCGGCCTCGCTCGCCGACCGGCTCGCCACCGAGTACGAGAAGGCATGGGGGACCGGCGGCATGCTCGCCCTCACCGCGCCGAGCGTCGCCGACGACCCCCGCTTCCGGACCTGGTTCGGGCGGTACCAGCGGCTCTCTATGCCGCCCGGCGCTTCGACTGCCATGTACCGGTGGGTGCAACAGCTCGACGTGCGGGCTGTGCTCGGCTCGATCCAGGCCGAGACGCTCGTCATCCACCGGCGCGACAACGAGTACTACCGCGTCGCGCAGGGGCGCTACCTCGCCGAGCGCATCTCGGGCGCCGAGCTGGTCGTGCTCCCCGGAGCCGACTGCCTTCCCTTCCACGTCGGCGACGCCGAGACCGTCCTCGGCGCGGTCGAGCGGTTCCTGACCGGCTCCCGCGACACGGGTTGGCACGACCGCGTGCTCGCCACGGTGGTGTTCACCGACATCGTCGACTCCACCGGGCATGCCGCCGCGCTCGGCGACCGTCGATGGCTGGACCTGCGGTCGGCGCACGACGCGGCCGTCCGCCATCTCATCGGCCGGTACCGCGGCCGCGAGGTCGACACCACCGGGGACGGGTTCGTCGCGGCCTTCGACGGCCCCGCACGCGCCGTCCGGTTCGCGACCGAGGCCGTGCGCGACGCGCGGGAGCTCGGCCTTGAGATCCGGGTCGGTTTGCACACCGGCGAGGTCGAGCTGCTCGACGGCGCCGCGGCCGGCATCGCGGTCCACATCGCAGCGCGCGTTGTGGCCGAGGCGGAGCCGGGGACGGTCTACTCGTCCGGGACGGTGCGGGACCTCACGGTCGGCTCGGGCCTCGAGTTCGCCGAGCGCGGCGTCCACGCCCTCAAGGGCGTGCCGGGGAGCTGGCCGCTCTTCGAGGTGACCGGCTAGGCCCCGGCTGCGATCGCCTGCCGATCGAGTTCACCGGCGCGGCCGGTGCCGCAGCCGTCGTCCGCCGCGTACAGGACGTCGCAGCGAAGTACCAACGGCCGCGGGATACACACCGGCTCCGATCCTCTAGCTCTGACTGAGTCCGCTGGCTTCGTGATCCCTTCGATGGCGGCACGTTGCCACCCTTGGACCTTTCCATGTGGCGGGTGACGCGTGCGCCATCGGTTGCCATCTCCGTCACCTGCCGACGAGCGACGATGGCCCGCGAGCGTGACGCGGCGTGCGGTTGTGCACAGTCGGGTCCGGGTCGGTCCGTCCTCCACAGATCGTTGACCGTCGGATGCCTCGCACCGGCATCCAATGGCAGGGTCGCCGTCATGGACGCGGGCGCGTTGATCCGACGGGCCCGATCGGTGGCGGGTTTGTCGCAACGGGTCCTCGCTGCCCGGGCGCCGTCGGTACTCTTCCGGCGTGTTCGCACCCGAGCTGCCCGGATTCCGGCACGTCTACTCGGGCAAGGTCCGCGATCTCTACGTGCCGGACGGCCGTCAGGACGCGCTGCTCGTGGTCGCGAGCGACCGGATCTCGGCGTACGACCACGTGCTGGCGTCCACGATTCCGGACAAGGGCCGAATCCTGACGACCCTGTCGGTGTGGTGGTTCGAGCGGCTGACCGACCTTGTGCCGAACCACGTGCTGTCGGCGGACGTGCCCTTGGCCGTCCGTGGGCGCGCGCTCCTGTGCGAGCGGCTGGACATGGTGCCGGTCGAGTGCGTGGCGCGCGGGTACCTCACCGGGTCAGGTCTGGTGGACTATCGGGCCACGGGCGCGGTCTGCGGCGTCGCGTTGCCCGACGGGCTGGTCGACGGGTCGCGTCTTCCGGTGCCGATCTTCACCCCGGCCACCAAGGCCGAGCTCGGTGAGCACGACGAGAACGTCGACTTCGCGCATGTCGAGCGGGTAGCGGGCGCCGAGATCGCAGCCGCGCTGCGCCGGTTGACGCTCGAGGTCTATGCCCGGGCCGAGGCCATCGCTCGGGAGCGCGGGATTGTGCTCGCCGACACGAAACTCGAGTTCGGCCGTCGTTCCGGCGGCGACCTTGTGCTGGCCGACGAGGTGTTGACGCCGGACTCCTCCCGCTTCTGGCCGCTGGACTCGTGGGAGCCCGGACATCCGCAGCCGTCATTCGACAAGCAGTACGTCAGGGACTGGCTGACGTCGCGAGCCTCGGGGTGGGACCGCGGGTCGGGCGAGGCGCCGCCACCATTGCCGGAGGACGTCGTCGCCCGAACGCGTGAGCGCTACGTCGAGGCCTACCGGCGCATCACCGGGCGGAGCTTCGCGTAGGCCCGCCGGAGCGCGGCCAGTCGGACCGCCGCCACTCGCTACGCTGGGCTCGCGCCGTCGCCGGCGCCGCCCAAGTCCGCTGGTATGCGAGGAGCGCGTCCGTGGCCCGCGTCGTCGTCGACGTCATGCTCAAGCCCGAGATCCTCGACCCGCAAGGCAAGGCGGTGCACGGCGCGCTCGGTCGGTTGGGTTTCGACGGCGTCGCCTCGGTGCGGCAGGGCAAGCGCTTCGAGATCGAGCTGACCGGCGAGGCCACGCCGGAGACCGTGTCGGAGATCGAGCGTGCGGCGGGCACCCTGCTGTCCAACCCGGTGATCGAGGACTTCGTGGTGCGGGTCGAGCCATGAGGATCGGCGTCGTCACGTTCCCGGGCTCGCTCGACGACCGGGACGCTGCGCGCGCGGTGCGGGTGGCCGGTGGCGAGGCCGTCCCACTCTGGCATGGCGACGCGGATCTGCACGGCGTCGATGCCGTCGTACTCCCCGGCGGCTTCTCCTACGGCGACTATCTGCGGTGCGGTGCGATCGCCCGGTTCGCTCCCGTCATGGATCCGCTGGCCGACGCCGCGCGCGGCGGCCTCCCTGTGCTCGGTGTCTGCAACGGCTTCCAGGTGCTCTGTGAATCGCACCTCCTTCCTGGTGCGTTGATCCGCAATGACCACCGAAGGTTCGTGTGCCGCGACCAGCCGGTTCGAGTCGAAAACGCGACGACGGCCTGGACGACCGGGTACGGCGCCGGCGACGAGATCGTGATCCCGCTGAAGAACGGGGAAGGCGGTTACGTCGCCGACGAGCGCACGCTCGATGAACTCGAGGGCGAAGGGCGCGTGGTCGTCCGCTACCTCGGCGACAACCCCAATGGGTCGTATCGCGACATCGCCGGCATCACGAACGCTCGCGGCAACGTCGTCGGATTGATGCCACACCCGGAGCACGCCGTCGAGCCGTTGACCGGCTCCGGGACCGACGGCTTGGGGTTCTTCGCCTCAGTGCTGGGTGCGGTCGCTGCGTCATGACCAGTTTGTGATGCTCGACCGGTCCCGCCTCCACCGCAGCTCCGTCAGAGGGAGCTTTGGTCGGTAATGTGAGGTCGTGAAGCGTTCGGTCCGCCGAGCGGGGATCGCCGTGTCGGTGTTCCTCGTGACCAGCGTGGTGGCCTTTGGGGTCTGGATCGTCGTCGGCGACGAGTCCGGAACCGCCGTGCACGGGCACGGCAATGCCGCCGTCGTCGACGGCTCACAGGATCAGTCCGTCGCGCAGCAGATCCCGGTTGCGACCGAGCCGCTGCGGGAGTCGGAGCGTTTCGTCACCGTCGGCATTCCGCACGGGTCATACACGCCGGCGTCGCAGAACGGCGCAAACGACGACTACCGCTGCTTCCTGGTCGACCCCGGGCTCGACAGCGACGCGTTCATCACCGGCGTCCAGTTCCTGCCCGGCAACGCGGAAATCGTGCATCACGCGATCCTCTACCGGGCGCCGGTCGACCAGCTCGCAGCAGCCCGTTCACGGGATGCCGCTGAGGATGGACAGGGCTGGTCGTGCTTCGGCGGGCCGGGGCTGGACGGCGACGACCAGGCCAGGGTGGCTGCACTCGATTCGGCGCCGTGGCTTGCGGGGTGGGCGCCCGGTGGAGCGGAGCGCACCTACGCACCCGGCCTCGGCGTTCACGTCGACGCGGGCAGCCAGGTGATCATGCAGGTGCACTACAACCTCAACGGCGGATCGGGAAGCGACTCGACACGGGTCCGGCTGCGCGTGGTTCCAGGTGATCTGCCGTTGACCCCGTTGGAGACCATGCTGCTTCCGGCGCCGGTCGAGCTGCCGTGTTCCGACGGCCAGGCGGGGCGACTCTGCCACCGCAGCAACGCCGTGCTCGATGTCCTGCACCGATTCGGAGAGAACACGGGGCGGACGGTCGCCGGCCTACAGCTCCTGTGCGGTGGCGACCCGGGCGCTCCACGGGCAGGTGCGATGCAGTCGTGCGACCGGCGTATCGGCGAGCCGGCGACGATCTTCGCCGCGGCCGGTCACATGCATCTGCTCGGCAAGACGATCCGGATCGAGCTCAACCCGGGTACCGCGCAGGCTCGGACGATGCTCGACATCCCGGTCTGGGACTTCGACAACCAGGGCGCGCGCCCGCTCGCAGAGCCGCTGCAGGTCGGTCCTGGTGACACCGTCCGCGTGACGTGTACCCATGATGCCGGGCTGCGCGAACTGCTGCCCGCGTTCGAGGGGGAGCCGGACCGCTACGTCGTCTGGGGCGAGGGCACGACGGACGAGATGTGCCTGGGCATCCTGGTCTACGCGCGCCGCTGAGGTCCTCCGGCTCCGCGCGCAGGCCCGGTAGCGTTGTACGCCGCAGCAGGCACGGCCACCAGGAGCGCCCCGCAGTGACGATCGACACCGTCAAGCATGCCGCCGAGACGCCCGACCAGACTCAGCCGTGGTCCGAGCTGGGGCTGAGGGACGACGAGTACGCGCGGATCCGCGAGATCCTCGAGCGCCGGCCCACCAGCTCCGAGCTGGCGATGTACAGCGTCATGTGGTCCGAGCACTGCTCCTACAAGAGCTCGAAGGTGCACCTGCGGCGCTTCGGCGAGCTCGCGCAGGAGACGCCCGTCGGGAAGCTGCTGGCCGGCATCGGCGAGAACGCAGGGGTCGTCGACGTCGGGCAGGGCTACGCCGTCACGTTCAAGGTCGAGTCGCACAACCACCCCTCCTACGTCGAGCCGTACCAGGGCGCCGCCACCGGCGTCGGGGGGATCGTCCGCGACGTCCTCGCGATGGGTGCACGGCCGGTCGCCGTCATGGATCCGCTACGGTTCGGCCCGGCCGATGCCGAGGACACCAGGCGAGTGCTGCCGGGCGTCGTCGCCGGGATCGGCGGCTACGGCAACTGCTTGGGGTTGCCGAACATCGGCGGCGAGGTCGTCTTCGACCCGTCCTATAGCGGGAACCCGCTGGTCAACGCGCTGTGCGTCGGAGTGATGCGGCACGACGAGCTGCACCTCGCGCACGCATCCGGCGTCGGCAACCTGGTCGTGCTCTACGGCGCCAAGACCGGCGGCGACGGAATCGGCGGCGTCTCCGTGCTCGCGTCGGAGACCTTCGGCGAGGGCGGCCCCAGCAAGCGGCCGAGCGTCCAGGTCGGCGACCCGTTCCTGGAGAAGCTGCTCATCGAGTGCACGCTCGAGCTGTTCGCCGAAGGCCTCGTGGTAGGCATCCAGGACCTCGGTGGCGCGGGGCTGTCGTGCGCGACGTCCGAGCTCGCGAGCGCCGGCGAGGGCGGCATGCACGTCGTGCTCGACCGGGTACCGCTGCGCGACCCCACGCTCGCTCCCGAGGAGATCCTGATGAGCGAGTCGCAGGAGCGGATGATGGCGGTCGTCGCCCCGTCGGCGGTCGACCGGATGCTCGAGATCTGCGCGAAGTGGGACGTCGACGTCAGCGTGGTCGGCGAGGTCACGGACTCCGGCCGGCTCACGATCGACTGGCGTGGCGAGACGGTCGTCGATGTGCCTCCGCGAACCGTCGCGCACGAGGGGCCGGTGTACGAGCGGCCGTTCGCGCGCCCCAGGTGGCAGGACGACCTCCAGGCCGAGTCGGCCGCGGCACTCGCGCGTCCGTCGTCCGGCGACGACCTGCGAGCGACGCTTCTGCAGATGGTCGGGTCGCCGAACCTGTGTTCGCGCGCGTGGGTCACGGACCAGTACGACCGGTACGTCCTGGGCAATACCGTCCTCGCCCAGCCCGAGGATGCCGGCGTGATCCGGATCGACGAGACCACGGGCCTCGGCGTTGCGGTGGCGACCGACGGGAACGGCCGCTACGTGAAGCTGGACCCGTACGCGGGCGCGCAGCTCGCGCTGGCCGAGGCGTATCGCAACGTCGCGGTGGTCGGCGCCCGCCCGCTGGCCGTCACCAACTGCCTCAACTTCGGATCGCCGGAGGACCCGGCGGTGATGTGGCAGTTCGCTGAGGCCGTTCGTGGGCTGGCCGACGCGTGCCGCGTCCTCGGTGTTCCCGTGACGGGCGGCAACGTCTCGCTCTACAACCAGACCGGCTCGACGGCGATCCTCCCCACGCCGGTGGTCGGCGTGCTCGGCGTCCTCGACGACGTCGGACGCCGGACCCCATCGGGCTTCCGGACGCCCAACCAGGTGATCTATCTGCTCGGCCGGACCCTGGATGAGTTCGGCGGATCGGAGTGGGCGCACGTCGTGCACGGCCATCTCGGAGGGCTGCCGCCGGCGGTCGACCTGGACGCCGAGCGTGAGCTCGCCGAGATCCTGGTCGACGCGTCCCGCGACGGCCTGGTCGACGCCGCCCACGACCTCTCCGACGGCGGACTTGCACAGGCGCTGGTCGAGTCGTGCCTGCGCTACGGCGTGGGCGCCCGGGTATGGGTGCCAGACGATCTCGACCCGTTCGTGTTCCTGTTCGCCGAGTCGCAGGCCCGGGCGATCGTCGCGGTGCCGCGCCCGGCGGAGGCCCGCTTCACCGACATGTGCGCCTCCCGGCGGTACCCGCATCAGCGGATCGGCGTCGTCGACGACGGCGGGGGCGCGCCCGCGCTGGACGTCCAAGGCCAATTCGCCGTCCCGCTGACCGAGCTCCGCGCCGCCTTCGAGCGCACACTTCCAGCCCTGTTCGAAGGCTGACCGTCCCCGCGTTGATCATGCAAGAGCTGCGCGACACGCCGCGGCCTTCGGCCGGCGTGTCGCGCAGCTCTTGCATGATCAACGGGTGAGGGCGTTGCCGGGTTGGGCGCCGTGTTCGGCAGGGGTGGGTGCAGCGCTCGGCATTCTGTTGATGATCTTCGTCGGCAACCCGCTCTCGGCTGCTGCCAGCGCGCCCGAGATGCTGCCTCGTCCCTGGGGTGACGTCGGCCAGCTCACTCCTCCCGGTGCCGGCGTATCGCTCGTCCGCTCGGTCGCGTTCTTCGACGGTGCCGGCGCGGGACGGGCCCTTGCTGGTGCTGACGGTCTGGGTGCTCGCGGGGCCTCGCCCTGGTCCTCTTCGGTGGGCTGCGCCGGCAGCCGGCGAACGTCGCAGTGTCCTCGGATCCGTTCGACGAGGTCGCGGCGCGGGCGTGACGGCGTCGACCGCGGGTAGCGTGCGCTCCCGTGGCGACGAGGAGACACGATCCGGTGAGCGCGTGGGCCGCCTACCGGTCCGGGTACCGGGTGCTGCGCGACTGGCTGGAGGTCCTGCCCCCCGACGTCCTGGCGATGCCGAGCGTGCTGCCCGGGTGGACGGTCTCGCACCTGGCCGCGCACCTGGTGTTCATCGCTGACGCGATCACGGCGCTCCGGCCCGCCGTCCACGGGGAACGTCCCCAGACGATCGGTCAGTACGTCTCGGCATACGCAGCGGCGGCCGAGTCGATCGACGTGCAGACCCGCGCGCAGGCGGACGTCGCCGACCCGCTCGCCGCAATGGACGAGCGGTCCGAAGCCGCCGCGGTCGCGGTCGAGCGGCTCGGGCAGGGCGACCCCGTGGTGGTCGCCCGCCGTGGCCCCATCCGGCTGGCTGATTTCCTCGTCACCCGGGTCGTCGAGGTCGCCGTCCACGCCGACGATCTGGCCCGCTCGGTGCCGGGTGTCGAGGCACCGACCATGCCGCAGGACGCCGAGCGGCTGGCTGTCCGCGCTCTCCTGGACGTGCTGGCAGAGCGCGCGCCCGGTCGCAGCGTCGAGGTGCGCGTCCCGCCCTATGCGGCTGTGCAGTGCATCGAGGGGCCGCGGCACACCCGCGGAACGCCGCCCAACGTCGTCGAGACCGACCCGACGACGTGGCTGCGGCTTGCCGCGGGTCGGACCCGCTGGCCGGACGAGGTCGCCGCCGCCCACGTACAGGCCAGTGGCGAGCGCGCCGATCTCTCCGCACACCTCCCGGTCTTCTGACCATTGCCCGGTCCCGGCGCGGGCGCCGCGAAGGGCGGCTACGAGGGCGGGATGTTCTGGTTCAACCGGAAGAGGTTGTCCGGGTCGTACTGCTGCTTCAGCAGCCGGAGCCGGTCGTACTTCGCCGCACCGTACGCGTCGCGGACGCGCTCCTGGCCCTCCTCCATCAGGAAGTTCACGTACACGCTGCTGTGGAAGGGGCTCAGGGCGGTCCAGAACGTCTGAGACCACTCGCGCTCCTCGTCGAAGCCGTCACCGGTGGCCGTCGTGGCGTTGATGTTGATCGTGTGGGCCGCGTGGCGGCCGTTGTAGGCGGTTTCGTCCTCGCCGACGCGAGAGATCGCGCCGCCGAGTTGGAAGATCGGAAAGGCCGTCAGTGGAGAGCTCATCCGGGGGGCATGCTCGGCGATGATGTCGATGACCGGGTCGGTCAACGCCGCGACGTTGCAGGACCTGAAGTAGTACCACCAGCCCTCGGGGAACGACGGATCGAACATCGCCTGATGTTCGACGAACGGCTTTGTGACGCACAGGTCGACCAGCGGCGAGCCGAAAGCCTTGATCGGCCGGACGACCTTCTCGCCGTCCTCGACCGACCCGGCGTAGCAGCAGATCACCGTGACGATGGGCCGGCCGTGCAGTTCGGAAGGAATGACCTCCAGCGGAGGCGCCTTGCGGTGAACCACGATGGTCGTGAGCTCGTCGGGGACGTCGGTGATCCACTCGCGGTAGAACCGCAGCACGTCGGCCGACTGCTCGATCGGCCAGATGATCGGACCGGCGAGCACCTCCGGGCCGACCGGGTTGAGCCTGAACTCGAACTCGGTGACGATCCCGAAGTTCCCACCGCCGCCCCTGAGCCCCCAGAACAGGTCGGAGTTCTCCCGCTCGCTGGCCTTGACGAGGTCGCCGCTCGCGGTGACGACGTCGGCCGAGACCAGCTGGTCGACGGTGAGCCCGTACTTGCGCATCAGCCAACCGATGCCGCCACCCAGCGTGAGGCCGGCGAGCCCGGTGTGCGTGACGATGCCCGCCGGCACGGCCAAACCGAACGCCTGTGTCTCGCGGTCCAGCTCGCCGAGACGCACCCCCGCCTGGGCCCGGACCGTGCGACCTGCGAGATCGACTCGGACGCCCTTCATGAGCGAGAGGTCGACGACGACGCCACCGTCGCACACGGACAGGCCGGGGAAGCTATGTCCACCGCTGCGCACGGCCACGGCCAGGCCCGATCGACGGCCGAACCGCACGGCCTCGATCACGTCGGCCACGCCCGCGCACCGCGCGATGAGCGCGGGGGAGCGGTTGATCGAGCCGTTCCACACCTTGCGGTGTTCCTCGTACGCTGCATCAGCGGGGAGAACGAGCTCGCCGCGGAACCCCGCGGCGAGTTCTCTCACCGTCAGCTGGTCGACCGGGTTCTGAAGGATCTGCGCCATGAAGCCCCCTGTCTCTACAAGGGAGTACGACGGCTCCGGAGAAATACGTCAAGTGGAAGCCGCATTTCGCCCGGCTCAGCCGCTGATCAGCGGGGCAGTTAGGGTGCGGGCGTGAGCGACCTTCGCGCAGCCGTCGACCGTGTCCTGCCGTCGGTGCGAGCCGACCTCGAGAAGCTCGTCCGGATCAGGAGCGTGAGCGCCGATCCGGCCGCTGCCGGCCAGGTCCGGGCGAGCGCCGAGGCGGTCGCTGAGCTGGCCCGGGGCGCCGGTGCGGTGGACGTGGCGATCGATGCCGTCCCGGGAGGCGCACCCGCGATGATCGCGCGTTGGCCGGCTCCGGAGGGCACCCCCACGGTCATGCTGTACGCACACCACGACGTCCAGCCCACCGGTCCGCACGCCGACTGGACGAGCCCCCCGTTCGAACTGACGGAGCGAGGCGGGCGCCTCTACGGGCGCGGCGCGGCGGACGACAAGGCCGGGATCATGGCGCACGTCGCCGCGCTTCGCGCCTTCGATGGGCGGCCGCCGGTCGGAGTGACGCTTTTCGTCGAGGGTGAGGAGGAGATCGGCTCGCCGACGTTCGTGCCCTTCCTCGAGACCTTCCGGGATCGGCTCACGGCCGACGTCATCGTCGTCGCCGACTCGGTGAACCTGACGATCGACACGCCGGCGCTCACCACCAGCCTGCGCGGGCTGGTCGACTGCTTCGTCGAGGTGCGCGTGCTCGACCATGCGGTTCACTCCGGGCAGTTCGGCGGCCCAGTCGTCGACGCGCTGACGTCGTTGTGCCGGCTGCTCGCGACGCTACACGACGACAAGGGCGACGTGGCTGTCGCGGGGCTCGTACGGAAGAAGGCGTCGGATGTCGACTTCCCGGAGTCGCGGTACCGCTCCGAGTCAGGTCTGCTCGACGGCGTTCAGCTGTCCGGGACCGGCTCGCTCGCGGACCGGCTCTGGACCAAGCCGGCCGTCTCCGTGGTCGGGCTCGACGCAACGCCGACGGCGGACGCTGCCAACGTCCTGGTGCATTCCGCCAAGGCCAAGGTCAGCCTGCGGGTGGCCCCCGGACAGGATCCGCGCGACGCGATGGCGGCCCTGACCGACCACCTGCGCTCACATGCCGAGTTCGGTGCCCAGGTCATCGTCACAGAGAACTCGTCCGGCGCTCCATGCGAGCTCGACACCTCCCGCCCCGCGTACGCGGCCGCCCGGGCCGCCTTCGAGGACGCGTTCGGGGAGCCGCCGGTCGAGATCGGCGTCGGCGGGTCGATCCCGTTCATCGCGGAGTTCGCGACGATGTTCCCCGGTGCGGCCGTGCTCGTCACCGGCGTGGAGGATCCCGCCGCACGTGCCCACGGCGTCGACGAGAGCCTGCACCTGGGTCAGTTCGCCAAGGTCTGCCTGGCCGAGGCCCTGTTGCTGGAGCGCTTGGCATCGTCGTCTCGGGGGATGCCGGCACCGGGCTACCCGTAGACTCGGCCTCGTGGCGCGGGGCGACGGTCGGCTGACCCACGAGACCGACCCACACGACCGGAACGCGCAGGACGCCTGTGGGATCTTCGGCGTCTGGGCCCCGGGCGAGGAGGTCGCGAAGCTCACCTACTTCGGCCTCTACGCGCTGCAGCACCGGGGCCAGGAGTCCGCCGGGATCGCGGTCGGCAACCACGAGCAGATCCTCGTCTACAAGGACATGGGCCTGGTCAGCCAGGTCTTCGACGAGGCGACGCTCAACTCGCTGGTCGGCCACGTGGCGGTCGGGCACACGCGGTACTCGACGACGGGCGGTAGCCGCTGGGAGAACGCCCAGCCCACGCTCGGCGCCACGTCGACCGGCACGGTCGCCCTCGCTCACAACGGCAACCTGACCAACACCACCGATCTGCTCGAGCTGGTCCGCCGACAGGTCGGCACCCAGGTCGGCGAGTTGCGCTACGGCAACACGTCCGACACCGCGTTGGTCACCGCACTTCTGGGGGCCGATCCGGACACCACGCTCGAGCAGGCGGCCGTCAACGTCCTCCCGCAGCTGCGCGGCGCGTTCTCGCTGGTCTTCTCCGACGAGTCGACGCTCTACGCCGCACGCGATCCGCAGGGCATCCGGCCGCTGGTGTTGGGCCGGCTCGAGCGCGGCTGGGTCGTCGCGAGCGAGACGGCTGCGCTCGACATCGTCGGCGCGTCGTTCGTGCGCGAGATCGAGCCGGGTGAGGTCGTGGCCATCGACGAGGGCGGTCTACGCTCTCGCCGGTTCGCGGCGGCTGATCCCAAGGGGTGCCTGTTCGAGTTCGTCTACCTGGCCCGCCCTGACACCCACATCGGCGGCCGGTCGGTGCACGCGACGCGGGTCGACGTCGGCCGCCGGCTCGCCCGGGAGCATCCGGTCGAGGCCGAGCTGGTGATCCCCGTTCCCGAGTCGGGAACCCCGGCGGCAGTCGGCTACGCCGAGGAGTCCGGCATCCCGTACGGCCTCGGCCTGGTGAAGAACTCCTATGTCGGGCGGACGTTCATCCAGCCGTCGCAGACGATCCGGCAGCTCGGCATCCGGCTCAAGCTCAACCCGCTGCGCGAGATCGTCAGTGGCCGTCGGCTGGTCGTCGTCGACGACTCGATCGTGCGCGGCAACACCCAGCGCGCGCTCGTGCGCATGCTCCGTGAAGCGGGCGCCCGCGAGGTGCATGTGCGGATCTCGAGCCCGCCGGTCGCCTGGCCCTGCTTCTACGGCATCGACTTCGCAAGCCGGGCCGAGCTACTCGCCAACGGCCTGTCCACGGAGGAGATCTGTCGCTCGATCGGCGCCGACTCGCTCGGTTACGTCTCACTCGAGGGCCTGGTCGGGGCGACGACGGTCCCGATGACACAGCTGTGCCGCGCCTGTTTCGACGGTGTCTACCCGGTCGAGCTGCCCGAGTCGGCCCATCTGGGCAAGCACATCCTCGAGCAGACGGAGCTCCCGATCCCCGCCGCCGCTGTCGATGCCGCTCCGGAGTTCGAGAACCGCGTGCGCGTCGACGCGGAAGGCGTACCGACCGGCCTCGGCGGCGGCGCGGCCGACGCCCTCACCCGCCCGTAGGTGCCCACGGTTCCAGCGGTCCGGGCGACTCGAACCGGAACCTGTGCCGCCGGTGCGCGTGACCTTTGCCCGCCGGTTCCGCGTGGCACGCTGAACCGTTCCACAAAGTAGGGCAAACCTCTCGCACGAGCGACGTTTCAGCGTGCCACGTACGACGGCGCGGCGTGCCACGTGGCGACCGGCCTGGTCCTACCGGTCAGCCCCGAGGTTGCCTACCCACGAGATCGCCAGCCAGCCGAGCGCTGGCCGCTGGCTGTCATGCAGGGGCGGATAGCCTGCTGTCGTGCCAGAGGCTGACCGGACCGGGGCGAGCTACGCCGGCGCCGGCGTCGACATCGAAGCCGGGAACCGGGCCGTCGAGCTGATGAAGGAGTGGGTCGCGAAGACCCGCCGGCCGGAGGTGCTCGGCGGCATCGGGGGGTTCGCGGGACTGTTCGACGCGAGCGCGCTCCGCGCGTACCGGCGGCCGCTGCTCGCGGCCAGCACGGACGGGGTCGGCACGAAGGTCGTCATCGCCCAGCGGATGGACGTCCACGACACGATCGGGTTCGACCTGGTCGGCATGGTGGTCGATGACATCGTCGTATGCGGTGCCGAGCCGCTGTTCATGACGGACTACATCGCGTGCGGACGCGTCGTGCCTGAGCGCGTCGCCGCGATCGTCAAGGGGATCGCGCAGGCCTGCGTGGCTGCCGGCTGTGCGCTCGTCGGGGGCGAGACGGCCGAGCACCCTGGACTCCTCGGGCCGGACGAGTACGACCTGGCCGGCGCGGCTACCGGTGTCGTCGAGGCCGATCATCTGCTCGGCCCGGAGCGGGTGCGTGCCGGTGACGTCGTAGTCGCGATGGCGTCGTCGGGGCTGCACTCCAACGGGTACTCGCTGGTGCGACGGGTCTTCTTCGACCTCGCCGGGTGGGAAGTGGAGCACGACGTCCCCGAGCTGGGGCGGACGCTCGGCGAAGAGCTTCTCGAGCCGACCCGGATCTACACGCTGGACTGCCTTGCGTTGGCCCGCTCGGCCGAAACCGACGTCCACGCGTTGTCGCACGTCACCGGCGGCGGGCTTGCGGCCAACCTCGCCCGCGTGCTGCCTGCGACCGCCACGGCGCGCCTGGATCGCGCCACCTGGGCACCGCTGCCCGTCTTCGACCTCGTCGGCACGCTGGGCGCGGTGGAGCCGGAAGAGCTGGAGCGCACGCTCAACATGGGCGTCGGCATGGTCGCTGTGTTGTCGCACGGCAGTGCCGACGCGGCAGTACGGATTCTCACCGGCCGTCGTGTGCCCGCCTGGGTCGCCGGCGAGATCGTCGAGGGCGACGGCTCAGCCGAACTACACGGCACTTACCGCCGCTGACGATCTGGGAGCAAGGGTTGGCCGGCTACGGAAGCCGGCGTCTAAAGAGCGATCCGTGGCACGCTTCATAGCCACGGATCGCGGAGCCGGCGCGGTAGCCGGCCAACCCTCGCGGCGCGCACCCAGGCTGCGCCTCAGCCCCAGCGGGCGCTCTGCCCTTCCTCGTCGAGGTCGTACTCGTCGCTCTCGTCGGCGTCGTCGTCTACTTCCGGCACGCCGTCGGACGCACCCAGCTCACGCTGGAGAGCGTCGAAGTCGGTGTCCAGCGACTGGTACTTCAGCCGACGGGCGACCTTCGTCTGCTTGGCCTTGGCCCGGCCGCGCCCCATAGGGTCGACCCCCTCGCACAAAACCGGGGCGACCAATCAGCCGGACGCCCGCGGAACCTTCGGTGACATCTGCTCGTGAAGACAACGGTACAGGGTGGTCCGGTGTTCCGTCTCGCCCCAGTCTGTCCTTTCGCGTTCCCACCCGGCTCAACCGGCTCAAGCGGCTCATGCGGGCAGATGGATGCCGCGCAGGCGGGCGACCTCGGCCATCCGGCGCTCGGCGAGCCGGTCGGCAGCGACCGCCGGCGGCACGCCCTCGTCCGCCGCGAGCGCGAAGATGCGCCGCGTGGTGTTGTAGATCAGCTCGGCACGGCCCTGCGCACGCTCGAAGGAGAAGCCATGGAGCTCGTCGGCCACCTGGATCACGCCGCCGGAGTTCACGACGTAGTCGGGCGCGTAGAGGATCGTGCGGTCCTCGAGCATCTTCTCGACGCCAGGGTGCGCGAGTTGGTTGTTGGCGCCGCCGCAAACGGCCTTGCACGTGCTGCCCGCCACGAGCGCGGCGACCATGTCGTCGTCGAGAGCACCGCCGAGCGCGCAGGGTGCGTACACGTCGATGCCGGCGCTCGCCAGCGCCGCGGTGTCGCCGACGACCTCCACCTCCGGGTGCAGGGTCCGCAGCCGCTCGATTGCCTGCTCCGACACGTCCGTGACGACGACCTCCGCGCCGTCCTCGAGCAGCAGCGCCGCGAGCTTGGCACCGACCTTGCCCACCCCGGCGATGCCGACGCGACGGCCCTGCAGCGTCGGTGAGCCCCACAGCCGCTCGGCGCAGGCGCGCATACCCTGGAACACGCCGAACGACGTCAGCACGCTCGAGTCGCCCGCGCCGCCTTCGGCAGGCGACCGGCCGGTGACCCAGCGGCACTCCCGCGCGACGATGTCCATGTCCGCGACGTAGGTCCCGACGTCGCATGCGGTGATGTAGCGGCCTCCCAGTGAAGCGACGAAGCGTCCGTATGCGCGCAGCAGCGCCTCGGACTTGTCGTGTTCCGGGTCTCCGATGATCACAGCCTTGCCGCCGCCGAGGTCGAGGCCGGCGAGCGCGTTCTTGTAGGCCATGCCCCGGGAGAGCTCGAGGACGTCGGCGACCGCCTCGTCCTCGGTGGCATACGGGTAGAACCTGGTGCCGCCCAGGGCTGGCCCGAGGGCGGTCGAATAGATCGCGATGATCGCGCGCAAACCGCTGACCTCGTCCTGGCAGAAGACGACCTGTTCGTGGCCGGTGTGCCGGCCGAATACTCCGGTCGGAGTCGACGTGTCGGTCACGGTGGTGACCCCTTCGCGTCCTCGGGCCTGCCCGCGGGCATGCGGTCGGCACGGCGCAGGCATGGCGCTTGTAGAGCCACTCTAGGGCGCGTGGCGATCATGCGGACCGCGGATCTGGCGTGGGTGGAGGGCCGCTGCGGCGTGACGCTGGCGATGACCGGTTGCGTTCGAGTCGCGGCATACGTCGTTTTCTGCGTAGTCTCTGCGGTGACGGTTGGGTGGAATCGTCCGGACGGCCCTCGAGGTGCTGTTCGGCCGCTCCTGCCGACCTGGATCGTGAGTGGAATATCCGAATTGACGGAGCAAACTCCGCCATTCACGCAGGGAGGTGACGATGGCGACGAGGACTCAGGACGCCGAGCCCCTCCTCACTCCGGCCGAGGTCGCTGCCATGTTCCGGGTGGATCCCAAGACGGTGACCCGATGGGCCAAGGCGGGCAAGCTGACGTCGATCCGGACGCTTGGGGGGCACCGGCGCTATCGGGAGTCCGAGGTTCGTGCGCTTCTCACGGGGCAGATCCCCCAACAGCGCGCGGAGCCCGACGCCGAGCAACAGGGGTGAGTCTCTCTCGGCGGCCGCCGCATGATCGGCGGCCGCCGAAGGCCGTTCATCACGGGCCCGTCACGGGGCGCTGACCTGGCGCGCAGTCGCGCCTAGGGTGTTTCTCACCACGGGGTTGGCGTCGTGCGGCCGGGCAGGCCGACACGCCGCGGGTTACGCCGGGGTGGGAGGTCGGGTGCGGGCTCGGTCGGTCGTCAAGGCGGCGGTCCCCGTCGTCGTCGGCGCGGTCCTGGTGGCCGCGGCCGTCGGTGGAACGCGCGCATCCCGGACGGTCGAGCTGGAGTTCGCCCCCTTGCTCTCCTCGCCGCCGTCAATATTCGAGGCTCTGCTAATCGTCGCGGCGGTCCTGTGCGTCCCGGTGATACTGCTCGGCATGTTCCTGCGCCGGTCGAGGGGGGCGGAGGACGACGACGGCGGCCGCCGCTGGTTGCGGCGGCTGGCCGTGCTGGCCGCTCTGGTCGTCGGCGTGATCCTCCTGCAGGGCCTGCTCCCGGATTCGGATGCCGAACACGTCCATGGGGCCGACGATCCGCTCGATGCCGGTGCCGGTGTCGACGTCCTGCACTGGTCGGCGTGGGTGGCGGTGCTGACGATCGGGCTCGCCGGTGCTGCCGGCGCCGCGCTCTGGTTGCGTGCCCGCAGTGCACGCGCCCGGGTTGACCCGCCCGCGACGACGGATCCCGACCGCGAAACAGCCGCCATCCGTGCCGCACACGCGGCCCTCGCCGACCAGTCGGGCGACCCGCGGGCAGCCGTCGTGAGGTGTTATGCGGCAATGGAGGAGGTCCTCGCCTCGGCGGGTGCGTCCCGCCGGCGGGCAGAGTCGCCGGAGGAGCTGCTCGCGCGAGCCGTCGCCGACGGGCGGCTTCCTGCCGAGCCCGGCCGGCGGCTCACCGACCTGTTCCTCGTCGCCCGGTTCTCCTCGGCGCCGGTGACCGACGACGATGTCGCCGCCGGCCGCGCCGCGCTTCGCGGCATCGACCCGGGGGTGCGCCAATGATCTTCGGACTGCCGCCCGTCGACGTTCCCGGTGCCACAGCCAACGCCGCGGAGCACCGGCCGGTCCGGCCGGCACCGCGGACGATCCCGCGCTGGCCGTTCGTGCTGATCGTGGTCGGACTGGTCGTGGCGGGACCGATCGGGCTCCTGGTCGCGACGTCGGTGGCGGGTGCACTCGTCGTCCTTCGCCTTCGTGTGCTGGTGTCCGATCCGGACGTGCCCGCGCTGCCGGCGCTGCCGTGGCGTCGGCGGACGGCAGCGCCCGTGCTTCCCGGCTTCACGAGAACGGTCGGGTCGGTGGAATGGGGCCTTGCCTCCGCGTACGACTTCGACGCCGCGCTGCGGCCCCGGCTGGTCCGGGTTGCCGCGACCCGTCTGACCGACCGGCGTGGAATCGACCTGTACAAGCAGCCGGTGCAGGCCGCGGGCGTGCTTGGTGCGGAGGCTTGGGGGCTGCTGGACCCGTCCCGGCCCTCCGAACCCGACCGGACGGTGCCAGGACCGGACCGGGCGGTCCTGGCACGCGTCCTGGATGCGGTCGAGCGGATCTGACGGAGGCCCTGTGACCGAGACCGTGAGCTCTCCGACGTGGACGACGGCGGCGACGGGCCGCCGCGCCCACGAGGTTCTCGACGAGGTCGAGCGCGCGGTCATCGGCAAGCGGGATGCCCTCGAGCTCGTCCTGCTGGGCATTCTGTCCGGCGGTCACGTGCTGCTCGAGGACCTGCCAGGGCTGGGCAAGACGTTGATGGCCCGATCGTTCGCCCGGGTCCTGGGCCTGGAGCTGCGGCGCATCCAGTTCACCCCGGATCTTCTGCCCTCGGACGTCACCGGTGCCCCGGTGCTCGATCCCCGTACCGGAGAGTTGGCATTCCGCCCGGGCCCGGTCTTCGCCAACCTCGTCCTGGCCGACGAGGTGAACCGCACGCCGCCGCGGACCCAGGCAGCCCTGCTGGAGGCGATGGCCGAACGTCAGGTCACCGTCGACGGCGTCACGCGGCCCCTTCCGGAGCCGTTCACCGTGTTGGCCACCGACAACCCGATCGAGTTCGAGGGCACGTACCCCCTTCCGGAGGCACAGCTCGATCGGTTCACGATGCGGGTCCGGGTCGGTTACCTGTCGCCCACCGACGAGGTCGCCATGCTGCGGCGGCGGCTGGACCGCAAGGCGCCTGAGGCTGTGCTGCGCGCGATCGGTGAGGCAGACGAGCTGCTCGCGATGATCCGGTCGCTCGAGGAGGTCGAGGTGGACGACGACCTGCTCGACTATGTCGTGCGGATCGTCGGAGCCACCCGCGACCACGCCCACACGGTCGTCGGTGCCAGCCCGCGCGGAGGGCTCGCGATCCTCGCGCTGGCCAGAGGAAGGGCGGTGCTCGACGGACGAGGCTTCGTCACGCCCGACGACGTCAAGCGCGTCACTGTCTCCGCGCTCGGCCATCGGCTGGTCCTGCGGCCGGAGCTGTGGGTCCGCCGCGTCACCGGCGACGATGTCGTTGCCGAGGTCCTGCAGTCGGTGGCGACGCCGCCGACCAGGCGCGGCGCGTCGTGACCTCGACCCGAGTGCCACTGCGCTGGCGACCCTCCAAACTGGCGGCGCGGCTGGCCACGACCGGTGCGCTCGCGTCTGCAGCCGGTCTGGTGCTGGGGCGCGCGGAGCTGATCGTCGTCGCCATTCCCTGTCTCGCAGCGTTGGCGGCCGGCCGGCGGGCAGGCCCGGGCGACCTCACCGTGACGGCGTCGACCTCGACCGACCGCTGCGTGGAGGGCGACCCGGTCACCGTCGACGTCGAGGTCGATCCTGGCCCGGCAACCGGGGGGGTGCGTGCCGATCTCGAGCTGTCGCCCGACTCCTGGGTGAGCTCGGCGGCGATGACGACGACCGACGGACGGGTCGCGCGCGTCAACTGGACCGCGACACCGACCCGCTGGGGTCGGCGCAGCGTCGGCCCGGTTCGGCTGGAGGCTTGGGGGCCGTCGCGGCTGGACGTGGCGACCGGCTCGGCGAACCTCGGCCGGGTCGACGTCCACCCGCCGGCGGCGTGGGCTCGGCGCCTGCCAGTGCCGCCGAGGCTCGTCCAACGAGCCGGTCTGCACGCCGGTCGAACGGAGGGTCCCGGCGTCGAGTTCGCCGGCGTCCGGCCGTACGAACCGGGCGACGCCGTGCGCCGCGTGCACTGGCCTGCCACCGCGCGACGCGGGCGCCTGCACCTGACCCGCTACGCGGTGGAGCGCGCCGCTGATGTCGTCGTGGTCGTCGATGCGACCACCGAGGTGGCGGGCACGCTCGACGTGGCCGTGCGTGGCGCGGCTGGTGTCGCGCAGGCGTACCTCGCCGCGGGAGACCGGGTGGGTGTGGTCGCCCTGGGCGGCATGCTGCGCTGGCTCCCGCCCGGTGTCGGAGGGCGTCAGGTGCACCGGGTCATCGAGACCGTTCTCGACGTCCGGCTCGACGACTCGTACGTCGCGCCCGATCTGACCCGGCTGCCTCGGGGGGCACTGCCCCCGGGAGCCCTCGTCATGGCCTTCAGCCCGTTGCTCGATCCGCGCGTCCTGGAGGTGCTTCGCGACCTGCGGGAGCGGGGCCATCCGACGGTTGTCGTCGACGTCCTGCGGCACGAGCCGTTGCCACCGCCCGGCACCCGGGCCGGGCCCGAGGCCGTCCGGTTGTGGCGACTCGAGCGCGACGCGCTGGGCCACGAGCTGAGCACGATCGGCGTCGTCGTCGTGCCATGGGGTGACGACGACCATGCGCTCGGGTTGCTGGACCGGGTGGCGGTCAGGCTGCAACCGCACCCCGCGGTCGGTGCGCGGTGAGGCCGCTCGTCGCGGGCGTGCTGGCCGCGGTACCCGGTGGCGCCGCGGTAGCGGTCGCTGCGGGGCATGCGCCTGCCGACGCCGGGATCTGGGTCTGGGTCGGGGTTGTCGGGGTCGCGCTGGCGATCCATCCGGCGCTGCGCTGGGCCAGCACGGCGGCTCTCGTCGGCGTACTCGTGGCCATGACGCTGCGGGCGGGCGTGTCGGGGTTGCCGCTGGCAGCCGCTGCCGGCCTCGGCGTCCTCCTGTTGATCTACCTGCTGGCGCTCGACCTGGCCGACGTCATCGGGCCGGCCGAGCGTCCGTACGGGCCCCTCGTGCTCGGGTGGACCGAGGCGGTATCGCTGCCGGCGGCCGCGGGGCTCGGCGCTGGTGCGCTGGGGCTCGTGGTGGCAGCAGCGCCCGTCTCGCCGTCGCTGCCGCTGGCGCTGGCCGGACCGGTTGCCGTGGTAGCTCTCGCCGTGGTGGCGCTGCGTTCGCGCGTCCCTCGCTAGCGCGTCTGGGCTGGCCCATCCGACGAGAGGCCGCGACGCCGGTTCAGACCGCGTTTCGCGCGTCCAGCTCCACGACGAGCTTCTTCGGCGCAATCATCCGGTAGGCATCCTCGACCAGGTCTGCGACCTCGTCCCAGTCGACGTCGACGTCGAGCCGCACGCCGAGCCAGCCGCGGTGGCCGACGTACGGCGGTACGAAGAACCGCTCGGGATCGGATTCCACGAGCATGCCCAGCACGCCCTCGGGTGCGGCGCACCAGAACGCGAGGATGTCGTCGTGGTGGTGGTCGGCGTATGTCACGAACGTCTTCTTGTCGCGGACGAACCAGGTCGGCTCGCCGTGACTGATTCGCTCCGTAGTGGCCGGCAGCGCCAGGCACAGCCGGCGGAGCCGGTCGAGCGGATCGTCGGTCATCCGGCCGCGGCCTGCTCGGTCCGCTCCTTGAAGCGGGTCCCGATCGTCATGAGCAGGTAGATCACGCCGACGACCATGAAGAAGTTGCGGGGCGCGTCCTCGTCGGCGAATCCGAAGATGAACGGCGCCGCGACGAGAAAGATCGCCAGCACGTAATCGACCGTGATGTGGGCCGTCAGCGCCAGTTGTTGGCGGAGGCTGGTGGGAAGCCCGGCGGTGATAGCAGTGAGGACGAGGACGAAGACGCCCACGGCGATGGACACTGCGGTGGCCGTGCTCGAGTCGAAGTCGAAGAGGATCGGCGCCGCGATGAACAGGACGCCCACGACGTACTCGACGACACCGTGGACCAGCCTCGGGACCGAACCCATGCGCCAACGGTATCGGCGGTGGAACGCGGCGGCGTGATCGACGCGAGAAGATCGGCAGCTGACGCGAGCGGTCCGGGCGGGAGCGGGTTGGTGGACAGGGGCGGGATCGATCCGCCGACCTTCCGCTTTTCAGGCGGACGCTCTTCCGACTGAGCTACCTGTCCTCGGTAGGAGCGCGACGAGTGTATCCGACCGGCGGGGAGCCCTCGTAATCGCGAGAGCGGGCGTCGAGGCTGGCCAGGTACGCGTTGTAAGCCGTCCGTTCGGCCTCCACGTCGCCCTCGCGGCGGTCGAAGCGCCGGGCCTCGCGTTCGTCGGAGCGGTACCACTGGACGAACATCGCGCCGAGGACGAGGAGCCCCGGAATCTCGCCGAAACCCCAGGTCAGCTGGCCGGCGAGCGTCTGGTCGGCGAGCGGGTCAGGCAGCCAGGGGATCTCGGTCGCGAGCTGGCGGTAGTAATCGCCGGCGATCAGGCGCGCCGACTCCATCAGCGCGAGGCCGAAGAAGGCGTGAATCGCGATCGCGGCGAACTGAAGTACGACGCGGGCGACGAACGGAGGGCGCTTGGGCAGCGGGTCGATCCCGATGAGGACCTCGTAGAACAAGTAGCCCGCCAGCAGGAAGTGCACGCTCATGACGATGTGCGCGGTGTGGTTGCGCATCGCGTACTCGAACAGCCCGGTGAAGTACGTGACGAACGGTCCGGACACGAAGATCGCCAGCGCGACCAGCGGATGGGTCAGGAACCGCACCACCCGGCTCTTGGTGGCGGCCACGAGCCACTCGCGGGGGCCGCTCTCGCCGCGGCGGGCCGGGCGCAACGCGCGCAGCGCGAGCGTGACCGGTCCACCGAGCACCAGCAAGACCGGGCTCACCATCATCAGCGTGAGGTGCTGGCCCATGTGCGCCGACAGCATCGTCATGCCGTAGGTCATCAGCCCGGAAAGCTGGACCAGCGCGATCGAGCCCACGCCGAGCAGCCAGGCGACTGTCCGCCCGACCGGCCAGCGGTCGCCCCGCCGGTGCAGCCGCCACACCCCACCGAGGTACAGCAGGACGGCGGCCAGGCACCCCAGGGCGAACAGCGCATCCGGATAGATCTGCGTGAGCAGCCGCAGCGGCGTCGGCTCGGGTGGGATCGTGTAGCCGAGCAGTTCGCGCACTGCTGTCATCGGTGCCGGGTTGTCGGACAGGGGCGGCGGCGTCCGGCCGAGCGCCACCCCGAGAGCGATGGCGACACCCATGACGACGACCTCGCCGGCGGCCAGGCGCCGGAACGCTCCAGACCGGCCCGCGTCGAGCTCGCGCAGCGTCCGACGGCGGTGGGTGGCACCGAAGACGCCGAGGGCGACGAGCGCGGCGACCTTCGCGAGCACGATGCCGCCGTACCAGGTCGTCACCAGGTCGGCGAACGACGGGATCCTGATCCACGCGTTGAGGACGCCGCTGGCTCCGACCATGACGAAGCAGCCCAGCGCCATGGCCGAGTACGCGCGGGCAACCCGCGCCAGCTGGCTACCGCGGCCCGCCGCGTACCACGCCACCGCGACCAGGCCGCCCACCCACAGCGCCATGCCCACCAGGTGCACCAGCAGCGACGTCGCCGCCGAGTGGTGGTAGTCGCCGGTGGCCGAGTGCCCGATCAGGCCGGGCGGGATCAGCGTGCCGATCCCCAGGCACAGTACGGCGATCGCACCGCCACGGGTGAGCGTGAGCCGCGCCGCAGGCACCAGCGCGAGCGCCAGGACGACCACAGACGCGTAGGCCCGGCCCTGCGCGACGCTGCTGGTGTAGCTCGCGAACGAACGGCCCGCGAGTGCGTCCCACACCGGCTGGCCGAGCAGGTCCGAGAGCGTCAGCAGGTGGACGACGGCCGCCGCGGCGGCCCATACGAGCGCAGCAATCGACGCCGCGCGCAATGCCCGCAGTGCGTCGCGTCCGAGCTCTCCGCCGCGCGCCGGCAGCATCGCCGCCAACGCCAGCAGGCCCACCGTGACCGCAGAGGCACCGTCGAGGACGATCTTCGCGACCGGCAGGCCCCACCGGGTCAAGCCGCCGGGATCGTCGAGACCGGATGCCGGGCCGTCGCTACCACCACCAAGGACAAGGGCCGCGACGAGCACCATGAGCGCGGCCGCGGCTGCCGACGTGCCCCAGCGGCGGGTCGGCGGCGCATCGGGCGCGGTACGCGGGCGGGTGGCGGTCGTCATCAAGGAGCAGTCTCCGCCTCCTCATCGGGCGGGGTCGCGCCTGCCCGCCGTCCGCCCATGGCGAAGTAGACGACGGCGCCGAGAACGCCGACGGCGGCGACGCCACCGGCGGTGAGCAGGAGTGGATTGGCACCGGCGTCGTCCTCTTCGGCGGTAGCCGTGGCGTCGGCCTCATGGTGATCGTGTTCCGAGCCGGCACCGGACGTGATTTCTGGTGTAGCTGCGGCGGTGGTGGGCGTGTCGTCCGCACCTTCGGCGACGGTGAACGTCACCGTGCCGCTTACCGGGTGCCCGTCGGCCGACACGATCCGGTACGACACCCGGAAGGCGCCGGCCGGGAGATCGTCGACCGGCTGGCGTACCCGTCCGCCGACGATCTCCGGATCGCCCACTTCGTGATGACCGTCGCTGTCGTCGAGCACAGCCACCTGGCTGAACTCGCGCTGCACCGGCTGGTCGAAGACAAGCTCGACGACGGCCGGGGCCGCCGCGACGGTGGCACCGTCCTCGGGAATGCTGCCGATGAGCTCGTCGTGCGCGTTTGCCGGCCACGCGCTGAGCGCGAGGACGGCGATGGCACCGGCCAGCGCCAAGCCGGATCGCGCGAGGTCACGCACGGGAACGCCTCAGCGAGAGCGCGCCGACGCCGAGGCCGACAGCGCCGACCGCCAGGCCCCCGACTGCGAGGCCGCGGGCGAGCCCGTCGTCCGAGCCTTCGTCCGAGCCCGCGCCCGCGCTCGACGGAGATGTGGTCGCCGGGTCCGGCTCGGCGCCGTGACCATCGTCCGTGGGGGACGCGTCGGCGTCCGGCTGCACGGTGACGTGGGCCCAGGCGATGGCTGGCACGAGGAGGGACAGGCCGGCTGCGGCGATCGCAGCCAGCGCGAGGCGCCCGCCGGCGCGTGTGTGCAAGATCATGCTGGTCCTGTCGTCTCATGGACGGCGAGCGCCCAGGTGGAGAGGAGTCTCTTCCGAACCGACGCAGAGCGTCAGGATGTGGTTCAGCGTCAGTTGCTCGAGAGCGCCGGCGGGCCTCTCCGGGGGGCGGTGCGGGTGACGTGCAGGACGTAGACAGTGCCGGTGTCGGCGGATTGGCGCGAGAGCCGCGGACCTCTGGTGAGTCTCGCGATCGGCCCGAGCAGGGCACCGGCCTGGCGCAGGAGCACCGTGGCCGACAGCGCGGCCATCGCCCACAGGACCGACTCGCTGCCGGCCAGCAGGACGGTCAGCGCCGATGCGGCCAGCAGGTGCGCTAGCACCATGCCGGGGCCGGGTGCGACAGCGGCGGTGCCGTGTCCGGACAGCGAGAGCAGGACGTGCAGCACGGGCTGGGAGGCGAACAGGAACATCGCGACCTCACCGGTCGCGAGACGCCGGTCGGCCAGGGCCACGCATGCGGCTGACAGGAGTGCGGCGGCGAACAGGAACGGGCCCACGGCGGGCGCTCCGCCGCCCGCGATCACGTGGCCGACGGCCGGCACCACGAGGCAGGCGGCAGAGAGCACCAAGCCGCGCACGACCCGGGTACGCCCTCGGCCCGGAGACCTCACGGCGCACAGCCTAGCCCTCCACGCGGCGTCCAGTGCGCCGACGCGGGTCGAGGACGTCTACGCATCACGAGGTCCCACGGCTTCCGCACATTACGTCGGCAATGAGTTCTACGGTGGCGCCCATGACCAACAGCGACTACCCGTGGGAACCGCCCCTCGCCGGCACGGAGGCCGAGCACCTCGTCGGTGCGCTCGACCGCCTGCGCACGACCTTCCGCTGGAAGGCCGGCGACCTCGACGCGGCCGGGCTGCAGACCCGCATCGGCGCGTCCTCGCTGACCCTCGGCGGCCTGCTCAAGCATCTCGCTGCCCAGGAGGACTACGCCTTCAGCACCAAGCTGGGCGGGGAGCCGCTCGGCGCGGCGTGGGACGCCGCCGACTGGGACGGCGACGACGACTGGGAGTTCACCTCGGCCGCCGACGACACCCCCGAACAGCTCTACGCACTCTGGGACGGCGCCGTCGAACGGTCCCGCGCGAGGCTCGACGTGGCCTTGGCCGACGGCGGACTCGACCAGCTCGTCCACTTCTCCTCGCCCGACGGTCGCCATGCCAGCCTGCGCCGGCTCCTCTGCGACCTGATCGAGGAGTACGGCCGGCACACCGGGCACGCCGACCTGCTCCGCGAGGCTGTGGACGGACTGGTCGGTGAGGACCCTCCGGCTGGATGGCACGCAAGAGCGAGCCGATCACGCCTGAGCAGCTGAGCGTCGTACCGGCGAACGAGCCAGACGACCTCCGCTGCCGCCAGCGGACCGGCTCAGCTACGGTCAGGCGGATGCGAGCCAAGCGTCGACGTCGGCCACCATCGCGTCCCTGATCTTGTCGTCCGCGAACGCGGCGCGGGCTGCCCGGTGTTGGAGCGTGGCCAGGTCGGCCCGGCTGACGCCGGCCAGCCGTACGACGCGACTGAGCTCGTCGATGAGGGTCGTGTTGAAGAATGGCGGGTCGTCGCTCGAGATCGTCATGTTCACGCCGGCCCGCCAGAACGCCGCGACCGGGCGCGCCTCCAGCGAAGGGAACAGCCCGGTGCCGACGTTCGACGACGGGCAGACGTCGAGCACGACCTGGTCGCGGACGAGCCGATCCAGCAGCACCAGATCATGGATGGCGGCGACGCCGTGGCCGATCCGGTCGGCTTCGAGGATGTCGAGGCTCTCGGCGATGCTCGACGGTGGGCCCATCTCACCGGCGTGGACCTCGAAGCCGAGCCCCAGCCGTCGCGCCTCGGCCGGAAGTCGACGAACTCGGTCGTCGGGACGGTCCCTTCTCGCCCCAGGTTCTGTCGCTTACCGGCTGCCTCGACCCCGGTAACGACTCTCCTTGATCAACTTTCCGCTTTCTAGCCGCCGACGGTGAAAGCGCGCAACTGCCGATGAGAGCGCCACCCGTCTGACTGGCGCTGCGTTCGTACGCTTGACGGATGAGCCTCGAATGGGAGCAGGTCGTAGTCGATTCACGTGACCCAGTTTCGCTCGGACGATGGTGGGCAGATGCCCTGGGCTGGGTTGTGCTGAACGACTCGGCAGAGGAGTTCGAGATCCGTCCCTCGGCGCATCGGCTCCCCGGATTGATCTTTGTCCAAGTCCCGGAGGCGAAGGAGTCCAAGAACCGGCTGCACCTGGACTTCCGGCCCGACGACCAGCAGGCCGAGGTCGACCGATTCCTTCGAGGAGGTGCTCGCCGCGTCGACATCGGGCAAGGATCGGTGCCCTGGGCGGTGCTTGCGGATCCGGAGGGCAACGAGTTCTGCGTGCTGCAGGCTCGGAGAAGTTAGATCCACGGCTTCCATGCCACGATGGAGCCACCGCCACCCCACGACTGAGCGACGTCCTGACATGCCGCGCGGAGGGCGAGTCTTGGTGGTGCCTCGGAGCGGATGTTCACCCTGCCGGGTACGTGCGGCGCCGAGGCGCGGGGCTCTTCATAGCGCGATCAGAGGCTGCGACAGCGGCGTGCTAGGGCCTCATCGAGGGTCGGCAGCCGCACCAGAGGTCCCCATCACGTGATGGACACCTTGGGCGGCTGGGTCTCCACGGACGTGCGCGATCACGCGCGGTCCTTGTACGCGTCGTGGTAGTTCCACCAGTTGTACGGGGGAGTCTGCGGGTAGCCCTCCGGCGAGTCCTCCCATTCCTCCTGGCGGCCGAGCGCCGTGATATCCAGGTAACTCCAGGTGCTTCCCATCGCCTCGTCGCCGCGGCTGTCGACGAAGTAGGTGCGGTAGATCCGCTCGCCGTCGCGGATGAACGCGTTGGTCCCATGCCACTCGTCCACGCCGAAGTCTTTGTCAAAGTCGTCGGTGATCGTGTACCACGGGATCAGCTGCCAGCCCATGCGCTCCTTCAGGCCCTGGATCTCGGCCCGGGGGGCGCGCGAAACGAACGCCAGCGTCGTGTCCCGCGCGTTCAGGTGGGCGGGATGCGCCACCTGGTCGGCGAGGAAAGAACAGCCAACGCAGGCTCGTTCCGGGTACGCGCCGCCCCCTTCTGGGTACGTGGTGACGTCCGGCGCGTAGAAGGCGCGGTAGACGATCAGTTGGCGGCGGCCTTCGAAGAGATCGGCGAGGCTCGCCGGCCCGTTCGGGCCCTCGAAGCGGTAATGCTTCTCGACCGCCACCCACGGCATCCGGCGCCGCTGAGCCGCCATCGCGTCACGCGCCCTGGTGAGCTCCTTCTCCTTAACCAGCAGCTCCTGACGTGCGGCCTCCCACTCCGGTGGCGACACGATCGGTGGTGTGTTCATCGGGCGTCCCTCCTTCGGGTACTCGTCGACAGCATCCAAGTTTCGGTCAGTGCGGGGCCGTGCCACTCGGCGGGCTCCGACGCGGTCGCCGACGCCCTCGCTGCTGCGGTCCAGCGCCTGCCCAGCCAGCTCGCGAAGTCGCTGACCTGGGACCAAGGACACGAGATGGCACAGCACGCGAGGTTCACCGCCGCCACCGGTATCGAGGTCTACTTCTGCGATCCGAAGTCACCCTGGCAACGCGGCAGCAACGAGAACACCAACGGCCTCCTGCGTCAGTACCTACCCCGGCCGCTCGACTTCCGGAACCTGACCCAGGACAACTTCGACACCATCGCCCAAGAACTCAACGAACGCCCTCGACAGACCCTCGGCTTCAAGACACCATCACAAGCACTGGCCGAGGTGTTGCGTTGACCGCCTGAACCCGCACCCGATGAGCGGACGCCTATAGACCGTCGTTCGGTAGGGTGTCACACGGCGGGGGGACAGCTCCAGATCCGGTCCTGTTTGCCCTCCCAGTGCTCACTTCGATCGCGAACTCGTTCTTGACGCCGCGGTGGTTTCATCGCAGCTTGCTGAAGAACTCCCGGACGTCGCCGACGAGCAGGTCGGGGGCCTCCATGGCGGCGAAGTGGCCGCCGCGGCCGAATTCGGACCAGTGCACGACGGTGTGTTCGAGCTCGACAGTGCGCCGGATCGACACATCCAGGGGGAACACCGCGACCCCGGTCGGCACCGTGGAACGCTCACTCGCGCCCCAGGCTCCGGCATGCGCGGTCTCGTAGTAGCTGTTGGCCGAGGACCCGGCGGTGCCGGTCAGCCAGTACAGCATCACGTTGGTGAGCAACAGATCCCGGTCCACGGCGTCCTCGGGTAGTTCGGCGGCGGGATCGGTCCACTCCTTGAACTTCTCCACGATCCAGGCCAACTGCCCGACCGGGGAGTCGTGCAGCCCGTGGGCCAGGGTCTGCGGCCGGGTGATCTGGATCATCGCGTAGCCGGACTGCTCGGTTTTCATGTACTCCAGGTTCTTCAGCCGCGTCCGCTCGGCCTCGGTCAGCTCTTCCACCTCGTCCGGGTTGACCTCGGTGAACGCGGAGAGCCCGTTCGCGTGCACGCCGACGACCTTGTCGGGGTTGAGCCGGCCGAGTCCCGGGGAGATGACCGCGCCGGTGTCGCCGCCCTGCGCGCCGTAGCGGTCGTAGCCGAGCCGGTGCATCAGCTCGGCGAACGCCCTGGTCACCCGGTTGGTGTCCCAGCCGGCCTCGCCGGTCGGCCCGGAGAACCCGCTGCCGGGGATCGACGGGATCACCAGGTGGAACGCGTCCGCCGGGTCGCCGCCATGCGCCCTGGGGTCGGTCAGCGGGCCGATGACGTTCAGGAACTCCACGATCGAGCCGGGCCAGCCGTGGATCAGGATCAGCGGCAGCGCGTCCGGCTCGGGCGAGCGCACGTGCAGGAAGTGGATGTTCTGCCCGTCGATCTCGGTGGTGAACTGCGGGTACTTGTTCAGCTCCCGCTCGTAGACGCGCCAGTCGTAGCCATCGCGCCAGTACTCGGCCAGCCCCTTGAGGTAGCTCACCGGCACCCCGCGGCTCCAGCCGACATCGGGCAGGTCCGCGGCCCACCGGGTCCTGGCGAGCCGGTCCCGCAGGTCGTCCAGGTCAGCCTGGGGAATGTCGATGGTGAAGGGTCGGATCTCGTTGTTGTTCTCCATGCCGACAACTCTAGAAGCCGGTTAGGTCAGATTCGGTCCTAGGCTTGATGGCAGACTTCACACCATGTGGGAAACCTCGGCACGGCTGCTGCGACTGCTCTCGCTCCTGCAGACCCGACGCGACTGGTCCGGCGCCGAACTGGCCAAGCGACTGGAGATCACTCCGCGCACCGTGCGCCGCGATATCGACCGGCTGCGCGGCCTCGGCTACCCCGTGCTGGCCACCGCGGGCGCCGCCGGCTACCGGCTGGGTGCCGGCGCGGACCTGCCCCCGCTGCTGCTCGACGACGACGAAGCCGTCGCGGTCGCGATGGGCCTGCGCACGGCCGCTGGGGGTTCGATCACCGGCATCGAGGAGACCTCGGTGCGGGCCCTGGCCAAGCTCGAACAGGTACTGCCGTCCCGACTGCGCCACCGGATCAACGCCCTGCAGTCGGTGACGGTGCCGATGGCCAACACCGGCCCCACCGTCGACCCGAGCACCCTCACCGCCATCGCCGCCGCCTGCCGCGACTCGCTGCGCCTGCGCTTCGACTACCGCACCCACGACGGAACCAGCAGCATCCGCACGACCGAGCCGCACCGGCTGGTGCACACGGGCCGGCGCTGGTACCTCATCGGCTGGGACGTCGACCGCCAGGACTGGCGCACCTACCGCGTGGACCGCCTCGACCCGCGCACGCCCACCGGCCCCCGGTTCACCCCGCGCACCCCGCCAGACCCCGACATCAGCGGCTACACCTCGCGGGCGATCTCCACGTCGGCCTACCGCTACCAGGCCCGGTTCACCCTGCACGTCAGCGCCGAGACCGCGGCCGAGCGGATCGCCCCCACCACCGGAGCGCTGGAGCCGATCGACGAGCACAGCTGCACCCTGCGGGCCGGGTCCAACTCGCTGGACGAGTTGGCCATCTACGTGACAACCAAAGGGTTCGACTTCCAGGTGCACGAACCCCCGGAGCTTGTCGAGCACGTCAGGACGCTGGCAGCCCGGCTCGCCGGCGCGGCGGATTAGCACCGCGGTGCCGGCATCCACCGGCCGCATGAGCACCAACACAGCTGCAGCGGTCATCACCACCACGGGTACGACGATCACCATGGTGGCCCGCCACCACGACCCGCCGCGTACCCGCTCCTGATCGACACCTCTGTCGTTGGCCACCCGATCAATGTGGCGCGAAGGCTCGCCCCTCTGATCAAAATGGTGTTGCGAGACAGCCGATCCCGGCAGGTGACCGGTTACGGGGTGCTCTCGGGCTGCTTTGAGGATGGGCTTGGCGTCGACGCCCGCCTCGTCCTGCCACGCAATGCTCGGTCCGGAGCTCCAATCAGCGGTATACGTCCGCTCTATGCCGCGATCCGAGCGTACGGACATGGCCGATGTCCGCGCTGGCCCTTTTCGGCGGCTGTGGTGGCGATCTTCAGCGACTCGGTGATCGCGTCGGTGTCGCCGGCGACGAGCCGCGGCGCAGGTCGTCCAGGGTGACGCGGGCGGTGGGGTACGGACCTCCAAGTCGGTAGGTGAGCGGGCGGTTGGGAAGGTGGCCGATGAGCCGTTGATTTTTAGGCTTGACTTATATAAGTCACAAGTGACATTCTTCAGGCATGCATGCTTTCGACGTGCTCGGCGACCCGGTGAGACGCCGGATATTGGAGCTGCTCGCCGATGGCACGCAGACGGCCGGTGCGGTCAGCGGGGTCATCCGGGGCGAGTTCGGGGTCTCGCAGCCGGCGGTATCGCAGCACCTCCGGGTGCTGCGGGAGTCCGGGTTCGCGACCGTCCGCGCGGACGGCACCCGGCGCCTGTACGCCGTCGACTCGGCGCCCCTCCGGGAGGTCGACATCTGGCTGGACCACTTCCGCCGGTTCTGGACCCAGCGCCTGGACGCGTTGGGCACCGAGCTCGCGCGCGGCAAGCGCGAGCGCCCCGAAAAGGCTGCCCCGACGCGGTCGGCGGGCAGTCAATCGCACACGAAAAGGGAGGAAGACACGTGATCGACATCGTGAACCAGATCAACGCCACCCACCGGGAGATCGGCAACCACCCGGTCGCCACCGGCGAAGGGCGGTCGCTGCTGATGCGCCGCTCCTACGACGCTCCGATCGAAGACGTCTGGAGCGCCTGCACCGACGCCGACCGGATCAGCCGATGGCTGGCCCCGATCGACGGCGACCTGCGGCTCGGTGGCAAGTTTCAGCTCGAGGGCAACGCCGGAGGGGAGATCCTGCGCTGCGAAGAACCCCACCTGATCAAGGTCACCTGGGCCCTCGGGGAAGGCATGCCCACCGAAGTCGAAGTCCGCCTCGCCCATGGCGAAGACGGCGGCACCCTCCTCGAGTTGGAGCACGCATCCCCCGCCGAGATCGTCGACGAGCTGGTGCGCACCTACGGGCCCGGCGGCACGATCGGCGTCGGAGGCGGCTGGGACCTCACGCTGCTCGGCCTGGACCTGTTCCTCCGCGGCCAGACCTTCGATCCCGCAAGCTGGGAAGACACGCCTGAGGCAAGGGAGTTCGCCACCCGCAGCTGCCACGCCTGGGGGCCCGTGATCCAGGCCGCCTGGGGCACCAGTGACGACGACATCGCCGCGGCCATCGCGTTCGGGGTGCTGCACTTCGCACCCGAAGCGGCAGGGGACGAGAGCAGCTGACCGGCCCGGGGCGGCGAACTTCAGCACCCCTCCCTGGCACCCCTTTGGGCGCCGAGGCCTGCGGCGCGGACATCCTCGCCGCCTTCATGGCCAGCGGGACCTGACCGCGCATGCGGGCGTGCCCGAGGTAGCAGGTATGCGGACTGGAATGTACGCACCCTGCCGTTAACGTCGTAACGTGGCTGACTTCATTGGTGCCGATCTCAGTGGCTCCCGGTTTGAGCGCGTGAACCTCAGCGGCGCGGACCTCCGCGCCGTCGACCTGGCCAACGCCGGTTCCGCGGTGTCGACCTGAGCGGCGTCGTGATGCGCGGCGTCGAGCTGTTCAACGTCGACATCCACGGCGAGATCGAGAACCTGACGATCAATGGTGTCGACATCGGACCCCTGGTCAACGCCGAGCTCGACGGGCGGTACCCCGACCGAGCCAAAATGCGCCCGACTGAACCGGCTGGCTTCCGCGAGGCATGGGACGTCATCGAGCGGCTCTGGGGCGAGACCGTCGAACGGGCCCGTCGCCTGGACCCCGAGCTGCTGCACGAGTCGGTCGATGGGGAGTGGTCGTTCATCGAGACGCTGCGCCACCTGGTGTTCGCCACCGACTCCTGGGTCCGGCGGGCGATTCTCGGCGATCCGTCGCCGTGGGATTCCCTGGACCTGCCGTGGGACGAGATGCCTGACACGCCGGGCGTCCCCCGAGACCGCGACGTACAACCGTCGCTCGACGCAGTCCTCGAGCTGCGCCGCGACCGGATGTCCACCGTGCACGAGGTCATCGAGGGCCTCACCGACGAGTCGCTGCGCGGTCACACCGAGCCGGTCGAGGGGCCCGGGTGGCCTGAACCCCGCAGCTACCCGGTGCGCGAGTGCCTGCTCTCGTCCTCAACGAGGAGTGGGAGCACCGCCTATACGCCGAGCGGGACCTCGACGCCTTGGAAGCGCGCGGTTCCTAACCGTTCGCGCCTCACCCGACCTCCCGGGCCGGGCCACTGTCTGCGGTCACCGACGGTGGTACGGTTCTCGACGGCGACGTCCCATCGCCGAACCCTCGATCCGGTGCTCACGCTGGTGGCGGGCTATCCATGCCCCAACGACTACATCGGGTAGCGTCGCCGGCCCTGGATCAGCGCGTGGTCCAGCATGGTTTCGTCGTCGTCCTCCCTTGCCACTACGACGACCTTGTTCCATACGCCCCGGTAGACGACCCGCTCGCTGTACATCTGGGTTCGGAAGCGTTCCTTGTAGACGCGGGGAAGCGCGTCGGCGGCGCCGTACATGCGCCGGGCTCCGTCGCTCCCTCGAACGACGGCGACCAGCTCGCGGGTCTCCTCGAAGTCGTCAGCGGCGGCGAACTCGGCGAGCGGCTGCTGCGGGGATCCACTGCTTAGGAAGGCAACGACATACTTTCGGTCGCGGCCCCACTTGTTTTTGCGCAGCGTTTCGCCAAGGCCGATGTGGACCGCACCTTCGGCGCGGGTCGTACCGATGAATACGCGGTAGCGCGAGTAGTGCTCGCGCCCTTCCGGCCACTGATACGACTCGTCCTCCCGCTCCCGCACGAGCCGCCAATCCTCGGCGAGGTCCGCCCTCGGCTCTCCGGCAGGAGCCGCCGCTTCGCCCGATGTGTCATCGGCATCGACGGCCCGGATGATCGGATTTTGATAGCCCGCCTGCGCAAGCTGAATCAGCAGCGGGCCCAGCTCCCGATCCGGAACATGCTGCAGGGTGACTGAGAAGGGACACATCCTGACTCCTACGTCGGTACGGTAGAAAACGTAGTCACGTAAGACTACGTCGTCAAGAAGTGTGGTACGCTCGCAATGCGCCAGAAAACCCAGACGGAAGCCCCTGAGGCTCCGAACCCGCTCTTCGACTTTCACGCCGGGCCTGAGTGCACGTGGAAAATCCAATCGGATTCTCCACCTGGAACGATGAGAGAGTTGGGAGCACTACATGCACGCAACCATCAGACGCTACGAGGGCATCGACCAGAGCCGCACCGAGGAGCTCGTCACGAACGTCGGCGAGAACCTGCTGCCCCGGCTGAGCAAGCTGCCGGGCTTCAGCGGCTACTACCTGATCGAGGCCGGCAACGGCGTCATGAGTTCCATCGGCTTCTTCGAGACCTCGGCACAGGCCGACGAGTCAACCCGCGCCGCAGCCACCTGGGTACGCGAGGAGAAGCTCGAGACCGCACTCCCGAACGCACCCAAGATCACAGGCGGACAGGTGCTCGTGCACAAGACGAACGGCCTCGTCAGGGCGTAACAGCTCCACGGGCACAACGGGAAAGGCCCGCACTGCGGGCCTTTCCTGCTGTCCAGTCGTCTCCCCGACCCGCCGCAGGAGATGGGCTGCCTCCTGCCCCGACGATGACCAGCGCGGCCAGGACCAGACCGGGACACCGGCATCCGCCGCGCCTTCGCGTAACGCTCGGCGCGAGCCCACAGCTCGACGTCCTCGTCGCGGCTCGCTCGGTGCGGTGGTCTTGCGGCACTCGACGTACTCGATGCCGAGCCAGATGTCCAACGCTTCACCCTCGAAGCCAGCCGCGCGCAGAGGCTGGCTCGCCATCAAGGGGAAGGCGGCACCAGGGTGTCAAGCTTCTCGTCGATCGCCGTGAGCTGCGCGGCCAGGGCCGCGTGATCGGCGCTCAACTCGACGATCGCCTCGTCGTCCGCGATCTCCGCGCCGTTCAGGATGATCTCCAGGCCGTTGATCGCGGTGTTGCTGAGCACCTTCACCGGCACACCGCCGTCACGCAGCATCCGGTAGGTGGGTTCGCTGAGGGCGTACACGCGGTCCGTGATCAGCCGGTGCCGGGTGGTGCCGTACGGGGTGATGAACACTGTCAGATCCTCCTCTGGAGGTGGCGTCGGCTTGGGTGTGCTGGGCCGCTTGGCAAGGGTGCCGTCGGTGATTTTCTCGGCGACATAGGGACCGGGGCACGAGGTCTGAGCGCCGGGAACCCCGGGAGCGCGGCCATGGCCGGTGAGCGCCAGACGGCCGGGCCAACGGGGCAGGAACACGCCGAAACGGAAGTCCTGGAACGCCCGGACCATCGCCTCGGTGGGCTCCTCCCGGTCGCCCAGGATGAACAGCACCCCGACCCATTCGTGGTTGGCGTCCGGGTTGGCGTCGGACGCGGCGTGAGCGCCGACGCGGATCAGGCCGCGCAGATCCCACACGCGACCGGCCTGGTCGACGGCGAAGTTGTAGCCGATGTCGGACCAGCCACGAGTGTTGACGTGGAAGTCCCACCATCCGCGCAGCCGGGCCGCCACCCGCTCGGCGGACTCGACGCCGAATGCGTCAGTGGTGGTACCGGGCCAGTGATCCGCCAGGCCGACCAGTTTGGTCCCGGTAAGCAGAGCACCGCCTCGGGGCGCGGAAGTCCACGCCGAGCGCGACATGAACTGGGTGGCCACTATGCCTCCTCGGCGAAGTCGTCCGGGTCGACGTCGGGCAGCAGGCAGTCCTGGTTGTCGCCGCGACCGTCCTCCTCGGTGAATGGGTCGGTGTCCTCGGCGAAGCCCTCGGGCACTTCGGTCATGGTGCCTCCATCGGTTGGTCGGCCCGCCGGTGTGGTGGATGCAGATCCCGACCGGATCGCCCGGGGCTGATCGCGGTCATCAGAACGGCAGCCGCTCGGTGAGCGTGTCCAGCCGTTCCGACCGTGACAGCGTGGCACGGGTCGGCGGGTCGGCGTACTCGCCGGCCAGGTACACCGCATCGTGCGGCGGCACGATCGGATCACCGACCCGGGCGACCACGGCGGCCGCCGTCCCGGCCCGCGCGCCGAGCACCGTGACCACGAGGCCGGCGAGGTCGTCGTCCTCGGCCGGCGCCGCACAAGTCGCTGACCTGCGGCTTCGTGGCGGTCCTGACGGGACTTGAACCCGCGACCTCCGCCTTGACAGGGCGGCGAGCACTCCAACTGCTCCACAGGACCTTGCGCCGGAAGGCCGGCCGAAGCCGCCCAACCGTGCCCCCAACGGGATTCGAACCCGCGCTGCCGCCTTGAAAGGGCGGAGTCCTAGGCCGCTAGACGATGGGGGCTTCACCGTGACGGCTTTGCCCTTGGCTCGTCGCCGTCGGGGACCGGTCAAGGATAGGGCGTGCGATCCCGTCGTGTCCAAACCGGCCGCCGCCCGTGATCATGGACCGCGAGATCAGACCGGGGTCGCAGCCGAATGGAGAAGTATCACATTCAGGGCGTGGGTGTCGGCGAGTCGCCGCCGGTGCCGTCTTCCGTGGGCTGCTCGTCATCGTCGACCTGGTGTCGCTGGATCTCGGCGCTGGTCAGCCCAAGTCCTCCCAGCGTGATGTCGTCCCAGGCGACCAGCCGCTTCGTCTCGGGATCCAGGTACAGGACCGAGAGCGTGACCGGGGTCGGGTCCTCGCCCTCCAGCGCGCGTAGGCCGGCTCCACCGGTGGAGCCCTGCACCATGATCCGAGTGCCTTCGTCCAGCTCGACCGTTCGCCGCCTGTGCGCGTGACCGGCCAGTACGAGCGGCGCCGTGCCGTCGAACAGCTCGGCGTGGGTCGGGTCGTGGAAGACGATCACGTCGGCCGGCGGGTTGAGCGTCGCCGCTTCGTCGGCGAGCTCCTCGGTCGCGATGCGGATATCCTCCGTCGCCGTTCCCCTGGTCGTCTGGTCCGGGGTGAAACGCGGATCCGGTGCGCCGAGGAACCGCAGGCCCGCGACGGTCACCGGCGGACCGTCGAGCACGACCGCGTTCGGCTGGTCGGCCACGGCCGCGGCCGTGACGACCGAGTCGTGGTTGCCCTTGACGAACACGTACGGCCGGTCCAGCCCGCCGATCGGCGTGACGTATGTCGACTCGGGCGCGGTCCCGTGGTCGGCGATGTCGCCGGAGTCGACGATCACGTCGACGTCGTACTGGTCGGCGACGGCACGGATGACCTCCCACGCGGCCGGGTTGAGATGCAGGTCCGACACGTGCAGTAGCCGGATCGTCTCGTCGTCGGGGCTGAACGTGGGCAACGTGAGCGTGGTGTCGTAGAGCCGGCCGACGTTGGTGACGATGCTCGCCAGCTGGTCCGCGTACGCGTCGAAGTTCGCGGTGATGTGCTCGGCGCTTCCTATGAGCTGGGGCGCGGTCGAGAGCAGCCCGGTGAAGCGCGGCTCGCGCGCGGCGGCGGGATCGAAAGTCAGTACCGCGAGCCCGTACGAGCCCGCGACCGCTCCGGCGGCGACGGCGCCGGCGAGCAGGCCCCGCCGCCAGGATCGGAGGACCAAGCCACCGACGATCACCGCTCCGAGGATCGCCACGATGCCGGCGCGGACGGAGGTGCGCACGATAATGCCCTGCAGGTCTTCGACCAGCCGTTCGTCCAGGCTGGACAGCGACGTCGGATCGTTGACGATCTCCCGGACGCCTTCGACGTCCACCGCCCGCACGGCGATGCGCACGTGCAGCGGAGCGTCGTGCGTGTCGAGCACGAGCGTGCCGACCGGGTCGACCTCGACGACCGTGTCACCACTCCAGCCGGGTGCGATCTCGGCGTCGACGCCGAGCGGACCGGCCGCCGCGTGGGTCGTCCCCGCGACGACGAGTGCGAGCCAGGCGCCGATCAGGCCGGCGAGCACGGTGGCAGCCCACGGCGCAGCCTTCCGCGCCCAGGCAGGAAGCCAGGGTGCGGGCGGCGTGGCCGACGCGATCACCCGTCGTTCGTAACACAGAGCCACCGTGTCGCGTCTATCCGGCACCCGCGACACTGGTGATCGTGCTCGACGTCACGCCCGAGGAGTTCGAGGATCTGGTGTCCCAAGCCCTCGACACGATCCCGCCGGAGCTGGCCGAGGTCATCGACAACGTCGTGGTCCTGGTGGAGGACGAGGCGCCGTCCGACAGCCCGGATCTGCTGGGCCTTTACGAGGGCACACCGCTGACCGACAGGGACGGCTGGTATGCGGGCGTGCTGCCCGACACGATCCGGCTGTTCCGGCTCCCGATCCTGCGTATCTGCGACTCGTACGAGGACGTGGTCGACGAGGTCCAGGTGACGGTTGTGCACGAGGTCGCCCACCATTTCGGCATCGACGACGACCGACTGCACGAGTTGGGCTGGGACTGACGACGTAGCCCCGGCCGACGGCCGGGGCTACGTCACGAGGTGGGACGGCCAAACCGGGAACGCCTCTCGGCGCGAAGGCCGCTCGTAGCGGCTAATAGTGGGACCCGGGGTTACCGCGGTCTGGCGCCCCAGCGAGAGTCCCTGGGGACTGTCGCCAGTTCAAGAACCTACTCCACTCAGTGGATGTTCCCCAACCTGAGCGTCAGGTCAGATCGTCGTTCCGCCACAGCAGGGCGGCCTGCTCGAGCTCCTGTGCCATGCGCAGGTTGCCGTCGGCGAGCCTGGTCTGGCGCGTGGCCTCGTCCTCGTCGGCGCAGTCGTCTGCGAGATGGGCCCGTCCCACGGCGACGACTCGGCAGAACGCCGCGGCACGCTCCAGAGCCACCGCGAAGTCGCCGTCGAAGGCGCTGGTCAGCACGGCGTCGCCCATCTCGGCGACCTCGTGCGGACCCGGCGGATCGGCGACGCCCGCAACCGCGGTCGACACTTCGGCAACCCGCTGGCCGGCGGCGAACAGGCGCGCCGCTTCGACGCCGTCGCGGTGAACCCAGGTGCGCAAGAGGTACAGAGACCACAGTGTGCCCGGCAGCGTGGCGGCGCCGGCGTCGCACCACAACGCGGCGATGTCGTCGATTCCGACATCGTCGGCGAGGCCGACCAGGCGGCGGGTGCGCTCGGGGTCGGGCCCACGGTCGCGACCGACGCGCAGGACCGCCGCCGCAGTGGCGTGGGCGACCATCGCGCGGTCCGCCGGGTCCGGATCTCCGGGCAGCTCTGACCATTCCGGCCGCAGCAGCGGCCGGTCGGGACGGTCCTGTTCGTCAGGACGCCACTCGGTCACCCCTCCATTGTGTAGCGCATCGTCGGGCGAACATGAATTCCTGGGCGCTCACGGCCGGGCAGGCGGCTATGGATGTCAATGCATCGCCGGTCCGCGCTGCGCTGACGAAGTCGTCGAACGGACAGGGGTTCTGCCCCGCATTCGACGAGTTCGTCAGCAGAGCGGGGGACGCCAGCTCCCGTGGGGCCCTGGACCTCGTCGGCGGTGCATGCTCGCCGCCTGCTACGCCTCGGGGGCGGACTCCCACAGGCCGATGAGGTTGGCCTCGGTGTCGGTGAAGTATGCGGAGTAACCCATTTCGCCGACCGGCTGCTTCGGGATCTCGGTCTTGCCACCGAGCTCCTCGATCCGCTGAAGAGCCTCCTCGATGTCGTCGACGTCGACCACGACGACCGGCCCGGCGAATGGCGCCTGTCGCGCCAACATGCCGCCGTTGATCGCGCCCGGCTCGATCGGCCGTCCGTCCTCGCCGCTCGGCGCCGTGTTGACGAGCGAGTACCCCATCTCGGGGATGGTGGTGATCGCCCAGCCGAACGCATCTCGGTAGAAGGAGTGCGCCCGCTCGACGTCGTCCGCGGGGATCTCGAAATGCACGACCTCGCCGCTCATCGCCTACACCTCCACGTGTCAACGGTTCAGCTCCCACAGGGAGCGTAGTCCGCGTCCGCGGCCCAGGGATCACCCACGAGCAGGGGCTACTCGCAGGGCGGGACGCCGTCGTCGACGCTGGTGTCGTCCAGAAGGGCACGCAGCGTCGACAAGGGGACGGCGAGGGACTGGGTGCCGTCCTGCGTCGCCGCGTAGACGACGCCGACCACGCGGCCTTGCTCGTCGTACATCGGACTGCCAGAGGACCCAGGCTCGGCGCGGGCATCGGTGACGACGATCTGGCCGGCGTTGGCGTTGAGCGGGTCCTCGTCGTAGCCGAGGACGGTGCCCGTGCTCGAGGTCAGCCGCCCACCGCCGGGATAGCCGACCACCTCGACGGTGTCTCCCGCCTCGGGGTCGGCGTCGGCCAACGTGACCGCTGCCGGGAGCGCCGAGCGGGTTCGGACGATGGCGAGATCGGCCACCACGGCCGAGCCGGCCGTCTCGACCAGCAGGTCCTGGCCGTCGTACGTACTGACCTGGAGGGTGTCGGCGCCCGCGACGACGTGCCGGTTGGTGACGAGCAAGTCCTCGGACACCGCGAAGCCGCTCCCGGTGCTCACACCGCCGCAACCCACGTTGCGGACCCGGACGGCGACCCGTTCGGTGGTCCGGAACCCGTCAGGCGACAGCGTCGTCGCGCCCGGAGTCGGCGTGGGCGCCGCGGTGGTCTCGCCGATCGCGACCGGGTCCGGCATCGGCGGTAGGTCTGGAAGCTCGCCGCAACCCACCGCCGCGCCGGCCAGGGCCACGGCTGCGGCGAGGACAAGTCTCACTCGATCCCCAGTTGCCGCTTGATCTCCTCGCTGCCCTCCAGCGCCTGCGTGCAGGCGTCGCTGACCTCACGCGCGAACGCTGAGACGGACGCCGGGTCGTAGGCCTCGACGTCCTCCAGCGCGGTGATCAGCTGATCCTGGCCGCGCACGCACACCTCGAGCTGGTTGGCCACCCCTGCGACGTTGCCGGCCACCTGCCGGGCCACCTCGCGCTCGTCGGCGGTCTGGGCCTTCTCGCTGGCCAGGGCGGTGATCCGGTCCTGAGCCTCGCGCAGCTGCTGCTCGGTTGCGGCGAGGTCGCGCTGCGCCTGGTCGAGGTCGCCGGCAAGGTCGTCTCTCTCGGCGGCGAGCTCGGTTGCGACGGTCTCGAGACGATCCGACTCGGCCATCCACTCGTCGGTCGTCTGCCATAGGTAGGTCGCCAGAGCGGCGGATGCCAGAAGCGCCAGCCCGAGCACCGCGACGCCTGCGCCGAGCCAGCGCCGGCGTCTGCGTCCGGGCATGCCGTGCTCGTTCTTCCCGGTATGCGAGGGCGAGCCATCGGGCGCAGGCGGCGCCGCCGTCGGAACCCCCGCCGGCGGAGGCGTCGGCCGTTCGGGCTCGTAGTCGTGCGGCTGCCACCCGGACATCGCGGGCTCCTGCGTCTCGGACGTGATGGTCATACCAGGCTAGCCGTGGCCGTGTCCCAGGCCGCCGCGCGAGTTTGACAAGCCGCCCGCCGGTCGGCGCCGGGAAAGATCGTCGGCTCCGCAGGGTCTTACGCACGGGGCCGCTCGTGCCTAGGGTGGCAGCCAAGGCGTGAGCCACGAAGGGATGCCCCATGGGCAGCGTGATCGGTCCCTGAGCCACGTGCCGGAGGGCTCCGGCACGTGAGTACGCGCCGTCGCCCTCCCGACCGCCGGAGTCTCCGATGCGAAGGAGGAGGAAGTGCCCAGGATCAGCGTCACTGTCGACGGCGTCCGGCACGAGGACGACGTCGAGCCCCGCGTTCTGCTCGTCCACTATCTCCGGGAGAGCGTCGGGAAGGTCGGCACGGTCGTCGGTTGTGACACCTCCAACTGCGGCGCGTGCACCGTGCTCCTCGACGGCGAGAGCGTGAAGAGCTGCTCGGTGCTGGCGGTTCAGACCGACGGCTCCGAGGTGACCACGATCGAGGGCCTCGCCGGCGACGACGGCAGCCTGCACCCGATGCAGCAGGCCTTCCACGAGTCGCATGCCGTGCAGTGCGGTTACTGCACGCCCGGCATGATCTTGGCCGCCGTTGACCTGCTCTCGAACAACCCCGACCCGTCCGAGGACGAGATCCGCGAGGGCCTGGAAGGCAACCTGTGCCGCTGCACGGGCTACCAGAACATCGTTCGCGCCGTGCAGCTCGCCGCGAAGTCGAGCGAGGCGGCGGCGCAGGGCCGGGAAGAGGTGCCGGCATGAGCACCGTTGCCGAAGGCCGGGTCGCGGAGGTCGGGCAGGCCCGCCTGCGCAGTGAGGACGCCCATCTGATCACCGGCCACACCCAATGGACCGACAACATCACGCTGCCCGGGATGCTCCACCTCGCGATCCTGCGCAGTCCGGTGGCGCACGCCACGATCACCAAGGTCGACGTCAGCGGGGCCCGCGAGCGCCCGGGTGTCGTTGCCGCGTTCAGCGGCGCTGACCTCGCTGGCGACTGGGGATCGCTGCCGATGGCCTGGACAGTGTCCGAGGACCAGAAGTCGCCGCCGCACTTTCCCCTCACCGCCGACAAGGTGCGCTTCGTCGGCGACGGCGTCGCCGTCGTGGCCGCGACCAGCCGCGCAGCCGCCGTCGACGCGCTCGAAGCCGTCGAGTTCGAGTTCGAGACGCTCCCGGCTGTGGTCGACATGGAGGCGGCCCTCGTCGACGGTTCTGCCCTCGTGCACGACGACATTCCCGCGAACCGATGCTTCACCTGGAAGGAGAGCCACGGCGACTACGCGGCGGCGCGCAGCCGTGCGGACATCGTGCTGAAGCGCCGGTACATCAATCAGCGGCTGATCCCGAGCGCCATGGAGCCACGCTCTGTCGTGGTCCAACCCAGCCCCGCCACCAGCGAGTTCACCCTCTGGTCGTCGACCCAGGTCCCGCACTTCGTCCAGATCTTCATGGCCCTGACCTGCGGGATCCCGCAGCAGAGCATCCGGGTCATCGCGCCCGACGTCGGCGGTGGCTTCGGCTCCAAGCTCGATGTCTACGCCGAGGAGGCGATCTGCCTCACCCTGGCCAAGAAGCTAGGCGTCCCGATCAAGTGGACCGAGACCCGAAGCGAGAACTTCCAGGTCACGATCCACGGCCGCGACCTCATCCAGGACGTCGAGATCGCCGCGATGCGCGACGGCACCGTACTGGGCCTCAAGGTCGACCTGATCGCCAGCATGGGCGCCTACCTGCAGCTGGTCACGGCGTGCATCCCGCTCCTCGGCCGCTACATGTACCCCGGCATCTACAAGTTCGAGGCGCACGACCTCTCCTGCATGGGGGTGTTCACCAACAAGACACCCACCGACGCCTACCGGGGCGCAGGCCGGCCCGAGGCGACCTTCGTCATCGAGCGGATCATGGACGAGCTGGCCCACGAGTTGCAGGTGGACCCGCTCGAGCTGCGTCGCAAGAACTGGATCGACAAGGACGAGTTCCCCTACACGACCGTCGCCGGGCTCGAGTACGACTCCGGCGATTACGAGAAGGCCACGGTGCGAGCCACCGAGCTGCTCGGGTACGACGCGTTGCGCCGCGAGCAGCAGGAGCGGCGCGACCGCAACGACCCGGTGCAGATCGGCATCGGCGTCTCGACCTACACCGAGATGTGCGGGCTGGCGCCCTCGCGCTGGCTGGGAAAGGAGGGGTATGTGGCCGGTGGCTGGGAGGCGGCCACCGTCCGGGTGCTGCCGCTCGGCAAGGTCGAGGTCGTCACCGGCACCTCTCCGCACGGCCAGAGCCACGAGACGACCTTCGCGCAGATCGCGGCCGACGCGCTCGGGGTCGGGTTCGACGACGTCGTCGTCGTCCACGGCGACACGAGGACGGCTCCGCTCGGGCTGGATACCTACGGGTCGCGGTCGCTCGTGGTGGGCGGCATGGCCATCGTCAGGGCGAGCGAGAAGATCGTCGAGAAGGCGCGGGTGCTCGCGGCGCACCAGCTGGAGTGCGATCCGTCCGACCTCGAGTTCTCGGCCGGGAAGTTCACCGTGAAGGGCTCGCCGGACTCCGCCAAGACCATCCAGGAGCTGGCGTTCGCGTCGTTCGTCGCCCACGACCTCCCCGACGGCGCGTCCCCGATCCTGACCGCCGACGCCGTCGTCGATCCCGAGACGTTCTCGTTCCCGCACGGCACGCATCTGGCGCACGTCGAGGTCGACACCGAGACCGGTGCCGTCGCGCTGAAGCAGTACGTCGCGGTCGACGACGTCGGCAAAGTCGTCAACCCGCTCGTGGTCGAGGGCCAGGTTCACGGCGGCGTGGCGCAGGGCATCGCACAGGCGTTGTACGAGGGCGCGGTGTACGACGGCGACGGCAACCTCGTCACGGGCACGCTCGTCGACTACCTCGTGCCGAGCGCGGTCGACCTCCCGTCGTTCACAACGGACCGCACCGAGACGCCGTCGACGACGAACCCGCTCGGCGTCAAGGGAGTCGGCGAGGCCGGCACGATCGCCTCGACGCCTGCGGTCGTGAATGCGATCGTCGACGCCCTGCGGCCGTCAGGCGTCAACGACGTCGAAATGCCGTGCACACCGATGCATGTCTGGCAAGCGATCCGCACGGCTTCAGGAGGTGCGAAGTGATCCCGGCTGAGTTCTCCTACGTGCGTGCTGGGTCGGTCGACGAGGCGCTCTCCGCACTCGGCGAGCACGGCGACGACGCCAAGGTGCTGGCCGGTGGGCAGAGCCTCATCCCCCTGCTGCGGATGCGGCTTGCGTATCCGGAGGTGCTGGTCGACGTCGGCCGGGTCGACGAGATGCGCGGCGTCCGGGACGACGGTGACCGGCTCGTCATCGGTGCTGCAACGACGCACGACCAGGTCATGCGTGACCCGCTCGTGCGCACCCATTGCCCGGTGATCGCCGACGTGACGTCGACGGTTGCCGACCCCGCGGTACGACACCTTGGTACGTTCGGCGGTTCCATCGCACACGCCGATCCCGCCGGCGACCTGCCGGCCCTCGCGCTGGCCCTGGACGCGTCGATGGAGGTCGCGGGTCCCGGTGGTCGGCGCACCGTCGCCGCCAGCGAGTTCTTCGTCGACTACCTGGAGACGGTCGTCGGTCCCGGCGAGGTCCTGGTGTCGGTGTCGGTGCCCAAGCTGGGCGACGGGTGGGGCCACCGGTACGAGAAGTTCAACGTGGTGGCCCAGGCATGGGCCCTGGTCGGCGCCGTCGCAGTCGTCAATCGCTCGAACGGATCGGTCGCGGAGGCCCGGATCGGGCTGGTCAACATGGGCCCGACGCCGGTTCGGGCGCGGGCCGTCGAGCGGGCCCTCGCCGGTGGTGCCGCGACAGCGGAGGCCGTGACAGCGGCTGCCGCGCACGCGTCGGAGGGCACCAGCCCGACCAGCGACCCCAACGCGTCGGCCGACTTCCGGACGCACCTGGCGCAGGTGCTGACCCGGCGGGCCGTCACAGCAGCGGCAGGAGTCTGAGGGCCATGCAACTCGAGCACGAGTTCACCGTCCCGGTTCCCGTCGACCGCGCGTGGAAGGTGTTGCTCGACGTCGAGACGATCGCGCCGTGCATGCCGGGAGCCACGCTGGATACCGTCGAAGGCGACTCGTTCACCGGCCAGGTCAAGGTCAGGGTCGGCCCGATCACGGTGTCCTACGCCGGGCAGGCGTCCTTCCTGGAGAAGGACCCCGTCGCTCATCGGGCCGTGGTCGAGGCGAAGGGGCGTGAGACACGCGGGTCCGGAACGGCGGCCGCCACCGTGACGGCATCGATGGCGGACGAGGGTACGTCGACCCGGGTGAACGTCGTCACCGACCTGGCGATCACCGGCAAACCTGCCCAGTTCGGCCGCGGCGTCATGAACGACGTGGGCAACAAGCTGCTCGGCCAGTTCGCCGACTGCCTGGCCGACCGGCTGACCGCGGGCGGATCCGCGCGCTGCCGAGTCGGCCGAGGGGACCGCCGGGCCCGCTCCCGCGGGTGTGACCGCCGAGTCCGCGTCGGCCGAGGGGTCGAACGAACCGGCCGGAGCCGGCGAGTCGCGGCCCACGCCGGAGGCGATCGATCTGCTCGGCGTCGCCGGCGGCTCGGTCCTCAAGCGGGTGGCGCCGGTGGTGGCCGCCGTCGCCCTGCTCCTACTCGTCTGGCGGCTCGTGCGCCGTCGCAGGTGAGGCCGGTACCACCGACACACGCGGTTACGGGCGACGAGGGGAACGTCTCGGCCGCACGCCGTTCATCAGCCGCGTCCGCGAGACGGCCAGCCCCCTGGCGCGTCGGTAGCGCCCCTCGTACCCTGTCGGTTTGCACGGGGAGCCAGGGAGTCGCCGAGAAGAGGAATCGTGCACGTCCGTCACGCCGTCCAGACCGTCGTGATCGCCGTACCCCTGATCCTGGGCCTCGCCGGCTGCGGCCCTTCGACGTCGGCCGACGTCACCGTCGTGACGGAGTCGTCGGCCGAGCCGTGGCCGTGGGAAACGGCTCCTCCGACGCCCACACCCAGCCCCACGCCGACCGCCACGCCAACCCCCACGGCAACGCCGACACCGACTCCGACGCCTACCCCCACCCCGGAACCGGAACCGGAACCGACACCCGAACCGCCCGCGCGCGGCTGGGCACTCGCCGACCTGGAGAGCGAGGTCGTCAGGCTCACGAACATCGAGCGGGCAGCGGACGGTTGCGAGGTGCCGCTACGGAACGACGACCGGCTGGTCGCGGCCGCGCGAGGTCACAGCGCGGACATGGCGGCGCGCGACTACTTCGACCACGAGAGCCCGGAAGGCGATGGGCCGGGTGAACGCGCCGCGGCTCAAGGCTACCCGGACTGGTCGGGTGAGAACATCGCCATGGGATATGCGACCGCCGAGGCCGTGGTGGCGGGTTGGATGGACAGCCGCGGCCACCGGCGCAACATCCTCGAATGCGGCTCGGTGGCGATCGGCGTCGGAGCCGTCGACTCGGGCGACCCCCAACGCGGCATCTACTGGACACAGATGTTCGGCCGGTCCTAGCCCTCTCGCGCACGACCTCAAGGTTCCCGTCGCGGTTAGGCCGATCTTGCCGCGTGATCCCCGCCGCTCGATCAGAGGTCGGCATGGTCGCCCGGCGCGACAACGGTCACTGTCGTGCCGTCGAGCGCCAGCCGTTCGAAGTGCCCGTAATACATCGCCGGCATCGCGAGCCCCGCCTCGTGGATGGGGACGGCGACGCGCGGCGCGACCTCGCGGAGGTAGTCGACAGCTTCGGAGAGCTTGAGCCAGGGCGCGCCGGTCGGCAGTCCGAGCACGTCGACGGGGACATCCGGCACCGTGAAGGAGTCACCGGGGTGGAAGAAGCGCCCTCCAACGAGATAGCCGACGTTCGGGACGATCGGGATGTCGGGATGGATCGTCGCATGGTCGACGCCGAACACGGCGACCTCGGTGCCCGCGTCGAACCGGTCGCCGGCGTGAGCGACCCGGGCGGTAACGCCCATGTCGGCCAGCACCGCGGCCGTCCCTTCGTCGGCGTGCAGTGACGCATCGGGGTTGCTCTCGAGCAGCGGAGCCAGCCGGTTGGCGTCGACGTGGTCTGCGTGCTGGTGGGTGACGAGGAGCCCGGTCAGCCCGGTCAGGCTTTCGAATCCGTGGGAGTACGTGCCGGGATCGATGAGGATGCGAGCGCCGCCGTCCTCGATGAGCACGCAGGAATGTTCATACTTCGTCAGCCGCATGGCTTCACGGTACGACCGGCGTGGCCTTCTTAGACTGCAGCGTGTCGTCGACGCTGCTGCCGGTCGGGCCTGGTCTCGGGGTGGCGATGGCGGTGCTCGTCGCCGTCGCCGTCGTCGCGGCACGGGTTGGCCGGCTGGGCCATTCGCGAGCAGCGTTGACGGCGTCAGTACGCGCCGTGCTGCAGCTGACGGTGGTCGCCCTGATCCTGGCCGCCGTTGTGGATTCGTGGCCGCTGACGGCGGCGTTTGTCGCCGTCATGTACGTAGCGGCGTCGGCGACGGCGGGCCGGCGGATGACGCGGACACGGCAAGCCGCGTGGGCGGCCGTACCGGTGGTGGCCAGCACAATGCCGGTGCTCGTCGCCCTCTTGCTCACCGGGGTTCTGCCGGCGAAGGCGCTGGCGGTGATCCCGGTGGCGGGGATCCTCATCGGTGGGGCGATGACGGCGACGGCGCTGGCTGGGCGGCGAGCGCTCGACGACCTGTGGCTGCGTCGCGGCGAGGTGGACGCGGCGCTCTCGTTGGGCCTGCTGCCTCGCGATGCTTTGCTGGAGATCAGCCTGCCGGCTGCCTCGAGTGCCCTGATCCCGGTGACGGACCAGACCCGCACCGTGGGCCTGGTGACGCTGCCCGGGGCGTTCGTGGGCATGTTGCTCGGTGGGGCGAGCCCGGTTCAAGCGGGCGCGGTCCAACTATTCGTGCTCGTCGCCTTGCTCGCCGTCGAGACCGTCGCGGTCGTGATGACCACCGAGCTCGTGGCGCGGCAGCTGATCAGCCGACCGAACCCGACCCTCACGCCTCGTTAGCGAGAAACACAGGCCGGTGAGGGCCAGCAGGTACCACTGGCGGTCAGTCGGGGAGTAGCGGCACCGACAGGCCCGGGTCGCGGCCGAGGAGCACGGCCCGGGTGACGGCGGCCGATCCGAACCGGTCGCGCACGTTGTCCAGAGCGGCGTCGAGGGCCGTGGCGCGGTGGCGATCGAACGGCAGCGTGAGCTGGATGGCGTCGTCGTCGTCCAGATTTGCCAGGGCCACCCCGACGAGCGTGAGGCCCTGACTCTCGATCATCGGCAGGGCCGCCCTCAGCAGCTCTCTCGCGGTGGCAAGGATCGTCTCGGTCTGGGCGGTTGCTTGGGACAGCGTGTGCGAGCGGGTCGCTCGCGAGAAGTCGTCGAATCGCATCCGGAGCACGACGGTGTGGCAGACCCTGCGAGCTGCCCGAAGGCGGCGGGCCAGTCGGTCGACCAGCCCAACGACGATGGCGTCGAGGTCGTCCGTTGACCTCCGTCTGCGGCCGAGTGCGCGCTGCGACCCGATCGAGCGCCGGCGGCGGCCGACCTGGACCGGCCGGGGATCGTAGTTGTGGGCGAGGGCGTGCAGGTGAACGCCCGACGCCCGCCCGAGGATGGAGACCAGCTCCTTCTCGGTGAGCTCGGCGACCTGGCCGACCGTCGTGATCCGCTTGTCGTGGAGCTTGACGGCGGTCACCCGTCCGACCCCCCAGAGTCGCTCGACCGGGAGCGGGTGAAGGAAGGCCAGCTCTCGGTCGGGTGGCACGACGAGCAGACCGTCGGGCTTGGCCACGGCGCTGGCCACCTTGGCGAGGAACTTTGTCCTGGCGATCCCGACCGTGATGGGCAGACCGACCCGCTCGAGGACCTCGCGCCGCAGCCGTACGGCGATCTCGATGGGCAGGCCGGAGACCCGCCGCAGCCCGCCGACGTCGAGGAACGCCTCGTCGATCGACAGGCCCTCGACCAGCGGCGTCGTCTGTGCGAACACCTTGAACACCGCCTTGCTCGCCTCGGAGTAGGCGGACATCCGCGGCCCCACCACGATCGCCTGCGGGCACAGCCGGCGGGCCTGCGCGCCGCTCATCGCCGTACGGACGCCGGACGCCTTGGCCTCGTAGCTGGCCGCGAGCACGACACCCGCTCCGACGATGACCGGGCGGCCGCGCAGACGAGGATCATCTCGCTGCTCGACCGACGCATAGAACGCGTCGAGGTCAGCATGCAGGATGGTCGCCTCGCTCCCCACGAACACATGTTCGCACCGCCCACTGACCAAAGACGCGAACGCCGAGTGGATCAGGTTCTCTCGACAGCCCGACGCCTCGAGACGGGCCAGCACAACGGGCTCGACGCTCGTGGCCGCCTGCCGGCGCCCACGCGGACGCTCGATACCCTGTGCGCGCGGGCCGCTAGCTCAATTGGCAGAGCAGGAGACTTTTAATCTTCGGGTTCCGGGTTCGAGTCCCGGGCGGCCCACCAAAGCCCACCAAAGCATATCAAAGCTCTCATCGTGCCAGAATGCCGTCGGATCCGTATTCGAGAGCTAGCCGTCGAAGAAGCCGGCCTCCAGGTCGCGGACGATCGCGTCGATCGGATGCCCGCTCACCGTGAGCGGGCCTCGCCATGGCGCGCTGAGCGAGAAGAGGAGCGCAAGGCTGAGCCCGACCACGCTTGCGAGGCCCACGACGAGCAGCGAGGTCCGCATGCTGCTGCGGAAGGCCAGCGCACCGGCGTTGACGATCAACGCCAGTCCGCTCGCCACCAGGGTGACGACGTAGAGAGGAGGAATCTCGCGCGCAGCCGCCGCAATGCGTGCGCGACGGATGGTGGTCACGGCGTCGACGGACACGAGGAGCTCGGTGCTCGCCGGTGTCCCGAGCTCGGTCCGGGCCGCCTCTGCGCGCACCTCCCGCTCCAGTGTCGCGATGGCGCGTGCGGTGGCTGGGTCGTCACCGCTGGCCGCGCCGGTACCGCGCCATTCCCTGGCGCGGGTGGTTTGCAGGTAGTCGCGCAGCGCCGACTGGATCGGCTCCGACCGCACACCCGGATTGGTCGCCGCCCAGGCCAGGCGTGACGCGGCGGCCGCCTCGTCGCTCACCAGGCCCTCCGCCGCGCGTAGGTACCCGGCCTCGCTGGACAGGGTAAGTGCCGTGAAGATCGCGAAGGCGGCGCCCAGTGCCAGGCATGAGCGGCGAGGCGATCCGCTGCACGTGGTCGTGCTCGGTGGCCGGCACCAACGCGCGGATGGCCAGCCGGCCGACGACGGCGACCAGCAGCGCCAGCGCGAGCCAGCCCACGACGAGCGTCGCCACTGGCAGCGAGCTCAACCAGTTCACCGAACGGCCTACAGTGCGTTTCCGCGGGCATCGCATGGAGGCGGCTCGTCCTGGCCCGCGATCTCGAGCTCCTGGTCGATGATCTGCAATGCCCGCTCCATCGCAACAGGCTGAAGGCCGCCGATGCCGTCGTGGAACGGGTCGTTGAGCGAATTGAGCAGTAGCAGCATCGCCGTGATGACCGCGACCACCGAGCCCATGAGCAGCGCCTGAACGGGGGCCCGCTCCCCACTGTCAGCGAAGAACAGCGTGTACACGAAGATCAGCCCGGAGGTGAAGAACAGCACCACCCACAGCGGCGCCGGGATCACGCCGACCGCTCCGTGGATGCGGTCGTTGCGGGCCGCTTCACGAGCCGAAATCTGGCCGAGCCACGTGTCGTAGGCCGACTGCTCGGTGGCGGTCTGCGGCTCGACGGTCCGCAATGTCCGGAACAACTCAGCACCCCACGGATTGACCTCCTCACCAAGGGTGTCGGCCTCCATCCGCTCCCACTGCACGCCGGCGACCGACCGCGCGTAGCAGATCAGCTCACCGGTGAGCTCTCCGGCCACCGACGGCGGGAAGAACTGGGCCGTCTCGACCTGCTGCGCCACGATGAGCGCTTCCTCTTCGGCACCTGCCCTCGCCGCGTCATAGCTGGCGAACGCCAGGAACACCACGAAACCCAACAGCACCGCGAACCCGGTCGCCAGCACGCCGAACACGCCCGCGGCGCGATCACCATCGTGGAAATAGCTGCCATCCGGCGCATTGCGACGCACCAGCAGCATCGCCGCGACCGCCACCGCGGTCACCGCGACCACGATGAGGACGGCGATGACGATATTCATTCCGGCTGGCCCTTCGAGCCCGTTTGCATCGTGACCCTATCGCCCGGATCGGTTGAGATCCGCCGAGACGATCGCTCCGCGCGGGGGCGTTTCACGCAGATATTCAGTCCGGAGGGTGATCGCCGGTCATCCCGTCGATGAGCTCGCGGACGATGTCCATGTGGCCGGTGTGCCGGGCCGTCTCCTCGATCATGTGAATGAGCACCCAGCGCATCGACACTGTGTCGCCGAACCAGGCCGTGCCGACGTCGTCGACGTCGAGCTCGTCGATCACCTGGTCCGCCGCGGCTCGGGCTCGGCCGTAGAAATCCACGATGCCTGCGGTGGTCTCGTGCGGCTCCACGCGCAGGTCGGCATTCTCATCGTCGTCGTCGAATGGGAGCGGTTCGGCCTCGCGTCCGAAGGTTTCACAGAACCATCCGTACTCGACGGCCGCCAGGTGCTTCACCAGGCCCAACAGGCTCGTCCCAGATGGGGTCATGGGTCGGCGCACCTGTTCGTCGCCGAGGCCGTCGAGCTTCCACAGCACCACGTCGCGGTGCCGATCGAGGCTGACCTGCAGGCTCTCCTTCTCGCCGCCCGTAAACGGCACTCGCCGACTCATGCGTGGACCGTATCCCGCGAGTCCGACGGGGCGGTGCTCCCAGACGATCCGCCTGATCCGACTGGCCGACTGGGCGCCAGCATCCTGGACCGGCAAGACCACGCGGCCGCAATAAGTAATCGTCCCGTTGTCACGGAAGGATACGGCTCAGATTGGTGGAATATTGGTGCTCGATTCGTCCGACAAGTGGGCAGGCAAAGGCGTACCCTGCGTCATCGGACTACACAACAGCCGGCGCCTTCGCCGGCTGGGGGGTCGCACACCAAAAGGGGAGGAAATCGTGAAAAGTATCAGCGCGCGCCACTGGTCGGTGCTCGGGGCCGTCGCCTCAGCGGGGGCCATCGTCGCTGTCCTGGCGGGCGGCCTGCCGTCGGTTGGGACGCCGAACCCGCCCGGCAACAACGGCACGATCAAGATCGACAATGTGCCGTTCGATGATGATCCCGACAACGAGCCGCACGTCGACTGCGTGTTCCAAGTGGACTTCTACGGATACGACGAAGGCGACCTGTTGGCCGATGTGACCTTCGAGGCGCACCCGCCCACGGGTCCGGTCCAGGTTCTGCTGACCGACACCGTCTTCATCGGTGAGGACGACAACTCCGGCGGCGGAAGCATGGCAGGGCTGGATGCATCGGTGACCTACACCTTGGACTTCACCGGGATCACCCCACACCCCAACCAGGGCTTCCACGTCAAGCTCACCATCAATGCTGACGGCTCGCAGGGGGCGGACACCAAGTACAAGGTGTTCTGGGTCACCGGCTGCGAAGAGCCGACCCCCACCCCAACGCCCACCCCGACCCCTAGCTCGACGCCCTGATCTCTGCCGGACTCGAGTCACCGAACGTGCTACAGGGCACACGATGTGGACCGCGGCGCACGAACGCGTGCGCCGCGGTCTGGTCTGCCCAGACCGGTACTCATGGCACCGGTCAACTGAAGAGCCGGCGCAGTGCTGAAAGGCTCTGGACGAGATAGGCCTCACGGCCGGCGACGAGTCCGTAGGTCATCTCCTCGAGCACGGAGCAGCGTGCATAGAACCCAGCTCGCTGTCGGAGATCCTCGACACGCTCGGCGCCGCCTCGGTAGTGGTCGAGAACGCTCGTCAGCGCTTCGGTTCCAAGATCACGGTAGATCAGGGCGAGGTCGCACGCGGGATCGGTGATCGCGGCGTCCGCCCAGTCGATGATCCCGGTGACTACGAGCGCCGCTGGATCCACGAGAATGTGCTCGATGCCCAGATCGTTGTGGCAAATGGTGGCGACCTGCGGGTCCGTCGGCGGTGACGCCGCCAGGAAGGCCTCGATCGGAGCGCGCAATGCTGCCGGCACCCACGCAACGACCCCGTCGTAGTCCTGATGCGCCGTAGCCAACCACTCGGCCGAGGTCAGCCGCTCGCGCGGAGCGAACTCTTCGAAGGCACTTACCGGAGCCTGGTGCAGCCGGCTGAGGAACTCGCCGATCACTTCACCGAAGCGGGCCAGGTCGAGGTGCGGGAGGTCAGCGCGCAGGTGCAACAGCGGTGTGCCAAGGATCTTGCGGTAGACCAGAACGCCGTCGTCCTCGGCAGCGAGAAGCGGTTCGGGAACTGCAGGCGGTGAGAGCGCCTTGACCGCGGCGAGAACTCGAACCTCGGCGCGAACCTGCATCGCACGGCCGACGGGATCGGGTTCCGTAGCGAAGCGGACGATCAGCTCCCCGTTGACCTCGAACGCGACGTGGTCGGCGCCCTCGCCCGCCTGTACGATCGACCGCACCGCATGACCGGGGAGCGCATGCTCGAGCAGCCTCCGGATCTCCCTCGACCGGTCACGGGACGAGCCCGCCATGGGTGAACCCTAGAGCGGAACGCTCGTCAGGACCCGGGAACGGGCCCAGTTCGAGGCAGCCCGACCTATCGTGATTGCGTGTCGAAGCCGCAGATCCTCGAGGTCGCCGGGCGCGAGGTGACCATCACCAGCCCGGACAAGCTGGTCTTTGCCTCTGGTGGTCACACCAAGCTCGATCTGGTGCGTTACTACCTGGCCGTTGCCGACGGAGTCCTGCGCGGCGTCACGGGTAGGCCGATGATTCTCAAACGCTTCGTGAAGGGGATCGACGAGGAGGCGTTCTTCCAGAAGCGCGCGCCGTCGAGTCGGCCGGACTGGATAGAGGTGGCAGAGCTGCACTACGCCTCGGGCCGCTCGGCCGACGAGGTCGTCGTCCGAGATGCGGCCCAACTGGCCTGGGTGATGAACCTGGGCTGCATCGACCTCAACCCGCACCCGGTGCTCGCGGAGGATCTCGATCATCCCGACGAGCTGCGGATCGACCTGGACCCGGTGCCGGGTGTCGACTGGAGGCAGATCGTCGACGTCGCCCTGGTGGCCAGGGAGGTGCTCGGGGACCACGGCCTGACCGGCTGGCCCAAGACCTCAGGCTCGCGAGGCTTCCACGTCTACGCGCGTATCCATCCTCGCTGGTCGTTCCGTGAAGTACGGCTTGCCGCGGAAACCGTCGCACGCGAGGTCGAGAACCGCGCCCCCGACCTGGCCACCAGCAAATGGTGGAAGGAGGAGCGGCAGGGCGTCTTCGTGGACTTCAACCAGAACGCGAAGGACCGTACGGTCGCCTCGGCATACTCGGTGCGGCCGACCGCGGACGCCCGGGTCTCCACGCCCCTCACCTGGGCCGAGGTGCCGGGGTCTCGCCCGCAGGAGTACACGTTGGGAGCGGTCCTCGACCGGTACTCCGCGATCGGAGATCCCTGGGAGGACATCGCCGGCTCGTCCGGGTCGTTGGAGCCGCTGCTCGATCTCGCCCGTCGCCTGGGTCCGGCCGAGAAGCCGCCCAAGGGAACAGGGCGCCGCCAGCCCACGATGCCACTCATCGAGATCGCGCGCGCCAAGACCAAGGAGGAGGCGCTGGAAGGGCTGGAGCGATGGAGGGCCCGGCACCCATCCGTGGTGCGCTATCTGCAGGCCGCAGACGTCCTGGTGGACGGGATGCGGGGCCGAAGCTCGGTGTGGTACCGAATCCGCGTCAACCTTCACCATGTCCCGGACGCCGAGCGTCCGACGCAGGAGCCCCTCGAGGTGGATTACGACCCTTGGGCGAACGCGCCGTGGGCGCGCAGCGACAGTTGAGTCACCCGCCGTTACAAGGTCACCGCAGTCCGATGGTCGAAGGCGCGTCCGTGGTCGGTACACGGTCGCCCGGAACTCCTCGGGCAGAGCATCGAGTGCTCCGACACCGTTGCGCGGTAGAGGCGGTAGACGGCCGGCGGCTGGAGCTCCTCCGACGTCAGGGTGCGTACCCCCGGCTCGACGCGGTTCGGGTAGACGGCGAGGCCTCCGTCACCTCCGGGGACGAGATCCAGTAGAACTCGGTGTATCCCTGTGACGCGTAGTACACCGGCGACACCCATGGGTTTCCGTTCTCATCGGCGGTTCCCAGTGTCATGTACCGACTGGAGTCGACGATCTCCCTGGCGATGGCTCCCAGGTCCTCACGACTCATCCGTCCTCCTCGGAACTCGGCAGCGACAGGTGAACTCAGGGCGCGCCGTATGCGGCGGCGACCCGCTTCGGCACAACCATGCGCCAGGCATCGATCACCAGTTCTCGCAACTCGATCTCGTCGATCGCGGACAGCCGCACCTGCACCCAGTTGTATCGCTCGTCCGAGCGGATCGGCATGAAGAACTTGTCGGGCTCGGCCGCGATCAGCGCTGCACGCTCCTCCTTGGGGAAGCCGAAACCCATGGATCTCTCGTCGCGGGAGAGCGCGACGTAGACGATCCTGCCGACCCGGAACTTGATCTGGTCCCGGACCAGTCTCTCGTCGGTGCGCGGCAGGGACAGCGCGATACGCCGGACATCCTGGGTCGTGACCATCCAGCGTCAGTCCCTTCGGCTTCCGTTGCCGCGATGGCTCGTCAGGGAGATGTCGTCGGCGCCGCCTCCAGCGGTGCCGCCTTCGTCGCCGGTGGCAGCTGGGATCCGTTTGTGGCCGCATTGTCCGTTGGTGGCCCGGCAACGGCCGGCGGCGACTCACCGTCGCTCTGCACGGCTCCGGGTTCGGAGGTGGAGGCCCTCTGGGCGGGGCCGGTCGCGGCTTGATCGAGGAAGCGCAACAGCTCCACGGGGAACGGCAGGACGACGGTCGAGTTCTTCTCGGCGGCGACCTCGACGATCGTCTGGAGCAGGCGCAACTGCAGGGCGGCCGGCGTGTTCGCCATCACCGTGGCGGCCGACGCCAGCTTCTGCGACGCCTGGAACTCTCCGTCGGCGGTGATGACGCGAGAGCGCCGTTCGCGTTCCGCCTCGGCTTGTCGCGACATCGACCGCTTCATCGACTCGGGCAGCGCGACATCCTTGATCTCCACGCGATCGATCTCGATGCCCCACCCCACGGCCGGGCTGTCGAGCATGAGGGCGAGCCCCTCGTTGAGCTGTTCACGGTTGGACAGCAGGTCGTCGAGGTCACTCTTACCGATGATGGACCGCAACGAGGTCTGCGCGACCTGCGACACCGCGAACTCGTAGTCCTGCACCTCGACGGTGGCGCGGACCGGATCGTGGACCCGGAAGTACACGACCGCATCCACGCGCACGGTCACGTTGTCGCGGGTGATCCCCTCTTGTGCGGGCACCGGCATCGTGACGATCTGGGTGCTGACCTTGCGCAGGCGGTCCACGATCGGCGCGATCATCGTGAAGCCGGGTGTCCGCGGCGGTTCCTGCACGCGACCGAGACGAAAGACGACACCGCGTTCATATTGCTGGATGACTCGCGCACTCGCCGCGAACGCGATCGCGACGAGTCCCAGGATGCCGAGCACGATGACCAACGCAGTCATGCTGCCCTCCAAAGTCAGCAGCAGCCCTTTCTCTTCATCGTATGCCGCCGGCATCAGCCCGGGCGCGGGCCTCGGCGGTGGCGAGGCAGTGCGCGAGGAAGGCACGCTCGGGCTCGTTGCCGACCAGGTCGAGGGCTCGCCGGTAGGCGGCCGCCGCGGCCTCGAAGTGACCGAGCCGGTCCAGCAGCCGCGCTCGTGCGGCATGGAACAGGTGGTACCGGTCGAGGTCGCCGGAGCTGGACAGTTCGTCGATCAGGGCGAGACCCGCGAGGGGTCCGTCGGCCATCGCGACGGCAACGGCTCGGTTCAGTTCGACCAGGGCAGACGGGGCGGTGACCAGGAGGAGGTCGTACAGGCCGACGATCTGCGGCCAGTCCGTCGTCTCAGTGGTGGCTGCATCGTCGTGCACTGCTGCGATGGCGGCCTGCAGCGCGTACGGTCCCGGCGATCCGCCTCGAAGGGCGTCCATCACCAGCGCTCGCCCCTCCTCGATCAGGGTCCGGTCCCACCGCGCCCGGTCCTGGTCCTCCAGCAAGACGAGGTCGCCGGCCTCGTCCGTGCGTGCGACGCGCCGGGCGTCGACCAGCAGCACCAGGGCGAGCAGGCCCGCGACCTCCCGCTCGGACGGCAGCAGGCCGTGCAAGATCCGGGCCAGTCGCACAGCCTCGTCCGCGAGTTCAGGTCGTACCAATTTCGGGCCGCTGCTAGCGGCGTAGGACTCGGTGAAGACCACGTAGATCACGCTCAGGACTGCCGGTAGCCGAGTCGGCAGCTCGGCCGCCGACGGCACCCGATACGGAATCTGCGCCTCACGGATCTTCCCCTTGGCACGCACCAGACGCCGGGCCATCGTGGCCTCGGGCACCAGGAACGCCCGGGCGACCTCGGCGGTGGACAGCCCGGCCAGGTAACGCAGGGTCAGTGCCACGCGAGCTTCCGCTCCCAGCGCCGGATGGCAACAGGTGAAGAACAGCTGCAGCCGATCGTCTCCGATCACGTCCGGGTCCCGCGCGCTCGCAGCAAGCCGTTCGGATTCCGCTCGCTCAGCCTCCACCTTGAGCACCGCGAGCTTCGCGGCGTAGGTCTGGCGACGGCGCAGCAGGTCGACCGCCCGCCGACGGGCGGTGGTCAGCAGCCACGCCGCCGGATTGTTCGGCACCCCGTCGACGGGCCACCGCTCGAGCGCCACGGCGATGGCGTCAGCGGCGACCTCCTCGGCCAGATCGAGGTCGCCCACCCAGCGGACGAGCGTGGCGAGCAGCCGGCTCCATTCCTCGCGGAAGACCGCTTCCGCCGAGTCGGCTGCCCGTTCGCTCACGCACACCTCATTGCGGCGTTTCGAACTCCATGATCGGCCGTACCTCCATGGAACCGTACTTCGCGCCGGGGCACTTGGCGGCCCAGTCCAACGCGCTGTCCAGGTCCGGGACGTCGATCAGGTAGTAGCCACCGAGCACCTCGCGGGTCTCGGCGAACGGTCCGTCGGTGACGATCCGCTCGCCCTCCTTCAGGCGTACGGTCGTGGCCGTCTGGGACGGCTGCAATGCCTCACCGGCCAGGTAGATCCCAGCCGCGCGCACAGCTTCGGTGTACGCGCCCCACTCCGCCATCGAGGCATCGATCTCTTCCTGCGTCTGCGGAGTGTTCGCCTCCTCGCCGTAGATCAACAGCAGGTATTGCATCTCGGCCCCTCCTCGGGTCGGCACGGGCGGCCCTCTGCCGCCTCATCATGACGACGAACAGGCACGGCCGCCATGAACACCTGCCCGCCGACGGCGTTACACGTGCGGTCAGCTGGGTCGGTTGCGGAATGCGGTCAGCAGAGCGTCCCTGGCCTCGGCGGACAGACTGTCCGCCGGTAGATGGCCGAGTGCGCGAATGGTTTGCCGGAACTGGTCGAGGTAGCGCTCGCAGCCCTCGCACGTGGCGAGATGGTCCACTATGCGGCGTTCGGTGGCGGTGTCGAGCGTGCCGTCGAGGAAGGCGGTCACCAGCTCGACGAACTCGCTGCATTTCAGGTCGCTCACGAGGTCACTCCTCGTCGCCGATTCCGGGTGCTGCCCGGACCGTGGCGAAGTAGTCCTCGAGTCGGCTGCGGACGAATGCGCGGGCCCGGTGCAGCAGCACCCGCTGGTTGGCCGCCGAGATCTCCAGTATCGAGCTCACCTCGTCCGAGCCGTAGCCCTGCACGTCGCGCAGGGTGATCACGATCCGCTGCCGAGCCGGCAGCTGGGCCAGCGCGGCGGCCAGCTGGGTGCGGACCTCGCCGGTCAGCGTCTGCTGCTCCGGCGAGGGCCACCGCGCCGGGAACTCCCGCCAGTGCCCCGCATACGGTTCGCCGGCGCCGCGGAACCGGCCCGGATCGACGGTCGGGCCGTCGTCCTCGCCGGCCGGGAGCAGGCTGCTCCACGGCACGCTGCGGCTCTCCCGCACGCCCCGGCGCTTGGCGGTGTTGACCAGGATCCGGTACACCCAGGTCCGAAGCGAGGACCGACCCTCGAACCCCCCGACGCCCTCGACGACCGCCAGCCAGGTCTCCTGCACCACCTCGGCGGCCGAATCGTCGGTCGACACGAACGAACGAGCCAACCGCAGCATCCCACCCGACCACGCATCCACCAGCAACCCGAACCCGGCCTCATCCCCGTCCCGCAACCGGGCAACCAGCACCCCGTCAGACGGCAACCGTTGCGCCGAAGAGCCGGCCACCCGCCAAGCGTAGTTCTCGGCATCCGCTGGGCCGTCGTCGCGTAGACGCGCAGCGTGCCGGAGTGAGTATTTTTTTGCCGACCGAGGTCTATGCTGAGCGAGCCCGGTGCCCGCCACCGGGTGGCATGGTGTTCAGCGAAGTCCGGTGAGACTCCGGCGCTGTCCCGCAACTGTGATGCCTCTCCATGAGGGGCCGAGCCAGGTCGCCTGACCCGTGTCGACGGATCTGCCCTCGGAGGAAGGGCTGTCCGCGCGGGTAGACCCGCCGGGCCGACCTCCCTCCGCTTCGATGCGGAGGTTTCTCGTGGTGGTACGGAAGGCGGCCCAGATGGCGGCCGTAGCAGCATTCATCTCGCTCAGCGCCTGCGGCGGCACGGAGGCGGACGAGCCGGAGACCCAGGCGACGACGACGGAAGAGTTCCCCGTCACCGTCGAGGCCGCGAACGGTGAGGTCACCGTCGAGCAGGAGCCCGAGCGGATCGTGTCGTTGTCGCCGACGGCGACCGAGACCCTGTTCGCGATCGGCGCCGGTGACCAGGTCGTCGCCGTCGACGACCAGTCCGACTACCCGGCCGACGCGCCCAGGACGAACCTGTCCGGCTTCGAACCGAACGTCGAAGCGATCGTCGACCACCGACCCGACCTGGTGATCATCTCTGATGAGAGCCCCAGCGATCTCACCCAGGCTCTCGACCAACTCGACGTGCCCGTGCTCGCACAGCCTGCCGCGGTCGACTTCGACGACGCCTACGAGCAGTTCGAGGAGCTCGGCGCGGCGACCGGGAAGGCCGAGGAGGCCGACGAGCTCGTCGCGGACATCCGGGACCGGATCGACCAACTGGTCGAGGAGCTTCCCGACGGCCCGGAGATGACGGTCTTCCACGAGCTCGGCCCCGACCTCTTCACCGCGAGCTCGAACACGTTCATCGGACAGGTCTACGAACACCTGGGTCTCGCCAACGTGGCCGACGAGGCGGCGACCCAGGCCGGCACCGACTACCCGCAGGTGTCCGCCGAGTACCTCCTGGCGGCCGACCCGGACCTGGTGATCCTGGCCGACGGCGAGTGCTGCGGCGTCACGCCCGAGCAGGCGAGCGCACGGCCAGGGTGGAACGCGCTCTCCGCGGTCCGCAACGACTCCGTGATCGTGGTCGGCGAGGACGTGGCCTCCCGGTGGGGCCCGCGGGTGCCGGAGTTCGTCGAAGAGGTCGTCGACGCCGTTCGGGCGGTCCGGGAGTCCGCGTGACGGACGTCGTCCATCGCGCCGGGACGCGCCGCATCGAGCATCCGAGCGGCACCGTTCGCGGCGACATGCCCTGGCCGTGGCTTGCCGGAGGGCTGGCGGGGCTGGTCGCGGCTCTGCTCGCGGGGATGATGCTCGGACCGGCAGCCATTCCCGCGCAGGCCGTCCTCGCCGACGTCGCCTCGCGGCTTCCGCTGCTGGACGTCGGTACGCAGCTCTCCCAGATCGACGCGACCGTGCTGTGGGAGCTGCGTGCTCCAAGGGTCGTGCTCGGCGCTCTGGTCGGAGCGACACTCGCCATGGCAGGCGGCGCGTACCAGGCCGTCTTCCACAACCCGCTCGCCGACCCATACCTGCTCGGCGTGGCCGCGGGAGCGGGGCTGGGCGCCACGGTGGCCATCGCGTACGCCGGCGCCGGTGGCGGCCTCCTTCCGGTGGCGGCGTTCGCCGGAGCGGTCCTCGCGGTCGCCGCGGCGTACGGGATCGGCCGCTCGGTCGGCGTGGCCAGCCGGGCCACGCTGGTGCTCGCGGGCGTCGCCGTGGCTGGATTCCTGTCGGCGATCCAGACGTTCGTCCTGCAACAGAACTCCGAGGACGTCCGCGCCGTCTACTCCTGGCTTTTGGGCCGGCTGTCCACCTCGGGGTGGAGCGACGTCGTCGTCGTCCTGCCCTACGTGGCCGTCAGCGCGGTCACGATCCTCGCCCACCGGCGAGTCCTCGACGTGCTGCGCGTCGGCGACGAGGAGGCCGAGAGTCTTGGCGTCGCCGTCAACCGGGTGCGGCTGATCGTGGTTGCGGCGGCGACTCTGGGCACCGCAGCCGTCGTCGCCGTCACCGGACTGATCGGTTTCGTCGGCATCCTCATCCCGCACGCGATACGGCTGCTCGCCGGGGCGTCGTACCGGATCGTGTTGCCGCTGTCCGCCTTGTTCGGCGCAGCGTTCCTGGTGCTCGCGGACGTCCTGGCACGCACGGTCCTATCGCCCGCAGAGCTGCCAATCGGTGTGGTGACGGCGTGCGTCGGTGCGCCCTTCTTCGCCGTCGTGCTTCGGACGACGGCGCGGGGACCGTCGTGATCAGGCTGGATACCGCGTCCGTGCGCCTCGGCGGAGCGCCGGTCGTGGACGGCGTCGATCTCACCGTCGGGTCCGGCGAGTGGACCATGCTGATCGGCCGCAACGGTGCCGGGAAGACGACGCTCATGCGCGCGGTTGCCGGTCTCGTCCGGTACGGAGGATCGATCACCGTCGAGGGGCGAGAGGTTCGCGCCGTCGGAGCGCGTGAGCGGGCCCGCGCGGTGGCGATGGTTCCGCAGAGCCCGCTGCTGCCGGCCGACATGACCGTCGGCGAGTACGCGCTCCTTGGCCGGACGCCGCATCTCGGCTTCCTCGGCCGCCCCGGTCGTCACGACTTCGTGGCTGCGCAGGATGCCGTCGAGAGCCTCGACCTCGACGCGCTCGCCGGACGGCGGCTCGACGCGCTCAGCGGCGGTGAAAGGCAACGCGCCGTTCTCGCCCGGGCGCTTGCCCAGGAGGCCCCGGTGCTGTTGCTCGACGAGCCGACGACGGCGCTCGACGTGGGACGGCAGCAGGAGGTGCTCGAGCTGGTCTCGTCTCTACGGCGCCGGCGAAATCTGACCGTGCTGGGCGCGATGCACGATCTCACGCTGGCCGGGCAGTACGCCGACCGGCTGGTCCTGCTGGACTCCGGCCGCGTGGTCGCCGACGGCTCACCGGACGAGGTCCTCACCGAGAAGCGGATCAACCGCTACTACCAGGCGAGCGTCCGTGTCGCCCGTCTGGGCGGCTCACCGGTGGTGCTTCCCGCGCGCCATCGGTCACCCCGCGTTCCGATCGAGGAGACATCGCCGTGACCGAGGACGTCACCACGCCCCGTCTGGAGGCGCCGGAGCCTCCGGCGGTCCGCCACCAGCCGTCGATCGTCGTCGTCAACACCGGCGACGGCAAGGGCAAGTCGACTGCCGCCTTCGGCACGGTCATGCGTGCCGTCGCCCGCGGATGGCAGGTGTCGGTGATCCAGTTCATGAAGTCGGGACGCTGGCGCGTCGGCGAGGAGACCGTCGCCCGTCAGCTCGGCGTCGACTGGGCGGCAACCGGCGACGGGTTCAGCTGGCTGAGCGACGACCTCGACCGTAGCCGGGCTCTGGCCGGTGCCGCGTGGGAACAGGCCCGCGCGACCATCATCGCCGGACAGCACCACCTGGTCGTGCTGGACGAGATCACCTACCCGATGAACTGGGGCTGGATCCCGCGGCAGGAAGTCGCCGACGTCATCAGTGGTCGGCCCGACCACGTCAACGTCATCGCCACCGGCAGGGACGCACCAGCCGAACTGCTCGACGTTGCGGACACCATTACCGAGATGAGAAAGATCCGCCACGCCTACGACACCGGGGTCCGCGCGAGAAGAGGGTTGGACTACTGATGGCACTCACGCTCCTGCTCGGCGGCGCCCGCAGCGGCAAGTCCACGCTCGCGGTGCGCAGGGCCAAGGCCACCGGCGCCCCCGTCGTGTTCGTAGCGACCGCGGAGGCCCGCGACGACGAGATGGCCGCGCGCATCGCCCGCCACCGCGCCGAGCGGCCGGCTCACTGGCAGACCGTCGAGGCACCCCTCGACCTGGCCGATGCCCTGAGGCGGGCGTCCCCGGACGATGTTGTCGTCGTCGACTGCCTGTCGCTATGGGTGTCGAACCTGCTCGAAACGGGACTCACCGACGACGATCTCCAGCGGCGTGCCGAGGAGGTCGCGGCACTGGCCGCCGCGCGAACCGGCGCGACGATCGCGGTGAGCAACGAGGTGGGCATGGGCATCGTGCCGATGCACGAGCTCGGCCGCCGGTATCGGGACGTGCTGGGCCGAGTCAACGCGACCTGGGCCGAGGCCGCCGACGAGGCGGTTCTGGTCGTGGCCGGACGTGCCCTGGCTCTGGAGGCACCGTGAGCATCGCCGGCCGGGCGCTGATCCAGGAGACTCTCGCGCGCGTCGTTCCTGCTGATGCCACCGCCCGCGCCACGGCTCAGGAGGCGCTGGACGCAAAAGCCAAGCCGCCGGGCAGCCTCGGCCGCCTCGAGGAACTGGCGTGCCGGGTTGCGGCGATCCGGGGGAGCGCGACGCCCGGGCCGCTCCGGCCGGCGGTCGTCGTGTGTGCGGCTGACCACGGCGTCGCCGCCGAGGGGGTCAGCGCGTACCCGCAGGAGGTCACCGCGCACATGGTCGCCGCCTTTGCCTCAGGAGGCGCGGCGGTGTCGGTTCTCGCGCGGCAGGCGGGCGCTCGGCTGCTCGTCGCCGACCTCGGCGTTTGCACCCGTAGTGACCATCCGGGTGTGCTCGACCGACGGATCGGCGCGGGCACGGCAAACTCTGCGTTCGGACCGGCCATGACCGTGGCTGAGGCCGAGCGGGCCGTGGCGGTCGGGATCGAGCTGGCGGCCGGCCTCGTCGACGACGGCATCTCCCTGCTCGCGATCGGTGAGATGGGGATCGCCAACACGACCGCCGCCAGCGCACTCACTGCCGCGTTGCTCGGCGTTGATCCAGCCACCGTGTGCGGGCGTGGAACCGGCATCGACGACGCGCGGCTCGCGCACAAGGTCGACGTCGTCCGCCGCATGCTGGCGGTGAACGCCGGTGGCGACGGCCGGCCGGTTTCCGCGCTGGCCGCGCTGGGGGGCTTCGAGATCGCCGCCTTGACGGGCGTCGTCCTCGGCGGTGCAGCGCACCGGGTGCCGGTCGTGCTGGACGGCTTCATCACCGGTGCCGCGGCCTTGGTCGCCGCACACATCGCGCCGGCCTGCGTCGACGCGATGATCGCCTCTCACCGCTCCGCAGAGCCGGGCCACGGCCGCGTTCTCGATGCGCTCGGGCTGCAGCCGCTGCTCAGCCTCGACATGCGGCTCGGCGAAGGAAGCGGCGCCACCCTCGCCCTGCCGCTGATCGCGTCGAGTGTGGCCGTGCTGCGCGACATGGCGACGCTCGAAGCGGTGCTGTCGCCGTCGCCACCGAGCGGCGCTCTCTCCATTTCACCGTGAGCCCGGTACGTGCCCTGGGCGCTGCGGTGGCCTTTCTCACCCGGGCTCCGCTCGCCGGGCGGATGCGGTTCAGCGAAGACGATCTCGTCCACGGGGCCGTCGGCTTCCCGCTCGTTGGAGCCTTGACAGGCGCGCTCGTGGGCGGCGCAGCGGCCCTGCAGGTCGAGCTCGGTTTGCCGCTCATGCTGGCCGCCGTCGGGGCCGTCGCCGTCGACGTCGTGGTGACCGGAGCCTTGCATCTCGACGGACTGGCGGACTCGGCGGACGGTCTGGCCGGCCGAAGCCGTGAGCACACGCTGGCGATCATGCGGGACCACGGCATCGGCGTGTACGGCACGTCCGCGGTGGTGTTGGATCTGCTCGTCAAGGCTGTGGCCATCGGTGCGCTGCCGAGGTCGGAGATCGTGCCGACGTTGGCCGCGATCTACGCCGTGTCGCGCGTTGCGCCACTGCCTCTCGCGGCCGCTCTGCCCTATGCCGGCCAGGACGGCACGGGCCGGGTCTTCGTCGAGCGGATGCGATGGAGCATCGCTGTCGCGGGACTGTGCCTTGCTGCCGCGGTCGCGATCGTGACGGTCGGCTTCATGGCGTCCGCACTGCTCGGCGGACTGGTGGTGGTCACCGCTGCCGTCGGTGTCGGCGCTCGCCGTCGACTGGGAGGTGTGACGGGGGACGTCCTGGGCGCCGCCGCCGAGCTGACGACCTTGGCCGGCCTCATCGCTGCGCTCGCATGGTGAGGCTGCCGCATCCAGGCGGACGAGCCACCGTCTAAGGCGATGACCGGAGCTGCCGATGCCGTCTAAGGCCCCCCTGGCAGCTCGCACTCGGGTGATTCTCCCGATGCCCGCCCTGCGGCCTTACGAGGAACGTGAAGGGCGTCGAAGGAGGACGTCATGTACGACAGCATCAGCGCCCAGCTCAACCACCTGCACCACGAGGACCTGCTTCGCGAGGCCGAGCAAGCGAGACTGGTCTCCCAGGTGCGGCGCGACCGCAAGCCTCGGGGCGACAGGCACCGCGAGCGTGCGGCTGCCCGGCGGCCAAGCGTCACCGTCCGGCCTGCCTGACCGCCAGGTCGGCCGAGTAACACAACACAGATCATCGCCGTGACCGATGTGAGTGGCATCCTCAATGGTGTGGATCGCTGGTCAACCGCGGACCTGATCGGTAGGCAGGCTGAACGTACCCGCTTGCGGGACGCCTTGAGCCAGGCCGAAGCCGGTCAGGTCCGCGTTGTTCTTGTCGCCGGTGAGGCCGGGATCGGGAAGAGCCGGCTGGTCGCGGCGTTCACGGGCGATGCCGAGCAGGCGGGGGCGCGGGTCCTGGCCGGTGGGTGCCTCGACGTCGGCGAGGGGGTGCTTCCGTACGCGCCGCTCATCGAGGCCTTCCGCGGGCTGGTCTCGACGCTTCCCGAGGCTCGCTTCGACGAGGTGTTCGGTGATGGGCGCGGCGATCTTGGCCGGCTGCTCCCCGAGCTCGCAACGACGACGGCGCAGCCGGCAGAAGCGGCGCCCGCAGGCCGGCTGTTCGAGCAGTTCCTGGGCACGCTGACTCGGCTGGCCGCCACGCAGCCCGTGGTCCTGGTCGTCGAGGACGTGCACTGGGCCGACCGCTCCACGATGGACCTGCTGACCTTCCTCGAACGCAATCTGCGTGCGCCCGTGCTCCTGCTCCTCACGGTGCGCTCCGATGAGCTGCATCGCGGGCACCCGGTTCGGTCCTTTCTCGTCGAACTCGACCGACGCGGCAAACTCGTTCGCATAGACCTCGGTCCTTTCGACCGTCGGGCGACCACCGAACTCGTCACTGCACTCCTGGGGAGGCCACCGTCGCCCCGCTTCGTCGGTCAGGTCTTCGAACGTTCCGAAGGCAACCCGTTCCACGTCGAGATGCTCGTCGCCGCCGGACCTGACGGACACAGACGCCTGCCGGACCGTCTCCGCGACGTTCTCGTCGGCCAGATCGACGCGCTGCCGCCTGCCGCCCAACGCGTTCTGCGGATCGCCGCCGTTGCTGGCCGCCGGGTCGACGCGGCCTTGCTGGTCGGGGTTGCCCGCGCGACGGCCACCGATCCCGAGGAGGTGACGTCGGGACTGCGCGAAGCCGTCTCGCAGCACCTGCTCGTGGCCGATGCGCGCGATGAGCAATACGCCTTCCGCCACGCATTGCTCCAGGAGGCCGTGTACGACGACATGCTCCCCGACGAGCGAAGCCGTATGCACGCCGAGCTCGCGCGCGTGCTCGAAGGACAGGCGAACGGTTCGGGGGGCGACGCTGCTGTGCTCGGCGAGCTCGCTCACCACTGGTTCGCCGCACACCATCAGGAGCGAGCGTTGGTGGCCGCCGTCGCCGCTGCTCAGGCGGCCATACAGTCGTTCGCACATGCCGAGGCCGTGGTCCAGTTCGATCGTGCGCTCACGCTCTGGGACGGAGTGACGGACGCCGATGCGCTCACCGGGATGCAGCGACGCGAGGTGCTCATTGCGGCAGGCCAGGCTGCCTGGTTCGTCGGCGAACCGGCCCGCGCCGCAAAACACCTCCGGGTTGCGATCAGCCTGACCGACCGCACATCCGAGCCGTTGCTCGTTGCCGAGCAGCTCCTACGTCTCGCGTGGTTCCTGTACTTCGGGGCGGGGACCCAAGACGAGGGAGATGCCGTCGTGCGCGAGGCGGCCGACCTCGTTCCTGAAGAACCACCGACGTCGCAACGCTCGGCAGTGTTGTCCGCACTGGCCTATCTGGCTCTCCGCGACGGTGAGTACGAGCGGATCGTGACCCTCTCCCGGCAGGCGCTCGCCGTCGCCCGGGCCGTTGAGGACGATCCGTTGCGTCGGCTGGCGCAAGGCAGGCTCGGCAGCGGGCTCGTCCTGCTCGGCCAGGTGGACGAGGGCGTCGAGCAGGCGCTCGCGTCGCTGCAGCCACCGAAGGGCCTCGAGTTCTACCGGATCGGTCAGATCTACATCAACTGCACCGACGCGCTCATGATCGCCGGGCGTACCGACGACGTGGTGAAGGTCGGACGCGAGGGCGTTCGTGTCGGCTTGCGGCTGGGAGCGCGAACTGGCTTCGTGACGTACATCCTGGGCAATGTCGCAGAGGCGCTCATTGACGCCGGGCGCTGGGACGAGGCTCAGGTGGTCGTGGACGAGGCGCTCGAGATGGACCCCGGCATCACGGGCGAGCGGTTTGTCCGGCAGCTCCACGCCCGGCTGCTGTTCGCGCGAGGACACGAGGATCTCGCGCACCACGAGTGGGACGACCTGCTCGCAATTGGCGGCCAGGACGATCCGCAACTCGGCGGCCCGATGGGAGAGTGGTTGGCCGCATGCTGGCTCGCCGAGGATGACGTGGACCAGGCACGGCAGGCCATCGACGACGGCGTGCGCTGGGTACGAGGCAACCTGCGCTTCCTCGTCGGTGTCGTCGCACGGGGCCTCGAAGTCGAGGAGGCGGCGCGGGAGCGGGGGTACGGCGATGCGGGCGCCAGGGCGGATCGGCTCATCGGCACCCTCCGTACCCGCATGGCGGAGCAGCCTGGGATACCGCCAAGGTTTGAGGCGATGGCACTGGTCGCCGAGGCGCGGCTCCTGCACATACACGGGGCACCGGACCCATCCGCGTGGTCCAAAGCCGTCGACCTGTTCGAAACGTTGGGCATGCCGCCTTCTGCGACCGTGGCGCGGCTGGGCCGGGCACAGGCGTCCTTGGCGGTGGGCGATCGCCCAGGCGCCGCCGAGGACCTGCGAGCTGCTTGGAATACGGCGCTCCAGATGGGAGCTCGGCTCCTCCAAGACAAGATCCAAGGTCTCGCGACTCGCGCGCACGTCACCGTGGACAAGACGGCGCGCACAGACTCACCGACGCGCTTGCTGACTCGTCGCGAGCACGAGGTCATGGCGCTCCTGGGCACCGGCTCAACCAACCGGCAGATCGCCAATCGGCTGTTCATCAGCGAGAAGACCGCGAGCGTGCACGTGTCCAACATCCTCGCCAAGCTGGGGGTCGAGAACCGGGGACAGGCCGTGGCCGAAGCAACCCGCCGCGGCCTGCTCTAGACCGCCGATGTCCGAGGAGCACAAGGAGGTGGTGCGCCGCCTCGTCGAGGAGGTGATGGAGGCCGGCCGACTCGAAGTCCTCGACGAGCTGTACGACCCGACGTTGGCCATCGCGGCGCGGCGCTGGATCGAGCCGTTCCTGAGCTCCTTCAGCGACATCCACATGCGCGTCGACGAGCTCATCGCGGAAGGCGATGTCGTGGTCGGTCGCTTCGCCTGCTCCGGTACGCACAGCGGCGACTGGCGTGGACACCCGCCTACCGGGCGGCGCTTCACCGACGTCGCAGAGGTCTACATCTTCCGCTTCACCCACGGCCGGATCGTCCGGGCCTGGGGCCTGGAGGACACGTACGCCCGCCTTCGCCAGCTGGGCCTACTCGCAGTTCAGCCATCCGAGCGGGAATCGTAAGGTACATCGGTGGAGGAGCCAACGAACCTCGGTCAACTGCCGCCCGCACGATCAACCTGGCGCGTCCTCCTGTCGTACGTGCGACCGCACTGGATCGCGTTGGTCGGCGGCGGCCTACTGAGCCTGGCCACCGCGGCGACTGGTCTCGCCCTGCCGCTCATCGTGCGGGAGCTGATCGACGATCTCGGCGCCGACCGCGCGGTGACTGGTCTGCTCGCGCTGATGACTGTGCTCGTGGTCGCCAACGCGGCGATTGGGGCCCTCGGAACGTACGTCCTGCAGCGCACCGCGGAATCGGTCGTACTCGTGGCGCGGCGCGGCTTGGTATCCCGGCTGCTGCGCCTGCGCCTGTCCGCGGTGGAGCGAACCGAGCCCGGCGACCTCATGTCCCGGGTGACTGCTGACACCACGCTCCTGCGCGAGGTGATCACCGACACTCTGGTCGGCGGAGTCACCGGGCTGCTGACCCTCATCGCCACGGTGATCCTGATGGGCCTGATGGACCTGGTGTTGCTCGGGGTGACCTTGGTCGCGCTCGTCCTCGCCGGCGTCGTGATCGGCCTGGTCGTACCGCGGATCAATCGGGCAGCCCGTCGAGCTCAGGAGTCGGTGGGCGTGATGGGAGCGGCGCTGGAGCGGATGTTCGGCGCTTTCCGGACGGTCAAGGCGTCCGGTGCCGAGGACCGCGAGGGCGAACGCGTGTACGCCGCCTCCGTCGACGCATGGCACGCGAGCGTACGGGCCGCCAAGTGGTCGGCGCTGGCCGGCAACACCGCCGGGCTGGCGGCCCAGGTGGCGTTCCTCGCCGTGCTCAGTGTGGGCGGCGCGCGGGTCGCCTCCGGTGCGATCGATGTGGGCACGCTGGTCGCCTTCCTGCTGTACGTGTTTTACCTGACGTCACCCGTCAACGAGCTTGTGAGCGCGGTCACCCAGTACCAGGTCGGTGCCGCCGCAGTCGCTCGGATCCAGGAGGCAGAAGCACTGCCGGTGGAGCCGGACGGGCCGCCGGCCCAACTGCCGCAGCCGGGGAGCCGCCCCGCTGCCGTCGAGTTCGCGCAGGTGTCGTTCCGTTACGGACCAGAGCTGCCCAGGGTGCATGACGGCGTGAGCTTCTCGATCCCGGCCGCTGGGATGACGGCCTTCGTCGGGCCGTCCGGAGCCGGCAAGACGACGGTCTTCTCACTCATCGAGCGGTTCTACGAGGCCGATGCCGGACGGGTATTGGTCGATGGGAAAGACGTACGGGACTGGCCGGTCGCAGACCTGCGCGCTGCCATCGGCTACGTCGAGCAGGACGCGCCCGTGCTGTCGGGGACGCTAAGGGAGAACCTGATCTTCGGTGCGCCGCATGCCGGCGACGACGAGCTGCGGCGGGCGTTACGGACGACCCGACTCGAGGGCATGGTTGCGGCGTTACCTCAGGGTCTGGAGACCACCGTCGGGCATCGCGGCATGAAGCTGTCCGGCGGGGAGCGGCAGCGGGTGGCCATCGCCCGTGCGTTGCTGCGCCGGCCTCGGCTTCTCTTGCTGGACGAGGCCACGTCACAACTGGACGCAGTCAATGAGGCTGCGCTGCGAGAGACCGTCGCCGATGCCGCCGGCAGCACCACGGTACTCGTGGTCGCTCACCGGCTTTCCACGGTCACGATGGCGGATCGGATCGTCGTGATGGACGCCGGGCACGTTCGGGCCGTGGGAACGCACTCGGAGCTCGTCGCTGCCGACGCCCTGTACGGCGAGCTTGCCGCAACCCAGTTCCTCGCCACCGCCGGCTGACCGTGGATGCGGGAGGTTGACGCGGACTGCCTGGACCAGAGAACATCTGCGCAGACGTACAGATGTGGAGGTGAACTCTGATGAGCCAGCTGGCCGCAGTGGACGCCCGCGACGTGGATGTCTCGAATGTGCATCCGGACAAGGTGGCGGTGGCCCGCCGTCAGGCACCCGGCGGCGAGGAGACGTCGCGCCTGGCACAGCTGTTCAAGTTGCTCGGTGACCCGACCCGTACCCGGATCCTCTACGCCGTGCTGGGGGCGGGCGAGCTCTGCGTGTCCGACATCGCGGCGGCGGTCGAGGTGCCCGAGACGACCGTTTCGCAGGCGCTGCGGCTTCTGCGCACAGCCGGTGTGGTGGACAACCGGCGCGAGGGTCGGCTGATGTACTACCGGCTGGCCGACGCACACGTGCGGATGCTGCTCGACCTGTCCCGCGCACATGCCCGCCACGAGGGCTCGCATTGATGGGTGCTGAGCACGGCCACGGCCCGGTGGCAGAACACGCCGGCGCGCGGTATCGCCGCCGGCTTGCGATGGCGTTCGCGGTCACGGCGGCGTTCTTCGGTGTCGAGCTGGTCGCCGGGTTGTTGTCGGGGTCGCTGGCGCTGGTGTCCGATGCCGGACACATGGCCGCCGACGTCGTCGCTCTGGGCGCGAGCGTGGTCGCCACCCGGATCGCGTCGCGCCCGGACCGGTCCGGTCGGCGCACCTACGGCTCCTACCGGGCCGAGGTGTTCGCGTCCGGTCTGGCCGCGCTGTTGATGCTCGGGGTCAGCGCGTACGTCGTGATCGAGGCCGTCCGGCGCATCGGGAGCGACCACGAGGTGGCCTCGACCACCATGTTCGTGGTCGGGCTGACCGGCCTTGTCGTCAACCTGGTCGCCATGGTGCTGCTGCGCGGCGGCTCGAAGGAGAGCCTGAATGTCCGTGGCGCATACGTGGAGGTTCTTGCCGACGCGGCCGGCTCTGTCGGTGTCATCGCCGCGTCGGCGTTGATCGCCTGGACCGGCCGGCCGGTGTGGGACGTCGTGGTCGCCCTGGCCATCGCCGCCTTCGTCGTGATCCGCGCTGTCGCGCTCGGCCGCCAGGTGCTCGCCGTGCTCGGCCAGCACGCCCCCGTGGGGGTGGACCCGGCCGCTGTCGAGCGCGACCTCGCCGGCGTCGCCGACGTGGCCGACGTACACGACCTCCATCTATGGACTCTGACCTCGGGCATGAACGTGGCCACCGCCCACCTGGTCGCCGCCGACGCCGCCGATCACCACGCCGTCCTCGACACCGCCCGCGACGTGCTCCGCGACCGGCACGGCATCGTCCACGCCACCTTGCAGGTCGAGCCCACGTCCCACGAGGGATGCCAGGAGATCGCCTGGTGACCGGCCTTCTGCCGAACGCATCTCGCGTCCGGTCAGGGCCTTGGCAGCCACCGGGCTGAGATAGGCCTGAAGGCCGGCGAGGTCATTGCCTGAGCGGTACGCGACATGGCCGTCCGGGCGTATCAGGTAATGCGCAGCTTGCTGGCCGGCCAGTCCGAGGCGGGACAGTGCGTCACCGGTGTTGTCGCGCAGCGTGTCGGGTGCGTTGTCTCGGGTCAGCCGGTGCACGGTGACGAGTCCGGTGTAGCGCTTGGTGATGGCCGCGACGGCTCCTGCAGGCCAGAAAGAAACGGGTCCGCACAACAGCAGGTGGAATCCCGGGGCAGCCAGGGCTCCATGCAGTGTGGCGGCTTCACCGTTGTCGGTGATGGGCGCGTCGGGGAGCCGGTCGCCGGCCCGGGGTCCGCGGTGCAACGCGGTCGGGCCTTCGGCTGAGAGCGGGCTTCGCCGGTAGTGGATGGCGAGCTGGGTGACGATGCGGAACCCGTACGCCTTGCCCCACGTGGCCCGCGCCACGAGCGGAATCAGCCTCGGGGCCACGTGGGCACGGACGAACCGGACCACCAGGTTCGTGGAGGTTGCGATGGTGAACGCACGGTCGGTGAAACGCAGCACCCGGCGTCCGACCGGCGCGCGCTCAGGCTCGTACGTGTCCAACATCGCAGGATCGCCGATGCCGCTTGTGGCGAGGGCAAGCTTCCAGCCGAGGTTGACTGCGTCCTGGATGCCGGTGTTCATGCCCTGGGCGCCGGCCGGGCTGTGGATGTGCGCGGCGTCCCCGGCGAGGAACACCCGCCCGGACCGGTAGTGCGCGGCGCCGCGGTTGTGCAGCCGGAAGTTGGTCATCCACACCGGGTCGCGTAGCCGGACCGGGGTGGTCGTGTAGGCGTCGGTGAGTGCCTGGACTTCGTCGAGGGTGACCGGCCGCTCGGCCGGTGTGGTGTCGGTGCGTGGACGCATGGCCAGCATCCGCCAGCTCGCCGGCGCGCCCAAAGGAAAGAAGAGCAGCATGCCCCGCGGCGACAGGAACGCGTGCGCCGCGCCCGGCTCGATCCCGTCGGCTTCCAGGTCGGCCAGAACGAAGGTCTGCGGATACGCCGCGCCCTCGAACGCAATGCCCGCCTGCTGGCGGACCGTACTGTGAGCGCCGTCGCAGCCCACGACGTAGCGGGCCTGAACGGACTCGGCCGACTCGTCTTGGTGACGCAGGTGGCACGTCACCGCACCCTCGTCATGGGACAGCTCGGTGAGCTCCACCCCGCGCTCGATGTCGATGTCGTGACTCGCGAGGTGGCTGCCGAGGATGCGTTCGGTCTCTGCCTGGGAGATGAACAGCAGGTACGGGTAGGCGGTGTCGTCGATACCGATGTCGAACAGCCGCACCGGCACCGCACGGCGCCCGGAATGGATCTGTAGGTGCACGGCGCGGTTGCCGCGGTCGACCATCGTGCCCGTGACGCCGAGGTTGGCCAGGACCTCGAGCGTACGTGGCTGCACTGCCAGCGCCCGCGACTCGCGCACACGGTCGAGTTGGCGATCGACGATCCGGAACCGGGCGCCGTAGGCCTGCAGCTGCGCGGCCAGTGTCAGGCCGGTGGGACCGGCGCCCACGACCAGCACATCCAGAGGCGCATCGTCAGGCCTGTCGCGGCGGTTGGTCACGGCCCAATCCTCGTGCAAATCGGGTCGATGCGGTTTCGGGTGGAGTCGGCCGGGTCAGGACCGGCCGGCGGGGACCGGTGACGGTTCCGCGACCGGTTGCCCCGGACCTGCCGGTGCGGGCAGGTCGAGCCGGTTGAGCAGCAGTGCGTTGACGGCGACCAGCAAGCTCGACCCGGACATGGACAGGGCCGCGATCTCCGGACGCAACACGAGCCCGAGCGACGGCTCGAGAACACCGGCGGCGATTGGCAGGGCCAGGGCGTTGTAGCCGATCGCCCAGCCGAGGTTCTGTCGGATCTTGCGCAGCGTTCCCTTGCCGATCCGCAGCGCTGTCGACACGTCGAGCGGATCGGATCGCATGAGGACGACGTCCGCGGTCTCGATGGCGACGTCGGTACCTGCTCCGATCGCGATGCCTAGGTCGGCCTGGGCGAGCGCTGGGGCGTCGTTGATGCCGTCTCCGACCATCGCGACCCGCTTGCCGGCCCGCTGCAGCGTCGAGATCTCGGCCGACTTGTCGCCAGGGAGCACATCGGCGACGACCGTGTCGATGCCGAGCTGGTCGGCGATCCGTCGTGCGGTGGCCTCGTTGTCGCCGGTGAGCATGACGACGTCGACGCCGGCCTCTTGCAGGGCTGCGACCGCGTCGGCCGCGGTGTCTCGCGCAGCGTCGGCCAGAGCGACGACCCCTACCGCGTGCCCGTCGACGGCGACGAGTACCGCCGTGCGTCCGGAAGCGGCCAGTTCGTCCCGTTGGCTGGCCAGGTCGCCGAGGTCGACGCCCTCGTCGGCCATGAGCTTGCGGTTGCCGACCAGTACCCGGCGACCGTCGACCTGCGCCCCGGCTCCGTGTCCGGCGACGTTCCGAAATCCGTCGGCGGACAGCCGCTGAACGCCGGCCTCGTCGGCATGGGCGGCCACGGCCCTGGCCAACGGATGCTCGGACTCCCGCTCGACGGCTGCGGTGAGTGCAAGAAGTTCAGCCTCCTCGATGCCGTCAGCGACGACGTCGGTGACCTCCGGCTCGCCTCGCGTGAGCGTGCCGGTCTTGTCCATCACGACGGTGTCGATCCGGGCGGATGTCTCCAGCGCGGTGGCGTTCTTGAACAGCACCCCGCGCTTCGCGCCGAGACCCGTACCCACCATGATCGCGGTCGGGGTGGCCAGGCCGAGGGCGTCGGGACAGGTGATGACCACGACGGTGATGGCGAACAGCAACGCTTCCTGGACCGACCGTCCGACCGCAAGCCAGACCAGGAACGTAGCGAGGCCACCTACCAGGGCGACCAGTACCAGCCAGAACGCGGCCCGGTCGGCCAGCCGCTGCCCTGGGGCCTTGGAGTTCTGTGCCTCCTGGACCAGGGCGACGATCTGCGCCAGTGCGGTGTCCGCACCGATCTTGGTGGCCCGGACCCGAAGTGTGCCGGTGGTGTTGACGGTGGCGCCGATCACCTGGTCGCCGGGCGCTTTGGCAACGGGCAGGCTCTCGCCGGTGACCATCGACTCGTCGACCTCGGACTCGCCGTCCTCGACGAGCCCGTCGACAGCGAGCTTCGAACCGGGCCGGACCAGCAATACGTCCCCGACCGCCACGTCCGCGGTTGGCACGTCGACCTCTGCGCCGTCACGCAGCACGACTGCCATCGGCGGGGCGAGGTCGAGCAGGCTGCGGATGGCGTCGTTCGCGCCGCCGCGAGCGCGCATCTCGAACCAGTGCCCGAGCAGCACGAACGCTGTCAGCACGGTCGCGGCCTCGTAGAAGACCTCACCGCCGCCGGTGAGCGTGACGCCCAGGCTGTAGAGCCAACCGGCGCCCACCGCGACGGCGACCAGCACCATCATGTCCAGGGTGCGGGCCCGCAGCGCCCGGACGGCGCCGTCGAAGAAGATCCACGCCGAGTAGAACACGACCGGCAGGCTCAGCAGCAGGCTGAACACGTCGTCGCGTAGGCCGAACGGCGCCGCCGCACCGAAGCCGATCACGTCCCGTCCGATCGGGGACCAGAGCAGAATCGGCACTGACATGATCGCGGCGACCAGGAACCGGTTGCGCATGTCGCGGACCATGTCGTCCATCGACATCCCGGCGTCGTGGCCGCCGTGACCCATGACGGGTTGCGGTGTCGCCGCCGCGTGCTCTGCGGCGTGGCCGTGCTCGCCGTGCACGCCCGGATCTACCATCGGGTCGCAGATGTGGCGCGGCACCGACTCCCCCGCGCAGTGGTAGCCGCAGTCACGAACCCAGCCAGCGAGGTCGGCTACCGACGTCTGTCCGGGGTCATAGGTCACCGTGGCGGTCTGCGCAACCGGGTTGGCGTCGATGCTCAGCACGCCAGGCCGTCGGGACAGGACCGACTCGACAACGGACTTCGACGACGCCCACTGGACGCCGGACACCTCCACGACCGCGGTCCGAATGTCGGCGGTCATGGAAGTGCCGCGTGTTCCTGGGCGGGCGCCGACCGACCCGCCGTGGACGTCACAGCCCGGGCCGGATCGACGGAGACGGCGCGGAATCGCCGAAGCCGCAGGCTGTTGGTCACGACGAACACCGACGAGAACGCCATGGCGGCGCCGGCGATGAGCGGGTTGAGCAACCCGGCCATGGCCAGCGGTATCGCCGCGACGTTGTAGGCGAAAGCCCAGAACAGGTTGGTCTTGATGGTGGCCAGGACGCGTCGGGAAAGCCGGATGGCGTCGACGGTGGCGCGCAGGTCGCCGCGGACGAGGGTCAGGTCACTGGCCTCGATCGCGACGTCGGTGCCGGTGCCCAGGGCGATCCCGAGGTCGGCCTGCGCGAGGGCGGCGGCGTCGTTCACGCCGTCCCCTACCATCGCGACGACGCGCCCCTCCGACTGCAGCCGTCGCACGACGTCGACCTTGTCCGCCGGCAGAACCTCGGCGATGACATCGTCGATGCCGACCTCGGCGGCGATGGTGCGCGCGGCCCGCGTGTTGTCACCGGTCAGCAGCACCGGGCGTAGCCCGAGCGTGCGCATCTCGGCCACGGCGCGCGCGCTCGTCGGTTTCACGGTGTCGGCGACGACGAGGATGCCGGTCGCGACGCCGTCCCAGCCGACTGCGATCGCCGTGCGTCCAGCGGCCTCGGCGCTCTCGCGGGCGGCGGCAAGCCGGTCGTCCAGGTGCAGTGCCCACGCGTCCGCCAGCCACGAGGGGCGGCCGGCGACGACGGCATGCCCGTCGACGAAGCCCTGCACCCCGAAGCCCTGGGCGGACGTGAAGCTTTCGAGGGCAGGCAGTTCGTCGACCCGCTCCCGCGCTCCGGCGGCGATCGCTGCGGCGACGGGGTGTTCGGACGCGTCCTCGACGGCGCCGGCCAGCCGAAGCAGGTCGGCTTCGTCGACGCCGTCCGAGGGCACCACGTCGACCAGTCGCATCCGCCCGGTGGTCACGGTCCCGGTCTTGTCCAGGACCACGGTGTCGACGCGGCGCGTGGACTCCAGAATCTCCGGCCCCTTGATGAGCACGCCCAGCTGGGCGCCGCGGCCCGTGCCCACGAGCAGGGCGGTGGGCGTCGCGAGGCCCAGGGCGCACGGGCAGGCGATGATCAGTACGGCGACCGCCGCCGTGAACGCGGTCTCGGCTCCCCAGCCGGCGCCCAGCCAGAAGCCGAGCGTGGCGACGGAGAGCGCCATCACCACGGGCACGAAGACCGCGGACACCCGGTCGGCGAGGCGCTGCACGGGCGCCTTGCCGGACTGTGCCTGCTCGACCAGCCGGACCATCTGGGCCAGCTGCGTGTGCACACCGACCCGGGCAGCCCTGACGACCAGGCGGCCGCCGGCGTTCACGGTGGCGCCGATGACCGTGTCGCCAGGCCCGACCTCGGCCGGAACCGGCTCGCCGGTGAGCATGCTGGCGTCGACGGCGGAGGTACCGTCGATGACCTCACCGTCGGTGGCGATCTTCTCGCCAGGCCGGACGACGAACAGATCGCCGACGGACAGCTGGTCCGCGGGCAACCGTTGCTCGTGGCCGTCGTGCAGGACGGCGACGTCCTTCGCACCCAGCTCCAGAAGTGCCCGCAACGCCGCACCGGAACGCCTCTTCGCACGCGCTTCGAAGTATCGGCCGGCGAGGATGAATACCGTGACCGCAGCGGCGACTTCGAGGTAGATCTCGTTCGCCCCCGCGCCCCGCTCGGGTAGCAGGTCGAACGACATGCGCATCCCGGGCTCGCCGGCGTCGCCGAGGAACAGCGCGTACAGCGACCAGCCGAACGCCGCCAGCACCCCGACACTGATCAGGGTGTCCATGGTGGCCGCGCCGTGGCGCAGGTTCGCCCACGCGGCCCGATGGAACGGCCACGCCCCCCACACCACGACCGGCGCAGCGAGGGTCAGCGACAGCCACTGCCAGTTGTCGAATTGCAGCCGCGCCGCCATCGCCAGCAGGAACACCGGTGCGGTCAGCGCGGCAGACAGCACGAGCCGACGCCGCAGAGCAGAGGCCTCGGCGTCCTCGGGAATCGCGTTCTCGGCGCCGCCTGGCCGGTCGAACGACCGGGCGGGCCCGTGGGCGGTGTAGCCGGTGGCCTCGACGGTGGCGATGGCGTCGTCGACGTGGGCGCCGTGAGGCAGAACGACCCGAGCCCGTTCTGTGGCGTAGTTGACGCTGGCCTCGACGCCGGGCATCCGGTTCAGCTTCTTCTCGATCCGCGCTGCGCACGATGCGCAGGTCATGCCGCCGATCTCAAGCTCCACAGTCGTGCCGATGGTGTGTTCGATCACGCCGGCACCTGCACCGTGTTCATCCGGTCGCGCCCACAACGTCATAGCCGGCCTCGTCGACCGCGTAGTGCACGTCGGCCTCCGCCAGCGCAGCGTCGCTGGTCACAGCGACCTGAGACTCGCCACCGGCGATGAGATCGACCTCGATTTCTGTGACGCCGACGAGCTTGCCGATCTCCTCGCTGACAGCGGCGATGCAGTGTGAGCAGGTCATGCCGGAAACGGAGTACGTGGTCGTGGGCATGGGTCGTTCTCCTACGAGGGTGAGTTGCTAGAGCTCAGGACCGGACCAGGCGCGCGATCGCATCCGAGGCCTCCTTGACCCTCGCGTCTGCGATCTCGCCCCCTTCCGCGACGGCATCCGCCACGCAGTGCGAGAGGTGGTCTTCGAGCAGGGAGAGTGCGACCGACTCCAACGCCCTAGTGACCGCCGAGACCTGCGTCAGCACGTCGATGCAGTAGGTCTCGTTGTCGACCATGCGCTGCAGCCCTCGAACCTGCCCCTCGATCTTGCGCAACCGCCCGAGCACGGCGGGCTTGTTCTCGATGTAGCCGGTCATCACATCTCCTTCGGTTCAGGCATAGTTCTAACCCCCTGGGGGTATGCGTGTCAACCCCTTCCCCCTAGGGGTATGGGTCATCTCGCGGGCAGTCTTACGTTCTCAGCGCATCCGGAGAACGGCGACTCCATCCACGCGATCGGCGGCGAGATCGGCCAGTGCCTGGTCCGCGCGGTCGAGGCCGTACGCGGTGGTCGAGACCCGCAGCGGAGTCCGGGCGGCGATGTCCAGGAAGGCCCGGCCGTCGGCGCGCGTATTGGCCGTCACGCTTCGCAGCGTTCGCTCCTGGAAGAGGTGACGCTGATAGTCCAGTGCGGGGATGTCGGTGAGGTAGATGCCCGCGATGGCAAGCGTTCCGCCGCGATCGAGTGCAGCAAGCGCAACGGGAACGAGGTCCCCGATCGGCGCGAACAAGATGGCCGCGTCCAGCGGCTCCGAGGGCGGGTCGGCCGAGTTGCCCGCTGACGCTGCGCCCAGCTCGAGAGCAAGCCGTCGGGCCGCTTCCGACCGCGTCAGCACGTGCACCGTCGCGCCACGCGCGATTGCGACCTGTGCTGTGAGATGCGCTGAGGCTCCGAAGCCGTAGATGCCGAGCCGACCGCCCTGCGGCAGCTCCGCCCGAAGCAGGGCCCGATAGCCGATGATCCCGGCGCACAGCAGCGGTGCGAGCTTCTCCGGGTCACCGTCGGTCGGCAGGACGTAGATGAAATCCGCGGGCGCCGTGACGTACTCCGCGTAGCCTCCGTCTGCATCCCAGCCGGTGTACCGCGACTCAAGGCACAGGTTCTCCGAGCCCCTCCGGCAGAACCGGCACCGGCCGCAGGCATGCCGTAGCCACGGGACGCCGACCCGGGATCCGGGCACCAACTGATCCGTGCCGGGACCGTTCGCGACGACCCGGCCGACGACCTCGTGGCCCGGAACGGTTTCCGGCCGGCGCGGCGGGAGGTCGCCTTGGGCCAGGTGCAGGTCGGTCCGGCAGACGCCGCATGCCTCGACCTCGACGAGCACCTCGGCAGGGCCTGGAACCGGCACCGGCAGCGTCGCTCGCACCAGCGGTCCGCTAGGCATCGGCCCCGGTTGCCGCACGACCCAGGCCGTCATGCTCTGCGGAACCCGGACCACGTCCGCACGATAGTCGCGTCGTGGCTCTCGTGGGGTTGGCGCATGCGTGCCTGGGGTATACGCACCGGCCACCTGTTGTCGTCTGTGTCACCCCCTCACACCGGCATGGCCGGTGCCCGCCCGGGGGTATTCGCGGTATGTCATCGGCTCGTAAGAGTCGACCCGCCCACATTGGGCCAGGATGATGATCGGGCTTCTACCGCCCGACCGGAGGTCCGACCCTCGATGCATCGCCGCTCGCTCGCTCTTGCCGCCTTCGCCGTGGCCACCGCACTCGCAGCATGCAGTGACGGCTCCGACCCGGAGGCGGCGACGACGGCAACCGGGCCGAGTGCCATGACGTCGGAGCCGACTGCGGAACCACCGACCGCAGCAGTGCCCGAGGTGCTGGCCTTCACTGCCCAGACGGTCACCGGCACGACGTTCGACGGCGCGACGCTTGCTGGCAAGCCGGCCGTCGTGTGGTTCTGGGCGCCGTGGTGCCCGGTGTGCAAGCGGGGTGCGGCAGATGTCACCGCGGCCGCCGCTGAACTGGCCGACAGCGTGACCTTCGTCGGCGTGGCGGGCCTGTCCGGCAGTCTCGACGACATGCGTGCCTTCGTCGAGGACACCGACACCCAGACGGTCGCACACGTCGCCGACACCGACGGAGCCGTGTTCACCAGGTTCGGCGTCACCCAGCAAGACACGTTCGCGTTCATCTCTGCCGACGGGACGGTCGAACTCGTGGATGGCTACGGCAGCGACCCCGACCTGGTGGGCATCGCCCGCGAGCGCTTCGGCCTATGACCGACACGCTGTTCCTCGCGGCGACGGCGGGCATGGTCGCGGCATTCAACCCGTGCGGCTTCGCGCTCCTGCCGGCCTACCTCACCCTCCTCGTGGCTCGAGGCGGCGCCGGCAGCCAGGTGGGCAGGGCGCTCGCCGCGGCGGCCGCGATGACGGTGGGCTTCGTCGCGGTGTTCGGTGCGTTCGGGCTGGTCGTCGTGCCCTTGGCACTCTCGCTCGGGACCTACCTCTCCTGGGCCACGGTCGTGGTCGGGGTAGGGCTCGTCGTTCTCGGCCTGTGGCTGCTCAGCGGGCGTGAGCTCGTGCTGAGGCTGCCGCGGTTGCCGAGCGCAGCACCCACGGATGGCACCGCCTCGATGGTGATCTACGGTGTCGCCTACGCCGTCGCGTCCCTGTCGTGCACGATCGCGCCCTTCCTGGCCGTCACGACGAGCACGTTCCGAGCCGAGAGCACCGCGGCGGGCCTGGCGGTCTTCGTCGCGTACGGGCTCGGCATGGGCGTCGTCGTCGGTGTGCTCGCTGTCGCGGTGGCGTTGGCCCAGGACGGGCTCGTACGCCGGCTCCGAGGCGTCATGCCGTATGTCAGCCGCATCTCCGGAGCGTTGCTCGTGCTCGCGGGCGCGTACGTGACCTATTACGGGGCCTACGAACTGCGCCTCGCGAGCGGCGACATCACCGACGACCCTGTCATCTCGGCGGCGACCTCCGTGCAAGGAGCGATGGCGCGGTTCGTCGACGGACTCGGGCTGTGGGTTCTGCTGAGCGTGCTGGTGATCCTGCTGGGCACTTGGATGGCCATCCGCCGCTCGCGCCGGAACCGAGCGACGCAGGTGCGCAACGTCGGCTGACCGGCGGCGGGGGGCGGCGGCCAGCCGACGTTGGCAGGTTTTAACCCGGGCGCATGGCGCCTGCGTACGGCTTGCGGGACCCGCCGGCTCGGAACGCCGGTGCGATCGTGACATCAGTGCGTGGGTTCGACGCGTGCACCACCTTGCCGTCGCCGATGTACATGGCGACATGGCTGACCGGGCTGCCGTAGAACAGGATGTCCCCAGGCTGCAACTGGTCCTTCGACACCCGCGTGCCCTGACCGGCTTGTGCCCGCGACGAGCTGGAGAGGCTGACCCCGGCTTGTCGCCAGGCCCAGCTGGTGAAACCGGAGCAGTCGAACGAGTCGGGCCCCTTGCCGCCGTAGACGTACGGGTAGCCGACCTTCGAGAGGCCCGCCCGGACGGCGATCGCCGCACGCCCGCTGGCCGGCACGTCGGCGACCGGCGCGTCGGACCCGCTGGACGATCCACGCGAGATCCGCGCCGAGGCCTGCTCGCGCTGGCTCATCGCCGCCTCGCGCTCGCGCTGTCGCTCGCGCTCGAGCCGGGCCTGCTCCTCGGCAGTGAGCCGTGCCAGGAGCTTCTGCTGCTCCGCGAGGAGGCCGTCGATCCTCTCCTTCTCCTCGGTGAGGACCGCCTTGATGGCCTCCTGGCGGGCGCGCTCCTCGTCCGCGACGAGCCGCTTCTGCTCCAGCTCTCGGCGCTCAGCGGAAACGGCTTCGAGCTGTTCCGCCTGCTGAGTCGAGTACGCGTCGATCACCGAGGCCTGTGCGAGGAAATCGGCGGCGCTGTCGGCGAACAGGGCGTGGATCGCCGGGTCGAGACCGCCGGCGCGGTAGGTCGCAGCAGCAAACATGCCCGTGTCGGCGGTGAGCTTCTTGACCCTGGCTTCCTGGCGGCCGACGTCCGTCTGCGCGCGGCTCAGCCGCAGCTGGATCTCGGCGAGGGTGTCGGTTGCTGCGTTGTAGCGTTCGTTGGCTGCGCTGGCCTTCTCGTGCAGTTCGTCGACCCGGCTCTTCACCTCCTCCAGCGTCGGCTGCGGCTCGGCGATGCCGGCTGGGGCGAGCGCGAAGCCGCCGGCCACCGTGGCCGCACCGACGCTGAGCACCAGGAGATGACGACGTAATCGGGCCCTCCGGCGGGGTTGTGCGGACACGTGAGTCCTCTCTTCCGCTACCGCCTACCGAGTTAGCTGTCGGGTTCGGGCGGGAAGGACCCTACGGCCGCCCACTGTCGCGGCCGATTCACCCCGGGGAAGTTGGGTCCCCGGCTCCGGCCGTCTGGACCGGATTCGGCGGGGGTGGCTGCCTGCCAGCCCTATGGCCGGCGAGTGCGGGGGAAGCAGACACCTCGCCCAGGAGGCTAGCCAGTGGTTGCCGGGACGGCAACGCAGACGCAGCCGCCTGTGGAAACCGACGCAAGGTCAGGAGAAGGTCGTGCTGCGGCGTTCGAGAAGGACCGTGTCGCGCCAGCGCCCGTCGAGCCTCGCGATCCGCTCGCGGAATCCGACCGTCCGGAAGCCGGCCGCATGGTGCAGCGCGAGGCTGGCGCCGTTCTCAGGAAAGATCGACGTTTGCAGCGTCCACAGACCGCCCTCGTCGGCGGCGGAGATCTGTTTGTGCAGGAGCGCTGTGCCGATTCCCCGTCCTTGGAACTCGGTGGCCACGTAGACCGAGGTCTCGCACACGCCGGCATAGCAGGCTCGGTCCGACACGCGCGTGACCGCTGCCCACGCGGCGACGACCCCGTCGACCTCCGCGACCCAACGATGCGCGGAGAGCCATTTGCGCTCCAGGGTGCGGCGCGGCGGCACGCTCGTCTCGAAGGTCGCATTGCGGGTGGCGATGCCCTCGGCGTAAATGCGCCGCACGTCAGCCCAGTCGTCGTCGACCAGCCCTCGCACGGTGACATCAGCCTTGCCGGTCGTCATGGCTTCATTGTCTTCGGGCGTCCGTTCATGACCGACGCCCCCGCCGGCCTGGTGGCCGACGGGGGCGTCTGTCTGGGAGCCGAAGATCAGAGCGGGCGGACGTTCTCCGCCTGCGGACCCTTCTGGCCCTGCACGATCTCGAACTCGACGCGCTGGTTCTCATCGAGAGAGCGGTAGCCCTCGGACGCGATCGCCGAGTAGTGGACGAAGACGTCCGGCTCGCCGCTGTCCTGGGCGATGAAGCCGAAGCCCTTCTCGTTGTTGAACCACTTGACGGTTCCCTGTGCCATGTGCTGTGTCCTCCTGGGACGTTGTCGGATCCGCCCTGTGCGAATCCCACCGGCTGCTGCAACCGTGGTCCCGATCCGTGCATGGCACGACGTACGAGAAACGCCCGCGAGCTTGGCGTCCGCGGGCGTTCGAGAACGTGCGTGGAACTGCAACTGCAACAACTGGCGACAAGCGTAGCAGTACCCGCACGCACCGTGCGCGTAACCCGATCGACATATATGCCGACGAAGCTGGGCCGTCCACAGACGGCCGACCGGGGAGTCGACGATCATGAGCTCGTACCGTCGCCATATAGCTGTCCAGCCTCTACCGGCGCGTTCGGCCGGACTTCGGCGACCGGGCGCCGGTTCTCCAGGAGCGAGCCGGATGAGAACGTGCGGCCGGGTGCAGCCGCTACGGGAGCTTCCAGTCGACCGGCTCGGCGCCCTGGTCGACCAGGAGCTGGTTCGCCCGGCTGAACGGGCGGGAGCCGAAGAAGCCGCCACGGGCTGACATCGGGCTCGGGTGTGCGGACTCGATGCACGGGACGCCGCCCAGCAGCGGTCGCAGGTTGCGCGCGTCGCGTCCCCACAGGATCGCCACCAGAGGCGCACCGCGTGCGGCGAGGGCCCGGATCGCCTGCTCGGTGACCTCTTCCCAGCCCTTGCCGCGATGCGCCGCAGGACGGTGTGGAGCGACCGTGAGCGCCCGGTTGAGCAGCAGGACGCCGTGCTCGGCCCATGGGGACAGATCGCCGGTGCTCGGTTCGGGAAGGCGGAGGTCGTCGACGTACTCGCGGAAGATGTTGACCAGGCTGGCCGGCAGAGGACGTACGTCGGGAGCGACCGAGAAGCTCAGCCCGACCGCGTGGCCAGGCGTCGGGTACGGGTCCTGGCCGACGATCAGGACGCGGACGTCGTCGAACGGCTGGGTGAACGCGCGCAGCACGTTCGGGCCGGCGGGAAGGTAGGTCCTTCCGGCGGCGAGCTCGGCTCGAAGGAACTCACCCATCGCCGCGATCCGGTCGGCGACCGGCTCCAGCACCCGCGCCCAGCCGGGGTCGACGAGCTCCTGCAGCGGACGTCCGGGCATGTCGGATCACAGTAGCCGAGCTTCGGACCGCCTACCCGGGTTCGCCGCGGATCTTCCGGTCAGCGACCCGTCCGCCTGGGCTTGACGGCCAGATAGTTAGTATGCTAATCATTAGCTATGAGTCCGACTCAGCGACAGCTCGTCGTATGGCAGTCGGGCGATGCGACCGGTGAGGCCGGGGAGCTCTTCGTGATCGGGGAGAGCCTGGGTTACCTCGTCAACTCGCTCGCCCGCGCGTTCGCACGGGCGCTCGGCGACCGCATCGGGCTGCACGGGGTCACGTCGGCGCAGTGGGCAGTCCTCCTCGTTCTCTGGGCCGAGGACGGCCAGACCCAGATAGCCCTCAGCCGCCAGGTGGCGATAGAAGCGCCGACGATGGTCCGCACGCTCGACCGGATGGAGCGCGACCAGCTCGTGACGCGGAGGCGCAACTCGCGCGACCGGCGGCAGGTCAACGTCTTCCTGACCGAGCGGGGCAGGGCCCTGCGCGATGTTCTGGTGCCGTGTGCAGCCGCCGTCAACGAGGCGGCCACGCGGGGGCTCGACGACGCCGAGCGCCGCGACGCCGTCGACCTCGTACAGCGGATGTTGGCGGCGTTGACCCAATCGGCACCGCCCAGGCGTGGGAGTGAGACACGATGACGGGACAACGGATCTCCAACAAGCGGATGCGAGACATGGAGCGGCTCGTCCACCTGACGAGCGCCCTTCTGCTCGCGACAGTGGTCTACGCACCATGGAACGACTCGACCGTTGCGACCGCTCTGGTGCGGTTCGTCGTCTTCCCCGTGATGGCCGGGTCGGGCATCGCGATGTGGCAGCTGCCGCGGGTGCGGCGCTGGCTCCGGGTCCGCGCCGGCCGGAAACGGTCTGTCGACCACCCCACGATCAGGCTCCGTGATCAGAACGACGGCGTGTCGGGCGACGGCAGGGTGCTGCGGCTTCGTTGAAGTCGTGTCCCCAGGGAGCTGTGGGGACCGCGGTCGTTGTCCGAGGCGTGCGAGATGCTGGCGATCATGACCCATCTGACCGCTTCCGGATGGCAGGACGCTGGCCGTCGACGACCATGGCCCGTCGGCCGGACGCGTCGTCACGTTCCCGCATGTGGCGCCCGGATCCCGCGCTCTCGACCCAGATCCCGAGAGAACGGCGAAGGCCGGCGTTCGGCTGCTGACCGTCGATGCCCCGGCAGATGACTCCCGCCGTCCGTTCGGACCCGGCGGCGGCGGTGCCGATGCTCGCGGCAGAGTTCGCTGGCTACGCCGTCGCGCCGGGCGATGCTGTGGAGTCGCTCGCCGGCGGGCCGGCCCCACGAGCGCGTGCTCTCCGATCCGGCCCGCCGCGCGCAGGTCGTCGCCATGCTGGCCGAAGCGTTCCGCACCGGACCGAACGGCGCCGCTTTCGCGCGATGACGATCTTGAGGGCCGCGTCGAGGACTTCATCACCGGTCGGGGACGGATCGCGGACGATGACGCGATCCGTCTTCCGGACCTCCCACTCGTGACCCGATCCCGCACGCCGAGGCGCCTGGCGACAACAGGTGCTGGCCTACTTCGACACCGACGGGATCTCCAACGGCGGGACCGAAGCGATCAACCTGATCATCGAGAAGACCCGCCGCCTCGCCCACGGATTCCGCAACTTCGGCAACTACCGACTACGGCTACTCGTGGCCGCCAACGGCGCCAGACCCTACCCCCGACGAGCCATCCCGATCACCCCATGACCACCCTCAGCGGCGAAGAGCCGCATAAGGGAACAGCGCGTCCTGTATCAGGCATGGGGATCCGAGGCTCTATACGGTGACGGATTGTCCGGCGAAGGAGGGCGTCGTGGGCACTCACCCAGTCCGGCTGGCGGCCTGGCAGGAACACGTCATCGCCAAGGCTAACTTTGTTAAGTGCGAGCGCGTCCGGCTCTTGTCAGCTCGCAACGGTGACGATCACATCGATCTCGATCACATCCACGAGGCCACGGAAATGAATCTGGAAGACGCTTACCGCGCCGCCGGTGTGCCGAGGAACGGCGAAACTCTCCAGCGCGGGTCGAGGACTAGCAGGTTCGCCAACTGGTGGACCGGCGCCCCGATCAAAGGGGCCTTTGTCCACCTCCACGCGGCCGTGGTCGAGCTCGTCGATTTGTACACCGAGGATGACATCAAGGCGCGCAGCCCCGGTGTCCTGGCCCGGATGCTAACCTGTCTCGCCCCCACCGACCGACGCCGCCAAGAGGCGCTGGATCTGTTCAGTACAGAGGCCAGCAACGCGTCCACGGGCACGACCAGTCCACCCCGACCTGGCGGACAGAACAAGGCGCTGCAGAAGATGCGCGGACGTTTGAGCCGTGGTGATGACGGCAACGCTGCCGCCGCTGAACTCGCCCGGCGGCGGGCTGCATTTCGCGAGGCTACGAAGTTTGCGTACGAGGCTGCGGATGAGCAACATGCCCGTGCCCGCAGCCTAAGGAATACTCTGATAACGGCGGCTGCGCTGCTGACGGTGCTGGTGGCCGTGGTGTGCACCGTCGGTTTCATCTTTCCCGATGCGATCCCTCTATGCTTCAAGTCTGCGTGTCCGTCTACGGATGGGAATACCCCACAGCCAGGCGACGTCCCGATTGTCGCGTTCATGGGGATGCTCGGCGGAGCGCTGTCGGCCACCTTCGCCATTCAGAAGCTCCGAACCACCTCCACCCCCATTCCGAACGACCTCCAGGTTTCGCTCGCATTCCTCAAGCTCCCCGCCGGTGCGCTCACCGCAATTGGCGGCCTAATACTCATCAATGGCCGGTTCATCCCTGGCTTAACCGATTTGGATACCCAAGGGCAAATCCTGGCATATGCCATTGTGCTTGGCGTCGCGCAACAGCTGGTCACAGGGTTCGTCGACAAGAAGGCCGAGGAGGTGCTGGCGACCGTTCCGAGCAAGGGGCGCCGTCCCGAGAGTGCGCAGGGGCTAGACACAGGAATCCAAGCAACAGGTCAAGATGCGCCAGCCGTGACCAGCACGGGCATGAACTAACCGGCCGAGCTGAGTTCGCAACGCCACAATCCAGAGATCAAGTACATGTCTTGGATGCTCGACCGGCCTGTGGCGGCTAAGCCAGTCGCAGCCGGAGCCTCCACGGCCGGATCATCGCATGTCTCCGGGGATGCTGCCGTCGTGGACGCCGAACTCGTCGCGGATCTCCCGCATCGCGTCGGCCGGCGGTTGCCGACGCCGACATCGCCGGGTGACATCGGCGGTCAGGGCGGTTCGGGTGGCGGTCCGGGCCCGGTCGGTGAAAGAGTCACGGCTTGGGGTTCGGTGAGGCTACTCGTCGTCTTCGCCGTGCCGGGCGGACTTTCTCCGCTCGAGCCGCCAGTGGATCTCGTGGGTGTTCGGGTGCCGCCACTCGCGCATCCGGTACTCGAAGCCCGGTAGCAGCACGATCGGGATCGGATCGGGGGACGCCGGAGCGACCGCCCCCACGACGATCTTCGCGTCGGCGGGGATGAACGGAGACTGCGCGGGGATGGGCGCGGTAACGAGCTCCACAGGGTCTCCATAGGGGCGTGCCACAAGACCGGAGCGTAGCGCCCCAATCCAGTGGGCGTCCATAGGAGCGGATTTGGCAACCCCATAGCTCCGTGATAGCATACCGTCCAGGTTCAGTTTCGTCGGGTTGGCCGGGCATCGACCGCCACCCGGCGAGAAACGGCCCCGCATAACTCCTCGTACCTCTTTGCCCCATGACCCCGTGTGCACGGGGAGGGTCGGGCATCGTCAAACGACGGTGCCCGGCCCGCTGTGCACAAGGCGCAGCCAAACCGAACGGAGCAAGAAGTGAGCAACACCGACCAACCGGCCGTCCAGCCGGAACGCACCTGGACGCACACCGGCCTGGAGCCGGAGCCGGTCGCCGCGACGCCCGCCGCCCCGGCGCAGCCACAGTACGTGTACCCGCCGGCCCGCCCAACCAGTGGCATGGCAATCACCGCGTTCGTGCTCGAGCCTTCTCGGCGGAGCGATCCTCGCCGTGATCTTCGGCCACATCGCATTGAACGACATCAACAAGACCGGCAAGGACGGCAAGGGTCTGGCAATCGCCGGGCTCGTGATCGGCTATATCGAGTGCGCCTTCTGGACGCTGATCATCATCCTGATGGCCGTCGCGGCAGCCGGGGCGTGACGTCAATGACCGCAACGGTCGAGGCGGCGGCGCCAACGACGGAGCCCGAGCCGGTACCGCCGGCGAATACTGCACTGAGGCCGTTGTGGCGGCGCTTGCTGCTGCCAGTGGGGATCCCGCTCGTCGCATTCGTCGTCGGCGTCGGGATCGGCACCACGGCACAAACCGACCCGACCGAGTCGCCCGAATTCATCGAGATGCAGGACTCCCTCACAGAGGCCGAGGATCGGGCCGACACGGCGGAGACGGAGCTTGACCGCGCCGAGCAGGGCGCCGCCGAGGTCCAGGCCTCATACGACGAGCTGGTGGCGAAGGTGAACGACATCGAGACCCGAGAGGCCGACGTCACGGCACGCGAAGCCGCCGTCACCGAAGCCGAAGCACAAGCCGAGGCAAACAGTGTCACTGACGGTGTCTGGGTTGTCGGCGTCGACATCAAGCCGGGCACCTATCGAGCCCAGGGTGTGAGCAGCGACTGTTACTGGTCGATCACGACCACTGGCTCTAACGGTGGGGACATCATCGACAACGACATCCCCGGCGGTGGCAACCCGCAGGTGACCTTGGAGGAGGGGCAGGACTTCGAGACCAGTCGTTGCGGAGACTGGACCTTGGTCGAGTGACTTGACCCCTCACGTAGTGGCCCGTGCCCTTCAGTGGGTGCGGGCCATTGCGAATTGTCGTGGCCATCCGGGGCCCCTCATGCGATGCCTCCCTCGTCGTATGACCTGAATTGGTCCCTGATCCTGCCCAGCGCCTCCGACGGCGGCAGGGTGCGGTCGAACGCGGCCGGCCACCACTCCTCACCATCGGGGCGGACGAGGCGGACCACCACCGGGATGCTGCCCATCGGCCGCTGCGGGATGCTCGGCGGCTTCTCGAGGTTGAGCACCGGCCTAGCCACCCTCCCAGTGTCGAACAGATGTTCGGGTGCGACCAGCCGCGAGCACATCGTCCTTGATCAGGTATGGCTTTGCTGCCTCGGGCACCGGCGGCGCACCCTCCTGGCCGAGGCGATGGTCACGGCCGGTGGGATCAACACTGTGGCCGGGTGACGCGGGCTCTGCTCAGCAGGGCATTCGTCGTTACGACCCACCCTCGCCGACAACGCCGAGGACGCTCGGTGAGCCCTCCGGCCCGTTGACAGCGCCGATGCCGGACCAGGACAATCGCGCAATCCATTGAGGGGGCCTCATGTCTCGTGCCGTGCCGTCCGGAATCGGATCGATGAAGCGCAGGAAGAAGCTGTTTCGCGTGCGCCGCCTTGCCGTGGCGACCGGCGCGGGCGCCGTGCTAATGCTGATGACGCTCGCAGCGGCTCCTGCGGCATTTGCCGCTGACCAGCAGGTCAACCACTTCCGGGACGTCGGCACGGACGTCGACCCGGATTTCTGCGGGACCGGTCAGCAGATCGACATCGCCTTCGACGTCCGGGTCACCGAGTGGCTGGCGCCGCATCAGGCCGACTACAAGAACACAGTGACCGGCACGGTTACCTTCACCAACCCGCTGACGGGCGACACCGTGATCAACCATTTCGCCGGCCCATTCTGGTTTGAGACGGTCTCCGGCGATCCCGAGGGGCTCCACGTCGACGAGTTCACCACCAAGGGGGTCCCGGAGCTGTTCAAGACCCCACACGGTGGCGTCCTCACGCTCGATGCCGGTTACATCGTGTTCCAGGTCACCTTCGACGGTGACACCTTCATCAGCAGCGAGATCGTGGTCAACAACGGGCCGCACCCGCAGGCTGACAGCGACTTCGAGTTGTTCTGCGAGATCATGCCCGAGGCGCTCGGGCTGTAGCCTCCCGCCCATTCGGCGCGGCGTGCGCTTGTGCTCGCCGCGCCGAACGGCGGCCTCGGGAGACTGGCCGGTAGTCGCGCCGTCGGCGCTGGAAGCGCTCCAATCGCCGCCACATCGCCGCCGCCGGCGATCGCGTCGGACGCCCTCCCTGCGCGCCGCAGGGCACTCGCGCCGCGCTGCGCGCCCGAACAATGCCGCGTCATCATCGGCGCGATCGGAGGTAAGCGGCATCGATTCGAAGCGCCGATGGCCGCCATCAGTTCAACACATTCCGGGAAGGTCTGTAACCGCCCCGCACGGCAGGCGATCGTGGTCGATTGCCCTTGAGCCGCCTGCTCACGGCTCGGCTCAGCGGATGAGCGGGACCACCACCACGCCAAGAACCAGCACGGTGCGGGCCTGCGTGCAAGGCCGCCCGGCCTTCCATCCGTCCAGCCGCCGCTATCATCGACCGCTCGTTCCATAAGGGACGAGCAGTGCTAGGACGGTGGCGCCGAAGGCGACGAAGATCACGTCGTCTGAGTCGTCCGGCAAGACCCAGCACGTTGATCGCGCCGAGCCGCAACCGGTCGCCGCACGGATCGGGCCGGTGGCAGACGAAGGGTCGCGACACCCACAGGCCGACCTCGTCGGCGCACCGCTTTGGCTCGTGCGACCGGCAGCGGCGTGGCGAGTCGACCCGCCCGTTCAGGGCGGCGTGAATCTGCGGCGTCGGCAGCTCGATCGACAGCTCAGCGGTGTGCACCGGGGGAGGCGTGACATCATTCGTGACGCGAAATGGAGTCACCCGCTGGGGTTTCAGATACCTGGTGGGGGCGGCGACGTAAATAGAGTTGCTGGTGGGGGCCAGATGAGGCGGTTTGCGTCCGCCTTGCAATCGGGCGGTTCCGGGTTCGAGTCCCGGCGCCGGCTCCCTTCTGGCTCCCTTCTGGCGCTGGCGGGTGCTCTCACCCGAGGAGGGCACTAGAAGGGACAGCGCTGACCTCAGCCGGGGTTGGGCAATTTGGGCAATTGACCTCCAGCGGTTCAAGGACGCTGGTACGGTGCGGGGGCCGCTGGCGGATGGCCAGACGGTTTTCGGGGGATGACCCGATCCCCCTGTTCCGAGGGGGGCACATGAGGCTTGCACGAACGCTTGGGCTCGCGGCCGGCTTGGCCATGGTGGGCTCGATGGCGCTGGCCGGAGGGGCCTCGGCTAAGCCGATCGAGCACACGACGTTCCACGACGAGTTTACGTTTATCGCCAGCGACTTCTGCGAGGTTTCCGGTCTTGACGTGGAGGGCGACGTGGTTATCGACGGTCGCTTCCTGTTCAACCCGCACGGGCCGGACGGCTTGGCCTACGGCCACGAGAACTCCAGCGTCACCGCCGTGTACACGAACCTGGCCAACGGCAACACCGTCACCGAGGTCATCAACCACCAAATCTTCACGGACCTCAAGGTGACCGACAACGGCGACGGCACCCTGACGATCCTCGTCTTGGCGACCGGAGCCGGCGTTGTGTACGGCCCGGACGGCAAGGCCATCGCCAGGAACCCCGGCCAGATTCGGTTCGAGGTCTTGATCGACCACGGCGGCACGCCGACCGACCCGTCCGACGACGAGTTCCTCGAGGACCTCGGCCAGGTTAAGGGATCGACCGGCAGGTCCGACGACTTCTGCGCTGCGGTCGTGCCGGTACTCGAAGGCTGACCAACGCGGGTAATGGCGTCGGTCGTTCGGGCCGACGCCAGTGGGCAGCGCCGAACGGCCCGTGAGCGCATAGAACGGGCCCCCGGGTCTGCAGGTCCGGGGGCCGCTGTCGGTGGCTCAGAGGGCCGTCGCGACATGATGCCCCCCTGCTGGTCGTAATCCTGGAACGCGTCCCTGATCCTGCCCATCGCCTCCGTCGCCGGCAGGGTGCGGTCGAACGCCAGCCGCGAGCACAGCGCCGACCAGGCGCAGCAGTTCGGCCCAGGTGTGATGGCCGCTCGGTACGGTGGATTCCACGGTGTCGACCTCCCGGTGTGGTCGGTGCCGAGGGACCGTCTGGGAGGACTCGACTCCCGGCGGTCCCGCTGTATGGCTGGGGTGTTACTAGCGCAAGATGTGCATCCTTCCGTTGCTGGCAGGCGAGACCATCCCCACGCGGAGTGGGTGTTGGCTCGTGCTGTGCGAGGCGCCGAGGTCGCTGCGAGCCAGTCGCGTCCCGCATGGGGACCCGCTTGCGGGGCGGCTGTTACTGCGGCGTCTGTCGGCGGGAGCAGCCTCATTCAAGTCCGTCCACACTTTCGTCCTGTCGACGATGCGTCCGTCGCTTGCTGTCACGAATGTCGCCACCCCGAGTGCTCCAGCCCACCCTGCTTCTCCCCGGTCACGTGGGCTCTTGCTGCGGCACGGTCACCCATGCCTACGCAATCTTCCAGAACGAAGTTCTGGAGACCGGGGTAGTCGGCGTCCTCCTCGAAACGATCCGGTTGGTGCCCGGCGATCGATCAGTCCGCCGACCGTTCGTCGAGCACGAGGTCGACCTGGCGGCGCACGTCGTCCGCGGCGATCGAGGCCCGGACGCGCCTGAGCGCCTCGTCGGCGTCGCTCCTGTCGATCCGCGCGAGCGACCGGGCGATGGCCGCGAGCTCCACGCCGTCGTCGCTCCGCTCGGCTCGATCGGCCAGCACGGAGACGGCTCGGACGGTGGCGACGTCGCCGAGCGCGGTCGCCGCACGCATCCGGGTCTCGAGACGCCGATCGCTGATCGCGTCCGCCAGGGTGTCGACTGCCTCCTCCCTGGGCCAATCGCCGAGCGCGACGATGGCTCGGGCCTTCAGCACGGCCGCCTCACCACGGTCGGAACCCCGCGCGCAGGCGCGCAGCCCTTCGAGCGCGACGTCGCCGAGATCGCGCAGCTTCTGTCGGGTCCGATCGTCGAAGTGCTCGGCCAGCAGCAGCCGCCGCACCCGGTCGTCGAGCGTCGTGTCGGGCATGGTGGTCTCCCGTCTCCTCACTCCGCGAGCGCCTGGGCGTTGGCGTACGCGGTGGCGATCTCCGCCGTGGACAGTTGCACGGATGTCTGGTCGGTGCCGTCGCCCATCATCAGTTCGATCTGTTCGGCGTTGGTGCAGGGGTCGTTGTTGGCGTTGTCGCAGCTGTGCGGCAGACCGAGGAAGTGACCGAGCTCATGCGCGAGCGACACGGCGACCCGCTGGAAGTTGGGCCCGGTGTTGACGGTCTGGCCGCCGCGGGTGTCCTGCACCCACACGGCAGGGTCGTTGCCGCCGACCCGCCAGTTGCTCCCGGTGCCGGTGGCGCGCACGAAATAGGCGTTGATCACGTCGTCGACGTTGTTCTGAGCGGCGACCGCCCGCATCGTGACGAAGCTGTCGGTCGAGTCGGGCATCATCTGCGCGTTGGCGTCGGCGACTGCCACCTCGTCGAAGCTGACCACCCGGAACCGCACCCGCGCCTGCGTCCAGATCGCGTTCACCGAGCCGCGCCGCGTCCGATAGCCCGCGGTGTTGAGGTTGTCGAACAGCGCCGCCGACGCCGTGGCAGTGCGACCGGGCCGGATCGTGTCATCGACGGTGCCGACGATCAGGTGGCACGCGACGGGGATCTCGAGGTCGAATCCCCGGGCCGTCCATCGCAACCCGTATTTCTCCGACGCGTCGTCCCCGCTGTCGAGGAACAGGTCGGCATCACCGTCGAACACCGGAGTCGTGTCTGAGTTGACGATTAGTTTCACGCGCCGCGGGCGCCACCCGTTCGTCCCGGTCTTGCGCAGCGTCAGCCGTCGAACGTCGGAGCGTTGCATCCCGGCGTGCGGTTCGAGCTCGAAGACGTCGGTGTTCCCGGACTCGAAATCGTTCTTCGCAGGGTTGTCGAGCAGCCACTCCCTGGTGCCGACGTCGAGGTACACCTCGTCGTTCGTGGGCGAGTGCCGCCGGGTCCCGGTGCGCACCTCGACGCGCAGCGCCGTGACGGGCGCATCGGGTTCGTCGGAGATCGGCACGGGCTGGGGATAGTCCGGGGCGGTCCACTTGAGGCCGTGGCGCAGCTGGGCGCCCGACCCGCCGTCGAGCCAGTGCGAGACGGTGCCCTCGTACAACGGCCCGGCCACCTGGTCGACGTCGTTGACCCACACCAGGATCTCGTCTGGCCGCCACCCGTCGGTGCCGGTCTTGCGCAGGCCCATCTCGCGTATGCCGTCCATCCGCAGGTTCTCGATGTCGCGGATCACGTACGTCTCGAGATCGCCCCGCTCACGATCGTTCCGATTACGGTGGTCGAGCTGCCACTCGCGCGTGCCCACGGTGAAGAAGACTCGGTCGTCGGTGCCGGCGTGGCGTCGGGTGGACGTCTTCGTCGTCACCACGATGTCCCGAACGACTACCGACCGGTCCGGGAACCGTGGCGGGAAGTCGGCAGCTTCCCACACCACCCCGGCGGTCTGGTGGGCATCGCTGCCCTGGTCGAGCCAGATCCCGATGGGCCCTCGGTAGAGCTCGTCCCCGTTGACGATCACCTTGATGCTGGCCGGCCGCCAGGCGTTCCAGCCGTTCTTGGTGAGCCCGATCTTGCGGATGTCCGAGGTGTCGAGCGCCGAGTTGAGCACCAGGTCGAACGTGTCGGTGGCGCCAGGCTGGAAGTCGTTGCGTTCGACCCGGTCGAGGCGCCACTGTCGCGTCCCGATGTCGAAGTACACCTGGTCGTCGGTCCCGGCCGCCGGATCGGCGTCGGTGCGAACCTCGACGACGAGCGAGTCGATGGTCGCCATGTGGCCCCTCCTTCGCGAGCTTCGCGTTCGAGAGCGCGCAGGAACTCCACCGATACCACGGATGCGCGGCGTGTGACCAGGTTTCGGCGAGCACCGGTTCAGGTCGTGGCGTCGTGCGGCACGACGACCTGGTCCGCAACCTCGCCGATGTCGGGGTAGATCACCCGGACCGTGGCGAGCGCGACGGCCGCACCGACGAGCTGCGCGACGACGAACATCGGAGCGGACGCTGGTTCGATCCCGGCGAAGGTGTCGGAGAACGTCCGGGCGATGGTGACCGCCGGGTTTGCGAAGCTCTTCGACGACGTGAAGTAGTACGCGGCCGCAATGTAGGCGCCAACGGTGAACGCGGCCACGCTCGCACGGCTGGCACGCACCACGCCGAAGATCACGAGCAGCAGTCCGGATGTGGCGATCACCTCGGCGAACACCTCCTGCCAGGTCGACCGGTCGCGCTGCGACCACTCGACCGCCGGCAGGTCGAACATGACGTTCGCCGCGATCACGCCGATGATGCCTGGTCGAGCCGCACCCTCCCGGCTCCAGTCAGGCGTAACACACACCTCGGCATCTCGGACGAAGATCAAAGGAGACTACGGAGTCGCCCTCGACATCCCGTGATTCATGTCCCGCATGCGGAACGTTATCCGGCGACCAGCTCGCCGCTCGCGTGATGTGCGTTGACTCGTCCCGTTACACCCGTCCAGTGAAGATCCCTGGGGGGTGTCGTACGGTACGGACAAGGCGTGATGCCGTCCGTACGTAGCGCCGATGCTCGCACACTCCCTATCGCTTGTTCGCGGGGGAGAACATCGGCGCGCGTTTCGTGGTGCCCACCGTCGCGGGCTGTGTCGACATCGTTGTACACCTCGCCACCGAGCATGACGGCACCCGTCAGGTGCGCGAGATCGTCGCGGTGCCCGGACGGGTCGAGGGCGACATCGTCGAGCTCGAGCCGATCTTCGTCTACAACGGTGACCGGCTGGTCCGCAGCGACGGATATCCGCCAGCGGGGCTCAAAGGTCGGGTGTCGGGGGCACGGCGGGTTCGGGTGCGGGCCCGGCTCTGGTGGTAGTGGCCCCGGCTCCGGCGTCGGCGCCGGTGGTACCGGACGTTCCGGCGCCGGTCCTGGCGGCTGGGGCTGCGGTGGGCCGGGCATCGGTGGGCCGGGTTCGGGCGTCGGGCCGGGGTCTGGCGGCCGTGGCTCTTCCGGGGGTAACGGCGGGAACGGCGGTGTCGTGGTCATGGCGGACCCCTTCCCTCGCGATCTACCGGCAAACGCCGTGCGCCACCACGCCGGCGCGGTCCACGGGTTACCGTCGTCTGCGTGAGCGCACCGACAACCGAGCCGCAGCGGCTGGGGCCGTACCGCCTCGTCGAGCGGATCGGCGAGGGCGGCATGGGGGTCGTTCACCTGGCGGTCGGACTGGACGGCGATCTGGTTGCCGTCAAGGCGTTGCGGCCCTGGCTGGTCGGCGGGCACGACGGGCGGGCACGCTTCGGCCGCGAGGTCGCGACGCTGCGTCGGGTACAGGGCGGCAGGGTCGCCGAGGTCATCGATGCCGACGTCGACGGCGACCCGCCGTACATCGTGACCCGCTACGTGCGCGCGCCGTCGCTGGACCGGGTGGTCCGCGATCACGGCCCGCTGCGGTCGGCGGCGCTGGCCAGGCTCGCATCGGGCCTCGCCGAGGCGCTGGTGAGCGTCCACCGGGCCGGGGTGATCCACCGGGACGTGAAGCCGGGCAACGTCCTGATGGCCGAGGACGGCCCGGTTCTCATCGACTTCGGGCTGGCCCGCGCCGTCGACGAGACCAGGCTCACCGCCACCGGACTGGTCATCGGAACGCCCGGATACCTCGCCCCCGAGACAGTGGACGGACGGGAACCGTCGCCCGAGACCGACGTCCACGGCTGGGGGACAACCGTTGCGTTCGCGGCAACCGGAAGGCCTCCGTACGGCACCGGTCCCGACGCCGTCGTCCTCGATCGCATCCGTCGTGGCGAACACGATCTCGACGGAGTCGAACCCGATCTCGCGTTCTTTCTGCGCCGGGCGCTGGCGACCGAGCCGGAGCGCCGTCCCGGGGTCGCCGAGCTCTGCGCGCGGCTGGCGGGGGATGAGCAAGGACCGACGCTCGTCGGCCCGCGTCCCGCGCTGACCGCACCAGTCCCGCGAAACGTCGAGCCGACGCGGGTCGACCTGCCGCCGGTTCCTCCTGTGCGCACGACGTGGGCGCCGGCGTCGCCGGCACGGGCGACTCCGGTACGGGCCACTCCGGCACGGCCACCGAGTAGACCGGCGCCTCGGGAGGAAGCCGTGCCGCAGGCGCGGCCGTTGCGGGAGTGGCCGGCACGGCTGGCCGTGGGTGCGATCGGATTGGCGATCCTCATGCTGTTCGGCGTGGCACCGTACGTCGGCGCGTTCGTCCTGTTCGTCGTGACGGTGATCGCCCGAGCGGCCTGGCGGACGCGGTGGCGGCTCAACGAACGCCGGTTGGCCAGAGGGACTCAGCGCGGCGACCAGTGGATCGCGGCCGTCGGGACGCCCTGGGACCTGGTCATCGTTGCCCTGCCGGCTCTGGCGCAGACCGCGTGGGTGTGCCTGTGCGGCTTCGTCGGCGGTGCCGCGGTGGAGCTGAGCGAACAGCCGAACGTACGGCTGCCGTACCTGGCCGGCGGTGCGATCGCGATCCTGCTGACCTGGCTCGGACCGGGCACGGCCCGGGTCCGCCACGGCGTCCGGGCGCTCGCCGCGCCGCTGGACCGCGACCTACGGTGGGCGTGGTCGATCACCGGCTTGTTCCTGGTGCTCACCTGGGCACTTGTCCTGTGGTGGGACAGCGAAGGCACGTCCTGGTGGCCGGGGACCGGGGTCCCGAACCCGCTCGGGATATGACCAGTCAGTAGCCTCGTCTCCCCGTCGGTGCGCGCCACCGCGTCCCACCCCTAGCATTCGCTCGTTCCACCTGAGATCCGGACGGAGTGCCCCCGTGCGCCTGCGCCTCTCGCCCCGAGACACCGCGTTCTACGACCTGTTCGCCGCCTCGGCGGAGAACGTCCGCGACGGCGTCCGTCTGCTCGCTGAAGGGCTCGCCGTCGACTCAGACCGTGCCAGCGTCGCCGCCCGGCTCAAGGAAGTTGAGCACAAGGGCGACGAGCACACCCATGACATCATCCGGCGTGTCAACTCCACGTTCGTCACGCCGTTCGACCGCGAGGACATCTACCGGCTCGCGTCGGGCCTCGACGACGTCCTGGACGACGTCGAGGCGGTCGCCGACCTGATGGTGCTCTACCGCATCGGCGAGCTGCCGACCGACGTCGCAGACGTGGTCGACGTCCTCGACCGTGCAGCGGAGCTCACCGCGGACGCCATGCCCCGCCTGCGCACGATGGGCGACCTGCACGACTACTGGATCGAGGTCAACCGCCTGGAGAACCAGGCCGACCAGGACTACCGCCGGCTCGTCGCCCGGATCTTCTCCGGCGAGTACGACGCGTTGACGGCCTACAAGCTGAAGGACGTCGTCGACACGCTCGAGTCGGCCGTCGACGGCTTTGAGCACGTCGCCAACATCATCGAGCAGATCGCGCTCAAGGAGTCGTGAGCCTTGGAGCTCGCTCTCATCATCGCGGTCATCGTGGTCGCGTTGTCGTTCGACTACACGAATGGCTTCCACGATGCCTCGAACGCGATAGCCACCTCGGTGTCGACGCGGGCCCTGACGCCCCGGATTGCCGTGGCGTTGGCGGCGGTGATGAACCTGATCGGTGCCTTCCTCGGCACCGGCGTTGCTCAGACGATCGGCGCGGGCATCGTGGAGCTGCCAGAGAGCGACTCCAGCCTCGTCGTCGTGCTCGCCGCCCTGATCGGGGCGATCACGTGGAACCTCATCACCTGGTGGTTCGGCCTCCCGTCGTCGTCGTCATACGCCCTGATCGGCGGACTGGTCGGGGCGACTCTGGCGTCGGTCGGTGTGGTGCAGTGGGCCGGCATCCTCGAGAAGGTCGTGATCCCGATGGTGGTGTCTCCACTCGTCGGGTTCCTGCTGGCGTACACGCTGATGACGAGCATCCTGTGGGTGTTTCGGAGGGCCAACCCGGCGCGGGTCAACCGCGGGTTCCTTATCGCGCAGACCTTCAGCGCCGCGGCCATGGCCCTCGGGCACGGCCTGCAGGACGCCCAGAAGACGATGGGTGTCATGACGCTGGCGCTCGTCGTCGGCGGCTATCAGAGCGGGTTCGACGTGCAGTGGTGGGTCATCGTGCTGGCGGCCTTGGCTATGGCGGCCGGCACCTACGCCGGTGGCTGGCGGATTATGCGGACTCTGGGACGCCGCATCGTCCACCTCACGCCGCCGAGCGGCTTCGCCGCCGAGGCGACTGCGGCCTCCGTGCTCTACACGACGGCCTTCGTCTTCCATGCTCCGATCTCGACGACGCAAACGATCGCGTCGGCCGTTGTCGGCGTCGGTGCGACCCGGCGCCTCTCGGCCGTTCGCTGGGGTGTCGCCGGGAACATCGTCAGCGCCTGGGTGCTGACGATTCCGATGGCCGGCCTGGTTGCAGCCCTCTGCTACTGGCTGCTGCACGCCCTGCCCGGCCTCTGAGCACCCCGCCTCCAAATGATCACGTTAAGTGGGTGTCTTAGACCGTTACCAGGTGCCGAGACCTGGTAACGGACCCACACGCCCACTTAACGTGATCATTTGGAAGGCTGGTGCCGGGATCCTCGCCACGCCGACCACGTTGGCGAAGGCCGGCGCGCCCTTAGGTGCCGCAGCGCTCGCGGCAGCAGCCGGGTACCCGACCGTGATGGCCGTCATCGCGGCGGTCTGCCTCACGGCCGCGGTGTGCCTTGCCGCACTTCCCAGCACCGAGGATGGCGGCAGGCCCGCTTGACACGAGCAAGATGGCTCAACAACTATTGAGTCAATGTCTGCTGAAATTGTGCTCGCGACGCGTGCGCGGGTGCACTTCGCGTTGGGGGACCCGTCGCGGCTGGCGATCGTTGATCGCCTGGTCTTGGGTGACGCATCGCCAGGTGAGCTTGCCGAGTCGTTCGGCTTGCCCACGAACCTGCTCGCTCATCACCTCAACGTGCTAGAGGACGCCGGCGTGGTCCAGCGAGTCCGCTCGGAAGGGGATGGTCGGCGCGCGTACGTGCGGCTGGTGCCGGCGGCATTGACCGGTGCCGAGCCGCCAAAGGATGCGCGGTCCACAAGCCGTGTGGTGTTCGTGTGCACGCACAACTCCGCACGCTCCCAGTTCGCCGCTGCCGCCTGGGCGCGGGTGAGCCCGGTGGCGGTGACGTCGGCGGGCACGCATCCGGCACGACGAATCCATCCCTCGGCGTTGGCCGCAGCCCGGCGGCGCGGGCTGTCGCTCGGACGGGGGCGAACGGCGCACGTCGATGCCGTGATGAGGCCCGACGATCTGGTGGTCGCGGTGTGCGACAACGCGCACGAGGAGCTCGGTGCCCGTGCGCCGGACAGGTTGCACTGGTCCGTCCCGGATCCCGTTCGCATCGGCACCGACGAGGCGTTTGAACGTGCGTTGGAACTGATCGAGGACAGGGTCGGGCGACTTGCCGAAGCAGTCCGTACGCCTGAGGAGGCACGATGACCGAGACACCCGACGTGGAGCTGACGCTCGACCAGAACATGGCACTCGAGGTCGCGGCGCAGCGGCTGCACCGCGAGTTCGCCGAAACCTTCGGAACCGAGACGATCGAACTGTTCCTGCACTCCTCGTACGACCAGTTCGCTGGACGCGCCGCGGTGCCCAACTTCCTTCCACTGCTTGCCGAGCGGTTCGCCCGGCAACGGCTCAGAGCGTTGGCGCGGGTCGAGGGCAAAGACATCACGGGAACCCCGACTGTCCTCTTCCTGTGCACGCACAACGCGGGCCGCTCGCAGATGGCGCTCGGCTTCTTCCAACGGCTTGCGGGCGATCGGGCCATGGCGTGGTCGGGAGGCTCCGAACCGGGCGGCGAGCTGAACCTTGCTGCCGTCGAGGCCATGGCGGAGCGTGGCATCGACATCACCGGAGAGTTCCCGAAGCCGTGGACCGACGAGATCGTGCGTGCCGCGGACGTGATCATCACCATGGGCTGCGGCGACGCCTGCCCGATCTTCCCCGGTAAGCGGTACGAGGAATGGACGCTCGACGACCCGGCCGGCCAGGGTCTCGAGGCCGTGCGCCCGATCCGCGACGAGGTGGAGCACCGCGTGCGGCACCTGCTCGACGAGCTCGGCGTCACAGCCGGGGCCTGAGCGGGCTGTGCACCTCGTCGCGGTCGGCGGCCGTGGCCAGGCGCATCGACATCGCCGCTGCCCCAATTCACCACGGCATGACCGTCGGCGAGCTTGCCGACCTCGACTTGTCGTGCACCCCGCCGCTGGGCAGCCTTTGGGACGCGGTGCAGATGGCTGCTCAGATCTGGGAGAACCAGATGCGCTCCCAGGTCGCCACGACCCGCTGAGCACAACCAGCCACCGTGCATATGTGCTGCCCGGGGGGCATCGTGCTCAGCCGAAGCGGCCGGAGATGTAGTCCTCCGTGCGCTGGTCTTCCGGGTTGGTGAAGATCTTGCTGGTCAGGTCGTACTCGACCAACTGGCCGAAACGGGAACCCTTGTCGTCCACGTTGGCGGTGAAGAAGGCGGTGCGGTCCGAGACGCGGGCCGCCTGCTGCATGTTGTGGGTCACGATGATGATCGTGAACTCGGTGACGAGATCCCGCATCAGGTCCTCGATCTTGGCCGTGGCGATCGGGTCGAGGGCCGAGCAGGGCTCGTCCATGAGGATGACCTCGGGGTTGGTCGCGATCGCCCGGGCGATACACAGGCGCTGCTGCTGGCCACCGGAGAGTGAGAGGCCGTTCTGGTCCAGCTTGTCCTTGACCTCGTCCCACAGCGCAGCCGCTCGCAAGGAATGCTCGACCCGGTCGGCCATGGCGCTCTTGGAGAGCTTCATCCCGGTGACCGCGGGGCCGTAGGCGACGTTGTCGAAGATCGACTTCGGGAACGGGTTCGGCTTCTGGAAGACCATGCCCACTCGGCGCCGTACCTCGATCGGGTCGACGTCCCTGGCGTAGAGGTCCTGCCCGTGGAAGAGCACCTTGCCCTCGACCCGCGCCGTCGGGATGAGGTCGTTCATCCGGTCGAAGCAGCGGATCACGGTGGACTTGCCGCAGCCGGACGGACCGATCAGAGCGGTGATGTCGTTGCGGCCGATGAGCATGTGGACATCGCGGACCGCATGGAAGTCGCCGTAGAAGATGTTGAGCTTCTCGACCGAGATCAGCGGGTCGAGGGGCTTGTGCTCGCGCGGGCTGTCCTCGTGCTCCGGTCGCGGTAGCGCCACCGGGGTGGTCCCGGATGCATGGGCGGCGTCGCTCTCGCTCATAGTCCTCACGCCCATCGTATGGGAGTCGGTCATGTGGGTCCTCGCCTCGCCATCGGAGCTGGTCATCGGGTCACCAGCGCCGCTGGTACTTGTTGCGGATGAAGATCGCCGCCGAGTTCATCACGAGAAGGACTGCGAGCAGCACGACGATGAGAGCGCTGGACAGGATGATGAAGTCTTCCTGAGGCCGGCTGGCGTAGCTGTAGATCTGAATCGGCAGAGCGGTGAATCGGTCGGTGAGGCTCGCTGGGTTGAAGGTGACGAAGCCGGCCACCCCGATCACGATCAGCGGCGCCGCCTCGCCGATCGCCCGCGACAGCGCGAGGATCGCGCCGGTCGCAATGCCCGGAATGCTGTTGGGAAGGATGGTCTTCCAGATCGTCTGCCAGCGGGTAGCTCCTAGCGCGAGTGAGCCGTCGCGCAGCGAGTCGGGCACTGCCCGGATGGCCTCGCGGCTGGAGATGATGACCACCGGCAGCACGAGGAGTGCGAGGATGATCGCTCCGGCCAACAACACCGGCCCGAGGTCGAGCGGGCCACGGACGATCAGGCCGAGACCCAGGATGCCGTAGACGACGCTGGGCACGGCCGCGAGATTCTGGATGTTCAGCTCGATCAACCGGTTGTACCACCTGTTCTTGTCGGCATACTCCTCGAGGTAGACCGCTGCCAGCACGCCCACCGGCAGGATGATCAGCGCGGTGAGGGCCATCAGCCACAGCGTGCCCAAGATTGCCGCCTGCGCGCCTGCCGTCGCCGGCCTGAGCTGGGACGCCTGGTTGCGGAACAGGTCGAGGTCGAGACGAGGCCAGCCCTCGATCAGCACGTAGGCCAGCAGAACCACCAGGAAGACCACGCCGACGCCCAGGCAGGCCAGCAGGATGGCCCGGAACGCGTACTCCCTGGGCGTCTTGTCGTGGCCACGACCGGTGAGCGCCGGTGGCGGCTCGGGGGGCGCAGGTGGCGGCGTCGCCAGCTCGGTGACGCTCACTCGTACACCTCACGGTACTTGCGGACGAGCCGGATGCTGACGAAGTTCATCACGATGGTGATCGCGAACAGCAGCGCCGCCACAGCGAACAGCGACTCGTAGCCGATCGAGCCGGTCGGCTGATCGCCCGACGCCGCCTGCGCGATGAACGCCGTCATCGTCTGCGCGGCCTCGCGTGGGTCCAGCGTGAAGTTCGGCGTGCTGCCGGCGGCCAGCACGACGATCATCGTCTCGCCGACGGCCCGGCTGAGTCCGAGCACGAACGCCGCGACGATGCCGGAGATCGCCGCCGGCACGACGACCCGGGTTGCCACATTCATCTTTGTACTGCCCAGCCCGTAGGCACCGTCCCGCAGAGCCTGCGGCACCGCCGACATGGCGTCCTCGGACAGCGACGCGACGGTCGGGATGATCATGACGCCCATGACCAGGCCTGCGCTCAACATGCTGAAGTTGCCGACGTTCAGCAATGGCCGCAGGATTTCCGGCGCCACGAAGGTCAGGGCAAAGAAGCCGTAGACGACGGTCGGGATGCCCGCGAGCACCTCGAGAAGGGGCTTGAGCAGACTGCGGGCGCGCGGCGTGGCGTACTCGGCGAGATATATCGCGGAGCCGAGCCCGAGAGGGATGGCCACGATCAGGGCGATCACGGTGGTGACGAGCGTGGCTGTGACCAGCGGCAGGACCCCGAACTCCCGCTGTGCCTCGGAGAAGAGCACCGTCCACTCGGTGCCGGTGAAGAACTCCCACGCCGACACCGCTGGCTCACGGAAGAACGCGACCGTGGGACCGATGATCGCGATGACGATCCCGATCGTGGTCAGCACCGTGATGAACGCGGCGATGAAGAGGACCGCCTCGATGATGCGCTCGCCGATGCGTGGCTGCGACCGGCGCAGGGAAACCCCTGCGCCGGTCGCCTTGGTCGTGCTGCTCACGGTCTGCTCAGCCACCGACAAGCGAGTCGAACTGCTCCTGCAGCGCCGTCTTCTGCTCGTCGTTGAGCCCGATGAATGCAGCGGCTTCGACGATCTCGTCGACGTTCTCGATGTAGAAGCGGACAAAGCCCTCGACCTCGGGCCGCTCCAGCGCGGCGGCCGACGGGTAGATGAAGAGCTGGCGGCCGAGCGGAGCGTACGACCCGTCCTGAACGGTCTCAGCGCTCGGGGCGATGCATCCGCTCCCACTGTCGATCTCCAACGCCTTCAACGTGTCCTGGTTCGCCTCGTAATACGAGAAGCCGAAGTAGCCCATGCCCCCAGGTGAACCCTGGACTGCCTGGACGATGACGTTGTCGTCCTCGGACGCCTGGTAGTCGGTTCGCGAGGCGCCCTCCTCGCCGTTCACGGCGCCGGTGAAGTAGTCGAAAGTGCCGGAGTCGGTGCCCGGGCCGGCGAGGACCAGTTCCTGGTCCGGGAACGACGGGTCGACCTGGTTCCAGTTGGTCACCGTCGAGTCGGGCGCCCATATCGCGTTGAGCTGTTCGACTGTCAGGCAGGTGGCCCAGTCGTTCTCGGCGTTGACGACGACCGTCAGCGCGTCGTTGGCGATCGAGAACTCGTCGTAGGTGATGCCGCCGGTTTCGCACAGCGCGATCTCGTCGTCCTCGATCTGGCGGGACGCGTCGGAGATGTCGGTCTGGCCGTCGCAGAACTTCTCGAAGCCTCCACCTGTACCGGACTGGCCAACCGAGACGTTCACATCCGGGTTCTCACCCATGAAGAGCTCGGCGGCGGCAGTGGTCAGCGGGAAGACGGTGCTGGAACCGTCGATGACGACCTCACCGGACAGCTCTTCGGTGCTGGTCTCGTCCGAGGTCGCTGGGTCGTTGCCTTCGCCACATGCGGCCAGCACGAGGGCGGCCACGCCGGCGACCGCGAGTGGCGCGAAGCGCCGTCGAACAAGGCTGATCTTCACCTTCGATGTTCCTTCCTAGGACCTGCTCGGTGTCCACATGACAGCGCGACGGTAGGAAGCCGAGGTGACACTGCGGCCCGTCGTGAGTGAACGAACAATGAACGCAAACCACCAAATGCTGGTCATCGGGCGGACGGTGTGGTTGCCGTCACGTGAACCGACCGCGTGGACGCCCGCCCGCAACCCGTCTAGGAATGTCGCTCGGCCGCGACGACGACGCCGCCCCGGTGGTGAAGAACCAGGAAGTCTCCGGGGTGCAGCGAGCCCGGCGGCAGGTCGGCGTGCAGCTGCTCGGTGGCCGCCGCCACGACGTCGGGCAGCACCGGCCGATGCGAGCAGACCAGGGTGGGCTGGCCGTCGGCGAGCAGTGAGCGGACGAGGTGTCCGATCTGCTCGAGCTGCGCGAGGTGGCCCTGCTCCGAGAGGGCCGGCTCAAGCTCCACGGTGAGGCGATGCTCGTCGGCGAACGGTCGCACGGTGTCGACGCACCGTACGGCGTCGCTCGACACCACGCGTGTCACCCCCAGGGCAGCGAGCGCGGGCGCGAGCCTCGCCGCGTCACGGGCACCGCGGACGTCCAGGGGACGCTCCTGGTCCGGGCCCTCCACGACGAGCGGGCAACCGCGCTGGTGTGGCGGAGCACGACGAGCGGCGTCGTCCGGATCGGGCCGCGGGCCAGCGCCACGACGAGGTCGGCGTCACGCGGGTGGGTCAGCCGCCGTATCGCCTCGGCAGCCGGGAGGAACTCGACCTCGTCCACCTCGGCAGTTTCCTCCCAGGCCGGTGCGGTGTTCTGAGCGCGCGCGGCCCAGTAGTGGACGCGCTTGGGCCGGCCGTTCGCCTCGTAGTGCTGAGTCGGAAGTGGACGGCCGAGGACGACTCGCTGCCCGGTCTCCTCCTCGACCTCGCGGACGGCGCAGGTCAGCAGGTGCTCGCCCCGGTTCCGCTTGCCCTTGGGGAGCGACCAGTCGTCGTATCGCGGCCGATGCACGAGGCAGATCTCGATCGTGCCGTCCTGGCTTGGCTGTGGTCTCCATACCACGGCGCCGGCGGCGACGATGGTCGGTCCGGCGCCATCGCCACGGCGGGTCACGCGTCGAGCCACCGTCGCCACTTGCGCCTACTCACGGTGGGCCACAGCGCCACGAACTCGAGGCGCGTAGCGGCGACGAAGGCCCGCTCGGTCGAATAAAGAACGCCGAACGAGAAGGCCGCCGCGGGCTCGCCGTCCTGGGCGAGCTCCTCGGCGAGGTCGGCAGCCTGTGCGGCGTCCTGGTGGTCGCCCAGGACCTCCGTGACACGGGAGAGCTGCTTCGCGAACGCCGCGGCGTCGGAGCCGAGCACGGGGGCGACCGCCTCGGCGGCGTAACGAGCCCGTTTCGCAGCGATCCGTGTCTTGTGCCACTCGTCGTCCGGCGCGCCTTCGGGTATCGCCTCGTCGGCGATCAGGGTCTTCGCCCGCTTGGCGAGCCGCTTCCACGCCCCGGCGACCAGCGGACGCAACACATCGCGGGCCGGTTCCTCTGCAGCCGCGGTCGTGGCCGGATCGGCGCTCGCCGCCACCAGGACATCATGCAGGTCGAGGTAGCGGTCGGAGTCGAGCATGTCCAGGGCGTGCGACCGGGCTGCCGCCATCCGGTCGGACAACTCCTTACGGAGCAGCGACCTGGCCGCCTCGGCTTCGTCCGGCAGGTGGCCCTCCAGCCGCCCGAGCAGCACCTCGCTCTCGCGCAGCCCGCCCAGCCCCGACGCCACCCAGGCCAGCTCGTCGCGCAAGGCGTTCGCCCAGTCGGCCTCGAGCAGCGGTCGGAACACGCGCAAGCCGCTGCGCAGTCGACGGGCGGCTACACGCATCTGATGGACGGCATCGTCAGCGTCCTGCCGCACGGCGAGGTCGGCCCAACGCAGGGCTCGCGTGTGCGTGGCGATGTACGCCTGGACCGCGGCCCGGGCGGGATCCTTCGGCTTCACAGTGTCGGGCTCGGGTACCTCCGGTGGCGCGGTCGCCCGCGGCCCCAGAGCGCGCACGGCCTTGGAGACGAACTCGCCGCTGACCGCGCCGGAGGCGACGAGTGCGGCTGCGATCTGCTCGACCATCTCGGGCGGCGTTCCGTCGCGCTCCTCGAGCTCGAGCTCGCGGAAGCGCGCGGCCACGTGCCCGGAGCCGTCTACGACACTGACCGTGTCGTCGACGAGCTCGGCCGCAGGATGGCCGGAGTCGACCGACAACACGAGCGTGGTCCGTGTCGTCCGCAGGGTCGCGACCAGCCCGATCGGGCTGTGCCGGACGACGGCACGGACCGTGTGCAGGAGGTCGGCAGGCGGCTCGCCCGAGACGCTGGCGGTCAGCGGAAGCCGCAACTCGTCCCGTGCGCCGACGGTCCCCGACACCGGCACCTTGAGGTGCCAGCCGTCGTCCTCACCCCCGGTGCGGCGCCGCAGTGTCATGCCTTCGCGCGCGAGTCGGAGATCCGAGGTGTCGTAGTAGGCCGCCTCCAGCTCGAGCGTGCCGTGATCCTCGACCGTGGAGATGGTGTCGGCAGCCGAGAGATCGGGGATCCGGAAAAGGCCGTGGACCCGGAACTTGTGCTCGACCTCGCGGACGGCCGGCACCGGTTTGCCCGGGCTCACGCCGTGGCCCTCCGGCGTCGCGTCCGCTCGATGAGGGTCTGCTGGAGGTCGGCGAGTGGCTCGCCGTCCGGCGACTTGTGCACCCGGACCCACTCGCTGTCGGGCATCAGGTGCCACGAGGCCACGCCGTCGTCGAAGGCGAGGTCGAAGAGCGCAGCCAACTCGGCCTTGTGCGCGGGCCTCCCGAGCAGCACCATCGCCTCCACCCTGCGGTCGAAGCTACGGTGCATGAGGTCGGCCGACCCGATCCAGTACTCGGGGTCGCCCGCATTCTCGAACGCGAGGATCCGGGAATGCTCGAGGAAGCGGCCGAGGATGCTTCGGGCGCGGATGTTGTCCGAGAGCCCGGGCACGCCGGCCCGGATGCAGCAGATGCCGCGGATCCAGATGTCGACAGACACGCCCGCCTGCGACGCCTCGTACAGCGCGTCGATCACCGCCTCGTCGACCAGGCTGTTCGCCTTGAAGCGCACGCGCGCCGGCCGGCCGGCGCGGTGGTGCTCGATCTCACGCTGGATCCGATCGACGATGCCGGACCGCAGGGCTTGCGGCGCCACCAGGAGCCGCCCGTAGTCGGAGTCGATCGAGTACCCGGACAGCGTGTTGAACAGGTGGTTGACGTCCTCGGCGACATCAGGGTCGGCCGTGAGCAGCCCCAGGTCCTCGTAGATGCGCGCGGTCCTCGGATGGTAGTTCCCGGTGCCGATGTGGCTGTAGCGGCGGATGCCGGCCCCGTACGCCTCCTCGTCGCGGACGACCAGACAGAGCTTGCAGTGCGTCTTCAGGCCCACCATGCCGTAGACGACATGCACCCCGGCTTGCTCGAGCTTGCGGGCCCAGGTGATGTTGGCCTGCTCGTCGAACCTCGCCTTGATCTCGACCAGCGCGAGCACCTGCTTTCCGGCCTCCGCGGCGTCGATCAGGGCGTCGACGATCGGGGAGTCGCCGCTGGTGCGGTAGAGCGTCTGCTTGATCCCCAGCACCCGCGGGTCCGCCGCGGCCTGCTCGATGAACCGCTGGACGCTGGTCGAGAACGAGTCGTACGGGTGGTGCACCAGGATGTCACCGCGGCGGATGGCCGCGAGCATGTCGGCCGGCGCCGCGGACTCGAGGTCTGGGAGGTCGCGGTGCGTGGCCGGCAGGAACGACCGGTACTTGTGCTCCCCGCGGTCCAGGTTGGCGATCGCGTCGAGCCCGGTGAGGTCGAGCGGACCGAGCAGCGAGAGCACCTCGTTGGCGCTCACGCCGAGCTCGCGCTGGAGCAGGTCGAGAACATGCGGGTCGACCGTCTCCTCGACCTCGAGGCGGACGGCCGGGCCGAACCGTCTGCGCATGAGCTCCCGCTCCATGGCTGTGAGCAGGTTCTCGGCGTCGTCCTCCTCGACCTCGACGTCCTCGTTGCGGGTCACCCGGAAGGTGTGGTGCTGGAGCACCTCCATGCCGGGGAAGAGCTGGGAGAGATGCGCCGCGATGACGTCCTCGAGGGGGACGAAGCGCTCCTCGGCCACCGGCAGGAACCGCGCGAAGTTCGGCGGCACCTTGACCCGGGCGAAGTGCTCGGTTCCGGTGCGCGGGTTGCGAACGACGACCGCGAGGTTGAGGGAGAGCCCGGAGATGTACGGGAACGGGTGTGCGGGGTCGACCGCCAGCGGAGTCAGCACCGGGAAGATCCGCTCGCCGAACAGCGCACGCAGCCGCGCATGGTCGGCGTCGTCGAGGTCGTCCCAGCGGGAGATCTCGATGCCCTCCTTGACCAGGGCGGGCAGCACGTCGTCATGGAAACAGTGCGCCTGGCGGGTCATGAGCTCGCGGGTGCGGGCCAGCGTGCCCTCGTGCACCTCGCGGGGGAGGAGCCCGCTCGCGGCCGGTAACGCGACGCCCGCGGCGATGCGTCGTTTGAGGCCGGCCACCCTGACCATGAAGAACTCGTCGAGGTTGCTGGAGAAGATCGCGAGGAACCGGGTCCGTTCCAGCAGCGGGACGTCAGGGTCCTCGGCCAGCTCCAGCACCCTGGTGTTGAAGGCCAGCCAGGACAGCTCGCGATCGAGGTATCGCTCCTCGGTCGCGATCGCCTCGGCAGCCATAACAAGCATGCTGACACGCTGGGGTGAACACCGGGTAGATGGATTCGGCCCTATTTCTGCCGATCATGGTGTCAACGTCGTGAGAGTTCGAGTGTCCGGAGGATCGTCTCGAGAACCCACTGGCCCCGCTCGGCGACGTGCTCGGTCGCGAAGCGCAGGACCCGGTACCCACTGGCCACCAACTCGTCGTACCTGACCGCGTCGCGCGCGAGCTGCTCGCGTTGGCCGTGCCAGAGGAAGCTGTCGGCCTCGAGCAGAACCCCGGATTTCGGGTCGCCGAGGTCGACGGTCGCGATGCGGGCCGGGCCCACGCGGACCTCGAATTGGGGCTGGAAGCACGTGATGTCGGCGTCGAGGAGGATGCCGCGAAGCGCCGACTCCAGTGGTGAGGCGGCGCGGGAGTCAACCCAGCCGAGGATCCGGCGCGCCCGGCCCGACCTGGCACCGCGCCGAGCCGCGATCTGGCCGCGTAGCGCGTCGGCTCCCACCCTGTCGGTGCGCAGCGCGTCCTCGACGACGGCGAGCGCCAGCGGGGCCGGCGCGGCGCGCAGGCAATCCACGATCGTGCGCACGGGGCTGGTCACGCCCTCGACCACCTCGTCACCACGAAGGTCGGAGTAGTGCAGCCTGACGCCGGGTGGCACGACCCGGTGTGTACTGCGCCGGGGCACCGTGATGTCGACGATCTCCGGGAAACGCGCAAGGCCTAGGTTCCAGCGCCACGCCGCCGTGAGATGCGACGGCACACCCCTCACTTGCGCGGCCAGAACCCTTTCGTAGCTCGTGCCGGACGTGTACACGCCGGTGCGCTCGCGGATGATTTGCCGCTGCCGTACAGCACGGTCGAACTCGCGCCTCCCCACCAGCGCGACGATGCGGTTCCGCCGCGCCGCACCGCCGAGCTCGCGTACGGCCACGACGGCGTCCACGAGATGGACTCTGTCAAGATCGTCCGTACGAAACAAGGCGAATCTCGGATCGGGCGGACCCTTTGTCAACCTTTGCCTGGGCCAAGCAGAACTTCTGCCTTGATTCTTACGAGAACGATCTTGCGTACATCACATCGACGGCTCTTCGGGTGAAGCCGAGCGTCGAATACAGCCGAACGGCGCCGGTGTTGTCCTCGTCGACGTAGAGGATCGCCGCGGCCAAGCCGCGGCCGCGCAGGTGGTGCAGGCCGAGCAGGGTGAGTGCGCGGCCCAGGCCACTGCCCTGTTCGTCCGGATCGACGCCCACGACGTAGACCTCGCCGGTGGTGTCGTCGTGCACCTTGGTCCAGTGGAAGCCGACCATCCGCGTACCCCGGCGGGCCACGAAGAACCCGGCCGGGTCGAACCACGGCTGCGCCATCCGCTCGCGGAGGTCGGCCAGCGTGAGGCGGCCCTGCTCGGGGTGGGTCGCGAACGCGCGTGCGTTGAGGTCGACCCACGCGGCGTCGTCGGCGCCGGGCCTGAACGCGTCGACCACTAGGCCGTGCGGGATCTTCGGCTCGGGAAGCTCGGCGTCGAGAGAACGGGACATCTGCCACAGTGACCGCACGCGGACGAGGCCGGTCGATGCGGCCAGGGCAGCTGCGGCCGGGAGGTCGCCGTGTGCCCAGATCCTCAGGCCGGGCCCGGCCGCAGACGCCAGCGCCGCGACGAGCCCCTTGCCGACGCCGCGGCCGCGCAGTCCGGGGGCTACGACGAGCTCGGAGCTCGTGACCCCCAGGTCGAGCTGGGCATATCCGGCGAGCACGCCGTCCAGCCGAGAGACCAGGTGCCGAATCGGACCCTCTCCGGCGTCGTGCAGGTGGAGCATCCCCTGCTCGGAGACCGGCGCGACTCCGTCGACCTCGGTCGCGGCAGTGATCAGCGCCTCGACGTCGGCGAGCGTCTCGCCGGCCAGCGGTTGCGCCACCTCGACTGTCGCCCGTTCTGCCACGAGCCCATTCTGGCCGACCGGACTTCGCAGCCCGACGGTCAGCTCACCGCGGCACGCGCTCGGCAGCCGGGCTGCGCCGCGGCGGCGGCGGGGGCACGAAGCGGTAGCCGACGTTGCGCACCGTCCCGATCAGCGCCTCGTGCTCGGCGCCCAGCTTGGCCCGCAGCCGGCGGACGTGGACGTCGACCGTGCGCGTGCCGCCGAAATAGTCGTAGCCCCACACCTCCTGTAGGAGCTGGGCCCGGGTGAAGACCCGGCCCGGGTGCTGGGCGATGAACTTCAGCAGCTCGAACTCCTTGTACGTGAGGTCGAGCGCCCGCCCGGAGACGCGGGCCGTGTAGGTGGCCTCGTCGACGACCAGGTCGCCGGTACGGATCTCGTCGGGGATGTCGTCGGCGGCGCTCGCGGCCGCGAGCCTGCCTTGGGCGAGCCGGAGCCGGGCCTCGACCTCGGCCGGACCGGCCGTGTCGAGGAGGACGTCGTCGACGCCCCAGTCAGCGGTCACGGCCGCGAGCCCGCCTTCGGTCACGACGGTCATCAGAGGAACGTCGACCCCCGTCGTGCGGATCAACCGGGTCAGGCTGCGCGCGTGGCCGAGGTCGCGCCGGGCGTCGACGAGGACGGCGTCGCAGTGCGGAGCGTCGAGCAGAGCCGCTGTCTCAGCGGGGGCGACCCGGACGTCGTGCATCAGCAGGCCGAGGGCAGGGAGTACCTCGGCGGACGGGCGCAGCGCGTTGGTGAGCAGCAGGATGGTCGACGCCATGTCGCTCCCCTCTCCGGCGGGGCCTGAATGCACGAAGGACCCGGAGGCAACGCTGCCCGGGTCCCGCCCCTTGGCAGGATAGTGCACATGTTCGGTGCAGAGGCCCGCCTGGCCGCGACCCGGAGCGCCGAAGGCGGGTTCCGGCGACGTCTGCAGGCCGAGGACGGTGTGGTCGTTTCCGCCGAGCACCTCCTGCCGGCCGACGGCGCGCGCGATCTTGTCGTCGTCGTGGTGCACGGCTTCACGCTGCACTCGCGCCATCCCCGGCTGCGGCGGGTGGCGGCGTGGCTCCGCGACTCGGCCGGCCTGATAATGCTGGACCTGCGGGGCCACGGCGCCTCCGGCGGCGTCTGCACCATGGGCTGGCAGGAGGTGCAGGACGTCGAGGCGGCCGTCGGGTGGGCCAGGTCGCTCGGGTACGCCCGGGTCGCGACACTGGGGTTCTCTCTGGGCTCGGCCGTGGTGCTGCGGCATGCCGCGATCTACGGTGGCGTCGACGCGGTCGCCGCCGTGAGCGGCCCGGGTCAGTGGTATTACCGAGGCACGCCGCGGATGCGTCAGCTGCACCGGCTGGTGCTGGGGCGGCCGGGACGGACGGCGATCCGGCTGGCCCGCGGCACCCGGATCACCGCGGAGGCGTGGACCGAGCCATACCCACTCGATCCGGTCGCGGCAGCGGCGGAGCTCGAGGCCCCGCTGCTCGTCGTCCACGGGGACCTCGACGACTACTTCCCGGCCGAGCACGCGGAGCGCGTGTGCGCCGCCGCAGGTAGCCGAGGGACGTTGTGGCTCGTGCCCGGGTTCGGGCACGCCGAGGCGGCCGTCGGCGAACAGCTCGCGCGGCGGATCGGGAGCTGGCTGGTGGCGGCGTGCCAAGCGTGACGCTGCGGTACTGGGCATCGCTGCGCGCCGCGGCCGGCCGCAGCGAGGACGTCCTCGACGCCGCGACGGTGGCGGACGCACTGGCCGCCGCCAGGGCGGCACACGCCGACTCGCCCAGGTTCGGTGCCGTCCTCGACGTGTGCTCGGTGGTCGTGGACGGCACGCCGGCCGGCCTCCGCAACCGTGCGGAGATCAGACTGGTCGACGGCTCTGTTGTGGAGTTGTTGCCTCCCTTCGCCGGGGGGTAGGCACCCGGCTCTGGGAGGATCCCTCCGTGCCATGGCTGCTCGCGACGGGGCTCGTCACCGTGCTCGGCGTCGCCTCCGTCGCCGGCCGCGTGGTGCTGGCCGCCGCGGTCGTGGTCGTCCAGTTCGTGTTCGCACTGGGTGGGGTCCGCCCGGCCGCCGTGCCTGCGGCCCGGCCGGCCGCCTGGTTGGCCCTCGCGGTAGGGGTCGCGGGGTCGGTCTGGACGGCATTCGGTGACACGGCCGACCTGGAGCCGGTGGCGGCGCTGCTCGGACCGGCACTCGTCGCGGCCGTCGTCGTCCAGCTCGCGCGCAGGGACAGCCGGGATCGCCTGACCGAGTCCTTGGCGCTTGCGGTCGCCGCCTGCGCCCTGTCGGTTCTCCCGGTCGCCTGGATCGCGCTCCGGGCAGCCGACGGTGGCGCCTACGCCGTGGGCCTCGGCCTGCTGGGCGTCGGCGTGGCCGCCGTGGCCGAGGCGATCCCGGCCTCGGCGGCGATGCGCCGGACACTGGCCGTGCTCGTGGCGGGAGGCCTGGCGGCCGGCCTGGTCCTGCTCGTGGATGACGTAGCCTCGGCCGTGCCGGCCGTCGGTGCCGTGGTGGTCGCCGCCTTCGGTGCGCTGACGGCCGTGACGGCTCTGGCCGCTGTCGACCGGCTCGCGACCGAGATCGAGGAGGCTGACGAGGCGGTGCTCGTTCCACTGTTCGTCACGTTGCCGATCATTTCTACCGCTCCCGTTGCGTACGTTCTCGGGCGCATTCTGGTGGGATGAGCCACCGGCCGGCTGAACCAGGACCCTCCCGCCACCGTGCTCGTGGTGTGAGGGCTCCCGTCGCGGACGAGGACCTCGTCCGGGCGCTCTACGACGAGCACGCCGGCCCGCTGATGTCCTATGTCCTCCGCCTGGTCGGCGGCGACCGGCACCGAGCGGAGGATGTCGTGCAGGAGACGCTGTTGCGAGCCTGGCGCCACCCCGACTCTTTCGACCCGGGGAGAGGGTCGGCCCGACCGTGGCTGTGGACAGTGGCGCGGCATCTCGTCGTCGACGGGGAGCGGGCCCGTCGGGCCCGGCCGCCCGAGGTGGCCGAGTCGGCTCTCGCGGCCGTTCCCGTGAACGACGGCGTAGACCAGGCGCTGGTCGCCCAGATGGTGATGGACGCGTTGGTGACGCTGAGCCACGAGCACCGCACTGCTCTCGTCGAGACGTACTACCGCGGTCGTTCGGTGGCCGAGGCCGCGTCCGTGATGGGCGTGCCCGAGGGCACGGTGAAGTCGCGGACGTACTACGCGCTGCGCGCCTTGCGGTTGGCGCTCGAGGAGCGAGGCGTCACCGGGACGGAGGGGGTGACGCCATGACCGGCTGTGACGAGATCCGCCTCTCGCTGGGTGCCCTGGTCCTGTCGGCGCTGGACCCCGCCGACGAGCGTCGCGTACGCGAGCATCTCGCCGGGTGCCCCGAATGCGCCGCCGAGGTGGCGGAGCTCGAGCGCACGGCGCGGATCCTGGCCCTGGCCGGACCGGACTCGTACCCGGCTGTCGGGGGGGAACCGCAGCCGGTCGCGGAGCCGGCCTTGCTGCCGGCGGGTGAGCAGGAGGGCTTCCCGGAGAGCACTGTCGCCACCGGACCGGCGACGCCTTCGCCTCGGGTGCTCGACGGCCTGCTGGCGGCGGTCGCTGCACAACGTCGGCGGGACCGGCGCCGCCGGATCACGGTCGGCGTGGCGGCTGCTGCTGTCGCGGCGGTCTTGGCCGCCGTCGGAGCAGCCGCGATCGACGACCCTCGACCGGCAGCGCCCGAGGCGGCAGCGCCCGAGACCTCAGCACCCGGGACGTCGGCACCGATCGCCCCGGACAGTGCGCTACACGGCAGCGAGAACGGCGTCGTCGTCGACGTCGGGATGTGGGGGCGAGGCTGGGGTGCGGCGGTACACGTCGACCTGTGGGGCGTGCCGGGCGGGTTGACGTGCAGCCTGGTCGCCGTCGGCCTTGACGGCACCAGGGAGGTCGCGGCGACCTGGACTGTGCCAAGCAACGGCTACGACCCCAGCGCCGGGGGGCTCGCGGTCGACGGCGCCGTCGGCATGCAGACAGACCAGGTGAGCCGCTTCGAGGTCGTGACGTCCGCCGGCGACGTTCTCGTCACAGCCCAAACGTGATCAGACTTCGGAGGGAACAGGCGGTCCGGTTGGGTGCGTTGACCACGGCGTGACCGGAGTCGTCGTGCTTGCCATGGTTCTCCTCGCGGCGACGGCGTTCGGCGTCTGGCGGCGCCGGGTCGACGGCCGAGTGGCACGTCCCGTCGCCGACGCGACGACCCTCACCCGCGCCGAGCTCGGCCATGAGCTCGGCTCCCGCGCGACCCTGGTCCAGTTCTCGTCCGCGTTCTGCGCGCCGTGCCGGGCCGCTCGACAGGTCCTGGCTCATGCCGCCACGACCGTCGAAGGGGTTCGCCACATCGAGGTCGATGCCGAGTCACATCTCGATCTGGTCCGGCGGCTCGGGATCACCAGAACCCCGACGACACTCGTCCTCGACGCCGACGGCCGTGTCGTCCGGCGGGCCAGCGGCGTGCCGCGGACGCCAGAGGTGCTCGCGGCCGTCAACGCGGTGGTCACGTCATGAGACGGGCCGTCTCAGCATCCGGGCGGATCGTGACACCCGATCCGCCCGGACCGTACGCTCTGGCCATGTTCCGGACGGAGCTCACCAAGCGCCGCGCGATCGACCTGGGTCGCATGGCCACCATGCTCTGTCTGCCCTGACGCGGGTTTGCCCCCGTCACGTCGGCCTTCGCCGACCGGACCCCGGGCTGCCTGCCCCGACGACTCGTCCGTCCACGTCAGGGAGCATCCGAGATGGTCGATCCCCGCGGTACCCGGTTCGCCGCCGTACTCACCACCGGCGTCCTGGCGTTGGTGCTGCTGACCGGCAGCGGCTGGCTGCTCGCGCTGCAAGCTGTGGTCTTCGCCGTCGGAGCGTTCGCCGGCGTAGCGGCGTCGCCGTACGGTCAGCTGTTCGCGCGCTACGTCCGGCCCCGACTGAACCCGCCCACCGACTACGAGGACGCCCGGCCGCCACGGTTCGCCCAGGCCGTGGGCCTGGCCTTCGCCGTAGCCGGGCTGGCCGGCTTCCTGGCGGGCTGGACGACCCTCGCCTACGTCGCGGTCGGAGCCGCCTTGGCCGCCGCGTTCCTCAACGCCGCCTTCGGCTTCTGCCTGGGCTGTGAGATCTACCTGGCATACCGCCGCGCCCTTCCCCGCCTAACGGAGGTCACCCGATGAGCCGTGAGACCGCGCTCGTCTCGGCCGACTGGGTCGAGCAGCACCGGAACGATCCGAACGTCGTCCTCGTGGAGGTCGACGAGGACACCAGCGCCTACGACAAGAACCACATCGCCGGCGCCGTACGCCTGGACTGGAAGGCGGACCTGCAAGACCCGGTCCGCCGGGACTTCGTGAACAAGGAGCAGTTCGAGGCGCTCCTCGCGAGCCGGGGCATCGGCAACGACGACACCGTCGTCCTCTACGGCGGCAACAACAACTGGTTCGCCGCCTACGCCTACTGGTACTTCAAGCTCTTCGGGCACCCCGACGTCCGGCTTCTCGACGGCGGACGCAAGATCTGGGAGCTGGAGAGCCGGGAGCTCGTCACCGAAGTCCCGCAGCGCCCGGCGGCCGAGTACACGGCCAGCGACCCGGACCTCGCGATCCGCGCCTTCCGTGACGAGGTCGTCGCCGCGATCGGCGCCAAGAACCTCGTCGACGTCCGCTCTCCCGACGAGTTCGCCGGCCGGCTCCTCGCTCCCGCCCATTTGCCGCAGGAGCAGTCCCAGCGCGGCGGTCACATCCCGACCGCACGCAACATCCCGTGGAGCAAGGCCGCGAGCGACGACGGCACGTTCCGCTCCGACGACGAGCTGCGTGCGCTCTACGGCGACGCGGGCCTCGACCTCGCGACCGACACGATCGCGTACTGCCGGATCGGCGAGCGCTCGGCGCACACCTGGTTCGTCCTGCACGAGCTGCTCGGGGTCTCGAACGTCAAGAACTACGACGGCTCGTGGACCGAGTACGGCTCCCTGGTCGGCGTGCCGATCGCCGTCGGTGACGAGCCGGGGGAAGCGACATGAGCGACGGCTGCGCGGCACCGGCCGGAGGTGTCTCCCTGGACGGCGTCGACCTGGCCAAGGAGTCGGTGATCCAGGGGGTCGTCACCCGCGCGGATGACCCGGTGGCCGGGGCGTACGTCCGGTTGCTCGATGCATCGGGAGAGTTCACGGCGGAGGTTCCGACGGGCGACGCCGGCGAGTTCCGGTTCTTCGCCGGGCCGGGCCGGTGGACGCTGCGCACGCTGGCGCCCCGGTCCTCACCGGTCGACCGGCTCGTCGTCGCCCAGCGGGGTGCCATCGCCGAGGTCCGGGTCACCATCGGCGCCTGACCTTCACGTTCGGAGGCTTTGTCCGCCCTCGCGCCGGCCTGGTCGTAGGGTGACGCGCGTGTTCGACAGTGCAACCAGCTCGGAGCGGATGCCGGGCACAGTCGTTGCACCTGTCCTCGGCGGCTGCCTGGTGCTCGGCTTCCTCGGCGGCGCGCTGATCGCCGCGTCCGGCGGCGGTGAGGACCGTGCCGGCCAGGTACCGGTCTCCAGTGACGTGCCGTGGGAGGGCGAGGTCTCGCAGGTCGTCGCGACCGTCGTCGAAGCGTCGTGCCAGTCCGACCCGAGCCGCGACGCGAACGGCGCGCGGGTGACGTACGACCCGGCGTTCGCCGTCGACGACGACCCCGAGTCGGCCTGGCGGTGCCCAGGTGACGGCGTCGACGAGAGCATCGTGCTCGACCTCGGCGGTTCGATCCGGGTGGCCGAGGTCGGGCTCGTCCCGGGTTACGCCAAGACCGATCCCGCCGACGACACCGACCGCTACGCCGAGAACCGCAGGATCACCGCGGTGCGGTGGCGGTTCGACGACGGCACGACGGTCGAGCAGCAGCTCGACCCTGACCCCGGGCTTCGCGACCTGCAGACCTTGCGTCTTCCGCCGACCGCGACGACGCGACTGGTCATGGAGATCGTCACCAGTTCGGACGGCCCGAGGGACTCGGTGGCCGTCAGCGACCTTCAGGTCTCGACCACCGCCTGAGCCGCGGGCCGTCCGCCGCCGTCCGCCGCGCCGTAGGCGTAGCTCGTGCCCACGCAGCCGAGACCTGGGCAGAGACGGTGAGGTCGCCGCGGCCGAGAGTTCACGCAGGAGCGTCATGGCTTCGACTTCAGTACACGAGTGCCTGGGCGCCGTCGGCCATGGCTTCCTCGACGAACGTGGCGGCGCCGGCGATCCTTACTCCGGGCAGGATGTCGTCGGGCCCGATCTCCCGCCGTGCTGCGCACTGCGTGCACAGCGTGACGCGACCGCCCGCGAGCAGCGCGTCGAGCAGGTCGGACAGGGGTGCGGCATGCGGCAACGCGAACTCCGCGGCGCGGCCCGGCAGCGCGAACCAGGCGGACTCGCCGGTGAGCCACAACGAGACGTCCGTTCCCGACGCGAGCGCCGTCGCCGCGACGGTGAAGGCCTGCGAGCAGCGTTCCGGAGCGTCGGCGCCGGCCGTGACCTTGACGACAAGCGAGCTGGCCATGGCCGTGAGACTAGACTCCGCACGTGCTCGAGGTCTTGTTCACCGGTGTGCTGATCGCGACGTCGCTCGCGGCCGGGTTGTTCGCGGCCTATGCGGTGCACAAGCTGTTCAAGGGCCAGTCCTGAGCCTCCCGTGATCGAGATTCCGAGCGATCTGCACGCCGACAGCGTCCCGCTCGCCTGGCTGCTCGGCCGGTGGGAAGGCGCCGGGGTCGGCGACTACCCCACGATCGAGGCCTTCCGGTTCGGTCAGGAGGTGACGTTCTCGTACGTCCCGGGCAAGGCGTTCCTGATCTACAACAGCCGCAGCTGGATCCTCGACGACGACGGCAAGCTGGTCCGGCCGGCGGCGAGCGAGGTGGGCTACTGGCGGCCTCAGCCAGGTGGCGACGTCGAGGTTCTGCTGGCGCACCCGACCGGATTCGTCGAGATCTACCTCGGCTCGGTCGAGCCGGCCAAGGTCGAGATCGCGACCCGCGGAGTGCTCAAGACCGAGACGGCCAAGGACTACCGGACCGGCCATCGCCTGTACGGGCTGGTCAACGGCCGGCTGATGTACGTCTACGAAATGGCCGCGATGGGCCACGAGCTCCAGCCGCATCTGTCCGCAGAGCTCCAGCGGGTGGCCGGGGCCAGCGAGGCGCGCTCATAGACTCGCTGTCATGGGCGACTGGCGCGACGACCTGCGGGCCCGGGGCTATCGGCTCACGCCTCAGCGCGAGCTCGTGCTGGATGCCGTCCAGCAGCTCGACCACGCCTCGCCCGAGGAGGTCCTGACCCAGGTCCGGCAGACCGTGAAGGGTGTCAACATTTCGACGGTCTACCGCACGCTCGACCTGCTCGAGAAGCTCGGTCTGGTCAGTCACACGCATCTCGGGCACGGCGCGCCCGCGTACCACGCGACGACGGAGCCCGACCATGTCCACCTGGTGTGCCGGCACTGCCGGCGCGTCACCGAGGTCGAGCCCGACATCGCCGCCGACCTGGTCGACACCGTGGAGGCGAAGCACGGCTTCCGCACCGACGTCCGGCACCTGACGCTCTTCGGCGCCTGCAAGGACTGCACGTGACAGCCTCCCGTCGCGTCACTCGAGGGTTTCCCACTCCTTGCGGTACTCGGAGGCGTGGAAAGCCCTCCACTCGACGGGACTGTGGGGAGGCGGATGGACGTTGAGGCTGGCGTGACCACCTATCGCAGCCCGCTGCTCGAGCGGCCGGGCGCTGTCGAGGCGGGCGGCCCGGACGCCGGCGTCGCCGCGCACTACGGCGACCCGTTGCGTGAGCAACGCGCGCCTGGCGCAGTCGACCTGTCACACCGCGGTGTCGTGCGGGTATCCGGCCCGGACCGGCTCAGCTGGCTGCACTCGCTCGCGACGCAGCACCTCGAGCACCTTGGAATCGGTGAGGCGACGACCACGCTGCTGCTCTCGCCGCATGGTCACGTCGAGCACGCGCTCTACGCCGTCGACGACGGTGAGGCGTTCTGGGCGCACGTCGAGCCGGGCGCCGCTCCCGCGCTCGTCGGCTTCCTCGACTCGATGCGCTTCATGCTGCGGGTCGAGGCGGCGGACGTCTCGCCCGAGTACGGCGTCGTATGGGAGCCCGAGCCGGTTCCGCACCACGCATACGTGTCGCGACTGGTCGGCAGCGGCCGGGAGGTCTTCGTACCACGGGCTTCGCTGGACGCGTACCTGGGCGACGATCTGTCGGGCATCTGGGCTCACGAGGCGCAGCGGATCGCGGCGCACGAGCCGCGGCTCGGCCTGGACACCGATCACAAGACGATCCCGCACGAGGTCGGCTGGATCGGTTCGGCGGTGCACCTCGACAAGGGCTGCTACCGCGGCCAGGAGACCGTCGCTCGCGTCCACACGCTGGGCCGCCCGCCGCGGCGGCTGGTGATGCTCCACCTCGACGGTTCCGTCGACCATCTGCCGGAGCATTGCGACGACGTCGTGCTGGATGGACGCACGGTGGGCTTCGTCGGATCGGCAGCGCGGCATTATGAACTCGGCCCGATCGCTCTCGCGCTGGTCAAGCGCAACGTGCCGGTTGACCTCGAGCTCGTGGCAGGTGGTGTCGCCGCTGCCCAGGAGGTCGTCGTCGAGCCCGACGTCGGATTGCACGTCCGCACCCGTCTCGGCTAGGCACGCGCTAGCTCTCCAGAAGCAGTGTGACGGGCCCGTCGTTGACCAGGGTCACCCGCATGTGGGCGCCGAAGACACCCGTCTCGACGTGGGCGCCCGCCGTGCGAAGGGCCGAGCAGAACGCCTCGACGAGCGGCTCCGCGACCTGGCCCGGCGCCGCCGCCGACCAGGATGGGCGTCGGCCCTTGCGGGTGTCGGCGTAGAGCGTGAACTGGCTCACGACCAGAACCGGCGCGCCGACGTCCGAGGCCGAGCGCTCACCGTCGAGGATTCGCAGCTCCCACACCTTGCGAGCGAGCCGCACAGCCGCACCGGCCGTGTCGTCGTGCGTGATCCCCAATAGCACCACCAGGCCCTGGCCGGCCGGACCCGGCTCGATCGAGCCGACGAGCTCGCCATCTGCTGTGACCGAGGCCGACGACACCCGTTGCACGACTGCCCGCACGGCCTCGGATTGTGTCAGGCGGACCCCGATGCGTAGGCGGCACGGCCGTCACCCCGGCCGCATGACAGGATCGCTGGCCGTGACCAGATCCGCCGCGGGTACCGAGTCGGGGGCCGATGTCGTGGCCGAGGTCGTGCGGTCCGGCATGGTCGAGAGCCGACACCACGGCTCGGTGGTTGCGTTGGACGCCACCGGAGTCGTCGTCATGGCGATCGGCGAGACCGATACTCCGATGTATCCGCGATCCGCCAACAAGCCGGCCCAGGCGGCCGCCATGCTTCGCCTCGGCCTCCCGCTGGACGGTGAGCTTCTTGCACTGGCCGCGTCGAGCCACTCGGGCGAGGATTTCCACATCAAGGGTGCCCGGCGGATCCTGGCCTCGGCGGGTCTGGAGGAGTCGCTGCTGCGAAACACACCGGGCTGGCCGCTCGACGGGATCGCGATGGTCGCGTACGCCCGGCAGGGGTTTGAACCGTCGTCGATCGCGGCGGACTGCTCGGGCAAGCACGCTGCGATGCTCGTGACCTGTACCGTCAACGGCTGGCCGACCGACGGCTACCTCTTCCCGGAGCACCCGCTGCAGGTCGCGATCCACGACACGATCGGCGAGCTGGCAGGTCAACCGGTGGCGCATACCGGGGTGGACGGCTGCGGCGCGCCGTTGTTCGCCATGAGCCTGACCGGGCTCGCGCGAACGTTCCGGGCGCTTGCCCTCGCCGCACCGGGTTCGCCCGGACGCCGCGTGGTCGACGCGATCCAGCTCCACCCGCAATGGACCAGTGGCACGACGCGCGACGAGACCCGGCTGATCCGGTCCGTGCCCGGGCTGTTCGCGAAGGCCGGCGCCGAGGGTGTCTACGCCGCTGCGCTCGACGACGGGCGTGCCGTCGCGCTCAAGATCGAGGATGGCCAGAAACGCGCGTGCCAGGTCGTCATGGCGGCGTCATTGCAACGCCTCGGCCTGGACCATCCCGTCCTCGACGACCTCGCCCGCGCACCCGTGCTGGGTGGTGGCGACCCCGTCGGCGCGGTCCAGCCCACCTTGCCGGATTGACCACGTAGACCGCCCTGGGCCGTGCCTCACCGAGGCTTGGAGAGGGTCTTGCACAAAGCACGACGGGTTCATGATCGCCGCAGATCTCCGGTGGGCCGATTGGCACGCTCTGCCGCTGTTGATGGCTCGCTCAACCACTGCTCCGGCGCCCGATTAGCCGGGTATGTGGAGCGGCTCAGCGTGCCATTCGCGTATGTGGAGCGGTTCAGCGTGCCATTCGCGCCTCGGGAGGCGAACCAAGCCCCAGGTCCCCGAGGCCGAAGGGCCCCGCAGACCTGTCACGATGCGGCGCGACCCGCGCGGGCGCGCACCACCCCGCGCAGCGCCATGGCCACGGTCAAGGCGACGATCCCGCGCAGCACGGTCTCCAGCGGCAGCGAAGCCGCAAGCAGCATGCAGGACACGAGCCCGGCCGCGGCAAGCCACCGAGGCCAGCGGCGCTCGGCCCGGCCCAGACGCAGGGCGGCCGCGTTGGCGACCGCGTAGTACACCAGGACGGCGAACGCGCTGAAGGAGAGGGCGGCGACCAGGCCTCCCACCACAACCGCAACGACCACCAGGGCGCCGACGACGATCTCGGCGACGTGCGGGATCCGCCGCTCGGCGTGCACAGCGGCGAGTGACCGAGGCAGGTCGCCCTCGTCCGCCATCGCGAAGACCGTCCTGCTCACGCCGGCGACCAGGGCGAGCAGCGCCGCCAATGCGGCGATGCCTGCGCCGATGGCCACGACCGGAAGCATCCAGTCGACCCGCACCGCCTCGACGACGGCCGCCAGCGGCCGCGGTGACCCGGCGGCACCGTCGGGACCCAACGTGAGCAGCACGGTCGCCCCGACCGCCAGGTAGAGAACGAGCACGAAACCCAACGCTGCCGGAACGGCCCGCGGAATCGTGCGCGCCGGGTCACGCACCTCCTCACCCAGGGTCGCGATCCGCGCGTACCCGGCGAAGGCGAAGAACAACAGCGCAGCCGCGCCCACCACGTCGATCGGGCCGATGTCATCTGCCGCCGGCCCGCGGTGGCCGCCGTCGGCCCCGGTCAAGCCGACAGCGACGACGCCCGCCAACACGGCGAGGACGGCGACGAGGAGCCAGCGTGTCGCGCGAACCGTGCGATGGACGCCCGCCAGGTTGACACCGGTGACAGCGACGGCCGCGGCGACCGCCAGCACCTGCGGGTGGTCGGGCCAGAGGTACGTCCCCACTGCATGGGCGGCCGCGGCGCAGGAAGCCACCTTGCCCATGACGAACGCGTATCCGGCCAGTGCGCCCCACCCGTGCCCGAGCCGCTGGCGTCCGTACACATAGGTCCCGCCGGCCTGCGGGTGCACGGCGGCCAACGCCGCCGAGGAGGTCGCGTTGCAGAAGGCGACGAAGGCGGCGACCCCAAGTCCGACGAGAAGCCAGTCGCCTGCCCTCTCGGCGGCGGGCGCCCAGACGACGAACACACCGGTACCGACCATGGCCCCGACGCCGACGACGACCGCGTCGCCAGTACCGAGGCGGCGAGCCAACCGAGACTCGGGCTGCGTCACGGCGCCCAGTCTCTCCCCCGGGGCCGCGGGCGGCGAATCCCGCTCAGGACGTCAGACTCGTGCCCAGGACCAGGGCGTCTTCCTGCTCGCGGAGCGTGTGCAGACCCAGATGGCGGTAGAAGCCGATCGCCCGCTCGTTGTCCGCTGCGACCCCGAGATGCACACCGGACACCGACAGGTCGCGGAGCCGATCCAGCAGGTGCGACACCAGTCGGCGACCGTATCCGGCGCCCCCGGCGCGGGGGAGCAGGTCGATGTGCAGGTGAGCCGGGTATTCGGTGAGCAACGCCGGGTCGGTCCGTGGCGGATGGTGGATGAGGTGGCACAACTGTTCGTCGGGAGTCCAGGACCGACCCGGCGGCGGATCCGCATAGCGTCGACGCAGCGTGGGCCACCAGTGCTCGTCGCACTCTCGCTCGAACGCGGCCGTGTCGCGAGCGCCCAGCACGTAGCCGAGCGCGTCACCGTCGTCGTCCAGGACGAAGGCGAGATCCGGCTCCAGTGCGATATAGGGCCCGACGTAGATGTGCCCGAGCAGATGCGGGTCGTCGTGGATGCCACTCGCGTCCTGGCCTGAGGCGCCGGTCTTCAAGCACACCTCGTACAGGGCCGGTCTGTCCTCGGCACGGGCGGGGCGGATCAGCATGGCAGCCGATTATCTCGGGTCCAGAGGCTGTCTCTCGCGGTGTGTTCCTGCCAAGGGCGTTCCTGGAGGTGCTGCCCGGGGAGATCTTCGAGGCGGCGCGGGTCGGCTGGCGTGGGGACGCGCGTATGTGCCTGGCGATCGTCCTGGCCATGGTCCGCCAGGGCCAGGCGACTAGCCTCGGCAGTCGCGTTCTCCAGCCGCTTACGCGACCGACTACGAGCTGCTGTTCGGGGCGCTGTCGATCGTCACGATCCCGATGATCGCGATGTACGTGATCTTCAACGGCAGATGGTCGGGGCCTGACCGAGGGCTCGCTGAATGCAGAGGCGTCCGGCATATCTACGCTTGCCCCATGCGGAAATGGGGGGTTGCTGTCCCAATGGGGGTGGCGGTCGTCGCGCTAATCGGAGTCATGGCGGCGAGCCCCGGGTCGACCGCGCAGCCCCTGCGGGCCGACGGCATCACGCTCGACACCGAAGGAGAGCTCGCGAACGTCGAGGTGGGCAGTGGCACGTCATACGTCCCCGACAGCAGCGTCGTCCAGGCAGCAGGACCGCTGTCTGCCGAGCAGGCCCGTCTCGTCGAGCAGGATCGCGCATGGTTGACCGACGGAGAGCGTCCCGGCAGAGGATCGCTGTACGAGGATCTGGCCGACCGGGCACTGCTCGACCTGCACCTGTTGCTCCAGCCGAACGGCGCGCTGGTCGCGGCGAACCGCTATTGGTGGCGTCACGTCTGGCCGCGCGATGCGTCCTTCGCCGTCGTCGCCCTTTCGGCGACTGGACGGCATGCGGACGCCGAGAACATCCTCCGGTTCCTCGCGCGGGTGGCACCGGACAACGGTGTATGGCAAGCGCGCTACAAGCCCGATGGCTCCGGCGATCCACCCAACTACCGGCGACGGCAGTTGGATGGCTCGGGCTGGGTGCCGTGGGCGCTGTGGTTCTGGGTCGAGACCAACCCCGACCACGAACACGCTGTTCGCGCGGTGCAGGATCTCGCGTCGATGACCGTCAAGTCCGCGGACGCTCTGGCCAGATCGCTCCGCAGGGAAGACGACCTCCCGCGCCCGAGCCCCGACTACTGGGAACAGGGCGGGACACAGGCGACGCTCGGCATTGCGGCACCGGCGCTACTCGGGCTGCGTGCGGCTGTCGCGCTGGCGCCGACGCTCGGCGCCGATCCGACGGGCTGGGAGGAGGCGTCGCGCCGGCTGGACGCCGCGATCGATCGCGAGTTCGGCACGCAGGGCTATCCGCGGGCCGGCCTGGACGAGGATCGGCAGCTGGTCGGCGCGCACGGCTACCCGTTGCCGTTCCCGGAGATCGGCCGCGACGCGGCTGTGACGTTCCTCGGGCCTCCCTTCACCGCACCCGACGACGCGGTGCACCGCGCGGTCGGTGGCGCGATGGAGGCACTGCGCGTACCGAACGGCGGGCTACGGCCGGGCGAGCTGTGGACGACCGACGTGGACGTCGCCTGGACGCCGACGACAGCCCTGTTCGCGCTCGCTGCGGCCGGCTACGGAGACGTCGAGGCCGCCGAGAGGCTGCTGAGTTGGCTGGCCGACCATCGGACCCCACTGGGGGCTCTGCCTGAGAAGGTCAACGAAGCTGGCGAACCCGCCTCGGTCGCGCCGCTTGCGTGGACCGCTTCGCTGGTCGTACTCACCCTGGTCGAGCTCGACGGCGAGCTCCCGGTTCCGCCAGCGCCTCCCAAATGATCACGTTAAGTGGGCCTGTGGGGCCGTTACCAGGCGCCGAGACCTGGTAACGGCCCAAGACGCCCACTTAACGTGATCATTTGGGACCGGTGTGGGAGAGGTCACGCGGATGGCGCTTGCAAGTGCTTGCAAAAGTTAGCATGATGGACCCATGTCCAGGGTCGGTTCGCTCGGTGAGTTCCTGCAGGAGCAGCGGCGCCATGCGCAGCTGTCCCTGCGCCAACTCGCTGACCAGACCGGCGTCAGCAACCCCTACCTGAGCCAGATCGAGCGCGGTCTCCGCCGACCGTCCGCCGATGTCCTTCAACAGATCGCCAAGGCACTGCGGATCTCAGCAGAGGCGCTGTACGTGCGCGCCGGCCTCCTCGACCACCCGAACTCCGACCACACCGTCGAAGACGCGGTGCTGGCCGATCCCGTGCTGTCCGAGCGGCAGAAACGGGTATTGCTTGATGTGTACGAGACATTCCGCCGAGAGAACAACGAAGGGTGACCCTCATGTCCCAGAAGACCACCATCGACCCGAAGCCGTTCTACGCGGTCGCGGGCGCGGCCGACCTCGCCGTCGCTGTGTTGCGTGACCTGTCGGCTCAGGCCCCGGTCGTTGCCGAGCGGGCCGATCACCTCACGGTGCAGGTGCGCGAGCGTCTCGCCGACCTGCCGGCCGAACTGCAGCGACGGCGCGCCGAGTTCCCCGCCGATGTCCGCAAGCTGCGTGACGAGCTGCCCGCTGACGTCCGCAAGCTACGCGATGAGCGCCGTGCCGACGTCCGCAAGCTGCGCGACGAGTTGCCCGCTGACGTCCAGAAGCTGCGCGGCGAGCTGCCGGCCTTCGTGCAGGAGGTCCCGGCGATGGTCAGGAAGTACGCGACCGAACTCGCCAACGAGCTGTCCGTGGCCTACGACGAGCTCGCCGCCCGCGGAGAGCAAGCTGTTGCCCGCTTCCGGCGCGACCACGCGGACACCCTCGACGCGGTGACGCGGAAGGTGGCCGACGCCGCCGACCAGGCCGCCGATGCCGCCGACAAGGTGGCCGACGATGTCGCCGACGCCGCCGACAAGGTGGCCGACGATGTCGCCGACGCTCCGGCTGCGAAGCCGCGTAAGCGGCCCGCCGCGCGCTGAGGCTGCTCGGTACGACCGACCGTGCGGCCGGCCACTCCGGCGGGCTCAGTGATCTGTTGCGATGAAGCTGCCACAGATCACTCTCTAGACGCCCGCCCGCGCGGCCGGCCACACCTTCTCCATCATCCCGTCGGCATCCTCGTGTTCGGCGAACCGGGACGTCGCGTACGCTCGAAGCGTGTTTGACGTGTTCGGCTCGTTCCAGAGCCTGGTCTTCTGGGTCCTCGCGCTCGGCTCTCTCGGGCTCAAGGGCTACGCACTGGTGGACGCCCTACGGGTGCAGACCGAGGCGTTCTCGATCGCCGGGAAGCAGACCAAGAACATCTGGCTGCTGATCCTCGGCATCACCTTGGCCATCAACGTCGTCGTCATCAACCCGCTGTTCTTCATCAACCTGATCGGCGTCGTAGCGGCCGCCGTCTACCTCGTGGACGTCCGGCCGGCGGTCAAGCAGGTGGGTCGCGGCGGCTCAGGCGGATCACACATGGGCCCGTACGGGCCCTGGTGACGACGGCCGAACATCACCCTGAGGACGTCACGCCGGCCGACGTCATGCGATGCGGCCCGTATTCCACCAGAGCCCACGCAAGGCAGCCGAACGTGGCCGTGGATTTCGCCGTATGGGCGATGTTCCACCGGACCCACTTCGCCTCGAAGCGCCGGCGGAAGCCGATCGCAGCGGCGACGGTGAACAGGGGACGAGCGCCAGCAGCGACATCCAGGCAGGTCCGTCACGACCAGTAGACGATGACCTTGTCTCCGATCCGGACCTGGTCGAACAGCGAGGCGATCGCGCCCTTGTCGCGGACGTTGACGCAGCCGTGAGAGGAACCGTTGTAGCCGTAGGCAGCGAAGTCCGGCGAGTAGTGGACGGCCTGCCCTCCGCTGAAGAACATCGCGTACGGCATCGGCGTGTCGTAGAGCGAGGACACATGGTCGCGCGACTTCCAGCCGACGCTGAACGCGCCCTCGCGGGTCGGGGTGAGCTCGGAGCCGAACCGCACGTCCAGGGTCATCCGCACCGAACCGCCGACCACCCAGCGCAGCGACCGGGTCGACTTGTCGATGCAGAGGGCCCGGCCGGTGGCACAACGTGGGTCGAGACCAGCCGTGCTGCCGCTGTTGCTCGGGGCCCGGTTGTGCTTCTCGTCCTCCGTCGGGGTGCGGGTCATGGCGGTGAGGCGGTCCCACGTGCGCTGGTCGACCTCGCCCGTCGACGGGATACCACGCTTGGTCTGGAAGTCGGACACCGACGCGGTGGTCGTCGAGCCGTACGTTCCCGTCACCTCCGCGTCGAACCAGCCGATCTGCTTGAGCCTGGCCTGCAGCTCGCGCACCTTGTCGCCCTCGGCACCCGGGCCGATGATCGTCGGGCCGGGTACGAGGCGGTTGTGCATCTCGTCGTCGGTGGGCGTGCGGGTCATGCTGACGAGCTTGTCCCAGGTCGCCTGGTCGACCTCGCCGGTGGCCGGGAGGCCGCGTTTGTCCTGGAATCCCGTGACGGCTTCCGCGGTGACCGTGTCGTAAGCGCCCGTGATCTCGGGCTCGTACCACTGGAGCTGCTTGAGCCTGGCCTGCAGGTCGCGTACGCCGTCGTTGGCATCGCCGGCCATGTAGAGGGCGGTCCGCGTCGGAGTGGGGGTCGGCGTGGCGGTCGGGGTCGGGGTGGGCGTCGCGCTCTCCGTCGTGGCGGACGGAGAGGGCTCGTCGGCGGCAGTGCGCTCGCTGGCCGCCGCTGTGCACCCGACGAGGAGCAGCGCCGTCACTGCCGCGACGACGCTGATGCCGACGTTGCTTCCTCGTGCCACGCTCACCCTGTTCTTCCTCGTTTGAGCGCCACCGACCCGGGGCGCTCACCGGAAATGACGCCCATACTGCCCACCTGGTTGCGTCGTTGTCCGAAATGATCGGTCACGACTCGGTTTCAACCCGGTCCAGCGCGGCGACGAACGCACTGTGGGCGGCAGACCCGAACAGGACGAAAACGGCCTCATCGACGTCTGTGCGCGCGGCGGCGACAGTCGCGACGGCGATCAGGGCAGCATCGTCGAGCGGCCAACCGTAGATGCCGGTCGACACCGCTGGGAACGCCACCGAGCCGGCCCCGAGCTCGTCTGCCACCCGCAGCGCCTCGCGGTAACACGACGAGAGCAGGGCTGGATCACGCTGGCCGGCGTTCCAGTTCGGGCCGACGACGTGGATCAGCCACCGAGCCGGAAGGTGACCAGCGGTCGTCCAACCGGCCTGGCCGGTCCGTAGCCCGTCGGGGAACCGCCGGATGCAGTCCTCGAGAATCGCCGGCCCACCCGCCCGGTGCAGCGCGCCGTCAACGCCGCCGCCACCCCGCATCCGTGAGTTCGCCGCGTTGACGATCGCGTCGGCCCGGTGTGCGGTGATATCGCCCTCCACCAGCCTGACCAGCACCGTTCGATGTTGGCCGCGGTGGAGCACGGTTGTCCAGGCGACATGACGGGAATCGGAGCGTGTGAGGACGGGTTGCGTTCTCGGAGGTGTGCCCTGACGTGACCGTGACGTTCCCTGCCCGCGTGCCGCGCCGGGTCGCGATGATCAGCGTCCACACCTCCCCGCTGGACCAGCCGGGCACCGGCGACGCGGGAGGCATGAACGTCTACGTCGTCGAGCTCGCGCGCCGGCTGGCGCAGCGTGACGTCGAGGTCGAGATCTTCACGCGCGCGACGTCGAGCGCTCAGCAGTCGACGGTCGAGGTCGCACCGGGTGTGCTGGTCAAGCACGTGATGGCAGGACCGTACGAGGTGCTCGAACGCCGTGACCTGCCCGGTGAGCTGTGCGCGTTCACCATTGGTGTGATCCGGGCCGAGCTGTCCCACTCGCTAGGTCGGTACGACCTCGTCCACTCGCACTACTGGTTGTCCGGGGAGGTGGGCCGGCGCACGACGGAGCGGTGGCGGGTACCGCTCGTGCACTCGATGCACACCTTGGCGAAGGTGAAGAACCTCGCGCTCGCCGACGACGACGTGCCAGAGCCGCTTGGGCGCATCCTCGGTGAGGAACAGGTCGTCGGCGTGGCCGACCGCCTGGTTGCCAACACGGCAACCGAGGCAGCCCAGCTCGTCGACCTCTACCACGCCGACCCGGCGAGGATCGCGATCGTCAACCCGGGCGTCGACCTGGACATGTTCAGTCCCGGTGACCCGGCGGCGGCCAGAGCCCGGCTCGGGCTGCGTCGTAGCGCTGTCGTGCTGCTGTTCGCCGGGCGGATCCAGCCACTGAAGGCTCCGGACCTGCTGGTACGGGCGGCTGCCGAGCTGGTCGGCGCGGATCCGTCGCTGCGGGAGCGGCTGGTCGTGGCCGTCGTCGGCGGGCCGTCCGGCAGTGGCCTGGAACAGCCGGAGTCCCTGCTGCGCCTGGCGCGGGCGCTCGACGTCGACGACCTGGTCCGGTTCGAACCGCCGGTGACCCAGGCCCGGCTGACCGACTGGTACCGCGCCGCCGATCTCACGGCCGTGCCGTCGTACAGCGAGTCGTTCGGGCTGGTGGCGCTGGAGTCGCAAGCATGTGGCACGCCGGTCGTCGCCGCATCGGTCGGTGGGCTGCCGACGGCGGTCGCCGACGGACTGTCAGGTGTGCTCGTCAACGGACACGACACAGCCACCTGGGCCAGATCGATCGGCGAGCTGATCGCCGATCCCACGCGCCGCCTCCGGTTGAGTCGTGGTGCGCTCGCGCATGCGCGGACGTTCGGCTGGGACGCCACGGCGGACCAGATGATCGACGTCTATGCTTCCGCACGCGAGATGGCTCGAGGCGAGCTGTTGGGGGTGTGATGGGCTCGTCGGCGCAGGGAGTGGCCGCGATCGTCCGCGACCACCTTGGCGGCACCGGCGCTCCTTGGGAGGAGAGCGCTCCCGGCCGGTTCACCGTCGAGCTCCCCGGCGAACGCAAGCTCAAGACGTCGTGCAGTCTTGCCGTCCGCGAGCACAGCCTGGTGGTCAACGCCTTCGTCGCTCGCTGTCCCGACGAGAACCACGCCGGAGTGCACCGGTGGCTGCTGGAGCGCAACGCACGCCTGTCGGGGGTGGCGTTCTCCGTCGACGGCACAGGCGACATCTATCTGGTCGGACGCCTGCCGCTGCACGCGGTGACGTCGCCCGAGCTCGATCGGCTGCTCGGGGTCGTTCTGGACGCGGCCGACTCGTCGTTCAACACGATCCTCGAGCTCGGCTTCGCGGAGTCGATCCGACGGGAATGGGCCTGGCGGCTCGCCCGCGGCGAGTCGACCCGCAACCTGGCCGCGTTCGACCACCTGCGCCCCAGCGACACCTGACCGCTCAGATCGGCGACATCCTCCGACCTCGGCTGCGACGCGGGAGAGAGGCTTTCCGCCCCCGCTAGGCTCCGAGCCATGCCGTACCGCATGATCCTGCTCCGACACGGCGAGAGCGACTGGAACGCCAAGAACCTGTTCACCGGATGGGTCGACGTCGATCTCACCGAGAAGGGCCGTGCCGAGGCCGAGCGGGGGGGCGAACTGATCGCCGAGCGCGACCTGTGCCCGGACGTCCTGCACACCAGCGTCTTGCGCCGGGCGACCCGAACGGCCGAGATCGCCATGCAGGTCGCCGAGCGATCCTGGATTCCAGTCCGCCGGTCATGGCGGCTCAACGAGCGGCACTACGGGGCCCTCCAGGGCAAGGACAAGAGGCAGACGCTCGACGAGTACGGCGAGGAACAGTTCATGCTCTGGCGCCGGTCGTACGACACGCCGCCTCCGCCCATCGCCGACGACGACGAGTTCTCACAGGTGGGCGACCCGCGGTACGCCGACCTACCGCCCGAGCTGATTCCGCGTACGGAGTGTCTCGCGGACGTCGTCGACCGGATGCTGCCGTACTGGTACGACGCGATCGTGCCCGACCTGCGCCGAGGGCTCGCCGTCGCGGTCGTGGCGCACGGCAACTCGCTGCGTGCCCTGGTCAAGCACCTGGACGGGATGACCGACGAGGAGGTCGTCGCGCTGAACATCCCGACCGGCGTGCCCCTGCTCTACGAGCTCGACGAGGGCACGCGCCCGCTCACGACCGGTGGCGAGTACCTCGATCCCGGCGCGGCCGCAGCCGCCATCGAGGCAGTGCGCAACCAAGGGCGCTGACCAGTCAGCGTGAGCGGGAGCGTGGTCAGCGCCTTAGTGGCCGGACGTGCCCTCGGACCACTCGACCTCGCCCGTGATCATGTACCGCACGTTGGCCGCGATGTTCACGGCATGGTCGGCGAACCGTTCGTAGTACCGGCCTAGCAGCGCAACGTCGACCGCGACCTCGACGCCTCGCGACCAGCCCTCGTCGAACATCACGACGAACAACGACCGGTGCAGCCGGTCCATCTCGTCGTCGTCGGTGGCCAGCTCCACGGCAGCATCGAGATCGCGCAGTCTCAGCACCGACCCGGCCTTGGCGGCCATGGCCTCGGCGGTACGACCCATGTCCTTGAACGTCGTGCGGAACTCCTCCGGCACGGCGATGTCGGGATAACGCATCCGCGCGACCTTGGCGACGTGCACGGCCAGGTCACCCATCCGTTCGAGGTCTGAGCTGCTGCCCTGCGCTGCGAGCATGGTGCGCAGGTCGCCCGCAACGGGTGCCTGGGTCGCCACGAGCTCCAGGATGCGGGCGTCGACCTCGAGCTGGTCGCGGTTGAGGTCCGCATCGGCCGCCACCGTCTGGTCGGCGAGCTGGATGTCGGCATCCAGCAGGGCGGTGGTCGCCGCGCGGATCTGGTCACCGGCCTTGCGGGTCATGCCGATCAGCTGGCTTGTGACGTCTTCGAGCTGCTCGTAGAAGGCCTCGCGCATCCGTTAGTCGCCTCGCTTGACGGGTCTGGGGTCATTGTCGTAGTCCCGTGGTCGGGTTTCCACAGGTTAGGTCCGACGAGATGGACGCTCGGCTCCGCGAGGTGAACCGGTCGGTAAGAATCGGTGAACAACGGATCACCGGCATCCGCGGCTGGGTCTCGATGTCGGCGGCACGGTGTGCGGGACCTAACATCACCAAATGTGGACGTCGTTGCCACTGCTTCGCTGACCGCGTGCCTCGGCGCGCTGGTCGGCCTTGCGGCAGGTCTGGCGTTCCGTGCCAGCGAGAGGGAGCAGCAGACCGTGCCGGACGTGCACCCTCCGCGGGTGCCCGACGGGGTCGACGAGGTCCTGTCCGTCCTACGTGCGAGTGCGGTGCTGCTCGACGAGAGCCTGGACGTCGTCAAGGCCAGTCCGTCGGCGTACGCGTTCGGCCTGGTGCGTCAGGAGCGGGTCGCGGTTCCGGAGCTGCTGGAGGTGGCCGGCGCCGTTCTCCGGGACGGTCAGATCCGCGAGGCACAGCTCCAGATCGCCCGGTCCCGCGACACGACCCAGACGCTGCACGTGGCGGCACGGGTGGCGCCGCTGACCCACGGATTGCTCCTGGTGCTGGTCGAGGACCGCACCCAGGCGATCCGCGTCGACGAGGTCCGTCGTGACTTCGTCGCGAACGTCTCGCACGAGCTCAAGACCCCCGTGGGTGCGCTGAGCCTGCTCGCCGAAGCAGTCCAGGACGCGAGCGACGATCCCGAAGCGGTCCGGCGGTTCGCGGCTCGGATGCAGCAGGAGGGCGCCCGGCTGACCAGGCTCGTGCAGGAGATCATCGACCTTTCCCGCTTGCAATACGACGACCCGGTGGAGTCGCCGGACCCGGTCGACGTCGACGACGTCGTGGCCGCGGCCGTCGACCGGAGCCGCGTCGACGCCGAGAACCGGCACATCCGGCTCGCGTCAGGTGGCCACCCGGGCCTGCAGGTGCTCGGCAACGAGGCTCAGCTCGTCGTCGCACTGGGCAACCTGGTCGAGAACGCCGTCGCGTACAGCGAGCAGTACACCCGGGTGGCGGTCGGCGTACGCCGCCGCGGCGATCTCGTCGAGATCAGCGTGACCGACCAGGGCCTGGGCATTCCCGAGGGTGAGCTCGAACGGATCTTCGAGCGCTTCTACCGGGTGGACCCGGCCCGGTCACGAACCACGGGAGGCACCGGGCTGGGCCTGTCCATCGTGAAACACGTCGCCGCCAGCCATGGCGGCGAGGTCACCGTGTGGAGTGCTCGCGGGTCGGGCTCGACGTTCACCGTGCGCCTTCCGCTCCACCCACACCCGAACCGGCCTGGACAGCCGTCCGAGCCGACCGCCGCGATCCCGGAGGCAACATCGTGAATAGAGTGCTCGTTGTCGAGGACGAGGAGTCCTTCAGCGACGCCCTGTCGTACATGCTCCGCAAGGAGGGCTTCGAGGTCGCCGTCGCGGCCAACGGCAACGACGCCCTCGACGAGTTCGACCGCGGCGGCGCCGACCTCGTACTGCTCGACCTCATGCTCCCCGGGCTGCCGGGCACCGAGGTCTGCCGGCAGCTGAGGGCTCGATCCAGCGTGCCCGTCATCATGCTCACCGCCAAGGACTCCGAGGTCGACAAGGTCGTCGGGCTCGAGCTCGGTGCCGACGACTACGTCACCAAGCCGTTCTCGTCCCGCGAGCTCGTGGCCCGGATCAGGGCGGTGCTGCGCCGTGGCTCGGAGACCCCCGAGCTCGCCCCGCCCGTGCTCGAGGCCGGTCCGGTGCGGATGGACGTCGACCGGCACGTGGTGACCGTCGCCGGCGACTCGGTGCGCCTGCCGCTCAAGGAGTTCGAGCTGCTGGAGCTGCTGCTCCGCAATGCGGGACGGGTCCTCACCCGCGGCCAGCTCATCGACCGCATCTGGGGCGCCGACTACGTCGGCGACACCAAGACCCTCGACGTACACGTCAAGCGGTTGCGGGCCAAGATCGAGCCAGACCCGGCTCAGCCGACCTACCTGCAGACCGTTCGCGGCCTCGGCTACAAGTTCGAGGCCTGACCGCGTTGATCATGCAACTTCTGTGCGACACGCGGGCCTGGCCGCGGCGTGTCGCACAGAAGTTGCATGATCAACGCGGATGGTCAGCCCGTCGGCGGGCTCTCCTCTGCGTCGGGCCCACGGGGGGCGATGAGCGCGTCCTCGTAGATCCCCTCGGCAGGCTGGACCAGCGCGTCGACCGTGACGCGGGGCGCCTCGCGGAAGAGGAACTCGACCTCGACGAAACGCCCTGGTTCGGTGTCGGCACCTTCGACGTCGAGCCGCGTGGATCCGGGCCCGAGTGACGCGTAGCCGCCCGCCGGGATCCTGAGGGAACCGCCGTTCGGTGCGGCCTCGGTACCGTCGACTCGCACCTCGACGAGCCGGTCGCCGGCGCCCTGGTTGGCGAATGACGCCAGAACGGTGCCGACGTCGCCACTCTCGTCGGCGACGATCAGGACGTTGCGGATCGCGATGTCACCGGCGTCGGCGCTGACGCCGTCGGCCGGGTCGTGGGGCTGCTGCGTCTGCTCCCGGATCGAGTCGCAGCCAACAAGGGCCAGACCCAGAAGCGGGAGCGCGACGAGTGCCGCGCCGCGGGGCCAGACAGGTCGTATCACCGGACAGCTCCTCGAGCGATCGTCCAAGGGTCGCAGCCGGCTGCGACCGACCGGGGCCAAGAGTACCGACGCGATCATCCGCGTGCGCCGGGGTCGGCCGGTTGGGTCGATCCGCGGAGCGTGTCGCAGCCCGTTGTGGTCACCCGAACGCGCCCCGGACGACGAGCACTGTCACGGCGAGCGCGCCGACGCCGATCGCAGCGGGGAACGCGACGCGCCCAGCCGGGCCGACGGCCGAGAGGACGCCGAGGCCGGCACCAGCCCCGAACGCCACCCATTCCCACGGGCGCGGAGCGCCGGCCGGGCCGAGCGTGAGCAGGGCCAGCGCGGCGAGCAGCGCGACCGCCGTACCGACTCGCAATGCGGGGAGCGGAAGCCGCTGCGGGAGCCCGAGCACGCCGGTCGCCCGGTCGCGGGCGTGGTCAGGCAGCACGTTGGCCCCGTGCACACCGACGCCGAGCAGGGCGCCGGCGGCGATGACCCACCCCGGCGGCAGTCCGTCGTGCGGAGACACCAGCCACACGACCACAGGGAGCAGGGCGAACGCGACGGCGTACGGAACCCAGGAGAACAACGTCCGCTTGAGGCCCAGGTCGTATGCCAGCGCCCCCGCCACCGCCGTCAGGTGCGAAACGCCTGGCGCGGCCCCGAGGCCCAACGACAGTGGGACGCATGCGACCCCGGCAGTGACGGCGGCGGTACGGACCGCGCGGGCCGAGACCTGGCCGAGGGCCAGCGGCTTGTCGGAGCGCCCGACTGCGCGGTCGCGTCCCCTGTCGACCAGGTCGTTGGTCCACCCGACGCAGAGCTGGCCGACGAACACGGCCCCGGTGAGCAGGGCGAGGGCCCCGTCTCGCGCTCCCGCCGCCGCGGCCAGCACCGCGGTCAAGGTCGTCACCGCTGCTGTCGGCAATGGGTGACTGGCGAGCAGCAGCGCGCGAGCGGACGATGGCGCGCCGGCCGCGGTCTCCTCGACGTCCACCCGGACAGTATCCGGCCCAGGTGATCCGGGCTGGCAATGTGCGGAGCATGAGGCAGGGTGTTTGTCAAGCCCCTGTTTGGCCTCTGACCAGCGCAAACGTGACCAAGGGTTCTTGCCGGCCGTGTTATCCTGGTCAGAGGAAGGGGACAGAACCATATGACTTTCAAGGTCGGCGAGACGGTTGTCTACCCGCACCATGGGGCCGCCCTCATCGAGGCGATCGAGATCCGTGTCATCAAGGGGGAGGAGCGCAAGTACCTCGTCCTGAAGGTCACCCAAGGTGATCTGACCGTCCGCGTCCCCGCGGACAATGTCGACCTCGTCGGCGTTCGCGACGTGGTCAACCAGGAAGGGCTCGACCGGGTGTTCGAGGTGCTCCGGGCGCCCCACACGGAGGAGCCGACCAACTGGTCCCGTCGCTACAAGGCCAACCTCGAGAAGCTCGCGTCGGGTGACGTGATCAAGGTGGCCGAGGTCGTCCGCGACCTGTGGCGCCGCGAGCGCGACCGTGGCCTGTCCGCAGGTGAGAAGCGCATGCTCGCCAAGGCACGTCAGATCCTGGTGTCCGAGCTGGCCCTGGCCGAGCACACCAACGAGGACAAGGCCGAGACACTGCTCGACGAGGTCCTCGCCAGCTGAACGACGCGTGAGACCCCTGCCCCCGGCGCGGGGAGCAGGGGTCTTTGCATCCCGCCTCGACGCCCCACGGCTGTGCGTGCTGCTGGCCGTGAGCCCAATCGGCTGCCCTAGGCTTGCAACCTCTCCACGCAATCGAGGGGGCAAAATCCCGGTGACGACGGCGTGCATCCTCGTCGCAGCCGGCCGGGGTGACCGGCTCGGCCCGGGCGTGCCCAAGGCGCTGCGCCTACTCGCCGGCGAGCCCATGCTGGTCCATGCGGCCCGCGCCGCCGTCGCTTCCGGGGTCGTCGATCTCGTCGCTGTCGCCGCCCCTCCCGATGAAGCCGACGACGTCCGCGACCTGCTGAAGCCGCATGCCCCGGACCTGGTCGTGGTCGCCGGAGGTGCGACCAGGGCCAAGTCCGTCGCCGCGTGCCTCGCCGAGCTGCCGCCCTCCGTGGACGTCGTGCTCGTCCACGACGCGGCCCGCTGCCTGACGCCTGCGGCCTTGTTCGCGGCGGTCGCGGGCGCCGTGACGGACGGAGCCGACGCCGTCGTGCCCGTCCTCCCGGTCGCCGACACGGTCAAGCAGGTCGACGGCGAGGTGGTCGTCGCGACGCTGGACCGGTCCGAGCTCCGCGCCGTGCAGACTCCGCAGGGCTTCCGGCGCGGTGTGCTCGAGCGCGCCCATTCGACCGTCGTCGAGGACGCGACCGACGACGCGGGCATGGTCGAGCGCGCCGGGCTCGCCGTGCGGGTCATCCCCGGCCACGAGGAGGCGTTCAAGGTCACCCGGCCGCTGGATCTCGTCCTCGCTGAGGCGGTCCTCGCCGGCCGGAGAGACGGCCGACCATGACGCCGAGGGTCGGGGTCGGGCTCGACGTCCACACGTTCGAGGTCGGACGCCCGTGCTGGGTCGCCGGCCTGCACTGGCCGGACGAGCCCGCCGGCTGCGCCGGTCACTCCGACGGCGACGTCGCGGCACACGCCGCCTGCGATGCCCTGCTCTCAGCTGCGGGACTGGGTGACCTCGGAGCCACCGTCGGCACCGATCGGCCAGAGTGGGCGGGCGCGTCCGGCCTGGCGCTCCTCGCCGAGGTCGCCCGGCTGGTCCGCGCGGCCGCGTACGACATCGGCAACGTCGCGGTTCAGGTCGTCGGCAACTCGCCGCGAATCGGGACCCGCCGGGCGGAAGCCGAGAAGGTCCTGTCCGACGCCGTCGGTGCGCCGGTCTCCGTCAGCGGCACCACCACCGACGGCCTCGGCCTGACCGGCCGCGGTGAGGGTCTCGCCGCCGTCGCTACCGCCCTGGTTCTCGCCGAGGACGAGCCTCGCCAGCATCAGGACGGCGAGCCCAAGTAGCCCGCCCGCGGGGATGTCGCTGAGCCAGTGGTAGTCGAGCACGACCATGAGGGCGCCGACGAGCACCGCTGCGCCCGTGCCGTACGCAAGTCCGAGCCTCAGCAGCCGCCGGTCGGGCCGCAGCCCGACCGCCCCGTACAGCAGCATGGCGATGAGGGCCCAGGTGAGCGACGCGTTGGCCGCGTGCCCGGACGGGAACGCTTGGCCGTCTCCGTGCAGCATGTCGACGCCGCGCCACGGCGGCGTGCGGCCCAGGCCGAACTTGATGGCGTTGCCAACGACGTAGAGCGCACCGAGCGCCGTCACGACTGCGACCATCGGCCGTACCCGCCGCTGGCGCCAGGAGACCCACGCGGCCGTGCCCAGCAGGATCGGCAGCGTCAGCCACCGCTGACCGAGCTTGGCCGCGCCGTCGAGGAGCCCGCGCACCAGACCATCCGGCTGGTGGGCGTCGAAGATGCGGTGAACCGGCCAGTCGGCCCCGAGCAGGGGCCCGGAGATCGCGACCTGCCAGGTCAGCACCGCCAGTCCGGCTGCCGCGGCAGCCGCCGTGGCGACATACGGCAGCCACCACCTGTCGGCGGCCCGCATCGGCGCGCGCACAGGCATCGGCATCCTCGAAGGTCGTGGGGGACTTGCCCACCATCATCGCCGATACCCTTGTGTGGTGAGACTTCGCCTGTACGACACGGCCATCCGTGAGATCCGCGACTTCGTCCCGCTGCATCCGGGCAGGGTCGGGATCTACCACTGTGGCCTGACCGTTCAGGGGCCGCCGCACATCGGCCACATCCGCAAGGAGGTCGTCTTCGACGTCCTGCGTCGGTGGCTCGAGCACCGCGGCCAGGAGGTGACGCTGGTAGCGAACGTCACCGACATCGACGACAAGATCCTGACCAAGTCGGCCGAAGCGGACCAGCCCTGGTGGGCGTTGGCGTTCGCCAACGAGCGCGAGCTCGACGACGCGTACGCTGTGCTCGGCTGCCTGCCGCCGACGTACCAGCCGCGAGCGACCGGGCACATCCCCGAGATGGTCGAGCTCATGACCACGCTCGTCCGCCGGGGACACGCCTACGTGGCGGACGACGGGTCCGGGGACGTCTACTTCGACGTCCGGTCCTGGCCCTCGTACGGCGAGCTGTCTCACCAGCGGCTCGACGACATGGAACCCGCGGCGGACGCCGATCCGCGCGGCAAGCGCGACCCTCGCGACTTCGCACTCTGGAAGGGCCACAAGCCCGGCGAGCCCGACACTGCGTCCTGGCCCACCCCGTACGGGCGCGGCCGACCCGGTTGGCACCTGGAGTGTTCGGCCATGGCGGCGAAGTACCTCGGGACGGAGTTCGACATCCACGGCGGCGGACTCGACCTCCGCTTCCCACACCACGAGAACGAGCAGGCCCAGTCGCGCGCTGCCGGGCAGGGTTTCGCGCGGTACTGGATGCACAACGCGCTGGTGAACCTCAGCGGCGCGAAGATGAGCAAGTCGCTGGGCAACATGCTTCTCGTATCCGAGGTGGTCAAGCGGATCCGGCCGGTCGAGCTTCGCTATTACCTCGTGGCGGCGCACTACCGCAGCGAGATCGAGTTCTCCGAGGAGTCGCTGGCCGCCGACGGAGCTGCCTACCGCAGACTGGAGGGGTACGTGCTGCGGGCATCGGAGACCGTTCCCGGCGTCGTGCCCGGATCGGTTCCGGCAGCTTTCGCCGCAGCGATGGACGACGACCTGTCCGTGCCGCAGGCCCTGGCCGTGCTCTTCGACACGGTCCGCGACGGCAACGGGCTGCTGGCCGAGGGCAACGCCGCAGGGATTCGCATCAACCTTGCCGAGGTGCGGGCGATGCTGGGTGTGCTCGGGCTCGACCCGCTGGCCGCGCCGTGGGCCGGGGCGGCCGGCGCCGGCGGCGCGGCCGACCGGCTGCACGAGGTCGTCGACGCGCTGGTGAGCGTCGTGCTCGAGCAGCGACAGGAGGCTCGCGCCCGTAAAGACTTCGCCACCGCCGACGCCCTGCGCGACCGGCTCAAGGCCGCGGGCGTCGCCGTCGAGGACACGCCGTCAGGCTCCCGTTGGGAGCTCGACGACGATGGCCAGGGGGGCTGATGGCGGGCAACTCCCGGCGGCGCGGCGCCATGCGCAAAGAGGGGACCAAGAAGGGCATGGTCGTCGGCTCGGGGGGCCAGCGGCGCAAGGCCCTCGGAGGTAAGGGCCCGACCCCACGGGCCGAGGAGCGGCCGGGCCATGTCAAGTCGCGCCGAACCAACGTGGCGGTTCGCAAGGGCGCGACCTCCGTCGGCCGCGCGCGGACAGGTCGCCCGGCCGGGCCCGGGCGTCCCGGCGCCGCCGAGACGATTGCCGGCCGTAACTCCGTCGTGGAGGCGTTGCGCGCGCACGTACCGGTCAAGGCGCTGTACGTCGCCGAGCGGATCGACGTCGACGACCGGATCCGCGAAGTGTTGCGTGCGGCGGCCGACCGCCGGCTGCCCCTTCTCGAGGCGCCCCGGGCCGAGCTCGACCGGGTCACCGGCGGTGCCGCGCACCAGGGTGTCGCGCTCACCGTGCCGGCGTACGAGTATGCGCATCCCGACGACCTCGTGGCGGCCGCACGTGCTGCCGGCGAGAGCCCGCTCGTCGTCGCCCTCGACGGTGTGACCGACCCGCGCAACCTGGGTGCAGTGGTCCGATCGGCGGCTGCCTTCGGTGCTCACGGCGTCGTCGTGCCCGAGCGGCGCAGCGCCGGGATGACGGCGGGTGCGTGGAAGACGTCGGCGGGCGCGGCCGCGCGGGTGCCCGTCGCCCGCGCGACCAACCTGGCCCGTCAGCTGCGGACGTACGCGGAAGCGGGACTCTTCGTGGTCGGACTGGCAGGCGACGGCGACGTCGAGATCGGGTCCGTCGAAACGGCCGCATCGCCGCTGTGCCTCGTGGTCGGGGCGGAAGGTGCCGGGCTGTCGAGAGTGGCGCGGCAGGCGTGCGACCAGGTCGCCCGGATCCCGATCGCCCGCGAGGTCGAGTCGCTCAACGCAGGTGTGGCTGCGGGCATTGCCTTGTACGAGGTGGCCCGGGCCAGGCGGTGATGGGTCTGGTGGCCCGACGTCCGCCGTGCCGGGGCCACATGTCGGCGTGGCACGCTGAACCGCTCCACAAAGCGGGCATAACGCGCACGACAGCAACGGTACGGCGTGCCATCAGGGACGGGCCGGCGCGCCACGCGCTGTCGCGCGTGCGGAAGGGGACCGGCGTCGCGAGAGTATGGACCCGATGAGTCCGTCGCGGTCGAAAGGCGACCCGGAGGCTGACGAGCGCGAGCTCGACGAGGCCGCCGGCGACCTGTATGCGCTGCGCCCGGACGCGTTCGTCGCAGCCCGCGACGACCGGGTGCGGCAGGCTCGCGCCGAGGGTCGGGCGTCGCTCGCCCGGGCCGTGGCCGGACTGCGCCGCCCGACCCAGAGCGCCTGGGTGGTCAACCTGCTGTCACGCGACCAGCGCGACGCCGTCGAGCAGCTCCTCGAGCTCGGCGACGGGCTGCGCCGGGCGCATCAGCAGGGATCGGGCGGCGATCTGCAGGACCTGTCGGCGCAGCGTCGTAAGGCGGAGGCGGCGCTGCTGCGGCGAGCTCGCGCGCTCGCTGCGGACGCGGGCGTCGACGTGACCGCCGACATGGCCCGGGAGGTAGAGGAGACCCTTGGTGCCGCCCTCGCGCGGCCCGACGTCGCCGACGAGATCCGAGCGGGTCGGCTCACCAAGCCGGTGTCGTACTCGGGGTTCGGCGGTTTCCTGTCGAGCGTTCCTTCCCCTCCCGCCCAGAAGCGCGGCGGCGAGGCCAAGACGCCCCGCGACCGCAGGCCTTCCGGTCGCACTGCCCGGCAGGAGGCCGTGCCCGCGGATACACGGTCGGACCAGCAAGACCGCGAGCGCCGCGAGGAGGCGGTGCATCGCCTCGATGAAGCCCGGGAGTTGCTGGAGGCGGCGGCCGCCGAACTGGCGGAGCAGGAACACGTCGTCGAGGAGGCCGACCGGAATGTCGCAGAGCTGAGCGTGCGCCTCGACGACCTGCGCGACCAGGTCCGCGACGTCGAGAAGCGGCTCGAAGCCGCCGAGCGGGGCGCCCGGGTGGAGGCCCGGCGCCGCGACGGCCTCCGGAAGGCGCACGACCAGGCCAAGGTCGAACTGACCAGGGCCGAGAGGCGCCTCGCAGACTAGGCCCCGACCGGGTCGACGACCCGCTCAGCCCGCGGCGTGCGCCCACCATGTACACGGGCCGAGCCGGCCGCCTCCGACGCGCCGTCATACTGGGCACGAGCTGCCGGGAGAGCCTCGGCTGCGCCGCGACGGAGGTACGACCACGTGCCGGTGGACCGGATGCTGCCCACCCCCGAGGCTCGGGAGCTGATCGCTCTCGTCCGCGACATCGCCGACGCCGAGCTCGCGCCGCGAGCCGACGCCGCCGAGGCAGCGGGTGAGTATCCGCGGGAGTTGGTGCGGACGCTGGGCCGGTCCGGCCTGCTGGGCCTGCCGTACGACGAGGGTGGTGGTCAGCCCTACGAGGTCTATCTCCAGGTCGTGGAGGAGGTCGCCGCGCGGTGGGCCACCGTCGGGCTCTCGTTGTCGGTGCACACGCTGTCCTGCTGGCCGCTGGCCGCGTTCGGCACGCCGGAACAGCGCAAGCGCTGGCTGCCGGAGATGGCGGGCGGCGAGTTGCTGGGTGCCTATTGCCTTTCCGAGGCACACGCGGGCTCCGACGCCGCGGCGCTGTCGACGCGCGCTGCGCGCGACGGCGACGAGTACGTGCTCACCGGCGCGAAGGCCTGGATCACGCACGCCGGGCTGGCCGACTTCTACACGGTCATGGCGCGCACCTCGGACGACGGACCGCGCGGGATCTCCTGTTTCCTGGTTCCGGCCGACACGTCGGGGCTCTCGTTCGGTGCGCTCGAGCGGAAGATGGGCCTGACCGGCTCACCGACCCGGGTCGTCAACCTCGACGGTGTACGGCTGCCGGCCGACCACCGGATCGGCGCGGAGGGCGAGGGTTTCACCATCGCGCTGGCTGCGCTGGACTCGGGGCGCCTGGGCATCTCGGCCTGCGCGACCGGGATCGCACAAGCGGCCCTGGACGCGGCGACGTCGTTCGCCAAGCAACGCGAGCAGTTCGGTAAGCCGATCATCGACCACGAGGGCGTCGGGTTCCTGTTGGCCGACATGACCGCGGCGGTCGAGTCGGCCCGGGCGACCTACCTCGCGGCAGCCCGCCGCCGCGACGCCCACCTGCCGTACACGAGGGCGGCCAGCGTTGCCAAGCTTGTCGCCACCGATAACGCGATGCGCGTGACCACAGACGCCGTGCAGGTGCTGGGTGGCTCGGGGTACACCCGTGACTTCCCGGTCGAGCGCTACTTCCGCGAGGCCAAGGTCATGCAGATCTTCGAGGGCACCAACCAGATCCAGCGCCTGGTCATCGCCCGCCAGATCGCTCGCTCGTGACGGGACGGGGGAGGGCCGGACGGCTCCGGCGGGCTCCGTAGTCTCCCGTCCACACGTCGTCAGGCGCGGTCCGGCCGCAGATCGTCCGCCAGGTCGTCGGTGATCACCGCCAGATCTGGCTGCGTCGCGGGCCCGCCGAGGACGGCGTGCTCGTCGGGCTTGTGGCGGAGCACGTTCTCGACATACGACTGGGCCGCCTCGACGTTACCGACCTCCTTGCCGGATTGCTCGGACAGGTACCACCGGTGCTCGAGGACCTCGTGGTAGATCTCGGGCGCCGTGAGCTTGCCGCGCAGCTCGCGGGGGACCGCACGCCGCACCGGTTCGTAGCTCGCGGTGACCCAGTGGTAGGCGACGATCTCCTCGTCCTCACCCTGCTGGTCGGTGGCGGCGGCGTACGCGTCGAGGTCGTTGAGCAGTCGCCGGGCCTGGTTCTCTTGGGCGTCGATACCGGTGAGCCGGAGCAGCCGGCGCGAGTGGTGCCCGGGATCGACCACCTTGGGCTGGACGCGAACCGTGCGGCCGTCGATGTCGGTGACGATGTCGAGCTCGGCCACGTCGAAGCCGAGCTCGTTGAGGCGCTCGACCCGCCGCGCGATCCGCCAGCGGTCGTTGACGTCGAAGCCCTCCCAGCCGGTGAGCTCCTCCCACAGGCTCTCGTACCGCTCGGCGACGTGGTCGCTGGTCGCGGCCGGGTCGACGGTCTCGTCGAGGTAGCCGCCGGCCTGCAGGTCCATGAGCTCGCCAGCGATGTTGATCCGGGCGTTCTCGATGTCGTGGCGCCGCTGACCGTCGCTGAGCGAGCTGTGCAGCTCGCCGGTCTCGGCGTCGACGAGGTACGCGGCGAACGCTCCCGCGTCGCGGCGGAACAGCGTGTTGGACAGGGAGCAGTCGCCCCAGAAGAAGCCGGTCAGGTGGAGGCGGACGATCAACACAACCAGCGCGTCGATCAACCGCACGACTGTGTCGCGCCGCATCATCCGCGCGAACAATGCGCGATACGGCAACGAGTACTGCAGGTGCCGGGTCACAAGCACGGGGTCGAGTGGCGTGCCGTCGGGTGCCTCGCGACCCCGGACGACGCCAACCGCCTCGACGGCCGGTACTCCGAGCCGCTCCAGGTCGCGCAGGAGCCGGTACTCGCGGTCGGCGAACCTCTCGACGACCTCTTTGAGCGCATACACACGCCCGTTCAGGCGGGTGAAGCGCACCACGTGGCGTGAGATGCCGCGGGGGAGGATGACGAGGTACCACTCCGGCCACTCCTCGAGCGGCATGTCCCACGGCAGGTCCAGCAGAGCCTGCTGCTCCGCGGGCGCGGCCAGGACGCGAAGCTCCACGAGCTCATCCTCCCACCGCCGCGGTCGGGGTGTTCGTCACCGAAAGAGAGGAACGGTGACGAACACCCCGACCGCGGCTGGAGGCTGCCTCCGTCGCGCGCCCTAGGGGTCAGGAGGGGAGACGCTCCCCTGTCTTGACCGAGAAGCAGTGCTCGCCACCAGTCTTGATCTTCAGGTAGACCTTCTGGCCCTTCTCCGGCTCGTTGCGGGGCTCGACCCGGGCGATGATCGTCCTGTTGGCGAGCTCGACGGTAGGGTCGGTGGCTGCCGGGCCCACGGCCTCGCCGTACAGGTACGCGTCCGAGCCGAGCTCCTCGACGACGTCGACGACCACCGGGAACGCGCCCTCGGCTTCCTCGCCCGCCGGCTCCAGCGACTCCGGCCGGAAGCCGAGAACAACCTGGTCCGAGCCCTCGGCCTTGACGGCGTCGACCGTGGACGTGGCCAGCGGAATCTTCGCGTTACCGAGCGTGGCGTCGCCGTCTTCGCCGACCACGAACGTGCCGATGTTCATCGCCGGCGACCCTATGAAGCCGGCCACGAAGACGTTGGCCGGTTGGTCGTAGAGGCTGAGCGGGGTGTCGACCTGCTGCAGTAGCCCGTTGTTGAGCACGCAGACCCGGTCCCCCATCGTCATCGCCTCGATCTGGTCGTGGGTGACATAGACGGTGGTGATGCCGAGCCGGCGCTGCAGCGACGCGATCTGCGTGCGAGTCGAGACCCGCAGTTTCGCATCCAGGTTGGACAGCGGCTCGTCCATCAGGAAGACCTGCGGCTCACGCACGATCGCCCGACCCATGGCGACGCGCTGACGCTGGCCACCGGAGAGCGCCTTGGGCTTGCGGTCCAGGTAGTCCTCGAGTTCGAGCAGCTTGGCGGCGTCGCCCACCCGCTTCCTGATGTCGGCCTTGTTGACGCCGGCGATCTTCAGGGCGAAGCCCATGTTGTCGGCCACGCTCATGTGCGGGTAGAGAGCGTAGTTCTGGAACACCATGGCGATGTCGCGGTCCTTCGGAGGGATGTTCGTGACGTCGCGCTCGCCGATGTGGATGGTGCCGGAGTCGACATCCTCGAGGCCGGCGAGCATCCGCAGGGCCGTGGATTTTCCGCTTCCGGACGGGCCGACCAGGACGACGAACTCGCCGTCCCCGACTTCGAGATCCAGGCTGTCGACCGCGGGATTCTCGGTGCCCGGATAGATGCGAGTCGCGCTGTCGAACGTGACTGTGGCCATGATTGATCAGTCCTTCCACCGGCAGGTACGTGCCGGACGATCCGAGTGGAGGTTCGGGTGATTCTGCCCCATCTGAGCCGAGTAGTCACTAGTCGGTCATCATTCTGGACGTAAGCCTTCCGCGCCGGGCCCCGTCACCGTACGGTTTTCCACAGGTGACGACCCTGCTGACTCGGGAGGACCCCATGCGTGTCTCCGACGTGATCCGAGCCAAGGGCAACGCCGTCGTGACCGTGGAGCCGCAGATCGACGTGCGCACGCTGCTCGGCGTCCTGGCCGAGCACGGGATCGGCGCCGCCGTCGTGTCGACCGACGGCGAGACCGTAGAGGGCATCGTGACCGAGCGCGACATCGTCCGGGCGCTGGCCTCTCGCGGCGCGACGGTGATCTCCGAGCCGGTGTCGGCGATCATGACCAGCGACGTGAAGACCAGCCCGCCCGATGCGCCTGTCGTCGACCTCATGCGCACGATGACCGAAGGCCGGTTCCGGCACGTGCCTGTCGTCGCCGACGGAAAGCTTGCCGGCATCGTCAGCATCGGCGACATCGTGAAGAACCGCGTCGGAGAACTCGAGGTCGAGCGCGACTCGCTGTCGCGCTACATCACGACGGCGACGTCGTAAGGGCCTGGACTTCAGCGGTAACCGTTCTCGGCGGCTATCACTTCGGGGAGCTGTGCCGCCGTCAGCCAGACGTCGCTGGGGAGAATGCGGTCGCTGCCGAGTTCGCGCATCTGGCTGAGCAACCGAGCGGCGGCGTGCTCCGACCGAACCCGGGGGGCTACCAAGCGCTCGCGCCGGAACCTCCTGCGTGGTGCCACGGCCATCATGTTACGCCTCGTCGGCCAGCAGGGCGGCGAGCGTGACGGCGGCCGCGGCGACCAGCCCGCGGATCTCCTCCGAGGCGAGGGACGCGAACGCGCCGGCCGGTGCGTCGACTGCGACGCACCCGATGACGCGGGATCCCAACGGCGTCTCTTTGATCATCGGTGACGCGAGGACGACGCCGTACTTCCCCCGCACGCGCAGGAACTCCTCGTACGTGAAGCCGTAGGTGAGGTCGTCGCCGAGGCTTGCCCATTCGTGTCTCGGGACGTCGCTCAGCTGCTCGTCGAGGGCGGCCAGGTTCTCGACGATGTCCTCGCCGCGCTGGACGCATTGGCCGATGACGCCGACGCCGGGCCGCCATGCGATCCCGGAGCTCACCCGGATGAGCAGCTGAAGTCGAAGCAACCGTTCCAGGCGTGCCTGTGAGAACGGCCAGAGCCGCCTTCTCACTCGGTAGGCCGAGACGCCGAGCTGCCGGGCATTGATCCCGGTGGCTTCCTCGATCTCGAGCAGAAGCGGAGAGAGGACGGCGCGAGCCTGCTCCCGCAGCTCGTTTGCCCGGCCATGCCGGCGCTGGTCGATGGCGGCCTCGGCGGCGGTGACGAAGGCGACCAGGACACCAGCGACGATGAGGGTGACGATGAGCCACTGTGGTGGGGTCCAGGCGCCGGTCTCGTGAAGGCCCAGGCCGAGACCGGCGATCGCCGCGACGCCTGCCGCCGCCACCCGCCACCAGAACCGGGCCGAGCCGTCCATCGGTCCACCGTATGAGCCGTGGGGCAGGCGTTCGGCGACCGACGCGCTCGCCGGTCACCGTCGGGCGGAGAAGAACAGGAGGAACACTCGTGGGCGACGATGGCTTTGCCCAGCTCCGGATGTCCGCACGTTGGGTTGTTCCTGCCGGACATCCCCCACCGAGCTCCTCATCTAGGATCGGACCGCCTCGCCGGCGTGGCGCAACTGGCAGCGCACCCGACTTGTAATCGGGCGGTTCCGGGTTCGAGTCCCGGCGCCGGCTCACCTCACCGGCTCACCTCCGGCTCCCTTCCTGCTCACTTCTGGCGCTGGCGGGTGCTCCTCACCCGAGGAGTGCACCGGCCGCGAGCACATCGTCACTGATCGGGTGCGGCTTTGCTGCCTCGGGCACCGGCGGCGCACCCCCGGCCGAGTCGATTAGTCACGGCTGGTGAGATCAACGCTGCGGCCGAGTAACGCGGACTCTGTTGCCCCGGTGTCGGCGACGCCCGACAGCTGACGCCGTGTCGGCACGGGCAGCGGGGAGGGCGTGACATCATTCGTGACGCCGAAGCTTATGGCACACGCCCGAGACGCTGCCCGTGGCTACTGACCCCGGGGTGCGTGGCGCACGTGATCATCCCGGTAACGGGCGGGTTCCAGGTGGGCTCCGAGCGTTGACAAACGATCTCATCAATGCGCTAGTTGCAGTTAACGAACGTTGGACGAACGGCTCCGCCAGCTGGAGGCGATGGCGGTGGTCCGAGCTCCGGATCGGTCACGGGCATCGATGCGGGCGACGGTGCTGCCACCTAACCAGCCGCGCCACTTTTACCGCGGCGGTGTCAACATTGCCCGCTTCCGCGGGGTCGACCCGATCGACGCCTACCGCCCTGAGGACTGGATCGGTTCGGCTACCACCCGGCTCGGCGCGGAAAGCGTGGGACTTACCACCCCGCCCGACGGACGTACCTTGCGATCGGCTCTGGACGAGAATCCCGTCGGCTGGCTCGGGTCTGCTCACACCCAGCGATGGGGCGCCACGCCGGCCCTCCTGGTGAAGCTGCTCGATGCAGGGCAGCGGCTGCCTGTGCACTGTCATCCGAGTCGGCTGTTCGCCGGTGAGCACCTGTCAAGCCACTTCGGCAAGACGGAGGCATGGTTCATCCTCGACACGGTTGGCGGTCACCCCAGCATCTACCTCGGCTTCCGGGACGACGTGCCCGAATGGCAGTTGCGGACCTGGGACGGCAACCCAGGACCGGGACGTGCTCCTTGTTGCCGCCAACCGGATCGAGGCACACGCAGGCGAGTCCGTGGTGGTGCCGGCGGGGTTGCTGCACGCGATCGATCCAGGTGTCTTCCTCGTCGAGCTCCAGGAACCCACCGACTTCAGCGTGTTGCTCGAGTGGGAAGGATTCGCGCCCGACCCGGCGAGCAAGCGCACTCGAGCCTCGGCTGGGACGTTGCCCTGCAGTGCGTGGATCGCCGGGCGATGTCGCTTGAGGCGGCGGCGCGGCTGGTGCACCCTCGGGAGCGCATGGCGGAGGTGCGTCCGCAGGTGCTTCGGGTTTTCGCGGACGCGGCTGACCCGTACTTCCGCGCCGAGCTCATCTCGGGCGGCGGTGTCACGGACCCGAGCTTTGCCATCCTGGTCGTCCTGGACGGCGAGGGCAGCATCGACTTCTCCGACGGTGCTCACTTGCCGGTGCGGCGCGGCCAAACCGTTCTGGTCCCGCATGGAGCCGGGGCCGCCGTCATCGTCGGTGACATCGAAGTGTTCCGGTGTCTGCCCCCGAATCCTGCCACCCCGCCTGAAGCGTAAGCCGGAGAGGACATCGCATGGTGGATGCGCCACTGCTCGAGGCCCGCGGGATCGTGAAGAGCTACGGTCACGTCGAGGCCCTTCGCGGCGCCGACTTCACCGTGTTGCCGGGCGAGATCGTCGCGCTGATCGGTGACAACGGGGCTGGCAAGTCAACGCTCGCGAAGATCCTCTCGGGGGTGGAGTCACAGGACACCGGAACCATCACGATGGATGGCCAGCCGGTGCGCTTCGACTCGGCTGAGCATGCCCGGGCTGCCGGGGTCGAGACCGTTTATCAAGACCTTGCGCTCTGCGCCGATCTCACGCCCGCCGCCAACTTCTTTCTCGGCCGGGAGATCCTGCGCCCCGGTGTGTTCAGGTGGCTAGGCATGCTCGACCACCGCGAAATGCGGATTCGCACCCGACAGGCCTGCGACCAGCTCGGCATCAGGGTGAAGTCACAGAACGAACCCGTCTCGACACTTTCTGGCGGGCAACGGCAGGCCGTCGCTGTCGCGCGTGCCGTGACGTGGGCGCAACGGGTGCTCTTCATGGACGAGCCGACTGCGGCGCTCGGCGTTGTGCAAACCCAGAAGGTGCTCGACTTGATCCGTACCGTCCGCGATTCAGGCGTGGCAGTCATGCTGATCAGCCACAACATGCAGGACGTTAAGGCCGTGTCCGACCGGATCGAGGTGTTGCGCCTCGGTCGGCGGGTAGCGCGGTTCGCCACACCCGATGTGTCGATGGAAGACCTCGTTGCTGCGATGACCGGCGCCCGTCCAGAGGAGAACCACGAGTGAGGGACCCAACGACAGACGTTGTATCTGCGACCGAGGTCGAGGAGCGGCCGCCCAGGCTGCTAGACCGGCTGCTCGCCACGCAGGCGCTGTGGATCGGGCTAGTACTTCTCGGCTTGGTCGTGGTGTTCTCCACGCTCGATCCCGACAGCTTCGCCACCACGTTTAACGTCCGGAACCTGGTGAGCGACACAGCCATCCTGTTGTTGCTGGCCACCGGGCAGACGTATGTCATCATCACCGCCGGCATCGACTTGTCGGTCGGCGGCGTGCTCGTCTTCTCTGCAGTGGTGTCTGTCGCCGTGATGGAGGAGATGGGATCGGAGTCGACGGCAGCCTTGGTCGTGGGCGCGTTAGTGGCGCTCCTCGCTGGACTGGCTTGGGGGATTCTCAACGGCCTTCTTGTGGCGCGTGGACGCATTCCTGCACTCATCGTGACCCTGGGCACGCTGGGCATGTCACTCGGAGCGGCGTTGCTCATTACAGGCGGCGTCGACAAACGGGCCCCGCCTCGGCTCAACCTTGGTCTTGGTCTTGAGCGGTGGTTCGGGATCCCGGTCATCGTCTGGATCTCGGCAACTGTCACCGCGGTGCTCGGTGTTGTGCTTGCCCAGACCCGGTTCGGCCGCTACACATACGCCATTGGCTCGAACGCCGACGGCGCGCGGCGCGCGGGAGTGCCAGTTGAGCGGCACCTCATCAAGGTGTACGGGCTATGCGGGCTGCTGGCCGGCCTCGCCGCGTACCTCTATCTCGCCAAGTTCGCCATCACCGGTGTCTCGGCGCACGGCACCACCAACCTGCAGGCCATCGCCGCAGCCGTCATCGGTGGCACGAGTCTGTTCGGTGGGATTGGCACAATCCTCGGCACCGTCATCGGTGTCTTTATCCCGACTGTGCTGGCCAACGGATTCCAGATCCTGGGCGTACGCCCGTTTTGGCAGCAGGTCGCGGTCGGCGCCGTGCTTATTGCCGCCGTCTACATCGACCAGTGGCGGCGACGCTCGCGCTCAAGCTGAGCCTTCCCGACAACGGAGTCGGGCAGCCATAGGAAGGGACGGACCGCCATGCGAAAGGCAATCACCACCGCCTTCGCTGTCAGCCTCATCCTCGTCGCCGCGGCCTGCGGGGACGACGGTGACGGCGGCGCAGCTGAGGGCGAGGAGAGCATCCGAGTGACCCTCATCCAGGGTCTGGCAGGCGAGGAGTTCTACGAGACGATGCGCTGCGGCGCACTGGAGAAGGCCGACGAGCTCGGCGCAGAACTGGACGTTCAGGGTCCGGAGCGGTTCGACCCCACGCTTCAGACGCCGATCGTCAACTCGGTGGTGGCTGATCAGCCCGACGCCATCCTGATCGCGCCGACGCACGTCGACTCGATGATCGCGCCGCTGCGTCAGGCAGAGGAGGCCGGGATCAAGGTCATCCTGGTCGACACCGTGGTCAGTGACGAGGAGATCGGTGAGTCCCGGATCAGCACCGACAACGAGGGGGCGGGTGGTGACGCTGCCACCGCGCTCGCCGAGCAGATCGGTGACCAGGGCAAGGTCCTCGTCATCTCGACGGACCCAGGAGTCAGCACGGTTGACGCGCGAATCAAGGGATTCGAGGACGAGATCGCCGCCAACCACCCCAACGTCGAATACATCGGCGTGCAGTACTCCCACAACGATGTGGCTGAGGCGAGCCGCATCGTCAACGCGGAGCTCGCTAGGACCCCTGACCTCGTCGGCGTCTTTGCCACGAACCTCAACTCGGCGACGGGTGCAGGCTCCGCCCTGCAGCAGGCTGGTCTGCTTGGTCAGGTCAAGATGATCGGCTTCGACGCCGGACCGGCACAGGTCGAGCAGCTGCGCGCCGGCGTCGTGCAAGCCCTCATCGCGCAACTCCCCGGCGACATCGGCGCGCAGGGAGTCGAGCAGGCTGTCGCCTCCGTGCGCGGCGAGTCGGTCACCGCGGAGATCCCGACCGACGCGACGATCGTGACTGCGGACAACGTTGACGACCCGGAAGTCCAGGCGGTGCTCTATAAGGCCTCCTGCTGACTGACCCGCGAGTGGGTGGAGCGCTTGTAGCGCCCACCCACTCGCCCGACTTACCGGGACGAGCTGTGAAGGAGTCATGTCCCTCTACCGCCTCAACCGGCTCTTCAACACGACGTCAGGGCGCTGCCTCGACATCGCTGTGGACCACGGCTTCTTCGGTGAGCCGTCGTTCCTCACCGGCATCGAGGACATGGCCGCCACGGTGGAAACGCTGGTCGCTGCCGGGCCGGACGCGATCCAGCTCACCCCGGGTCAGGCTCCGCTGCTCCAGGGGCGCCCGGGCAGGGACAAGCCTGCCCTTGTGCTCCGGACTGACGTGGCCAACGTCTACGGCGTTCCGGTGGACGGGTACTTGTTCAGCCGGCACTTCCCGGACGCGGTCGAGCAGGCGGTACGGCTCGACGCGTCGTGCGTCGTAGCCAACCTGCTGCAACTTCCCGGTCGACCGGAGGTCCGGGAGGCCTGCATCGCCACAATCATGGCGCTGCGCGAGGCGTGCACCCGCTACGGCATGCCACTCATGGTCGAGCCGCTGGTTATGCGGGACAACGCGGCGGGGGGTGGTGGGTACCTCGTCGACGGCGACACCCGCAGAGTCGTAGCGCTCGTGCGGCAGGCCCGCGAGCTCGGCGCCGACCTGATCAAGGCCGACCCGACCGACAACCTCGATGACTTCCACCTCGTAGTTCAAGCGGCTGGTGGAGTGCCGGTGCTCGTACGTGGTGGCGGAAAGGTCGACGACACAGAACTGCTGCGGCGCACCGAAGCCGTGCTGAGCCAGGGCGCGCGTGGCATCGTCTACGGCCGCAACATCATTCAGCACCACAACCCGGCCCGTATGACCCTTGCGCTGATGGCGATGCTGCACGAGGACGCAACGCCTGAGCAGGCTCTCGAGCTCATCAAGGCTGCGTGATGGCAGCCCAACAGAGGGTCAACGTCGGAATCATCGGTGGTGGTCTCATGGGCAAGGAGATCGCGGGGGCCATCGTGCGCTGGCCGGCCCTGCTGGACCACACGGTCCGGCCGGTCCTGACCGCGGCATGCGACGTCAACCCAGAGGCGCTGGCCTGGTTCGACCGGATCGAAACCGTCACCACGACGGTGACGGACTACCGTGACCTGCTCGCTGATGACACCGTCGACGTCGTCTACATCGCCGTACGACACGACTTGCACGAGCAGCTTTACCTCGACGCGGTCGCCGCAGGCAAGGACCTGCTGGCCGAGAAGCCCTTCGGTATCGACGGGGCCGCCGCCGAGCGCATTGTGGCGGCGGTGCAGGCCCGACCCGATGCGTTCGTGCGCTGCTCCAGCGAGATTCCGTTCTTCCCCGGAGCGCAGGCGGCGATCCGACTCATCCGCGACGGTAAGCTCGGCGATCTGATCGAGGCCAGTAACGCGTTCTGCCACTCCAGCGACCTCGACCGCAACAAGCCGATCAACTGGAAGCGGCAGCGCCAGTTCTGTGGGGCAGCGGGGGTCATGAACGACCTGGGTATGCACGTACTCCACGTACCTCTGCGGCTCGGTTGGATGCCAGCGTCCGTCTTCGCCGTGCTCCAGGATCTTGTGCCTGAGCGACCAGGCCCCGATGGCGCAATGGTTCCATGCGACACGTACGAGAACGCGACCCTCTTGTGCGCCGTTCGCAAGGCGGACCGCACCTTCCCGCTCACGCTCGCCACGAAGCGCATCGACCCTGGGCAGAAGAACACCTGGTCGTTGCGCGTCACAGGGATGGACGGTGGCGTGGAGTTCTCGACGCGCCACCCCAAGACACTGCGGGTCTTGAAGGTCGACCAGGGCGAGCAGACCTGGCAGGAGGTCGAGATGGGCAGCCAGTCTGTCTTCCGCACAGTGACCGGCGGCATCTTCGAGACGGGGATTTCCGATGCGCTGTTGCAGATGTTGGCGGCGTTCCTTGCTGAGCGGGCTGGCGAGCTGGGCGACCGCTTCGGCTGCGTCACTCCGCAGGAGGCGCTGGTCAGTCATCGGGTCTGGGCAGCCGCCCTGCGATCGGCGCAGACTGGCACTGCTGTGGCGCCGTAACGCTGACCCAGCGACACAGGGAGGCTGGGGTCATGCCGCGAACACGCGTTGCCGGTCACCTCTGCGTCGACCTGTTCCCGTCGCTGGCTGATGCCGTTCCCGGGCCTGGGTCGCTGGCCGAAGTCGGGCCACTCGACGTGCGACTCGGCGGGTGCGTGTCCAACACGGGCCTTGCCCTCGCGCAGCTCGGCGCGGCCGTTGATGTCGTCGCAGTCATTGGCGACGACCTCCTCGGCAACGTGGTCGAGTCATTGCTCGAGAAGTCCGCTGTCGGATCACGATCGATACACCGGCTCGGGCTGGCGACTACGTCCTACTCAGTCGTCATACAGCCGCCCGGGCGGGATCGTTCCTTCTTCCACCACGTCGGTGCCAACGCCGCCTTCGATGGTTCGCAGGTCCGCGTCGACGACATTGAGCTCCTGCATGTCGGCTACCCGCAGCTGTTACCGAGGCTGCTGGTCGGAGCCGGACGCGGGCTCGTTGAGCTTCTCGAACGCGCACGTACCGCCGACGTGACGACATCGGTCGACTTCGCGACGGTCGACACAAGGCAGTCCGGCGGCAATCCCTGGCCGGAGATCGTGAGGCACTGGGCCCCCTTGATTGATGTGCTGACGCCGAGCGTCGATGACCTTCGGGCGAGCTTTCCCTATATCGGCTCAGGCTCAGACGAGGCCGATGCGGTCGCCCTTGCTGACGAACTCGTACGCGCAGGCGTTGGGGTCGCGCTTGTCACCGCGGGCAGGCGGGGCATGTGCCTTCGCACGTCGGGTCCGGATCGACTGTGCCGAGGTGGAGCGGTCCTCCGGCCGCTTGCCGACACGTGGGCGGGTCGTCAGCTGTGGGCGCCGCCGGGCGCCGTCGCAGCGATGCGTACGACGGGAGCCGGCGACACCGCGACAGCAGGGTTTCTGTTTGCTCTGCTCGCCGGGCTTTCGGCCGAGCAGGCCTTACACCTTGCTGTCGAGGCTGCTGCGCTGCACGTAAACGGAGTCGACCCGTTGCCCGCGTGGTCCGTCGACGGTGGGGAGCGGCCTTTCGGCAGGCTGCCGCGGGCTCATGTGCCAATTGAGGATATCGCGGGCTGGACGAAGGACCCGCGAGGGCTGCTCGCCGGCCCCAACGACCACCATCACGTCGCAAGCTCCTTCACATAGGCGAAGCGCCGCCGAAGCTGTCTGAACATCCCGGAACTGCGAGCCCCTGGAAGCCCGGATGTCGGCGATCTGCTTTGGGTGGTGCCGCTGGCCGTGTTCGTGCGGCCGGCACGCACCTCGTGTGGGCGATCGGACGACGAAGTGCCGCCGCCACCTCAACCCGAGCGGTGCAGGCCACCCTGCTCGCCGGTGCGTTGGCCGGCGCCTCCGCCGCGGTGTCCGCACTGCGCGAGGTGCACGCCGTCGTCCCTGCGCGCATGCTCGTGGTGCACACGCGTGCGTGGGCGCTCGCGACCGGCGAGCGGGCGCTCGAGTTGCGGTCGGCTCTGCAGGGCGGAGTGGTGATGGCGGGGGCCCGGTACGTCCACGGCGACGACTTCACCGACGCCGACTACCAGGAGGTGACGCGCGCCGGTGAACGAGGCGGGACGGGCGTTCGCCGTGGCGCTCGAGGGATGTGCGCCCGCCGAGGTGTGCTGCGTGCTGGCCTTGCGCCTCCCCACCGACCGGCCGACGGTGATCGGCCTCGGCGACGCCTTCGTCGGCGGCTTCCTCGCCGCCTTGTCCCTGTGCTGAGGGGAAGACTCGTGAGCACTCCTGCGGTGGACTGGCTGGCCTCGTGGGACGATGGCCGCGTCAGTCTGCTCGAGGCGTCGGCGAGCGTAGACGAGGGGATCCGGCCCAGCGGGGACCGCGCCCTGGCCCTGCGGCTGGCCGGTGGGCTGAGCCTCGACGTGCTTCCGGAACGTCGTCCGGATCCGGGTGCTGCCCGGACCGACCCACCATCCACGGACCCACCCCCACGACGTCCCGATAAGAGAGGGCGAGCATGAGACCGCAGGTCCTCGGTGCCAACCAGCCGCTCGACCGCTTCTACGCAGGGGGCAGGCGGATCGCGGCGTTCCGAGGTGACCGACCGGTGGACCGCAACGTGCCCGAGGACTGGGTCGCGTCGACGACGACGCTGTTCGGCGAACCCGACATCGGTCTCTCCCGGTTGCCCGACGGCGAGCTGCTGGTGGACGCGGTACGGCGCGACCCGGTGGGTTGGCTGGGCTCGGAGCACGTCGAGGGGTTCGGCGCGGACACGTCCCTGCTGGTCAAGCTGCTCGATGCCGGGCAGCGCCTGCCCGTCCACGCTCACCCGGACGTGTCGTTCGCCCACGAGCACCTGCGAGTCGGTCACGGCAAGACCGAGGCGTGGGTGTTCCTCGAACCCGCCCTCGTGCACCTCGGCTTCATCCGGGACATTCCGGGGGACGAGTTGGCAGCGTGGGTGGAGGAGCAGGACGCTGCGGCCATGCTCGGTGTGATGCACGTGCTCACGGTGGAGCAGGGCGATGCGGTCCTCGTGCCGGCGGGGCTTCCTCATGCGATCGGCGAGGGTGCCTTCCTCGTCGAGCTCCAGGAGCCGACCGACCTGTCGATCCTGCTCGAGTGGGCCGGCTTCGCCATCGACGGCAAGTCGCTCGGCCACCTCGGGCTGGGATTCCAGTCGGCGTTGGGTGCTGTGGACAGGGGAGGCTGGTCGCGGGGGGAGATCGAGGATCTCCGCGGGGCACGGGCGGTTGACGCCGGCGACCTGCTGCCCGACGCCGCGGAATTCTTCCGGGTGGAGCGGTCGCAGGGGGGCGTGGATTGGGAGCCCGGGTACGCGGTGCTGGTCGTTGTCGCCGGGCAGGGCGAGCTCGTGACGGGTGAGCGCGTGCCGCTGCGGGCTGGGCAGACGGTGGTCGTCCCCTTCGGCGCGGGCCCGTGCCGCGTCGAGGGCGGCGAGGACCTCGAGGTCCTGCGCTGCCGTCCGCCGCGCCCGACCGCCACGTCGCTGGGAGCAGGGGGGCCGACCAGGAGCGCTACTCCATCTCGGCGGCGTCCAGAACTTGGTGCGCCGGGGGGCGCGGCGATGTCCACCGACCGCAGTAGCCGCTGTGGGTGATGACTGAAACGTGCGCGACGCTGACCGAACCGGACTCAGTCCGCCATCGGGTCGGCGTACTTGGGATATTGCCGATCCACTCCTTGACGAACGGGCACAGCGGCTGGACGTGGTCGCCACGGGCCCTCGCGTCGTCGAGGAAGCATGGCCGCAAGTCCAGTGAGGCGGTGACTGGCTGGTCCGAGAAACGGGCGCCCGCAGCACACCCCTCATGTTCTGAGACGCCCGGTCCTCGGTCCGCATGGGTCCTTGCGGCATGGCCAGCGCTTCTCGCCCGATTGCGGTCTATTCGCTCAGTCCGATCTGCTGCATGAAGGTCACGACGTCGTAGAAGAGGTACTCCTCGACCATCTGCCCGTTCTTCCAGTGGCCGACGGTGCAGAAGTCGACGTCGAACGACTTGCCGGTGGGAGGGATCTGCCAATGGGCGCACTCGCCGATCGTGAGCGCCCACTTGCCCATGCTCCTTTTCGCGAAGTCGCTCACAGCATGCGGCACATCCGCGAGCTTGTACGCGCGCGACAAGGGGACCTGGAGATCGCCCGAAGGACTCGAGTATCAAGGTCGTCGAGGAGGTCGTTGGTCGGCCCGGCATGATCGCGTTCGCGTCGAGTCCCCTGTTGGTCGAGTCCCCTCTTGCAGAACTGGTCGGGTCCCAGTCTGAGGGTTGAGGCGAAACGACCACCGAGCACGACGAGGTCGGCGAGCTCCAGCCCGTTGCCGGCCAGGTGAATCACCGCATCCACCCCTTGGTCCTTGTGGATCACCCCGGGTTGTCCGGAGACTCAGGTTGTTGAGACTCCGGCCTCGGTGAGGGCGGTTCGGTGAGCGTAGTGCAGGCCCTCTACGGCGACGGGTGTGAAGTCGTCGATGGCCTCGTGGGGTCTGCGGTGGTTGTACCAGTCGACCCATTCCAGGGTGGCGATCTCGACGTGGTCGAGGTTGCGCCACGGCCCACCTCTGTTGATCCATTCGGTCTTGTACAGCCCGATGGTGGTCTCGGCCAGGGCGTTGTCGTAGGCGTCGCCGACGCTGCCGACCGAGGGGTCGACGCCGGCGTCGATCAGTCGGGTGGTGAACGCGATCGAGGTGTATTGGGAGCCGGCGTCGTTGTGGTGCACCAGCCCGGTCAGGTCGGTGACACCGCCGCGGGCGCGGGTCCAGATCGCCATCTCCAACGCATCGAGGACCAGCGCGGTGTGCATGTTCATCGCGGCGCGCCAGCCGAGGATCCGCCGGGAGAACGCGTCGAGGACGAACGCCACGTAGACCACGCCGGCCCAGGTGGGCACGTAGGTGAAGTCGGCTACCCAGAGCCGGTTCGGGGCGAGCGGGGTTGAAGTTGCGGTCGACCAGGTCGGCGGGCCGAGTGTGCCGCTCGTCGCTGATGGTGGTGCGCCGCTGCTTGCCTCGACGTGCGCCTTGGATGCCCAGCTCACGCATCAGCCGCTCCACCGTGCAGCGGGCCACGTCGAACCCCTCACCCCGCAGGGTGAGCCAGACCTTGCGGGCACCGAACAGCCGGTGGTTGGCGTCGTAGATCCTGCTGATCTCGGGCTTGAGGCCCTCATCACGGACAGCCCGGCGGCTCGGCGTCCGACGCCGAACGTCGTAGTACGTGCTCGGGGCGATCGGGCAGCCATGCTCGGACAGCACCCTGCAGATCGACTCGACCCCCCAGCGCAGCCCAGCCGGGCCCACCCGATGGTTCTTGTGCTCGTCGATGAACCTCACGAGCGCGGTAGTGGCCGGTCGAGTTCGGCCGCGAAGAAAGCCGACGCCGCCTTGAGGATCTCATTCGCTCGGCGCAGCTCGGCCACCTCACGCTTCAACCGGCGGATCTCGGCATTCTCCTCACCGGTCGACCCCGGCCGCTGACCAGCGTCGACCTCCGCGCGCCGCACCCACTTGCGCAGCGTCTCGGTCGACCCGATCCCCAACTTCGTGGCCACCGCATGCATCGCCGCCCACGGCGATGGATAATCCGGCGTCACCTCGGCGACCATCCGCACCGCCCGCTCCCGCAACTCCCGCGGGTAGTTACTCGATCGTCCAGCCATGACTCCATCCTCCTCAAGAGATGGAGCCTCCAGACTCACCGGGGCGATTCATTGGGACGGATGGCTCGCACTTGGCTTGCGATGTCACCTGTGTAGTTGCCAAACAGGCACGGCAGAAACCATTAGATGGACAAGGTGGCCAGGCCGTTCCGGTCCCTGAGTTCCGCACGCACCGGCCTGTCTCGCACGCCAACTGCGCTAGGAATTTTACCGGTCGAATCGAGCACGCCAGTTCAACCGTGCCGCCCGCCCAACGTGGGGTTTCCAAGGTTCATCGCTGCGGCGTCAACCTGATTGCTCGTGCCCCTCCGCGCCAAGCTAGGTGCAGGTCGTGGCCGTCGGGCTCGCCGTCGGCAGCGACGCGGATGTTGTTGAACCGCGCAAACGCGGGATTGACCCGTGCCATGTGCGCGTACGCCGAGACAACGTCGGCCTCTTGGGTAATGGTCCGAACATCTGCTCGCAGGAGTTTGCCCTTGAGTCTTATGGCCACGGGATCGCCAGTGCGGAGGTTGTGTGCCCATGCGAAGGAGGTGCCGATCAGGAGGTCGTCTCCTTGCCGTAGGTAGGCCACGGGGACCGGGTAGCGACGCCCCGACTTGCGCCCAACGACATATACGGTGACCAGCTGGTTGCCGATGATGCGACACAGGCCAGGGGTACGCAGCAGTCCTCGCACGAGGACGTTCACGAGTCCCTGTCCCCGTATCGTCCGCGTTCGCTGTTCCCCAGGCGTCGCAGGGCTCCTGGTGGGCGTCGGATCAGTCATGGCTGTGCGTGGCTACGGGAGCGACCGGTGGTAGCGAACTCCTGCCCGGCGCAGTCAAGCCATCGGGTGCTGTACCACCGGTGGGAACCATGCGCATGACGCTTTGCGGCATCGGGCCGACCGTAAAGGCGTGCACGGTAGTGCCGACGGCCACGGTGACGAAGGAGGCTTCGGACGGTACCCCGGCGGGAAGCGGAACGGTGGAGCGGCCCTTGTCGAGTTCGGTGTCAAGCACCTGCATCGAGGTGCTCTTGGGCTGCGGCGGCGTGAAGGAGGTGTGCCAATAGGCATCGATGGTGACGTGAGCGGAGTCATCCAAGTTCAACTGCACCGATCGTCGTTTTGTGTCGTAGGAGACCACGCTCTCGTTCGCCGTGTCGCCGCAAGCGACGCCCGCGACCTGGGCTGCGATGAGGCCGGCGATCCCGGCGAGGCCCTGGATGAAGGTCACGTCAGGGTTGCGTGCTCCGACCTGTTCGCGGAGGTACCGCTTGGTGTCCGGAGGAACCATGCCGCCGAAGACGAGGATGTCGAGGTTGGTGACGTCGTAGTCGTCCAAGACGCGGTCGAACTGATTGGTGGCATCTGCGAAGAGTCCCGTGCTTCGCAGGATCTCGACGGTTTCGACGAGCACGCTGGGACTCCTTCCGACGACGAGGATTCGCTTGGGCTCGGTCTGGGGACAGGCGTTCATCGTTGGATCTCCTTCGTGGTGCACGGGACCTCGCGTGTTGGTATCACCAATGTTGGCATTACCAACGTACACGATGTTGGCGCGACCAACAAGCACGTATGATTCGGACGTGCCCGCGAACCACCACCTTCCGGAGCTTGCTCCGGCGCGCATTGCGCAACGCCCGACGTGGCTCATCTCCCGCGTATTCGCACGCTCGTCGGGGCTTCTCAGCGCCGCTTTCGAGGCGCAGGGCGGCGGCCTTCGCGGGTACCACTACCGCTTGCTGGCAGCCATTGACGAGTATGGCGCCGCCAGCCAGGCAGACCTCGGTCGCAGCGTCAGCATTGACCGCAGCGACGTGACGGCGGTTCTGTCCGAACTCGAAGCCCGTGGCCTGATCGAGCGCGCCGTCGACCCCGAGCACAAGCGACGCAAGATCGTGACCTTGACACCGGCCGGGAGGGAGCAGCTTCTCGCGCTGGACGCGATCGTCGACCGGATCCAGGAGGACTTCCTTGCGCCGCTCACCACGGTTCAGCGTCGCCAGTTCACTGATCTACTCGGCCGACTGCTCGCTGCTGAGTGAGCCGAGTGCAGCAGATTCTTCTCTCGAGGGATTGGATCGGCCCGTGGCGGTCACCAATTTCGAAACCCGCCACGTTGCCGTCACCGCCAGCGCGATCGCGTCCTTGAGCGACTTCTCCAACGGCCGGCTTCGCGTCGCGTTCGGCACCGGTGACAGCTCGGTGAAGCTGCTGGGACAGGAACCGACGCGGCATCAGCCGATGCGCGGCCAGGTCGGCATCCTCAGGCACTACTTGCCGGCAAGGAGGTTGTCTAGCCGGGCACTCCGGCAAATACGGGAACGCGCGTCCCGGCTCCGGCACCCGCCAGCCGATCCCGTGCCGATCTCTACAGAGCCCCCAGCGGACCCAAGTCGCAACAGGAGCAAGGCCCGGAGATCTTCGCCCCGATCACTCGCCACGTGACCACCTGAACGGGTCGGGCTGCCAAATGAGGCCCCGACGGGATCCGGGTCCGCAGTGATGGCACGTACCTATCGCTCATCGGCAGATCCGGTGGCCTCTACGCGCCGACGCGGCGGTAAGTTGTGCGTCGCCGAGCCCACAGATCGTGATATTGCGGACAAAACAAATATGATTCGCAATGCGCTGTGCGACCGACGTCGGCGTCAGCTCCCGCCCGGAATGATCCCGAGGAGCTCGTCGTCGGCGGACTCATTGACGTCGATGCGCACTTTGTGGCCGTGGTTCTGCATCAGGTGGAGCAGCTGGGCGCCGTCGATCAACGTCATTGGCTTGTCCTTGGCGAACTCGCTCGCGCTTGCACCGAAATGACTTGTGGTGACCAAGATGCCCTTGCCGGCCCCTTCGTTCATCATTGTCCCGAACAGCTCTCGCACGGCGGCAACTGGGATCGCACCTCGGTAGCGCTTCGCTTGGACGACCGTTTTCCCACCAGTGATCGGGTCCGGGTCGAAGATGACGGCGTCGACACCTTGGTCGCGGCTCGTTCGTGTGACCCTTACGTCGCCTCCGGCGGGCTTGAACACCTCCTGGAAGAGGTCTCGCACCAGGACCTCGAAGTCCTGCCATGCCATCGTCATTAGGTTCTGCTCGTGCTCAAGTCCGTCGAGGACGCCGTCGACCTCGATGAATCGTGGGTCCTCCTTGTCGAAGACCCTGATGGGCCTCACGGGCTGCATCGAGGAGAGGCTGGCTCCTGAGACGCCCTTCAGTGTTCGGAAGCAAGCGCGCGGATCGACTCGTCGCAGGTCGAACTCAAGGAACTGCCCTCGTTCAGCCTGCATCGACACGATGCAGGCCTCGAAGTCGCGTCCTGTCCCACGGTCCACTCCGTGGATGACGCCATTGAAGACTACGAGCGAACAATGCCCACCGTAGTCTCCCTCGAAGATCTCGTGGACGGTTCGCAACGCTGTCTGCACGATGACGTCGTCGTACAAGCTTGCGACTTCCTTGTCCTTCAGCTTCTTCTCATCGACGGTCCTCCGCGTTGCGACGTACCTGTACTCAATGGTGCTGGGGATGTCGTCCAGCGTCGGCAGGACGACCTCGACGAGCATCGTCTTGTCAGGAACGGAGTACTTGACCTTGCACTCGCGCTGGAAGCCATAGGGATAGGACGAGTTGGCGAGGACCAGGAGACGTAGCGTTCGATGGCCTCCGGCTGGCCGATCTCGTACGCGGAACGGAACGTCTTGACCTCCTTGTTGCGCTGCGCTCGGGCAGCTTCGTCGATGTCCCGCTCTCGCTCCCACGCTCTGGTCCAGCCGGCGAGAGTCGTGCTTGCTCGCGCGATTGCCGCCTCGCGCTGCGGTTTGGACTTGATCTTGAGCCGCTCGAGAAACGGCCTCGCCTCAGGGACCTCCTCGTGAAGGTACGCCTGCTCAATCGTGGGACGCGGCTTTGCGAAAGGTTGCTGGTCCATCATGCTGGCCCAGTCCAGTCGGTCGTCAACCGACAACGTCGTGTTCAGAATGTTCCGATACTCCTCAAGGAGTGCCTGCGCGTTGTCAGTGGCCAGGCGAGCGCGTTCCCGGACATCCGCGACGGCATCTCGCTCACGTGCTCGCCGCTCCTGTTCGCTCCAGCGCTGTTGCTGCTCGAGAACCTTCAGCTCGACCTCGCGACGCGTACGACCCGTCACACGGCGGTGCTTCTTCAGGTAGTCGTTGTTGATCTCTACGTAGTACTGCGCCTGCGCCATTTCCGCCTCCCCGTATATGCGTCTGTAACACCTCGATCGGCACAGCGAGCGGCCGTCCGAGGGAGCATGGAGCATATGTCGTACGTGATGGCCGCAGCTGCACTTGCGCGAAATGGTCGCCCCGGCATTGAGACGCTGGGGGACGACAGGCGGCGATATGACGCTGACATGGACGCCTGCCGAGCAGGCGGCGCCAGTACGAAGCGCGCATGAACGCACCCCTCGCCCCTGAAGGCGTGGCCGGACGTTCCGACGAGTTGTTGGTGTCGCGATGACCGCCTCTTTCCCGTCGACTGGTTGCGCCCGGTCGCCATAGAACGGGTGGGAATCACCCCGACGAGATCGATGGCGGTCACTGCGTCGCCTTGAGCCAGCCGAAAGAGTTTGCCGATCGACTGCATGGCCTATTTTGTAGCGACATGCGCTCTGGTTTGTGGCTGCCGCTGTTCGAGGAGCTTGCCGACCCGCGGGTGGTTGCGCGTCTGGCCGCCGACGCGGAGGAGCGGGGCTGGCACGGGGTGTTTGTGTGGGATCAGCTCCGCTGGCGTGAGCCGATAAAGCAGGTGGCCGATCCGTGGATCACCCTGGCGGCGATCGCGGCCGCGACCGAAGCGGTGATGCTGGGCCCCATGGTTACCCCGCTTCCGCGGCGGCGCCCGGTCAAGGTGGCCAGGGAAACCGCGACGCTGGATCGGCTCAGCGGTGGCCGCCTCATCCTCGGCGTGGGTCTGGGCGGGGACCAGTTCGCCGGCGAGTTCTCAGCGACCGGGGAGCAGGTCGATGATCGAGTGCGGGGCGAGATGCTCGACGAGGCACTCGCGATCCTTCTGGCTGCCTGGTCCGGCGAGCCGGTCAACCATCGCGGCAGGCATTACCTTGTCGATGATGTTCCGTTCCTCCCTCGGCCGGTGCAACGGCCGAGGATACCGGTGTGGGCCGCGGCGTTCCCAGGCAAGGTCAAGCCACTGCGCCGGGCGGCCCGCTACGACGGCTTGTTCCCGGTCAACCTCGAGGGTGTGGATGAGTTCGCGCAAGCCGTGGCGGCAGTCCGCGACCTGCGCGGCGATAACCCGGCGCCTTATGACATCGCCGTCGAGCTTCGTCCCGGCAGCGATGTTGCCCCTTACGCCGAGGCTGGCGCCACTTGGTGGATGACCGACTTGGAACCAGGAATCTCGTTGGACGAGGTGCGCGGTGTGATTCGCGAAGGCCCGGGGGGATGACCCGGTCACTTGCCTGCCTACACCGAACGTGCAGCGCAGTGTCCTCACATCGGCCATGTCCGTGAAACCTTGCACTTCGCATGTCCATGAAGAATTGCCCACCCGACAGGCGGCGGTATGACGCGCCCCAAGCAGTCGCCAGAATCGCTGATGAGCTGACACCGGCATCCACCTCTGGGGGCTCGATGACCACGCGCCGGGGCCCGTCGCGATTGGCGGTCGCGATGGCGACCATCATCACATCTTGGCCGCGACTCGTTGGACCTCGGCAAGCCCGCCGTTCCAGAGGAAGTCGCCAGCCTGGGTCAAGGCGATCGCGATCAGGTCCGTGCCCCTGCGCCGATCGAGGATCGCTGGCCTTCGGGAAGCGCGGCCATTCGTCTCTCTGGTTGACTCCGGTCTCCTCTCTCACTCCGGCCGTCAACGCAGCCGTGATCGAGGTTAGCGACTCGAGGCGGCCAAGATCGGCCTGCGGCCGGCGTCCGACCACGTGCCGGTATCGGTGCTGGTCCGGAGGCCGGTCGGTCAGGGGCCTCGCCCTGGTGGGATCGGACTGCATCAGCTTGTTCGGTCGGTGAGTCCGACGCCGAGGCCGGCGAGCACGGCGACCGCGCCGGCAAGTCGCATGCCGGTGATCGTGCTGGTGCCGACCACGGCGACGGCCGTCATTGAGGCGATCGGAATGAGGCCGTTGAACAGACCGGTTCGTTCGACGCCCAGGCGCTGGACGGCGGCGTACCAAGCGACGAACACGACTGCGGTTACCAGCACGGCCAGATAGGTCAAGGCGGCGAGTTCCGTCGCGGTGGGTGGCAGCAGGAGCGGCGGGCCGCCGGCCAGGCGGATGACCGCGGCCGCGACGAGTAGCTGCACGCCGGCGAGCGCACACGCGTATACCGACACGGCCAGCGTGCCGAGCCGGGGCAGTACCGGGGTGGCCAGCAGGGAGGTTCCAGCCACCCCGCCCAGGGCCCCGATTGACAGCAGTACGCCGAGCAGGGTCCAGCTCTGGCCGGTTGCGCTGCCGAGGTGTGTCGAGGCCGCGCCGGCGGCCACGATGCAGGCCGCGGCGAGCAGCCGTTTCGACGGCCACCGGCGGGCGGCGATCGGGCCCGCGACCGCGATGAGGAGCGGCGCTGCGCCGATTACCAACCCGACCGCGGCAGGGTCGGCGACCCGGGTGGCCTCGATGAGCAGCACGCTGCAGCCCGCCAACCCCACCAGGGCCAGGCCGGCCAGCCAGGCCCATTCGCGGCCGACCGGTCGCGGCAGGGGCGTGCGACGCAACCGCGCCCACCCCGCCAGCAAGACCCCGGCCGCGATATAGCGCGTCGCCTGCCCGCCCAGCGCTGGGTAGTCGGCGAGCAGGCTCGATGCGGCCACGGACCCGCCGACCAGCAGCACCGCTGCGCCGGCGAGGGCCGCGCCCGTTCGTTCTGCTCTGGTCCCAGTCTGCTTCACAACTTGAGCGTAGAATCGCAGCGGTCTGGGCATACAATCCAATCGGGAGCAGACACACCGGACCAATTTCGAGAACAGCTAGAAGATGGGCAGGCCGCGGTGGACATGCCGGTGCCGGCAGGAGGCCCAGCCGGTCTCGATCTGCACCTCGACATCGACCCGCTCGACCGGACCCGACCACTGCGGGCCCAGTTGGAGACCGCGCTGCGCGAGGCCGTCCGCACCGGTCGGCTTCGCCCCGGTGCCCGGCTGCCGCCCAGCCGGGTCCTGGCCGATCAGCTCGGCTGCTCGCGGTGGGTCGTCGTGGAGACTTATGAGCAGCTCACCGCCGAGGGCTACCTGACCAGCCGTGCCGGTTCCGGCACCCGGGTCGCCGCTGTCCGGACCGGCACGGCACCCGGCCCGGCTGCCCGTCCGGCGGCGCCTGCGGCACGCATACGCATCGACTTCTCCCCGGCCGCGGCCGACCTGACCGCCTTCCCGCGCCGCGACTGGCTGCGCGCCACCGCCGCGGTCATGGCCACCGCCACGCCGGCCGACCTGTACTACGCCGACCCCGCCGGCACCCCACAACTGCGCACCGTGCTCGCCGAGCACCTGGCCCGGGTCCGCGCCGTCGCCATCGGCCCCGACCGGATCGTCGTCTGCGCCGGCACCGTCGCAGCGATCGGCCTGCTCGCCCGCGCCCTGGCCGCCGCCGGGCACACCACGCTCGGCGTCGAAGACCCCGGGTGGACTCGGCTGCGCCCCCCCGTGGCCGCCGCAGGGCTGCGGGTCGTGCCCGTGCCCGTCGACGCCGACGGCCTCGACGTCGCCGCGCTGTCCGCGCACCCCCAGGTGCGGGCGGTGCTGGTCAGCCCGGCCCACCAGTTCCCCACCGGCGCCGTACTTTCGCCCGACCGCCGCGCTGCCCTGCTTCATTGGGCCCGGCAGCGCGACGGGCTCATCATCGAGGACGACTACGACGCCGAATACCGCTACGACCGCCGCCCGGTCGGCTCCCTGCAGGCCCTCGACCCCGACCGCGTCGCGTACACCGGATCGACCAGCAAGATCCTCAGCCCCGCGCTGCGCATCGGCTGGCTCGCCCTCCCCCCGACCTGGCACACCGCCGTCACCACCCTGCGCCCCGGTCTCGACCTCGGCACCAGCGTGCCGGACCAACTCTCCCTCGCCCACCTGATCAGCACCGGCGCCCTCGAGCAGCACCTGCGCCGCACCCGGGCCCGGTACCGGCACCGCCGAGCCGCCACCGTCAACGCCCTCGCCCACCACCTCCCCGAGGCCCGAGTCCAAGGCGTCGCCGCCGGCCTCCATCTGATCGCCCGCCTGCCCGCAGACGCCAACGAACGCGACATCACTGCACAGGCCGGCCGACGCGGCATCCGCGTCTACGGGCTCGCCGACTACCAACTCCGCCAGCCACCCCCACACGCCGGTCTCGTCCTCGGCTACGCCGGCCTCAACGAACGCGCCCTCGACGCCGGCATCGGCGAACTAGCCCACATCATCAAACATCCCTGAGCTCGAGCCCTACGCCACGATCCAGCGCCCCTGTGTATACCCGGTCTACTTCATGGCGCGGATTCGCTGTTCCGACGACAGCGCCAAATATGAGCACGACCCACGGCCCCGCGACTCCCACCAGGTCTTGAGCCGAGACGTCATTCGGTAGAAGGGCCGCGCGGGACTCAATGCACTAGCCGGCGGCTACCAGGCCGACGGCGATCCCCGCGAAGCCGAGGCCGATGCCCTGCCAGCGGGTGATGTGTTCGTGGAGCACCAACGCCGCCAGGAAGACCGTGGTCGCCGGATAGAGCGATGTCAGGACGCTTGCGACGGTCAAGAGGCCGGCTTGGGTGGCGAGCTGGAACAGCCCGGTCGCCGCCGCACCGAGCAGGCCGGCCACCATGGCCTGGGCGGCGATCCGGCGAGGCGGACGGAGCGGCTGGCGCAATGCGAGTGCCGCCATCACGAGCACGACCACGGAGCTGACCTGCATCAGCGTCAGCGGCGCGAGGCCGGCTTCCTCCGGGACCTGGCCGAGCGCGACGAACAGCAGCCCGAATCCAGTGCCCGCCGCCAGACCATCGAGGACGTCCTGGGATCGCGGCCGGCAATCCGGCTTCGCCTCGCCGAGGACCTCGTCGTGTTCGGTGCCGCGAGCCACCAGCCAGATCGCGGGGAACGCGATGATCACGCCGACCCAGGTGGCCGTCGTCGGCCGCTCGCCGGTGATGACGCCCACGGCGACCGGCAGCAGCGCCGCTCCGACCGCGGACAGTGGTGCGACCACGCTCATCCGACCGGCGCTGAGGCCGCGGTAAAGCAGGCCGGTGCCGGTGCCACTCCCGACGCCGGCCAACGCACCCCACGCGAGGTCGCCGATCGTCGGCGAGCCGCCGACCGGGATGGCCACGATGGCGACTGCGATCGCCGCCGCGGTCTGGGCGACGACCGCGACCGACCAGGCGCTGGCTCGCCGCGACACCAAACCGCCGACGAAGTCGGAGAGGCCGTACGCGATCGATGCGGCGAGTGCGAAGACAACGGTCACGGCGGTGCGCTCTCACACCTTGCGGTCGCCGGGTCAGCGGTGAGCCCCTTCGTTTGCGGGCCGGTATGTCTTCGGCATGGTCTTCTCCTGTCACGTTGGGTGATGGTTTCGTCGGAGCCGACCAGATAGCGGTCGCCCCAGAACTGGTCGGTGCCCTCCTCGTGAGGTAGCGCCCGCGTCGACCGCCCCCGACTGCGAGTCTGTCCACTCATGGGGCGTCGTCGCGCAAGATCCGCGCCACGTCGTGGGGGGCTTCCAGTGCACTGAAATGTCCCGTGTTTCGCAACACGATGTGACGGGCGCCGGGAATCGACTCGGTGTTCGCCTGCCGGTCCGAGGGCCGCGACCAATCGTGGTCGCCGTAGACCAACGTGACGGGGACGTTGATTCGTGCATATCGTTCGCGGGCCGCGATCAGGCTGTCCAGGTTGCGGAGGATCGCTCTGGCCACTGTCGCGTATCCGTGGCGCCGGCCGACCCGACGCAGCTCATCGAGGTAGTGGTTGGGCAGCTGACGCGGGTCGTGAAGTCCGCCTCGTATCACACCCCGGAGGATTTGCCTGTTCTCGAGCCGGGCTACGATCGGGCCCACTGCCGGAGCCTCGATGCCTCCCGCAACCAGGCGCGCGAGGAGATTGGCGCGCTTGAGGCCGTCGGCGAAGTCGTAGGTGTTGAAGGCGACGATCCGCCGTACTCGGTCTCCGAGGTCCACCGACGCCGTCAGGGACAGTGTCGCGCCCATGGATTCACCGGCCAAGGTGACATCGGAGAGGTCGAGATCCTCGACAACCCTGACGACCGCGGCGCGCAAGGCGGCCTCGTCGTATCGGGCGCCCGGGACGATGTCGGACCATCCCATGCCGGGGAAGTCCAGTGCGTACACCGTGAATGATTCCGTGATCTGGGGGATGACGAGCTGGAAGTGGTCGAGCTGCGTGCGCACGGTGTGCATCAGGACCAAGGGTGGCCCGACGCCGACGCGGAGGTACCGGACCCGAACGCCGCCGCTCAGCGCGACGTAGCCGATCTTCCCGTCCGTGCACCACGTCTCGGTGTACTCGTGCGCCGCCCTGTCCTCATCTCGCATCGCGTCCGCCTCCCTCGGCAGTCAAAGCTCAAAACCCATCGTCTTCACGCGGACCCGCCGGCTCTGCGAACCCACTGGCCTAGGCGGCTTCCGCCGGCCGATACGTGGCGATCACCACGCCCTTCGTGGTGGTCACGCTGTCCACGAGTCGGAGTGTGGTGGGCGGGCAGCCGTCTTGGAACAGCTTGTGGCCCGAGCCCAGTACGAGCGGGTGGATCAGCAACATGTACTCGTCGATGAGTCCGTGCGGCATGAGCGAGTGGATCAGCACCCCGCTGCCCATGATGTGCAGGTCCCCTCCCGGCTTCCTCTTGAGCTCGCTCCCTGCCTTGGGCACGTCGCCGGTCAGCAGCGTCGAGTTCGGCCAGGACAGCGGCTCGGGGGTGTGCGAGGCGACGTACTTCGGGGCGTTGTTCAGGGCGTCCTTGAACGGGCTGTCCGTGGTGTTCCAGTAGGCGAGCATGTCCTCGTAGCTCCTGCGCCCGAGCAGCAGCCCCCCGCTCTCGGCCAGGCGCGCCCCCATGGCCTGCCCCATCACGTCGTCGTTGTCGGCCATGGACCACCCGCCGTGCGCGAAGCCGTCGCGGGTGTCCTCATCGGGCCGGCCCGGCCCCTGCATGACCCCGTCCAAAGTGACGTGATTGAGCACCACGACCCGACTCATGTCGAAGCTCCTTTCGTCAGTGAGAGGACCTGGCCTGAGCGATGCATCGTTAGCCCTAGAGCCCCCCTCCGCCGGCAGATCATTCTTGGCTGGAGCACTGGACGAACCCACGCTGATGCGTTCATCGTGCAACCCGCTTCAGGAACAAGACCGACGGCTCAGATCCCGCGAATGGGTCCGTGAAGCTGATGGTCTGTCCGTCCCTGGCCGTCAGCGCGCCCGTTCGTCTCGTGTCCCGGGTCGTGACGCTGTACCACTCCGCCGCGTACCTGCCGGCAGCCAAAGTGACGGTGAAGGTCTCTGCCTCCTCGCTCGGCTGAAGGACGACGTACTGGTTACCCGGATCTGCGAGCGCGTACCCGGTCGAGCTGAGATCCCCACGCGGCTCCATGTCGATCAGATCCGCTCGCTCGGCGAGACGATGGGTGTCTCCCATGGCGTAGCGAGCGGGCTCGAACGACTCGTAGGAGGGCAGGCCCAACGATGGGTCGAGCGGGTTTACGACGTTGATGATCCCGAAGTCCATCAGGATCGGGTTGTGACCACGCAGGAACGACCTCCACGCCCACAACGCGTCGCCGAGCCCCGAGGCGTAGTGATCGGTGTCGGAGATGATGACCTTGGTGCCATCGCTGGCGGGAGGATCGGTGTACCAGGGATCGAGGTAGTACTCCTCCTCGTATCCGGGAGAGATCCAATCGGCCGGGCTTTCGAACAGCGGGGTGTTCCCTGGGGCATCCGGAAGCGGAGCTGGGTTCCCGTTCGGACCCTCGACGAACTTGCCGATCTGAAACGTCATGCCGACCGGGTGTCGCGCGTACCCCATCCTCGTCTCGTACGCCTTGATGGAGTCGATCACCCAGTACTGCCACTCGGTGGAGTCCCCCCACTCAGAGGTCGAATCGGTCGACTCGTTCGCGACTTCGTACAGGACGTTGGGTAGGTCCTGGACCGTGTCGACGACCTTGTGGATATAGGCCTCCTGGATGGCCTGGACGGCGGGGTCAAGCGGAAACACCTGGTAGTCCGAGATCGAGGTGATGCCGATCCCGTTGATGTTGTTCCCGGCGGCGAACGGATGGCCGGCGACGCTGTCGGGGGCCGGGCACTGGGTGAGGCAGAACCCGTCGAAGAGCATCACCGAGACGTAGATCCCCCTGTTGCCGGCCTCGATGACCCGGTCACACAGGCGGTCGAAGTAGGCCGGATCGAGGCTGGAGAGATCGAACCTTGGTTTGCCGTCCGATGCCGTTCCGGTTCCGGTGCGCGGCCAGGGCTGCGGCGTCATGCATGCGTGGAATCCCCCGCCGCCCACCTGCGACTTGAAGTGCTCCCAGCGCCAGAGCCTGATGAAGTTGTGCCCATGTGCTTCGAGGAATTTCAGATACGCGCCGAAGTCGTTTCGTTCGGAAGCACAGGGCGCGCCGGGTCCAAGGCCGTCGTGGAAGTTGTTCCAGACGTGCGATCCGGTCAGGTAGACCACGTGTTCGTCGGCCGCCCTGCCGGCGCCGACCGTGAGGTAGCGGGGGTTCTTCGCTGAGACCACGAGCGGCCCGGGCGCAATGCCGGGCTCCATCGACGGCGAAGCCGAATCGGCATCACATCCCCTGTTCAACTGACCGGCCGCCCGGTAAGGACCGCGGCCATCTTGTCCAAGCACTGTTCCTGGCCGGTTCGAGACATCTCCAACACCGGCCCGGGCTGGTAGCCGGACTCGGTCACGGTCACCACGGTTTTGCCGTCGTCGAGCGAGTTGAGGGTTACGACGTGCGGCACTTCCTGTGGGACGTCCGGGGGCATGCCGATGGCGGCCGGGTCGAGTGTGTTGCCGTTCTCGTCGGCGAACTTCGAGACGAACTCGATCCGCTCCATCGGAACGATGGCTTGGTAGGTCCAGGTGTTGTAGATGTCGTGGCCGTCGGGCGATCGCATGCAGACAAGTGACGTTCCGCCCTCGTGGAAGTCCATCTCGGCCACTGGCGCGGTGAAGCCTGTTGGACCCCACCACTGCTTGACATACGCCGGATCGGACCATGCCTGCCAAACCTTGTCCACGGGCGCATCGATCTGCCGCGTGACGACGAAATCCATGGATGTCTCCTTCGTGGGTATGGGACGAGGTGAACTCTTGCTCTGGTTCAAGTAGTGGCGTCGTTGTTCCTTGTCGAGGTGTTCAATCGCGTGACGCAATGTCGTGCGGGGCATCGTGGTGGCGTGCCGGTCCAAGAAGTCCAGCAGCCGGGGCCGGTCCTTCTTGCCGGCCTCACGCAGCATTCCTCCGACGACCTTGTGTACGAGGTCGTGGTCGTCGTCGATCAGGATCCCTGCGATTTCGAAGGTGTCTTCCACATCGCCGGCTCGGATGAAGGTCAGCGTGGCGAACATTGCGATCCGTCGTTCCGACCAGTACTCCGAGCGGGCCAGCCGGTATAACACGTCCCGTGGCTTGTCGAGCAGGTAGCCGCCGAGCACCTGATGGGCACTGACGTCGACCAGGTCCCAGGTGTTGATCCGATCCGTGCGCTTCAGGTACAGCTCGTAGAGCTCTTCCTTACGACGCTGGGATGTCCGCTTCTTCATCGCCTGCTTGCCCATGATGCTCACTGCACCGACTCGTGCCTCGTGAATCGGGCTGTCGAGAAGCTTGTTGATCTCGCTCGGCGGCATGTCGACGTATTCCTTGGCGAGCGCGAATACCTCTCCCATGCGCGCCCCGACGAAGTCGGCGTCGGTCCGGAACCAGCGCCGGGCCTTCTCCACGTCCACCGGCGAGCCGAGAGCCGTCAAGCGCTCGACGAACGAGTCAGCGCTGGTGTCCACCGGTCCGTCTCCTTCGTGAGCTAGCGAGGGTTCACGTGCGCCCTGGCGGGGTCAGTCGATCCGCTGGCCGCTGATGTCGTACGGCACATTCACCGTCTCGTCGGCGCCAGGGTTGGGTCGCCACCCGCCGGAGAAGGTTCCGTCCTCTCGGTACTCGCCCTTGAACGTGGCGTCCAGCGGGCTGTAGTTGACCGTGATCGTCACGGCGTCGCCGTCCACCTTCCACGTGTATGGCAGCGGGGCGGGCGACACGTTGGAGTAAACGGTCGACGCGAGCAACTTGGCTTCGGCGTCGTAGCCGATGAGCTCCAGGCTCTCGATCTGCATGCCCAGGAAGCGCAGCGAGAACCGCTGCTCCATGAAGAACCGGCCCGGCAGCCACCGGAACGTGGTCTGACCCTTGATCGTCTTCTCGTCCGAGCCGACCAGGTTGCCTTCGATGCTCCACGTGCCGATGAGCCTGTCCAAGGTGTTCAGGGCGGGATCGGGCTGCGGTAACTGGGGTGCGTTCCCTTCGGACATGTCGTTCTCCTCTTTCCTAGGGAAATTTCCTCGAAGTGTGTGTTGCCCACCCCTCAGACGTCTGAATGCACCCACAGCGTCCGTTACTAGCGCTCATCTCATGCCTCCTGGTCTGGGCGCCGATCGCCCGTTGGAGCTGTCGCGTCTTTGGACTCAACGACGAGATCCTGTCCGGGGAGGGCGAGGATCAGCCGAGCAACCTGCTGCGGCTCGTCAATCTGCACGTAGTGACGGGCACCGGGGAGCAGGAAGAGCTCCGAGGTTGGCAGCAGTTCGTGGAAGCGCTTTGCCACCCGACGGTTCAGGTACGGATCCGCGGCGCCGAACACGATGCGGACCGGGCGGGAGAACCGTCGGAGCCGCGGGACCTCCGCCGTTCGCGTCCTCAGGGCCGATAGCAGGTCCCGGTTGAGGCCGAAGAACGCCGCGTGCGCGCTGGGGCTGACGGTGAACTGTTCGTAGAGCTGGGGCACAAACCGAGCACGGGCCTCCGCGTCCCGGAAGAACCGGCTCACTTGCCACTCGTACAGGCGGCGAAACACCAGCCCCCCGAACCACATCGAGACCGGTGCGGCGATCCGGCGGACGACCGGGGTGGAGAACAGCCAGATCGCCTCCGGTGGGCGCAACCCCGGCATCCGGCAGTAGTACGTGTTCAGCAGGACCAGCGCCGATACCCGCTCCGGGTGGTCCAGGGCCCAGTCGATCGCCGGTGGGCCGGAGGCGTCGTGGGCCACCAGCACCACCGAATCGAGCTGCAGGTGCCCGATGACGGCGTCGAGGTCGCCGGTCTGGTTGCTGGCCGTGTACGCATAGCCGGCCGGCTTATCGGACCGTCCCCAGCCCAGGAAGTCGAAAGTCACCACTCGTCGACCTTCGGAGAGGAGAGGGACGACGCGGTCGTACAGGTGGAGGTTGTCCGGGAAGCCGTGCATCAGGATGATCGCCGGCTCGGACCCCGGGTAGTCCCTCACATAGAGGCGGTGATCCTCCCGGCGGACCGTGGGTTCATCGTATTGCATCGCTGTTCTGCTTCCGAGGTCGGCTGGGTTCTGCTTCGGTGGTCGGCTGGCGACCACGCTAGAGACGATCGGGATGGCGGGCCTTACCCGAAAGTGGACCCTTGGGGTGGAGTCTCTCGGACGCGGACGGAACGTCGAGATGCCTGAACGACAAGCCCGCAGCAGTCCTACCGCACCAACCCCATGACCCGCGCGCGCGCGACCGCCTGCGTGCGGTTGGCCGCGCCGAGCTTGTCGAAGATGTGGCCGACGTGCTTCTTGACCGTATCGAGGACCACGACGAGCTCGTCGGCGATCTCCTGGTTCGACATGCCCACCGCCATCAACCCCAACACCTGCATCTCGCGCCCGGTCAAGGGCTCGACCACACCCGCATCCGCCGCGTCCGTTCGATCGGGGCCACGTCTCCCGGCGCTTCCGTCACCGAATGCTCGCCGCAACCGCTCGAGGTCATCGACCGAGACGTCATCGGGAAGCTCGATCCGACCGCTAAGCTGGGCAGAAGCGAGTTTGCCGACCAATTGGGCCATCGGCGTGCCCTCGTCGACGAAGACACGGACGTAGCCCTCCGGGAGCGCGAGGCCGAGCGCCTCGGACAGGATCGCCAGCGCAGCGCTCTCGTCACCGCCCGCCGTCAGCGCAAGCGCCTCGAGCGCCTGCAGCTCAATGACGCTATTCGTCCGCCGCTGGTTCGATGCATCACTGCGTAGCATCCGCACGAGCCCGAGCGTTCGGTCGTACTTCTGCTGAGCGAGCAACACGCGCACAAGCACCAGGTACTCAAGCTCCCTGGGATAGCTGGGCTGATCGATGGCGAGGCCCCGCTCGCCCGCCCAGTTGGCAGCCTCGTCGATCTCCCCACGGGCGAGCAGCAACCGTGCTCGGAGCGCCGGCACTGGGTTCATGAGTGCGACGACGTCGGGACTCACCCCAACGCCTTGGGCCTCCTCCATCGCGTCCAGGGCGCCCGAGGGATCTCCCTGCGCCTGACAGATCCAAGCGAGGGTGGCCAGGCCCGTGGCCATGGGCTGCGTGAACGCCAGATGTCGGCCGAGTGAGACACCCCGGACGGCGTGATCGAGGGCAGCGTCCAGCTCCCCCCGCTCGTACAGGAGCGTGGCTAGGCCGATGTGGGCCATCCCCGCAGCCGGAAGCTCGCGGCCGCCTTGGCTGCAAGTCAGCAGCCCCAGTTGGTAGGTGTCGAGTGCGGCGCCCAAGCGCCCGCGAGCGCGCTGCACGTGGCCGAGATCGTAGGCGACCCGCATCGCGAGGTAGCCTTCGCCGGAGCCCCGCCGCTCGGCAAAGACACCCGCCAGAGAGCGCTCCGCTCTTCCGAGGTGACCGCGGAGCCACTCGGCCACCCCGAGATTCCAGCGCACGTGGGAGCTCAAGAGCCAGTCGTGTTCGCTCAGGTAGCCGAGCGCGGTCTCATCGGCAGCCACTGCCGCGTCGGCATCACCCATGAGCCGAGCCAGGTCGGCACGCAAGAAGGAGATCGCAGCGGGGATGTTGGTCAGCACGCTCAAGCGCCGTTCGACCGATGGCTTATGCGGCTCGTCACCGATGGTTGCGAACGCGCCCTCGGCATCTGCCAGCAGCGAGTCGAGCTTCTTGGGATCGCTTTCGACCGCGGCCTTAACGGCACGAGCCAGGCCCAGGCGTGGCCGCGTGCGAAGTGTTTCCGCAGGCAGGGTTGATAGCCAACCGCTGAGGGTCGCGCCCTCACTTCTTCGAAGCAGCCCCTCGACGTTCAGCTCGACGAGCCGGGCCGTCCACGCCACCTCACCGGCTGCCGCGGCATGCCGCACGGCTTCGTCGGGCAACCCGTGGGCTTCGTGCCAGGTCGCCGCGGCGCGGTGCAGATCGGGCACTCGCTCGCCACGCTCGTGCTGCAGGCGAACCCGCAACAGGTCGGCGAACAGCTGGTGGTAGCGCCACCACTGGCGTTCCTCGTCAAGGGGGATCAGGAAGAGACCCGCTGCGTCCAACCGTTCGAGCGTCTCATGCCCGTCGGTTCGGCCAGTGACGGCGTCGCACACCGGACCACAGAGTCTTTCCAGCACGGACGTTTGCAGCAGGAAGCTGACGACATCCTCCGTCTGCCGGGCCAGCACTTCCTCGGTCAGATAGTCCATCACATAGCGATGGCTTCCGCAGAAGGTCGACACGAAGCCGGCGGGGTCCGGGTTTCCCCGAAGGGAGAGCGCTGCGAGCTGCACACCAGCCGCCCAGCCCTCGGTTCGCTCGTGGAGCTGCGCCACGGCGCTTGCGGGGACGTCGACTCCGGCGATCTCGGCCAGGAAGGCGGCCGTCTCCTCGAGTGTGAAGCGAAGATCGGCACTGCGCAGCTCCGCCAGCTGCCCACTGGCCCGAAGCCGAGCCAGTGGCAGCGGCGGGTCGGAGCGCGTGACCAACGCCAGCCGCAGCCCCGGCGGCAGCCGGCGGAGGAGGAGCCCGACGCTGTCGAGGACGGCCGGCGCGGTGATCAGGTGGAAGTCGTCGAGAACGAACACGATCTGATCGCCCGAGGGGAGGGCGCTCAGATCGTTGATCACGACGGTCACCACCTCATCCAGCGGGGGGGTCTGCAGGCCGTGCAGGAGGGGTGCCACGTGTTGACCGACCCCCGGCCGAACGCCATCGAGCGCCGCGACAACGTAGCGCCAGAACCGCGAAGGGTCGTTCTCGCCGGTATCTAACGACAACCACGCTGTGGGGTGGCGGCTTTGGCGAGCGAAGTCCCCGAGCAGCGTCGACTTGCCGAACCCGGCTGGGGTGCATACCAGGGTGAGCCCACGACCTATCGCCTTGGCAAGGCTGCTGAGCAGGCGAGGACGAGGCACGACGCCTCCGCGGGGGACGTGGAACTTCGTGGCCAAGAGATCATGGCGCTCCGTGGCGCCTCCGGGTGGGTCCGTCGTGACCGGCTGCGCCATCGGGGCCTCGTTGTCTCAACAACCTGGGTCCAGGCCGACCGCTCAGATGCCAGAACCTGTCTGGGCGACACCTCCGACGAACCTCGGCCAGGCATAGCCATCATGAACCCGGAACGTTCCCGTCGTCCATGGGCGCACCTCATCGGAGACGTGGGTCGACCGTTGCCCGCCCTCCGTCCGGTATGTCCTCGGACCCCGTGAATTCCACCCCGGCATTCCACATTCGTGTGACGCGTATGGGCGAGCCCGGCGCTACCGTCGGGGCCATGTCGCCAGACGAAGGGAAACAGGACGCAACGCTGCGGGGGCGAGGAACTCGGGAGTAAACGCATGGGTCGTGACCGAAGGCCCTTCACGCGGAGCACCCCTCCGTCGTGAGCCGCATCCGATGGCCGGCTCGCTACGAGATCCGGGTCGAGAGCATCATGCACGAGAGGTGGTCGGATTGGTTCGATGGCCTACAGATCGAGATCTTGGGCGACGCAACCGTTCTTTCCGGCACCCTTCCAGATCAGTCGGCGCTGCACGGAATCCTCGACAGGGTTCGAGATCTCGGCCTCACCCTCATCAGCGTGCGACGGATCCCGCCCGATGAAGAGCAAGCCGGAGACCGCGGATGATGGGACGGCCCTGCAGGGGACAGCGCGCAAGGTCCCGCTCGGCGTCGCTGCTGCGAATATGCGGAACGGCCGAGGGCACGACCGAGACCGCGAACGAGTCGAGTTCGCGTCTCGAGGGTGCGAGGACGAGCCACCGGCCCGGAAGCGTTCGAGGATCTCGGCCGTCGGTCGCCTCGGGTTGCGAGGCGTAGTGCGGGTGTGCCCGAGTAGCGCGCTAGGTAGGACACCGCGGCACGCTGGGCCGGCGTCATCGCATCGGCCTAGAACGGAAGAAGCGTCGTTGTAGTCGTAGTGGCGGTCATGGGAGTCACCTGGCGATGGAGTCCAAGCCCCGCCACAACTCGCCGCACAGGTTGTCGCCTGCCATGAGCATGGGACCGCGCTGAGCGGTTTTCTGCCAGCTTCTTGGGACCACCTGGGTTGCCAGTCATGGGACCACCCTGCGCGCCTGGCCGTTGGGTCGTCGATCGACTCGTTGACTGCTCGCGTCATGTCGGTGGACGCGGAGGTCGTCGAGGGTGGGTTTCAGGGAGGTCAGCGTGGTTGAGGTGCGTGAGGTGCTGCGGGCGTGGCTTGAAGGCCAGGGGCTCCGACGGGTCGGGGAGCGGGCGGGGGTGGACCGCAAGACCGCGCGCCGATTGCTCTCGTGCCTTGCCGGAGCGCACTGCAAAACGCACCCGCAGGGTCGCGTTCATCTCGATCGCTGTGCAGCACGTCTCGCAGTCGCCTTGGGCGCGATGGACCACCCAGACCGCGGACTTCTACGAACTCGTCGTGGAACGCCACCAGAAGACGGCCACCATCGTCACCTCGAACAGAGACACGAGCGAGTGGATAGCGCTGATGAGCGACCCGTTACTCGCCTAGTCCGCCGTCGACCGGCTCGTCGCCACCAGCCACGAACTCGTCATCGAAGGAGAGTCCTACCGCCGCCGACAACGACCCCAACACGTCCTGCCCGCAACGGCGCGTCGGATTGACCAGCAGAGGAGAGGACATGAACATCATCGTGCCGCACTGGTGGTCCCTAGCTCATGGCAACCCGGTGATCCCATCACGCTGGCAAGCGACACCACGACGGAATCGCTCTCGTCGTCGACCCAGTGGTCCTGACGCTCCTATGCGTTCCCGGCGTGGTCGTGCCCATGTGCGCCCTCCCCCGAACCGTCCGCGGTTTGTCGCCCTACGCCGATCACGCTCGGCTGAACCGGTAGGCGGCACCACGCACAGTAGGACCGAATGGTAGGGGCGCGGTGAAGTCGTTCTCGTCTACGCGATCTAGCTTGAGGTGGGGCCCGAATAGCGCGGCGAGTTGTGAGGGCGATCGCCGTCGGGGGCCGATCGGTCGCCAGTCGAGGCGATGCCGCTTGCCCCAGTGCTCTAGAACGAATGCTCCCTCGGGTGCCATCCAGCGGAGAAGTTGCTCCTTGTATTGCATGGGGTGACCACCGACCAGGGAGTGGAGGCAGCCGGAATCAAATACCAGGTCATAGGGCGCGTCCGGAATGAACTCAAACAGATCCCCGCACACCAAGGTCACATCGACACCATTCTGGCTCGCCCGCTGCTGGGCCATGCTGATGGCCTCGGGGAACAGGTCGATAGCGGTCACCTGCATGCCCTGAGAGGACATCCACACCGCGAGCACACCGGCACCGCAGCCAACGTCAAACACGCGCGCGCCGGCGGAAAGGCCTTGCACCGTGTCGATCAGAAGATTTGCAGGCTCCTCCCGGTGCCACGGCAGGTTCGACGGGTCACCCCTCGAAGAACGGTAGAAGCGGCGCATGACGTGCTCGGCCATGCTCATAGCGCAACCCCTTTCCACGGTGATGTACGCCGACCGCCGTGTCTCTCACTCCTGTCGAGGCGGCGCAGGCCGTCCGGGTCTTAGACCCGTTCTCGACGCCGGGGTCGATTCTTGACTCCCCCCCCCCCCCCCCCCCCCCCCCCCCCCCCCCCCCCCCCCCCCCCCCCCCCCCCCCCCCCCCCCCCCCCCCCCCCCCCCCCCCCCCCCCCCCCAAAAAAAAAAAAAAAAAAAAAAAAAAAAAAGACGTGCGTCCGCTTCAAGCACGATCCTTGCGAGAGTCTTGGGCGCAACGAGTGTGTACGAAGTTCGCACCCACTCCTCGAGCTCCCGCCACCCACGACGGTCGAGCTTCGAGCTCAGGGTGATGGCGATCCAGCCATGCCTACCGAGCCCATAACCCGCTGGCTCGACTCGCGGGTCGGTCGCGAAAGCGGCCTCAGCTTCGGCGGCGGGCAGCTTTACCGAAAGATGAACTGCGTCGGCGTCGCAGAATATGAAGTTCTTCCCGCGTACTCGAAACGTTGGATGGTCCCCCCACTCGACAATGTCAACACGCTCAGCCTCGGGCAGCCGAGACACGATGCGCTCGAGTCCAGCCATGTTTGACGCCCGGGTCATTCGCTCTCGCTCTCGAGCGGTGCCTCGAGGCGAAGCAATCGGCCGTCCGGGTCGCGAACCGTCATGACCTGAGTCCCCCAATGCGTGGTCGTGAATTCACGAACGAGTTCCGCCGGAGCCTTGGGGAGACACTCTCCTGCGGTAGCGACGGCGAGATAGATGTCGGCGCCAAGAGGGTCGTCAAGGCTCTGCTCGGCGAGAAATATCCGCGTACCGTTGGCAGCAACGAGGACGCCGCTGTGGTGGTCCGTTTCGAACTCGAGCTTGAAGCCGAGCTCTTGCCAGAACGCCACGCTCCTTCCCCAGTTGTGCGTCTCCAGGTACAGGAGTCCAATGCCTTGGGTACTCACTCTGCCTCCTTCGTCGGAGTCCTTGGTCTACGTCCGGCTGACGGGGAAGGTCGGTCATCGCGATCGCGATAGCGAGCAAACAGTCGAAGGCCGCTGCGTCCCGGACCGTTGCCTCGAGAACGGCCGCAGCTGCCCTTCGCTCGCCGCTCGGAACATGTGGCGAACGACGGGTGAGCTTTCGAGCTCTCATCCTGTCGTCCTGTCGCGTTCGAGCAGCGGTTTGACGTCGAGGACCGGAGTGCCGTCGACGGCCTCGAGTGGCCCGACTTCGATCCGAGTTCCGTCGACGGCACGGATGCGGACGGGGTGCACACCGATGGGGTTTGGCCTATGGGGGGACCGAGTGCTGAAAACGCCGAGGATGGGATTCGCCGGGTTGCCCTGGGGGTGCACTTCGAGGACGTCGCGTCGAGCGCGGTCGAGCCAAGTGAGGATGAGGATCTCAGCTCCGGGACGCAGGTCTCGAAGGGCAGATGCGAAGTCGGCGTTGATGCGGAGCCACGCGTCCGGCGCGCCTTCTCGCCTTGACAGGGTGCGCGCGCCCGGTCGATGAGGGGCGACTCGACCCTACCGATGGGCTGCAGTTGGAGTTCGCCGGGGGTAGCACTGACGACACCGCCGTCTTCTGCGGAGGACGGTCTGCCGGCCTTGGCTGGCAGGAACCTCCATGCGACGAGCGCCCCGAGAGCGGCAACGATCGCCGCGATGGCCAAGCCGATGGACGCACCTTCGACGAAGCCTTGGCGCGCGCTTGCGACGATCTGGCTGGCTGTCGGCGCGTCGAGTTGGGCAGCGACCGACACGGCGCCGGCGAGGGAGGTACGGGCTTGGTCTAGCTGTTCGGTGGTAAGCAGGCCAGCGACATCGGTCAGCGACGTCCGGTAGCTGCTCGCCACGACGCTCCCGACGACGGCGACGCCGATGGCGGCGGCAGCGAGGCGAGTGGTGTCGTTGACGGCCGAGGCGACCCCGGCGCGGGTGGGTGGGACCGTGCTCATGAGCGATTCGACCGCCGGCGCCATGGTGGAGCCCATCCCGATGCCGGTGAGGGTGAGAGCGACGGCGAGCACGCCGTAGCCCGAGTGGGCGTCGATGGTGGCGCCGGCTGCGAGGCCGCTCGCCGTGATGACGAGGCCGGCGGTGACGACCGCCCGCGTCCCTGCCCGCGCCGCCACCCGGATAGAGATCTGCGAGAACACGAGGACCATCCCGGGCAGCGGCAGGAGGCGCACACCGGCACCGAGAGTGTCGTAGCCGAGAACCGACTGCAGCAGCTGAGTCGACACGAACATGAGCCCGAACATGGCGAAGAACAGGGCCATGACCGCGACGACTGCCGCGCTGAAGCCGGGGTCTCGGAAGAAGCCGAGGTCCAGCATCGGGGTGTCCGCTCGGCGTTCCCATCCCACGAACGTCACGAACCCGACGATGGCGAGCCCGAAGCACGCGACGACGACGGGCTCGGCCCATCCCCGCTCGGGGCCCTCGGTTACCGCGTAGAGAAGCGCGGCGAGACTGACAACCGACAGCCCGGCGCCGACCGGGTCGAGCCGACCGGCGGTGCGGTCGCGTGACTCAGGGATCGTGAATCGGCCGGCGACGAGCGCGCCGAGCACGAGCGGGAGGCTGATGACGAACACCGAGCCCCAGTAGAAGTCGCGGAGCAGGATCCCGCCGACCAGCGGTCCGAGCCCGAGTCCGAGCGCAGCCACGCTCGCCCACACGGCGATGGCCTTGGCGCGCGCCGTAGGGCTGGTGAACACGTTGGTCACGATCGACAATGTCGCCGGCACCACCATGGCCCCGCCGACGCCCATCACGGCTCGCGCCGCGATCAACTCGCCCGACGAGGTCGCCGCCGCCGACGCGGCCGAGGCAGCCCCGAACACCATGAGGCCGATGGCGAGAATGCGGCGGCGGCCGAACCTGTCGGCCAGCGCGCCAGCGATCAGCAGGAGGCCAGCGAAGACCAGTTCGTAGGCGTTGACGAACCATTGCAGCGCGCTGTTGGTGGCCTGCAGCTCGCGGGCCAGCGTCGGTAGGGCGACGTTGAGGATGGTCACGTCGAGGGTGATCACCATGAGGCTGGCGCAAAGGGTGACGAGCGCCGCAACCTTGCGCCCATGGGTCGTCTCCGACGTCTCGCGGTCGGACGCGGCGGCCATGGGGGCGGTCGGGGCGGCCACCGTGTCCGTCATATGTGCATGGTCGAGCCGTCGAAGTGAGAAGTCAAATAGATGGTATGTATCATCTGCTATAAGGAATCGTTCTGACAGGTGGGAGCTTATCGATGGAGCTGCGCCAGCTCGCCTACTTCGTCACCGTTGCCCACGAGGAGAGCTTCACCCGCGCCGCCGCGCGCCTGCACGTGGCTCAGCCGGGAGTCAGCCAGCAGATCCGGCGGCTGGAGGCCGAGCTTGGGACACCGCTCTTCGATCGCTCCGGCAGACCTCCGCGGCTCACACCGGCGGGCAACGCGCTGCTGCCGCATGCCCGGGACGCGTTAGCGGCCAGCGACGCGGGACGAGCCGCGCTCGCCGCGCTCAACGGCGTCGTCAGCGGGCGGCTGCAACTTGGCACCATCCCCGGTATCCCCAACATCGACCTGCCCAGCCTGCTCGCCGCGTTCCACGCCGCACACCCCCGAGTGGAGATCTCCCTGGATGAGGGCCAGCCTTTGCCGCTCATCGAGGGTGTTCGATGCGATGACTACGACGCCGTGATCGTCGGCCTGTCCTCGCCGGATCCCCCAGACGGGCTGAGCGTCGAGGTGATCGACGTCGAGCCGCTCGTGCTCGTCACGTCACCGGATCATCCCTTGGCCGCTGGACGGAGCGCGTCGCTCACCGAGCTTCGGAGCGAGACGTTCGTCACCTTGACGAGAGGCTCCGCTCTGCGCCGCCACGTCGAGCAAGTCTGCGACGCAGCCGGGTTCGCCGCCCGCATCGCCCTCGAGACCACCGACGTACGCCTCCTCTGCGAGCTCGTCGGCCACGGGCTCGGAGTGACGATCGTGCCCCGCTCGATCGCCGACCACGGCATCGGCCACGGAACGGCGCTCGCCATCGTCGACATCGCCCCGCCGATCACCCGGCGACACACTGCACTGGCGTGGCGCACCGACCGGGAGCAGCCACCGGCGGCGCAGGCGTTCCTGACCACGGCACGCCGTTGGGCCACCCAGGGCGGACGCGCCCGAAGTCGACCGGAGGCCGTCGTCCCACCATCCGACTCGAACCCACATTCTGCGAATGCCTTCGGAGGCGAAACGGAACCGGCCCACCCGGGTCCACACCGCGCTGGAGGCTGAGGGTCGATCTGACGGATCGTCCAGCCTTGTCCGAGGGCGTCCGAGCGGCCTGTTGGCAATCGGTTCGCGAGGCACCCAGCTTGGAAGACCCAGCTTGGACGTCGCATCCTACGAGTGGCTGACGACGGTGATGCAGATAGTCTTTGCATAACTTGTTTGCACAGGTAGTGTGAACCTGTGGACGAACCGCACCCGCGCCGGGAGATCACCGACCTGGAGTCGCTGAAGCTGCTGGCGCATCCGGTGCGGTACCGGATCCAGGATCGCCTTCGGCAGGGCCCTGCCACCTCCACCACGCTGGCCCGGGCGCTCGGGCTGAACACCGGTGCGACGAGCTACCACCTGCGACAGATGGCCGAGCACGGCTTCATCGAGGAGGTCCCGGAGCTGGCGCGCGGGCGGGAGCGGTGGTGGCGCGCCCGCCCGTTGGACCTTCGCTTCCCGCGTCGCAGTGAGCAGAGCGAGGAGATGCGGCCGGTGATGGACCAGATGCATCGGCTCGACTTCGCCGCCGAGCTCGAGCAGTTCGCCCGCTTCCAGCTCGAGCGCGAGGAGCTGGGTCCGTGGGCGGACGCCTTGCTGTTCTCCCGCGGCTCGATCCGGGTCGACCTGGCCGAACTGGAGGCGTTCTTCGAGGAGTACATCAGCCTGCTCAAGCGATACCAGCGGCCGGACGAACAGACCCCTCCCCAGGCGCGCACCGTGCTGGCTCGCCTGTTCGCCTTTCCGGTTCCCACCAGCGCCACCGACACGACCGAGGAGGCGAGCGTGCCCGAACAGGACTGACCCGCGTGCGGGTCCTGGGTCGCCGAGCTGGCACTCGGCGACCCAGGGAGTGGAAGCCGTACCACCGCGCCCCGACCCGGGGCGTCCGTCAGCGGAGCGAGCCTCCGCAGAAAGGAGAGCACCTCGTGGCGCTCTCGAGCAAGCTCGCCACACGGATCGCCGGGTTGCCGTGCGGGCGTGTGTCCAAGTGGCTGGTGCTGGTGGCCTGGCTCGCGATCGTCGTGTTGGCCGTGCCGCTGTCCGGCAAGTTGTCCGGGGTGGTGGACGACAACAGCACCGCCGAGCTGCCTCGCGGCGCCGAGTCGACCCGAGTGGCCGAGCTTGCCGACCGCTTCCCGGACGGCGAGGTGACGACCGCGATCGTCGTCTATGTCCGGCCGGGCGGCATCACCGCCGCCGACCGGGCCAAGGTCGAAGCCGACCGGCGCGCCCTCGCACCGCTCGCCGCGCAGCGGATCCCTCCGGCCGCGGCATCCGCCGACGGGGCCGCGCTGCTGCTCGCCGTACCGCTGAACGATGACGACTCCCTGTCGGACGACGCCGCGAAGGTCCGCACGGTGGCCGGTGAGAACCTGCCCGCCGGCCTGGACGCCAAACTCACCGGACCGGCCGGCAACGAGCTGGACGCCACCGATGCGTTCGAGGGCCTGGACGCCAAGGTCCTGCTGGTCACCATGGCCGTGGTCACGCTGCTCCTGCTGTTCACCTACCGCAGCCCGGTGCTGTGGCTCCTGCCACTGCTGGGCGTCGGCGTTGCGCTGCAGGTCGCCAACGCCGGGGCGTATCTGCTGGCCGAGCACGCGGGCATGCTCGTCGCGTCCGGCACCGCCAGCATCCTGACCGTGCTGGTGTTCGGCGTCGGCACCGACTACGCCCTGCTGCTGCTGGCGCGGTACCGAGAGGAGTTGCGGCGCCAGCCGGACCGGCACGTGGCGATGGCGGTGGCGCTGCGTCGGGCGGGCCCGGCCATCACCGCCTCGGCGGCCACCGTCTGTCTCGGGCTGCTGTGCCTGCTGGCAGCGAATATGGGCTTCAACTTCGCTCTCGGACCGGTAGCCGCGCTCGGTGTCCTCGCCGGACTGATCGCCATGCTTACCCTGCTGCCCGCCACGCTGGTGATCCTCGGCAGGTGGGTGTTCTGGCCGGCGATACCGCGTTACAGTCGGCCCGGCCGACGTCGCGCACCGTTCGGTGTGGGCCCGGATCGGAGGCCGGGTCGCGAGGCGGCCCCGGCTGGTGTGGATCGGCACCGCGCTGGCGCTCGGCGTCGTGGCACTCGGCGCGCTCGGCATTCGTACCGGCCTGGACAACGAGCACCGCATCAACGACCACACCGGACTCGGTGATCGGCCAGCGGCTGCTGGCCGACCACTACCCGGCAGGCCAGAGCCGACCGATACAGGTCGTCGCCGACGCACCCACCGCCGCCGCCGTAACCGCGAGCCTCCGCCAGGTCCCCGGCGTGGCCCAGGTACCTCCGGCCGAGCCATCCACCGACGGTCGACTGGTCAAGGTAGCCGCGGTGCTGACCGACCCGGCCGGCAGCGCAGCGGCCGCTGCCACCGTGGACCGGGTCCGGGACGCCATGCACGCAGTCCCCGGGGCGCACGCCCTGGTGGGCGGCAGCCCTGCCGGCACCGTCGACCAGGACCGAGCGCAGGCGCACGACCGGCGGGTCGTGATCCCGCTCGTTCTGGCGGTGGTGTTCCTCGTGCTGCTCCTGCTGCTACGTTCCCTGGTGGCTCCGCTGCTGCTGATCGCCACCGTGGTGCTGTCCTACTTCGCCGCCCTTGGCGCGAGCTGGTTGCTGTTCACCCACCTGTTCACGTTCCCCGCCCTGGACGTCCAGGTGGCGCTGATCGGGTTCCTGTTCCTGGTGGCGCTCGGCGTGGACTACAACATCTTCCTGGTCTCCCGAATCCGGGAGGAGGCCACGCACCACGGCCACCGCGCCGGCGTGCTGCGCGGACTGGCCGCCACCGGTGGTGTGATCTCCAGCGCTGGCCTGGTACTCGCCGCCACCTTCGGCGCGCTCGCCGTGCTGCCACTGGTCTTCCTCATCGAAGTAGGGCTGCTGGTCGCCCTCGGCGTGCTGCTTGACACCTTCCTGGTGCGGTCGATCCTGGTACCGGCACTCGCCCTAGACGTCGGCCCCCGATTCTGGTGGCCCGGCGACCCAACCGTCAGCGGCGGCCGCCACGGAGCCGACCGGCAGCACGACAGCGCCGACCTGACCGAGCCGAGTGCCACCGCGTCCCGCTGAGCTCCCGCTGCGCCGGCGAGGATCTCCCCGTAGGTGCCGCAACCGGCATGGATGTTGCGAACGACGAGCGGCGTCCATCGTTCGGCGAGTATTTCGGCTGCCCGGGCGATCGGACAGTACTGCCCGTATGTCCGCATGCCTGCAGTCTCGCCCGGCCGGTCTTCGCGCTAGAGCAAATTCTGTCCTATCCTCGTACCCCGGCCAGGTCCACGGTGGATACATGCAGCAGCATGGAAATGGCAGCGCGACACGGTGGGGCCCCCTGTTCGGTGCCCGCGCGTCAACCTGGGCCGAGACGTGGGAAGGACCCCTCGGCTGGGGGACGCCGGTGTATGAGCACGTGCTTGACCAGGCGGGCATCGGACCCGGCACGACCGTGCTCGACTGCGGTTGCGGCGCGGGCCGTTTCGTCGGCCTGGCCGCCCAACGCGGCGCGGCCGTGGCCGGCATAGACGCTTCGGGCGACCTAGCCGAGATTGCGGCCAAGCGCACCCCGGCGGCGGACATCCGCGTCGGCGACATCGAGGCGTTGCCCTGGCCCGACAGGACTTTCGACGTGGTGACCGGGTTCAGCACCTTCCAATTCGCCGACGACCACGTCGCGGCCCTGACCGAGGCCCGACGAGTCTGCCGCGGCCAGGTCTGGGTGGCCATCCCGACCCGGCTGGCCGACTCCGGGATCCCGGCGCTGTTCGCCGCGCTGGCAACACTGCTCCCACCGGAGTTCCTGCCGAGCCTCAAACGAAGCGGCATGTACGCGCTATCCGCACCCGGAACGCTCGAGGAGACGCTCTCCAAAGCCGGGATGAGCCCCCGGTCGGACCAGACCATCGAGGCGACCACGGTCTTCCCCGACAGCGGTGCCGCGGTCGCCGCGTTCCTCAGCGCGGGGGCGACAGCGCTCGCCATCCGCTACTCCGGCCAACATGCAGTCGAACAGGCACTACGCGACGCGTTGACCCCATTCACCGAAGACCACGGCCAAGTCACGTTGCCCGGATGGTTCCGCGTCATACAAACCGGCTGACCCTTCACCAGCAAGCCCACAATCCGGGCTCCCAACCGACAGTGGCGGGAACAGGCCCCGTTGCACAACAAGGGCCGGCACGGACTTCCTCAATTCGGCTACTGATCGGGCGTTCGATGTTCGATAGATCAACTCAGGGCACAGGTCGCATAGGACGATCCGCGGAACCACCTGGGATGAATGAACGATCCTTTTAGCCGCCGCAAGGGGGCCGCGCTCCCCGCGGAGATGCTCGCCTTCGCGACCGCGCCAGTGGGGCGGCGCTGATGAAATCACTGTTCGGCACACCCGAGGCCACCGGCATCGTCTCGGCGATTCGGGTTGCCGGATCGCGGAGAGTGGCCCATATGCCAGATCGCGGTGAGGATGGAGTGCTGGATGGCGACGTTGGCCTTCTGCGGTCCGCGCCGGGAGGCGATGCGCCGATAGCGGGCACCGAGGTGAGTACCCGGGTTCTGTGCACACGCCATGGCGGCCGCGCCGAGCGCGCCTTGCAGATAGGGGTTGCCGGGTCGGGTCTTGGTCGACTTCACACGGCCGGGCGGACTCGTTGCTGCCCGGACAGGTGCCCCCCACGAGGCCAGGTTTCCGGCGGTGGGGAACCGGGTCATGTCGGCGCCGGTCTCGGCGATGATCACGTCGGCGTTGATGGCGCCGATCCCCGGGATGGTGAGGATCAGGTGCCGGAATCCCTGAAGGGTTCGATCACCACCCCGATCCGGGCGGTCAGCTCGTCGATCGCGGTAGTGTGCCGGTCGATCAGGTCCAGGTGTACCCGGGTCAGGAACGCGTGGTGTTTGGTGAACCGCCCGGTCAGCGCCTCAGTTAGCGCGGGGATCTTCGAGCGGAGCCGGCGCTTGGCCAGGTCCGCCAACACAGCCGGGTCGCGCTGCCCGGCGATCCGCGCCTCCAGCATCGCCCGTCCGGACACCCCGAGGATGTCGGAGGCCACCGCGGACAGCTTGATCCCGGCGTCCTCCAGCAGCTTCTCCAGCCGCTGGACCTCGCGGCCACGCTCGCGGGTGATCGCAGTCCGTGCCCGGGTCAGGTCCCGCAACTGCCGGATCGCCTCCGGCGGCACGAACGACCCACGGACCAGGCCGTGCGCACCGAGTTGGGCCAGCCAGGTCGCATCCGAGACATCGGTCTTGCGGCCGGGCAGGTTCTTCACGTGCCCGGCGTTGACCAGCAGCACCTCGAACCCGGAGTCCTCGAGCAGGTAGTAGAACGGCTTCCAGTAGTCCCCGGTGGCCTCCATCACCGCACAGGTGACCCGTTCGGCGACCAGATGCTCACGCAGCGCGAGTACCTCGTTGGTGGCCGAGCCCCACCTGGTCACCGTCTCAGCCGTCTTGCGGCGACCCGCGCCGGTGATCCGGACGCAGACCTTGGCGTCCTTCTTGGAGATGTCCAGCCCAGCACAGCGGCGATGCACGACTTCCATCACTTCCACCTGCCTCCGTCGACGGTTCTCGGTGTCCGCCGCGGGGAGGGCAAGGAGAAGCAAGAGTCTGACGCTCGGGCTCGAAGGCACCAATCCACGGGTTCCCGTGGAAGCCCTCCACCACCATGCTGACCTACAGGCTCACCGGCACTACAGAGCGTTCGGGGTCGACCGCGGCGAACCAGCCCATTCTCGGTCCGCCCGGGCATCGATGACCACAGCAAACCGCGACGCCCCCACATCTTCGCCCACCATGGTGCGCCGGAGGCGCCGCGTCGCTGACCTGCGGAAATACATTGCTGTAAGATCGATTAAAGATCGAACCGGGCGTCGAACCGGTGTCAGGTTGCCGGTCGGGCCCAGGCCGAGCGCACCTGCCCAGCCATGCTGATGCCCCAGCCGAGCGCGGGCCAGATCGGCCAGGGGTACCAGGCACCCGTAACGGCCCCGACGCCGAGCCAGATACCAACGAGCACTGCCATCACCCCGAGGTAGGCAGAGACGCGCGGTCGCAGTGCCGCCCTGGCGGAGCGTCGCGAGGCATGAGCCGCGGCCCGGCGGTGACGCAGGGCCAACCACTCGGGCGGCAGGTCTGCGCGAAGCGACTGCAGGTCGGCTTGCGTCCGGGCCGTCAATGCGGTCTCGAGGCGGGTGTCGAGCTCATCCGGCGTGAGGTATCCCTCGGCGACCGCGTCGCCAAGCAGCGCGACGGTCGCGTCCCGCTCGGCGTCCCCAATGCGCGCGTAAGCGTCCTCCGGCGCCTGGCTGGTCAGGATCACATCGGTGCGTCCGCGGGAGCCGCCGGTCGTGCGAAGCGATTGGCACATCTCGACCCTCCGGGGTCCATTGTCCACTGTGGACAGTTGAGGTCTATGTTGTACCGTCCACAGTGGACTGTCAAGGTGCCAAAACACGCCGGCCTGACGACGGGAGAGCCATGAACGCGACCGCAGCATCGCTGCTGGGACTGCTCGACCTCAGTGGTGGTGAACTCACCGGTGCCGAACTGGTCCGGGTGGCCCAGCAGCGCATAGGCGACTTCTGGAGCCTGACCCGGAGCCAGGTCTACCGCGAGCTCGCGGCGTTGGAGGCCGAGGGACACGTAGGGCCGGGTCCGCGCGGCGTTCGGGAGTCCCGGCCGTACCGCATCACCGCATCGGGCCGTGATATCTATCGGACCTGGCTGACCGAACGACTTCCCGGCGACACCGTACGCGTACCGCTCCTGCTCGCGGTGGCGTTCGGTTCGGTGCTCCCCGAGAGGCAGATGGCCGCCCTACTGCGCCGCTCAGCCGAGGAACACCGCAACCGGCTCGACTCCTATCGAGCACTGGCGGCCGACCTCGACGAGCTCGGCTTGGACGTGTGGACCCGGTCCACATTGTCCTTCGGAGTCCACTACGAGGAGGCGGTGCTGCGGTGGTTCGATGCGCTGCCTGATGAAGTGACCCACCTCGTAGACGCAGCCGAGGTCGCCGACGGTGAGAGTGGTGCCTCAACAACATAGCGTCGTGTGCAGGCTACCCCCGGCTCGATGAGGCATCGGACGGCTCGGAGCAGCGCTATGGTGCCGTTCTGGCGGTGATCGAGGACGGGTTCACGGACACTGACGTAGCGGGCCCGTGCGCTACTGTCGTTCGCGGCTACGGGTGGGCTGTGCTCATTGAGGTGGTGCACCGTGCTGCCGGACTTCGCAGCGCTTGCGGGCGCGATCGACGGTGACGTCATCGTCCCCGGCTCGCCGGACTACGAGACGGTGCGGAAACCCGCGATGGTCCGCTTCGAGAACCTCAGGCCTGCGGCGATCGTGCTTGCCGCGACACAGGCGGACGTGGCCGAGGCGATCGCATTCGCGCGCCGCTTCGGGTTGGAGATAGCCACGCGCAGTGGAGGCCACTCCGTCGCCGGCCGCTCTTCGACCGAGGGGATCCTCATTGATGTCACGCCCATGCATTCCGTGTCCGTGGCAGGCGAGGTTGCAACGGTCGGCGCCGGTAATCGGCTCGGAGCTTTGTACGACGCGCTGGAGGAACACGGCGTCACGATCCCCGCCGGCTGCGGTTCGTCGGTAGGAATCGCCGGTCTCACGCTCGGTGGTGGAATCGGGATGCTCGGCCGGAAGTACGGCCTCACCTGCGACCGGCTGCTCGGAGCGGAAGTCGTCTTGGCGGACGGTCGCGTCGTCAGGTGCGACAAGGACGCAGAGGAAGAGCTGTTCTGGGCGTTGCGTGGTGCCGGCGGCGGCAACTTCGGCGTGGTCACGTCCCTCGTGTTTCGCACCGTGCCGGCGCCGCCGACGACGGTCTTCCATCTGGCCTGGCCACTCGCTAACGCCGCCAGCGTGGTCGATGCCTGGCAGGCGTGGGCACCTACCGCCCCCGACGAGCTCGACGCCACCTTGCGACTGACGGCTGTCGGCAACGGCGAGCGGCCACCGTTGGCCGACCTTTTCGGCGTGGTGCTCGGCAGCGAGCCCGAAGCCGCGGAGCTCCTCGACGAGCTGGTTTCCCGCGTGGGTGCGGAACCCACCTGGGCATCTCTCCGGCAAATGTCCTACCGGGAGGCGAAGCGGTACCTCGATGGGCTCGAACCCGTCGACGACCGGGCCGAGCAGACCTCTCCCGACCAGGCGCCTCAGCAGGGCACAATATTCAGCAAGTCGGAGTTCTTCCGGCGTCCGCTGCCTCGGGACACGATCACGGCGCTGGTGGAGAACCTCCCACGAGGGCTCGCACGGGGTCACTCGCGCGACGTGAGTTTCCTTCCGTGGGGTGGTGCGTACAACCGAATGCGCACCGACGCCACTGCCTTTGCCCACCGAGACGAGCTCTTCCTCGTTCAACACCTGGTGGTCGTCGGTCCGGATGCCTCCACGACCGACAACGAGGCGGCCCGCAGCTGGCTTGCACGGTCGTGGGCGCTCGTGCATCCGTCGGGCTCCGGGCGCGTGTACCCCAACTTCCCGGATCCGGATCTCCGCGACTGGGCCCACGCTTACCACGGCGGGAACTACAATCGCCTGGTAAGCGTCAAGGCGAGATACGACCCCAGCAACCTCTTTCGCTTCCACCAGTCGCTACCGACCGCCACGGAGCCGCCGAGCGGGGCGGCTAGAGGCTCGAGCGGTACCTGACAGGGCTCGAAGAGGCCGCCGTGAACCCGTCGCCACAAGTAGCCCAATACCGGGCAACCAGAGGCGCCCACCGCCAGATCAACGAGCCAGCCCTCGGCAGGTCACCGGAGCCACCCGATGAGTGACAAGCGGCGCCACGAGCCGCCACGAGCCGCCACGGGTCCGCGTCAGCGAATCTCGGCGCGCCACCGGAACTGCACGACCCCGCTCGGCGACCACTAACGCTCCTACCGAGCCAGCTGCGTACCCGCAACATGCATGTGAGAGGTGACGCTTCATTACGCCTGAGCCTTGTCGACATGTCTCGGCGAGCGCATGCGCGGGACCCTGCGTCCAGTGGGCTGGGTCCACGTTTGTGTGAGCTGAGACCGTCGCCAGAGCCGACTCCGACGCTGACCCAGCCGCCGTGGTCGCAATGCGACAACGCCATCAAGACGAGAGGTGTTTGTCAGCTTGTCAATCAGCGACTGACGCTGAACTCAGGCAGTCGAATGCCTTCGAACGCCTGAGCAGTCCTCATTGAAGTACCTGCTCGAGCCGGGCCATATTGTGGGTGAACCATCGACGGCGGCGTTCGAAGCGCTCGATGCCGCCTATCTCGTGCCACATCTTGACGAAGCCGGGATCGCCCGCGCCGGCCCGCCGGCGCACGAACTCATCACCATGAGCGATCGAATCGGTCAGGATCGCCACAAGCTCGGCTCGGTCCGTGGAGTCCGCGCCGTAGGCGTCGGCGACCAGGCGAAGTCGTGCCGGCCGGTCGACCGCGCCCCATCCCAACCTGGCGGCGCTGGCGTCGTCGTCGACGGGCACACACATCCGAGCGAATTGGGCCAGGTCGTGCATCCGGCGGCCAGGAGCGGCGAAGTCGAAGTCCAGCAGCGCGACGGCGACACCGTCGCGGAACACGACGTTCTCCAGGCACACGTCGTTGTGGCAGATGATCGGACCGCCCAGCGGATCGGCCAACTCGCCGCTCCACCCGAGCCCGGAGGCGTCGAACGACGACGCGGCGTCGTGGAACCGGCGCAGCAACACAGCGACTGATTCCAGCGCCGCGTCGCTCTGCGCCCACGTCGGATACGGGGGCACCGGCACGTCGCCGTCAACGAACTCCAGTCGCTCACGCCCGTCATCGTCGATCCCGATCGGCAACGGGGCGCCATCGAAGCCCGCCGCCCGCAACCACAGCAGCAAGCTATGGATCGTCGACGAGTATGGGTTGGACGGACGCCGCACGTGATCGCCCACCCGACTCACTGCGCCCTCATTCGCGACGCCGCCTCTCAATATCCCCTCGCTCACGCCGGCAGTATCCCCGGTTCGCGTCATCGTCGCCGGCCCCGATCTAAGGCGGGTCGGGTGGAGCGCGCTTCAGCCGATCGGCGCGGTAGATGGTCGTGGGAGTGACGGCGCCCTGAAGGCAGCGACCGAGACGACGACGCCCGGCCAGTCGTCGTCCTCGACGATCGCGTTCGGCACGCCTGCATCCACCAGCCGCTCGACGAGATCATCCGCCGCGTCGGTGCGGACGAAGGCATACACGCCGACTGGTGCACCCGACAGGGTCCATCGTGGCGCCAGCGCGGCCGCGAGCTGCTTCCTGCGCCGCATGTACTCGCCTCGGGCCCGGCGCAGATGACGGTCGAGCTCTCCAGCGGAGATCAGGTTGGCGACGGTCAGCTGCGTGGTGATGGATTCGCCCAGGTCAGTTCGCTGCCGCAGGTCGCGCAATCGCTCGATGACGTCGGGTGGGGCCACGATCCACCCCAGTCGCATTGCCGGAGCCAACAGTTTCGATAGCGATCCCATCAGGATGACCCCGTCGGGTGCGAGGGCCTGGACGGCATTGGGTATGACACCGGGCTCTGCCAGGTGGGAGTCGAAGTCGTCCTCGACCAACCAGCTTCCAGTGCCGCGACAGGCGTCGACAACTGCTCGGCGGCGTTCAGCGGGCATCAGGGTTCCCGTGGGGTACTGGTGGCTGGGCGTGAGCAGAACGGCTCCAGCGGCCGAGGGGATCTCGGCGGGCACCATGCCGGCCGCGTCCACTCGGGCAGGCAGGCATTCGACCAGATGGCGCAACACGTGCCACGACCCTGCAGATCCAGGTCGTTCCAGCGCCCAGGCCGACGCGTCGAGTGCCTGGGCGAGCAACCAGATCGCGTGCGACACCCCACCCGTCACGTGGATGGCATCGGGGGTGGCGGAAATCCCTCGGGTTCGCATCAGCCAGCTCGCGAGTGCGGCACGCAGCGCCGGGTGTCCGGACGGGTCGGGATAGCCGAGATCAAGCGCCGCGATCCCGTTCAGGGCGGCACGGGAGGCTACAGACCACGCGTGATGCGGGAAGAGGGCAGCATCCGGCACCCCCGGCGTCGATCGCGGTGCCGAAGAGGTCGGGGGAGCCAGCGGCGGCGGCCGACCGCCGGGCGTGCCCGCCACCGTGGGGCGGCGACGCTCTGCCTGCCGCAGGAAGCCTTCGTCGGTCAGCTGGGCGTAGACCGAGTCGACCGTGCCTCGCGAAACGCCGACCGCCTCGGCGAGATCGCGGGCACCAGGCAGCCCGCTCCCCGCTGCGAGCACACCGCTGTGGATCGCGTTGACGAGGTTCTCGCGTAGCCAGGCGCGTTTGCCCTGGGTCGGTGTGGGTTCCCACTGCTCGACCAGGCTGATGGCGGATTGGGATGGCACTGGCCTAGTAAAGCACTACCGATCTGGCACTGCCACTAGGCCAGTGTCATCGAGATAGTCGATGCCATGACCGATCTCGCCATTCATCGACCTACGCCTCGGCCGGCTGTCCTGTCGTCGACGACACGGGGTGCTTTGACCTGCACCGCCGGAATGGTTCTGGTCGGCACGTCGGTCGCGATGTCGCCGGCTCTGGTCGACTACCCAGTACTGTCCGGCCAGGCGTGGCGCTACCTGCTGGCGGCCGTCACGCTCGTCGGCTTCCTCAGAGCGCGCGGTGGTCGTTTACCCCGGCTGGCGTGGCGACAGTGGCTCCGGCTGATGGCGCTCGCCGCGACGGGCCTCGCCGCCTTCAACTGGTTCATCATCGAAGGCGCCAAGCGCGCCGATCCCGCATTCCTGGTCGCCGTCGCGGGCGCAGTGCCGATCGTGCTTGCCGTGATGGGCCCCATCCTGAGCCGGGCACGCGTGCATCCACTGACCGCCGGAGGATCAGTCGTCGTCGGCGCCGGCATCGTCGTCGTGTCCGGCGCAACGTCGGCACCCCTCGCGGCCGTTCCGTATGCGGCCGGCATTCTCCTTTGCGAGGTGGCGTTCACGCTCCTTGCCGTTCCGCTGCTGAGGGAGATCACGCCGCTGCAGCTGTCGGCCGCCGTTTGCCTGGTCGCCGTCCCCATGCTCGCGGTTGCGGCCGTCATCGAGCCGGGTGCGGCGCTGCAGGTACCGACTGTCACCGAAGGACTCGCGCTGCTCTACATGGCCGTGTTCACCACGGCGGTCGCGTTTCTGCTCTGGTACGGCGGAGTCGTGGCGCTCGGCGCCGACCGGGCCGGCCTGTTCGCAGGTGTGATGCCAGTGGCGGGATATGTCGCCGGCGTGACTCTCGGGACCTCGGCATGGGCAATGTCCGCCCTGAGCGGAGTGCTGCTGTGTGGGCTGGGCATCGCGATCGGCCTAAGGGCGCGGTCGGCCTGAATATCATGAATGTGTGTCAGTTACTCAAGGGCAGCGACCTCGCCGCCGACCGACCACCGCCCGTGGCACGGCCCGCACGTCCCGGTGTTTGCACCCGCGCCGGATCGGCGTGGTCATCGATTCGGTCATGAGCGTCGCACCTGATAGCGCAGTTGAAGCACCTTCGGTGCCTCCAGCGTCCGGACCAGTTCGAGCTCGATGTGCTCGGGCTTGATGCCGTCGAACAGAAGCCGGCCCCGCCGCCGGCCCCGGCATCCCTAGCGGCCAGACCGCGGGCCCCATCTTCCAGTACGCCATCATCAACCAATAGCCCACAGGGGAGGTCCAGTGGATGCGCTTGCTGGGGCGGTGACCTTTTTCGACATCGGCAACACCCTGGCGTCGGTCGTGGTCGCACCATCCGGCGACCGGATCCAGCGACTAACCGTCTTCCCCGACGTACCGGCCGTGCTCGCTGCGCTGACCGACCGCGGCGTTCGCCTGGGCATCATCTCAGATCGCGGCATGATCCCGGCCGAGCGGGTCGACCAGGCCCTGGAGGAAGCCGGCATCCTCGGCTTCTTCGAGTCCGCGCTGATCATCTACGGCAAGAAGGACTCATCACACATCTTCGAGTTCGCGGCAACGCAGGCCGGCGCGCCCGACCCGGCGCGCTGGTTGCTGTTCGTCGGGGAGAACCCAGCGGAGCGGGCACAGGCCTTGCAGGCCGACTTCCTGGTCGCGCCACACCCGCGCTTCGCCCTGCCGGTGCTGGAGCGGCAGGCCCCACTGCGATAGGAGAGCGGTAGCTCGTGGATGCCAGCGACGTCATGTATGAGGAGCCCGGTCGCGTCGCCCCTTCTCAAAGAGCTCACGCGCTTGAAGCGGACGCTCGTGGCCCAGTCCAGCGAACACCATAAGGGAGATTGTCGGCGCAATCACCGCACAGCGGCGCACGGCAGATCTCACAGCGCCACCAGCCAGGCAGCCTCCGCCGGCAGGGCGGGCGCTGGCGCGGAGGCGGACCGGCCGACCGCTGGTCGCGTTCCTGACTGGCCGGCCACTCGGGCGGCAGATCGGCGACCGGCCGGTCCGGCTCACCGCGGGTGCGGGCGGCCAGGCCGGTGCCGAGTCGCTCGTCGGTCTCCTCCAGGGTGAGGTAGCCGGCGGCGTGAGCCTCCTTGAGGAGGTCGGCGGCGCGGTTGCGGTTGGCGTCCCCGACCCGGTAGCCTCGCGCTGACTGCGGTGCGTTTACGGCAGTTGGGGGATTGTGTTCTGTGCGCTCCCAGGTGTAGACGACAGGGACACAAAGGGGGGACACAAAAAGCCTCGCGGCGCTTGTGCTGCCAGCCCCTCGCAAGCCTGTCGTCCAGGCGTGGTCGTGGAGGCTAATGCTTCTCTGGGATGCGCGCCGGGTGTCACTTCTTGGCGGGTGGGGCGATGAGGCGTTACTGCCGGGCTGCGGAGCAGAATAAGTCTAATCACGAGGAAGTAGAGCGGTGCTGGCACTCACTTCTGAGTTGCCCTTGCAGGAAGGAGCTTTACGATGCAGCAATCGTATCCGTTTCAGCCGCGGAACCCGGAAGAGGCGGCCCGAGAGATGGAATCTGCAGTCCACGTCTTCGGAGATGGCGTGATCTGCGATACTGATACTCGTGGATACGCCGAGCCGGGAAATCGGACTCCGACCGAGATCGTCGTCGATGCGTCGGAGGGGTTTATTCCGCTGTGGGCGAGAGGCGTCACGCTGCGATGGCGATTTCAAGAGCACTCCATGAGCTTCTTCGAGAACCCGGAGGCCGCCAAAGCCGGGATTAGGGATCTGTTGGCCAAAGCCCTCTTGGCATGGGGTGACGCGGCACCCGTAAAAATTGCTCAGCGAGACGATGCATGGGACTTCGAGATCGTGGTGAGGGAGGCCGATCGATGTACCCTTAATGGCTGCGTCTTGGCCAGTGCCTTCTTTCCCGACCCCGGCCGACACGAGCTGAGGATTTATCCTCGGATGTTCACCCAGAGTCCGAAAGAACAGGTAGATACCCTCATTCATGAAATCGGTCATACCTTCGGACTTCGACACTTCTTTGCCACCGTCAGTGAGACCGCGTGGCCGGCTGAAGTGTTTGGGACGCACAGGCCGTTTTCTATCATGAATTATGGCAGCCAAAGTGAGTTGACCGATGAGGACAAGGCCGACCTAAAACGACTGTATCAGACGGCGTGGAGTGGTGAGTTGTCGGAGATTAATCGAACTCCGATTCAATTCATGAAGCCGTTCCACACTACCGCAGTTCCGACAGATAACCTGGTTGCTGTCGGTCCGACCCTAGTGACATCCGGGTCCGGACAGCCAGGACCCGTGGTTGTCTCGACTTATTAACGCGATTATTAGGGAGGTAGACGGTTTAGGCGGTTAGGTAACGACGGTTCGGATCTCGGAAGAAGAAGCTCTGCGCCAGGTTCTGTAGCCTGGCTACCTGCTAGGAGGATTGGCATGAACGGACAAGATCGCGAAGACATCGCTGCTGACCAAATCCTCTCCGTAGCGGAAGGGATCGAAATCCAGAAGCGTATCGCGGAGCGCTCGACGGGCAAGCAATGGCACTGGATGGGTAACTACGGAAGCGTGTATGGTCCAGTCGATGTGGCAAACGGGGCAGGGATTTCGGCAGGGGAAATGATAATCAACATCAACTTCAACAATGGCCTAGTCGCGACGTGGATGCACTACTAGCCTAAGTGGACATTCCGGAATCGCCTGTGGGGCTGCTCGAGCGCTTCAGGCTGGTGCTGGGATGCTCCCGCCCATGACCAGTCTCGTGGACTGACTGCTGCCCGATGAGCTGTGGCAACGCATCCAGCCGCTGGGCCGGCTCTGCCGGCTGTGGAAGATCTCGAGGCACTCGAAGATCGCGTTGGCGACGTCGAGTTCAGATCTACTGGGACCAGAGCTGCGGAACGCATCTCGTCGCCTGCGGCTGCGGTCAGCCGAGCCGGGTGACCTCGACGGTGACGCCGAAATGCTCCGCTGCCGGGCCGGAGTAGACGCCGGACAGCGGCCGTACGTCGGCGTAGTCGCGGCCGCGGGCCAGCAGCACGTGCCGGCTGCCCACCTCGGCGAGGCTGGTCGGGTCGACCGCGACCCAGTCACCGGCCCAGAACTCCACCCAGGCGTGGCTCTCACCTGCGGTCGTCTCCCCGACCTCGGCCTCCACCGCCGGGTGCAGGTAGCCGGAGACGTAGCGCGCGGGCAGCCCGACCGCGCGCAGCAGGGCCAGCGTGACGTGCGCGAAGTCCTGGCACACCCCCTTCCCGGCGGCGCGGGCCTCGGCCGACGACGTGTGCACATGCGTCGCGCCCCGCTCGTAGCGCAGCGTCTCGTGGGTCCACTCGGCGGCGCGCAGCCCGGCCTGCACCGGCGTCGACCCGGCGCGCAGGGACCGCCCGACCTCGGCGAGCTCCGGCTCCGCCGGGACGTACGTCGACGCGGCGAGCAGCTCGGCGAAGCGGTCCTGGACCGCCGGGTCGGCCAGGTCGGGCCAGCCGGCGCCGGCAGGCAACGGCCGCGGCCTGGCGGTCTCGACCGTCGACGTGGCCAGCACGACGAGCTCGGTGTGCGGGACGTGGATGTCGAACGCGTCCACCGTCGTGCCCCAGTAGTCGACGTAGCGCAGCGGCCGGACTGCGGGCGTGATGGCGAGGGCAGCCTGCAGGGTGCGCTGCCCGTCGAGGCTCGGCGGGGTCAGCCGCGCTTCGTTGTACGACGCCCGCACCGGTCCGGCGTACCGGTAGCCGGTGCGGTGCCGGATCGCGATCCGCCAGCTCATCCCGCGGGCTCCTCGAGACTCCACTGCAGCGGTGCGGACCCGGCGAACAACCGCCGGGTCACCTCTTCGCTGACCGTCGACACGGTCCGCTGCAGTCCGTGCAGCCGGTCCGGCAGGTCGTCGAGGAGGTTGGCGGCGGACAGGAACTCCAGGTCGGTGCGGGCCCGGCCGATCGCCCGGCGGGCGGGCTCGTCCAGTGCGGACCGCCCGGACGCCGGGTCGAGCCGGGCCAGCGCATCCTCCCCGGCGCTGAGGGCGTGGAAGACCGACCGCGGGAAGAGCCGGTCCACCAGCAGGAACTCCAGCACCCGGGGAGCCTCGACACCCTGCTGGTAGGTACGCAGGTAGGCATCGTGGGCGGAGCACGCTCGCAGGGTGGAGGTCCAGCCCTCGCTCCCTCGCCCGGCGCCGATCCGGGCCGCGAGCAGGCGCGCGGTCATGTCCACCCGCTCCAGGCTGCGGCCGAGGACGAGCACGTCGTGACTCGCGTCCCGGCTCATGCTCGCCTCGGCGTAGCCGGCGAAGGTGGCCGCGCGCTCGCGGACGTAGGAGAAGAACGGCGCGGGGCCGAAGTCGCGGGCGGCCGCCACCCGGGTCGGGAGGGAGTTGTGGGTGGAGTTCAGGCACTCCCAGATCTCCGCCGAGAGCGCCTCCCGCGCGCCGCGGGCGTTCTGCCGGGCGGCGACCAGCGCGCCGACGATCGAATTGGGCGTGGCCTCGTCGTAGCCGAGCAACTCCAGCAGGGCCCGGCTGTCCCGGTGCCGCTGCGCGGTGTCGTCCGGAACCCCCATCACGGTCAACAGGACGGCGCAGGCGCCTGCCTCGTCCACGCTCGGGTCCTCGAGCACCTCGTGGAAGTGCACGTCGAGCAGCCGGGCGGTGTCCTCGGCCCGTTCGACGTACCGGCCGATCCAGAACAGCGCCTCGGCGACCCGACTCAGCATCCCGGCCCCCTCACTGCTGCGGCTGGTCGTCGCGGGGGCCACGGTCGGGGACGGTGCCCCGCACCGCCTGCGCGGGGAACGCCGGCGGCCCATCTGCTTCCGGCGCCTGCTGCGGCCGCGAGGTGAGCACCCAGGTGTCCTTGGAGCCGCCGCCCTGGCTGGAGTTGACGATCAGGCTTCCCTCCCGCAGCGCCACCCGGGTCAGTCCGCCGGGCAGCACCCGGATCTGCTCGCCGTCGTTGACCGCGAACGGCCGCAGGTCGACATGCCGGGGCAGCAGCCGGTCGCCGAGCTGCGCCGGCGAGGTCGACAGCAGCACCAGCTCCTGCGCGATCCACGCTCGCGGCTCGGCTAGCACCCGCTCGCGCACGGCGGCCAGCTCGGCGTCGGAGGCGTGCGGCCCGATGACGATGCCGGTGCCGCCGGAGCCCTCCACCGGCTTCACCACCAGCTGGTCGAGCCGGGCCAGGCACTCCGACCGGACGTCCGGATCGTCGAGCCGGTAGGTCACGACGTTGGGCAGCAGCGGCCGCTCGCCGAGGTAGTACTCGATGAGCGCCGGGACGTAGGTGTACGTCAGCTTGTCGTCGGCGACGCCGTTGCCGATCGCGTTGGCGATCGTGACGTTGCCGACGCGGGCTGCGTTCAGGATGCCCGGGCAGCCCACGACGGAGTCGGGCCGGAAGTGCACCGGGTCGAGGAAGTCGTCGTTGACGCGTCGGTAGACGACGTCCACCCGCTGCTGCCCGCCGATGCTGCGCATGTACAGGACGTGCTCGTGGCAGAACAGGTCCCGGCCCTCGACCAGCTCGATGCCCATCTTGCGGGCCAGGAAGGCGTGCTCGAAATAGGCCGCGTTGTGCACGCCGGGAGTGAGCAGCACCACGGTGGGCTGCTCGACACCGGCCGGCGCCGACCGCCGCAACGCGTCGAGCAGCCGCCCCGGGTAGGAGGCGACCGGCCGCACCTGCTGCTCCAGGAACAGGCCGGGGAAGACGCGCGCCATGGTCCGCCGGTTCTCCACCACGTAGGACATGCCGGACGGCACCCGCAGGTTGTCCTCGAGCACCCGCAGGACGCCCGCCTGGTCGCGGACGAGGTCGATCCCGGCGAGGTGGATCCGCACGCCGTTCGGCGGGCGGATGCCGTACGCCGGCCGGCAGAAGCTGGCCGAGGTGGTGAGCAGCGAGCGCGGCACCACCCCGTCCCGGACCACCTCGGCCGGCCCGTAGACGTCGGCGAGGAACGCCTCCAGCGCGCGTACCCGCTGCACGACGCCCGCTTCGACGAGTTCCCACTCGGCCGCCGGGATCAGCCGCGGGATCAGGTCGAGCGGGAAGACCCACTCCTCGCCGGCATGGGAGAAGGTGACGCCCTGGTCGCGGAAGCTGCGGTCCCGGGCCGCCGCCCGCTGCGCCAGGTCGTCGCCGGTGAGCGTCTGCAGGGCGTCGTACAGCGCCCGCATGTGTGGGTGCGGCAGCCCGTCCGCCCCGAACATCTCGTCGTAGGCTGGGCCGCGCGGATACCCGTCGAGGAGCCCTCCCATGCGAGGATTCGTACCACCGATCTGTTGCTGCCACTAGTCGTTACGGTTGGGAAACACATGACGGCCCAGCATGCGGGAATGGCAGCCGTGACACGACAGGTCCGGGTGGGGTGTGAGTTCCGGTACACCGCGGAGGTCGAGACCGCCGCGGTGTTCCAGGTCCAGCCGTCCGGGGCTGCATCGGCGACGGTGCTCCGGCAGGGCTGGGAGACCCTGCCGCGCGCCGACCGGCACGGCTACACCGACCTGTACGGCAACGACTGCCAACGACTCAGCCTGCCGGTGGGCGACACCACGCTGCGCTACGACGCCGTCGTGACGGTCCCGGACGCGACCGAGGACGTGGACCTCGACGCGGCCGAGATGCCCGCTGCGCAACTGCCGGACGACGTGCTGGTCTACACGCTCCCCAGCCGGTACTGCCTACCCGACGTCCTCGGCGACGAGGCATGGCGGCTGTTCGGCGGCGAGAAGCCGGGCTACCGGCGGGTGCGGGCGATCTACGACCACGTCCACGGCCATCTCCGGTTCGGCTACGGCAGCAGCACCCCGACGACCACGGCGGCGGAAGCGTATGCTGCCGGCTGCGGGTGTCTGCCGCGACTTCGCCCATGTCGCGATCAGCTTCTGCCGGGCACTGTCGATCCCCGCTCGCTACGTCTTCGGCTACCTCCCCGACATGGATGTCCCGCCGGACCCTGCACCGATGGACTTCGCCGCCTGGATGGAGGTCTACCTCGATGGCCGGTGGTGGACCTTCGACCCCCGCAACAACGCGCCCCGCAAGGGCCGGGTGCTGATCGGCCGGGGCCGCGACGCGGTGGACGTCGCGATGGTCACCACCTACGGTGGCCCGGTGCTGCAGAGCATGCAGGTCTGGGCCGAGGAGACGACATGACACGGGCGACCGGCGCGTTCCCCGACGCTCCGCTCCGGCTGCCTTCGCGCCAGGAGCTGCAGGACGCCGGCAGGCTGACCTACGTGCTGCACCAGCGCTTCCGCTACACCTACGACGCACCGGTACGAGACCTGAACCACCGGCTGGTCGTGGTGCCGCCGCGGCAGCACGGTGACCAGCGCAGGCGGCGGCACTCGATCACCGTCTCCGCCGCCGACGCCCGGACCACGCAACGCCAAGACGCCACCGGCAACACGGTCACCCGGACCCGGGTGCCGCTGGTGCCCGACCGGGTCGAGTTCGTACTGGAGGCCGTCGTCGAGCGCGTCGGGCCGGACTCCGATGTGCTCCTGCCGGCAGCCGCGCTCACCGACCCGCGGCTGCTCCGGCCGACCCGGCTGACCGCCGCCGACCAGTGCGATCCAGGAGCTGGCGGCGACGATGGCCGGCCCGGACAGGCTGGCCACCGCCGAGCGGTTCTGCGAGTACGTGCACGAGGCGATCAGCTACGCGCGCGGGGTGACCTCCATCGCCACCACCGCCGCCGAGGCGCTCGCCGGCGGTCGCGGGGTCTGCCAGGATGCCGCCCACGTCATGATCGCGCTCTGCCGGGCCACCGGGCTGCCGGCCCGCTACGTCTCCGGGCACCTGCTCGGCGAGGGCGGGACGCACGCCTGGGTGGAAGTCATCGTCGCCGACGCTGCCGGTGCCCGCGCGGTGGCGTTCGACCCGTGCCACGGCCGCCGCGCCGGCAGGGACTACCTGACCGTCGCCACCGGGCGCGACTACACCGATGTGGCCCCGACCTCCGGCACCTACCTCGGCACCGCCCGCGGCACGCTGACCGCGACCAAACGGGTCGGCGTCGCGCTGGCCTGACCGTCGGCTTGGCGACCACCACGTCCATCGGCCGACCACCTCGAGGCCCGGTCGGGCGCGGCGAACACAGCAGCTGGCATGGCTCGACGCGCAGGGTTCCCCGCTGCGATACGCGGTCGAGCCGATCGTCCCCGAAGGTTCGGTGCTGCTGGTCGGCGCACCGAAGATCGGAAAATCGTGGGTGCTCGGGTTCGGACTCGGCTGCGCCTACGGCGGATACACCCTCGGTCGACTCCACGCCGACCGGCGCCGCGTGCTGTACCTCGCCCTCGAGGACGGTGACCGGCGGATGCAGGACCGCTGCCGCAAGCTGCTGCGCGGGCAGCCGATCCCCCGCGAGTTCGAGTACCTCACCAAAGTCGCCGGCCCCGCCTACGTGCTCGACACAATCAGCATGTGGCTCGAGCACCAGGGAATGACCCTGCTCACCAACCACCACGACCGCAAGGCGCAAGCGACGACTTCGTCGAACTCGGTCCGCGGCAGCCACGGGCTCGCCGGCGCCGCAGACGCTCTGATCGTCATTGCCCGGCCGCGCACCGAGCAGGGAGGCGTGCTGAAGCTCGCCGGACGGGACGTGCCCGAAGCCGAGTACGCAGTCATCTTCGACGGCGCCGATTGGAAGATCGACGGCAGCGACCTCGGCGAGGCCGCACGCAAGGCAGCCCAGATCCGGTTGACGGCGAACCTCGGCGAGAACTCGACCCAGATCGTCGGTTCGCCACCGAGCATCCCGAGGGCGTCAGGGCAAAGACGTCGCGACGTTCCTCGGCGTGGACGACAAGCTCGCGCGCACCTACCTCGCTCGCCTGGCCGAGACGGCCGGCTCAAGCGGCTCGACCGCGGCCTGTACGTCAGTGTTGCGAGTGTTGCGTCTGTTGTTTCCGCAGGTCACGAGGACATGCGAACGCAATACTCGACGCAACAGGTGTGGCGTTCAGGCGAGCCCCTGACCAGGGAAACAACACAAGCAACACAAGCAACACGGCGCCACCATGCCTGCGATGAGTGCGCCCACGCAGACCAGGCCACCATCCGCACCCGTCTGGTCGGCCGGGCCGAGCACCTGGAGGCCCTCGCCGCGCAGTGCCGCCAGTGGGCCGAGCTTCACTGGGCCCTCGGTGTCACGGCCGACGAGGTTCGCGAGGACAACCCCGCGGAGTACGAGGCGTCCACGTGACCGACGCCGAGATCAAGGAATGGCGCGTGGCCATCGCCAAGCGCAACCCGCGAGACGCGCCGCCGCCGGACCAGCGGGCAGAGTTCCGTCAGGAATGCGCCGACGAAGCCCTCCTGGTCGCCCGACCGGAAGACGACCGTGACGGGTAGGAGCACGGCCGCTGGCTACGGCTGGGCGCACCAGCAGCAGGTACGGTCCTGGGGGTCCCCTCGTGGCCACCGGCAAGGTACGCTGCGCCCCCTCCGGCGAACCTATCCAACCCCGCGAACACAGGAGGAACAGCTATGACCATCACCCGTGAGGTGGTGCTCTACGCCATTGCCGTCATCCTGCTCGTGCTCGGAGCACTAGGTGTGGGCAAACGCGTAGCACTGGGATGGGCAGGCATAGCTATCGCAGTGTTCACATTCGGTGTACTCCCCGCGTTCTGATGTGAGCACATAACCGGACAATTTCCCTAACAATCACCCCCGGGCATCTGCCTTCCTCTGTCTTCACTCACTCGAGACCCTCGGCTTGGCAAGGATTTCGGGCCGATGCAGTAAAACGCGGGGGCTTCGCCATCGCGAAACGTTTGCAGCTCTCGCTACAAAGGGCGCCGAAATCCACATCAGGTCAGTCCGCGCTGCACCGCAAGAATCGCGGCCGCGGTGCGGGAACGGACACCGAGTTTGGTCAGGATACTGCTGACGTGCCGGTGCACGGTCCGTTCGCTCAGGTAGAGCTCGGCCGCGATCTCAGCGTTGGTCCGACCGTCCACGATCAGCCGCAGAACCTCGATCTCCCGGGGGCTCAGCCCAGACGCACCGTCAGGCCGGTCAGCCAAGAGCTCGCGGGCGCGGTCCGCGTCCGGCCGTGCGCCAAGTCGTTCGAAGGTCGCCAGTGCCGCGCGGAGCTCCATACGAACGCCGTCCTCGTCGCCGAGTATCCGGCACGCCTCGGCGATGCGTACGCCGACCATCGCCGCCTCGTACGGCACACCCAGTTCCCGCCACCCGTTGACCGAATCCCTGAGGCGGACAAGTGCGTCAGCCGGACAGTCTTCAGCCAACGCAATCGCTCCTCGAGCCGAGGCCACAGTTGACCGTGCCGCCGTCGTGGGGAAAGCCTTAGCGATCCTCTCCATCTCGGCAACGGCGTCCTCGGCCGAATCGATTCGACCGGCGGCGAGATCAACCTCGACGGCCGCCTCGAGAAGCACCAGCCGATCGATCGCCTGTTCGCGCTCGGCCAGCACACGGTGCAGGCCGGCATCCGCAGCCTGCACGTCGCCCTGACTTAGCCGGTAGAGCGCGAGTCCCGGCTGGGCCACCCGCCCGAACGCAATCGCCTGTTGGTAGGCCTCCTCGACCCCTGGAGCTCCTTGCAGTCTCCGCAATTCGCCGAGTTCGTACCAGGCATGGCCAGCCACCAACTGCCCGTCGATGGCCAGGTCACGGCACGCCTGCTCGAGCTCGGCTACAGCCCGTGACCAGTCCCCGCGCAGGCGCATCAGAATCGCGCGGTAGATCCGGCAGTTCCCGAAGTAGGCGCCACCGAGTTGAGGCAGCGTGCCGAGCCACGTGTCGAGGGCGACCGACCATTCCGCTGCGCGCGCAATCTCATGCACCTCATAACAGGAGCCGATCGCGGCGCAGTACATGACGCTGGTGGCACGTGGCGAGGTGGTCCGGGCCAGGATCCGGACCATCGCCTCGTCAAGGAGAGCCAACCCGCTGTCCATCGACCCCAACTTGAGGGTCGCGCGGCCACACATTGTCGTCGCAATGGTGACCAAGTCGGCGTCGCCCCGACCCAGGCCCAACTCGACTGCACGATGCAAGAGCCCCTTGGCGGTCTCATAGTCGCCGGCTCCAAAGCACCCATACGCCTGCGGGATCAACGGCCAGCCGTACTCGCCGGACTGCCGTGCCGCCGCCAGGCTGCGGGCCCGCTCGACCCAGCCAGCCGCGATGGCGAATTCGCCTCGTGTAAAGACGTGAGCACTCCAAAGCCAGTACGCCGCGCGCGTCGCGTCGTGGATCTCGCCGGATTGCGCCCGCCGTTCGAAGCACCGGGCGAGCACATCGATCGCCTCGTCGACCCGCCCGATGACCTGCGCCGCCTCGGCCCAGCCCTCGAGATCCTCAATACCCAGCCGTGTGATCCGATCAGCCGCGGAGTACCCCTCACACGCCTGAACCCACCGCGACGCGCGGTGGTGCTCGCGGGCGGCGACAAGATGGCGAGCGTGCTCGTTCATCGCCTTGCCTTCCTACTGATCCTGCCAGTCTGGGGCCATGGGTAGGAATACTCACGACCGCCTGCGAAGTCGGCCCAATGTGCCGAAGCGAGGCAACCGCGGCGGCACAGATCGTGGACTCGATGCCCGACCCGTCAAAGCACCGATCCCAGGAGGACACCGTGACTACACCGTTCATCTTCATCGGCACCCACAAGATCAAGCCCGGTAAGCGCGAGGCGTTCAAGACCTACTTCGCAACGTTCTGCTCCGAGATCGTCGAGCCGCAGGAGCCGCGGCTGCACTCCTTCTACGGCTGCACGGCCCCAGACTCCGACGTTGTGACCGTCGTCCAGGTTCACCCGGACGCCGATTCGATGGCGACCCACATGAAAGTCGGGGTGGAGCACTTCGCCGAGGCATACGCGGAGTACCTCGAACCCGAAAGCACCCTACAGATCTACGGAACCCTCACCGCGGACCTGATCCAGGCGATCTCGGCTGCTGCGCAGACCGAAGGGGACGAAAACAGCGTGACGATCCGCGAACCCTTCACCGGATTCGACCGGCTGCCCCAAAGGTGAGGGGCCACTGCGCCGCGTGATCCAGTATCCCGTCTGACGACTGGATGTTCGGGGATCAGCCGGGATCCTTGGTTTGGTGCACGCACGAGTCGCGGCGGAAT
>CAWDDG010000003.1:0-594276 GCA_963801065.1 uncultured Actinomycetota bacterium | reverse complement strand
TCACCCCAACGTCGCGCGAGCGGGAGCTCTTCAGCGGCGAGCGCACGCGCTTCCGCGTTCCGGCCGAGGAGTCGAAGGCCCTCGGCGGCCCAGCTGCGCCAGGGCATGCCGCTTGGATTGTCGAAGGAGAATAGCCGAGCGGTCTCGCCAACCTGGAGCAGCTCGTCGACACCCCGCTCGGGGCTTCCGGTCTCGATCCGCACGCGGGCGCGGTTGAGCCGAAACCAGATGGGGTGGACCTGGTTGACGGGTAGCTGCTCGGGGAAGTCACCCTGGTCGATGACTTGCGCCGCCTCGTCCGACTCCCCCTGTTCCAGGAGCGCATGTGCCAGGAACCCGATGTTGTACGGCCAGGCTATGAGCAAGCCGTGAGCGACGCCGAGATCGATCGCCTCCCGCAAATCGGCGACCGCGGCTCGAAGATCGCCGCGGCGAGTCCGGCAGAAGCCGCGCCACACCAACATGAACGCCACGTTGAAGACGTCGCCGCGCTGGCGAGCCTGCCCGACCGCGTGGTCGAAGATGGAGATCGCTTCGTCGAGCAACCCCGCCCGCGCTAGCACCACCACCGCGTGATAGAAAGCTATCGAGCCGCTGGCCAGCAGGTTCCCGGGCGCGAGCGCGCGCCGGGCGAGCTGGACTGCGCGCTCGCGGTGCAGCCCCTGCTGGTACTCGTAATGCGCCATGGTCGCAAGCAGGATGTCGCTGCCGAGGCCTCCGTGGAGCGCATCCAGGTCGAGCTCGCCGATCCTTGCTTCGGCGATGGAGTAGGTCTGCGGGTCCCACCATGCCGAGGTCATGACCTCCGCTAGGAGCAGCTCGTAGAGGTCCGGATTGCGCTGCCGATCGACCTCGCCAAGCGCCCGCTCGAAGACGGCGAAGGCATCGGCGATCCGGTCCGTTAACCAGAGCGCGCGGCCCAGCTCGAGCGCGACCGCACCCCGCCGCGACGGCTCGGCAAGGAGCTCGAGACCGGCGCGCAGGTGGTCCGCCGCGGCCGGGCCATTCGTCCGCCGCTCCGCATCGCCGAGCTCAACTAGCACCTCCGCCCGCGCAGCCGGATCCATCTGCTCCTCGAGCGCGCGGCTCAGATATCCGACCGCAACGTCGGCCGCGCCCTCGGCAAGCGAACGCGCCGCCGCTTGACGGAGCGTCGAGACCACGAACACGTCGGCCTGCGGCGCGACACGGACGAGGTGCCCCGCCACACTCTCCGGTGGGGCGCCGGCCCTTAGTAGCAGCTCGGCGGCCGAGCGGTGCGCGGCGTCTCGCTCGACCACATCGAGCGTCTGGTAGACGGCGCTGCGGACGATGGGGTGGAAGAACTCGAGCGGATCCTCGCGCCGTAGGAGGTCGAGCCGAGCGAGGGTCGCGGCGGCCGGACCAAGCTCGCGTGCGTCCACGCCGGCAAGGGCGGCCGCATGACGCAGCCCGGTTCCGTCGCCGAGGATCGAGGCGGCGCGGAGGAGGGCAAGCGCCTGCGGCGGCAGGCGAGCGAGGCGAAGGCCGACGGCGCGGGAAGCGCCCTGCGCCCCGATCTCCAGCAGACGAGGCACATGCTCGGCGGTCGGGCTGGTTCCCTCCCGGGCAACCGCGTCCAACACCGCGCCGATGAAGAGCGGATTTCCCCCGGTCGCCGACTCCAGGGCGGCGCAGAAGGCCCCGTCCGGCTCCAGCCCGTGCAGCTTCTGCGCGAGCACGGCGATCGAGTCACGCCCGATCGGTTGGGGGCGGATCGCAACAACCTCCGGATCGGCGACCAGCTGTGCGACGAGTGTGGGATCGCGGCTCTCTCCCTCCGGCGGCCGGGCTGCGGCGGCGACGAGCAGGGGCACTCCCTCCAGCCGTCGCGTCAGGTAGAGCAGCCACCGCAGGGAGGGGGTGTCCGCCCAGTGCAGGTCGTCGACTGCGAGCAGCGTCGGCTGGTGCAAGGCCACGTTGGCGGTCAGCCAGTAGAGGCCGTGCAGGATCGCGAAGGAGCCATCCGCGGGAGGCGCCTCCTGTGAAGCGGCGGGCTGCAAGGCTCCGAGGAGCGGTTCGACGAGCGCGGCAGGCCCCGACAGCAGCTTCGCACGGAGATCCGGAGAGGCGGACGCGAGCAGCGGCTCGAACAACTGCCGGACGATCCCGTAGGCGAACTCGCCCTCGAACTCGCCGCCGCGGGCTGCTAGCACTCGCATCCCCGCCGAGCCGGCGATCGCGCGCGCCTCGGCGAGCAGGCGGGACTTGCCGATGCCGACACTTCCCTCGATGACGACGAACCGCCCACCGCCGCCACGCGCCGCGCCGGCCAGCGCCTCCAGCGCCGCAACCTGCGCTTCGCGCTCCAGGAGCAACGTTCCGCCCGAAGGAAGGACACTCGCCGGCGCCATCACGACCCTCTTGTAAGACCCTTAGAGCCACAGACTAGGGGGCGTCCAAGGGTTGGCCCCAGCGCGAGGCAGCCCCGTCCGAGTCCAGTCTCTATCACGAGATGATCGCGTGTCCGCGCCGAGTCCACGGTGCTTCCAAAGCTGTGACCCGCCGAGAGCCGCGAATCGATCGCTCCTGGCGATGGATCCGCGGAACGGCCGGGATCGGCACTTGTGAGACCCGATGACGTACCGGGAACCGAGCGCGCCCGCGCCTTCTACGCGCGCTTGTGGGGATGGCGCACAGAGCAGATCGCGGTCGAGCATGGCTCCTCCCTCAGCGCGGCCGCCTCCACACATCCGGCCACACGGTCGCCCCCCAAACCTTGTTACACGCACTCGTAGGGAGTTGGACATGACCACCACCACACGCACCTGGCGAGGGCACGTATTCATCGCCACCAGCCTCGACGGATTCATCGCCCGCCACGACGGGGACATCGAATGGCTCACCAACCCCCCATCGAACCCCAACCACGCGCCAGACCACGACGGGCCAAACCCGCCCCCCAACTACGAGACATTCATAGCGACTGTCGACCACATCGTCATGGGACGCGGCACTTACGAGAAGATACTCACCTTCGACAGCTGGCCTTACGTGAAACAGGTCATCGTCCTAAGCACAACCCTGCCCCCAGACGAGAATAAACGAGTCACAGTGACTCGAGACATCGCGCAGACCGTGCAACTACTGGCTGACCGTGACGCACGAGGGGTCTACGTCGACGGAGGCAAGGTCATCCAGGGGTTCCTCGAACACGACCTCATCGACGAGATCACACTCGCCCGCGCTCCCGTCTTACTCGGCCAAGGCATCCCCCTCTTCGGACCGCTCGCCCGCGACATCCGACTCACCCACACCGGAACCCACTACACCGACTCCGGCATGACAAGCAGCCACTACGTAATCGCACGCACATAGCACCGCAGGCGGCCCGCGACGATTCCGGTCCTCCAGCTGGTCTGTGCTAGTGGGCCGCAAAACGAACCGCCCAGACCCCACAGGAGCACGACAGAACTGGAGGAGCAGGCATGATGATCGCAGAGAAGACGGGGCCGATGACCGGAGCCAGTCGCGGTATCGGAATTCGCATGAAAAGCCGCGCCCTTGCGTTCGTCGCGCTCGTCCTCGCGGCCGTCCTGGTGTCATGGGCGCCCACAGCCACCGCGTCCACCCCCCTCGATCTCGACGCCCGGGATGCGTCAAGCCTGACCGTTCCCGGAGACAACTTCTTCCCGGAAAGCATCGCCGCCACACCGGCCGGCACGCTGTTTGCGGGGAGCGTCGTCACCGGCGAGATCCTGCGGTTTCGGCCCGGCTCGACGAACGCCGAGACGTTTGTCCCGGCCGGCGTCAACACAGGGACCGCGGGCGTGCTCGTTGACATGGTTCGGGGCGTGCTGTGGGCATGTGCCGTCGACCTGACCTTCCAGACGCCGACGGCGCTCCGGGCTTTTGATCTGCGGACCGGGACGCTGCGGGCGACCTACGAGGTGCCGGATCGGGGTGTCTGCGCCGACATCACATTGGCGCACCGCGATGTCTACATCACCGATACCACGGACCCGACCGCCGGTACGCCTGGGCGGATCTTGCGGCTGACCACACCCCAGCCCGGGCGGGCCGACGGGGGCTCCCTGACGGTCTGGTCCACGGACCCGCTGTTCACCCGTCCCGTGCCCTTCCTACAGATCAACGGGATCGCCTTCGACGGCATCTCAACCCTCTACACGACGAACCTCGGCACCGGGGAACTGCTGCGAGTGCGCATCAGGCTCGACGGTTCGGCAGCGCCCGCGACTGCGATACGCCTTGACCGGGACCTCGTGGTGCCCGACGGAATCCGCATGCTCGACCCTGCTCGACTTCTGGTGGCAGAGCTGGTCGGCCGTCTCACCCTGGTGAACGTCGACACGGGGACGACCGCCGTGGTCTCCGAACTGGATCAGCCCACGTCGTTGGTACGTGTGGGCGGGAGCGTCTGGGTGAGCGAGGGTCAGGTGCTGCGACTCATAAACGGTCAGCCACCGAACCTTCCTTTCAAGCTGCGGCGGCTTTCCCTTCCGACGTTGTCGCAGGGGCCAGGCTGGGCAGACAGAGCAGGAGGGTGACGCATGCCGCTCGCAGACGGAGCAGTTCTGGTGACCTGGGTCAATCGCGGCATCGGGCAAGCGCTGGTCGACGAGGCCTTGAGGAGAGGCGCGAGGCGTGTGTATGCCGGCATGCGCCAACCCTCAGCTCACGCGGATGGGCGAGTCACGCCCCTGACCCTGGATGTGACCAGCGCGACGCAGATCCAGGCAGCTGTCGAGAGCGTCGCGTCTCCCGACCTTCTCATCAACAACGCTGGCGTGGCGCTCTACGACAACCTGCGCGATCGTACCGCGCTCGAGAAGCACCTCGCTGTCAACCTCTTCGGGACGTACGGCGTGACCCAGGCCTTCATGCCGATGTCAGCGTCCGTGGCCGAGAGTTGGCAGGGTGGTGCGGCCAAGACGCTCGAGCGCCAGAATTCGGCGCTCCCAGAAGCAGAGGCCGTCAAGTCATGAGCGACGCGACGCCGGCTCCACGCTCCGCCGCCAAGACGAGCGCCAGGGCGGCCGCGCTGGCGGCGACGCTGGGGCTCGCCGCCGCATCCTGGGTGGTTGCGGTCCGGCAGATGAGCGGGATGGACATGGGCGTTGCGACCGAGCTCGGTTCGTTCGTGTTCTTTGTCGCCGTGTGGGTGTCGATGATGGCGGCGATGATGCTGCCGGGCGCGGTTCCGGCGGTCGTGAGACGCGCTCGCGCCAGTGGTCGGGTGCGCGCCGTGCCGCTATTCGTCGGGTCGTACCTTGCCGTCTGGACACTCGTGGGCGTCGCCGTGTATGCGTTGTACCGGCCGCACGGGTCTTTCGCCGCCGGCGCGGTGGCGATCGCGGCGGGTGTCTACGAGTTCACGCCGCTCAAGCAGCACTTCCGCCGGCGCTGCCGCGAGAGCGTCCGCTCTGGATTCGAGTTCGGGCTCTACTGCGTCGGCTCGAGCATCGGACTGATGCTGATGCTGGTGGCGCTGGGCGTCATGAGCGTCGTCTGGATGTCCGTGATCGCCGTCCTCGTCCTCGCCCAGAAGCTGCTGCCCGCGAAGGCCGCCATCGATGTGCCGCTGGCGCTGGCGATCGTCGGACTTGGAGCCCTGATCGTCATAGCGCCCTCGTCGGTTCCCGGACTCACGCCAGCGATGGCGTCTCACATCGGTGGCGCGGGCCACACCATGGAGTAGCGACAAGAAGGAGAGAAACAATGACCGATCACAAGACCGGTACACGAGAACAGTGGCTTGCGGCCCGGTTGGAGCTGCTCGAGGCCGAGAAGGCGCTGACCCGGCGCAGCGACGAACTGGCGCGGCAGCGGCAGGAGCTGCCCTGGGTTCGAATCGACAAGGAGTACCGCTTCGAGACCGACGAGGGCACCGCGTCCCTCGCCGAGCTGTTCGGAGGACGCTCGCAGCTGCTCGTCTATCACTTCATGTTCGGGCCCGAGTACACGGCGGGGTGTCCGTCCTGCTCGGCGATCGCGGACGGCTTCGACGGCTCCGTCGTCCACCTCGCGAATCACGACGTCACGCTGTGCGCGGTGTCGCGGGCTCCGCTGCCGAAACTGCAGGAGTACAAGCGGCGGATGGGCTGGAGCTTCCCCTGGGCGTCTTCGTCCGACAGCGACTTCAACTACGACTTCCAGGTGACACACACCAAGGAGCAGTGGCAGTCGGGAGCCGTCGAAGAGAACTTCCGCAAGACGGACTTTCGGCTGCCGGCCGGCGAGGAGAATCCCGTGGTCGCCGCGCTCACGTCGAGCACCGGAACGGACTGGCCGACGTACAGGCGAGAAGGGCCCGGCATGAGCGCGTTCACGCTCCAGGATGGCGTCGTATACCACACCTACTCGGCGTACGAGCGCGGGATCGACGGCCTCTGGGGCATGTACCAGTGGCTCGACCGCGCGCCACTCGGCCGCAACGAGACCGGCCTCTGGTACCGCCGCCACGACGAGTACGACGGCATTTGAAACCAGGGACCGTGGAGAAGAGGGCGATTGATCTTGAGTGACATGTCGGGCAAGACCACGGTCGTCGTAGGCGCGAGCCGGGGCTTGGGGCGTGGGATCGCTCGCGCATTCGCCGAGGCTGGTGCTCCGGTAGTCGCGGTCGCCCGGACCGGCCCGGCACTTGCCGAGCTGGCCACCACCAGCCCGAACATCCGGACCGAGGTCGCGGATGCGGCCGACGAGGCGGTGGCGTGGAGCCTGCTGGACCGGTACGAACCCGAGGTGCTCATCCTGGCAGCCGGCGCGAACCCGGTGATGCATCCGCTGCAGTACCAGACCTGGGAGACGTTCTCCGTCAACTGGCATGCCGACGTCAAGATCGCGTTCACCTGGTTGCGTGAGGCACTGCTCAAGCCGCTGCCGCCGGGCAGCAGGGTGGTGGTGGTGAGCAGCGGGGCCGCCATCAACGGATCACCGGCCAGCGGAGGGTACGCCGGTTCCAAGGCCACCCAGCGGTTCATCGCTGCCTACGCGCAGGAAGAGTCGCGCCGTGCCGGGCTGGACATCACTGTCACGGCGGTGATGCCCAGGATGACTCCGTTCGGAGACGTGGGCAGGCGCGGGGTTCGGGCGTACGCGGCCCGCGGTGGCCAGACCGAGGAGGCATACCTGCAGCAGCTGGGGGAGCTGTTGACCCCTGAGATGGCCGGGTCGGCCCTGGTCAACCTGGTACGGGCAGGTCCGGCGACCAGTGCCCCCGGGTACGTGCTCACCGCCGCCGGGCTGCAAGAGCTGCCATGAATACCAGCGCGGGGCGCAAGGGCCAACCAAGAGGGAACGTCGACCCGAGCTTCTCCGGCCTGCCGGCGATGGCGATCATCTGCCTCGGCGCTGCAGCCCCGCGGAAGCCGTCGGCAGCGTGGCAGCGAGGAAAGTCCAGCGTCAGGAGGAATCCGACGTGCACGTGCTGATCATCGGTGGCGGTACCCGGCGGGATGGCATCCGAGGGGAAATACCCACTAGGAGAGAGCACCAGCCATGACCGCTGAACGGGCGACCCGTCGGCGGTTCGGACATATCGCCGCCGACACCAGGGAAGGCATGGTCGACGAGGGGTACCCCTTTCGCTCACTGTGACTCGACCAGCGCCAGAACACCCTAACCACCCGCCCGCCCGCAGTGCTCCGCGGCGGGCGGGGCGCCGTGACCAGATGTTGAGGTGCCTACTTGCGGAGGCGATTTGGCGGCCGCATGTTTGCTCGCGATAGCAAGCACTCGGGCCATCGCAGGCTCGGTATGCCACCCTGAGTCGACGTCGGAGTTCCCGAGCGGGCCCGATCGTCATCGGGGAAAGCGGGGGGGAACCATGAGGAACGGAATCGCGATCGGCGCGATGCTGGTCGGTCTGACTGTTGCGGCCGGGTGTGGCGACGATTCGGACTCGGCGTCGGACGCGACGACCACGGCATCGACGACCACAGACCAGACGAGCGTGGAACCGACGATCACTGAGCCGATTCCAGTCACAGCCGAAACGCTGGCGGGGATCTGGCAGGTCGAGGACCCGCCCACCTCGGGGGGTCTCCTGCACCAGATCGGGGCGGACGGTTCGTTCCGGTTCGACCCGTATGGCCTCCTCGACACCGACCCGTGGGGCATCGGAACCTATGAGCTGAACGGGACCGAGGTGATCATCACCGTGACCAACGGCGCGTGCCCCGATTGGGCCTTCAACGTCGATGACATCCCCGAGGACGGGCGGGTGCTCGCGACGCATGGCGCCGGATGCCATGACAATGCCGGCGTGCCGTGGAACCTCACCCGATTGTCGCCGATTTCGCGGTCGGCCTCGACCATCGTTGAACCCGTCACCGTCTCTGATGCCCCGGTCGAGCTCAGCACCGAGATCGAGGGGATCTGGCTCCGCGAAGGCACCGGCCAGCTCGCCAGCTTCACCTCGGACGGCAGGTATTCGGTCGACGACGGCGGCCTGCTCGGTGTCGACCCCGATGACACCGGACACTACGAGATCGACGGTGACACGTTCGTCCTGTCGACCGATGGCACCGGGTCGTGCGCGGCCGGCACCACCGTGACGTGGACCGCTGCGATCCTCGACTGGGTGACGTTGCCCGAGGACGATTTGCTGTACGTCGGGCGCTTGCGACTGACCGCGCCCGACAACGAGTGTGTCGGTTGGACCTCCGGTGAGCAGACGTGGTTCCGCGTCTCACCGTGAGCGGCGATCGCCCCGGGCTCAGCCCTCGATCGGATCGCGCTACGCGGCCAGATCGCGGGCCTTCACAACGCGGGCCGGTGGCTGCCTCTCGCCCGCTGCGCACGTTGCTTACGCCGGGCGCACGCCGCGCCGAACAGCTCGGCATCGATCAGCCTCGGCAACCGGCGACCGACGCCGAACAAGACCACGCCAAGATCGCGGAGACGCCAGCCGGAGCCGTTGAGGTGGACCACTCTCCACGCCCACTCGCACGACGGCAAGATCGACTGACGCATCCTCAATTCGGCAGATACGGATGCATCCGCCTGGCTGCGAGATCCAGAGCGACGTTTGGCGTCAGCACCGGCGCCGGCTGCCTCTACCGTCTCGCGCGCGAACCCGTCTGGTATTCCCGCAGGCAGGCCCGAACATCACCCGTCGGCGGACTCGTGGTTCGCTTCGGGCAAGGTGGGGTGGTCGGTCGGGTAGAGACCGGCGGCGAAGCCGAAAACCGTGTCGCCGGAGCGCGGCAGCTGGGTGAACTCCCGGATCAGCGCCTCGACGCGCCGCCAGAACTGAGCCGCGGACTGCGCGGGGATCCGTGCGTGGCGGATCGTGGTGTAGAGCCGGTCCGCCTCGTGGGCCGGGACTGACTCAGCCGCGGCCACGGAGAGGCCGTTGATGCACACGGGTGTCGTGGTGTCGCTAGGGCGCCGGATCACGCCCACGTAGAGGGTGCGGCCCGTGCGTCCGTAGTACCGCTCGTCGATGGCGCGCACCCGCCTGGTGCGCACGACGCGGAGCATCCCCGCTTCGACGAGCACGTTGACGTGGTGAGCGACCGTGCTCTTCGGGCGGTCGACCGCGGCGGCCAGCTCCGCGACGGTCGCGGCCCGCTCGAGCACCAGATCGAGGATCGTGCTTCGCAGTGGGTCGGCGATCGCGTGAAGCTGCGCGGGTGTCGACACCTCGACCGTGTCCGGGAGGTCGTAGTCGGGGAACTGCCTATTGCTCGACATTTGTGGATCAGTCTAAAGTGTTGGAGTGTTCGCGGCAAGATTGGTGGCGACCTCGTGCGTGTCGCCCATCCGAGAGCAAGGAGGCCGCATGGCTGAGGTGTTGTTGTTTCATCACGCGCAGGGTCAGACGTCGGGGGTCCTCGCCTTCGCCGACGAACTCCGACGGGCCGGGCACACGGTGCACACGCCGGATCTCTACGACGCCCGTACCTTCCAGACCCTGGACGATGGTCTGGCGTACGGCAGACAGATCGGATTCGGGGACGTGCTCGAGCGTGGAGTGCGTGCCGCGGACGAGCTACCGAACGAGCTCGTCTACGCCGGCTTCTCGCTCGGAGGGATGCCGGCGCAGAAGCTGGCCCAGACCAGGTCGGGCGCCCGCGGGGCGCTGCTGTTCCACTCCTGCATCCCGATCTCGGAGTTCGGGTCCTCCTGGCCGGCGGACGTGCCGGTGCAGGTCCACGCCATGGAAGCGGACCCGTTCTTCGTCGAAGAGGGCGGCGACATCGACGCCGCCCGCGCGCTCGTCGAGTCGGCCGAGCAAGCGGAACTGTTTCTCTACCCCGGTGATCAGCACTTGTTCGCCGATACCAGCCTGCCGTCCTACGACGCAAACGCTGCCGCACTGCTCAGCCGGCGCGTGCTCGACTTCCTCGCAACCCGCTGACGAGCTGTCTCCACCCGCCTCCGCTCTTGGCGTTGGGCAGCCCGCGCTCGATCTCCCACGCGATCGTGGGGCGGTGTCCATGCGAGCATGGCCACTGTGTTCGCGACCTCGGGACAAGCCGGGCTGGCCTACTCGTCGATCGGCACCGGTGACCCGGTGCTGCTGATCCATGCCGGGGTCACCGACCGACGAGGCTGGCGTCACCTCAGCGACCGCCTCGCGCCGGACCACCAGGCGATCAGCTACGACCAACGCGGGTACGGCGAGACGACGTACACGCCGGAACCGTATTCGAGGATCGCCGACGCGGTCGCGGTCCTGGACGCGGCCGGTGTCGACCGGGCCGCGGTGGTCGGCTGCTCGAATGGCGGCGGTACGGCGATCGACATTGCGCTCGCGCATCCGGACCGGGTGTCCCGGTTGGTGTTGATCGCGCCGTCGGTGTCGGGCGAGGCGCCGTGGCTCGAGACCTATCCGGAGCCGGTCAACGGACTGGTACAGAAGCTGGAGGGAGCAGAGGAGGCGAACGACGTCGCCGAGGCGAACCGGCTGGAGGCGTGGCTGTGGCTGGACGGGCCGACGTCACCGGAGGGCCGGGTCGGCGGTGAGGCGCGCGAACTGTTCCTGGAGATGAACGGCATCGCGCTGGCCAACGAGGAGCCCGGCGAGCTGATCCCCGCGGAACCGGCGTGGGAGCGGCTGGACCGGATCGCCGTACCGACCCTGGTGCTGTCGGGTGAGCTGGACCTGCCTGACCAGCTCCCGGTCGGTCAGGGCATGGTGGAGCGGATACCGGACGCGCGGTTGCTCGTGCTTCCCGGTGTCGCGCACCTGCCGCATCTTGAGAACGACGACACCTGCCTGACCGCGATCACCGACTTCCTCAGCTGACCGAGGACGTCAGCCGCGGGCGGCGGTGACGTTCGGTTCGAGCTTCTTCGCTATCACCGTGAGCACCGAGGACCACGGCTACCCGCGTGAACTGGCCGAACGCAGCTACACCGATATCCGCCAATGGCGCAACACGGACAAGGGCGGGCACTTCATGCCGCTGGAAGAACCCGAACTCGTCGCGCAGCGGCTGCGCACCTTCTTCCGCACCCTGCGCGAGAGCTGACCGCGAGGCCGCGGTCGATCTGATCCTGCCGCTGACGGCCCGGTGGGCAGGGCTTGACATCGGAACGAACTACCCGGCAAGCGGGTGCCCGAACCGCTACGGCATGCCCGCCCTCAGCGTGCGGCCGGCCTCGGTCGGATCGTTGGTTGCGGTGTGTCATCGCAAGTCTTCTCGCTGTGTCGTTTGGAATTGCCGCCGGCACCGGGACGAAGGTGCCGTGGGGTCGGCGGCGCGGCGTTAGCGGAGCAGCCCGAACTGCCGGGCCCGGGCGACGGCCTCGGTGCGGTTGGCCGCGCCGAGTTTGTTCAGGACCCGGCCGACGTGCTTCTTGACGGTGTCGAGGGTGACCACCAGTTCGGCGGCGATACGCCGGTTCGACCTGCCGGCGGCCAGCAGCCCCAGAACCTCCAGCTCGCGGGCGGTCAGCGGCTCGATCAGGCTGGGCACCGCGGCGGCGACGCCCGACCCGGGGTACGGCTCGGTGTGCTTGGCGTCGAACGCGGGCAGCAGCCGAGCCAGGTAGCCGAGTGTCGGACCCTCGTCGGCGAAGACCCGGACGTTGCCATGGGGGTAGGCCTGCAGCGCCTGGGCCTCGATACCGTTGCCCGTCCGGCCTTGCGCGATCGCGAACGCGTGTAGCCGCTCGAGCAGCCCGAGGGCACGGTCAGTCGCGCCGCTGGCGAGGAGCACCCGCGCCAGCACCAGATACGCACCCTCCCGCAGGGAGTTCGGCTCGTCGTGCGCACCCGGGCCGCGCTGCCGAGGGATCTCATGTGGTCGCAGGTCGCGCACTTGGACCGGTTCCGATCCGCTGGGTCTTCCGTCCGGCATGTGATCCCCTGATCGTGATACCTCGGCAAGGTTGTGACCAGCCACCAGCAGTGAGTACTTCTCGCCGATCACACGTCTACTACCGCCAGCGTTCCCGGTGCTCCCGGTCGAGGTATTGAACGGAACGCGCGTGCCCCGAGAGATCTTTTCGGGATGCGCCGCTTCTCGGCTCGATGGATTCGGACATCGGCGCAACGCGACATCCTGGCGGCCCGGGCTGCTCCACCTCGTGAGCACCTCCGGGCGCAGCAAAAGATTCCACCCACGGTTGCACCTTGGGGTAATGCCCTACCGCCGGCGCCACTCCTAGCGTGCACGGTGACAGAAGGAGGCACAGTGGACGCGACCGGAACGGCCGCGCCGGTCGGCCGCCGCCACCGTGTGTTGTGCACCGATAGGAGGCATCGTTCCGGTGTGGAGGCTCCTGGGAGAGCGGCGTTGTGGCTGGCGCGCTGGCTCGACCGGCGCCTGCCCAATGTCGACGCCGGGAGCGAAGAACTGCGGTGCTTCTTGGACGAGCAAGATCAGCGAGCACCGGGATTCTTGCGGTCCCAGGCGCAGGGTGTGACTGATGTCATTCCCACTAAACGTCCAAAATCTCGTGTCGAATAATCGTCGACCGCAGCCCTGGAGGAGGCGGTGATCGGCCTCCTTCCAGCGGTCATGCTGTCCATCGCGGCTGCGGCCTCCCACGCCCTGGCCGCGGTAGTACAGGAGCGGCTGGCCGCGCGGTTGCTGCGCGAATCGCTCACCGGGCCGTGGCGCCGTCGCGGCTTACGTATCCTGCGCCGCCGCCGGTGGTGGATCGCGGTAGGCCTGAGCGCAACGGCCGCGGTCTTGCACGTGCTCGCCCTTCGGTCCGGCCCGCTCACGGTCGTCCAGCCCCTGGGCGCGCTGACGCTTGTCCTTGCCCTGCCGTTGTCGGCCGCCGTGGTCGGCCGCCGGGTGACGACCACCGAGTGGCGCGGCGCCGTGTTGACCCTGGCCGGTCTGACCGGGCTACTCCTTCTGGCTGCCTCGGGCGCGCCGACCACGACGCTCAACTCCGGTGAGGTCATGGCCTTGACCATCGCGACAGGTGTCGCGTTGATCGCGCTCACGACGTCGGCGTCGGCGACGTCGAACTTGACCGGCCGTAGTCTCTGGTACGCGACCGCCGCTGGCATCTCGTTCGGTGTCTCCTCTGCGCTCACCCAGACCGTCACCATCGAGGTGAGCGGTGAAGGGATCACGGGGCTACTCAGCACAGCTTCCATCGTCGTAGTTGCTCTCGTGACCTGTGGCCTGCTGTTCTCTCAAGCCGCCTACCGTGCCGGGTTGGGTGCGCCATTGGCCACCGTAACCAGCGTGAATCCGCTCGCAGCGGCCGCCATCGGCGTGGCCTTCCTCGGCGAGCGGTACGCGGCGGGGCCGACGGGCGCAGCACTGGCCCTGATCGCAGCGGCCTCAGCAGCGTACGGGGTCGTTCAGCTAGCTCGGCCGGGCGGTGCCGTGCAGAGCGACGGGCACCCCCTGCGGCCTGCGGAGGTCCGGCCGGCGGCGATCGTCAGGTCGGCGCCGGCGCGTCGGCGTCGCAGCGCCGTCGCGGTTGCCAGGCCGAGCAGGACGACCGCGCCGCCGGCGATTCCGTCGACGATGTAGTGGTTGCCGGTTAGTACGATCGCGGCGAACGTCGCCAGGGGCAGGATGGCGGCGGTGACCCGGACCGCGCGGCTGCGTGCGAGGTTCATGATCGCGATGCTCACCAGGAGGACCCATCCGACGTGCAGGCTTGGCATCGCCGCGTACTCGTTGACCAGCGCCGACGCGTTGAATTCGCGGTATCCGGCTGAGTTGGCCGCGATGGTGTCGACGAAGCCATGCTCGGGAAGAAACCGTGGCGGCGCGAGTGGGTAGAGCGCGAAGATCGCCAGGCTGAACGCTCCGGACGCGAGAACTGCGTTGCGGTAGAGCGGGTAGTGCCCGGGATGCCGGAGCAGCACCCAGCCGAGCGTGCCGACGACGATCGGCCAATACGAAATGTAGACGGCGTTGGCGACGTCGACCACGAACTCGCTGTCGAGCACGGCGGCCTGCAGGTCGGGCTCGACGAAGATCCCGAGAGCGCGTTCGAACGAGATCACCTCGTCGGCGTTGGTGAACGCCTTGGGGATCCGGTCGTCGGTCAGTCCGCGCACCAGCGTGTACAGCAGCACCGCCGCGGCGATGAACGCGGCCTCCCGGACGGTGGTGCCCCATCGCCGGCGGGCGCCTAGACCGGGCGAAACATGCTCGAGCTCCCGGATGTCGAAGACTCCGCGTGTGCTCGTCACGGTCAGCCTCTGGATCGATCCATGCCAATGCCACGGTGTGAACCGGCTGACATCGCCCAGTCAGCGGGGTGCCGCTCGATAGGCGGTCTTGCGCTCGGGGACGCGGTGGGGCCCACTTTTCGCGCGCGGTGGGCGATCTCCGCCTCAGTCCACTCCACGTCGGTCGAGCACTCCTGGCAGAGCAACCGGTCGTGCACTCGGTAGCCCGTCGTGCCCGAACGCAGCAGCGCTCTGCAGTCAGCACAGCGAGAATCCCATAACAGCCGGTACACGATCATGCGCGCTCCCGTCCGGCTCGTGCAGAATCGCCTCGGTGCGGTGGGCAAATGCGACGCCCAGGTCGCTCCGCGACGCTGTGGCCGGTGACCGAGCCGCGAGAACCCATGATCTTGGCCTCCTCATCGGTCCGGGTTGGCATGGTGCCGGGCCGGCCTTGGTATTGGTTCTGGGTGGACGGTATGGGCCGGCGGGGGGCTGGGCGTCACCCGAAGGTGGACATGTCGGTGGAATCTTTGCCGCTGGCACCGGGCACGGAGGTGCCATGGGGGTCGGCGGCGCGGCGTTAGCGGAGCAGCCCGAACTGCCGGGCCCGGGCGACGGCCTCGGTGCGGTTGGCCGCGCCGAGTTTGTTCAGGACCCGGCCGACGTGCTTCTTGACGGTGTCGAGGGTGACCACCAGTTCGGCGGCGATACGCCGGTTCGACCTGCCGGCGGCCAGCAGCCCCAGAACCTCCAGCTCGCGGGCGGTCAGCGGCTCGATCAGGCTGGGCACCGCGGCGGCGACGCCCGACCCGGGGTACGGCTCCGTGTGCTTGGCGTCGAACGCGGGCAGAAGCCGAGCCAGGTAGTCGAGTGGTACGTCGCGGGCGGCGCTCTGCTTGGTGCGTCGGGCCATGACAAGCCGGCCGAGTAGGGCGGCCATCGGCGCGCCCTCGTCGGCGAACACCCGGATGTAGCCCTGGGGCCGGGCTAGGGTGAGCGCCTGGGCCAGCACGTCCACCGCAGTGGCCTCGTCGCCGCCTGCCGCCAGTGCCAGCGCCCGCAGCGCCTGGATCTCGATGACGTTGCCCGTCCGGCCCTGCGCGATCGCCAACGCGTGCAGTCGGTCCAGCAGCCCGAGTGCCCGGCCGGGCAAGTCTTGTGCGAGGAGCACCCGCGCCAGCACCAGATACGCACCCTCGCGCGGGTAGTTCGGCTCGTCGTCCGCACCCAGACCGCTCTCCTGGGTCCAGCCGGCGGCCGCGGCGAGGTCGCCTTGGGCCAGCAGCAGCCGTGCCCGCTGCGCCGGCACCGGATTGAGCAAGGTGGTCACGCCGAGGCTGGGCGCGACCCGCTCGGCCTCGACCATCGCGTCGAGGGCGCCGCCCGGATCGCCCTCGGCCTGCCGGATCCAGGCCAACGTGGCCAGGCCGGTAGCCAACGGCAAGGTATAGACGAACTGGCGGCTCAGCGCGATGCCCTCCGTGACGTGGCGCAGGGCGGTGTCGAGCTCGCTCCGCTGATAGGCGACTTCCGCCATTCCTACGTACGCGACGCCCGCGACGGGTCGGACCGGCCGGTCAGGCGGCGCGTCGATCTCCAGCACCTGCCGGTTGGTCGCAAGCGCTGTGTCAAGGCGACCCTGAGCGCGCTGGACCTGGCCAAGGTAGTAGCAGCTGAAGGCGGCCAGGTCATGTTCGCCGCCCGAACGCCACTGGTCGATGCTCGACGTTACGGCGCGGGCCGCCTCTGCGAGCCGGCCGCGTAGCCACTCGGCGACGGACAGGTGTGCGTGGGCGATCGCGTCCAGCATCCACTCGCCCTCGCCGCGCTCGGCCAGCGCCTGAGACGCGAACTTGGCCGCCTCCTCGGCGTCGCCACGTTGGTTTGCGAGGTAAGCACGCATGGCTGCGATCGTCCCGGGAATATTCGCCGATGGGCTGGCGGCTCTGCCGACCGATGGCTCGAAAGGCTCGTCGTCGGCGTGCGTGAGCGCACGCTCGGTGGCATCCAGTGCCACGTCGATGTCCTCGAGGCGGCCGCCGAAGAGGGCCAACCGGGCCCGGGCCAGTTGCAGCCGTGGCCGGGACTCGACCAGCTCGGGTGGCAGTGCGTCGAGCCACCGCCGCACCGTCGCTCCTTCGCTGCCCCGAACGAGCGCGTCGAAATGCCGCTCGACCAGCCGGGCCGCCCAGACCGGGTCGTCGGCGGCCAGCGCGTGTCGGACGGCGTCGTCGACCAGCCCGTGCCGTTCGTACCAGGCGGCCGCGGCGCGGTGCAGCTGCGGCACCCGCTCGGGGTGTTGCTGCTGCAGGCGGGCGCGGAGCAGGTCGGCGAACAGGTGGTGATAGCGCCACCAGCCGCGCACCTCGTCCAGCGGCACCAGGAACAGGTTGGCCCGCTCGATCGCCTCCAGCATCGCCTGCCCATCGGTGCGGCCGGTGACCGCGTCGCACAACGCGCCGGACAGCCGCTCCAGCACCGAGGTCTCCAATAGGAACCCGCGCAGCTGCTCCGGCTGCCGCTCCAACACCTCCTCGGCCAGATAGTCCAGTACGTAGCGGTGGCTGCCGGAGAACGACGCCACCAACCCGGCCACATCCGACTGGCCCCGCAGCGACAAGCCGGCCAGCTGCAACCCCGCCGCCCACCCCTCGGTGCGGGACACCAACGCTGCCACTGCATCGTCGGGCAGGTCCCGCCCGACCGCCTCGCGTAGCAGCGCCCCGGCCTCGGCCGTCGTGAAACGCAGCTCGGCGGCGCGCACCTCGGCCAGCTGCCCGCGGGCCCGCAGCCGCGCCAACGGCAGCAGCGGGTCGGCACGGCTGGCCAGCACCACACGCAGCCCCTCCGGCAGGTGCTCGAGCAGGAAGGTCACCGACGCGTGCACCGGCTGGGCCTCGATCAGGTGGTAGTCATCAAGGACCAGCAGCACCTCACCCGCATCCGGTTGTTCAGCCAGCTCATTGACCAGCCCCGTCACCAGCCCCTCGAAGGACGGCGGGGCCGGCGGCCCGAGCAGCGGAACCACCCGCTCGGCGATCCCGGGCCGCACCCGGTCCAGCGCGGCGGCCGCATGCCGCCAAAACCGCGCCGGATCGTTGTCACCCGAATCCAGTGCCAGCCAAGCAACCGACCGCCGGCCGCGATGAGCCCAGTCCGCCACCAGGGCCGTCTTCCCGAAGCCGGCCGGTGCGCAGACCAAGGTGAGCTCCCGCGCCGACCCCTCATCCAGCCGGCCCACCAGCCGCGGGCGAGGCACCAATCCCGGCCGCAGGCTGGGCACATGCAACTTGGTGGCCACCAACACGTCCGGCCCGCCGGCCTCGGTTCGTGGGGCGGTCCTCCCAGGCGCTTCAGCCATCGGTAACCACCCGCTCAGGCGGGTCCAGCGACGCTCCGTTCCGGAGCTGGACCGGCTCATCGTAGCCGCCGCACCGTCGGCCACCACCGCTGACCCGGCGGTTCAGAAGCCGTGACGGTTCACCTTGAAGCTCCACCCACACCGCGAAAGATTCCACCTACAAGTGCACCTTCGGGTAATGCCCAACCCGCAACACCATTCCTAGCGTGCCCGGTGACAGAAGCGTACCCGGGCAGGGGGCATGGGAATGGCTGGTCGCAGGCTCACCCGCTTCACGGTCGATCCCGTCGACGCCAACGGCATGCTCGCCGAGCCCGTGGTCAGAACCGACCGATGGGATGAGGTGGAAAGGATCCCCGGCGGGGTGCTTGAGCTGGCGGTGAGCGAACGGATGGCAGCGTGGCGCGCCGCGGAATTCTCCACCCAGCGAGGCGATCAGTCGTGAGTGGCGCCAAGTGGCCGGCCCGCTACGAGGTCGGGGTGGAAGGCGTCCTGGACCGCCGCTGGTCGGAGTGGTTCGAGGGGCTGCATATCCACAATCAGGGTGACCAGACAATTCTGTCCGGCACGCTGCGCGATCAGTCGGAGCTGAGTGGAGTCCTGGACAAGGTGCGTGATCTGGGCCTTTCCGTCATCACGGTGCGCCGCATTCCGCCCAGAGGCAAGGCAGGAGAGCAGCGATGAGACGCATCCGCATCCAACGACCGAAGGCCAAGCCCGAACCTCGCTGGCTCGATGTTCTTCCTCGTGATCCACGAGACCCCGACCTCGTTCGGGCGAAGCGGCTCCACCGTCCCACCAGTCGGGACTTGATGCGGTGAACTTCCGATGAGTTCTGGGGCTCGGGGCGGTCTCTCCTATCAACGCGCAATGAACTGAGAGGTGTCGACGTGACGATGGATCATGACGGAGGAACGGACGGCGCCCGGCAGACCGCAGTCCACGACGATGCGGCTCAGCCCGGTCGGCTCGCAGCCCACGAGCGCCTGTCAACGGGGACGCTGGCGCGCTGGACGCGAGCCTTCGCTACACATCCATGGCGTGTGATCGCCGCGTGGCTCGGCATCGTGGCCGGCCTGGTCGTGCTCGTCGGCACTGTAGGGGGCGACCTACGGGACGAGTTCGACATCCCCGGCTCGGACACGCAGAGGGCGACCGACCTGATCGAGTCCGAGTTCGCGTCCGAACAGGGTGCGGTATTGAACGTCGTCTTCGCTGCGCCGGAGGGTGAACGGCTGGATACGCCGGCACGTCAGGCTGCGATCGAGCAGGCTCTCGCGCGCCTCATGTCGCCGGAATTCGAGCCCACCGACGACGAGGCTGGGCTGGTCAGCGTCGGCGATCCGTTCAGCGAGCGGACGTTCTCCGAGGATGGGCGGATCGCCTACGCCGAAGCGCAGTTCGATCAGACGATCGAGCCGGAGGATCGCGACGCGGTGGTCGCTGTGCAGGATGCGGTCCGCGAGGTGGTCGAGCCGGCGGGGGTGACGGTGGAGTACAACGGCGAGGCCGAGTTCCCGCCAGTGGAGCAGGGGACTCAGGAGGCGCTGGGCCTGCTCGCGGCGATTCTGGTGCTCATCGTGGTGTTCCGCACGTTCGTCGCGATGCTGATCCCGATCGCGCTTGCGGTCACGGCGGTGGCAACGGCGTTTCTGTTGCTGTTCGTTCTGGCCGGCTTCACCGACATCAACACGATCACGCCCCTCCTGGTGTCGATGATCGGGCTGGGAGTAGGCATCGACTATTCGTTGTTCATCGTCACCCGCTTCAGGCAGCTGCTGCATGATGGGCTCTCACCGCGGGACGCGGCCGCCGAGGCCGGGGCGTCCGCCGGGCGGGCGGTCATCTTCGCGGGCCTGACGGTGGCGATCTCGGTGACCGGTCTGGCGTTCATCGGCCTGGACTTTGTCACCAAACTGGGCATCGGCAGCGCACTAGGCGTGCTGACCACGGTACTCATCGCCAACTCGCTGCTGTTGGCGGTGTTGGCGTTGCTCGGGCACAGGATCGACCGGCTGAAGGTGCCGTTCGTGCGCCCGGTGGACGACTCGGAGGCGGCCCGCGAGAAGACCTTGGTCGCGCGTTGGGGCCGGTTCGTGACCGCGCACGCGCGGGTCGTGTTCCCGGTCGTGCTGCTGATGATCCTGGGCCTGGCGTCGACTGCGTTGCTGGTGCGTCTTGGCGCCGCCGACCAGGGAACGCAGCCCACCGATCAGACCAGCCGCAGGGCCTACGACCTGCTCGCCGAGGGCTTCGGGCCCGGATTCAACGGCCCCATCCCGATCGTGGTGGACGTGAACGGCGACGGACAGGCGCCGCAGAAGATCCACGACGGTGTGCGGGACCTTCAGGGCGTGGCGTCAGTGGGCGAGCCGCTACTCAACGACGAGGGCACCGTCGCGATCGTGTTCGTGACCCCGCAGTCCGCTCCGCAGGACGAGCAGACCGACGCACTCGTCGACCGGCTGCGCGGCGATGTCGTGCCCACCGCGACCGCGGGCGGCGACGCGGTCGCGTACGTGTCCGGTCAGACGGCGGCGTTCAAAGACATCGCCGACCAGATCACGGAGCGGATGCCGCTGTTCCTGCTCTACATCATCGGCGTCACGTTGATCCTGCTGACGATGGCGTTCAGATCGATCGTGATCGCGGCGAAGGCGGCGATCACGACGATCCTGTCCGCCTTCGTCGGATTCGGCGTGCTCACGCTGGTGGTGCAGGAGGGCCACCTGCTCGGCCTGACCGGGCTGGATCAGACCGGCCCGATCGAGACCTTCGTCCCGCCGATCGCGTTCGCGATCCTGTTCGGGCTCTCGATGGACTACGAAGTCTTCCTGATGAGTCGCATCCGTGAGGAGCACGTCAACGGCCTGAAGACGCGCGAGGCGGTCGAGCATGGCATCGCCGCGATCGGACGGGTGGTCATCGCCGCGGCGCTGATCATGGGCACCGTCTTCGCGGCCTTCATCCTCAGCGCCGATCGCATCCCGAAGGAGTTCGGGCTGCTGCTCGCGATCGCGATCCTCACCGACGCGCTGATCGTTCGGATGACGCTTGTACCCGCGTTCCTCACCCTCCTCGGGGAGAAGTCGTGGTACATCCCGCGTTGGCTCGACCGCGTCCTGCCCAATGTGACGATCGAGCCGCCACACGACGGCCAGACCCGGCCAACTGACGACATCGAACAGCCGGCCGAGGCGGCCAGCAGGCACTGACCAGACCCGGGCCAGGCGGAGCCCACCCGGCGCCGCCTGGCTTGCGTCATCCCCCGACATTGAAGGAGCTTCTCAGAACCTTTCTGGGGCTGGGTGAATTACTTCCGGCTCCGTGGAATGTCAGAGCCGCGAGGCATGCTGATTTCTCTGTCGATGAAACAGGGGTGGTACGGATGGATCACGCGATCTGGACGGAGGGGCTGGTCAAGCGTTTCGGCGAGACCACCGCTCTGAACGGGGTCGATCTGGTCGTGCGCACAGGTACGGTGCTGGGGCTGCTGGGGCCGAACGGGGCGGGCAAGACGACCGCTGTCCGTGTCCTGAGCACGCTGCTCAAACCGGACGCCGGACGGGCCACGGTGGGTGGCTACGACGTTGTCCGCGAGGCTCACCAGGTGCGCCAGCTGGTCGGCCTGACCGGGCAGTACGCCGCGGTCGACGAGATGCTGACCGGCACTGAGAACCTGCTGCTGATCGGTCGGCTGCTCGGCACTCCCAGGAGTCAGGCGAAGCAGCGCGCCCGGGAGTTGCTGACGGACTTCGGCTTGTCCGACGCGGCCGACCGGGCGGTGAAGACCTACTCCGGTGGCATGCGCCGACGGCTGGATCTGGCGGCGAGCCTGGTGGGCCGGCCGCCGATGCTCTATCTCGACGAGCCCACGACCGGGCTCGATCCACGTGCGCGCGCGGAGTTGTGGAGGCTCATCCGCAGCCTGGTGGCCGGTGGCGTGACCGTGCTGCTCACCACGCAGTACCTCGACGAGGCCGACGAGCTTGCCGACGAGATCGTCGTGATCGACCACGGCCGGGTCATCGCCTCGGGTACGCCCGACGAGCTGAAGGCGAAGACCGGGTCACAGACGCTTGCGGTGCGGCCAGAGGACGAGTCGCACCTGCCCGTCGTCACCGCGGTGGTGGGCGAGCTGGCCGAGGTGACTCCGGAAGTGAACGGGCAGCTGGTGACGGCGCCGGTGACCGATCCTGCGGTGCTGCCCGCGGTGGTCCGCCGCCTGGATGACGCCGGCGTGGTGGTCACCGAGCTTGCGCTGCGCAGCTCCAGCCTGAACGAGGTGTTCCTGTCTCTCACCGGACACGCCGCCGACGAGGACGAACAGACCGAAGGAGAACTGGCATGACCGCCGTGACAGTGACTGCGCCCACAGCTCCGGAGCTGAGCCCGCGCGTGAGCCCGCTCGAGGGGCTGCGACAGACGTTGACGCTGGCCTGGCGCACGATCGTGCAGGTACGGCACAACCCGTGGGAGCTCGGCGACTTCAGCATCCAGCCGATCATGTTCGTGCTGCTGTTCACCTACGTCTTCGGCGGTGCGATCGCCGGCTCGACCGGCGAGTACCTGACCTACGCGCTGCCCGGCATCATCGTGATGAACATGCTGTTCGTCACCATGTACGTCGGCACCGGGCTCAACACCGACCTGACCAAGGGGGTGTTCGACCGGCTGCGCTCGCTGCCGATCGCCAGGTGGGCGCCGATGGCCGGCCGGATCATGGCCGACCAGGTCAAGCAAGCGTGGTCGATCTTCCTCCTGCTCGCGGTCGGGATGATCCTAGGCTTCCGGATCGGCACCAACGTGGTGTCCCTCCTCGGGGCCGTGCTGCTGATGCTGGTCTTCGCGCTCGCGTTCTCCTGGCTGTCGGTGCTGGTCGGCGTGCTGGCCAAGGACCCCGAACACGTTCAGCTGTTCGGTTTCACGGTGTTGTTCCCGGTCACGTTCGTCAGCAACGTGTTCGTGCCGGCCGAGTCCATGCCCGGTTGGCTGCAGAGCTTCGTGAACGTCAACCCGGTGTCCATCCTCGCCGACGCGTGCCGTGGGCTGATGCTGACCGGCGCCGAGGCGGCGCCCATCATGCAGTCGCTGGCATGGGCGGCAGCCATCACCGCGGTCTTCGCCCCGCTGTCGGTATGGGCCTTCAAGCGCCGCGTGTGACGGTGGCGAGCCAGGGCCACGCATGAAGCACCTGGGCATTCTCGCGCACAGCGTGGAGGGGGCCGCGCTCTGCTTGCGAGCCTTCTGCCAGGAGGGATTCCATCGACTGGGTCCCCATGAACACCCGGATGTGACCCTGGACTGCATCGCCCTGGCACGCAGCATGCGTGCGTGGGACGAAGGGGACTACATCTCGATCCGAGCCACACTGTCGGTGAGCGTGCAGCGGCTGGCCGACGCGGGCGCGGATTTCTTTGTCTGCCCGGACAACACCGCGCACATGGCCCTCGAACAACCGGGAGAGGAGCTCGCCCTTTCGGGCCTGCACATCGCCGACGTGGTCGCGGACCGCGCCGCCCGCGACCGCCACAGACGTGTCGGTGTGCTTGGTACCAAGTACCTCATGGAAGGCCCGGTCTATCCTCGGGCATTCGCCGCCCGTGGGTTAGCCGCCGAGGTGCCCGGCAGGGACGACCGCCACATCATCAACGAGATCATTTTTGATGAACTGGTGAACGGCGTGTTCACGGCAAGCTCGCGTCATGAGTACATACGCATCATCGAGCAGCTGGCGGCCCTGGGCTGTGACGCAGTCGCCCTCGTGTGCACAGAGATCCCGCTCCTGGTGACGCCCGACGCCTCTCCTTTGCCTACGCTGGATTCGACCCGCCTGCTGGCTAGCGCCGCCTTCGACGTTGCCGTCGGCCATCGAGCCCTGCCGACCTGGCGCGGTGGACCGATCGGAGTCGTCCCCACCGGATCGATCCGCTGGCTGTGAGGCGCCGGTGTCCGACGACGCACCCCAGGCCTCCGGTCGCTCCGAGTTGGACGGGGCCAATGCCGACGACCCGCGGCTGGCGCTCATCTATCAGGAGGCGCTGCGCGGCCTGCTGCAGCAGCAGGCCGCGGTCGAGAGCCTCCACAATCGGGCCGCGACGCTGGTGTTCGCGGCGTCCTTCGCCAGTTCCCTGTTGGGCGGGCGGGCGCTCGCGGACGGCCTCGGCTTCTGGGATTGGGCAGGCATTGTCCTGCTGCTAGCCATCGGCGTGTTGACGGCCTTCCTGCTGTGGCCGTACTACAATCTCTCGTTCCGCTTCGATCCCGTGGATCTGCTCGCGCACTATGTCGATGGCGCCGCCCCGCAGACGATGTCCGGGATGCACCGGGCCCTCGCCCTGCGGATCAAGGACGACTGGCACAGCAACGGCAGGATCGTGCGGAGACTCCGAGAGGCGTTCCAGCTTGCGCTTGTCCTTCTCGTCCTCGAGATCCTTGTCTGGATGTTCTCCATCGCCGAGCTCTTCGGACTTTAGCGCCTCCGGCCGAGGATGATCTTTGAGCGAGCGACCTTGCTCAGGTGGGCGTTCGACCACCCGGCTACTTGATGGTGGCGATCTGGATGAGGTTGCCGCAGGTGTCGTCGAAGACGGCCGTCGTGACCGAACCCATCTCGACAGGCTCCTGCGTGAATCGGACACCCAGGCCTCGGAGCCGCTCGAATTCGGCGTTCACATCATCGGCCGCGAGCGACGTGGACGGAATGCCGTCGCTCACCAGGGCCTCCTTGTACGGCCCCACCGCCGGGTGGTCGCTCGGCTCGAGTAAGAGCTCCGTGCCACCCGGGTCGTCTGGCGACACGACCGTCAGCCAGCGCGCTTCGCCCACAGGGATGTCGGTCTTCTTCACGAACCCGAGGATCTCGGTGTAGAAGCCGAGCGCCTTCTCCTGGTCGTCCACATAGATGCTCGTCACGTAGATCTTCACGTATGTCTCCCTCAGTCGTTGAGTCGCCATCGCTCGATGATGCTTTTCAGCGGTTCCGTGTCGATGAAGTGGAACTTGTACCTGCCCTCTCTCCTCGTCCTCACGATCCCGGCCGACTCCAGCACACCGAGATGCTGAGAGACCGCCTGTCGCGACGAGCCCAACCCGTGCTTCATCGTCAACCGAGAGCAGATCTCGAACAGCGTTTGCCCGTCTCGTTCGGTCAACTCATCGATGATCGCCCTCCTCGTCGGGTCGGCGAGCGCCCGAAAGACATCGACCACGGCTCCCATCATAGGCAAGTGACTACTTGCCTGTCACGTGAGCCGACAGCCGAAACCGCATCGAAGAGCGAGGCGGGTGCCGCACGGTCCGACTACTCCTGGACGGAGATCACGACTTCTGCGTCCACGTTCCCTAGCCCTCAGCCGCGGTGGGCACGGGCCAGGCACGATCTCCTTGCGCGGCAAAGGCGTGCGCGTCACCGCGGTGGCACCCGGCTTCATCGGCGCCCTCTACGACTTCCTCACCCTCGCCGGCCGCTTCGCACCGAGGGTCGCCCTGCGCCGGATGATGGGCCGCGCGATGCGGCCGATCACGACGCCCGAGCGAGCTCTCAGCCCCCGCGAGAAGCCGAACCACCGCGGACCTAGACGTGGGCGGATGACCCTACCTATGTCGGCGGCGGCGGGTTGTCCGGGCCGCCGCCTCGCCGTCCCGGTGGGTCGGGCGGCGGCTCCGGCGCAGGGGCCTCGCCGTTGCTGAGGATGAGGCCCACGCTGCTGCCGGTCGCGAAGGCGGAACCGGTCTCGGGGTCGGTCTCGACGACGAGGCCCTTGGCGATCGCCGAGCCAACTTCGCCGGCTACATGCGCGGTGAAGCCGGCCTCGGCGAGCCGGTCCGAGGCCCGGTCCTCGCTCATCCCGCGGACGTCGGGGACCCGCTCGTCGACGCCGCGGACGATCTTGGGGTTGGGCTTGGTGAAGGCGGCCTTGCGTGCGCCGTCGAGAGCACCGTCCATGGCTTGCTTCCAGATGGGCCCCGGGATGCAGCCACCGCAGGCCGAGCTGATGCGTTCCCCGTTGTACGTGCGGCCATCGAGAGACGTCTGCTCACCGTCGAGATCCGCGACTGCGACAGCGGTGGCGAGTTGGGGGGTGTAGCCCGCGAACCAGACCGCGATGGAGTTGTTCGTCGTGCCGGTCTTACCGGCGGCGACCCGTCCGTCGGACAGCTTCATCCGGGTACCCGTCGCGCCGCTGTTGTGGATGACGCCGACCAGGACGTCGTTGACGCCGTCGGCGATCCCTTCTTCGAGCACGCGGTTGCATGTCGGCGTCCGGTCGACGATCAGTTCGTCGTTGCGATCGCGCACCTGGAGCACGGCGATCGAGTTGCAGTGCACGCCGCGGGCGGCGAACATCGCATAGCCCTCGGCCATCGCCAGCGGTGACACCGTGTTGGAGCCGAGGGTGAACGAGGCAACCTGGTCGAGAGGCTGGCCCTCAGGCGTCTGCGGGACCTGCTTGAAGATTCCCGACTCCTGTGCGATCGTTGCGGGCTCGCAGATGCCCGTGCGCTGCAGGAGTTGCACGAAGTACGTGTTGACCGACCTCTCAGTGGCCTGTCGCAGCGTGTACGTGCCAGAACCCGTTGAGTTCTTCGGCGAATAGTCTCGATCGGTGGTGTAAATCGTGTTGCCGTTCCAGCAGATCTTGAACTTCTTGCCACCCATGGGGAGCGTCTGCGGGGCGTTGATGGTCATGTTCAGCGGAATGCCTTGGCGGATCGCCGCTGCAAGGACGAACGGCTTGAAGGCGGATCCGGCCTGGATACCGTTGCTGCCGCCGGCACTGCCCATGTCCTTGTCGACCGCGTAGTTGATGTAGCTCTGGCCGTTCTCCTGGCCGTAGCCGCGTGAGTTTGCCATGGCCCTGACGTAGCCGGTACCTGGCTCGACCATGGCCAGCGACCCGACGGCCGAGTCGGTCGGCGCGACCCGTTCGGAGAGCGCGTCCTGGGCCGCCTTCTGGGCCTTCGGGTCCAGCGTCGTGGTGATCGTCAGGCCGCCGCGCAGGAGGTTGCGCTCGCGTTCCTCGGGCGTGGCGCCGAGTTCCTCCATGAGCTGGATCTCGTGCACGGCATAGTCGCAGAAGAACGGCGCCGAGGTGGACACGCAGCCGGCCCGGGTCGGGTTGAGCTTCAGGCCGAGATCGGCCAGGCGAGCCTGCGAGGCCCCCGCTGGCGTGATCATGCCCAGGTCGCCCATCCGGCTCAGCACCTGGTTGCGCCGGCCGATGGCCTTCTCCGGGTTGTCCGTCGGGTCGTACTCGGACGGAGCCTGCACCAGGCCGGCCAGCAGCGCCGCCTGGTTGACGGTGAGCTCGGCGGCCGTCGTCGAGAAGAAGTACCGCGCGGCGGCCTCGACGCCGTACGCGCCACCACTGCCGCCGCCGCCGCCGAAGTAGGCGATGTTGAGGTAGCGCTCGAGGATCTGGTCCTTGGTGAGCTGGTTCTCGACGTTGGCCGCAAGGCGCAGCTCCCGCAGCTTGCGGACGTAACCGTCGGCGCCGGTGCTCGTCGAGACCGCGCGCCGTTCCTCCGGCGTCTCGGCCTGGTCCTGGAGCACGAGCTTGACGTACTGCTGAGTCAGCGTGGAACCGCCGCCGGCAGTGCAACCATCGCCACAGGTGAGGTCCCCGGCGTCGAGGTTGCCGAGGAACGCCCGGGCGGTGCCCTGGAAGTCGATGGGGCCGTGCTCGTAGAAGCGGTGGTCCTCGATGGCGAGGATGGCGTCCTGCATCGCAGGAGCGATCTTGTCCAGCGCCACGTAGATGCGGTTCTGGTCGTAGAAGGTCGCAAGCGTCGCGCCGGACGTGTCGACGATCCGCGACTGCTCGGCCAACGGCTTGGCGTCGAGCTCCGCCGGGAGGTCGCTGAACGCGTTGGCACTTTCGCGCGCGGTTAACCCGAGAGCGGCGGCGACGGGCAGTGCAAGCCCGGCGACCAGCACGCCGGCAAGACCGCTGACCCCGATGACCAGCAGGATGCGCCGCGCGGCGGCGATGACCGTGTCGAGGCGGAGGGACGCCATGGGAGCAGGGTACGGGTTGGGGACCAACGTCATCGCGCGAGGCGTGCGCGTCGCGAGGCCCCGTACACCTCGCAGGATGGATCGTCTATCGGCCGAGTGGGTGATCTTTCCCATCAGTCGGGGCCTACTCTTTTGATCATTATGTCACTACTGTCGATCTGAGCGGAGCGTGATTGTCGGACGGGGGGCGTCGGGCGCAGGCACTCCGCAGCGGGGGAGTGGCGATGATGTGGGTGGTCGACTGGCCGAGTGAGGCGGCCTGTCGGGGAGCTGAGCCGGACGAGTTGTTCGTGCCCGGCGCCGCGCAGAACCGCGCGAAGGCGGTCTGCATGGGGTGCCCCGTACGTACCGAGTGCTTGGCTGATGCCTTGGACAACCGCACCGAGTTCGGCATCTGGGGCGGCATGACCGAGCGCGAGCGGCGCGCGCTGTTACGCCGCCGTCCGGATGTGAAGTCGTGGCGGGCGCTGCTCCAGGCGGCACGCGGCGAGTACGAGCAGGTAGCTCACGCCGGCTGACGCCTGCCTGAACGTGGTCTGGCCACCAGCCGTCACGAACGCGCGGCCAACCGGCGGCCGATCTCGCGCAGGCCGTCGAGGTCGTGCACGTCCGTCGGGAGCGCGGGCACCCTTGCGATGGGCACGTTCGGGTGGGCTGCTGCGAACCGGGCGCCACGCCGTGCGTCACGGGTCGACCGCCGCAGGTTCTCGGCATGCAGACGCAGTAGGGATGCTGTGAGCCGGTGTCCGCGGATGTCGTCGAGTCGCTCGGCGGCGGCGCTCGCCTGTCCTTCGGATAGCCCCCCGGGGCCGTTGCCGTGCACGCGGTTGAGCACCAGGCCGGCGAGCGGCATGCCGTCGGCCTCGAGCCGTTCGACGAAGTACGACGCCTCGCGCAACGCGTCCGGCTCGGGTACGGCCACGACGACGAACGCCGTCTCCGGTCGCTTCAGCAGTGCGTACGTCTCCTCGGCGCGCTCACGGAAGCCGCCGAACATCGTGTCCAGGGCAGCGACGAACGTCTGCACATCGCGGAGGAGCTCACCGCCGAGGATCCTCGTGAAGGCGCCTGTCACCGCGCCGAAGCCCGCCTGGAGGACCTTCACGTAGGCCCGGCCACCCGCGCGGGCAGGCGCCCCGAGCAACCGGATCAGCCGGCCGTCGAGGAACGAGCCCAGTCGCTCGGGCGCGTCGAGGAAGTCAAGCGCAGAGCGGGAGGGCGGGGTGTCGACCACGATGAGATCCCACTCGTCCCGTGCGCGCAGCTGCCCGAGCTTCTCCATCGCCATGTACTCCTGGGTGCCGGCGAACGAGGAGGACAGCGCCTGGTAGAAGGGGTTGGCGAGGATCTGGCGCGCCTTGGCCGCTGTGGTGTGGGACTCGACGACCTCGTCGAAGGTCCGCTTCATGTCGAGCATCATCGCGTCGAGGTGGCCGCCGCGGCCGGTGTCGACGCCGGCTACCCGGCGCGGCGTGTTGTCCAGTTCGGTGAGGCCCATCGACTGCGCCAGGCGTCGCGCCGGGTCGATGGTGAGGACGGCGACCCGCCGGCCGTGCTCGGCCGCTCGCAGAGCTACCGCGGCGGCCGTCGTCGTCTTGCCAACGCCGCCGGCCCCGCAGCAGAGGACGATGCGCGTGCGGTCGCCGCGGGCCAGACGGTCCAGGTCGAGCCGGCCGGCGTGGGACGCGCTCACGCGGCGCCCTGTGCGGACAGGGTGGCGCCGAGCTCGTAAAGGGCTGCGAGGTCGATGCCGTCCGGGATCCGCGGCAGCTCATAGGTCGGACGGTCGAGCGTGGACACCGCGGCGCGCTCCCGTTTCTCCAGAGCCACGCGGTTGGCGTGGGCCGCAGCCTCGGCCGTGAGATGGTCGACCAGAGCGTCGGAACCGTCCAGCCCGGCGGCCCGCAGGCCCGACGTGACAGCCGCCCGGTCGAGCCGTCCGCGTCGAGCAGCTGCGAGGTCGCGGACACCGAGGTGCGGAGGACGGATCTGGTTGACGACGATGGCGCCGACCGGGATCTCGGCCCGCTCGAGGCCCTTCACGGCGTCGGCGGTCTCCTGGACGGGCATCTCCTCGAGCACTGTGACCAGGTGGACGGCCGTGCGGGGAGAGGTGATCAGCTCAGTGATGGCGGCCGCGTGCCGGTTGATCGGTCCGACCCTGGCCAGGGACAAGACGGCGTTGTTGACGCTGAGAAACCGCGCGATCCGGCCGGTCGGTGGTGCGTCCAGGACGACGGCGTCGTAGACGTAGCTCTGATCCGGCCGCCGCCGCCGTGTCTCCTCGTAGGTCTTGCCGGTGAGGAGGACGTCGCGCATGCCCGGCGCGATCGTCGTCGCGAACTCGATGACGCCTATGCGGTCGAGGGTCCGCCCGGCCCGGGCCAGGTGGTAGTACGTGTCGAGGTACTCGTACATCGCCTCGCGGGCGTCGACCGCGAGGCCGAAGACGTCGCCGCCACCACGGGCCACGGCCAGCTTGCGCTCGCTGTAAGGCAGCGGCGGAACGTCGAAGAGCTGGGCCAGGCCCTGACGCTCCTCGACCTCGACGAGAAGCACCCTCCGGCCACCCTGGGCGAGTGCGAGGGCGAGAGCCGCCGCGACTGTGGTCTTGCCGGTGCCGCCTTTGCCGGTGACGACGTGCAGACGCACGCCCTCCCAGTCGCTCACGGTCCCCGAGCGTACGTGCCTAGAGTTCGGCGAGCAGGCCGACGGGACGCTCGACGCAGTCGGCCACGAAACGGAGGAACCCGCCCGCCGTGCCGCCGTCGCATACCCGGTGGTCGAACGTGAGCGAGAGTTGCGTGACCTTGCGCACCGCGAGCCCGCCATCGACGACCCACGGCTTGTCGACGACCCGGCCCACGCCGAGCAGCGCCGCCTCAGGGTGGTTGATGATCGGGGTCGAGCCGTCGACGCCGAACACCCCGTAGTTGTTGAGCGTGACGGTTCCGCCGGTGAGGTCCTTCGGCTCCAGCCTGCCCTCACGGGCGGCCGCTGTCAGGCGGGCGAGCTCGTCGGCGAGCTCGAGCGTCGTCATCTGGTGTGCGTCCCTGACCACCGGCACGACCAGCCCCCGTTCGGTCTGGGCTGCGAAGCCCAGGTTGACGTGCGCGAGCTGGACGATCTCGTCGCCCTCGACGCGCGAATTGAGCTCGGGATGGCGGCGCAATCCCGCGACGACGAAGCGGGCCAGCAGCGCGAGCATGCCGACGGTACGGTCCGGGTGAGCCCGGCGTAGAGCGTCGCGGGCTTCGATCAGGCCGGTCGCGTCGGCGTCGACCCACGTCGTGGCATCGGGGATCTCCTGTCGGCTGCGGACCATCTTGTCGGCGATGGTTCGACGCACCCCGCGCAGCGGGATACGGACCTCGCCCCCCCGTTGATCATGCAACTCCTGCGCGACACGCCGTGGGTTCCGGTCGGCGTGTCTCGCAGGAGTTGCATGATCAACGGAGGTTGCCGGGCTGAGTGCGGCCTCGACGTCACGGCGGAGGACCACCCCGGCCGGACCGGAGCCGGCGAGGACTGCGACGTCGACGCCGCCGTCGCGCGCGAGTCGCCGGACGACCGGCGAGATCACCCGGGGCGCAATCGGACGGGTACCCGAGTCCGGCTCCGCGGACGGGCGTGCCGGGCGACGTCGGCGCGCGGCACGCCCATGGCTCGTCCCGTAGCCGACAAGCACGGCACCCGAACCGGCGTGCTCGTCCGTCCGGAGCGTCTCTGCCGCCCGGACGGCGGGGTCGGCGGGCGGGGCCACGCTGATCAGCGGTTGCCCGACCTGGACCAGATCGCCCACCGCGCCGTGCAGCGAGACGACTCGACCCGCGAAGGGGCAGGGCACCTCCACGGCTGCCTTGGCCGTCTCGACTTCGACCACGACGTCGTCGACTCCCACCTCGTCGCCCTCGGCGACGCGCCAGTGAAGGATCTCCGCTTCGGTCAGCCCCTCGCCGAGGTCGGGAAGGCGGAAGACACTCGGCGTGTCGCCGGTGTGTCGCGCAGAAGTTGCATGATCAATGGGGGAGGGGGTCATGCGGGCACCCCGGTCAGCCATCGGTGGTCGGGCTCGTCGTCCCACTGCAGCCGCGCGACAGCGTCGAGTATGCGGTCGACACCGGGCAGATGATGCTTCTCGATGATCGGTGGGGGGTACGGGATGTCGAAGCCCGCCACGCGGAGCACCGGGGCGGCCAGCGAGTGGAAGCAGCGTTCCTGGACCCTTGCGGCGATCTCGGCACCCACGCCGCCGAAGCCGGCGGCCTCCTGGACGACGAGGCAGCGCCCGGTCCTCCGGACCGATGCGGCCACGGTCTCGTCGTCGAACGGCACGAGCGTTCGCAGGTCGACGACCTCGAGGTCGCGGCCTTCCTCGACCGCGGCTTCCGCAGCTTCCAGAGCCACCGGGACGGCCGGGCCGTATGCGACCAGCGTCGCGTCCCTGCCTTCGCGGCGGACCGCAGCCGTGCCGAACGGCGTCGTCTGCACCGGCAGCTCGACGTCGGCCTTGGACCAGTAGAGCTTCTTCGGCTCCATGAACACGACCGGGTCGGGGTCCGTGATCGCCTCGCGCAGCAACGAGTACGCGTCCTCGACCGTGGCGGGTGTGACGACCTTGAGCCCTGGGGTGTGCACGTAGTAGGCCTCGGAGGAGTCGCTGTGGTGCTCGACGCCGCCGATCCCGCCGGCATAGGGGACCCGGATGACCATCGGTACGCCGACGGCGCCACGAGTGCGGTTGCGCATCTTGGCGACGTGCGAGACGACCTGCTCGAAAGCCGGATACGCGAAGGCGTCGAACTGCATCTCGACGACGGGCCGGAAGCCGTTCATCGCCATGCCGAGCGCGAACCCGACGATTCCGCTCTCGGCCAGCGGGGTGTCGAAGCAGCGGTCCTCGCCGAAGTCGCGGGCGATCCCGTCGGTGATCCGGAAGACGCCGCCGAGCGCGCCGACGTCCTCGCCGAACACGAGAACCGACTCGTCCTCGGTCATGGCGTCGCGCAGCGCGGCGTTGAGGGCCTGGGCCATGGTCGTCGCCATCATGCATCCCCTTCGTCCGCCGCGAGCTCTTCTTCCAGCCAGGTCCGCTGCTCGCGTAGCTGAGGTGTCGGCTCGGCGAAGACGTGCTCGAACATGGCGCGGGGATCGACCTGAGGGTCCTCGTTCATCCGGTCGCGCAGCTTGGCGGCGAACGCTTCGGCCTCCTCGCGAGCGGCGCCGATGTCGTCGTCGGCGAGCGCGTCGTTCGCGGTGAGGTAGGCCTCCAGCCGGGCGATGGGGTCACGCCGCTGCCAGAGGTCGACCTCGCTGGTGTCGCGGTAACGGGTGGCGTCGTCGGCGTTGGTGTGCGCCTCGATCCGGTACGTGTGCGCCTCGACGAGGAACGGCCCCTCACCTGCGCGGGCGGACTCGACCGCGTGCTGCAGAACCGCGAGGACCGCAACCGGGTCGTTGCCGTCGACCTGCTCGCTGCGGACGCCGTAGCCGATGCCCCTGTAGGCCAAGGACGGCGCAGCGGTCTGCTTCGAGAGCGGCACCGAGATCGCGTACCGGTTGTTCTGCACCAGGAAGACCACCGGCGCCTGGAACACGCCGGCGAAATTGAGCGCCTCGTGGAAGTCGCCCTCGCTGGTGGCGCCGTCGCCGACGAATGCCAGCGCGACGGTGTCCTCCCCGCGGCGACGGGCCGCGTAAGCGAGGCCGACCGCGTGCAGGCTCTGGGTCGACAGCGGCGTGCACTGCGGTGCCGTGCGCGTCGCGTTGGGGTCGTAGCCGCAGTGCCAGTCGCCACGGAGCAGGGTGAGCGACTCGACCGGGTCGATCCCACGGGCGATCAGCGCCATCGACTCCCGGTAGGTGGGGAACATCCAGTCGGTATCGCGCAGCGCCAGCACGCTACCGACCTGGCAGGCCTCCTGGCCGTGGCTGGACGGATAGACGGCGAGCCTGCCCTGCTTGGTCAGCGCAGTCGCCTGGGCGTCGAAGCGGCGGCCGAGCACCATCCGCCGGTACGCGTCGACGAGGATGTCGGTGGCCGGGAGCCGGTACTCGCCGTGCTCGTGCTCCGGCGCCTCAGCCCCGGCGTCGTCGAGGAACCGGATCGGCACACCCGCCGGGAGCAGTCTGGCGGCGGCCTCCGGGGTGCCGGCTGGGAGGGTATTCGAGCCCGTCCGGAGCTGGGCCTGCGTGGTCATGGCTCGTTCACCCCTGGGTCGACATTGGCCCGTGGTTGACTCTTGATCCTCCGCCGGATGAGATGGTCATCTCCACATTTGCCGAAGATTCGTGACAGATGGCTGCCAGGAAGGCTCATGGACGACCAGACGTCTCCGCCCGAGCCGACTCATCCTTGGCGTACCGGACGATCGGCTCGATCGCTGGACGAGGTCGATCGCCGGATCCTCGCCGAGCTGTACCGGGACGGCCGGATCTCGATCCGGACGTTGGCCGAACGGGTCCACGTCTCGCGGGCCAACGCCTATGCCCGGGTCGACCGGCTGATGGAGGACGGCGTGATCACCGGCTTCGCGGCACAGGTCGACCCGGAGCGGGCCGGGCTCGGCACCAGCGCGTACGTCCTGCTCACGATCCAGCAGAACACCTGGCGCGAGGTGGCCGCGGCGCTGGGTGCGTTGCCATACGTGGAGCACTTCGCACTCGTCGGGGGCGACTTCGATGTCCTCGCCCTGGTCCGGGCGCCGAACAACGCCGCCCTGCGCCACGTCGTCCTGGAACGGATCCAGGACGTTCCTGGCGTCCGGGGCACCCGGACCTGGCTGGTCTTCGACGAGCACGAGGGTCGCGGTCACGGCTGGGGCTGACCGACCGCGATGTTGCCACGGGCGGGCCGCAAGCCGACCGCAGTCGCGGTATCGACAGGAACGATGCGCACGTGACCCGGCACGACCTGGGCCGATGTGAGCCCGATGACGAAACGTTCCTGTCGAACTCGCGGTTACCGGCACGACGGGCCCTCGCGAACGAAGCGTGTCGTCCCCGACGGCTGTATCGATCTCATCTGGTCGGCGAGCGAGCAGTCCGCCCATGTCGCAGGTCCGGACACGGTGCCCCTTCCACGCCTTCGGGTACGGCCCCAAGGTGCTGCAGCGCATCCTGCGCTTCCAGCACGCGCTCCAGTTGATCGGCGACGGCGCACCGCTGGCGCTCGCTGCGCATCGGACCGGGTACGCCGACCAGGCTCACCTCACCCGGGAGTTCCGGAGCCTGGCCGGTGTCCCGCCGTCGAGCCTGGCCGCGTAGGCGAGTTGGTCCCCTGGTCGAGGGCTGGCCAGAGCATTCCATTCGCACTCGATCGCTAGACGATCTCGATGCGTCCGTAATCGCGCAGGGTCTTGAGCCGATCCACGGTGACGAAGCCGCCCCACTCGTGCCGGACGACCGGTGTCCACGCGGACCAGTTGAATGCCCATGACCCGTCCTCTGCCTGTGCTCCGACGAGCGCGTCGAGGTGAGTGTCGATCACGTCGTCGGCGAACATGCGCCGGCCGAGCCCTTCCGGGTGCGGAGCGAGGTCGAGCGGGCCGTGCACCTCGCCGGGCGCTCGCGGATCCATCGCGACGTGAGGGGTGATCAGCCCCGTGATCCGCGCGAATGCCGCCTCCGCGCGAGTGCGGTCGGGCACGTGGTCGAGGAAGGTCAGGACGGCCCGGGCCTCGTACGGGTTGGTCTCGGCCAGAGCGTCGACGCGTTCCCAGCAGAAGCGTGTCGCCTGCTCGACGAAGGGGTGGGAGACCTTGTGCTTGTGCAGGATCCCAACGAGCGGCGCCGTGGGGTTGAGATCGCCGGGCGGATCGTCCGCTGCCTGCCACCACGGGGCCGCGGGTGTCTCCCGGACCGTGGGCAGGACGAACGGCACGCCGCCGTCCGCGGCACTGACCCGGGCGAGGAAGTCGCAGGCGGCCCTGGTGTACGGACCCTCGAACGGCTGGTCCGCCGTGGTCGTCTCGTCGAGAAGGCGGAACGCGACCTCGACGGGCTGGGGTTGGCTGGCGGCGCCGCGAAGGTCGGGCTCGAGCGCGTTGCCGAAACCACCGTCGTCGTTCTGGTACGCAGTCAGCGCCGCTTGTACGGAGGTCGCCGAGCCGTCACGGAAGAGGAACTCGAACCGCAGCCGGTCGATGAGCCTGGCGTTGAGCTGGAGGTAGCGCTCGGCGGCAGCGAGGCCGTCGGTCGTGAGGGTCTTCATGCCCGAGGACGTTAGAGCGTTTGGGGGCGCGCGTCTTGAACGGATCGGACAGCTTCGAGCACGGCCGGCCACGCGGTCGAGGTCGGGTCGATGAGCCCGAAGTGCTCGACCCGGTCGAGGACACGCAGCTCGGCGCCGGTGTGCGCTGCGTATCTCTGCGACAGGTCGAGCGGGACCTGCGCGTCGTCGGCGCCATGGACGACGATCACCGGAACGTCCGGAGGCGTGAGGCGACAGGGGTCGGCGGCGGCGTAGCGTTCGGGCACGTCGTCGGGCGAACCCCCGAGAAGCGCGGCAACTGCGCCGCCGTCGAGGTCGAGTCGGAAGGCTTCCGCAAGGTCGGCGACCGGGGCCAGCGCTACCACACCCGCGTAGCCCTGCAGGAGCCCCTCACTCGCGCACCACAGCGCCAGCTGGCCGCCGGCGGAGTGTCCGACCAGCACCGCGCGCCCAGCGGCATCGAGGTCGTTGGCCAGGCTTCGGGCCAGCATCGGAAGCAGCGAAACCGCGAGCGCCGCGTCGTCGAACGTGTTCGGCCAGCCGCCGCCCGCGCCGGTGCGTGCATACTCGGGCGTCGCGACGACGTAGCCCGCATCGACCAGGCCGTCGGCCATCGGTCGCATCTGCACGCGGTCGTACTCGCTGCGCCAGTAGCCCCCGTGGAGCAGCACCACGAGTGGCCCTCGCGGTTGCTGCGGCAGCCGCAGGTCGGCCACCTGCTCATCAGCCGTGCCGTAGCGGACCACCGCGTCCGGCGGCGATGCCGTCCGGCTCAGCACCTCTCGAGGATCACGCACGCGCTGGATCATCGCAGCGCCAGTAGGCTCCCGGCCATGGCGAAGTGGGAGTACGCGACCGTGCCGCTGCTGGTGCATGCGACGAAGCAGATCCTCGACAACTGGGGCGACGACGGGTGGGAGCTCGTCCAGGTCGTACCGGGCCCGAACCCGGAGAACGTCGTCGCCTACTTGAAGAGGGTGAAAGCCGAATGACCCCCGAGGAACGCCTGGCCGAGCTGGGGCTGGCTGTTCCCGAGGTCGCAACACCGGTCGCCGCGTACGTGCCCGCTGTTCGCACCGGGTCGTACGTCTACACGTCCGGACAGCTCCCGTGGCGCGATGGCGAGCTGATCCGAACCGGCAAGGTCGGCTCCGAGGTCAGCCCCGAGGAGGCGAACGAGTGCGCGCGCCAGTGCGCGCTCAACGCACTCGCCGCGGTCCGGTCCCAGGTGGGCGACCTCTCCGCGATCACCCGGGTGGTCAAGGTCGTCGGGTTCGTCGCGTCCGCGCCTGACTTCACCGCACAGCCCCAGGTGGTGAACGGGGCGAGCGAGTTGCTCGGCCAGGTCTTCGGCGACGTGGGCCAGCACGCACGCAGCGCGATCGGCGTCGCCGTGCTGCCGTTGGACGCGCCGGTCGAGGTCGAGCTGGTCGTCGAGGTCGGCTGACGGGTTGCCGGGATCGCGTTCGCTCCCTCCCGCGCTCGCCGAGCGGGCGCGGGAGTTCGCCGCGCGGCGTCTCACGCCGGTCGTGGCGCGCCCCGCGGCAACGGTCATGCTGCTCCGGGACGCCGATGCCGGCCTCGAGGTGTTCGTGCTCAGGCGGCGGACCAGCATGCCGTTCGCTGCGGGGATGCATGCCTTTCCCGGAGGTGCGGTCGACCCTCGCGACGTGGATGACAATGTGCTCGGGTGGCGCGGACCGGCGCCCGGCGAGTGGGCAACGCGCCTCGGCGTGCACGAGCCGGCGGCACGAGGATTCGTCTGTGCCGCGGTCCGCGAGACGTTCGAAGAATCCGGCGTCCTGCTGGCGTCCACCGTCGACGGCGTACCCGCCATGCCGTCAGGGTCGGACTGGGAGGTGGCGCGGCAGTCGCTGGTGGCGCGCGAGCTCGCCCTGTCCGACCTGCTCGAGAGCCGCGGCCTCGTCCTGCGTTCGGACCTGCTCGCGCCGTGGGCGCACTGGGTGACGCCGCGGTTCGAGCCGCGGCGGTACGACACGTGGTTCTTCCTCGCCGCGCTGCCGGAAGGGCAGGCGGCGCTGGACGTGTCCGGTGAGGCGGACCGCGTCGCCTGGATCCGCCCGGGTGTGGCCGTGGCCGCCGCGGAGGCCGGCGCGGTGGCGATGCTCCCGCCGACCTGGACCGTCCTCGGGGAGCTGACGGCTCACGCCTCCGTCGCGGACGCGCTGGCTGCCGCTCACGAACGAGTCCTCGACACGGTCACGCCGGGCTGGCTCGACGAGGGCGGCTCGGTCCACGTGCTGTTGCCGGACGATCCGCGGTTCCCCGGCGACGACCCGGGTGACCCGACGTGACCGCAGAGCTGCCTCCGTGGTGCCGGCTCGTCCGGGCCGACAATCCGGGCCCGATGACGCTGGACGGGACCAACACGTTTGTCATCTCGACGTCCGCGGGGAACGTCGTCGTGGATCCGGGGCCGTTGCTCGACGAACACCTGGAGGCGGTCGCGACGCTCGGCCCGGTCGCGGTCACGCTGTTGACGCACGGCCACCCCGACCACTCGGAGGCGTCGGGACGCTTCCACGACATCACCCGCGCGCCCGTCCTGGCGAGGGACCCGGCTCTCTGCGTCGACGGCGACCCACTCGACGTCGACGGCACGGCGATCGACGTGCCGGGGCTGGACCTGCGGGTGCTGCACACGCCGGGGCACTCGGCTGACTCCGTCTGCTTCACCGTGCGCGTCGGCGAGCAGCGAGCCGTCCTGACCGGTGACACGATCCTGGGACGCGGGACGACCGTGGTTGCATATCCGGACGGGCGGCTGGGGCCATACCTGGACTCATTGGCCCGGCTGCGCGAGCTCCGCGGCGTGCTGTTGCTGCCAGGCCACGGACCGGTGCGCCCGGACACGGCGGCGCTGGCGGAGCAGTACCTTGCGCACCGCGCCGAGCGCCTCGCCCAGGTGCGTGAAGCGGTCGCGGCCGGGGCGCGAACCGCGCGCGAGGTCGTCGAGGTCGTCTACGCCGACGTCGACCGGTCGCTCTGGCCGGCCGCCGAGCTGTCCGTCCAGGCCCAGCTCGAGTACCTGGGCGAGCATGACTGATCTCTGTGGGAGCGTCAGCGGGCGCGGCGGCGCAGCCGTTCCATGTCGAGCAGCACGACCGACCGCTGCTCGAGGCGCAGCCACCCCCTGCCGGCGAAGTCGGCCAGCGCCTTGTTGACCGTCTCGCGCGACGCCCCGACGAGCTGGGCGAGCTCTTCCTGGGTGAGGTCGTGGACCACGCGGACGCCTTCGTCGGATGCGACGCCGAACCGCGCGGACAGGTCGAGGAGTTGCTTCGCCACTCGTCCCGGGACGTCGGAGAACACCAGGTCGGCGAGCGTGTCGTTGGACCTGCGCAGGCGCTGTGCGAACTGGAGCAGCAGCCCGCGGGCGACCTCCGGGCGACCGGTCAGCCAGGGCAGCAGGTCGGCGTGCCCGAGGCCGAGCAGCGTCGTCTCGGTGACGGCTGTGACTGTGGCCGACCGTGGGCCGGGATCGAACAACGACAGCTCGCCGAACATCTGACCGGGGCCCAGCAACGCGAGCAGGTTCTCGCGGCCATCGGAAGCGGTTCGGCCCAGCTTGATCTTGCCGCGGATGACCACGTACACCCGGTCACCCTCGTCGCCCTCGCGGAAGAGGACCTCGCCGCGGCCCAGCGCGACCTCGCTCATCGAGGCACGCAGCGCCGTGGCGGCCTCGTCGTCGAGCTCCCGGAACAGCGGTGCGCTCCGCAGCACGTCGTCCACGCGGGCCTCCTCGCCGTTCCGCTCACCGAAGTGTCCTAGGTCACATCGTGGCCCATCATGGCGGATCCTGCGGCGGCCGGGAGGGTCAACCCGACCGTAGGCTGTGAGGGTGCCGCTCGCCACGCCGGAAACGCCGCTTGCCCTGGTCCGTCGGGCCCGGCGCATCAACCGTGAGCTGGCCCTGGTCTACCCCGACGCGCACTGCGAGCTGGACTTCACCTCGCCGTTCGAGTTGCTTGTCGCCACGGTGTTGTCCGCCCAGACCACGGACAAGCGCGTCAACATGGTGACGCCCACACTCTTCGCGAAGTACCCGACCGCGACCGAACTCGCCGTGGCCGAACGCGAGGATGTCGAGTCGATCATCCAGTCGACCGGGTTCTTCCGGGCCAAGACGCAGGCGATCATCAGACTGTCGCAGGCGATCGTCGAGCGCTTCGACGGCGAGGTCCCTGGGCGGCTCAAGGATCTCGTCACGCTCCCGGGCGTCGGGCGGAAGACGGCCAATGTCGTGCTCGGCAACGCCTTCGGCGTGCCCGGCCTCACCGTCGACACTCATTTCGGCCGGCTGGCGAGACGGTTCGGCTGGACCACGAACACCGACGCCGACAAGGTCGAGGCCGACGTCGCCGCCCTGATACCGAAGAAGGAATGGACGATCCTTTCCCACCGGCTGATCTGGCACGGCCGGCGATGCTGCCACTCCCGCCGGCCGGCGTGTGGCGCCTGCGCGATCGCCGGCCTGTGCCCGGCGTACGGGGAGGGGCCCACCGACCCGAAGGTCGCAGCCAAGCTCCTCCGGGGGGCCGAGTGAGCCTCGCCGGGGGGTCGCCACCCGGCTGGCTGCGTCCGATCGTCGACGCCGTCTCCGACGTCAGAGCCGAACAACTCTCCCGGCACGCACCTCCCGATCCTGGTGCCGGACGGGCCTCAGCGGTCCTCGTGCTGTTCGGCGAGTCCCTCGTCGACGGGGAGCGCGTGCCGGACGTCCTGATGATCGAGCGGGCCCACAGCCTTCGAATCTCCGCCGGCACGCCGGCATTCCCCGGTGGCGTGATCGACTCAGACGACGACGGCCCGGTGGGAGCGGCGCTCCGGGAGGCCCGGGAGGAGACCGGGCTCGACCCGACCGGGGTCGACGTGCTCGCGACGCTTCCCGATCTGTGGCTGCCGGCGGGTAGTTACGTCGTCACCCCGGTCCTGGCCTGGTGGCGCGAGCCGTCGCCGGTGCGGGTGGTCGACGCCGCCGAGGTCGCATCGGTGCACCGGGTTCCGCTGGACGACCTTGTCGACCCCGCCAACCGGCTGCGTGTGCGGCACCCGAGCGGGTACGTCGGCCCGGCGTTCCGCGTGGGAGAGCTCCTCGTCTGGGGGTTCACCGCAGGCGTGCTCGGATGGTTGCTCGAGGTCGGCGGACTTGCCCGGCCATGGGACCGTACCCACGTCGAGCTCCTGCCCCTGGCCGAAGGAGCGGAGCGCCGGTGATCCTCGGACTCAACGCCGTCGACTGGCTTGTCATCGTGCTGGCGGTCATCGTGGCCTACACGGGCTGGAGCCACGGCTTCGTCGTCGGGCTGCTGTCATTCGTCGGATTCGTGGGCGGTGCCATAGGCGGGCTACTGCTCGCGCCGGCCATCCTCGGCGGCCTCGAGCCCGGTCTCGGCGTCTCGGTGCTGGCCGTGATGATCGTCCTCGCCGTCGCGGCGGCCGGTCAGGGCCTGCTCGCATGGGCGGGCGGATGGGTGCGGTCCAGGGTCTCGTCCGAGCCGGCTCGGCGGTTCGACGCCGGCGGCGGCGCATTGCTCGCGGTCGTCGGCCTGCTGCTGGCGGCGTGGGCGGTGGGCCTGGCGGTCTCGTCGGCAGCGATCCCGGCCGCGTCGGCCGCCGTCCGCGAGTCGAGGATCCTGCGCGCGGTCGACGCGGTCGTCCCGGTGTCCCCGGACCGGCTCCGCGACACGTTCCAGTCGGTCGTCGCGGCCGGCCGGTTCCCGGAGGTCGTGGCGCCGTGGGTCCCCGAGCCGATTCTGCAGGTCGGGGAGCCGACGGCCGCGCTGATCCGCGACCCGGAGATCCGGACGGCGTCCGAGAGCGTGGTGAAGGTCGTCGGCCGCGCGTCCTGTGACCGGGTCATCGAAGGCACCGGGTTCGTCGTCGCGCCGGAAAGGGTGATGACGAACGCGCACGTGGTTGCGGGCGTCTCCGAACCGATCGTGACCGAGCCTGATGGCGACCCGCTGGCAGCGCAGGTCGTGCGCTTCGACCCGAGGACGGACATCGCCGTCCTGGCCGTGCCGGACCTGGACCGGGCGCCTCTGAGCTTCCGCGACGACCCGGCCGCAGGCGCGGACGCCGCCGTGGTCGGCTACCCGAACAACGGGCCGCTGAGCACCGAGCCGGTGCGGATACGCGGCGAGCACTCGCTGCTCGGCCGGGACATCTACGGCGACGAGGCGGTCACCCGCGACGTGCTCTCGGTACGTGGGGAGATCCGTCCAGGCAACTCCGGCGGGCCGCTCGTCGCGGACGACGGACTCGTATACGGCGTCATGTTCGCGGCGTCGCTGACCGATCCGGAGACCGGCTACGCCCTGGCGCTGAGCGAGGTGACGCCCCACGTCGAGCAGTCCGCGGCGTCGACCGAGCCGGTCTCGACGGGCGTGTGCGTCTGAGGGTGGTCAACGCTCGGCTGAAGGGTGGGGGAGCCAGTCCAGCAGCTCCGAGGTGACCCTCGATGGAGCCTCTTCGTGGGGGAAGTGGCCGATGCCTTCGAGCTGGACCCACCGGTGAGGACCGGTGACGTGACGGCCGGAGTGGGCGGCTGCGCGAGGCAGCACGGTCCGGTCCGCGCCGCCGTGGATCTGCATGACGGGGACCGTGATCGGCTCCTGCATCCGCATGGCGAAGCGCCTGCCGTCGGCGCGGACGAGCGAACGCACGGCCCACCGGTGGTACTCGAGCGCGCAATGAGGCGCGGGCCACAGGCGCATCGCGGCACGGTAGCGGCCCGCGGCCTCGTCGCCTGGAAAGGTCGAGTCCGGTCCCACCCATCGGCGCAGGAGCGTCTCGACGTAAGCGGCGTCGTCGGCGACCAGACGGCGTTCGGGTACGGCGGGAGCCTGCACGCCGAGCAGGTGCCCGGCCTGCCGGACCCCTCGAAGCAGGTAGTGCGCGAGCTCGAGGGGATGCGGCATGGACATCGTGACGAGGCCGGCCACGTGAGCCGGTCGGAGAACGGCAGTGGCCCAGGCGACGTACGCACCCCAGTCATGGCCGACGAGCAGGGCCTGTCGTTCGCCGAGCGAGCGGACCACACCGGTGACGTCCGCCGTCAGCGTCGCCGGGTCGTATCCGCGCGGTGTCTTGTCGCTGCCGCCGTAGCCGCGCAGGTCCATCGCGACGACCCGCCAGCCGGCTGCAGCGAGCGGCGGTATCTGGTGCCGCCAGGCCCACCAGAACTCGGGGAAGCCGTGTAGTAGGACGATCAGCGGGCCGTCGCCCATCGTCGCAACGTGGAACCGGGCACCGTTCGCCGCGATGCGGCGGTGCTCCCACGGACCGGGAACGTCGACGGTGTCGCGAAGCGAACCGTTGCCGTTCACGTGCGGGAGGTCGGACGAAGCGCCTGCCTCGCCCGCGCTGCGACCTCCTGCGCCCGCTCCGGCCCCCGTACCTGGTTGAAGCGGTTCCGCCCGACCAGCATGAGGATCGCGGCCAGCAGGAGGTAGAAGCCCGCGACGATCAGGAACGCCCATCCCGGGTGCAGCCCCAGAGCGACCAGTGCGTAGGCCAGCGCGACGGAACCCAGGACGACCGCCAGCAAGATCAGGAAGGCGGCAGCCGCGAAGAGGGCGCCACCGAGCCCGGCGCGGGCAGCGCTCTGCTGCAACTCCGCCTTGGCCAGCTCGATCTCGCCGCGCACGAGTGCGGTGAGGTCCTTCTGGATGCCTGCGACGAGCTGGCCGATCGACGCGTCGGCATCTGTTGCCGGTGGCCGGTTTGCCATGCTCGGTCTCCTCTCGCCCCCGCGGACGCTGACTCTAATGCCCATGCCCACTCGTCGGGCCGACAGGCGAGCTCGGTCGTTACCCGTCTCGCTCAGCAGTACCAGCCTGGTAGACGTCTGGGACCCCGTCGTGGTCGTTGTCGCGCGTGTCTTCCTCGTCGATCTGTCGGTACACCGCGTTGCGCCGGGCGAGGACGGCGGACGCGACGAGCGCAGCGAGCAGGGAGCCGACCAGCACGGCGGTCTTCGCCACCTCGGTCGTCTCGGGGTCGTCGAAGGCGAGCTCGCTGATGAGCAGCGACACGGTGAAGCCGATGCCGGCGAGGACCGCGACGCCGGCCACGTCGCTCCACGCCAGGTCTTCGCTGAGCTCCGCCCTGGTGAACCGGGCGGTGAGGTAGGTCCCGCCAAGGACTCCGACCGTCTTGCCCACGAGCAGCCCGAGCACGATGCCGACGGCTACGGGCTCGGTGACCATCGAGCGCAGCGATTCCACGGAGACAGTCACGCCTGCAGCGAAGAGGGCGAAAAGCGGCACGCAAAGCACCGCCGACAGCGGCCGGAGCCGGTGTTCGAGCCGCTCGGCGGGCGACTCGTGCTCGCCGGAGTCGCGACGCACGCGGGTCAGCAGCCCGAAGGCGATCCCGATAACCGTCGCGTGGACGCCGCTGTCATGGACCAGTGCCCAGGCCGCCAGCCCGACCGGCGCGTATACCCACCAGGCACCGACCCGACGTCGCTGGAGAAGGGCGTAGATCCCGAGCAGGGCAACTGCGCCGAGGAGCGGCGTCACCGACAGGTCGGGCGTGAAGAAGATCGCGATGATGGTGACGGCGAGCAGGTCGTCCACGACAGCGAGGGTGAGCAGGAACGCGCGGAGCGATGTCGGAAGCCTCGACCCGATGACGGCGAGAACGGCGAGTGCGAAGGCGATGTCGGTCGCAGTCGGCACCGCCCAGCCGCCGAGGTCGCCACCCGCGGCCGCGTTGACGGCGACGTACACCAACGCCGGCGCGGCCACGCCGCTCACGGCCGCCGCGACGGGCAGGATCGCCGCAGCGGGGTTGGACAGCTCGCCGACGACGATCTCACGCTTGAGCTCGAGGCCCGCCACCAGGAAGAAGACGGCCAACAGCCCTTCGGCCGCCCATTCCGCGACGCTGAGGTCGAGGTGGAGGGCGGCGGGTCCGAATGCGGCGTCGGCCGCCGACCGGTACGAGTCGCCTCCCAGGTTGGCCCACAGCAGCGCGCCGGCAGCGCCGATGAGCAGGGCGAAACCGCCGGTCGTCTCCTCGCGTAGCGCCGAGAGGATCTCGGTCCGCTCCGAGAGCGGCAGCCGGCCGAGGAACGCGCGACCTACCCGCATGATCGCCACTGCGGACTCCCTGAGCTCGTCAGAAGGCGTAGTACCGAAGGTAGAGATACGGCCAGGCCAGCGCGACCGTCACGGCGGCGACGACGAGCCCGTACCGGTGAATCGCCAGAACGAGATGGGGTAGCCGTTGCGCTCCGCGATGCCGAGTGCGACGACGTTGGCGCTCGCCCCGACGGCGGTGGCGTTGCCACCGAGGTCGGCCCCGAGCGCGAGGGCCCACCACAGAGCCTGTGCTCCGGCTGCGCCTCCTGCTGCGTCCACGAGATCGTTCACCAGCGGGGCCACGGTGGCGACGTAAGGGATGTTGTCCACGATTGCCGACAACGCGGCCGAGCCGAACAGGAGGCCGGTAGCCGCAAGGAGGTAGTTGTCGCCGACGGCGTCGATGGCCGCCTCGCCGAGCCGAGTCGATGACCCCGACGTTGACGAGTGCGCCGACCATGACGAACAACCCCATGAAGAAGACGAGCGTCGGCCACTCGACCTCCTCGAGGTATTCGGCGGTCGTGGTCCTCGACACCACGACCAGCAGTCCGGCGCCCAGCATTGCGACCAGGCTGGGTTCGAGGCCCACCGCCGAGTGGAGGACGAAGCCGAGCATGACCAGCGCGAGCACGGCCAGGCTGCGCCGCAGCAGCGGAGGGTCGCGGATCGCGCGCCGCTCGTCGATCCGCATGACGGCCTCGGCGCGTTCGGGGTCATATGTGAACGACCGGCGGAACAGCCAGCGGGCAGCAGCACGAACGCGAGGAAAGCAACGACGATGAACGGCGCGAGATTGATCAGGAAGTCGTTGAACGACAGATCCGCCCGGCTTGCGATGATGAGGTTCGGCGGGTCGCCGATCAGCGTCGCCGTGCCGCCGATGTTGCTCGCCATCACCAGGGCGATGAGGAATCCTTCGGGCCGGACCCGGAGCCGGTCGCAGACGAGAAGGGTGACCGGCGCGACGAGCATCACGGTCGTGACGTTGGGGAGCAGGGCGGAGGCGACCGCCGTGATCGTGCACAGCATGACCAGGATGGCGAACGGCCGTCCCCGAGCCCGCTTCGCCGCCCAGATCGCGAGGTACTCGAAGAGGCCGGTCTGTTTGAGTATGCCGACGATGATCATCATGCCGAGCAGCAGGAAGATGACGTTCCAGTCGATGGCCGTCTCCTCGGCGAAGAAGGCCGTATTCGCGTCGGTGGCGCCGATCACCACCATCAACGCTGCGCCGCCCAGTGCGGCGGCGACGCGATGGACCCATTCGGTGGCGATCACGACGTAGGTGCCGACGAACACCCCTACCGCCAGCACGGTGACCAGCGTGCTCGCCGAGTGCTCGCTTCCCGGAGCGGTTTCGGTCGCGGCCAGCGCCGCCGCAGTCAGGCTGATCATGTCGTGGACAGGGCGGCGCCGAGCAGCCGGTGGACCGTGATCACGCCCAGGATCTCGCCGTGTTCGACTACGGCCACGACGGGCGAGTGCTGCTCGGCCATCACCGCGGCGATCTCCATGAGGGTGGCGTCAGGTGGGATGATCGGCCGGTCCGCGTGCCTTCGCGGCAGGAACTGCTTGGAGGGCATGAGCTCCTCGACCGTCCGGCCACTCAGCGTCTGAGCGAACCTGTCGGCGTCGCTCTCGCTGTAGACCGAGGCGAGTGTGCGGTCTTCCTCGACGTACTCGGGCAGAGCGAAACGCAGCACCTGCGAGCTGGGCAGGATCACCAATGGCACACCCTGGCGGTCGGCCACGACGAGGCCAGGCAGGCTCTGGTCGACGAGAAGGCGGGTTGCCTCGAGCGCGGGTGTGTCGAGGTGGACGACGGGGAACGGCTCGGCGAGATCACGGGCGCGCATGACCACCCACCCTATTGATTGGCCGCGTCCTAGGCTGATCACGCACGACCGCCCGCGTGGACCGTTGGAGGATCGACGATGGCCGGCTACGTCGCCGCGATCGACCAGGGCACGACGAGCACGCGCTGCCTGCTCGTCGATCACGGCGGGCGACCGGTCGCGTCGCACCAGCTCGAGCACGCGCAGAACCTGCCGCGACCCGGCTGGGTCGAGCACGACCCGGGCGAGATCTGGGCCAACACCCGTGAGGTGGTGGGCGCGGCGCTGGGCCGCGCCGATGCAGAGCCGGCTGACATCGTCGCGATCGGCGTCACCAACCAGCGCGAGACCACCGTGGTCTGGGAACGCGCGACCGGCCGGCCGGTTCACCCGGCGATCGTCTGGCAGGACACCCGGACGCAGCGTATCTGCGACCGGCTCGCGGCCGCCGGTGGTGTCGACCGCTTCCGGAAGACGACCGGCCTTCCGTTGGCCACCTACTTCGCCGGGCCGAAGATCGCTTGGATCCTCGAGTCCGTCGACGGCGCCCGGGCGGCCGCCGAGCGTGGAGACCTGTTGTTCGGCACCGTGGACACCTACCTGCTCTGGCAGATCACCGGGGGCCTTGAAGGCGGCATACACGTCACCGACGTCACCAACGCGTCACGCACGCTGCTGATGGATCTGCGGACTCTTGACTGGGACGCCGACATCTGCGCCGAGATGGGCGTGCCCGTGACGATGCTCCCGGAGATCCGTTCCTCGTCCGAGGTCTACGGGCATGCCCGCGAGACCGGTTTCCTCGGCGGCACTCCCGTGGCTGGCGTGCTCGGCGACCAGCAGGCGGCGACGTTCGGGCAGGCCTGCTTCGAGCCCGGGGAGGCCAAGAACACCTACGGGACTGGGAACTTCCTCCTGCTCAACACCGGACGAGAGCCGGTTGCCAGCCGGCACGGGCTGCTGACCACGGTCGCCTACCAGGTGGGGTCCGGTGATCCGGTCTACGCGCTCGAGGGATCGATCGCCGTGACGGGCTCCCTGGTCCAGTGGCTGCGCGACAACCTCGGGCTGATCCGTAGCGCGGACGAGATCGAGGCGCTGGCACGCACCGTCGACGACAACGGCGGCGCCTACGTCGTACCCGCGTTCTCCGGGCTGTTCGCACCGCACTGGCGACCAGACGCGCGGGGCGTGATCGTGGGCCTGACGAGGTACGTCAACCGCGGCCACCTGGCCCGGGCGGTGCTGGAGGCGACGGCGTTCCAGACCCGCGAGGTCGTCGACGCGATGCGCGCCGACTCCGGCGTCGACCTGCGTGAGCTCCGCGTCGATGGCGGGATGGTCGTCGACGACCTGCTCATGCAGTTCCAGGCTGACCTGCTCGGCGTTCCCGTCGTCCGCCCGGTCGTCATCGAGACCACTGCCCTGGGCGCCGCCTACGCCGCGGGACTCGCCGTCGGCTTCTGGGAGGGCCTCGACGACGTGCGGCGGCACTGGACGGAGGACACCAGATGGGAGCCGTCGCGCGACGACGCGTGGCGGGAGCGGGAGATGCGCCGCTGGCGCAAGGCCGTGGAGCGCACTCTGGACTGGGCCGAGGACGACGAGTGAGGGCGCCGGCACGACTCGACCCGGCCGCACGCGCCGAGGCGTGGGGCCGGTTGAACGAGGAGCACTTCGACCTGCTGGTCGTGGGTGGTGGGATCACCGGTTCCGGGGTGGCTCTGGACGCCGTGACGAGAGGGTTGTCGACAGCCCTGGTCGAGGCGCGTGACATCGCGAGCGGCACGTCGTCCCGGTCGAGCAAGCTCATCCACGGTGGGCTGCGCTATCTGGAGCAACTCGACCTCAGCCTGGTCCGAGAGGCTCTGCGCGAAGAGAGCTGATGCTCACGCGCCTGGCCCCCCACCTCGTCCACCCCGTGCCGTTCCTCTACCCCCTCACGCACCGGGCGTGGGAGCGGCCGTACGTCGGTGCGGGGCTCGCGATGTACGACACGCTGGGTGGCTCCCGGTCGTTGCCGCGGCACCGCCACCTCTCCCGGCGGGGCGCGCTCGGGTTGTGCCCAGCCCTGCGTCGCGACGCTCTCGTCGGTGCGGTGCGGTACTACGACGCGCAGACCGACGACGCTCGGCACACGCTGTCTGTTGCCCGCACTGCCGCCCACTACGGCGCGCCGGTGCGGATGTCGACGGAGGCCGTCGGGCTCATCCGCGACGCCGGCCGGGTTGTGGGCGCCGAGGTGCGCGACGTCGAGACGGGCGCCGTGACCACGGTGCGGGCGTCCGTCGTCGTGGCCTGCGCGGGCGTGTGGACCGACGAGGTGGAAGGTCTCGCCGGGACCCGTGGACGGTTCGACGTCCGGGCATCCAAGGGCGTTCACCTCGTCGTGCCCCGCGACCGGATCGCCTCGGAGGTGGGACTGATCCTGCGCACCGAGAAGTCGGTGCTGCTCGTGATCCCGTGGGGCAACCACTGGCTGCTCGGCACCACCGACACGGCCTGGGCGCTCGACCTCGCGCACCCGGCCGCCAGCAGTGCGGACATCGACTACCTCCTCGCGCACGTCAACCGCGTCCTCGCGCGGCCGCTGACCCGTGACGACATCGAAGGCGTGTACGCCGGCCTTCGCCCGTTGCTCGCTGGCGAGTCCGAGGAGACGTCGCGGCTGTCGCGTGAGCACGCGGTCGGCCGGCCGTTGCCGGGGCTCGTCACTGTGGCGGGCGGCAAGTACACGACGTACCGCGTCATGGCCCGTGACGCCGTCGACGTCGCCGCGACCGACCTGGATCGAGCGGCGCCGGCATCGGTCACCGACCGCATCCCGTTGCTGGGTGCCGACGGCTATGCGGCACTCACCAACCAGGTTGACGAGCTCGCTGCCGGCTACGGGCTGCCGACCTGGCGGATTCGTGGACTGTTACGCCGGTACGGGTCGCTGCTGTTCGAGGTGCTGGAAGCCGCGGCCGACGAGCCCGGCCTGCTCGACCCGCTACCGGAGGCGGACGAGTACCTGCGGGCCGAGATCCGCTACGGCGCCACGCATGAGGGCGCCCTCCACCTCGACGACCTGCTGACCAGGCGGACCAGGGTGTCCATCGAGGTGCCGCACCGTGGCGTCCTGTCGGCAGCGGCGACGGCGGACCTCGTCGCGGACGTCCTCGGGTGGGACGCCTCGCGGACCGCGGCCGAGGTCGACGTCTACCGCGCCCGGGTCGAGGCCGAGCGTGAGTCCCAGGTCCAGGCCGACGACCTCGCAGCCGACGCGGTCCGGTTGCTCGCGCCCGACACCCGGATGGTGTCCGTCGGCCGCGCTCTCGGCTGAGGGTGTCGACGACCCACGTTGATCATGCAAGTTCTGCGCGACACGCCGGCGTTCCCGGGCGGCGCGTCGCGCAGAACCTGCATGATCAACGCGGGGGTGGGCCAGTTGAGCCCTGCTACCGCCGGTGCACGCCCTCCGCGATTTCCTCGACCAGCTTGGCGCAGAACGCCGGCAGGTCGTCCGGGCTCCGGCTGGAGACGAGCCCGGAGTCCACGACGACCTCCTCGTCCACCCATTCCGCTCCGGCGTTGCGCAGATCCGTCTGCAATGACGGCCACGACGTGATCCGGCGGCCGCGCACGACGTCGGCCTCGATCAGGGTCCACGGCCCGTGGCAGATGACGGCGACCGGTTTGCCCGCGTCAAAGAAGGCGCGGACGAACTCGACCGAGTCCTTGTCGGTACGCTGCCGGTCGGGGTTCTTCGTACCGCCTGGCAGCACCAAGCCGTCGAGGCTGTCAGCGTCGGCATCCGCGGCCGTCGTGTCTACCGCGAAGGTGTCGCCCTTGTCATCGTGGTTGAAGCCCTGGATCCGGCCGGCTTTCGGAGCCACGAGGACGGCGTGGCCGCCTGCCTCCTCGACGGCACACCACGGCTCGGTCATCTCGACCTGCTCGACGCCGTCGGTGGCGAGGAATGCGATCGTCTTGCCGGACAGGGTGGTCGGCATGGTGAACCTCCACGGTGGGGTGCAATCTCGTGGTCCGCTACCCCAGTCCTGGCCGGGCAAACGATGAGCCCGACCGGCCGGACGGAGGGAGCCCGTACATTCGGCCCTGTGCAGGCTCGTGCGGGGTCGGACCCGTTTGCCGCCGTGGCCGCTCTCACCGGAGTCGGGGCCGCCGCAGCGCACGCGAGGGACGCGCGTCGACGCGCTGCTTCGGCACCCTGCGATGCGTCGGGACGCAGCGCGCCTGGCGGCCGCGTCGGCGCTGCAGGGAGCCCGCGCCTCGACAGAGCTGGCGGGCGGGAATCCCGACGATGCACGCGATCCCGTTCTGCAGGGCGCCCTGCGAGCGACGGGCGAAGTCGCCGCGCTCGCCGCGATCTGGGATCGGTCCCCCGGGCAGGTGCTCGCTCGACTGCATGTGCTCGCCGCGCACGACCTCACCGTGGCGACCGCGCTCGGTCGGCCGCGCCCGGGGATCGACGGGACCCGGCTGGACCAGCTCATGCGGCTGGCGTCGGCCCAGACCTCCGCACCGGCCGTCGTCGTCGCGGCTCTCGTCCACGGCGAGCTCCGGGCTCTCGAGCCGTTCGGATCGGCCGACGGCGTCGTGGCTCGCGCGGCTGAACGGGTCGTGCTGGTGGCGCGCGGCGTAGACACCAAGGCCGTGAGCGTTCCCGAGACCGGACATCTGGACTTGCGCAGGGCGTACGAGCCGCTGGCCGAGGCCTACGCCGGTGGCTCGCCGGCGGGCGTGGCGGCCTGGGTCCGGCACTGCTGCGAGGCGTACGCGCGGGGAGCCGAGTGGGGGCTGGCTCATGCGAGCGGCGCCCCTGGGTGAACCGATTAGGGACGCCGCCGCTGGCACGTCAGGACGGGTTACCAGGCGTGCTGCTCGTCCGTTGCCTCGGCTGACCCGGGACAACTGCCCTAACATGGGCTGATCGCCGCGTGGGTGCCCATCTGCCGTGCGCGGTCCTTGCGGGCCGTACTCATGTTTGTAGAGCACTGCGTCGGCGTGTCGGAAGGGTTTCGCCAAGATCTTTACGTTCGGGCCGTCAGGTCTCACACCGGTCGAGCCCGAAGCGGGCCAGCGCCGCGACCCCCTCGCCCGGGAGCTCCGGGTCGTCGACGTGATCGGTCCCCTGGGTGGACGTGATCTCGAGCATGAGCCCGATGTCGCCGAGTGCCGCGGTCAGGTCGCAGTTCTGCACCTGCCAGGCGAGCACGAGCGAGCTCGGCGTCCGGACGTTCGACCGGAAGGGGATGGGCAGGTTCGTGGGCTCGGCCCGGAAGCCCGCCGCAGAGGCGTTGACGTCGATGACGTCGAAGTCGAGGTTGGGATCGTAGGACCGCAGTTCGAGTTCCATGAGCAATGTGCCTGGGTCGTCGGACGGCAGGACCCGGATGTCCTCGACGCCGGCTCCGTAGGCGCTGAAGTCGTTGACGCACACGGCTTGGTGCACGCCGGCCAGAACGCTCCCGCCGGGAGGTAGCGGCAGGGTCACTGCGCTCTCTCTTGCCTCCGTCCGAACCCGCACCTCGAGCTCGTCTGGCGTCGGCGCCTCGCAGTCGGGCACGGTCGCCATCCGGATACTCGTCCACTCACCCGTCGGGGCCGTCTGTGGCCGACTCTCGTTGCCGCTCGGCAACGTCCAGCCCACAGGCCGGACGGAGAGCACCTCGACGTCGCGCGGTCCCGCGTTGAGGATGGCGACGGTGAACCGCTGGATCTCCTCACCTGCCCAGCTGCCGCCCTCGATGCTTCCGGCGATGAGATGGGCCTCCTCGGCGGCGGCTGCGAGCTCGGCGGCCTCGTCCCGGGCGTTCCAGAGGAACGCTCCAGCGGCCGCGCCGACGACGAACACGGCGGCGATACCCGCCAACCGCCGCCAGGGTGGCATCGTCGAGCCGGGCGGTTCGCCGGCCGGTTCTCCGGCCTGCTGCTCGGCACCGAGGTGCAGAGGCGGGAGATCCCGAGGCTGGCGCCCGGTGTCGGTACGGCGACGGCTGCCGAGATCGAGGATCTCGTAGTCGTTTTCCCGCGGCTCGGTCACGAGTTCCGGCCCCTTCGGCGGACGGCGTACCACGCCAGGCCGGCGGCGGCGGCTCCGGCGCCGATCGCGGCGGCTGCGATGGCCGGCTTGGGCGCATCACGGATCGAGGCCGCGCGCTGCCGCAGGGCAACGGGTTTGGAGAACACCAGGACGGGCCAGCCGCGGTCCGCCGCGGCCTTGCGCAGTGCCCGGTCGGGGTTGACGGCGTATGCGTGCCCAACCGCCTCGAGCATCGGCAGATCCGTCGCAGAGTCCGTGTACGCGTACGAGCGCGCGAGGTCGTACCCCTCCTTCTCCGCCAGCTCACGGATCGCGTCGGCCTTGGTCTCGGCGTAGGCATAGAACTCGATGGTCCCGTCGAAACGGCCGTCCTCGCCGACGACCATTCGGGTCGCTATGACCCGATCGGCACCGAGCATGTCGCCGATGGGCTCGACGACCTCCGCACCGCTCGATGAGACGATGACGACGTCGCGGCCGGCGAGGTGGTGCTCCTCGATCAGCGTCACCGCCTCGTCGTAGACGATCGGGTCGACGATCGTGTGCAGCGTCTCGGCCACGATGTCCTTGACCGCCTGGACGTCCCAACCTGTCACGAGTCCGGACAGGTACTCGCGCATGCGTTCCATCTGGTCGTGGTCGGCGCCACCGACGAGATAGACGAACTGGGCGTACGCGCTGCGCACGACCGCACGCCGGTTGATGAGCCCGCCCTCGTAGAAGCTGCGGGAGAACGCGAGCGTGCTCGACTTGGCGATAACGGTCTTGTCAAGGTCGAAGAACGCTGCGGTCCGGCGCATGGCGCCGTCGGTCCGTCCGGCTCCTCCGTCGGACGTCGGGTCGCCTTCGATGTCCACGAATCGAGGATAGGCGCGTCCGCCGGAAGATGACGTTCCAGGTTTCTTCCGGTCGATTGGTTTCGCATCCCCGGCGTGGGGCACACTGGCAGTGGCGGCACCCCCCGCCGCTCGGACCCGACCCGCCCCCCTGGTCGGGTCCCACCCACGGCTCCCGCCGCCCCCCGGCGGGGGCCGTGGTATTTGTGGCAGGCCTGCGCAGGACAACATCGTCCTGGCTGTTCGAGCTTGTTCCGCGGCGGCATCGAGTTTCCACAGAACCGGGGGAGAGGCCGGCTCCGTCCACAGCTCATCGATCGAGGGCTGCGTCCGCCGAACGGCGCCGGTCAGGGTGAGGGTTCCGCGATCGCAGGGGGTCCACCCGTGAACCGACTCGTGCCGCCGCCGGCCAGCCGAGCCCTCCTCGTGACCGCCGACGAGGGCCTTCTGGACGATCTGCTCCGGCTGGCCGCCGCAGCCGGTGTCGAGGTCGACGTAGCGCCGGATGCCGGCGCGGCCCGCACCCGATGGCCCGGTGCGTCAATGGTCGTCGTCGGCGACGACCAGACGCAGGGCGTCACGGCGCTGCTCCCGCCACGGCGGCCGGGCGTCGTCCTGGTCGGCCTCGACCTCGACGACGCCGACGTGTGGCGACGGGCCGTGGCGCTGGGTGCCGAACGCGTCGTGTTCCTCCCCGACGCCGAGCCATGGCTGGTCGAGCGCTTCGCCGACGTCGCAGAGGGCAGCGGTCGCGACGCGCTGATCGTCGGCGTCGTGGGCGGGCGCGGCGGGGCTGGCGCATCGGTCCTGGCGGCGGCTCTCGCCGTCACGGGAGCTCGGCGCGATCATGACGTGACGCTGGTCGACGTCGACCCACTCGGCGGCGGGATCGACCTGGTGCTGGGCGCCGAGGACACCACCGGCCTGCGGTGGCCCGACTTCGCCGAGACGCGGGGGCGGCTCGGGTCCGGGGCCCTGTCCGAGGCGTTGCCGGAGCGATGTGGGCTCACCGTCCTGTCGTGGGACCGCGGCGATCTGCTGGACGTGCCCGGCGAGGCTGTCCGTGCGGTCCTCGACGCGGCCCGGCGAGCGAGCGACATCGCCGTCCTCGATCTTCCGCGCCGGGTCGACGAGGCCGCCGAGGAGGCATTGGCGCGCTGCTCGTGCACATTGCTCGTCGTCCCTGCCGAGGTCCGGGCCGTCGCTGCGGCGGCGCGGGTCGCGGCGGGGCTGACGGTCGTTACCTCCGACCTCCGCGTCGTTGTGCGCGGACCGGCCCCGTCCGGTCTCGACGGCGCCGAGGTCGCCGACGCGCTCGGGCTGCCGTTGGCGGTCGAGATGGACCCCGAGCCGCGGCTGGACGAGGCACTCGAGCGTGGCGAGCCGCCCGGCCGGTCGGGCCGGGGTCCGCTGGCCGCGGCGTGTTCGCAGTTGCTCGACGACCTGCTGCCAGGCGGCCAGGTTCGTGCCGCATGAGCTCGGCCACCGGCATCGACCTGGGTCTGGTCGAACGGGTGCGGTCGTCCCTGGCCATGGAGCCGGGTGTTCCGAGCCCGGCCCGGGTGGCCGCCGCGCTGCGGAACGAGGGCACCGTCCTCGGCGACGCGGCCGTCCTGGAGGTGACCGAGCTGCTGAGGGCCGAGATCGCCGGGGCCGGTCCGCTCGACGCGCTGCTTCGTGAGCCAGGCGTGACCGACGTGCTCGTCAATGCCCCAGACTCGGTATGGGTCGACCGGGGCCGCGGCCTGGAGCGCTCACCTGTACGGCTGCGCGACGAAGCTGCCGTCCGCAGGCTCGCCCAGCGGTTAGCCGCTGCCGCAGGCCGTCGCCTCGACGAGGCCGTTCCCTACGTCGACGCCCGCCTGCCTGGGGGAGTCCGGCTGCACGCCGTACTGCCGCCGATCTCCCCCTTCGGGACGCTGGTCTCGTTTCGCGTGCCGGCCCGCCGCACGTTCGGGCTGGACGATCTCGTGGCCTGTGGCAGCATTCCACCGGAATTGGCCCCCGTGCTCTGCGCGCTGGTACGTGCCCGGCTCGCATTCCTCGTCACGGGTGGCACCGGTAGTGGTAAGACGACCGTGCTCGGCGCGCTGCTGGGCCTCGTCGAACCGAGCGAGCGCATCGTCCTCGTCGAGGACTCGGGCGAGCTGTGCCCCGACCACCCGCATGTGGTGAGACTCGAGGCCAGGGCACCGAACGTCGAGGGTGCGGGGCGCGTCGGTCTCGACGACCTCGTCCGGCACGCAATGCGGATGCGGCCGGACCGGCTCGTGGTCGGCGAGGTCCGTGGCGCCGAAGTGGTCGACATGCTGGCCGCGCTGAATACGGGCCACGACGGTGGTTGCGGCACGCTGCACGCCAACTCCGCGGCCGACGTGCCGGCACGACTCGAGGCTCTGGGTGTGGCGGCGGGGCTCGGTCGCGAGGCGGTTCATGCGCAGGCCGCCGCTGCGCTCGACGTCATCCTCCATCTCGTCCGGGAGCCGGCCGGGCCGCGCCGGCTCGCGGAGGTCAATCTCCTGTCCAGATCGGGCACAGGCGATCTGGTGAGCGTCGGGGCCATGCGCGTCCTTCGGGGCGGCGAGGTTCAGGCCGGCCCGGCCGCGACGGCATTCGAAGCACTCGTCGCACGACGGCGAGGAGATACATGACGGTGCTCGCGGTCGCCCTTGCCGGGCTGTCGGCGGCACTGTTGGCCGGCGGTCGGCCAGACCTGCTGCGAACGCGGCTCAGCGGCGGCCGAGGCCCTGGCCCACTGGTGGGCGACCCGGCCGAGGATCGCCGGAGCCGACGCGGCGGTGCCCGACTGCCGGCCGGCGAGGTGAGGCTCGGGCGCATACGGGCGCTCCTCGCCGTGGCGGCCGCCGTCGGCGCAGCGGCCCTCGCCGGACCCGTCGTGGGCGTGGTGGTCGCGGGAGCGCTGGCTCTCCTGTTCGGGCTCCGCGCGCGTCGGTCCTCGGCGCGTCGGAGACAGCGCCGGGAGTCGGACGTGGTCGACGCCTGCCTCGCACTCTCAGCCGACCTGCGGGCCGGTGTCCCGCCGCGTAAGGCCCTCGAGGCTGCGTCGGTCGAATGGCCTGACCTGCTGGGGCCTGTCGCTGGCGGCGCGGCCGTAGGCGCCGACATTGTTGCGGCACTGCGCGAGGGGGCGCAGCGCCCCGGTGCCGCTGCTCTCGATGCCGTGGCCGCGGGCTGGGACGTGTCGGAGCGGACCGGCGCCGCGCTGTCGCAGGTCCTCGTCGCTGTGGCCGACTCGCTGCGGTCCGAGGCTGCAGCGCGCCGCGAGGCCGACGCGCAGTTGGCGATGGTGCGCGCAACGTCGCGGCTCCTTGCCATTCTTCCGGTCGGCACGCTCCTGATGCTCTCCGGCGGAGGCGGTGCCCCGGTGGAGTTCCTGACCGGCTCGTCCTACGGCCTGGCCTGCCTGTGCGCGGCCGGGGCGCTGGTCGGTGCGGGCCTGTGGTGGATCGATCGGCTCGCTCGATCGGCGGTGGCGTCGTCATGGGACCACGGGCCAGCGGCCGGAGCGTCGTGAGTCTCGTCGACGCGACGGATCACGCGGAGGTGGATCGTGCCCGCTTCGGATCTGGTGGGTCCATTGCTTGCTGCATCGGCCGTCGCAGTCGCGCTCGGGCCGTCGTCGGCCTCGGTCCGGCTCCGACGGCTACAGGTCACTCGCACCGCCGGCGCTCGTTCCGGGGGCGCCGGTCCAGACGGTCGGCCGTCGCGCCGGCAGGGTGCCGGGTTGCTCTCGGGCGCGTGGGCCCGGGTCGCGGCGGCCTCCTTGGCCGGGGTGTGTGGCGCCTGGCTGCTGGGCGGGTCGATCGGGCTGGTAGCCGGGCCGGCCCTCGGCGCGGCGGCGTGGGTCGGTCTCGGCCGCCTCGAGCCCGCCGACGTCGCGCGGGCCAGGGAGCGGACGGCACGAACGCTGCCGTTGGTCGCCGACCTGTTGGCAGCCGCTCTGGCCGCCGGGAGTCCACCGGTCACGGCGGTCGAGGCGGTCGGGCTTGCCGTCGGCGGACCGCTGGGTGCGGCGTTGAAGGCCGCGGCAGCCTCGGCCAGGGTCGGCATCGAGCCGTCATCGGCATGGATGGGTCTCGCGTCCGAACCGGCGTTGCGTCCGCTGGCGCGCGCTCTCGCGGGTGCGGTGACCCGGGGAGCGTCGCCGGTTGCGTCCCTTGAACGCGTCGCCCACGACGCGCGGGACGCCGCCCGGTGGGCTGCTGAAGCGCGCGCCCGTTCGCTGGGAGCCAAGGCGGCCGCACCGCTGGGACTGTGCTTCCTGCCGGCGTTCGTGCTGGTCGGCATCGTCCCAATCGTCGTCACGGCTGGTCCGCTGCTCCCCTGATCCCTGCCCACTGTCCACAGGGACGGCGGCGACGACGGTTTCGTCCCCAGCAGAGACATCCGTGCTGGGTCGGACGCCGTCCCCTGACGAGCCTGGAGCGCAGCCCGCCGTCGCGGGATCCGTACCGGCCGGCTGCCGGCTTCCAGGAGGTTTCCATGGCCAAGGTCGTCGCCGTCGTCCGTCGCAGCGAGCGTGGGATGACCACCGCCGAGTACGCGGTGGGCACCGTCGCTGCCTGCGGATTCGGGGGCATTCTCTACAAGCTGCTGACGAGCGACACGGTGATGGGGCTGCTCACCGATCTCGTGCGTCGCGCCTTCGGCGTCCTCGGATGAGCAGGGCCATGTCGCGCCGGCGGGGCCATCCCCGCCGGCGCCCGGCCCGGGGCGACCCGACGCGTGGCGCGGTCACGGCGGAGATCGCGGCCGCGTTGCCCGCCCTGGTGGTGGTCGTGATCGGCGCCGTGTGGGTCGTCTCGATCGCGCTGGCACAGCTTCGGTGCGCTGACGCCGCCCGCGAGGCTGCTCGCGCGGCCGCGCGGGGAGACGAGCCGTCGGCGGTCACCGACGTCGCGGAGGCGGTGGCGCCGGACGGCGCGCGCGTGCGGGTCCGGGTCGAGGGCGATCTCGTCACCGTCGAGGTCACGGCCCGGGTGCCCGTCCCCGTGCCTTTCGGCGACCGGGTGCCGGCCCCGACCGTACGGGCGACGGCTGCCGCCGTGCTGGAGGAGCCGTGATCCCGACGCCGGATTGTGGCCGGACGTCCCGACGAGGGCAGGACGAGCGCGGCGCCGGCTCGGTCCTGGTGCTCTGCGCGGTCATGATCGTGCTCACAGCGCTGCTCGGGGTTGCGGCGCTCGGCAGCGGATACCTGGCTCGACATCGGGCCGCTGCTGCCGCCGACCTGGCGGCGCTGGCCGCTGCCGGGCAGCTTCAGCTCGGCGCCGGCTCGCCGTGCACCGCCGCGCGTACCGTGGCCGAGGCCAACGGCGGCGTCATGCGGACGTGCGAGGCCGATGGGTCAGAGGTCGAAGTCGCAGTCGAGGCGGACGTGATGGGACCGACGACGTGGCTCACCGACCCCCTGCGCCGCGCCAGAGCGGGTCCGGTCCCCGAAGCGCTCGGCAGCCGCGCCAGTGCAAACCCGGGCGGGCGCGCAGGGGTGGGGATGCCGCTCGTCCCCGAATGGGGCATGCCTATCGCCGGCCGCTACCGCATCACCGCCGGATTCGGCGACGCAGGTCCTGCGTGGTCGAGCGGCCGCCACACCGGGCTCGACTTCGCTGCGCGGACCGGCACCCCCGTCGTGGCTGCCGCGCGTGGCCGGGTCCGTGACGCCGGTCCGGACGGGCGATACGGCAACCTGGTCACCGTCGACCACGGCGGGGTCGTGACGTACTACGCACATCTGTCACGCATCGTCGTCGATCCGGGCGACATGGTCGGACAGGCGCAGCAGCTCGGCACGGTCGGATCCACGGGCAACGCCACGGGCCCACACCTGCACTTCGAAGTGCGGATCGGCGGCGTCCCACGCGATCCGGCCGCGTTCCTAGATCTTGAGGTCGGCTGATCCGAGGTCGCGGAACTGACCGCAGCGGAACCGCCGGGTCACGCCTCGGGTGCCTCGGGCGATGCCGTGCCCTGAGTTCGCGTGGCTCCGAGGCAGGCGACGACCACGCAGCCGATCGCCGTCCACTCGCGCGCCTGCAACACCTCGCCGACGATCACGAAGCCGACCAGCGCCGCAACGGCGGGCTCCAGGCTCATCAAGATGCCGAACAGCTTCGCGGGCAACCGGCGCAAGGCCTCGAGCTCGAGGGTGTACGGGATCACCGACGACAGCAGCCCGATTCCGGCGCCGAGCGCCAGCACGTCGGGCCGCAGCAGCGCCGTACCTCCGGTACTCAGCCCGACCGGGAGCACCAGCAGCGTGCCGACCACGCTGGCCAGCGCCAGCCCGGAAGAGCCCGGGAAACGACGTCCGGTCGCAGCGCTGAGCATGATGTACGCGGCCCAGGCCGCTCCGGCGAGCAGCGCGAAGGCCACGCCCACCATGTTCAGGCTGCCCGAGTCGCCTCGCATCAGCAGCAGCACGCCTCCGCCCGCGAGCAGCACCCAGATGACGTCGATCCACCGCCTGGAGAACGCCACCGCCACGCCCAGCGGTCCGAGGAACTCGATCGTGACCGCGATCCCCAGCGGGATCCGGGCGAAGGACTGGTAGATCGAGAAGTTCATCGTCGCCAGTGACACCCCGAAGGCTGCCGCCACGGCGAGATCCCCCTTCGTCCACAGCCGTGCCGACGCGCCCAGAACCTTCCGGGTCACGAACACCAGGACGATCATCGACGTCGCGAGTCGAAGGGTCACGACAGCGCTCGGCGGTAGTTCGTCGAACAGGTTCTTGGCGAATCCGGCCCCGACCTGGACCGACACGATTCCGAGCAGGACCAGGCCGGGCGCCGGAACCGCGTCGAGCCTGGTCACCTGGCTCACCCTGCCAGCCCTTCCGGTCACGCCGCGCAATAAGCCAGGGTCACCTCGGTCGGCTCACGTCGTCGACAGTCAGCCCCCGCAGGTTCGACCATCGGAGCCGCTCTGTACGCCTGGCCGGCGTGAGTTCGCGCGCCCGCGCGGGTCGCAGCATCAGGATGCGAGCGCATTCGTCTGCGACCGAAGGGGCTCCTAGTCGCGGCGGGACTCGGGAGGTCGTTCCACGGCGTCGGTGGGCGTCGTCTCGGGCTCGGCCCGGTAGCGCCCTGCCGTATCGACATCCCGGTCACCGTCGACAAGCGGCCCGTCGGCCGTGGCGTCCTGGCCTGCGGCCGTGTCACCGGTAGCACGCGCGAGCTCTGCCCTACGGCGCAGCTCGCGCATCTCCTGACGCCGCTGCCGCGAGCGGCGCAGCGCGATCCGGAGCAGCACGAGGCCGGCCAGCGCGATCAGGCCGGTGACCACGCCGGCGAGGAACACCTCGGTCACGGTGGTGTCGATGCTCACGTCGAACACGTCGATGGTCACAGCGTCGGCGCTGCCCGTCACTGCGGCGACGACCATGAAGATCACGACGGCGAGAAGGAACAAAGCGATCACGGTCATGGCGGTCTCCTCCGCACACGCTTCATCGGTCGGCCGGTCCGGCCGGCGCCTCTGCGAGAACCGCGTTCAGAATCCGCACCGCCCCGGCCTTGTCCAGGGGATCATTACCGTTCCCGCACTTCGGTGACTGTACGCACGAAGGGCACCCTCCGCTGCAGGGACAGGCCGCAATCGCCTCGCAGGTCGCGCGCAGCCACGAGGCTGCCGCGTCGTACCCGCGCTCCGCGAACCCGGCGCCGCCCGGGTGTCCGTCGTGGACGAACACTGTGAGCAACTCGGTGTCGGGGTGCCTGGCGGTGGACATGCCGCCGATGTCCCAGCGATCACATGTGGCGACGAGAGGGAGCATGCCGATGGCTGCGTGCTCGGCCGCGTGTGCCGCGCCCGGTGCCCCCGCCGCGGTGACACCGGCAGCATGCAGGCGCTCGTCCGGCAGCGTCCACCACACAGCCCGAGTACGCAGGTGACGAGGCGGCAGGTCGAGCGGCTCCTCACCGAGCACCTCGCCGGTGCCGAACCGCCGTTTGAGGAACGACACGACCTGGCTCGACACCTCGACGCTGCCGAACACCAGCCGCGCGGCGCCCCAAGTGACCGAGCGATCCTCGTCCAGGACGCGCAGCTCGGTGACGTCACGCGCCGTCGTCGTGTAGTCGGGCTGGTCCGCCCGCACGACGGCCACCCCTTCGCCGAGATCGAGCTCCCCGACGACATACGTCTCGCCCTGGTGGACGTAGACCGCGCCGGCGTGCACGGTCGCGTGCGCGCGGGCCGGATCGACGGTTCCGAGCAGCCGGCCGGTCGCGACCTCGACCAGGCGGATTGCCGGCCCCCCTGCTCCGCGCAGGTCGACCAGGTCCGCCGCTCTGTCGTGGCGGGTCCAGTACCACCCCGACTCCCGTCGGCGAAGCAGGCGGCGATCGGTCAGGGATGCCAGCACCTGGGGCGCCGACGGTCCGAACAGCGTCACGTCGTCGTCGGTCAGCGGAGACTCGGCGGCAGCGGCGCACAGGTGGGGCGCAAGCACGTAGGGGTTGTCCGGGTCGAGCACGGTCGTCTCGACCGGATGCCCGAAGATCGCTGCCGGGTGGTTGACCAGATAGGTGTCCAGCGGGTCGTCACGAGCCACGAGAACGGCGAGCGCACCCTGGCCGGCGCGACCCGCTCGCCCTGCCTGCTGCCACAACGAGGCGCGTGTACCGGGCCAACCCGCCATGAGCACGGCGTCGAGGCCTGCCACGTCGACTCCGAGCTCGAGCGCGTTCGTCGCGGCAACCCCGCGCAACGTCCCGGCCTGCAGCTTCGCCTCCAGCGCGCGGCGCTCATACGGAAGGTATCCGGCCCGGTAGGCGGCAACCCGGTCGGCCAGCAAGGGTTCCAGCGGGGAGATCGCGGTGCGGGTCAGTGCCGCAACGGTCTCGGCCGCACGTCGCGACCGGACGAATGCCACCGTCCGCGCGCCGGACATCACCAGGTCGCCCAGCAGGTCGGCCGTCTCGGCGATTGTGCTTCTCCGCAGCGGCGCGCCGTTCTCGCCGGCGCCTCGCCGCCGGCCGGGCAGGAGAGGTGGCTGCCAGAGCGCGAAGGTCTTCTCGCCGCGCGGTGACTGGTCGGACGTGACGGCGACGACGGGTGCGCCGACCAGCCTGCTCCCGCTCGTCTCCGGCGTCGCCGTCGTCGCGGACGCGAGCACGAACACCGGGTCCGAGCCGTAGAGCGCGCACACCCGCCGGAGTCGGCGCACCACCTGTGCGACATGGGAGCCGAAGACCCCGCGGTACCCGTGGCACTCGTCGACGACGACGAAGCGGAGCGCGCGAAGGAACGCGACCCAGCGGTCATGCCGCGGGAGTATCGACCGGTGCAGCATGTCGGGGTTGGTCAGCAGGTAGGTCGAGTGGGCACGGGCGACGTCGCGCGTCTCGATGGGAGTGTCGCCGTCGTAGGTCGCCGCCACCACATCCGGCAGCGCCAGCGCGTCGATCACGCGCAGCTGGTCGGCGGCGAGCGATTTCGTCGGCGAGAGGTAGAGCGTGCGGCCCCTGTCGCGCCGCGCAGCAGTCAGTGCAGGAAGCAGGTACGCAAGTGACTTGCCCGACGCCGTCCCGGTGGCGATGACCACCGAGCGTCCGGCCCACGCGTGTGAGGCGGCCTCGACCTGATGCGTCCACAGCGCTTGGATGCCGACCGCGACGAGCCGGGCCCGAACCTCGGGGTCGACCCACTCCGGCCAGTCGGCCGTTCGTCCGTCGCGCGCGGGGACGACCTCGACGTGGGTGACCCGCTCCCTGCGACCGGGATCGGCCGTGAGAGCCGCGAGAAGGTCAGACGCCGGCACCCGGAAATTCTCGCACCGGAAAGTGCAGGAACGGAGCGCAGCGGAGCGGCGGAGCCCGACCCGGCGAAGCGTGGTTGAATGCGACGAGCCCACCTACGTGTCGGGAGGCCCGCGTGGACTTGTCGTTGTCGACCCGCGCTGAGAGCGGGCGGACCGTCGTCGAGGTGGCCGGCGAGATCGACGTCTACACGGCGCCCAAGCTGCGCGAACAGCTCGCCGAGCTGGTCGACGCCGGCCGACACGACATCGTCGTCGACATGCAGCGCGTGGAGTTCCTGGACTCGACCGGCCTCGGCGTACTGGTCGGGGGCTTGAAGCGGATCAAGCAGCACGACGGCTCGATGAACCTCGTGTGCACCCAGGAGCGAATTCTGAAGATCTTCCGGATCACCGGGCTCACCAAGGTCTTCCCGATCCACGAGTCCGTCGCCGCGGCAGTTGCGGCCAGCGACTGACCGCGGCCCAACGTGTCCGTCATCGAGCTCAGCTTCGTCGCTCGCTCGGCACATGTCCGGACCGCGAGACAGGTCGCGGTCGCCTTGGCGCGGCGTTCGAGGATCCCCGACGACATGCTCGACGAGGTACGCCTGGCCGTCGGTGAGGCGTGCGGTCTTGTTGTCTCGCTGCAGCGGCAGGTGCGACCGGACGAACCAGTGGTGCTCGTCTTCGAGGACAGCGCAGGGCTCGTCGTGGAGGTCCGATGCACGGCACCGCTCGAAGCCGCGTCCGGCGATGCCGCGCTCAAGTTGCTCGTTGACGCGATCGAGCCCTCTCCGGACACCGCTGAGCTTCCCGTCGGCGCCGCCCTCGCCGTGCTGGCCGAGCTGGCTCCACGCTTGGACGTCACGACGTCCGAACAGGGCGTGCAGCTCGCGCTCGGCTGGCCGCCGGCCGTAGCGTCGTGACGTCCTCGGCCGGTGGCAGTGACGTGACGCCGAGCCGCACTGCGTAGACTCCGCGTCCAGTCGGGCTGAGCAGTAGGACGTCGTTCGGCCTCGGATCGACAACCACGGTCCCGAACCCGCCGCGCAAGGCCGCGTGCGGGCACGGGTCATTTGGGAGCCGGCCCAGACCGCGGGCCACGTCAAGGAGGACGAATGACCGGGCTCATCCGGGCTCAAGAGGGCGGCTCGGCGATCTCGCTTTCCGGCAGCAACCTCTCCTACGTGGTCGTCGTCGCATTGGTCGCGGTGGCGGCACTCGTCATGGCGGCTCTCTTCCGCCGTGAGGTGCTTGCTGCGAGCGAGGGCACCGAGAAGATGAAGACCATCGCACTCGCCATCCAGGAAGGCGCGGCCGCCTATCTGAACCGCCAGTTCAAGACTCTCGCCGGCTTCGTCGTCCTGGTGTTCTTGGTGTTGTTCCTGCTGCCGGGCGACGCGGACGTACGGATCGGACGTTCGCTGTTCTTCGTCGTGGGAGCCGTGTTCTCCGCCGCGATCGGCTACTTCGGCATGTGGCTCGCGGTTCGCGCCAATGTCCGGGTGGCCGCGGCTGCACGCGACGAAGGGCGTGATCCAGCCATGCGGATCGCGTTCCGAACCGGTGGCGTGGTCGGCATGGCCACCGTCGGACTCGGCCTGTTCGGCGCCGCCACGGTCGTGCTCATCTACAAGGGCGACGCGCCGTCCGTGCTCGAAGGCTTCGGCTTCGGCGCTGCACTGCTCGCGATGTTCATGCGGGTCGGAGGTGGCATCTTCACCAAGGCCGCTGACGTCGGTGCAGACCTGGTCGGCAAGATCGAACAGGGCATCCCGGAGGACGACCCACGGAATGCCGCCGTGATCGCGGACAACGTCGGCGACAACGTCGGAGACTGCGCCGGCATGGCCGCGGACCTGTTCGAGTCCTACGCCGTGATGCTGGTTGCCGCACTCATCCTGGGCAAGGCCGCCTTCGGCGCGGAGGGCCTGGTCTTCCCTCTGGTCGTTCCTGCCATCGGCGCACTGACCGCGGTGTTGGGCATCTATCTCACCAGGCCCCGCAGCGGGGAGAACGGCCTGCGCACCATCAACCGCAGCTTCTACATCTCGGCACTGGTGTCGGCGGTGCTGTGCTCGGCCGCCGCGTTCGCGTACCTGCCTGCGTCGTTCCTGGAGCTCGACGGCGGCATCGACCACGACGGTGACCCTCGGTCGCTCGCCGCCCTCGCAGTGATCATCGGCATCGTGCTGGCGGGGATCATCCTCTGGCTCACCGGATACTTCACCGGCACAAACAGGCGCCCGGTCCGTGACGTCGGACGCACGTCGCTAACCGGGCCTGCGACGGTCATCCTGGCCGGCGTGGCAGTCGGCCTGGAGTCGGCGGTCTACGCCGCGCTGATCATCGCCGCGGCCGTCTACGGGGCGTTCCTGCTCGGCGGCGGCTCCATCATCCTGTCGCTGTTCCTCATCGCGCTAGCGGGCACCGGCCTGCTGACGACTGTCGGTGTGATCGTCGCCATGGACACGTTCGGGCCGATCAGCGACAACGCCCAGGGCATCGCCGAGATGTCGGGCGACGTGACGGGAGAGGGCGCCCAGATCCTCACCGAGCTCGACGCCGTCGGCAACACCACGAAGGCCATCACCAAGGGAATCGCGATCGCGACCGCCGTCCTGGCCGCGACCGCACTGTTCGGCTCCTACAACGACGCCGTCAACACCACACTGGCCGAGGCCGGCGTAGCAGTATCCGATGCGGGTTCGGCATTTCTGCGGACGGTCGACGCGCCCAACATCCTGGTGGGGGTGCTGATCGGGGCCTCGGTGGTGTTCCTGTTCGCGGGCCTGGCGATCAGTGCGGTCGGTCGGGCTGCGGGCGCGGTCGTGTTCGAGGTCCGCCGTCAGTTCCGCGAGATCCCGGGGATCATGGAGGGGACGACCAGACCCGAGTACGGCAAGGTGGTCGACATCGTCACCCGTGATTCGCTGCGCGAGCTGGCGACCCCGGGACTGCTGGCAGCTCTGGCGCCGATCGCGGTGGGCTTCGGCCTCGGGGTCGGGCCGTTGGCCGGCTACCTCGGCGGCGCGATCGCCACCGGGACGCTGATGGCCGTGTACCTCGCCAATTCCGGCGGCGCCTGGGACAACGCCAAGAAGCTGGTCGAGGACGGCCACTACGGTGGCAAGGGCTCGCCGGCGCACGAGGCGACGATCATCGGCGACACGGTGGGCGACCCCTTCAAGGACACCGCGGGCCCGGCCATCAACCCGCTGATCAAGGTGATGAACTTGATCTCGGTGCTGGTCGCGCCGGCCATCGTCTCGATGTCCGTCGGCGATGACGCCAACGACGGACTCCGGATTACGATCGCGATCGTCGCAGCATTGATCGTCGTCGTCGCTGTCTGGGTGTCCAAGCGGCGCCCGATCGCCCTGGACTCGGGTGAGACGGAACCCGCCGCTCGGATCGCGGCGTAGCCGTCTCCCTCGTCCCGTACCGGCCGGTCGATCTCCTGGCGGCGATCGAGCGCGACGGGCTGAACCGTAGTATCTGGATAGGCGTGCATTCCTGGGAGGTGGCGATGGCCGATCCGACGGGGGCACCGAAACGGCCCAGACAGCTGGACCGCCGCCAGATCCTCGGCATGGTCGGCGCCGCGACCGGTGCCGCCCTCGTCGGTGCGTGCAGCGATGACGAGCCGACCGGGTCGTCATCTCCCTCGCCATCCACACCGCGCACCCGGACCCCGAGCCCCACGGCGTCGCCGACGCCCACTCCCACCCCGACCCCCGTTGCGTTCGATGCGGCGGCCGCGTTCGCCGTGGTCGATCACCTCGCAACACAGATCGGCCCCAGGGAGGCCGCGTCGCCCGCATTCGACGTGGCCGCGGCCTACGTACATGCACAGTTCGAGGCGCTCGGCTACGCCGTGACACAGACAACCGTCGCCGTGCCGGCCGGTGACTCCTGGGGTGTGCCGGTCGGTGCGGGTACTTCGGCGAACGTCATCGCGGATCCGCTCGGCTTCGACGCCTCAGTTCCCCACGTCCTCATCGGAGCACATCTGGACACCGTGGCCGTGGCTCCTGGGGCGGAGGACAACGCCTCGGGCATCGGCGTGATGCTCGACCTTGCCCGGATGGCGGCCGCCGAGCCGCTCAGCCGGCCGGTGCGCTTCATCGCCTTCGGTGGAGAGGAACCGCGGGGCCGCGGCGACTCGATGCACCATTTCGGGTCGCAGGCGTACGTCCGCGATCTTCCGGCGGCGCTGCGGTCCGCGGTGGTCGCGATGGTGTCGCTGGACCGGGTCGGCGTGGCAGCGGCCAGCGTGCCGCTGGCGACGGGTGGCAGGGGGACGACGCAGGTCATGGACGCCCTGTCGGCGGTGTCGGACCGGGCAGGCGTTCTGTCGGATCGGTCGCAGGACAACCGCGCGAGCGACCACTGGTCCTTCGAGAAGGCCGGTATCCCCTCGGCGCGGGTCGGCAGCGTGCCCTATGCGGGGTACCACTCGGTGGGCGACGTGCCGAGCGTCGTCGACCCGGCCCAGCTCACCCGCGTCGGAGTCCTCACGTGGACATGGCTGACGTCGCTTTAGGTGGCGCGCCCGCGACGCCGGCTTCGTGGCCGCTCTCAGCTCTTGACGGCCGCGGGTGCCGCGGGCGCCGGCATCCGTAGGCACGCCAGCGTGCCGAGAGCGAGCACGCCTGCGACGCATGCGAACGCAGCGAGGAAGGACACATGCTGTGCGAGCGGCCCGAGCGTGAGGCCCGCGACCACGCCGCTGAGCTGCAGCGTGAGCGACTGGACGGAAAGGATGGTCGCGCGCTGGGCAGCGCCGACCGATCGGTGGGTGATGTCAGCGGACAACGGCCCGCCGACGCCGAGCATGACGTAGAGCGCGACGTAGGCGACGGCTGCGGCAGCGAACGTGGGGGCGGCAAGGCCCAGGGCCGCGACAGAGGCGAGTAGTCCCGCGGCCGTGATCCCCCGGGCGGACGACCGGAGCAACCGCGCCACCGCCGGCGCCAGAGTCGAGCCCACAGCCGTCCCGAAGAAGGCAAGAGTCACCAATACCGAGTACGGACCAGCGGCGGCATCCTCGCCGCCCAGCAGCTGGGCGAACGAGACGGGCGAGATCAGCTCGACGCTGCCTAATGTCACACCGAGACACGCGGTGAGGATGCTTACTCGGCGCAGCGCGCCCCTCCGCGCGACCAGCCCGACTCCGATGCGGATCGTTCGCGGCACGTCTGTCAGGACGCTGCGCAACGGGGGTCGCCCTCCTCGGGCCGGCTCGTGGACCCAACGGAGCAGACCGGCCGTACGCGCCAGGCAGAGGGCCGCGCTGGCGAGGAACGGAATGGACAAGCTGATGACAGCACCCCCGGACGCATCGAGGGGGACGATCGTCACCAGGGCGCCACCGGCGAGTGCGCCGAGGCCCAGCGCAGCGGCCTCGACCGCCTCGGCGCGGGCCAGCCCGGGCTTGAGGTCGGCGTCGGGATCGACGGCGTGGACGGCGTCGACGTACCAGGCGTGCAGAGGGCCGGAGTCAAGGGCCCGGCCGAAGCCACCCATGACCGCACCGAGTGCCAGGACCGGCAGGCTCTGACCGAGGCCGAGCAGCAGGCTCTGTGCGACGAAGAACGCGGAGGCAGCAACCAGAACTGGACGTCGGCCGATCACGTCGGCGAGTCCTCCGGTCGGCAGCTCGCACACCGCCGTGGTGACGCTGTAGGCGGACATCAGCACCGCGATCGTGGTGAGGTCGAGGCCGCGCGCGCGCAACAGCAGCACCATCACCGGGATGACCAACCCGACCGGGAACCACCGCAGCGCCGCGAGGATCAGGAAGTGCCGGCGAACGAGCGCCAGCTCACCGCCGCTCACAGGACCACGTCCTTGGCCGGGAAGGCATGCAGGTAGACGAGGACCCGCTCGGCCTCCGGGTCGTCGGGCGACCGCTGCTGTTCGGCGTATCGCGAGACGACGTCCCACATCTCCTTAGAAAGCGCCGCGAGGTCGTCGGCCCGCATCCGCAGCAGGAGGTCGGAATCCTGCGCCGCAGAGACCCAGGGACGCGGCCAGTCCTTGCGCTCGGCGTACCAGCGCTGGAGCTGGTCGACCATCCAGCCGATCCGCTCCCTTGCCAGCACGCGCAGCGCGGACCGGCCGGCGGGCTCGCCGACGAAGTCTGCGGTGTCCCACGACGTCAGCTCGTGCGAGGCGCGCCAGCGACGCTCGCGCCGCGACGGCTGCTCACCGTCGTCCTCGACGAAGCCGTACCGGGCAAGCTGCCGCAGGTGGTACGACGTTGCGCCGCTGGACTCGTCGAACCGGCGGGCCAGGTCGGAAGCGGTCGCGGGACCGTCCAGCCGAAGTGCCCCCAGCAGCCGGATCCGGAGCGGATGGACGAAAGCGCGCAGGGTTTCAAGATCCTCGACGCGCTTCTGGTTCAGGGCCATGGCAGCCACTCTAGACCGCAAAGACCACTTTGCAAAGATGTCTTTGCGGTAACGCTTGTGGCTCGGTTCGGAAGAGAGGTCGTATACCGTGCGTTGTCCGGTCGAGTTGACAGCACCGACCCTGGTGGTCGCACACTCGCCGTCGAAGTCCCACGAAGGAGTACCCCTGTTGGCCCCCACGAGCAACGACACCCCGCGCCGCCTGGTCATCGTCGAGTCGCCCGCCAAGGCGAAGACGATCGCCGGGTACCTCGGCCGCGGCTACGTCGTCGAGTCCTCGTTCGGGCACATCCGTGACCTGCCGTCGAAGAAGACCGAAGTCCCGGCGGCTCAGCGGGACCGCTTCGGCGATCCGGTGGGCGTCGACGTCGAGGGCGGCTTCGAGCCGCTGTACATCGTCCCCGCGGGCCGAGCCAAGGACCAGGTACGCAAGCTGAAGGCCGCTCTCAGGGACGCCGACGAGCTCCTGCTCGCGACCGACGAGGACCGCGAGGGCGAGGCCATCGCCTGGCACCTCCGTGAGGAGCTCCGGCCGAAGGTGCCCGTTCACCGCATGGTCTTCCACGAGATCACCCGCGACGCGATCCACGCAGCCGTCGAGAGTCCGCGCGAGATCGACGAGGACCTCGTCGACGCTCAGGAGACGCGACGCATCGTCGACCGGCTCTACGGCTACGAAGTCTCGCCGGTGCTGTGGCGCAAGGTCATGCAAGGCCTGTCGGCGGGCCGCGTACAGAGCGTCGCGACGCGCCTCGTCGTCGACCGCGAGCGAGATCGGATGGCGTTTCTTGCCGCCGACTTCTCGGACGTCGTCGCCACCCTCGACACCGGCACCTCTGACGACCCCGGCACGTTCGACGCACGGCTGCTCTCGGTCGACGGCTCCCGGGTCGCCCAGGGACGCGACTTCGACTCCCGCGGTCAGCTCAAGGAGCGCTCCCGCGGGGTGGTCGTGCTCGACGAGCCGCGCGCCCAGGCGCTCGCCACAGCCCTGGGAAGCGCAGCCTTCGAGGTGCGTTCGGTCGAGTCGAAGCCCTACAGGCGCAGCCCATATGCGCCGTTCCGCACGACGACGATGCTCCAGGAGGCCTCCCGCAAGCTCGGGTTCGGCGCTGCCCGCACCATGCAGGTCGCGCAGCGGCTCTACGAGAGCGGCTTCATCACCTACATGCGGACCGACTCGATCACGCTGTCGGACACGGCCCTCGCCGCCGCCCGGGCACAGGTCGCGGAGCTGTACGGGACTGCGTACGTGCCCGACGCTCCCCGGCGCTACACCAGCAAGGTCAAGAACGCCCAGGAGGCACACGAGGCGATCCGGCCTGCTGGCGACACGTTCCGCACGCCGGCCGAGACGGGCATGTCCGGCGATGACTTTCGCCTCTACGAGCTGATCTGGATGCGCACCGTCGCCTCCCAGATGCGCGACGCGGTCGGGCAGACGCTGACCGTCCGGGTCGGTGCGACGGCGTCGTCCGGCGAGGCAGTCGAATTCGGCGCGTCCGGCAAGACGATCACCTTCTTCGGTTTCATGAAGGCCTACGTCGAGGGAGCGGACGATCCCGAGCAGGAGCTCGACGACCGCGAGCGCCGGCTGCCGCCGCTGGCCGAGGGCCAGGGGCTGACGGCCGTGGCCGTCGAGGCCGAGGCCCACTCGACCAAGCCCCCGGCCCGCTACACCGAGGCGACGCTGGTCAAGGAGCTCGAGGACCGCGAGATCGGCCGGCCCTCGACATACCCGCCGATCATCCGGACCATCCTCGACCGCGGCTACGTGTTCAAGAAGGGCACAGCGCTCGTGCCGTCATGGTTGGCGTTCGCCGTCGTCAGGCTGCTGGAGGAGCACTTCGGCTGGCTGGTCGACTACGACTTCACCGCCCGCATGGAGGACCGCCTCGACGAGATCGCGGCCGGCCGCGCCGACCGGGCGGCCGAGCTGGCCCGGTTCTGGAGCGGGGGCGACGGCATCGAGGGCCTGAAGCACCTGGTCGACAACCTGGGCGAGATCGACGCCCGCGGTATTTCGTCGTTCCCACTCGCCGAAGGCGTGATGGTCCGGGTCGGGCGATACGGGCCCTATGTCGAGGACGGCGACGGCAACCGGGGCAGCATCCCGGAGGATCTGCCGCCCGACGAGCTGACCGTCGACCGGGCCCGCGAGCTGCTGGCGGCCGGGAATGGCGACCGTGAGCTCGGCGTCAACCCGGCCACCGGCCGGACGGTCGTCGCCAAAGCCGGCCGGTACGGGCCCTACGTCACCGAGGTGCTGCCGGACGACGCCGCGAAGGACTTGAAGCCGCCCACGGCGTCGCTGCTCAAGTCGATGTCGCCGGAGACGGTGACACTCGACGACGCTCTGCGGCTGCTCTCCTTGCCACGGGTAGTCGGTGTCGACGCGGCGGGTGATGAGATCGTCGCCGCCAACGGACGCTACGGGCCCTACGTCAAGAAGGGCCCGGACTTCAGGTCGCTCCCGGATGAGGAGTCGATCTTCACGGTGAGGGTCGAGGAGGCCGAGAAGCTCTTCGCCGAACCGAAGGGCCGGCGAGGCCGCCCGGCGACCGCTCCGCCGCTACGCGAGCTCGGCACCGATCCCGCGAACGGGAAGCCGCTCGTCGTGAAGGACGGCCGGTTCGGGCCCTACGTCACCGACGGCGAGACCAATGTGACCGTGCCCCGTGGTACATCCGTGGAGCAACTCACCCTGGACCGGGCGGTCGAGCTCATGGCCGAGAAGCGTGCGAAGGCCCCGGCCCCCCGCAAGCGCGGCAGCAGCGCCCGCTCGCGCCGCTGAGTGGTGCGCCGCGGAGCGCCTCGATAGCGATATCCCCGCGAAACGCGATCCCGAGGCCCGATGGCGACAATCTCGCTATCGAGGCTGCCATTCGAAGGGCCGTCCAGCCTGCGGACCGCATTCAGGCTCGGCAATGGGGCGTGTATGAATACCGGGTGCGACCAGGGTGAACCCCTGGGGATCGCCATCGGGGCGGGTCCGGGATGTCACCTGGGGTCACTACGCTGGGCCGGTGACCGGGTCGAATGGCGTGTTCATCGCGTTCGAAGGCGGCGACGGTGCCGGCAAGTCGAGCCGGGCCCGAGCGCTGGCCCACTGGCTGCGCTCGGCCGGTCGCGAGGTCGTGCTCACGCATGAGCCGGGCGACACCCGGATCGGCCCGCAGGTGCGCACGATCGTCCTCGAGGTGGCCACCGGTCGGCTCGACCCGCGTGCCGAGGCGCTGCTCTACGCGGCAGACCGCGCCGAACATGTGGGCGACGTGATCCGGCCGGCGCTCGAGCGCGGCGCTGTCGTTGTGACGGACCGGTATGCCGACTCGTCGATCGCGTACCAGGGCGTCGGGCGTGGGCTCGGCGTCGAAACGATCGCCGGCTTGTCGGCGTTCGCCACAGGTGGACTCGTTCCGGACCTGACCGTCGTGCTCGATGTCCCGGCAGACCTCGGCCGGAGCCGTCTCGGAGGGCCGGAGGACCGGCTCGAGCGAGAGCCGGACGAGTTCCACGAGCGGGTACGCCAGGCGTATCTCGACCTCGCGGCAGCCGCCCCGAACCGCTATCTCGTCGTCGACGCGACATTGCCGGCCGAGCACGTCGACGCAGCAGTCGCCGACCGGGTGAAGGAGCTCGGGCTGCCGTGAGCGTCTGGGATGCCGTCGTCGGGCAGACCGTCGTGCCCGAGCTCCAGCGAACCGTCGCCGATGCCGCAGCGTTGATCGACGGCGACGCCCACGCGGGCGGCTCGATGACCCATGCCTGGCTCTTCACCGGTCCACCCGGCTCGGGGCGTTCCGTCGTCGCTCGCGCGTTCGCCGCGGCGCTCGAGTGCCCCGACGGCGGCTGCGGGCAATGCGCCGAGTGCCGAGACGTCCGCAACGGCACGCACCCCGACGTCGCCAACGTCGTGACCGACGGGCTCTCCATCAAGATCAAGCAGATCCGTGAACTGGTACCACGGGCGGCGTTGCGGCCCTCCCGTGGGCGTTGGCAGGTCGTCGTCATCGAGGACGCGGACCGGCTAGGCGATGACGCGGCCGACGCGATACTGCTCTCGGTCGAGGAACCGCCGCCACGCACCGTGTGGATGCTTTGCGCGCCGACGCCGGAGGACATCGTCGCCACGATCCGCTCCCGGTGCCGCGTGATCATGCTGCGCACCCCGCCGTACGACGACGTCGCCCAGTATCTGGTCCGCAGCGCTGGAGCCGAACCGGAGCTCGCGGCGTTCGCGGCCCGGGCATCGCAGGGCCACATCGGCCGGGCCCGGGCGCTCGCGACCGACGAGGACGCCCGCGACCGCCACGACGCGGTGCTCAGGCTGCCGTTCGTGCTCGCCGACCTGCGCACCTGTCTCGACGCCGCCGCGTCCCTCGTCGAGGCGGCGAAGACCGACGCCGAGCGGCACTGCGACGACCTCGACACCCGCGAGGTCGACGAGCTCAAGCAAGCGCTTGGCGTGGGCGCCACCGGCCGACGGCCGCGCAACGTCGACGCCGCGGTCAAGGAGCTCGAGCGCGAGCAGAAGCTGCGGCGCACCCGGGTGCAGCGCGACTCCATCGACCGGGCGTTGGTCGACGTCCTCGCGCTCTACCGCGACGTGCTCGTGCTCCAGCTGGGAGCCGCCGCCGTCCTGGTCAACGAGCACATCCGACCCTCGGTCGATCGGCTGGCTCGAGGCTCGACACCCGAGTCGACGCTTCGGCGCATGGAGGCCGTAGCGGAGGCCCGTGAGGCGCTCGAGGCCAACGCCGCGCCGCTGCTCGCTCTCGAGGCCATGGCGCTCACCCTGCGCGAAGGCTGACCGCACGCGCCAGTAGCGAGCGGGACCTCGCGTTACTCGATTTGACCGAATGCCCTGATCTCGGCCTCCTCCTGGGGTGAGAGCTCGCGGGGCGTCTCGCCGCGGGCGAGCTTCTCCTGTTGCACCTGCTGCCGGATGTCGTCCACGATCTCGGGGTTGGCCAGCGTCGTGACGTCACCGACGTCGGTGAAGTTGGAGATCGATGCGATGACCCTGCGCATGATCTTTCCCGAGCGGGTCTTGGGCATGTCCGAGACGATCCACACGTTCTTTGGTCTCGCGATCTTTCCGATCTCGGTCTCGATCGCGCTGATCACCTTCGCTTCGATGTCGGTGCCCGGCGTGACGCCGGGCTTGAGCGCGACGTATATCTCCACTGCCCGCCCCCGCAGCTCGTCCATCACCGGCACGGCAGCCGCCTCGGCGATCTCCTCGACGGTGATGCTCGCCGACTCGAGCTCCTTGGTGCCGAGCCTGTGGCCGGCCACGTTGATCACGTCGTCGACCCGGCCAAGAATCCGGAAGTAGCCGTCAGATGCCTGCACGGCGCCGTCGCCGGCGAAGTAGGGCCAGTCGCGCCACTCGGTGCTGTCCTTGTTGGCGCAGTACTTCTCGTAGTAGATCTGCACGAATCGGTCGGGCTGACCCCAGATGGTCTGGAAGATGCCGGGCCACGGGTTGCGGATGCAGATGTTGCCGGCGCGGCCGCTCCCGGCCTCGACAACGTTGCGGTCCTCGTCGTAGATCACCGGGTAGATCCCCAGGACCCCGGGACCGCAGCTGCCCGGCTTCATCGGCTCGAGGGCGGGCAGAGTGCTGCCCAGGAAGCCGCCGTTCTCGGTCTGCCACCAGGTGTCGACAATGACCGCTTCGCCCTTCCCGACCACGTCGTGGTACCACCGCCACACGCCCGGCTCGATCGGCTCGCCCACCGTGGTCATGTGCTTGAACCGGTAGTTGTACTTCGTCGGCTCGTCCGGCCCGAGCTTGCGTAGCATGCGGATGGCGGTGGGCGCGGTGTGGAAGATGTTCACGCCGAGCTGTTCGGCGATCCGCCACGGACGCCCGGCGTCGGGATAGGTCGGAACGCCCTCGTAGATGACGCTGGTCGTGCCGAGCGCGAGCGGGCCGTAGACGATGTACGAGTGGCCGGTGATCCAGCCGATGTCGGCCATGCACCAGTAGGTGTCCTCGGGGTGGATGTCCTGGTAGTACTTCGACGTCCCGGCGACATAGGCCAGGTAACCGCCGGTGCTGTGCTGCGCTCCCTTCGGACGCCCGGTAGTCCCGCTGGTGTACATCAGGAACAGCGGTGCCTCGGCCGGCATCGAGACCGGCTCGACCGCGGCGCCGACATAATCCCTGAGGAGCTCGTCGACGAAGAAGTCCCGGCCTTCGATCATCGGACTCGCCGAGGCGTACTGGCCGGGGTGCCGCCGCCACACCAGGACCTTGTCGACCTCCTGGCCGAGCTTGCTGGCCGCGGCCACCGCCTCGTCGGCCTTGGCCTTGTGGTCGACCAGCTCGCCGTTGCGGTAGTAGCCATCCATCGTCACCAGGATCCGGCTGCCCGAGTCGGCGATCCGGTCGCCGCAGGCCGCGCCGCTGAACCCGCCGAACACCTCGGAATGAATGACGCCCAGGCGGGCACAGGCGAGCATCGAGACCGGAAGCTCCGGCACCATCGGCAGATGGAAGGTCACCCGGTGACCGGTCTCCACGCCCGCGACACCGCGCAACAGGGCGGCGAACTCGTTCACCCGGCGGTATAGCTCCTGGTAGGTGATCGCCACCGAACCCGCCGTCTCCGGCTCGGGCACCCAGATGATCGCAGCCTTGTTGCGGTTGGTCGCCAGATGGCGGTCGACGCAGTTGTACGAGGCATTCAACCGGCCCCCGACGAACCACCTCCAGAACGGCGGGTGACTGGTGTCGAGAGTCGTATGCCAGTAGGCATCCCAGCTGAGCAGGTCCGCGTACTCCTTGAAACACTCCGGGAAACGGTCCTCGGCGAACCGTGCGCGAATCTCGGGATCACCCGCGTTCGCCTGCGCGATGAACCTCGCCGGCGGGTCATAGGTCTCCTCTTCACGCCAGTGAACCGCGATCTGCGCCTCGGAAACCTGGGCCGCTGTCCGCTCCCGTCCTGCTGTCATTCCTCAACCTCCGAGAAGATGTGTATCTGGGCAGTCGTTCGGCGAGCATCCCCTCGCACACGCCGAACTCACGCAACTCCAGTCCGTCCGAAGCATGTCGATTGAACGACCCCGCGTCACCCTCGGTCAATGAGTCCCAGCACGACGGCCCTGTCCAGTTCGACACGCTGCGTGCCCGGCCGCCGCTGAGCGGTCAGATAGCGAGCTTGAAACCGGTGTGTGACGCGACGAAGCCGAGGCGCTCGTAGAACCTGTGCGCGTCGGTGCGGCTGGTGTTGCTGGTGAGTTGTACGAGCGCGCAATCCCGCACTCGGGCCTGCCCGATCGCCCATCGCACAAGGCGTTCGCCGACCCCCTCGCCCCTCGCGGACGCGTCGACCCGGACCGCCTCGATCTGGGCCCGCCATGCGCCACGGTGGGATAGACCCGGCAGGAACGTGAGCTGGAGCGTCGCAAGCACGCGCCCAGCGGACTCGCCCACGACCAGCATCTGGTTCGGGTCGCCGTCGATCACGGCAAACGCGTGTTCGTAAGGCTCCACATCGTGCGGAGTCTCACGGGTCGCCCCCAGCTGGTCGTCCGCGAGCATGGCGACGATTGCGGGTACATCCGAGGTGACCGCGAGGCGGAAGGTCACGTCCATCCCGCCATGAGACCAGACGGACAGGCCGTATGGTGGCGACGTGGGCATGGTCATGGCCGTCGCGTTCACCCGTTACGGGCGGCTGTACTACCTCGACCCTGGTGAACACAGCCCGCGCGTCGGCGACAAGGTGCTCGTGCCCACCGACGACGGCCCGGAGGTTGCCGAGTGCGTATGGGCGCCGCAGTGGGTCAGCGAGGACATCGGCGGCCTCCCCGTCTGCGCGGGCGCGGCAGCCGACGAACACCTCGAGCGCGACGAACGCAACCGCCGGCGCCGCGCCGAGGCCAGGGTCGTCGCCCGCCGTCTGGCCCGCCAGCACAAGCTGCCGATGAAGATCGTCGGGGTCGACTACGTGGACACCCGCGAGGACGTCGACCAGCTCATCACCATCTACTTCAGCGCTCCTCATCGGGTGGATTTCCGCGAGCTCGTGCGTGACCTGGCCCGCAGCCTTCGGGCCCGGATCGACCTCCGGCAACTCGGTGCCCGCGACGAGGCGCGCGTGCAGGGTGGGATCGGCCCGTGCGGCCGGGACACGTGCTGTTCGACGTTCCTTGTCGACTTCGAGCCAGTCAGCATCCGGATGGCGAAGGACCAGGATCTTCCCCTCAACCCGCTGAAGATCTCCGGCGCCTGCGGCCGGCTGATGTGCTGCCTGAAGTACGAGCACCCGCTCTACCAGGATTTCAAGGTCAGCGTCCCCGCCCTCGGTTGTGGGGTCAGCACGGACGAGGGGGTCGAGGGCACGGTCGTGGGCTACAACGTGCCCGCGCAGACCGTCTACGTCCGCGACCGTGAGTCCGGCCGCAAGGTTGCCTGCCCGAAGGCGAGCGTCTGCGGCTCGCGACAGGCGTACGAGGGAGCTATCGCGGGGGGCATGCGGCCCACGCCCGACCAGGAGGGTGAGTGACCCGTCGCGCGTTGACCGCGCTGGTGGCCGTCGCGACTCTAACCGCGGCGGCCTGCACGTCCGACGATGGCCAGGTCGCGGAGCGCGCACCGTCGTCCACACCCGCACCCGACGCCACCGCTGGGGTCGACCCCGCGCTGGCTCCGTTCTACGGCCAGAGCCTGGAGTGGGAGTCGTGCCGGGAGGAGTTCGAGTGCGCCACGCTCGAGGCCCCACTCGACTACGAGGCACCGGAAGCCGGCACCATCGAGCTCGCCGTGCTGCGGGTCCCGGCGACCGGCGACGACCGGATCGGGTCGCTGCTGGTCAACCCGGGTGGTCCAGGAGGCTCGGGGATCGACTACGCGGCGTCGGAGTCCGTCGTGACCGACGACGTGCAGGAGCGGTTCGACGTCGTCGGTTTCGACCCCCGTGGCGTGGGCGAGTCGACTCCGATCGACTGCCTCGACGACGACGCGCTCGATGTATACGTCGCCTCGGACGGATCGCCGGACGACGCGGCTGAGATCGCGACGCTCCAGGAACAGACGGCGGCTCTTGCGAGTGGCTGCCAGGCCCGGTCCGGCGAGCTGCTGCCGCACATCGGCACTGCCGACGTGGCCAAGGACATGGATGTGCTCCGCGCCGTGCTCGGCGACGAGCAGCTCAACTACCTCGGCAGTTCGTATGGGACGTACATCGGCGCGCTCTATGCCGAGCAATTCCCGGATCGGGTCGGACGCGTGGTGCTCGACGGGGCGATCGACCCGGCGTTGTCCGGCGACCAGGTCGGACTCGGCCAGGCGCAGGGCTTCGAGCGCGCGCTGACGGCGTACCTCGAGTACTGCATCGGCGGGGAGGAGTGCCCGCTCGGTGAGACCGAAAGCGAGGCGCGTGCCACGCTGGCGGACCTGCTCCAGGTCATCGACCAGACGCCGCTCCAGACCGACGACGACGAGCGGCCGCTCACCCAGGCGCTCGCCGTGCTCGGCATCGTGCTGCCGCTCTACCTGACACCGGACCAGGGCTACCCGCCGCTCTCCGTAGCGCTGGAGCAGGCGTTGGCCGGCGACGGGACAACGCTGCTGACGCTCGCGGACTTCTACCTGTTCCGCAATCCCGACGGCACGTACGACGGCAACTCGAACGAGGTCATCCTGGCGGTGAACTGCCTCGACAAGCCCGACGTCTCCTCGCTGGAGGAGGTCGAGGCCGGCTTGCCGGCGTTCGAGGCCGCGTCAGAAATCTTCGGCTCGTTCCTCGGCTGGGGCGGGCTGGCCTGCGTGAACTGGCCGGTGCCGCCGGTTGCCGAGCCGGCGCCGGTGTCGGCTGCCGGTGCGGACCCGATTCTGGTGGTCGGCACGACCGGCGACCCGGCGACGCCGTACGAATGGGCGGAGGCGCTGGCCTCCCAGCTCTCGTCTGGAGTGCTGCTCACCCGTGAGGGATTCGGGCACCTCGGATACCAGTCGGGCAGCGACTGCATCGACGACGCCATCGACGCGTACCTGGTCGACGGCACGGTCCCGGAGGACGGTATGCGCTGCTCGTGAGCTGCCCGCGCCGCTCGATCGACCCTTGCTGGCATCTTGTGGCGGGTCTTGCACGTCATCAAGCGCCGGATAACGTTGAAAAGCCTCCACAAGATGAGGGGCGTGATGGGTGGGCGTGTGAGGTATCGACGATCGACCTTGGCGGCGGTCCTGCTGCCCCTGGTCGCGGCGTGTGGGTTGGACGGTGGCGGCGCGGAGCCGTCGCCGACGGCTACCGTGGATCCGCAGCTGGTGGTACCGGCCGGCGAGGTGGCGTTCGACCAGCCCGTGACGCTGCAGGTACAGGACGGGACCTTCGAGTCGGCGACGGTGACGCCCCAGGCCGGTGAGCCCCTTGCCGGGTCCGTCGGCGGCGACGGCGCCAGCTGGGTGAGCGAGTCGCCACCGCTCCCGGGCGTGACGTACTCCGTGCAGGCCGAGGTAGCCGACGAGGTCGGCACCCCCCGCGCGTTGACTGGCACCTTCACGGTTGCGGCGGTGCCCGACGAGAGCAGGCTGACGTTGACGGTCCAGCCAGGCGACGGCGAGGTGGTCGGCGTCGGTGCGCCGATCGTCGTGCGCTTCGACCAGGATGTCACCGAGCAGGCGGCCGTCGAGCGGGCGCTGCACGTCGCGTCGGCACCGCAAGTCGTCGGTAGCTGGCACTGGGTCAGCTCGACCGAGGTCCATTTCCGGCCTCAGGCGTACTGGCCGTCGGGCACGCGGGTCGGCGTGAACCTGGATCTCAACGGCGTTCAGGCCGGCGACGGCCTGTGGGGTGGGCGCGCGTACACGTTCGCCTTCACGGTGGGGAGGGCGCAGGTTGCCACCGTCGACGCGGCCTCCCACACGATGATCGTGACGGTCGACGGCGCGCCGGTCGGCACCTGGGACACGAGCCTGGGCCGCCCGGAGTTCGCGACGCGGAACGGCACGTACGTCGTGCAGTCGAAGGACGCCACGCGTCAGATGACCTCGTGCGGCGCGGACATCACGTGCGACAAGAAGAGCCCCGAGTACTACGACCTCGAGGTCGACTGGAGCGTGCGACTCACCTGGAGCGGCACGTTTGTGCACTCCGCGCCATGGTCGGAGGCGTCCCAGGGGGCCGAGAACGTGTCACACGGCTGCCTCAACCTGAGCGATGCGAACGGGCGCACCTACTACGAGATGGCGCAGTACGGCGACGTCGTCACGGTGACCAACTCCACCCGGGGGCCCGAGGACCTCGTCCAGCGCGGCGATCCGGGCATGGTCGACTGGAACGTGCCGTGGGCCACGTACATAGCGGGGTCCGCGCTGGGCCAGCAGATGACGACCGAGTCGACGGCCGGATGAGGCACCCCGGCACGTGCGGGAGCGATTCGGAGCCGACCGGGCGCTCCGCCTATACTCGTGCGGCGTGCCGGTCGACCGGCATCCGCCGCCTTAGCTCAGTCGGCCAGAGCGACGCATTCGTAATGCGTAGGTCGTGGGTTCGACTCCCACAGGCGGCTCTGCGCCCTGTGTAGTGCTTCGCCTGATGCTTGACGTTGCTTGGTGACATGGCCGGCACAAGGGCACGAGATCGGCGGCGGGTTCGTGGCCGAGCTGGTCGTGGCTGGCGTGATGTAGGTCGTCTGTCAACGTCCATGTCCTATATGGCGCCTCGACAGCAGTGTGATCCGGCTGCGACGCTGCTTTCATGTGGATGCCCGTGGGGTTGTCTGACACCGGGCTGCTCGGCGGGTGCGCTGACTGTCGGCTGGACCGCTGATGTCTCCGCGGGAGCGCGACGCAAGCGGGCGGCCACTCAACGCGCGCCCACGCGACGGCCTGGGGCGCCCCTTGCCTAGGGGTAGCTCGGGCGTCGCGCGGGTTCCCGACCAGCTCGTTCTCCCACCGGCCCGCTCTCTCGCAGAGGCTCAGCGGCTGCTCGATGAGGGCCTGCCCTTCCACGCCCATGAGGTCCTCGAGGGCACCTGGAAGGCGGCGCCGGAGCGTGAGCGTGATCTCTGGCAGGGCCTGGCCCAGCTAGCGGTCGGCCTCACCCATCTCCTGCGCGGCAACGACGGTGGAGCGTCGGCACTGCTGCGCCGTGGCCGCGAGCGGATCGCCGGCTACGCCGTTGACCCGCCCTATGACATCGACGTGCGCGGGCTGACCGCCTGGGCCGACGCCCTGCTCGACCAGCTCGCCGACCCAGGTCGCACGAACGACGCCGCGGCCGCAGCACCCGTCACACCGAGGCTCCTCCGCCCTCGAGGGCGCTGACTCCTTGCCCGGGAGCTCGAACTCGCCCGGTCGCGGCGAACCGGGGTCATTGCCCCGACCAGGAGCAGTGCGGCATGGGTCGCGGTGGGGAGCCGCCCGCCGACTGCGCCCATCGTCCGCTCGGACCCGGATCAAGTTCTGAGGGCTAGTGTGAGCAGCAAGCGGCACTTTGACCGCTTGCGAGGCCCGCGGCGATGCGGCCAGTTCCGAGGTCGGCGCATGACCAGACGCGATGACGCCGGCGAGATCCTCGAAGGCGACGGCACCGAGGACACGATGCTGGACGGAAATGGCGACAACACCGGGGATGCCGGCGACCGGTACCGCGGCTCCCTACGATTCGGCACCACCGCTACGGAACAGTCCGAGGGACAATCGCTGGATCAGCTGCTTGCTGAGGAAGAGCCGGACGCCGTTGACGAGGGCGAGGGTCCCGAAGGGAGCGACCGTGGCACCCAGCGCGAGATCTCTCAGCTAGTAGCTGGCGGCGACGGCTCACACTCGCGAACTGATCCGGACCTCGTTGGCCCCGACACCGGCGATACGGGCCTGTCGGCCGAAGAGGCCGCCCTGCACGTGACTGAGCCACCGCCTGCCGAGCCGTAAACGGGCGTCCGGCACTAGCTCTTCGTCCCGAAGCGCTCACGATGCCCGGGGGCTCGCGCCGTTGGCGACCACCCGGCCGCTCGGGGTGGTCATATCGACCGACGGGTCCAGCGCGACAGGGCCCAACGCTGCCTCTGCGGCACGCGGCAGCGTAACCGGGCCATGACTAGCCGGGCTCGAAGTCCTCGAGCGCGGCGCGTACCCGGTCCCCGAGCAACTGCAGCCGCTCGACCGGCTCGTTGCTGAACACCAGCCGCACGTGCCGAGCGGCGACTTCGCCGCCCCAGCCGATCATGGGGGTCGCCGCGACCTTGTGCGCGAGCAGCCGCCGCGAGAAGTCCCCCGCGTCGATGCCGAGCGCAGCCACGTCGAGCAACTGTGACCACGTGCCGGCCGCGCGGATCACAGGCAGCCCATCGAGTTGCTCGAGCACGGTGTCGCGCCGGCGTTGCCACTCTGCGACGCACGCCGATACGCCGTCGTCTGTGGCGGTGTACGCGGCGAGCGCCGCGGCTTGGGCGATGCCTCCCGGTACGATCGAATTGTAGATGTGCACGACGGAGAGGTCGGGGAGCACCGCAGCGGGCCCGACGATCCAGCCGAGCCGCCAGCCGATCATCCGCTGCTCCATGGAGACCGTCCCGATCGTGACAAGTCGGTCACGCAGCCCGGGCAGCGCGGCTGGGTGTATCACCGGTGCGCCGTCGTATACGACTCCCTCGAATGCCGACCAGTAGATGAGCCATAGGTCGTTGTCACGGCATAGCGCGGCGATCTCGTTCCATTCCGTAGCGTCGAAGAGCTGTCCCGACGGGAATGTCGGGTTCTGCAGGAACAGTGCGCGGGTGTTCGGTCCGACCGCCGACCGCAGCGCGTCCAGGTCGAGCCGCCACTCGCCGTCGCGGACTCGTGCCGGCGCGAGCCGCGGCACCGCCCCGGTGAGGATGACCCGGTTGAGCATGCCGGCGTAGGTCGGATCGGTGAGCACGACCTCATCCCCGGGATCGGTCAGTGCTAGTAGGGCGTCGAGCAGCCCGTCCCCATCGCCGCCAGTGATCAACACCTCCGACTCGGGGTCGTACGTCACGCCGCTCCGCGCAGCAACTCGGGCGCTGATGGCCTGCTTGAGGTCGAGTCGGCCGGTGAAGGGCAGGTAACTGTTCGCGTCGTCCCGGCCGGCGGCCTCGCACGTCGCGGCGATCGCCTCCGGCGGCGGGGCCAGGTCGGTGTCCAGGTTCTCCAGCCGCAGGACGTCGGGGTCATCTCCCGCCGCAGCGGCAACCTTGTCTATCCCAAATCCGTGGATCTGGGCGAGGCGCTTTGGTCGCTCCATGACGGCTCCTTCCCGGTTGCCTCAGCTCACGTACATCGTGCAGCGTCGGCCGCAACCGCGTCCGGCGGTTGATGTTCCCGGCGGCGGCCAACTGCACCTGTTCGCCGATGAACTGGCTGGGCGGCCGTCTTGGCTCAGTCGCCGGCCAACTCGTCGGTCGCTCTACGTCCGGCGTCGGTGGTGCGGCGGAGGAAGTCGGCGAGTAGTTCGAGTTCGGTGTCGTCATATTCGTCGCAGAGCTTGTCCATCGAGGACGAGATCCGGCGCAGCACCACGGAGTGGACGATCGTGCGGCCGCCCAGGCTCGTGAACAAGCCGCTGACCGGCACGTACCGGACCATCGTGGGCGGGAATGTGCCGCGCGGCTATGCGATCTCCCGCGCCGATGTGGCCGATGCGATGCTCGCTGTTCTGGACGATCCGGCGACGCTCGGGCAGGCGGTTGGGGTCGCGTACTGACCCGCGTCGGAATCGTCCACGCTCTCGCACGCTGCTCGTCGTGCTCGTCGCGGCTTGACTGCTGTGGTCCCCCTGGAGGATCTACGGGCTGAACGACCATCCGGACCATGAGTCGATCGCGACGACGATGACCGGCCCCTGCGGTGGATCGTCCTGGTACTGCGGATACTTCGCCCGCAGCAGCACCGTCGCGGCGTCACGGGTATCGCCCTCGGAGACGATCCTCGCGTGGCCAGCAGCGCGGACCCACCACAGTCGGGTCCAGTCGTCCTCGTACCGGTCGCACAGGACCGACACGAGTGGGTTCTCGCCGATGTTCCGCAGGCGGCGCAGGTTCGTGGTGGACTTCGGCTTCTGATCGACGCCCGTGACCAGCTGGTTGTCCACGACGGCGAACGTCACAGGCACGACGTGCGGCCAGAGGTCGCGGCCGGCCGTCGCCAGATACGCGACTCGCGCAGCCGCGAGCCGCTCGCGACACGACTGCTGATCAAGGCGCACGTAGGCTCACTCCGGCGTCCCGAGCCAGGCGCGGTAGAAGGTCAGCAGCGACGACGGGCTGAACATCTGTGCGGACTGGGATGCCACGCACCCTCCCGGCTCGGAGGAGATGTCTCTTCACTCATCGCTGGAAGAGACCAACGAGCGTGCCCCGCCCGAGGGTGATGCCGTTGACCGCCCGGTGCACGTCGTCCGCGCTGGGGTTATCTGGCAGGTCGACCGGCTCGGAGAGTGCGTACAACGTGATGACGTAGCGATGCGCCTTGTCACCGTGCGGGGGAGCCGGACCGCCCCAGCCGGCCTCGCCGAAGTCGTTGGGCCACAACCGACCGCCCATTGGTGTGTTGTTCTCCGGGACGCCGGCCGCGCGGGGGTCGATGCCCGTCACCAGCCAATGCAGGAACGTGCCTGAGGGTGCATCCGGGTCTTCGCAGAGGAGCAGGAGCTCGACCGCGCCCGCGCTCACACCCACCCACTCGAGCGCCGGCGAGACGTTCTCGTCGTCACGGCCGTGCCGTCTCGGTATGAAGGCGTTGTTCTCGAAATCAGGGCTACGGACCTCGATCTCTGCCATCGGCTTACCCTCCCTCGGTGGTCATGGGCGCGGTCACGTCGCAAGGTGTGTCAGGAACCAATTGCCGGCCAGCCGGGCGACCTGGTCGAGCGTTCCGGGCTCCTCGAACAGATGCGTCGCGCCGTCGACGACTTTCAGGTCGCGGACGCTCCGCAATTTCGTGAGCGCCTCGCGGTTGAGCCTCAGCACGAGATCGTCCCGGCCGCCGACGATGAGTAGAGTCGGTGCCCGGACCTGCGCCAACACGTCAGCCGCTAGGTCCGGTCGCCCGCCTCGGGACACGATGGCAGCCACCCGGTCGTCCAGCTGCGCCGCGGCGACGAGTGCAGCCGCCGCGCCGGTGCTCGCCCCGAAGTACCCGAGAGGGAGGTGGGCAGTCGACTCGTCCTGCCCTAGCCACGCGGTGGCCAGCTCGAGGCGTTCAGCCAGCAGGTCGATGTCGAAGCGCAGATGCCCGGTGCTTGCGTCCGCGCGCTCCTCGACCTCGGTCAGCAGGTCGGCCAGCATCGTGGCCAGCCCGCGTTGTCGAAGATGCCGCGCGACGCTCCGGTTGCGCGGACTGTTCCGGCTGCTGCCACTGCCGTGCGCGAACAACACGACACCCCGCGCGGGAGTGGGGATGGCCAGATCTCCGTGGATGAGGCCGGCGTCGCCAACCTCCAGGGCCACGGTGCGCTCCACCGCGGGGTCGTCCTGATCTCGGAGCGTCATCGGCAGGTCTCCACGGTCCCTTCCAGCCTCCCTACCCGTCAGCGCGGCGGCCAACCGCCCGGCGCGGGATGCGGTCGCCCTCCGCCGAGCTGCCGATCGTTCGCCCGGCGGACGCCGGGAGCCGGTTGACACCCTCGCTCCGCGGACCGACAGTGGCGACGAACCCGACGCCTACCGGATGGGGTGGGGCGCAATGGCCACCACGCGGACCGAGGCGATACGTGAGTACGTCAAGGGTGCCCTCTGGCTGCTTCCCTTGCTCGGCGTCGGCATCGCGTTCGCGGCCGGCACGGTCCTCACGTTCGTCGAGATACCGGAGGACTCGGCCTTCGACGTGCTGACCTTCCAGGGGACGCCGGATGACGCCCGCACGCTCCTGATCGGGATCGCGGGCTCCGTCATCACGGTCATGGCAGTCATGCTCGGCCTCACCGTCGTCGCACTCCAGCTGGCCTCGACCCAGTTCTCACCCCGCCTGTTGCGCAGCTTCCTGCAGGACCGGCCGAACCAGGTCGTGTTGGCGATCTTTGTCACCACGTTCGTGTACAGCGTCGGTGGCCTCTTCACGGTAGGCGTCTCTCAGGGCGAGCGCGTCCAGGACTACCCGAGGCTCGCGGTGACCGCCGCCCTCGTGCTGCTCTTCGCGAGCCTGCTCGCGCTCGTCTACTTCGTCCACCATCTCGCCCACTCGATCCAGATCGACGCCATCCTGAAGCGGATCGAGGCGACCACGCTCAGAAGCATCGAGCAGGGCTTCCCCGGACGAAGCCACCCATCTGGAGACGTGGCCGAGCCGCCGGTGTGGGCCGTCGCCATCTCGGCGTCCGGGTCGGGCTACGTGCAGACCCTGCATCCGGAGAAAGTGCTCGACGTCGCGACCGCGGAAGACGTCGTGCTCCGATTCGTTCCGCGGGTGGGCGACCACGTCGTGGTCGGACTTCCGCTCGCCTGGATGTGGCGGGCGTCGCCGGAACAGCCGGTGCCCGACCCGGTCCGGGTGAGACCCGTCGTCGATGGCGCCGTCCGTATCGGCTTCGAACGCACGCACGAGCAGGACGCATCGCTCGGGATCCGTCAGCTCGCCGACATCGCGTCCAAGGCGCTCTCGCCGGCGATCAACGATCCGTACACCGCGGTCCAGGCTGTCGACCGGCTGACCGTCGTCCTCACGACACTCGCCGGCCACCCGCTTGGCGACGCGGTCGAGTCGGACAACGCAGGCGCCGTCCGGGTCATCGCTCCGGGCATCGACTTCGCCGAGTACGTCAAGCTCTGCAGTGCACAGATACGCCGATTCGGCTGCAAGGAACCGGCCGTGGTTCGACGGTTGCTGCGAATGCTCGACTCTGCCGCCCGGGTGTGTTCGGCCGATCCCGGCCGCACCCGGGCGATAGCTTCACACGTCCAGCTGGTTCTGGAGGACGCTGAGCGCAGCATCGTCCAGCCCGCGGACTTCGACATCATCCGCAGCGAGGGCAGTGCGGTGATGGCGCGCCTCACGGGCTGACGGAGGGCGCGCCGTGCGCACGGATATGCCTCGGATTGGTGTTTAGGGCGCGCCCTCGTGGGCAGGAGCGTGCCCTTTAGATCCGAACCAGAAGGAGGCCTCTTGTGCTCACGCTCACCAACGACGCCGTGTCGGCAATCCATACGCTGACGACCCGGCCCGACCTGCCCGATCAGACCGGTCTCCGGATCGCCTCTCTTGCCGGCGAGGACGGCTCCGCGTCCTTCGCCGTGTCCGTCGCCGCCGCTCCACAGCCACAGGACCAGGTGCTCGAGGCCGAAGGTGCTCGCGTCTTCCTGGACTCCGAGGCCGCCGCTGCGCTCGACGAGAAGGCGCTCGACGCCGAGGTCGACGAGCAGGGTCAGGTGCGGTTCCAGCTAGCCGACATGTCGCCCTAGTTCGAACCACCGCGCCGGGCGTCCGCGGCCGGTCTGTCAGGTGAGAGCGTCCGCGGCCCACACGTAGATCGGCGACCAGGCGGCCCGCATACATCGCGTCGCGATCCCGCTAGCGGAGCACGGCCGACGGATGATGGTCGCGACGACGACCAGTCCGCCGGACCCGTCGAGCCCAACCGGCCGGGGTCTCAGGTGAGGGCGCTCAGTCCGAACGCGACGCTGAAGCCGAACACGGTGACCAGGCCGGTCGTGGGCCCGCCGAACTCGTAGGCCTCGGGAATCATCGTGTCGGCGAGCATTGTCAGCAGCGCACCGGCGGCGAAGGCCTGGGCGAGGGCGACGGCGCCGCCGGCCGCGCCGCCGAGGAGTGCGTAGCCGAGCGCTGCGGCGGCGGCCGACACCAGCGCCGTCCCACCCCAGAGCACCATCAGCCGGGACGGCTTGGCGCCCGCCTTGGTGAGCCCCGCCGTCGCGGACATGGCCTCTGGCAGGTTGGAGAGGAACACGGCCGCGAGCATCCCCCAGCTGACTCCCGACCCTGCGACCAGGGTCGTGCCGAGCACGAAGGACTCGGGAATGCCGTCGAGCACCGTGCCGAGCGCGATGGCGGCCCCGCCTCCCTCCGCCTGTACGCCGGTCGAGCGCTTGCGGCCCTCTCCCCCCATCCGGTCGATGATCATGTCGCCGACGAAGAACGTCAGCGCACCGCCGGCCAGCCCGGCGAAAAGCCTGCCACCTTCACCCTTCTCGAACGAGTCCAGCACGAGGTCGTAGGCCACCGCGCTGAACAGAACTCCCGCGCCGAAGGCCATGACCAGCGCGACCGTGCGTTGGCCGAGCGGACGGAGGAGCGTGATGGCGGCACCGATGAGCAGGGAGGAGCTCGCCAGCAATCCCCAGCCGAATGCACTCACGCCGACCTCCGATTCCTGGCCCGTAACCCTAGGAAAGAAGAGTCCACTCGGGACCAATCCGCGGTCTGACTCGCCGCGAACCTCTGATGAGACCCCTGCCGGGGAATTGCGCTCATGTGGAGGTCCGCCGCGATGAGAGGAACCGCTGCGTTCTCGGCGGCTGCCGGGTCGAGCGCGATCTGGGTCTTCGGCGTCGGTCTGAGCCGGCGCCGGCGAGATGTCACGCGGTGACGACGCCACCGGTACCCGGGCGGGTCCGACGGTCACAGGGGAGTCGTCGGGCCCGCCCACACCTCGCCGGAGGCACCTGGCGCCGCCCCGGCGCCAACGCCGACCGGCATGCCACCGAGTCCGCCTGTCCGGGTGGAGATCCCGGGCCTGCGAGTGTCGGAAGAGGCGATCCCGCTCGGGCTGAGCCCGGACAACGTGATGGAGGTTCCCCAGGCGCCCGACCCGATCGGGTGGTTCGACCAGAGCCCGGCCCCGGGTGAGGTGGGGCCGTCGGTGCTCGCTGGCTATCTGACGTGGAACGGCCGCGACGGCGTGTTCCGTCATCTCGATGCCCTCGTTCCGGGCGACGAGATCGTCGTCGTGCGGGCGGACGGTCGTCGTGCGCGGTTCGCGGTCGACCTGGTCGCCCAGTATCCGAAGGACGCGTCCCCGACGGCCCGCGTTACGCGAGCACTCCCGAGCCGCAGCTTCGGTTGATCACCTGTGCCGGCGACTTCCGGCCAGGTGTAGGGGGATACAGCGAGAACGTCGTCGTCTACGCCACGCTGGTCGCGCGGGTGATCATCGGCATCTCCAGCTCACGACGGTGCGGAGCACGACCGGCCCTCCGGCGCCGGCTTGAACGACATCAGGCGTCCTGAGTCAAGTCGACACGCAGGTGACTAGTGGGAATTCTGTGACTTCTGTTCCCTGAAGTGGCAAACGTGACTAGCCTCGGGGTCTGCTCGAAGCCGCACTCACCTGTCGCCGGGAGCGCCCGTGCCGCACCGCCTTCGACCCGTGACCTCGGCCGCGTGCGCGGTCGTGCTCCTCGGCCTGCTGGGCACTCCAGCGGCGGCGGATCCGACGTACCCGTCCGACTCCGAGGTCGACGACGCGCGGCGGACGGAGAACGCCGCTCACAGCGCCGTCGCGACGGTCGAACAACGGATCGCGGCGGTCAACGCCCGGCTCGACGGCCTGCAGATCGCAGCCGCTCGGGCGGTGGAGGCGCACAACGGCGCCCGCCTCGCCCTTGTCGAGGCCGAGCGGGTAGAGAAGGCGGCGGCGGACCGGGCGTCGCAGACGGCCGCCGAGGCCGCGTCGGCCCACGACGAGCTCGGTCGCCTGGCAGCAGCGGCATACCGTAATGGCGGCCAACTGTCGGCGTTCGCCTTCGTGCTCGAGGCTCATGACGACGAGGACTTCTTCGACGGTGCCGCAGTACTGAGGTCGGCGACCCAGACTCAGGGCGCGATCCACGAGCGGTGGCGGGAGAAGGCTGCCGCAGCGGACACCGCGGAGGGAGAGGCCCGCCGGGCTCTGGCGGATCGTCAGGCCGCCGAGCGGGCGGCGCAGCAGGCGTTCGACGAAGCCGCCCGCGCGATCGCAGACCAGGAGGCCGCGCTCGCTTCGGCGGAAGCGGATCACGAGACCCTTGTCGCCGATCTCGCCGCCGCGCGGGGAACCACCGTCGAGCTCGAGCGAGAGCGCGAGGCAGGCCTGATGGCCCAGCAAGCAGCCATGCGTGAACGCGAAGCTCTCGCCGCCGCGTCGGACGACGCCTCGTCCGACGTCGCCGCGTCGGACGACGCGTCCGACGACGCCGTGTCCGACACAGCCGCCGGTGACGGGCCTGCGGTCGCGGAGCCCGAGGCGCCCACCGCTCCGTCATCCGAGCCGGCCGGAACACCGGCGTCCGAGCCAGCCCCTGCACCCGCGCCAGCATCGCCCTCACCGCCACCATCGGCGCCGCAGGCAGACCCGCCGCCCCAGGCGGACCCGCCGCCGCCGAGCCCAGCCCTTGCGCAACGTGCCGTCACGTACGCCCGTGCCCAGCTCGGGAAGCCGTATCAGTGGGGAGCGGCCGGCCCTGACGCGTTCGACTGCTCGGGGCTGACCATGCGGGCGTGGCAGCAGGGCGGCAAGAGTCTGCCGCATTGGAGCGTCGCGCAGGCGCGGGCCGTCACGCGGATCTCGTACTCCCACATCCGGCCCGGGGACCTGGTCTTCTGGTCCGACAACGGGCAGGCGTCGGGCACGTACCACGTCGGGCTCTACATCGGGGGCGGGATGATGATCCACGCGCCGCGGCCGGGCAAGGTCGTCGAGGTGCAGTCGGTCTTCTACTGGCGGACGCCCTCGTTCTACGGCCGCGTGTAGGGCCGGCGGAACCGGGCAGCCGCTCGAAAGCCGGCAAGGCCATCACCGGGCGAACGGCGCTCGACCAGCCTTGCAGCGCATGTCGCACCAACCATGACGGGTTCGTGATCGCCGCATGATCCGCGGGGACGATTGGCACGCTCTACCGCTGCTAATGGCACGCCCAACCGCTGCTGCAGCGCCCGACTTGTCCTCGTATGTGGAGCGGGCCAGCGTGCCATTCGGCTGTCGTGCGAGCGCCTCCGAGCACGGTGATGCACAGCCCAGGGCGGTCTACGTGGTCAACCTCTCGGCAACCGATGGTCAGCTTCGGTGGTTGTAGTAGCCCGTGTCGCGGGCTCGTTGGTACGAGAGCTCGATCTCGGCCTCGGCCTCCACGCGGCCGGCCCACTTCGCCCCCTCGACCGACTTGCCTGGCTCGAGCTCCTTGTAGACCTCGAAGAAGTGCTGGATCTCCATCCGCTCGAACTCCGGGATGTCCTCGAGATCGCGCAGGGAGGCCTTGCGGACGTCGCCGGCCGGCACGCACATGACCTTGTCGTCGCCGCCTGCCTCGTCCTTCATCCGGAACATGCCCAACGCACGGCAGCGGATCAGGCAGCCCGGGAACGTCGGGTCCTCGATGAGCACGAGTGCGTCGAGTGGGTCGCCGTCCTCACCGAGAGTCTGCTCGATGAAGCCGTAGTCGGCCGGGTATCGCGTCGACGTGAACAGCCGGCGGTCCAACTTGAGCCGGCCGGTCTCGTGGTCGACCTCGTACTTGTTGCGACTCCCGGCGGGAATCTCGATCGTGACGTTGAACTCCACGACTGCCTCCCTGTGCACGCCCGGGCACGAGTGTCCCGTACCGTGGCCCGTCGTGTCTCGCCGCTCGCTCGCCATCGTGGCCATGGCCCTGGTGCTGGTGAGCGGTGCCGTGGTAGGCGTCGTGGTGTTCGAAGTGGGGCGGGGGACGCCTGCCGGCCAGGCGCCGTCGCCGGCGGCGAGCGAGACGTCGACACCGACGCCTGAAGCGGCACCGACCGTGTTGGCCGCGGCGTCGTCGAGTCCAGCTCCGGGCGCACCTGCGCTGGCCGACGTGCTGGCGCAGCCGCTCGCGGCGGGTGCGCTGGGAGACCGGGTCGGGGTCTCGGTAGTCGACCTGACGACGGGTTCCGTGCTGTACCAGGACGGGTCGGCCGCGCCCATGGTCCCGGCGAGCACGCTGAAGATCCTCACGGCTGCTGCCGCGCTCGGCACTCTGGGGCCTGATCACACGTTCGCGACCCGGACGGTGATGGGCGCGGCTCCAGGACAACTCGTGCTCGTCGGCGGCGGTGACCCCACCCTGACGATCGACGACAAGCCGGCAATGCCCGGCGCGACGCGACTCGCCACCCTCGCCGACGCGACCGCGGCAGCCTTGAAGGCGGCCGGCACGACGGCTGTCGAGGTGCTCGTCGACGACAGCATGTTCACCGGACCGGCCGTAGACCCGGATTGGCAGTCGACGTACGTCTCGGCCGGCGTGGTCGGTCCGGTGACGGCGCTGTCCGTCGACGGCGGCCGCCGGAATCCGGACACCGACCGCCGGTCGGCCGATCCGTCGCTCGCGGCTGCGGCAAGCTTCGCGGCGATGCTGGCCGATCGCGGGATCAGCGTGACTGGGGATCCGGCTCGGGCCGCGGCTCCACGAGACGCGGTCGAGGTCGCTGCCGTGGAATCGCCACCACTCTCGACGATCGTCGAACACGTCCTTGCCGTGAGCGATAACGGCGGGGCCGAGATTTTGACCCGCCACGTCGCGCGTGGCACGGGGTTGGCGGCGACATCAGAGGCTGCCGGCCCAGCTGTCGTCCAGGCGATCACCGACCTCGGAGTGGACCTCACTGGTGCGACGATCGCGGACGGCAGCGGCCTGGCCCGGAGCAACGCCGTGTCGCCGGCGGCGCTCACCGCGACGTTGGCTGCCGCTGCCGATCCGGAGCGGCCCGAACTGCGCGCGGTGCTGACCGGCCTGCCGGTCGCCGGCTTCACCGGCACGCTCGACGACCGGTTCGAGTCGCCCTCGGCCGCGGGCAGCGCGGGCCTGATCCGGGCAAAGACCGGAACACTCACCGGGGTGAGCTCGCTGGCTGGGCTCGCTGTAGCTCGCGACGGCACGGCGTTCGGATTCGCTGTGATCGCCGACGACGTTGCCAACACGCTCGCGGCGCGGGCGGCATTGGACGACCTGGCGGCCGCCCTTGCCGGTTGCGGCTGCAGCGTGCCGCGCGCCCCCGCTCCCTCGCAGCCGGACGCGGTCTCGCCGTCGGCATCGTGAGCCAGCGCACGGGTTGCGCTACGAAGATGCCGTCTCCTGCCGCGCGACCACAGCCCTCAGGGCACCCTTGACGCAACCTCAGCATCGATCGGGCCGTCACGTAGCGTGGCGGCATGACGTCCTACGAGAGCTCGGGAACGCAGCCACCAGAGATGGTCGACTGGGACCTCGCGGTCGCGACCGCGCGCCGGCTCGCCAAGCCCGGTCCGACGGTGACAGCCGAGGAAGCCCGTGCAGTCGTGACGGATCTCAAGACGTTTGCGACCGACGCGACCGGACCGGTGCGGTCGTTCACCCGGCTCGACGGGTCCTCCGCGCCGGCTCCGGTGGTCGTGGTGGACCGGGGAGGTTGGGCACAGGCCAACGCCGACGGAATGCGGCAGATCATCGCGCCGCTCACCGACAAGCTCCGCAGCCGCTGGTCGGGTCCCGGGCTGCTCGACCGGGTGGGACCCAAGGTGACCGGTGTCGAGACGGGTGCCTTGCTGGCATTCCTCTCCGGCAAGGTGCTCGGGCAGTTCGACCCGTTCTGGTCCGACGCCTCCGGGGCGCCCGGACGGCTGCTGCTCGTCGCCCCCAACGTCGTCCACGTGGAGCGAGAGCTCAAGGTCGATCCGCGCGACTTCCGGATGTGGGTCTGCCTCCACGAGGAGACCCATCGGCTTCAGTTCACGGCCGTGTCGTGGCTGCGTGACCACCTCCGCAGCGAGATCGAGTCGTTCGTCGGCGCGACCGAGGTCGACCCGTCGGTGCTGGTGTCGCGGCTGCGGGAGGTCATCAAGTCCGTCATCGACGGTGCGCAGGGCGGCGAGGGCGGGCCCTCTGTTCTGGACCTCGTCCAGTCGCCCAAGCAGAAAGCCGTCATCGACCGAGTCACGGCGGTGATGTCGCTGCTCGAGGGCCATGCGGACGTCGTCATGGACGGCGTCGGTCCCGAGGTCGTGCCGAGCGTGGCGACGATCCGCGAGAAGTTCCAACGCCGGCGGGCGGCCGCGGGTGGTCTGGACCGCACCGTGCGCCGGCTGCTCGGGCTCGAGGCCAAGATGCGCCAGTACCGTGACGGCGCCAAGTTCGTCCGCGGCGTCATCGAGAAGGTCGGCATGGACGGGTTCAACCGGGTCTGGGACTCGGCCGAGACCCTGCCCACGCTCGACGAGATCACCGACCCGGTCGCCTGGGTACGCCGGGTCCACGGCCAGGCGGCCGTGTCCCGCTGAGGCCATGACGGCGCCGCATCTCGCTGTCCGACGAGCGGTCCGCGAGGCCGTCGCCGATCTGCCGACGGACCGCCCCGTGCTGGTCGCATGCTCGGGTGGAGCCGACTCGCTCACCTTGGCGGCGGCATTGGCGCACGTCGCGACCCGTGAGGGGCGGCGTGCAGGAGGGGTGAGCGTCGACCACGGCCTTCAGGAAGCCTCTGCCGCGCGCGCACGCGACGTGGCGTCGGCCCTCATCGGCTTGGGCCTCGACCCGGTCGAGGTAATCCACGTCGGCGCGGTCGTCGGCGTCGAAGGCCCGGAAGGCAACGCACGCCGCGCGCGATTCAAGGCACTGGACGCGGGTGCCGTGCGGCACGGCGCGCCGGCGATCCTGCTCGGCCACACGCGTGACGACCAGGCCGAGACCGTCCTGCTCGGTCTGGCCCGCGGCTCGGGTGCGCGGTCGCTGGCCGGCATGGCCGGCAGGTCTGGGCTCTATCGGCGTCCGCTGCTGCATCTGAGGCGGGCCACGGTGCGCGCCGCACTTCCCGAGGGCCTGACATCGTGGGACGACCCACACAACGCCGACCCGGCCTATGCGCGCGCCCGGGTGCGGCACCGCGTCCTTCCCGCTCTCGAAACCGAGCTCGGGCCGGGCATCGGCGCTGCTCTCGCCCGTACCGCGGACCTGCTCCGTGCCGATGCGGACGCGTTGGACGAGTGGGCAGACCGGGCGCTCGCCGACTGTGTGATCATCAGCGCTTCCACGTCGCGCCAGCAGCACGGGGCCGGTTGGGCCGACGGCTCGACTGCTGTCGGTGGACCCGTTGCCAGTGACGGTGCCGTGCCTCGGCGGCTGGACATCCGTGTGCTCGGTACCTACCCGCAAGCCGTGCGCTGGCGGGTTCTGCGGCGAATGGCGATCGCCGCCGGGAGCCCGCCGACCGACCTCAGCGCGGCGCACGTCGAAGCTGTCGACGCCCTGGTCACGCGGTGGACCGGTCAGGTCGGGGTCGACCTGCCCGGCAAACTGCGCGCGTGCCGAGTTGGCGCGGAGCTCCGGATCGCTCCTCCGGACTGACGGGCAGGGGTCGGCACGAGCCCTGGCCCCAACGGTCAGCAAAGGACGCCTCCCGGCCTGAACCAAGAAATGACGCGGGACTGAGCTGCTGGAGGTGTGGCAGGCTGCACGGCGTGGACGCCGAGCACATCAGCGCCGACCTAGAGAAGATCCTGCTCTCCGACTCCGACATCCAGCGGCGCCTGACCGAGATGGCCGCCGAGATCGAACGTGACTACGACGGCCGCGACCTGTTGCTCGTCGGCGTTCTCAAGGGCGCTGTCATGGTCATGGCCGACCTCTCCCGAGCGCTGACACGTCATGTCGAGACCGACTGGATGGCCGTCTCTTCCTACGGATCCGGCACCAAGTCCAGCGGCGTCGTGCGCATCCTCAAGGACCTCGACACCGACCTGACCGGCCGCAACGTGCTCGTCGTCGAGGACATCATCGACACCGGCCTGACGCTCTCGTGGCTCGTGTCGAACCTGCGGTCACGCGGCCCGGCCTCGGTCGAGATCTTCACCCTGCTGCGAAAGCCGGAGGCCGCCAAGACCCCCGTCGACGTCCGTTACGTCGGGTTCGACATCCCCAACGAGTTCGTCGTCGGCTACGGCCTCGACTACGGCGAGCGATACCGCAACCTCCGGGTGGTCGCGACCCTCGCACCGCACGTCTATACCTGACTCGGCTCGTATGGCGCCGCTTCGTTCAGCGAGGGTTCAGCGCGTCCGGCCCACAGTCGTCAGCAGCGACGGCGAGGAGGAGGCCATCATGACAAGGCAGATCAGGAAGGCCCTGATTCCGTTCGGCATCAGCTGCGCATTCGTCGCTGCCGCATGCAGCGGCGAGGGGGCGGGCACCGGGGCGCCCGACACCAACGGCTCAGCCACCCCGGACGCCGACGAGACCATGCTGCCGACGGCGCCCGAGAGCCAGCGGGTCGATCTCGAGCCGCCTGTCTTCTCCGATCCGACGACCGTCGACAACCCGCTCTTCCCTATCAGTGGCCTGCACTCGGCCTTACTCCTCGGCAACGTCGAGGGTCACCCGCTCCGAATCGAGACGACTCTGCTGCCCGACCACAAGGTCATCGACCTCGACGGGGAAGAGATCGAGACGTTGGCATCCCAATTCGTCGCGTACCTCGACGGACGAATCCACGAGGTTGCGCTCGACTGGTACGGGCAGTCCGACGACGGATCGGTCTGGTACTTCGGCGAGGACGTCTTCAACTACGAGGACGGTGTCGTGGCGGATACCGATGGCACATGGCTCGCCGGTGCCGACGGGCCGGTTGCGATGATCATGCCGGCGGACCCTCAGGTCGGCGACGTCTACCGACCGGAGAACATCCCCGACTCCATCTTCGAAGAGGTCACCGTGACCTCCATCGGGCTCACCGTCAACGGTCCGCGCGGCCCGGTGGACGGTGCGATGGTCGGCCAGGAGCTCCATCTGCTCGAGGGATACTACGAGGACAAGATCTTCGCGCCGGGGTACGGAGAGTTCGTGTCGGGTGTCGACGGAAGCCTTGAGACCCTCGCCATCGCCGTTCCGACCGATGCATTGTCAGACCCGCTGCCGCCGGACTTGCAGGTGCTGACAGACGGCGCGATCGCTGTCGTCGACGCTGTCGAGGCCGACGACTGGCCAGCTGCAGCGGCAACCCTCGACGAGATGCGGATCGCCTGGAGCACCTATGGGGAAGGCCGACAGGTCCCGGAGAACCTGGCAATCCAGATGGACCGTGCCATGGACGCGCTGGCTGGAGACGCCCTGTCGCCTGCCGTCGACGCCCGCAACGGGATCGGTGCGAGCAACGCTGCCCTCGACCTGCTGCAGGCGGGCCTGGACCTCCAATTGCAGTATCGGCCCCCTGTCGAGATCGACCGGGAGCGTTTCGTCGGGTGGACTCGCCAGCTCGTCGTCGACGTCGGCGGCGCCGAGCCAGAGCCGGGGAACATCGCTGGTGACATCACGACGCTCGAATGGATCTGGGACCGGATTGCGTACACGTTCGATGACGGCGGCGACGTGGAGGCCTTGCTGGACGACCTTCGGACCGCCGCCGACGAGGAGAACGCCGAGGCAGCAGCCGACGCGGCGACCGACCTGTTCCAGCTGGTCGGACGCAACCGACTGCAGAGCTAGTGACCGCAGGGAACACCGGAGCCCACCTGCGTCGTTGGGCACTTGTCAGCCCTGATGGGCGTGGGCGCCCGGGGCTGGCCCGGTGTACCGTCGTGGTGATCCGACATCTCCGGCGGGCCGGCCGCCGGACACCCCCGTTCACCGGGTGTACCGAAAGGCAGGAGGAACGGGGCCGACCGGCTCCGCATCATGGACAGAAGGCGACTGTTCCGGGGCCCGTTGTTCTGGGTCCTCATCTTCGTGCTCGCGGCGATCGTGCTCACCCGGCTGCTCGACTCGACCAGCGGGTTCGAGCAGCGCGACACGGCTGAGGTCGTTTCCCAGATCGACGACGGCAACGTCAAGTCGGCGAAGATCATCGGCGGCGAGACCCAGGAGATCCAGCTCACGCTGAACAACGGCGACCTGATCAGTGCGCAGTACGTCGAGGGACAAGGGCTCGAGCTGGTCAACAAGCTTCAGGAACAGCAGGATGCCGGCACGCTCAGTGAGGGCTATGACGTCGAGGTACCGCAGGCCAGCGTGCTCTGGAGCCTGCTCGGTGCGCTGTTGCCGTTCATCCTCCTGGCCGGGCTGATCTGGTTCTTCATGACCCAGATGCAGGGTGGCGGCAGCCGGGTCATGAACTTCGGCAAGTCCCGCGCCAAGCTGCAGAGCAGGGACACCCCTAAGACGACGTTCGCCGACGTCGCCGGCGTCGCCGAGGCCATCGAGGAGCTCCAGGAGATCAAGGAGTTCCTCCAGGAGCCGGCCAAGTTCCAGGCCGTCGGGGCGAAGATCCCCAAGGGTGTCCTGCTGTATGGGGCACCTGGCACCGGAAAGACCCTGCTGGCGCGCGCCGTCGCCGGCGAGGCGGGCGTGCCGTTCTACACGATCTCCGGCTCCGATTTCGTCGAGATGTTCGTCGGCGTCGGCGCCTCCCGGGTCCGCGACCTGTTCAAGGAGGCCAAGGAGAACGCGCCGGCCATCGTCTTCGTCGACGAGATCGACGCCGTCGGACGCCACCGCGGCGCCGGTCTGGGCGGTGGCCACGACGAGCGCGAGCAGACGCTGAACCAGCTGCTGGTCGAGATGGACGGCTTCGACATCAAGACCAACGTCATCCTGATCGCGGCCACCAACCGGCCCGACATCCTCGACCCGGCGCTGCTGCGCCCCGGCCGGTTCGACCGCCAGATCGCGGTCGAGCCGCCCGACCTCGAGGGCCGCAACCAGATCCTGCAGGTCCATGCTCGGGGCAAGCCTCTCGGCGAGGACGTCGACCTGCTCGCTGTCGCCCGTCGCACCCCCGGCTTCACCGGCGCCGACCTCGCCAACGTCCTCAACGAGGCGGCGCTGCTCACGGCCCGCAACAACGGCAAGATCGTCGACTCCAAGGCCCTGGACGAGGCGATCGACCGCGTCATCGCCGGTCCGCAGAAGCGGTCCAGGCTGATGAACGACAAGGAGAAGAAGATCACCGCGTACCACGAGGGCGGGCACGCCCTGGTGGCGGCGGCGCTGCACCACACCGACCCGGTGCACAAGGTCACGATCCTGCCCCGCGGTGGGGCACTCGGCTACACGATGGTCCTGCCCGACGAGGACAAGTACTCCACGACGCGCAACGAGATCCTCGACCAGCTCGCGTACATGATGGGCGGGCGGGCCGCCGAGGAGCTCGTCTTTCACGACCCGACCACGGGTGCGGCCAACGACATCGACAAGGCCACGACGCTCGCGCGCCGGATGGTCACCCAGTACGGCATGACCGAGCGGCTGGGCGCGGTGAAATTCGGCACCGACCGGACCGAGCCGTTCCTCGGCCGCGACATGGGCCACGAGCGCGACTACTCCGAAGAGGTCGCCGGGCAGGTCGACGAAGAGGTGCGCAAGCTCATCGAGACCGCGCACCAGGAGGCCTTCGACATCCTGGTCGAGAACCGCGACGTCCTGGACACGCTGGTGTTCGCCCTGCTCGACCGCGAGACGCTCAACAAGGAGGAGGTCGCCGAGATCTTCGGTCCGGTGCGCAAGCGCGACCGCCGTCCGGCATGGACCGGCTCGGCCACCCGCAAGCCGTCCGAGCGCGGGCCCATCGACGCGCCCGAGAAGGCGATCGAGGCCGCCCCGTCCAACGGCGGGGTGCGCGCTCAGGAGCATGCACCCGTCGAGGAGCCCGCGGTGCCGCAGCGCGCGGAGCGCACCGACGGGAGCTGACCCGGTGGTCGCCGAGCCCGACCTCCCGCGTACCGCTGTACGCCCGTTCGACCACGCGCGGGTCGAGGCCGCCGTTCTCGAGCTTCTCGTCGCCATCGGCGAGGACCCGTCCCGCGAGGGCCTTCGCGACACGCCGGCGCGGTTCGCACGCGCGTACGAGGAGATGTTCCGCGGGCTTCGTCAGGAGCCGGCCGAGGTCCTCACCACCACCTTCGAGCTCGGCCACGACGAGATGATCCTGGTCAAGGACATCGAGGTGGCATCCACCTGCGAGCACCACCTCGTGCCTTTCTACGGCTACGCGCACGTCGGCTACATCCCGGGCGCGGACGGGCGGATCACCGGACTCTCGAAGCTGGCTCGGCTCGTCGACGTGTATGCGAAGCGCCCCCAGCTGCAGGAGCGGCTCACCACTCAGGTGGCCGACTCGTTGGGCCGCCTGCTCGAGCCCGCGGGCGTGATCGTGGTCGTCGAGGCCGAGCACCTGTGCATGACCATGCGCGGCGTGCGCAAGCCGGGTGCCAAGACGCTGACCAGCGCGGTGCGGGGCCAGCTGCGCAACCCTGCCACGCGCGCCGAGGCGATCAGCCTCATGTTTGGCCGCTGACCGGTCCGCGGGGCGGCGCTGACACCTCCGATACCTTGATCGACTGGTCATGAGGAGCACGACATGACGGGGCGTGTCGTCACTGATGCGTCCAGTCGGTCGTGACGTCGGCGCGCGTACGCTGGCGCAGGTGATAGCGGCCTCCGGACCCGGGCGGCCGGCGGCCTATGTGGTCGGCCTGCCCACCCCCGAGCGGTGCCTTGTCATGGGCGTCGTCAATGTGACGCCCGACTCGTTCTCCGACGGCGGACGCTGGTTCGAGCCGGCCGACGCGGTGACGCAGGGACTGCGCCTGGCCGCCCAGGGGGCGGACCTCGTCGACGTCGGAGGCGAGTCGACCCGACCCGGTGCGCAACGTCCACCGGTCGAGGAGGAGCTGCGCCGGGTTCTGCCCGTCGTCCACGAGCTCGTGGCCGCGGGTGCCATCGTCTCCATCGACACCATGCGTGCCGAGGTCGCGACGCGTGCCCTCGAGCTCGGCGCGGCCATGGTCAACGACGTTTCCGGCGGACGGGCGGATCCGGCCATGCTCGGTGTCGTGGCCGATGCCGGTGTGCCCGTCGTCCTCATGCACTGGCGCGGACACTCCGACCACATGCAGCAGCACACGACGTACGACGACGTCGTGCGCGACGTCCGCGACGAGCTGCGACCTCAGCTCGACAGGGCGCTCGACGCCGGCGTTGCGCCGGATCGGATCGCCTTGGACCCGGGTCTTGGCTTCGCCAAGACCGGTGACCACAACTGGACGCTGCTGAAGCGCCTGAACGAGATCGTCGACCTCGGCTACCCCGTACTCGTGGCCGCGTCGCGCAAGGCCTTCCTCGGTCGCCTTCTCACGGACCCCGCGACGGGGCACGATCGACCACCGGACGGCCGCGACGCGGCGAGCGCCGTCCTCTCGATGATGATCGCCCTGTCCGGCGCCTGGTGCGTACGTGTCCACGAGGTCCCCGGCTCGATGGACGCAGTCAGGCTTGCCGCCCGGTGGGGCGCCGAGGGGGCAGAATGAGCGCCGTCCCGGAACGTGTCGGCGACGACGGGCCGGCCGCGGCCGTGCTCGCCGTCAACACCGCCTTCTACGAGGCCATCGAACGCGCGGACATCGATGCCCTCGAGCGGCTGTGGGTCGAGGACGGCACTGCGGTGTGCGTACACCCTGGCCTCGCCCCCATCCACGGGCACAAGGCCGTGCTCCGTTCGTGGTCAGCGATACTGGCGGCGACCCCGTACCTGCAGTTCGTCCTCACCGACGTGACCGCCGAGGTCAGCGGCGGTGTCGCGGTCGTGACCTGCTCGGAGAACCTGCTCTCCGCCGCCGAGGGGATGCCCGACACGGTCTTCGCCGGTGGCCACGCGGTCGCGACGAACGTGTTCCGGAAGGACGGCGAGACCTGGCGACTGTGGGTCCACCACGCCTCGGTCGTCCAGCGTCGCGACGGCGGCTGACGAACGCCCGACCGAGCCGTGGACCGGGGCGGTCGTGCGATCGGACTGCGGCTAGGGTCATCCCGTGCCCGACCGCATCGCGCTGCGCGGCCTGACCGCGCGCGGACGACACGGCTGGTTCTCCCACGAACGGGAGGCCGGTCAGGAGTTTCGGGTCGACGTCGTCCTCGGCGTCGACACGCGGACCGCGGCGGCAAGCGACAACCTGGCCGACACCGTCGACTACGGCATATTGGCGGAGCGCGTCGTCGGTGTCGTCGCGGGGGAGCCGGTCAGGCTGGTCGAGACCCTCGCCCAGCGAATTGCCGACCTCTGCCTGGATGACGCCAGGGTGGAGGACGTCGAGGTGACCGTGCACAAGCCGGAGGCGCCGGTGAGCGTGCCATTCGGCGACGTGACCGTGACGATCCGGAGGGCCCGTAGGTGACCAACTCTCCCAACCCCAACATCGTCGACGCCGACACCCTGACCGGTGACCTGCGTCCGCTGCGACGAGCCGCGCTGGCGCTCGGGAGCAACCTCGGCGACCGGCTCGACTATTTGCAGGCGGCGGTCGACGCGCTGACCGAATCGCCGGAGATCGTGCCGGTCGCCGTCTCGTCGGTATACGAGACGGAACCGGTCGGCACCCGAACTGATCAGCCGCAGTTTCTCAATGCCGTCCTGATCGTGGACACGTCGTTGCCACCGCGATCGTTGTTCGAGCGGTGCAAGGCCGCCGAGGACGCCTTCGGGCGCAGCCGCAAGGAGCCGAAAGGGCCTCGGACCCTTGACCTCGACCTGCTAGCGGTAGGCGGCTACACGATCAACGATCCTGACCTCGTCGTGCCGCATCCGCAGTTCGCGGAGCGGGCATTCGTACTGATTCCGTGGGCCGAGGTCGACCCGGACTTCGAAGTCCCGGGGCATGGGCGGGTGGCCGACCTGCGCGACGCATCCGAGGACGAGCACGAGGTGCGCCGCCTCGACGACGTCGCCATCGACTTGCCCGCCTGAGCTCTGCCATCGTCGATGCGGCCGACGCGGATTGGCACGCTGGTCTGGATCGGGCTGGCGGCGGCTCCGATCGGCTGGTCGGTCGGCCAGGTCGTCGATGCCCTCTCTGACGCGCTGCCCCCAGTGCCGTGGATCCTCCCTCTGCTGCTGGCATTCCTCGCGGTCGTGCTCTTCCTCGGCGCACGGGCAGTGCGCGGGTGGATCGAGGAGCGCCGGTTCGACGGTCGCCTGGACGCGCTGCGGATCGCTCGGCTGCTCGCTCTCAGCAAGGCGGCAGCCGTGTTCGGAGCTGCCGTCGCGGGTGGCTATGTCGGACTCGGCGTCCTCGCCCTCGGCTCGTTCTCGGTGCCTGCAGGCCGGAACCGGGCCGTGTTGTCCGGGCTCGTTGCGATCGCCGCCGTCGTGGTGGTGGTGGCCGCGCTTCGCCTCGAGCGGGCGTGCCTGGTGCCTCCGGACGACGACGAATCCGAGGACACGGACGGGTCGCTGCGGACCTGATTCGAGGGCGGACGGCTCGTCAGCGCAAACTCGCACGAAACGCCCGGCGTGGGACCCGGGTAACGTCACCGTCGCACCGCTACGGTGTGCGCCATGACCCGCGTCCGGCACCGTCGCCACCTGCGCTTGTCCCGGTTCGTCGCCGGGTGCGCACCCGTGGTCGCGCTGGCACTGGCCGGCGCCGCTATCGTGCTGGAAGGTCGATGGCTACCCGCCGCGTCAGCCGTCGGTGCGTCGCTGTCGTTGCTGCTCGGCGTGATGGTGCTGCGGCTGGACCGGAAGTGGCGGCTCGAGGTCACGATGGCCCGCGCGGCCCAGGCCGCCGGATACGCCTCGGAGCACGAGCGTTACGCGGCCGAACACCGGTCCTTCACGGCGCACATGATCGGGTTGCTCGATGCCGCCTCGGATCGGATCAGCATCCAGCTCCGCCGGATCGCCGTGCTGGAGGCCGAGGTCACCGGCCTGCGGGTCGCCCGGCTCGTCGCGTCCAGCCCGACACAGGGGCTCGCCACGTTCGTCGACGGTCCGGAGTGGAACGAGCTCTGGCCCGACCTCGCCGATGCGCCGACCGTCGTCGACCTACTGAAGTGGGACGAGCGCATGCAGCAGGGCCTGCTCTCCGAGGTCGGCGACGACAACAGCGGCAACGACCCCGGCGACCGCCACGACCGCGACCACCGCGACGAACGCCACGACCGCGACGAACGCACCGCTTGAGCCGTCACCGGCGTCGATCATGCAACTCCTGCGCGACACGCCGTCAGCCCATCCTGACCCCGCCGGAGTGTCGCGCCGAAGTTGCATGATCGACGCGGTTAGGCGTCCTGGACGGTATCGAGCTCGACGAGCTCGGGCTGCACATGCTTCGCCTCCGCCTCGACCGAGCGCCGCAGCGCCGCGTGCAGTGTCGACGGGGTGAGCACGCCGAGGTAGCGGTGGCCCTTGTCGAGCACGGCGATCCAGCCGGCATCCCACTGGAGCATCTCGCCGAAGGCGACCTTGAGTGTGTCGGCGAGCTCGACCCAGGCGTCCATCCGACGGGCCCGATCGCGGACGACGCCTGGGCCGTCGGCCATGTCGCGTCCAACCCAGCCGGCCAGCCCGCCGTCGGCGTCGAGGACGACGGCCCACCGCGACTGACCCATGGCCCGTAGGGCATCGGTGAACTGATCGTCCAGATTGACGACGGGGGGATGCTCGAGATCCGCCTCGCTGATCGGCGTGACTGACAGGCGCTTGAGCCCTCGGTCGGCACCGACGAAGTCGGCAACGAAGGGCGTCGCGGGCTCGCCGAGTATCGCGGCCGGGCTGTCGAACTGCTCCAGCCGGCCGCCCTGCGCGAAAACCGCGATCCGGTCGCCGAGCCGCACGGCCTCCTCGATGTCGTGGGTCACGAACAGGATCGTCTTGCGTACCTCATCCTGCAGGTGCAGGAACTCGTCCTGGAGCTGCGCACGGACCACCGGGTCGACGGCGCTGAACGGCTCGTCCATCAGCAGCACCGGCGGGTCGACGGCCAGGGCCCGCGCGACGCCCACTCGCTGCTGTTGGCCACCGGAGAGCTCGTGCGGGTACCGCGGGCCGTGCAGCGTCGGATCCAACCCGACCAGCTCCATCAGCTCGCGCGCCCGCTCGCGGCGCCGTGTCGACGGCCAGCCGATGAGCTCGGGCACGACCGCGACATTCTCCTCGATGGTGCGGTGCGGGAACAGCCCCACGTTCTGGATCACATAACCCATTCCGCGGCGCAGCTTGACGGGATCGCCCGCCATCACGTCCCGACCGTCGACAAGGATGTGTCCCCCGCTCGGCTCGATCAGCCGGTTGACCATCTTCATGGTGGTCGTCTTGCCGGACCCCGATGGCCCGACGAGCGTGACGACCTCGCCACGGTGAACCTCGAGGGTCAGCTCGTGGACGGCGACCGTGCCGTCGGCATACCGCTTCGAGACACTGTCGAGCCGGATCATCGGATCTTGGGTAGCGTCCTGGGCGTGATGCTGCTCGGGCCCGCTCATGCGGCAACCCTTGCCGACGACTGCCTCGTTCGCAACGAATGGATCTGTCCGGAGTACGTTCGCACCCGGTCCGAGCGCATCCTCGACGCTCTTCAGGAGCACATCTGGATCACCGTGGTGTCGATGGTGGTGGGGGCCGTCATCGCGTTCGCCTTGGCCCTGATCGCTCGCCGGTGGCGCCAGCTCCGGGGCGTGGTCCTGGGCACATCGACGGCGCTGTACACGCTCCCGTCGCTGGCGCTGTTCTCGCTATTGCTCCCGATCATGGCGGGCCTGGGCCTGGCCGCTCTGTCGGCGACGACGGTCATCGTCGGGCTGGTTCTCTACTCCCTGACCATCCTGGTCCGCGGCATGCTCACCGGGCTCGAAGGTGTTCCCGACGACGTGCGCGAGGCGGCGGTCGGGATGGGGTACGACACGAGGCGGCTGCTCTGGCGGGTCGAGCTTCCGCTGGCGCTGCCGACGATCTTCGCCGCGCTCCGGGTGGCCACCGTGTCAACGATCGCATTGACGACCGTCGGATTCATCCTGGACCACGGTGGGCTGGGCAACCTGATCGCTCAGGGGCTGAGCAGCAACTTCAAGGCCGAGGTGCTGACTGCGTCGATCCTGTGCGTCGTGCTGGCCATCGTGGCCGACTTGCTGCTGGTCGGTGTCGAACGAGTGATGACCAGGTGGCGGAGGGTGGCGGTCTAGGGTGAATGCGCTGCTCGAAGGTCTCCGCTGGCTCGCCGACGGCGAAAATTGGCAGGGTCCGTCCGGCATTCCGACCCGCCTGGCCGAGCATCTCTGGTTGACGGTCGTATCCGTCGGGGTCGCATGCGCGATCGCCATCCCGATCGGGCTCTGGCTCGGTCATGTCGGCCGGGGCGGCACGCTGGCGATCAACGTCAGCAACGTCGGCCGGGCCGTGCCGGTGTACGCGGTCCTCAGCTTGCTCTTTCTCGTCTACGGCGTCTCTGCCGCGACCTGGTCGACGGTCATCGCACTGGTGCTCTTCGCCATCCCGCCGATACTCACGAACACCTATGTGGGCATGCGTGAGGTCGACCGCGACATCGTGGACGCGGCACGCGGCATGGGCATGAATGCCCCGCAGTTGCTGCGCAGGGTCGAGCTACCGCTGGCTGTGCCCTTGTTGATGAATGGCGTGCGAGTCGCCGCTGTGCAGGTCGTGGCGACGGCGACGATCGCAGCCCTCGTGGCCGGCCCGGGGCTCGGCCGCATCATCACGGCCGGGTACAGTACGCGTGATCTGCCACAGATTGTGGGTGGATCCATCCTCGTCGCGGTTCTGGCGCTGCTCGTCGAAGGGCTCATGGAGTGGCTGCAGCGGCGAGTCGACCCGGTGCGGCGGGCCCGACGCACCGCACGACAGCGGCGTCCAGGGACGGTCGCTGGCCGTGACAGAACCGTAACCGAGTTTCCGGATGAGCTTGTCAGTGCCGGGTAGTTGACTTATCCATGCGGGCGCGGGACTGCGTGGCGCTCGCCGGACACGCGCGGCGGCAAGGGTCGCCGCGGGACACAGAAGGCGGACGCTTTGGAAGGCGGTGCCACGACCATGGCAATACGACGCACTCTCGCCATCGGGGCAGCAGGGCTCGGGCTCTCGCTCGTCCTGGCGGCGTGCGGCGGTGACGACGACGATGCACTGGAAAGTGACAGCGGCGACGGCGGAACGGGCGGGGCGTCCGGTGAGCTGACCGTTGGTGGGGCCAACTTCACCGAGATGGTCATCATGCAAGAGATCTACAAGGCACTGCTGGAAGACGCCGGGTACACGGTCGACATCAGCAGTGCCGAAACCCGCGAGATCTACGAGCCGACCCTGGAGAGCGGCGAGGTCGACGTCGTCCCGGAGTATGCGGCGACCATGGCCGAGTACCTCAACGCCAAGAAGAACGGCCCCGATGCTCCCGCCGACTCGCCTATTGCCACGTCGGACGCCGCCGAGACGATCGAGGCGATGACGCCGTTGGCAGAGGAATACGGCCTGAAGGTCCTCGAGCCCGCCAACGCGGCCGACCAGAACGGCTTCGTGGTCTCGCAGCAGTTCGCTGACGACAACGGCGTCGCAACGCTGTCCGATCTCGCTGGCCTGGGACAGCCCATCATCCTGGCCGCCGGTGACGACTGCCCGACGCGTCCGTTCTGCGAGCCCGGGCTGGAGAGCACGTACGGCCTCGACATCAGCGAGATCATCCCGCTCGGCTTCGGCTCGCCCCAGACCAAGGAGGCGGTGTCCAACGGCGACGCGCAGCTCGGCCTGGTCGGCACCACTGACGGCACGCTCGAGCAGCTCGGCCTGGTGTTGCTCGAGGACGACATGAACCTGCAGCTGGCTGACAACCTCGTCCCGATCGTGAACGCCGAGACGGCTGGCGACGACGCGGTCGCCGAGGCCCTCAACCAGCTGGCCGACGTGCTGACCACGGAGGACCTGGCGACCCTCAACGCCCAGGTCGACGGCGAGCGTCAGCAGCCGGCCGACGTCGCGCGCGCCTACTTGGAGGAGAAGGGTCTGATCGGAGGCTGACTCGCTTCTGCTCCTGCCCGGGCGCCTGCCGGTCTATCCGGTTCGAGCCCGGGCAGTCGCATTGGGCCGATTTGCGCGACGGGGTGCCTGCGCCGACTTGACGTTGCAATTTGGCGCTGCTCCAGCGGCCCGGAATCGCCAGGCGATCAAGAGCTGTCGTGCCGCCGGGGAGCGCGCATGACTCGCGCACTTTCAACCTGTGGACGACGGTTGCGCAGATGATCAGCGGCGCTAAGGTTCTCGGCTATGCGCGAGCGCCTCGTGTGGGCCGCGGGCCTGGCATTGACGGGGCTGTCGGTCGTCGCCTGCAGCGCCGACGACGAGCCCGGCACGCTCCCTGACGTCACGCCGACAGGTACCAGCGCCTCCGCCGGCTCACCAAGCGAACCGCCCAGCGGCGACCCCACCGCCCAGCTCGAAGCCGAGATCACCAGCTTCTACGAGGACTACGTCGACACGATCAATCAAAGTTGGACCTCTGAAGAAGCGCTCCAACACCGCCGCGAGATGTTCGCCGACTCCTGCGTCTCGTGCCTTACGGGGCTACGAGTTAGCTCGAGCGTGCACATCGTGAAGGACTTACGCTCGAGGCTGGATTGGCGGGCGATCCGCAGTGTTCGGCTCGATCGCAGTGAGATGGCGATGTCGCTACCTTCCTGGCAGTTGACGATGTCGCCAGCAGGACGGCTGATTGACTCCACAGCGGTGATGTCGTTCAGGAATTCGGTGCAACGTCGGCGCACAAGATCGTCTATCAGAGCTCAAAGGACACCAAGGGACGATGGGTGATCATCGCAAGCGATCTCTTTCGGTTGAGGGCGGTGGCGCGTGAAGCGGTCTGGCGAATCGTGGCACTCATCTGGATCGCTATGTCATGTCTGCTTCCTGGATCCGGTGCCTGCTCAGCAGCCGCGTGCTGGCGGACTCTTGCGGCCGCGAGGTTTGTGCCGACGCACGCGACGGACGGTTTTGGCTACCGCTATGACCGGGCGACGCAGACGTTCTTTCCGGACGACGCGCCCGGTGGGAGCGAAACGGTGGACGGCGTACGGGTGGAACTGCGCTACGTCGTCAACTGCGCAGGCAATACGGCCGCGGATCCCGTCACTGTCGGCGAGTGCAGCACGTCGATCTGCACGATGCCGGACGGCAGCCCGGGAGTCAGCTACCAGGTCTATCAGCGATTCGACGGCACCGCGGTCTGGGAGCTGAGGCCGGGATCGGTGTGCCGCGACGTGGGTCTTCCGATCCCGCTTGCGGACGTGGCGGCAGAGATTGCCCGGGTGATCGAGGCTCACTTCCAACACGTCGTCCAGCCAGAGATCACGGTCGCGCCGGCGGTCAACGCAGTCGTCAACCTGCCCGTCCTGGCGTCGACCCCCGACCCGGGGCCGCTCGGGTTCGACATCACCAACCCGCTGCCCGGCCGGGTCGAGGCCACGCCGTCGTACGAATGGACCTGGAGCAACGGCCAGCGCAGCACAGGAGCGGGCGTGGGCTACGACGGCACCAGCCCGACCAGCAATCCAGGTCACTATCCCGTGCAGAGCACCTTCCGGGGCGGAGGAGCGGCCAACGTCGATCTCACGGTGGTATGGAGCATCACGCTGACCGTCGCCGGCATCCCGCCGATCACCGATATCCCGCCGCTGGAGTATGACGCGACAGCCGGCTTCGCCATTCGGAGTGCGAGAACCGTACTCGTCGACTCATCCGGCCCGTGAGGGGCGTGCTTGGCTGTTTGCTGTTCCTCCAGCCACAGCAAACAGGCAAGCATTGGGGCTTGTGATGAGAAGAGGACGCTACTTGTCGATGTCGCCGACGACGAAGAACGTCGAGCCCAGGATCGCCACCATGTCCGCGATCAGGCAGCCCACGAGCAGCTCCGGCAGTACGGCGACGTTGTTGAACGACGCCGAACGCAGCTTGAGCCGCCACGGCGTCTTCTCGCCCCGCGACACGAGGTAGTAACCGTTCAGGCCGAGCGGATTCTCCGTCCAGCAGTATGTGTGGCCCTCGGGCACCTTGAGCACCTTGGGCAGCTTCACGTTGATCGGCCCAGCCGGAAGCGACCGAAGCTGGTCGACGCACGCATCGGCCAGGTCGAGCGACACCGAGACCTGCTCGGCAAGCACCGAGAATCGCGCGTAGCAGTCGCCAGTGGTGCGTGTCACGACGCGGCCAGGTCCGCCGGGACGGAACAGCTCGGCATAGGCGAGGTAGGGCTCGTCCCGACGAAGGTCGACGTCGACGCCGCTCGCCCGGGCGATCGGACCCGACACGCCGTAGGCGTGGACGGCCTCGGCAGCAAGCACGCCGACTCCACGGGTCCGGGCTTGGAAGATCTCGTTGCCGAGCATCATGTCCCGTAGCGCCGGGAGCCGAGACCGTACGCCGGTGATCGCCGACGCGACCCGGGAGAGCCAACCGGCCGGCAGATCCTCCTTCAAGCCGCCGACCCGGTTGAACATGTAATGCATCCGGCCGCCGGAGATCTCCTCCATGACCTGCTGGATCGCCTCGCGCTCCCGGAACGCGTAGAAGATCGGCGTGATCGCCCCGACCTCCAACGGGTACGACCCCAGGAACATCAGGTGGTTGAGGACGCGGTTGAGTTCGGCCATCAAGGTACGGGCCCAGATTGCGCGAACCGGGACCTCCATGCCCAGCATCCGCTCTGCGGCCATGACGACACCGAGCTCGTTGGCGAACGCGGACAGCCAGTCGTGCCGGTTCGCGAGCACGACGATCTGCCGGTAGTCGCGCACCTCGAAGAGCTTCTCGGCGCCGCGGTGCATGTAGCCGATGATCGGCTCGCACCGAACGATCTGTTCACCGTCCAGCGTGAGTCGCAGGCGAAGGACACCGTGGGTCGCCGGGTGCTGCGGTCCGATGTTCAAGACCATGTCGGTGGTCGCAAGCTCGCCCGCACCCGAACCGATGCCGACGGTCGTCTCGCGCATCTCACCTGCGAGGTCGACGGCCGTCTCCCCGTGGGGGCCGACGGATGGCTCGCGCGTCACATCCCGAGTCTGCCAGTCGTTCGCGCACAGATGCCCAGACGACATAGCCTGCCGCGCGTGGACCAGGTCTTCGCACCGCCGGGCGAGGAGTGGCAGCGAGTCTCAGTGCAACTCACGTCGCTGCGACGGCTTCTGCTCTTCTTCTGGGCCGGTGTGATCACCGCGGTCGTCGCGGGCCTCGGGTGGTGGCTTTTCGACTGGTGGATGGCCGCGGTGGCGGTCGGGGCCGGTATCGTCGCCATCGTCTGGGGTAGGTGGCTGATCCGGCGGAACTGGCAGGCGTGGGGTTACGCCGAGCGGGAGGACGATCTCCTCGTCACCCACGGGGTCTTGTTCCGCAAGCTGACCGTCGTCCCGTACGGGCGGATGCAGTTCGTCGACGTCGGGTCGGGGCCGTTGGAACGTCGCTTCGGCCTTGCCACCGTCCAGCTTCACACCGCCTCACCTGCGTCGGACGCCCGCATCCCCGGGTTGCCGCCGGACGAGGCGGCACGACTGCGCGATCGGCTGGCGGCGCTCGGAGAGGCTCGGGCGGCCGGCCTGTGACCGAGCCAGATCGGCGGCCTCTTCCGCCGCGGAAGACCCGCCCGATGAACAGCGCGGCCGATCCCACGCCTGAGCATTTCCGCCGGCTGCATCCGCTGACGCCGATCCTGCGCGGCTGGGCCTGGTTGGCCGTCGCCTTCGCGTTCGGCGGGCAGGATGCGATCCGAACGGGCGAGCCGAGGCGGTTCGTGCTGATCCTGCCCGTCATCGCAGTCGTCGGCTTCGGCGTCGGTCTCGCGTCGTGGTGGTTCACGCGCTACGGCTTCGACGGCGACGACCTGCGAATCGACTCGGGCATCTTCCAGCGCAGGTCGAGGCGGGTGCGGCTGGACCGGCTCCAGGCCGTCGACGTCGTACGTCCGCTGGTCGGGCGGCTGCTCGGCGTGTCCGAACTGAGGCTCGAGGTCGCCGGCGGCGGCAGCACGGAAGCTCCATTGGCGTACCTTTCGGCCGACGACGCTCTCCGGCTACGCGCAGAGCTGCTGGCGCGGGCCGCCGGCATCGATGCCGAGACTCCCGAGGCGCCCGAGCGGGTCATCCACGAGGTGCCGCTGGGGCGGCTGGTCGGCTCCACAGTGCTTTCGGGTGCCTTTGTCACCGGCGTCGTGCTCCTGGTCGGCCTCGGCGGAGCGTTCCTCTTCTCGAGTGGCGAGATCGCCACCGGCATCCTGTCCGCCGTACTTCCCGGCGCCATCGGGGTGGGCCTGGCGCTGTGGAACCAGCTCGTTCGCAACTTCGGATTCGTCCTCGCCGAGTCGCCGGACGGCTTCCGCATCCGCAAGGGCCTGCTCGACACCCAGGCCCAGACCGTCCCACCCGGCCGTGTTCAGGGCGTCGCGCTGCGGCAGCCCTTGCTGTGGCGGCCGACGGGATGGGTTCGGCTCGATGTCGACGTCGCCGGATATTCGGGCTCGTCCGGCACAGTGGGCAATACGAGCTCCACGCTGCTGCCCGTCGCGACGTACGACGATGCCGTCGGCGTCATGCGACAGGCTCTCGGCGGTGCTGATCCGGGAGCGATCGTGCTCGACCCTGCGCCGCGGCGGGCCGCCTGGCTGCGGCCGGTCGGCTGGCGACGCATGGCGTACGGCGCCGACGGGCGCCTCATCGCCGTCCGCGAGGGCGTCCTCTACCGGGAGCTCACAGTGGTACCGCATGCGAAGACGCAGAGCGTGCGGCTCTCGCAGGGGCCGATCCAGCGCCGGCTCGGGCTGGCGACGGTGCACGTCGACACCACGCCTGGTCCGGTCGACGCCACTATCCGCCACCGGCCGCAGGAGCAGGCGCGACGGATCGTCGAGGAGCAGTCCGAGCGCGCGCGATTGGCCAGAAGGGCCGACGTTCCCGAACAATGGATGTCGAGGCACTACGACGGTGACGGCACGACCGCCGCATCGATCGACCAGAACGGGAGCACACGTGTTCCGCACCATGATGAAGAGCAAGATCCACCGCGCGACCGTGACCCAGGCTGACCTGCATTACGTGGGATCCGTCACGATCGACGAGAGCCTTCTCGACGCCGCCGACCTGCTGCCCGGCGAGCAGGTCGATCTCGTCGACGTCACCAGTGGCGCTCGGCTGACGACGTACACCATCGCCGGCGAACGTGGCGCCGGGGTGATCGGGATCAACGGCGCAGCGGCTCGCCTGGTTGCCAAGGGCGACGTCGTGATCATCATCTCGTACGGGCTCGTGGACGACTCCGAGGCGCGACGGCTCAAGCCGCGGATCGTGCACGTCGACGCGGCGAACCGCATCGTCGGCCTCGGCGCCGATGGGGCCGAGCCCGTCCCCGGCGCCGACGATCAGCTCCGCGGCGCCCAGTTGCGTTAGTCCGGGAGCTGACGGGGCAGGAGGCGCGCCAGCGGCGCCGGCAGGGGCGCGCCGACCGCCTGGACCAGCCAGCCGAAGCCGCCCAGGCCCGCGGCGTCGAGCAGCTCCGCGGCTTGGGACGACTCCGCCAGGGCAGCCACATAGGCCGGTGGGTCGGTCCGGGCCAGTCCTCTCGGCGGCAGGGACCCGTCGACGCTCAGGGCGCGCAGCGCGTCCCGCTGGGTAGTGAGCAGCGTCGCCGTAGCGCCCGCCGTACTGCCAGCGGCGGCGCACGCGTCCAGAGCGACGTGCGCGGTGACATCGGACGAGCCGTCCGGGACCGGGGTGACCATGCGGCCGTCGCGATAGCCGGCGAGTGTCCCGTACTGTGGCCGGTCACTCCGGTCGTGGCAGTAGTCGACAGCGACGAGCACGCCGCGCCGGATCCGGCGCACCACCGACGCCCATGCGTCGTCGCGCGAGCGGCCGATCTCGGCCCGCGAACCGGGCGGCGAACCGTCGGCCGGCCACCACCGCGCGAGCCATGCCGCGTCAGCGCCCACCGGCGGTGCCCCGAGCCGTTCATCCCCGGTGCTCGGCTCGACGTGGACCAGCCGGGCGATCCCGTCGTCGTCGACCTCGACGACGTCCACCGGCACGTCGTCCAGCCATTCGTTCGCTACGACGACGACGTCCGCGAGACCGTCCGGCGGATCCGATGTCCACACGACCTGCTCCGGAAGACCGGCCGGACGCGCGGCGACCTCGACACCAACCAGGCTGAGGGACGGATCACGGGCGGCGAGGGCGGCGAGGAGCTCGCCTCTCCCGGCTCCGACGTCGACCACGGCGCTCGCGCCACTCTCGACGGCGAGTCGCTCGATCGCTCCGGCGAACAGACCCGAGGTGTGGACCGAGGTGCGGAAATGGTCGGCGGGTTGCTCGCGGCGGAAGAAGCCGCCCGGACCGTACAGCGCGTCCTGCGCCGCCTCGCGCCAGGTCGGCAGGTCCATGCCATGACCCTAGGCCGCACCGGGCGTCCGCTTTGGCTACGGCGAGCGGATCGCGAGCTTCGTGTACACGTGGCGCAAGTGGTACTCGACCGATTCGAAGCGGTGCCACACGGTCCGCCGCCACGCTCGCCGAGCTGCCCTGACACGGTCGCCGCCTTGTAGCCTGATCGCTCCACGTCGGGCGTCACGGTCGCCCGCACCGGAAGAGGCTGACGATGAGCGAGCGCGACGACGACGCTGTCCCCGGCGGTGCGTCGGCGCCCGGCCCAGAGCGCCCCGCACGGCTCGAGATCGGCGTCGTCGGCACCGGGCGGGTGGGGGCCGTGCTCGGGGCCGCTCTCGAACGCGCCGGACACCAGGTCACCGCCGGATACGGGATCTCGGTGGCAAGCAGGCAGCGTGCTCACGCTCTGCTGCCTGGCGTTCCGCTTGTCACACCGGCCGAGGTCTTCGAGCGGGCGAATCTCGTGCTTCTCGCCGTGCCCGACGACTCGCTGGCGGGCCTGGTCGAAGGGCTCGCGGGCACCGGAGCGGTCCGGGCAGGGCAGCTCGTCGCACACACCAGCGGCCGCTACGGAACAGCCGTCCTGGCACCGGCGACACGCGCCGGCGCCCTACCTCTTGCCCTGCATCCGGCAATGACGTTCACCGGCACGGCGCTCGACCTCGAGCGGCTGGCCGGCGCAACGTTCGGCGTCACCGCCCCTGAGCCGCTGTGGCCGGTGGCCGAGGCGCTCGTCGTCGAGATGGGCGCAGAGCCCATCCGCATCGCCGAGGAGCACCGGACGCTCTATCACGCCGCCCTCGCCCACGGCTCCAACCACCTCGTCACGCTGATCGCCGACGCGATGGACCTTCTGCGGGCGGCCGGCGTGGTCGAGCCGGACCGGATGCTGTCGCCCCTGCTCTCTGCCGCGCTGGACAACACGCTCCGCCAGGGCGACGCTGCCCTGACCGGCCCGGTGGCGCGAGGTGACGCCGGCACCGTCGCGGATCACCTGGTGGAGATCGACCGGGTCGCACCAGAGGTGGTCGCGGCATACGTTGCGCTGGCCCGGAGGACGGCGGCCCGCGCGCTCGCGGCCGGCCGGCTGCGCGCAGCGGACGCCGAACCGTTGCTCGACGCGCTGGCCGACCGCTCCGACGACGCACGTCACTGACCGGGCGTGACCGTTCTGGTGGTGCGGCGTAACCTGGCGCGGATCGTCCAGTACCCCTGTTCGGACTGGAACGGAAAGGCGTTGACGATTCCCACTCCCGACGGCCCTGTCGTGGCGTCCAACCGTGTCGAGCTGGCCGATGCGCAGGCGACGGCAGAGGACGAGTCCGCGGTCGTCATGACCATGGGCGCCCTGCATGACGGCCACATCGCGCTGATCCGAGCCGCCCGTGACCGGGTCGGGTCCGACGGCATCGTGACGGTGACGATCTTCGTCAATCCGCTCCAGTTCGGCGCCGGCGAGGACCTGGACCGTTACCCCCGGACGTTGGACGCAGACCTCGGGATCTGCCGGGACGAAGGCGTCGATCTGGTCTTCGCCCCGGACCGCGAAGAGATGTACCCGGGCGGCGAGCCGCTGGTCACCGTCGATCCCGGACCGCTCGCCGCCGACCTCGAGGGCCCGGCACGGCCTGGCCACTTCGCAGGCGTCCTCACGGTCGTCGCCAAACTGCTCAACCTCGTCCTCCCCACCTACGCGATCTTCGGTGAGAAGGACTACCAGCAGCTCGTCCTGATCCGGCGGATGGTCCGCGACCTGGAGATGCCGTACGAGATCGTCGGCGCCCCGACGGTCCGCGAGCCGGACGGGCTCGCCCTGTCGAGCAGGAATCGCTATCTGAGCACCGACGAACGGGCGAAGGCCCTTGCATTGTCCCGCGCACTGGACGCAGGGGCCGACGCTGGCCCGCGCGGAATGGCGGCCGTGCTGGCCAGCGCGCGGACCGTGTTGGAAGGCGAACACGTCCATGCCGACTACCTGCAGCTGCGCGACCCCGAGCTCGGCCCAGCACCCTCCAAAGGCGAGGCCCGCCTGCTCGTCGCTGCCACCATCGGAGCGACCCGGCTGATCGACAACGTCGCGGTGATGCTCCCGTGAGCATCCTGACCCTGCCCCGCAGCCTGACCGCGCCGGAGCCCGGATGGACCATCTCGGCCGACGTCGTCGTCGTCGGCAGCGGCATCGCCGGCCTGACCACCGCGCTCGAGGCCCGCAAGGCAGGAAGCGTGCTGCTCGTCACGAAGACGCTGCTCGACGAGGGCTCGACGGTCTGGGCACAGGGCGGCATCGCCGCCGCGCTCGACCCGGAGGACAGCCCTGAGCAGCACCTCGCCGACACACTCGTCGCGGGCGTCGGGCTCGGTGACGAGGCGGCGGTGCGCGCACTGGTGACCGAAGGGCCGCAACGGGTCCGCGAGCTCGTTGCCCTCGGAGCCGAGTTCGAGCGCACACCCGAAGGCGAGATCGCACTGACCCGCGAAGGCGGTCACCACCGCGACCGGATCGCCCACGCTGGCGGTGACGCAACCGGCCGCGAGATCTCGCGGGCCCTGATCGAGGCGCTCCATGCCGTCCAGGACGATCCGGGTATCGAGGTCGTCGAGCACGCCCTTGTCATTGACGTCCTGACCGACCCGGACAGCCGTGCATGCGGTGTCAGTCTGCACGTCATCGGCGAGGGCCGGCGCGACGGCGTCGGTGCCGCGCTCGGCCGGGCCGTCGTGCTCGCCACGGGCGGCCTGGGGCAGGTGTACGCGTCGACGACGAACCCTCCGGTCTCCACCGGAGACGGTGTCGCAGCCGCGTTGCGCGCGGGAGCCGAGGTCGCCGACCTGGAGTTCGTCCAGTTCCACCCCACGGTGATGTGGCTCGGCCGGGCGGCCAAGGGCCAGCAGCCGTTGATCTCCGAAGCGGTACGCGGTGAGGGTGCCGTCCTGCGCGACGTGGAAGGGCGGCGCTTCATGATCGGCCGTCACCCGCTGGCCGAGCTCGCTCCCCGCGATATCGTCGCGAAGGGCGTCATCACCGCGATGACGGAGACCGGCGCCGAGCATGTCTGGCTCGATGCCCGCCACCTCGGGGCATCGTTCCTCGAGCAGCGGTTTCCGACCATCGTTGCCCGGTGTCGCGATAACGGCTTCGATCCGGCGACGCAACTGGTACCCGTCGCACCCGCCCAGCACTACGCCAGTGGCGGCATCCGGACGGACATGCGTGGCCGCTCGTCGCTGCCGGGGCTCTACGCCTGCGGTGAGGTCTCGTGCACCGGCGTCCACGGCGCCAACCGGCTCGCGTCGAACTCGTTGCTGGAGGGCCTGGTGTTCGGCCACCGGATCGCCTCCGACCTGGCCGAGGCGCTGCCACCGCAGGCCGAGCCGGCCGAGCGGGACGGCTCGACGGGACTGCCGGCGCCGGCCGCCCGGCTGTTCGTCCAGGGCGCGATGACGGCGGGCGCCGGGGTCGTCCGCTCGGCGTCGTCGTTGGCCACGGCGGCAGCCTGCCTGGACCGGCTGGGCCACGAGCGCGGCACCGACGAACCCACGACCGAGGCCTGGGAGACCGCGAACCTGTACGCCGTCGCGGCCACCCTGGTCGGTCATGCCACGCTGCGGGAGGAAACCCGGGGTGGCCACTGGCGCGAGGACTATCCCGAGCGCGACGACGAGCACTGGCGCGGCCACCTGGTCAGCGCACTCGACGACGACGGAACCCTGCACACCCGATACGAGGAGCTGGCGTGAGCCTGCCCGACTACCTGACCACGAGCCTGCGCGAGGCTGGCCTCGACCCCTCCTACGTCGAGGACCTGGTCCGTGCAGCCCTGGAGGAAGACCTGGCCGGCGGCGTCGACGTCACGAGTGAAGCCACGGTGCCCGAGGACCAACGGGCGACCGGCGACCTGGTCGCCCGGGCCGACGGGGTCGTCGCCGGCCTGGCCGTGGCCGAGACCGTCTTCGCCTGCACGGCCGGTCGCGACCTGGAGGTCGAGCGGCCGGTCGTCGACGGGGCCCGCGTGCGCCGCGGCAACGGTCTCTTGACGGTCACGGCGGCGACCCGCAAGCTGCTGCTTGCCGAGCGGACGGCGCTGAACCTGCTCTGCCGCCTCTCCGGCGTCGCCACCGCAACCCGGCGGTGGTCGGACGCCCTCGCCGATACGGGCGCCGTGGTCCGAGACACGCGCAAGACGACCCCGTTGTTGCGTGCGCTCGAAAAGTACGCGGTCCGCTGCGGCGGCGGGCAGAACCATCGGATGTCGCTGTCGGACGCGGCCCTGATCAAGGACAACCACGTCGTGGCCGCCGGCGGGATCAGCGCTGCCTTCAAGGCAGTGACCCAAGCGTTTCCGGACGTGCCTGTGGAGGTGGAGGTCGACAGCGTCGATGGCGCGGCGCGAGGCTGCGGAAGCCGGCGCTGCCCTGATCCTGCTCGACAACTTCGCCGCCTCGGACGTCGTACGAGCCGTCGAGGCCATCGGCGGCAGGGCGAAGATCGAGGTCAGCGGCGGTCTGACCTTCTATGCGGCCCGGTCTGTCGGTGAGACCGGCGTCGACTACCTGGCCGTCGGCGAGATCACTCATTCCGCGCCGGTACTCGACATTGCCTTCGACCTGCGCGAGGTCCGCTGACGATGCTGCTGGCCATCGATGTCGGCAACACCCAGACGGTGCTCGGCCTCCTCGACGGCGAGGAGGTCGTCGAGCACTGGCGGGTCGCGACGGACGCGCGCCGTCCCGCCGACGAGTTCATGGCCGTGCTGCGGGGGCTGCTCGCCGACGGCCGGGACGGCGGCGTCACCGGCATCGCGATCTGCTCCACGGTGCCCGCCGTTCTACACGAGATGCGCGAGATGGTGGCGCGGTACTTCGCCGACGTGCCGTCGGTGCTCGTCGAGCCGGGCGTCCGTACTGGTGTCCCGGTGCTCATGGACAACCCGCGCGAGGTCGGCACCGACCGGATCGTCAACGCCCTGGCCGCCAAGCACCTGTATGGCGGGCCGTGCATCGTCGTCGACTTCGGCACGGCGACGACGTTCGACGTGGTCTCTGCCGCGGGTGAGTACCTCGGCGGCGCGATCGCGCCCGGCATCGGGGTGTCGCTGGACGCGCTGGGCGACGCCGGCGCGCAGCTGCGCCGGGTCGAGCTTCTCCGGCCCCGGTCGGTGATCGCCAAGAACACGGTCGAGGCGCTGCAGTCGGGGGCACTGTTCGGGTTCACCGGCCAGGTCGACGGGATCGTCACCAGGATGGCCGCCGAGCTCGGGAAGCCGCTGTCCGAGATCACGGTGATCGCCACCGGCGGGCTCGCGTCGCTGGTACTCGAGGAGTCGACGACCATCGACCAGCACGAGCCCTGGCTCACCTTGATCGGACTGCGCCTGGTCTACGACAAGAACGTCGCCGACGGCTGACTCCGTCATCATGTGGCGCCCCCCGGCATCAGAGTGTCGCCGGACAGCGTGCTCGACCGCCACAAGGTGGGCGGGAGGCCGGCCAGGTCAGGTCATGTGCCTGGTGAGGCGAGCAGGTCGCCGAGGTCGCCGACGGGGCCCAGGTGGTGCAACTTGTCGGGGTTCAGGACGTTGCGGAGCGCCTGGACCTGGCCGTCGGCGATGTCCAGGGCGAGGACGCAGAGCAGTCGCCCGGAACTGTCCACGACGCGGACGCCGGGCTGGCCGTTGACCTCCAGCGTCTCGACGCGGAGCTCCAGTGGGGCTGTCTGGCGGAACAGCGCGATCACGAACCGTCCGACCTGAACGCGGCCCTGGATCGGGCGGCGGACGGCAGGCGCCTTGCCCCCACCGTCGCCGTAGAACATGACGTCATCGGCGAGCAACTGCTCGAGCGCTTCCGTGTCGCCACTCTCGCAGGCGGCGAAGAAGCGGCGGGCCAACTCGTCGCGCTTCGGTCGCGACGTCTCGAAGCGGGGCCGTCGCTCGTCGACGCGCGCCCGGGCCCGCACGAAGATCTGCCGGCAGTTCTGCTCGGATTTCTCGACCACGTCGGCGATCCGCTCGTATCCGTAGCCGAAGACCTCGCGGAGCAGGAACACCGCGCGCTCGACCGGCGACAACGACTCGAGTAGCACCAGGAAGGCCATGGACAGCGTGTCGGCAGCCTCGGCGCGGGCGGCCGGGTCGGCCTCGTCGGCCGTCGTCAGCAATGGTTCCGGCAGCCAGGAACCGACGTAGGACTCCCGCCGGACCCGGGCCGATCTCAGCTGGTCGATCGCCAGCCGGGTGGTGACCGTCGTCGCGTACGCCGCAGGCGACGCCACGTCGGCGTCAGCCGACCGATGCATGCGCAGGAAGGCGTCCTGGACGATGTCCTCCGCCTCGGCGACGCTGCCGAGCATCCGGTAGGCGATCGAGAACATCAGCGGCCGTAGCTCATCGTGCCGCGCGGCCGCGAGGTCGGTCACATGCCGATTGTCACAGCGGCGCCTGCTGTCTCGTCGTCGGGGTGTCGAAGGGAGAGCATCATGCGGATCTTTGTTGCCGGAGCTACGGGCGCGGTGGGTCGCCGGCTCGTGCCGGTGCTCGTCGGTGCAGGTCACGACGTGGTCGGGACGACGACCAGCGTCGAGAAGGTCGACGCGCTGGCGGCGGCAGGCGCGGAACCGGTCGTCATCGACGGGCTCGACCCGCAGGCCGTCATGGCCGCAGTGACCACGGCGAAGCCCGACGTCGTCGTCCACCAGCTCAGCGCGCTGAGTGGCCCGGCAAACATCAAGCAGCTCGACGCGACCTTCGCTCTGACGAACCGGCTGCGCACCGAAGGGCTGGACCACCTGCTTGCAGCGGCTCGGGCCGCCGGCGCGGGCCGGTTCGTCGCGCAGAGCTACACCGGCTGGCCGAACGAACACACCGGCGGCCCGGTCAAGACGGAGGAGGACCCGCTCGACCCGGATCCGAGTCCGCAATCGCGCAAGACGCTGGGCGCGATCCGGTATCTCGAGTCCACCGTCACGGGCGCCAGGGATCTCGCCGGCGTAGTGCTTCGTTACGGCACCTTCTACGGGCCTGGCACCGGACTGGGAACCGGTGGAGACGTGCTCGAGATGATCCGCAGGCGGAGGCTCCCCATCGTCGGCGGTGGCACCGGTGTGTGGTCGTTCGTGCACATCGACGACGCGGCGGCGGCTACGCTCGCCGCCGCCGAGAACGGGCCGGCAGGCGTCTACAACATCGTCGACGACGATCCGGCGCCGGCGGCGGATTGGATCCCCTACCTGGCGGACGTGATCGGGGCGAAGCCACCTTTGCGGATGCCCACGTGGCTCGTCCGGCCGATGCTCGGCGAGCACGGGGTCTCGATGATGACGGCGGTTCGGGGCTCGTCCAACGCGAAGGCCAAGCGCGAGCTCGGCTGGAAGCCGACGCGTGCCAGCTGGCGGGAGGGCTTCCGCACCGGCCTCGGCTGACCGCGCCACCGAGCGCAACGGACGCCTCCTCGTGACCCGAAGGCCGTGTGTGCTCAGTACCGTGGCCCCAATTGAGACACCAGCGGTGGCGCCGGCGCCACCCGGCTCTCAGGACGAGTCTGCAGGAGGTCGACGTGGAGACTTGGGATGCGATCAGGTCCCGGCGCAACGTGCGGTCCTATCGCGAGGGGCCGGTCGCGCCCGAGGATCTGGACCGTATCCTCGAGGCCGCGCGGCGCACACCCTCGGCCGGCAACCAGCAGGCGTGGGACTTCGTCGTCTGCACCGACCGGGAGCAGCTCGCGCAGCTTGCCGAGGTGTGGCGCGCCGCCCGCCACGTCGCCGGCTCGGCGGCGACGCTCGCGCTCGTGGCGCCGAGGTCCGACGACGCCCAGACGCGCGACCTGATCCAGTTCGACCTGGGCCAGGCGACGATGAGCGTCATGCTGGCCGCCGCCGACCTCGGCATCGGCAGCGCCCATGCGGGGGTCCACGACCAGGAGCTCGCGCGGCGCCTCCTGGGCTTTCCCGAGGATCGGTTCTGCCCTCTGCTGATCACGCTCGGCGCCCCCGCCGACCGCCCGCTCACGCCGATCGAGCGGCCCGATCGGCGCCCGTTCGAGGACGTCGTGCACCGCGGCCATTGGTAGCGGCCGCACCACGCGGCCCCGGCGGCGGCAGTCCGGCCGTTCATCCGGCCGGCATGACATCGCGGAGGAAGGCGAGGTTCTCGCGGTGCTGGAACACCGCGCCGCCTTCGTGCCCGTTGTAGGGCCAGACGCGGATCTGCTTGGGGCCGGCGTAGTGGTTGTAGGCGGCGTACACCGTCGAGGGCGGGCAGACCTCGTCGGTCAGGCCGACCGCGAAGAGTGCCGGCGCGCCCGCCCTGGCGGCGAAGTTCACACCGTCGAAGTAGCTGAGCGTCCGGAACACCTGGTCGTTGTCGTCGCGTCGGACCTTCAAGTACGTCGACAGTTCCGCGTAGGGCCCTTCGTCGGTGATCTCGACGGCGCGGCGGTAGTGGCAGAGGAACGGCACGTCGGCGATCACCGCGGCGACGTCGGGGACCAGGGCGGACACGGCAAGCGCCAACCCTCCGCCCTGGCTGCGCCCGTACACGGCGACGCGGCCTTCGTCGACGATCGGATGAGCACGCACTGCCTCGACGGCCCGGGCCGCGTCGGTCATGAAGCGCCGGTAGTAGTACGTGCGAGGATCCATGATTCCGCGGGTGAGAAAGCCGGGGTGCTGACCGGTCGTCGGCATCGGGTCCGGATCGGGTGTCATGCCCGGTCGGTCGCCGCTGCCCTGTCCACGGCTGTCCACGATCAGGTGGGCGTAGCCGGCCGCACTCATCACGAGGTTCTCGTACGGCAGGCTCCGGCCGCCGCCGTAGCCGATGAGCTCGACGACGGCAGGCACGGGGCCGGGGTTGTGCCTGGGCAGCAGCAACCAGGCCGAGATCCGCTCCCCACCCCAGCCGGAGAACCTCGAGTCGAAGACATCGACCGTCTCGAGCAGATGCTGGACGGGCGCGAACACAGGTGCGAGATCGTGCCGGCGTGCGAGGTCGAGCGTCTCGGCCCAGAACGCGTCGAAGTCGTCCGGTTCGACCGGGTCGGGCAGGTAGCGCTCGAGATCGGCGAGCGGAAGGTCGAACTGCGGCATCGTGAGCTCCTCGTCGTCTCCCAGTGCCTCGAGAGGCGACGACACGCTATCCGCGTGAGCCGAGCTAGCCCAGAGCTAGCCCGGCCGTGGGCTCGGCTCGATGAACGGCCAGCCGGCGGCCTCGACGGCCCGGTGGGCTGGGCCGCTCAGCGCGGAGAAGGAAACCTCGAAGCCCTTGTGCCGCCCGCGGTCGGACAGCTCTCGCAGGAACGCGAGCCCGGGCGGGCCGAGCGACGTCACGCCGTGCATGTCGACCACGGCGTGGGTGAGCCCATTCAGGCCCTCCATCTGCGCCACCTGCTCGACGGCCCCGTGCAGCCGCTCGGTCATCTGGTCGTCGACATCGCCGGAGAGGAAGACCACGATCTCCCGGGAGCCGCGGTCCACAACCTGCACCTCACCCATCGCCCTCACCTCCGTGTCTCGACTGTCGCACCACGACGGAGGATCGGCAACGGCGCGCCCTACCCTTGTGGGTCATGACCGAGCGGCCGAGCGCGCCCGAGGACGACCTGCCCGAGCAGATGCGCGTCCGCCTGGACAAGCGTGCCGAGCTGCTCGAGAGAAAGACGCCGCCGTACGCACTGGGCTTCCGGCGCACGCACACACTCGCGGAGCTCCGGGCCGCCTACCCGGATCTTGAGCCGGGCGCCGAAACCGGCGACACCGTCGCCGTAGCAGGCCGGGTGATCTTCCTGCGCAACACGGGCAAGCTGTGCTTCGCCCGCCTTCGAGACGGCGACGGCACCGAGTTGCAGGCGATGCTGTCACTCGATCGGATCGGCGAGCAGGCGCTGGCCGACTGGAAGCACCTCGTCGACATCGGTGACCACGTCGGCATCGAGGGAGAGGTCGTCTCGAGCCGCCGTGGCGAGCTGTCGGTCATGGCCGACCGCTGGACCATCACGTCCAAGGCGCTGCGGCCGCTGCCGGTGGCGCACAAGGCGCTCAGCGACGAGACGCGGACCCGGCAGCGCTATGCCGACCTCATCGTCAACCCAGCGGCGCGCGAGATGGTGCGCACCAGGGCGGCAGTCGTCCGGTCTCTTCGCGAGACACTGCACCGGCACGACTACCTCGAGGTCGAGACGCCGGTGTTGCAGCTCGTCCACGGCGGTGCCGCGGCTCGGCCCTTCCACACCCACCTCAACGCCTACGACCTGCCGATGACGCTGCGGATCGCGCTGGAGCTGCACCTCAAGCGCTCGATCGTGGGCGGTATCGACAAGGTGTACGAGATCGGACGGATCTTCCGCAACGAGGGCATCGACTCGACGCACAGCGCCGAGTTCACGATGCTCGAGGCCTACGAGGCGTACGGCGATTACGACACGATGGCGTCGCTCACCCGTGACCTCGTCCTCGATGCCGCCAGGGAGACAGGGCGCACCGAGGTCCCCGACGGCCAGGGCGGCGAGATCGACCTCGGGGAACCGTGGCAGCGGGTGACGATCCACCGGGCGGTGTCGAACGCCGTCGGAACCGAGGTCACGGTCGACACGAGCGAGCAACGTCTGCGCGAGCTCGCCGAGAAGCACGACGTCGACGTTCACCAGGGACTGGGCAGTGGCGAGATCGTGCTCGAGCTGTTCGAGAAGCTCGTCGAGCACACGCTGCTGACGCCGACATTCGTCTGCGACTACCCGGAGTCCGTCCGGCCCCTGGCACGACCGCACCGGGACGACCCACGTCTCACCGAGGCCTGGGATCTCGTCATCGCGGGCGTGGAGCTCGCAGTGGCGTACTCCGAGCTCGCCGACCCGGTGATCCAGCGCGATCGCCTGGTTGCTCAATCGATGCTGGCTGCACAAGGCAATCCCGAGGCAATGCAGGTCGACGAGGACTTCTTGCGTGCCCTGGAGTACGGAATGCCGCCGACCGGCGGAATGGGTCTCGGCGTGGATCGACTCGTCATGCTGCTGACCGGGACTGGCATTCGCGAGACCATCCTGTTCCCGTTGGCCAAGCCGGAATGAGCGAGAACGCCGACCACCCAACGCGGTCAGGGCCCGACGGCTACGTCGTGCGCCGTGCACGGACGGCGGATGTCCGCGCGATCCGACGGCTGGTCGACGCGTACACGACCGATCGGATTCTGCTGTCGAAGGAGACCGTGACTCTTTATGAGGATGTCCAGGAATTCTGGGTCGCAGAGCATCTGCCGGACGCGACGGTGGTCGGCTGCGGCGCGCTGCACGTGATGTGGGAGGACCTCGCCGAGGTCCGCACGCTGGCGACCGACCCGGCGTGGACTGGACAAGGCATTGGAAACGCCCTGCTCACCAAGCTCCTTGACGTAGCCCGCGAACTCGGCATCACGCGGGTCTTCTGCCTGACGTTCGAGGTCGAGTTCTTCGCCCGGAACGGCTTCTCGGTGCTCGATGGGACGCCGGTCGAACCGGACGTTTACGCGCAGATGCTGCGGTCCTATGATGAGGGTGTGGCCGAGTTCCTCGATCTCGACCGGGTGAAACCTAACACACTCGGCAACACACGTATGCTGCTACGTATCTGAGCCGGGTCAGTACGTCGCAACAATTGCCTTTTCTGGCATCATGGAGTAGGAATTCTAGCGAAGCCGGTCTCGGCGCATCGGCAGTCACCAAGGAAGGACGCACACGATGGCTCAGAAGGTCCAGCTCATTCTCCTCGACGACCTCGACGGCGGTCCGGCTGACGAAACCGTGAGCTTCTCGCTCGACGGTTCCACCTACGAGCTCGACCTGTCCAAGAAAAACGCCGCGAAGCTGCGCGACGCACTCGCACCCTACGTGGGTTCCGCTCGTCGGGTGAGCGGCCGCCGCGGCCGCGGACGTGGCCGAGCCGCCGGAAGCCGCGGAACGGACACGTCGGCAATCCGCCAGTGGGCCCGCGACCAGGGGCTGAAGGTCTCCGACCGTGGCCGCGTGCCGGCCGACATCCTGGCGAAGTACGACGCGGCGCACTGAGCGTTCTACGCCTGAACCAATACGCCGCTCGCCGGTGCAGTCAGCCTCGCCAGACGATCTCTGACGCCCACGTACCGCGCGGGCCGTCGGTCAGCTCGTGCAGGCGCACGTACTCGGCGGCTATCCGATCCGCGTCGAAGCCCGCGGTTCCGAGAGTGCCGTCGATGGTGACGGTGACGACGTGAACATTGTCGCTGCGCAACTCGGCCGCCAAGGACAACGCGAGGTTCCGGACGGCAGCTTTCTGGACGCCGAGGGCGGCCGACCAGGTCGAACCGGTCAGCGCCGAGCCGCCCCCGGTCACGATGATCGTGCCGCGGCCGGCCAGCCGCATCGCCGGGGCGACCTCCTGTGCGGCAACGAGCAATGATCCGACCGAGAGCCGAAGACCGTCGATCAGCGACCCGTAGGGAGTCTGTGTGGGTGGCGCTTCGACGGCTACCGACGGATTGTGAATCAGCACTGTGGGTTCGCCGTGCCGGCGGCGGATCTCGTCGAACGCCTGGCGCAGGGCCGTGTCGTCCGTGGCATCAGCGCTCATACCGTGAACGGCAGCACCGGTCTGCGTCGCGATCTTGCCAGCGAGTGCGGTGACTCGACCGCCGTCGCGGGCGAGCACCACGACGCCGGCGTGCCGGCGGGCGAAGGCCGTAGCAACTGCCCCACCCAGCCGTGGCCCGGCGCCGAGCACCACCACGAGATCATCCTCGTGCACGAAGCCTCCACGGACGTGCGGAGCAGCCTCCACGGATGTGCGGAGCAGCCTCCCCGAGGGTGGCCTAGCGCCCCGAACAGCCGGTCACGACGCCGGATCAGCCCTGCTCGGCGATTGATGCAGCCCGAAGGGTGACCCCTGGTCGTCCCGGCAGAGCTTGAAACGGCCGAACCGGGCAGTTGTCTCCTCGTCGCCTTCGACGTCCACGTCGTCGACGACGCCGCCGAGCTCGCGCACCCGGGTGACTGCCGCCTCGATGTCGTCCACCCGGAAGAACACGTAGGGAGATGCCCCGTTGTCGCCACCGTGAATCCCGCCCGGGACGTTCGGCGTGCTGATCGCGAAGCCCTCGCCGGACGGGCCGCGCTCGAAGGTCCAGCCGAACATGCTCTCGTAAAACGCACGGCCCTTGTCGACGTCATCGACGCCGAGCTCGAAGAACGCGAGTTCCCCAGCCACGGTCTCGTTCCTCTCCTGCTGCGGTGACCTGACCGCACCAGACTCTCAGGGATCAGGGTGGCATGTCGATCAGCATGCGTCGGGCGTCGGCCGGGCCGACCGTGGAGTCCTGAGGTCTCCGCCTCGTGCATCTGTGGTGAACCCGAAGGCTGGCCGTCTCGCAATGGAGTGTTGACACGGAGGTCACACCTTGCCCCGAGCGGCACTCCGGCGCGCCCGGGCCGGAATTGGCGGGCTCGGGCGGTCGCGGTCGTCCGGGCCAGATCGGCTCCAGGCACCGTCGAACCCGACGTCGAAGGACGGCGTAGTACCCGGCGTAGGAGACCGCGAGAGGAATGAGGATCGATGACAAAGCGGTTACGGACGATCGCGGCGGTTGGTGCCCTCGCGCTCGGGCTCGGCGCGTGCGGCGGCGACGACGGTGACGACGGTGGGACGACGACGACGACCGGGGGCGGCAGCGGAATGAGCGTGGAGATCCTCCAGCCGGCCGACGGTGACACGATCAGCCTGCCGTTCACGCTCGAGGTGGACTCGAGCGTGGAGCTCGGCACCACCGATACCGGCCTGCACCACGTGCACATCTTCTTCGACGGTGACGACAGCAGGTACGAGGTCATCGAGGACGGCAACCGCGTGACCCGCGAGATCACCGCGGACTCGCCAGCGGTGGAAGGTCTCGAACCGGGCGAGCACGTGCTCAACATCTCGCTCCGCAACGCCGACCACTCGCCGGCCGGGGCCGAGGCCGAGATCACTGTCGACGTCGGAGGCGCCGGTGCTCCCACAGGTGACTCCGAGTCACCTTCGCCGGCCGAGTCCGAATCGGGCCCGTACGGCTATTGAGCCGGGCGCACATGACCACGACCAAGACGGCGGTCGAGCGCAACAACCGGCGGACTCGTTGGTACCACGCGGGCGTGTATCTGACCGTGCTGGTCCTGTTGTTCACCGGCTGGTGGCTCACTCTCGGGCAGGAGGGGGCTCCGAGCCCGCTCGCCGAGCTGTTCGACACACCGGACACCGACCTGCACACCACGATCGGCTGGGTCTTCGTGGGGGTGGCCGCCCTCGGCCTGATGCTGGGCCGGCGCGCGGCCTGGAGCCTGGCGTCAGACTCGGTGCGGTTCCGCAGGTCGGAGCTGCGCTGGTTCGCCCGCTGGCCGGCGGCCGTCTTCACCGGCCGCTTCGGGCGCCACGAGGGCCACTTCGACCCGGGCCAGCGCATCGCCAACGTCGTCATGATCGTTCTCCTGGCTGGCGTTGACTATCAGCGGTATCGGTCTCTGGGCCGTCTCCGGAGGCGAAGCGTTCGTCTGGTTCAACAGGATCCACCGCTGGTCCACCTACCTGTTCACGCCGGTGATCGTCGGGCATGTCCTCATCGCGGCCGGTGTGCTGCCCGGCTACCGCGGCGTATGGCGGGCGATGCATCTGGGCGGTCGGTTGAGGGCCCCGGTCGCCGAGCGCGTCTGGCCCGCCTGGTCCGAGCGGAATCGGCAGGATCGCGACGGCGAAAGCAGGAGGTGACCGGATGCGTTCGCCTGTGGCGTACGCGCGCGGTCCAGCGGAACGCTGTCGGGTAGGACGGGTGTTGTGCAGTCATGCCCCCTCCCGGCTACCGTCGTGAGACAACCGCAGACGGCCGCTGGGGGCGGGTTAGCATGCGGGTACGGGCGGACCGGGAGAGCCCCGGGCACACCCAGACCGCTCGGTGAGGAGCGCCACTGATGTTTGAGAGGTTTACCGACCGCGCGAGGCGCGTCGTCGTCCTGGCCCAGGAAGAGGCCAGGATGCTCAACCACAACTACATCGGCACCGAGCACATCCTCCTGGGCCTCATCCATGAGGGCGAGGGTGTGGCGGCGAAGGCGCTCGAGAGCCTCGGCATCTCGCTCGAGGCGGTGCGTCAGCAGGTCGAGGAGATCATCGGCCAGGGCCAGCAGGCGCCGAGCGGGCACATCCCGTTCACGCCGCGGGCCAAGAAGGTGCTGGAACTGTCCCTGCGCGAAGCGCTGCAGCTCGGCCACAACTACATCGGCACCGAGCACATCCTGCTCGGCCTGATCCGTGAGGGCGAGGGCGTCGCGGCGCAGGTGCTGGTCAAGCTCGGCGCTGACCTCAACCGGGTCCGCCAGCAGGTCATCCAGCTGTTGTCCGGTTACCAAGGCGGGAAGGAAGCCGCCACGGCCGGCGCCGGTCCGCAGGGCGAGGCGCCGTCCACGTCGCTGGTCCTCGACCAGTTCGGGCGCAACCTCACCCAGGCCGCCCGCGAGGGCAAGCTCGATCCGGTCATCGGCCGCGAAAAGGAGATCGAGCGGGTCATGCAGGTGTTGTCCCGCCGCACGAAGAACAACCCGGTCCTCATCGGCGAGCCCGGCGTCGGCAAGACGGCGGTCGTCGAGGGCCTGGCCCAGAACATCGTCAAGGGCGAGGTGCCCGAGACGCTCAAGGACCGCCAGCTCTACACACTCGACCTCGGCGCGCTGGTGGCGGGCTCGCGCTACCGCGGTGACTTCGAGGAGCGGCTGAAGAAGGTCCTCAAGGAGATCCGCACCCGCGGCGACATCATCCTGTTCATCGACGAGATCCACACGCTGGTCGGGGCCGGCGCCGCCGAGGGCGCCATCGACGCGGCGTCGATCCTGAAGCCGATGCTGGCCCGCGGAGAGTTGCAGACCATCGGTGCCACCACGCTCGACGAGTACCGCAAGTACGTCGAGAAGGACGCCGCGCTGGAACGCCGGTTCCAGCCGATCCAGGTGCAGGAGCCGACGCTCGCGCACACCATCGAGATCCTCAAGGGGCTGCGTGACCGCTACGAGGCACACCACCGTGTTTCGATCACCGACGCCGCCCTCGTCGCCGCCGCCCAGCTCGCCGACCGCTACGTCTCCGATCGCTATCTCCCGGACAAGGCGATCGACCTGATCGACGAGGCCGGATCCCGGCTGCGCATCCGCCGCATGACCGCACCGCCGGATCTGCGCGAGTTCGACGAGCGCATCTCCGAGGTGCGTCGCGAGAAGGAGTCCGCGATCGACTCGCAGGACTTCGAGAAGGCAGCCTCGCTGCGCGACCGCGAGAAGCAGCTGATCGGCCAGAAGGCCGAGCGCGAGAAGCAGTGGAAGGCCGGCGACCTCGACGTCGTCGCCGAGGTCGACGACGAGCTGATCGCCGAGGTGCTCGCTACTGCCACCGGCATCCCGGTGTTCAAGCTCACCGAGGAGGAGACCTCCCGTCTGCTCCGCATGGAAGAGGAGCTGCACAAGCGGATCATCGGCCAGGAAGATGCCATCTCGGCGCTCTCCAAGTCGATCCGCCGCACCCGGGCGGGACTCAAGGACCCGAAGCGCCCCGGCGGCTCGTTCATCTTCGCCGGGCCGTCCGGCGTCGGGAAGACCGAGCTGTCCAAGGCCCTGGCCGAGTTCCTTTTCGGCGACGAGCACTCGCTGATCCAGCTCGACATGAGCGAGTTCTCCGAGAAGCACACGGTTTCGAGGCTGTTCGGCTCTCCTCCCGGCTACGTCGGGTACGAGGAGGGCGGCCAGCTCACCGAGAAGGTGCGCCGGCGTCCGTTCTCGGTCGTCCTGTTCGACGAGGTCGAGAAGGCACACCCGGACATCTTCAACTCGCTGCTGCAGGTGCTGGAGGACGGTCGGCTCACCGACGCCCAGGGTCGGGTGATCGACTTCAAGAACACCGTGATCATCATGACCACGAACCTCGGCACCCGCGACATCAGCAAGGGCCAAGGACTCGGCTTCTCGTCCGGGGCCGAGGCCGACGGCGACTACGACCGGATGAAGTCCAAGGTCTCCGAGCAACTCAAGCAGCACTTCCGCCCGGAGTTCCTGAACCGCGTCGACGACGTCGTGATCTTCCACCAGCTGACCAGGGAGGAGATCATCCGGATCGTCGACCTGATGATCACCCAGGTGGATACCCGCCTGCACGACAAGGACATGGCCCTCGAGCTCACGCGCGCCGCCAAGGAGCTCCTCGCCGTGCACGGCTTCGACCCGGTGCTCGGCGCCCGACCGCTGCGGCGGACGATCCAGCGCGAGATCGAGGACACGCTGTCCGAGAAGATCCTGTTCGGCGAGCTCAAGGCCGGCGAGATCGTGGTCGTCGACGTCGAAGGTGAGGACCGCGAGGCGAACTTCACCTTCACCGGCACGCCGAAGTCCGAGCTGCCCGAGGTGGCAGCCGTTCCGGCTGCGGCCGGTGGTGGCCGGGGTAGGCGCGCCAGCGAGGGTTCCAGCGCTGGAGACTGAGACGTCACCGAACTGGAGGGGCTGCACCCACGGGTGCGGCCCCTCTTGTCGCCGCACGGAGGCCGGCGTCAGAGTGGAGGTTCGGAGAGGGTGGCGATGACTGACGACCTGACGGCCTACCGCGCGGCGGCGGTGCTCTACGACGCGGGTGATGCGCTGGGTGCCGCACGAGAGCTGGAGCCACTCCTGGCGCGTGATTCGGCACCCAAGTCGGTTCTCGAGCTGGCCGGACGTGCGTACTTCCGCTCTGCGCAGCTCGGTCGGGCCGAGGCAGCCTTCGCCCGGCTGGTCGAGCGGGACCCGACAGACGCATACGCGCGCTTCGCGCTGGGCCGGACGCTGGAGCGGCAGAGCCGTCGCGACGAGGCCGCTCTGTGCTACCGGATCGCGGCGGCCATGGATCCGAGGGAGGACTACGTCCAGGCACTCTCGCGGGTGAGCGCCGCGCGCCTCCCCCCGGAGGATTGATCACGTAGACCACTCGGAGGGTGCATCACGAGGCGGGCAGATGCTGTCGCACCGACTTCGCGGGCTCGTGATCGCCGCAAGATCTTCGGGTGGGGCGGATGGCACGTTCAACCGCTGCTGATGGCACGTTCAAGCGTTGCTCCAGCGCCTGATTTGTTCGCTTATATGGAGCGGTCCAGCGTGCCAGGCGGGCCTCGCGAGGCGACACCAAGCGCGGATGTCCAGCTCAGGCGATCGGTAACCGGTATCGGTCGCCGCCCAGGGACTCGACCAGGCCGTCGGTGACGAGGCCGTCCAGCGCCCGCTCGCGCTGGACCGGGTCGTGCGGCCACGCATCGTCCAGATCTGCCCGGCCGACGCCGAGCCGTGCCTCGCGGAGGACGGCCATCAGCCGTCCACGGGCCTGCCGGTCGGTGCCTGCCCATGCTTGGCCGCGCCTGGCCGGGCCGTCGTATGCGGGCGCGCCGGCCAGCCGCCATGCACAAGCGTCCGCGATCGGACACACGGAGCAGCGCGGCGCACGCGCTGTGCAGACGAGTGCACCGAGCTCCATGACGGCAACCGACCAGCCCGCTGCGGTCGCGCCGTCATCGGGAAGGAGCGATTCCGCCAGGCGGCGCTCGGCGCTGGTCGGTGATGGGGATGGCAGGGCGACTCCGGCGCCCGCCCTTGCCAGAACCCGACGGACATTGGTGTCCAGGACTGCGTGCCGGGTCCCGAACGCAAACGCTGCGACCGCGGCCGCGGTGTAGTCGCCTACGCCGGGAAGTGCCCTGAGGTCGTCGTACGACGCGGGAACGTCGCCGCCGTGCCGGTCGACGATCGCCCGTGCCGCTTCGTGCAGGCGAAGGGCACGCCGCGGGTAGCCCAAGCGACCCCAGGCCCTGATCGCTTCGCCCGGCTCCTCGATGGCGAGGCCGGCAGGCTCCGGCCATCGCGCCATCCACGCTCGCCACACGGGCTCGACCCGGGACACGGGCGTTTGCTGGAGCATCACCTCGCTGACGAGCACGCTCCAGGGCCGTCGGTCGGGCGCGCGCCACGGCAGGTCGCGGGCGTGGCGTCCGTACCAGGCGATGACGGCGTCGTCGAAGGCGTCGCTGCGCAGGACCGAGTTGGAGGTCAGACGTACCGCTCCAGGATGCTCGACTCGGCCAGCCGCGAAAGCCCTTCGCGCACGCTCCGTGCACGCGACTCGCCGACGCCGTCCACGGCCTGGAGGTCGTCGACGCTGGCGGCCAGCAGCTTCTGCAAGCCGCCGAAGTGGTCGACCAGACGCTCGATGACCGCACCCGGCAGGCGCGGCACGCGGGCGAGTAGCCGATAGCCACGCGGGCTGACCGCGGCATCGAGCTGCTCGGCTCCGCCGGTGAATCCCAGCGCCCGAGCGACGGCGCCGAGGTCGAGCAGGTCAACCGCAGACAACCCGTCGAGTTCCGCGACGACTCCGGCAACGGTGCGGGCTCGACGTCCGGACTGGACGGGCAGGTAGTCGCGGGCGACCAGCTCGCGGTCGATGTCGACACCAGCAATCAGCTCGTCGAGCTGCAGGCTCAGCAGGCGACCGTCCGTGCCGAGCTCGACGACGTAGCCTTCGATCTCGCTGGCGATCCGCCGGACCATCTCGAGCCGCTGCGCGACGGCAGCGACGTCGCGGACGGTGACGAGGTCCTCGATCTCGAGGGCGGACAGGGTGCCGGACACCTCGTCCAGCCGGAGCTTGTAGCGCTCGAGCGTCGCGAGCGCCTGGTTCGCGCGCGACAGGATCTGGCCGGTGTCCTCGAGGACGTATCGCACGTCGTCGACGTAGATCGCGACGATTCGCATCGACTGGCTGACCGAGATGACCGGAATGCCGGTCTGCTTCGCCACCCGTTCGGCTGTGCGGTGGCGGGTGCCGGACTCGGTGGTGGGAATCGACGGGTCGGGAACCAGCTGGGTCGCCGCGCGCAGGATCTTCGTGCACTCACGGTCGACGACGATCGCCCCGTCCATCTTCGCCAGCTCGCGAAGACCCGTGGCGGAAAAGTCGACGTCGAGCACGAAACCACCCGTACAGAGCGACTCGATCAGCTTGTCGAATCCGAGCACGACCAGTGCTCCGGTGCGTCCACGCAGGATTCGTTCCAGCCCCTCACGCAGGGCTGTCCCGGGCGCCACCGCGGCCAAGGCGAGGCGCAACTTCGTCTCGGCTCCGCCTCGCTCGCTCACTGACACGTGACCCCCGCCGTGACAATCGTTGACGTCGGCGACAGTGTACGGCCCCTCTCAGCAGCACCAATAATTGTCGCCGGACTGTGACCAGGTGGCCGGTCAGCCGTGTGGAAGCGCCGGGACCTGGCACCTGGCAGCGCCCAGCGCGGAGACGACGTCGCTGATCTCTACGACGTCGATCCCGGCCGGAACAGGGCCCGGATCCGGTGGGACGAGCGCTCGGGTGAAGCCCATCCGCTCGGCCTCGGCGAGCCGCCGCTGGATGCCGGTGACACGGCGGATCTCGCCGGCCAGGCCCACCTCGCCGATCGCGACCAGGCCCGGCGGCACCGGCAGATCGTGGGCGCCGCTGGCCAAGGCGACCATCAGCGCGAGGTCGCCCGCAGGCTCGACCAACCGGGCGCCACCGACTGTTGCGGCATAGACGTCGCTGCTACGCAGGTTGAGGCCGCCGCGACGCTCGAGCACGGCGAGCACCATCGCGACCCGCGACGAGTCCAAACCGCTCGTGGCGCGACGAGGCGTACCCAGCGACGAAACCGCCACCAGGGCTTGGACCTCGGCGAGCAAGGGTCGTCGCCCTTCGAGCGTGACCGTGACGCAGGTACCCGGCGCCGCGTCGGTGTGGCGGGAAAGGAACAGCCCGGTGGGGTCGGTCATCGAGCTGATCCCGCTGTCGGAGATGTCGAAGCAGCCGACCTCGTCGGACGGGCCGTAGCGGTTCTTGACCGACCTCACCATGCGCAGCCGGGAGTGTCGCTCGCCCTCGAACTGGAGCACGACGTCGACCAGGTGCTCGAGCACGCGCGGACCCGCGATCGAGCCGTCCTTGGTGACGTGGCCGACCAGGATGGTCGCCATGCCGCGGTCCTTGGCGACCCGGATCAGGGCTGCTGCGACCTCGCGGATCTGGCTCACCCCACCAGGTGCGCCGTCGGTGTCGGCCCGGGATACGGTCTGGACCGAGTCGAGCACCAGAAGGCTGGGCTGCACCTGCTCGACATGGCCGAGCACTGCGGCGAGATCGGTCTCGGCCGCGAGGAACAGCCCGTCGGCCAACGACTCGGTTCGCTCGGCGCGAAGACGCACCTGTGCCGCCGACTCCTCACCGGTGACGTAGAGCGCACGCCCGGCCGTCGTCGCCCACCGTGCGGCGACTTCGAGCAGCAGGGTGGACTTTCCGACGCCTGGCTCTCCGGCCAGCAGGATCACCGCACCTTGGACCAGACCGCCGCCGAGTGCGCGGTCGAGCTCGCCCACGCCGGTCGGCCGGGACCGCGCGGCCTCGAGATCGACAGCGGCGATGGGGCGTGCGGGCTGGGAGACCGGCGCGGACGCGAGCGCTACGCCGCGCGGGCGGCCGGCCTCCGCGACGCTGCCCCAGGACTGGCACTCCCCACAGCGACCGACCCACTTGCCCGTGGACCAGCCGCATTCGGCGCACCGGTAGATCTGCGCTGCCTTCGCCATGGTGGAGACCGTAGGGCCGGGCACCGACAAGTCGGTCCGGTGACGTCGCACTCCGGCTCGGGTTCGCTGCGGTCTGATCAGAAGCGGCGCCAGAACAGGTTGACGGCATAGTCGACACTGGTGCCCTTGTGCTCGGCCAGCACGGCGTTGGCGATCTCGGGCGCGAACTCGATGCGCACGACGGATTCGAAGGTGGCCCGGTCGGCGTGCTCCCAGCTGATGTCCAGCGCACGCCGCTGCCAGCCCTGCCGCGCCCAGAACCGCTCGACGGCTCCCGCGTCATAGGCCGGCAGCGCACGGCGGAACCACCGGCCGAACGTCGAGCGGGTCGCGTCGCTGTCGACGACGAACGCGGTTCCGCCCCTGCGGACGACCCGGGCCAGCTCGGCAATGCCGGGCTCGCTCCCGGGACCGAAGTAGTACGCCCAGCGGGCGTGCGCGACGTCGATCGACGCATCGGGAACGGGCAAAGCCTGAGCGGCACCTGGGCGCACGTCGATCCGGCTGCGTAACCCGGACTCGAGCGACCGGATCCGCCGATCGGCGAGTGCGACGAGCGGAGCGTGCGGCTCTACGCCGATCACGGCGGACGCGTTCGCGGCGAACCGCGGCAGGTGGAAACCCGTGCCGCAGCCCACGTCCAGGACGGTCTGGCCGGTCCAGTCGTGGATCCCGCGGATCGTGTCCTCGATCACGCCATCGGGGTCGACGCCGCGGTTCTCGATCTCGTATACGCGCGGGTGCCGCCAGATGTTCGGGCTCGGGATCACTTCACGGCGACGAACCAAGACCGTCCCCCTCGTTGATCATGCAACTTCGGCGCGACACGCCGCCATCGCTACGTCGGGATACCGCGACGCCGCACGGCGTGTCGCGCCGAAGTTGCATGATCAACGAGGTCGTGGGTTCGCGGCGACGGTCGCCGGATGGACGAGAAGCGGGAGTTGGGCGGACAGGTGCGCCGCACAGTGGCGTGCGAGCTCGTCGTACGCCTTGTCGCCGACGAGCGCGCGCAGTTCGGGTTCGCAGGAGACGTACACCGGCTCGGCCCCGACGTGGGCCGAGGGGGAGCCGCTGCAGTACCAGTCCATGTCGTGCCCGCCGGACCCCCAGGCACGGCGGTCGTACTCGCCGATCGTGATCTCCAGGTACGACGTGCCGTCGGGTCGCTTGGCGTTCCGGTACGCCCGCCGGGTCGGCAGCTGCCAGCAGACGTCGGGCTTCGTCTCGAGCGGGTGCCGGCCCTTCCGAAGTGCGTACGCATGCAGCGCACAGCCGGTCCCACCTGCGAACCCTGGACGGTTGAGGAAGACGCAGGCGCCGTCGACGACGCGGGTCTTGCGCTCGCCATCGCTGTCGGTCTCGACGATCCCGCCGCGCGTGCCCTCGTCCCGGAGCTGCCAGTCGACCGGCGTCAGCTTGGCCGCGAAGCGCCGCACTCGTTTCTCGTCGTCGCGATCGGAGAAATGCGCGCCGAGGGTGCAGCATCCGTCGTCGGGCCGGTCGGCGTAGACGCCAGGGCATCCGCGGCCGAAGATGCACGTCCAGCGCGACGTCAGCCAGGTGAGGTCGCACCGCAGGACCTGATCGGGATCCGCAGGATCGGGGAACTCCACCCAGGCGCGCGCGATGTCGAGCGGCGTCTCCACGATTCGAGCCTAGGCCCTGGTCGGCGGGATCTGGCCGACCATGGCTGGCCCGGGTAAGTGTGACGCACGCGACAACGGTGTGCGAGGCCCCCAGAGGCGAGGTCGCCCATGCAGATCGAGGCACACGACCCACACCACCAGCCCGAAGTCGACCTACTGGACAAGGGTCTGTCGCACAACGCGAGCCACGACTCGGCCGTCAGGAATGGAAGGCGCGATACTCGCGCACGCCGACTGCCCGGACGCGGTCGTGCGGCCGTCGATCCCGGACTGAGCGGACCCGCAGGGGCCGGAACGGTAGCGTCGTGGCATGCGCCTAGGGGTGCTCGACGTGGGCTCGAACACGGTTCACCTGCTGCTTGTCGACGCCCATCCGGGCGCGCGGCCGCTCCCGGCCTACAAGCACAAGATCGAGCTGCGGCTGGCCGAGCTGCTCGACGACAGAGGCCGCATCACGAGCGACGGCGCCGACCGCCTGGTCGCGTTCTGCGGTCGAGGCGATCGAGATCGCGGAGGACAAGGGCGCCGAGTCGATGCTGGCGTTCGCCACGTCCGCGCTTCGCGAGGCGGCGAACGGCGACAAGGTCATCGAGCGAGTGCGCGAGAAGACCGGCCTCGACCTCCAGGTCCTGCGCGGTGAGGACGAGGCGCGGCTGACGTTCCTCGCCGTCCGCCGCTGGTACGGATGGTCCAGCGGTCGTCTGCTCTGCTTCGACATCGGCGGCGGGTCGTTGGAGATCGCGATCGGTATCGACGAGGACCCCGATGCGGCAGTGTCGCTGCCGCTCGGTGCCGGCCGGCTCACCCGCGCGTGGTTCACGTCGGACCCTCCGCACAAGGATGAGATCCGCGCGCTGCGCAAGCACGTCCGGGCACAGGTCGCGTCGGCCGTCGGCACGGTCAGTCGGGTGGGAGCGCCCGACCAGGCGGTGGCGACCAGCAAGACGTTCCGGTCGCTGGCGCGGGTCGCGGGCGCGGCACCGGCCGCCGAGGGGCCGTATGTCCGTCGCACCCTCGACCACGACGTCGTGGCGGAGCTGGTGTCCAAGTTCAGCGGCATGGACGCGGCAGAGCGTGTGCGGCTTCCGGGCGTCTCGGCGGAGCGTGCGCCGCAGCTGCTGGCCGGTGCGATCGTCGCCGACGCGGCCATGGACCTGTTCGAGGTCGAGTCGCTGGACATCTGCCCGTGGGCGCTGCGCGAAGGCGTGATCCTTCGCCGCTTGGACAACCTCGCCGGGCCGGACGCCACGACCAGGAGCTAGCCTCGGTCGCGCTCCGTTCCCCGTCCCGGATCAACCCGCTCGAGGCCTCGCGCTTCGCCGCGCTCCGTCGCGGCACCCTCCGGCCTACGCTGTCATCCGTGACAGTGCCGCATCGGGAGCCGCCAGCCGTGCTGCGCATCCCGGATGCGCCGGTCGGGCTGTCGACGGCTTCGGTGTACCCGCAGGGGGCGGCCACGGCGTTCGAGATGGCTCGTTCACTGGGCTACGACGGCGTCGAGGTCATGGTCTGGACCGACCCCATCAGCCAGGACATCGACCAGGTGGAGGCGTTGGCCAAGCGGTACCGGATGCCGGTGCTCTCGGTACATGCGCCGTGCCTGTTGATCACCCAGCGGGTGTGGTCGGCCGATCCGTGGGAGCGGTTGTCCCGGTCCGTCGACGCGGCCCGCCGGCTGGGTGCGCCGACCGTCGTCGTACACCCTCCGTTCCGGTGGCAGCGGGACTATGCGCGGGGTTTCGTCGACGGTGTCGCGGAGCTCGAGAAGGAGAGCGGCGTCGCGATCGCCGTCGAGAACATGTACCCGTGGAGGGCCGCCGGGCGCGAGATCGCGGCGTACGCACCCGACTGGGATCCCACCGACGAGCCGTATGCCCACAACACGCTCGACCTTTCGCATACGGCCGTTTCGGGCTCGGACGCGCTGGCAATGGCGGACGCGCTCGGCGAGCGGCTGGCCCACCTCCACCTGGCCGACGGGACCGGATCGGCCCGTGACGAGCACCTGGTCCCCGGTCGAGGTGGGCAGCCGTGCGCAGAACTGCTCGAAAGGCTGGCCCGGCGGGGCTGGTCCGGGTCGATCGTGCTGGAGGTGGGCACGCGCCGCGCGCGTACGGCCGAGGAGCGCGAGGCAGACCTGGCCGAGGCACTCGCCTTCGCCCGGCTGAACCTGGCCACCGCGGTCGAGACCGCGTTCGCCGTCGCGTCGGACGGGACCGCCGAACAGGTCCTGCGTGAGTCACGGACATGAGCATCGCCCGCCCGTCCCGCCGGCGTGCTCGGGCCGGCCGGCGCCCGGGGGCGCCGGACACCCGCGGCGAGATCCTGACCGCCGCGAGGGCAGAGTTCTCCCGCCTCGCGTATGACGGCGCGTCCGTGCGGGGCATCGCCGCCAGGGCAGGCGTCGACCCGGCGCTGGTCCACCACTACTTCGGCACCAAGGAGCGGCTCTTCCTGGAGGCGATGGACATCCCGTTCGCTCCGGGAGGCGTGGCGGCACAGATCGTGACCGGTCCGCTTGACGGCATCGGTGAGCGGGCGGTCCGCACGTTCCTCGCCGTCTGGGGCGACCCGGTACGGCGGACACCGATCCTGGCACTCGTCCGCTCCGCGATGAGCAACGAGATGGCGGCGACGCTGCTCCGGCAGTTCGCGCGTCGGACGATCCTCAGCCGGGTGGTGAGCAACCTCGACGTCCCGGACCGCGAGCTGCGGGCCGAGGTGGCGGTCTCGCATCTGATCGGGATCGCGCTGATGAGGTACGTCGTGAAGATCGAGCCGCTCGCATCGTTGCCGGACGAGGAGGTCGTCGCCCTGGTGGGACCGGTGATCCAGCGCTACTTCGACGCCTGAGCCGCGTGGCTCGCCACCCCGTGGAGACCTGAGCACGCAATCCTCGACGGTTTGGCGTGGACAAGCCCCCACCAGATGGCCGCATGGGCTTGACGCCCTTGCCGCGTCGGAGAACAATTCAACGCATGATGAAATATGAGCCTGGACTCGCCGCAGCAGCGCCACCTGGCGACGTGGACCACGCCGAAGCGATCCGGATCACCGGACTGCGGGTGGTGCGGGGCGCGCGGGTCGTACTCGACGACTTCGACCTGACAGTGCGTCGCGGCACGCTGACCGGGCTGCTGGGCCCGTCGGGGTCGGGCAAGTCGACGCTCATGCGGGCGATCGTCGGCGTCCAGAGGGTCACGGCCGGCGACGTGGACGTGCTGGGACTTCCGGCCGGGTCGCCGCCGTTGCGCAATCGGGTCGGCTACCTCACCCAGTCGCCGAGTGTCTACGGCGACCTGACGGTCCGGGAGAACCTCCGGTACTTCGCCGCGGTCCTAGGTGCCGACAAGACCGATGTGGACCGGGCGATCGAGAACGTCGATCTGGCGTCGCACGCCGACAACCTCGTGCAGAACCTGTCCGGTGGCCAGGTGGCGAGAGCGTCGCTCGCGGTCGCGCTACTCGGTACGCCGGAGTTGCTCGTGCTCGACGAACCGACCGTCGAGCTCGACCCAGTGTTGCGCCGCGATCTGTGGGAGATGTTTCGCCGACTCGCCGGCGAGGGCGTGACGCTGCTGGTCTCCAGCCACGTCATGGACGAGGCGGAGCGCTGCGAGCGGCTTCTGCTCCTGCGTGAGGGCAAGCTGCTGGCTGACGACACGCCGTCAGGCCTGTTGGCACGCACGGGTACCCCCGACACCGAGCGGGCGTTCCTGCATCTGATCGACCAGGAGGCCGGACGATGAACCCCCGCATCACGATCGCGACGGCTGACCGAGTCCTCGTCCAGCTACGCCATGACCCGCGGACGCTGGCGCTCCTGCTCTTCGTTCCTTCCTTCCTCCTGACCCTGCTGTGGTGGATCTACGACGGAGGCCCGGTGTTCGACCAGATCGGGCCCGCCCTTCTTGCGCTGTTCCCGTTCATCGGCATGTTCCTGGTGACCTCGGTTGCCACCCTGCGCGAGCGCACGTCCGGGACGCTGGAACGCCTGCTCTCGATGCCGACCGGGAAGCTGGACTTCCTGCTCGGCTACGCATTGGCATTCGGCCTCATGGCCATCGTCCAGGCGCTGATCGCGTCCGGCATCGCCATCGGGCTGCTGGGCCTCGAGGTCGCGGGTCCGACCTGGCAGTTGATCACGGTCGCCGTGCTGGACGCGCTGTTGGGCGTGGCGCTCGGCCTCTTCGTGAGTGCGTTCGCTGCCACGGAGTTCCAGGTCGTGCAGTTCATGCCGGCCCTCGTGTTGCCGCAGTTCCTGCTCTGTGGGCTGCTGGTGCCACGCGATGAGCTACCCGCCGTACTCAGCGCCATCTCCGACGTCCTGCCGCTCTCGTACGCCGTCGACGCCATGCGCGAGGTGCAGACGAACGTCGATCCCCGCGTCTGGGGCTACGTCGCGATCATCGCCGCCTTCGCCGTGGGCATGCTGACGTTCGGCGCTGCGACTCTTCGGCGTCGCACCCCCTGACACAACGAGATCCGCCGAGTAATGGGTTCGGCCGGCGGTGCGGAGCGGGCGTCCAGAGAGCGATTCGGGGCATGCTCTTCCGCCACGAATCGCGGAGCCCGCGTAGCACTCGTCGGCTGAACCTCATCAGAGGCGGAGCCCGGTGCCGTAGCCTGACGCCGGGACCGGACGAGGAGGTCGGGCGACGTGATCCGCGAGCTACTGCTGGGCGTCTCACGCAGCAACCGGCTGCGCACGGTGGTCGAGAGGGCGCCGGTCTCGCGCGGCGTCGTGGCACGGTTCGTCGCCGGGGACGAGAACGACGACGCGGTGCGGGTCACCCGCGAGCTCGTCACCGACGGCCTGACGACGACGATCGACCATCTCGGCGAAGACACTTTCGACCGGGCCCAAGCCGAGGGGGTCGCCGCCGCGTACATCTCGTTGCTGAAGGCGTTGTGGGATGCCGGGCTCACCGACTCGGCCGAGGTGTCGGTCAAGCTGTCGGCCGTGGGCCAGGCGCTCCCCGGCGACGGCGAGCGGATCGCCCTGGAGAACGCACGCGAGATCTGCCAGGCGGCCGCCGACGCCGGAACCACCGTGACGCTCGACATGGAGGACCACACCACGACCGACTCGACGCTGTCGATCCTCACCGACCTTCGCAAGGACTTCCCGGCAACGGGCGCGGTGCTGCAGGCGTACCTTCACCGCACCGAGGCAGACTCTCGCCAGCTGGCGCACGCGGGCTCACGGGTGCGGCTGTGCAAGGGGGCGTACCAGGAGCCGGCCAGCGTCGCGTACCAGGACAAGAACGACGTCGACCGCTCCTTCGTGCGCTGCATGAAGATCCTGCTCGGCGGCGAGTGCTACCCGATGCTCGCGACTCACGATCCGCGGCTGGTCGAGATCGCCGGGTCGCTGGCCGCTCGGTACCGGCGCGAGCAGGGCAGCTACGAGTACCAGATGCTCTACGGCGTACGGCCGGAGGAGCAACGCCGACTCGTCCGCTCGGGCGAGAAGGTGCGCGTATACGTCCCTTACGGCCATGAGTGGTACAGCTACATGATGCGCCGCCTGGCCGAGCGGCCCGCCAACCTGACCTTCTTCCTGCGCTCGCTGGTGAGCAAGAAATGACCGTCGCGATTCTCGGTACGGGGGTGATGGGAGAGACCCTGCTGTCCGGCCTTATCCGCGCCGGCAGCCGGGCCGAAGACATTCTCGCCACCAACCGCCGAGCCGAGCGCGGCAAGGAGTTGGTGGAACGCTACGGCGTCGAAGTCGTCGACAACGCGACGGCAGCTCGTCGCGCCGAGACGCTCGTGCTCGTGGTCAAGCCACAGGACATGGGCACGCTGCTCGCCGAGATCACCGACCACGTGCGGCCGGGCCAGCTTGTGGTCTCGTTGGCCGCGGGGATCACCACGCGGTACATCGAGTCCCGGCTTCCGGAGGGCATTGCCGTGGTCCGAGTCATGCCCAACACCCCAGCGATGGTCGACGAGGGCATGGCGGCGATCTCCGCCGGTTCACGTTGCGACGAGGGGCATCTGCACGTGGCCGAGCAGCTCCTGCAGGCGACCGGCCGCGTCGTGCGCGTGCCGGAGAAGCAGCAGGATGCCGTGACGGCAATCTCCGGCACCGGGCCGGCGTACGTCTTCTTTGTTGTCGAGGCGATGATCGAGGCCGGCGTCCACCTGGGTCTCCCGCGGGCGACAGCGACCGAGCTGGTGGTGCAGACCGTCGTGGGCTCGGCCAAGCTGCTGCGCGAGACCGGTGAGCACCCGACGGTGCTCCGCGAGCGCGTGACTTCTCCCGCCGGCACGACGGCGGCGGCCATGCGCCTGCTCGAGGAGGGCCGGGTCCGAGCCGACTTCCTGGCCGCGATCGAGGCCGCCAGGGACCGCTCGCGGGCCCTGGCCAACGCGGCCGACGAGTAACTGCTTGCCGCACCACGCCCGCTCGGTGGAGGGTTCCCCACGTGTCCGGATCGGCTGAGAGGCTGGAAGCCCTCCAGTCGCCACGGGAGGGAGGCGATGGCGTGTCGGTACGCCGCGTGGGTCCGGAAGACTGGGCGAGCTGGCGCGACCTGCGCCTCACTGCGCTGAGCGATGCCCCCAACGCATTCGGCTCGACGTACGACGGCCAGCGGGCCAAGACCGAGGCCGACTGGCGCGATCGCCTCGACCCACGCAACGGTCTGACGATGATCGCGTCGTTGGACGGCGGGCCTGCGGGCATGGTCGGCGGCTATGTCACCGAGCCCGGCGTCGTCGAGCTGATCTCCATGTGGGTCGCCCGGACGGCTCGCGGCCGGGGCGTCGGCGACGCGCTGGTCGCCGAGGTCGTCCGGTGGGCCGAAGAGCAGTCGGCGAGAGATGTGCGCCTGTGGGTGACCCGGGGCAACGAGGCCGCCGAGCGTCTCTACGCCCGACACGGTTTCGTGCGCACCGGCGACGTGCAGCCGCTGCCCTCGGACCCCTGCAAGGACGAGATCGCGATGCGCCTGCGCTTGCGCCGATGAGCGTTCGCGGTTCGACAGGAACATTTGGCCCCCGCGCTGTTCACGGCACCCGTGAAGGTGGCCGCGTCGTAGGGTCGGTGAGTATGGAGTCCGTCCACGTCGTCTGGGACGACTCGCTCACGCGGTACGACTTCGGCTCGACGCATCCGATGAACCCGGTGCGGCTGGATCTCACGATCCGGCTCGCCCGCGCTCTCGGCGTACTCGATGCACCGGGCGTTCGGGTCGTCGCACCGTCCGTCGCCGGCGACGGGCTGCTGACAACGGTCCACACACCCGATCTCGTGGCAGCCGTCCGCAAGGGCGTGTACGACCCCGACCACGGCTTGGGCACCGAAGACAACCCCTGCTTCTACGCGATGCACGAGGCCAGCGCGACGGTCGTCGGCGGCTCCGTCGACGCGGCGCTGGCCGTCTGGGAGGGACGGACCCACCACGCCGTCAACATCACGGGCGGCCTGCACCACGCCATGCCGGACCGTTCGTCAGGGTTCTGCGTGTACAACGACGTGGCCGTCGCCATCCGGGCCCTGCTCGACGGGGGTGCCGAGCGCGTGGCGTACGTCGACATCGACGTCCATCACGGCGACGGCGTCCAGGCGATCTACTACGACGACCCGCGGGTACTCACGATCAGCCTGCACGAGAGCCCGCGCACCCTGTTCCCGGGCACCGGCTATCCGGAGGAGACCGGCGGCCCGAACAACGAGGGCGGTGCGGTCAACGTCGCACTGCCTCCGGGCACCACGGATGCCGGCTGGCTGCGCGCTTTCCACGCGGTCGTGCCTGCACTGCTTCGCGCATGGCAGCCGCAGATCCTGGTGAGCCAACACGGCTGCGACACCCACATCGACGACCCGCTCGCCCACCTGGCTCTCACGGTCGACGGTCAGCGAGCGTCCTATGCGGCGCTGCATGCACTGGCTCACGATGTGTGCGACGGACGATGGGTGGCAACCGGCGGCGGCGGGTACGGCATCGTCGACGTCGTTCCGCGGGCGTGGACGCATCTGCTCGCCGAAGCGGCAGGTGCGTCGATCCCAGCTGAGACGGAAACTCCCGTTGGCTGGCGCGACCACGTCCGGATCTCCCTCGGCCGGCTCGCACCGCCGAGGATGACCGACGGGCAGGATCCCTCCTACGAGGATTGGGCCTCCGGCTATGACCCGGCGGACTGGCTGGACCGCGCCGTCGTCGCCACCCGCAAGGCCGTCTTCCCGTGGCACGGCCTCGACCCAGGTTGGTGATCTCTCTTCCCCATCAGTCACATGCGCCTCTACGATGCGGGCACGCGGTGTCGACGGATCGCGCTGTCGAGGACGCGACGGACACGGCGTGGAGGTCTGGTGCGATGAGCACGAAGGGGCAGGGCGGCCCGCTCGGTGAGGTGCGGTTCCTGACCGTCGCCGAGGTGGCGACCGCAATGCGTGTCTCCAAGATGACCGTGTACCGGCTCGTCCACGCCGGCACCTTGCCCGCGGTCCAGGTCGGTCGGTCGTTCCGGATCCCCGAGCAAGCGGTGACGGACTACCTGCGCGACTCCTTCGTCCAGGCCGGCTGAACCCGCGCGGATCTGGTCCGGCCCGATGCCGGGTACGCTTGGCGCCGGTAGGCGCGGGCGGCTGCCCGCGCCATCGACCGTGCTGCGGGCAGTCTCGCTCGTGAGCTTGAGACCGTACGACCGACTAGCGAGGGTGCCCTGTGGGCTCTGTGATCAAGAAGCGCCGCAAGCGGATGGCAAAGAAGAAACATCGCAAGTTGCTGCGCAAGACGCGCGTCCAGCGTCGCCGCCAAGGCAAGTGACGTATGCCGTTGTGCCGGTAGACACGGTTTCCGCCCTGCCCCCATCCGTCAGCCCAGCGCCTGACCACACCAGAGCCGGTATCTGCCGGCGCAACGGCGTCGTGTGCGCAAGCGCCCGTGTCCGCTTCGCTACGTTCTAGGGATGCTCCGTCTCAACCCGAGGGAGGGCCGGTGTCCCAGGTCGTCATGGTGACGGGGGTCGCCCGGTACCTTGGGGCGCGCTTCGCTCGTCTGCTCGGCGACGATCCCGCTGTCGACCGTGTGGTCGGCGTCGATGTCGTCCCGCCGACACACGACCTCGGACGCTGTGAGTTCGTGCGAGCCGACATCCGCAACCCGGTCGTGGCGAAGGTCATCTCGCGCGCCAACGTCGACACCGTCGTGCACATGAACGTCCTGGCGACGCCCCTCGACGCCGGTGGGCGGGCACCCCAGAAGGAGATCAACGTCATCGGGACGATGCAGCTGCTCGCTGCGTGCCAGAAGGCCCAGACGGTGCGGCGGCTGGTCGTGAAGTCGTCGACGACCGTCTACGGTGCGAGCCCTCGCGACCCGGTGATGTTCACCGAGGACATGGCGCCGAAGGTGATGCCGCGATCTGGCTACGCAAAGGATTCGGTCGAGGTCGAGGCCTACGTCCGCGGATTCTCCCGGCGGCGGCCCGACGTCGGCGTCACGACGCTGCGATTCGCGAACTTCGTCGGCCCCGCAGTGCGGACGCCACTCACCGAATACTTCACGCTGCCGGTGGTGCCGATCGTGCTCGGCCACGACGCTCGCCTGCAGTTCATCCACGAGGACGACGGTCTCGCCGCGCTCAGACTGGCGACCGTGGAGGACAGGCCCGGGACGTTCAACGTCGCTGGTGAAGGCGTCATCATGCTGAGCCAGGCCGCCCGCAGGGCCGGCCGGCCGGTTGTGCCCTTGCCCGGGTTCGCGTCGTCGACGGTCGGCGGACTGCTCAAGCGGGCCAAGCTGGCCGACTTCTCACCCGAGCAGATCCGCTTCCTCACCTACGGCCGTGGCGTCGACACCACGCGGATGCGCAATCAGCTCCGGTTCAGCCCGCGACACAGCACGGCGGAGGCCTTCGAGACGTTCGTGGAGGCCCGTTGCCGGGGCGGAGCGCTCGACCGCGACCGGGTGGCGTCGATCGAGCGGAAGCTCGTCGGCGGGCTGAACCGGGCAGGATCGACCGATGGCTGAGATATCCGACCCGGTGGGCGCGGTGGGTCGCCCAGGTCGGGGTTCGTCGCGCCGGGGCACGACTCCGTCGGCGGCCGCCCGCGGGCTGGTGGGGGCCAAGCGGTCCCGGACCGTCCGAGCAGCCGAAGAGACGCCACGGGACCCGCCGGCCGAGGTGACCTCCGGCGCGGGCACGGCCGCCGGGGCTCCCGCACTCGAGCTGGGCGGACGCCGCGCAAGGTGACCAAGCCGGCTGCGGGCGTGCGACGGGTCAAGCCGGCGCCCAAGCCGGTCAAGCCTGCGCCCAAGCGGGTCAAGCCGGCGCCCAGGCGGGTCAAGCCCGATGAGACCGAACGGGGCAGGCCCGTCGGCATGGCCGGAACGGCGCGGGAACGGGCAGTCGCGGCGACCGCCGCTGTGGCGAGCGGTTCCGTCGACGAGCTGCTCAGACTGACCGGTGAGCTCGCCACGCAGGTCTTCGGGCCCGACGCCAACGAGAAGACGGCCCAGGCGATCGCATTTCTGCGACGGCGGATTACGGGTGACTACGAGGTCGACCCGTTCGGCTTCGACGAGGAGCTCACCGAAGCCGTCCTGTTACCGCTGATTCGTCCGCTGTACCGGTACTGGTTCCGGGTCGAGGTGCGCGGGATCGAGAACGTGCCGGCGTCGGGCGGCACGCTCGTCGTCGCCAACCATTCCGGCACGATCCCGCTTGACTCGCTCATGACGCAGGTGGCCGTGCACGACGAACACCCCCAGCGACGTCACCTGCGGATGCTCGGAGCGGACCTCGTCTTCCAGCTGCCGTTCGTGGCCGATCTCGCCCGCAAGAGCGGTACGACGCTGGCTTGCAACGTGGACGCCGAGCGACTGCTCGGCTCCGGCGAGCTCGTCGGCGTCTGGCCCGAGGGGTTCAAGGGCATCGGCAAGCCGTTCGCAGAGCGCTACAAGCTGCAACGCTTCGGGCGGGGTGGCTTCGTGTCGGCCGCGATCCGCTCGGGCGCCCCGATCGTGCCATGCTCGATCGTCGGCGCAGAGGAGACATATCCGCTGATCGGCAACCTGGGGACGCTGGCCAGGCTGCTCGGGGTTCCGTACATCCCCCTGACGCCGACCTTTCCGTGGCTGGGCCCGCTCGGGCTCGTGCCGCTCCCGTCGAAGTGGATCATCGAGTTTGGCGAGCCGATTCCGACCGACGCCCACCCCGCGGGTGCGGCCGAGGACCCGATGCTGGTGTTCGACCTGACCGACCGGGTCCGCGAGACCATCCAGCAGACCCTGTACGCGCTCCTCGTCCGCCGGCGCAGCGCCTTCTTCTGAGACCACCCAAATGATCACGTTAAGTAGGCGTCTTAGGCCGTTACCAGGTGCCGAGACCTGGTAACGGACCCACAGGCCCACTTAACGTGATCATTTGGGACAGGGCGGAAGAAGCGGGTCAGGGGCGGCGGCGGCGGGCGAGTGCCAGGCCACCGAGTGCTCCGCCCACGGCTCCAGCGCCGGCGGCGAGGCCGATCGCGGTGTTGCGACGGCGGCCGCGGTAGTCCCGGATCCGCCAACCCCGCTCTTTCGCGTGCGCCCGCAACTTGGCGTCCGGGTTGATCGCACACGGGTGGCCGACGAGGGACAGCATCGGGATGTCGTTCGCCGAGTCGCTGTACGCCGAGCAGTGTTCGAGCTCGAGGTCTTCCCGCGCAGCCAGAGCCCGCACCGCTTCGGCCTTGGCCGGGCCGTGCAGCAGATCGCCGACGAGCCGTCCGGTGTAGATGCCGTCGGCATGCTCAGCGACCGTGCCGAGGGCGCCGGTCAGCCCGAGCCGCTTGGCGATGATCGTCGCGATCTCGACCGGCGCAGCGGTGACCAGCCACACTCGTTGACCCTGGTCGAGATGCATCCGGGCGATCGCCTGGGTGCCTGGCCAGATCTTGTCGGCCATCGTCTCCTCGAAGATCTCCTCGCCCATCTGTTTCAGATCGGCGACGGAGCGGTGGACGATGAAGGACAGCGCGGCCGACCGGGCGCCGTCGACGTGCTCGGGATCCTCGGCGCCGAGCCTGAACCGCAACTGCTGGTACCCGAAGCGGGCGACGTCGCGGGCACGGAGGAATTTGCGCGAATACATGCCGCGAGCGAGGTAGAACAGCGAAGCGCCCTGCAGGACCGTGTTGTCGAGGTCGAAGAAGGCCGCCGCGCGGGAGTCGGGCGGGAGTTCGATGCCGGCCTCGGCTTCGGCTGCGGCTGCAGCGGCTTCTCCAGCGAGCACCAACCGGTCCCGCAGGCTCCGGTACGGCCGGAAGGGCATGCGGCGAGCGTAGTAGCCGGGGGCGGATGGAGCCCATGACCGGTTCGGCTAGGGTTTGGTCCGGGCCACCGCACGCGAGGAAAGGACCACGATGGGCACCGGGCCCCGTTCCCGTGTGCTGCTCTACGGCAAGCCCGATTGTCACCTGTGCGACGAAGCCCGCGAGGTCGTGGCCAGGGTGTGCGCCGAGTTGGGCGTGGCCTGGGAGGAGCGCAGCATCCTCGACGATCCCGAGTTGCAACGCCGCTACGGGGAGCAGATCCCGGTCACCGTTGTCGACGGCCGCCAGCATGACTTCTGGCGCGTGGACGAGGACCGCCTTCGACTGGCGCTGGCCAGTTGACGGCTGCGCGTCGGAGCCGTAGCGGCCTGGCGATGACCGCGGTGGCGTGCGTTCTGCTGTCTGCCTGTGCGGGTCCCACGGACGACGAGAAGGAGCAACCCATCGACGCACACGTTGTGCCCGCGCCGGTATCCATGGTCACCGAGGGTGAGCCGTTCGTGCTCGGCGAGTCGACCCGGATCCTCGCGGATCCGCAAGCGGTTCCTGTCGGCGAGTTCCTCGCCGACCTGCTGCGCCCGTCGACCGGCCTCTCGTTACCTGTTGTGTCGGAGCCCGGCGCCACCAACGGGATCTCGCTGCGGCTCGACGGTGCTCGTGAGCTCGGCGAAGAGGGCTACGACCTCGACGTGACCCGGGACCGGGTCACGCTCAGTGCGCACCAGCCGGCCGGGCTGTTCCGCGGGGTGCAGACGCTCACGGCAACTGCTCCCGGCCTCGGTCGAACGCGAGACGGCCCAAGCCGGCCCGTGGGAGATCCCCGGCGTGCGGATCTCCGACGAGCCGCGGTTCGCATGGCGGGGGGCGATGCTGGACGTCGCCCGCCACTTCTTCTCCGTCGACGAGGTCAAGCGGTTCATCGACCTGGCCGCGCTCTACAAGATCAACGTGCTGCACCTCCACCTCACCGACGACCAGGGCTGGCGGATCGCGATCGACAGCTGGCCGGACCTGACGGCGGTCGGAGCCGGCACGGAGGTCGGTAGCGGCCGCGGAGGTTTCTACACCAGGGCCGACTACGCCGAGATCGTCGACTACGCGGGCGCCCGGTTCATGACGGTCGTCCCGGAGATCGACGTCCCCGGTCACACGAATGCGGCTCTCGCGTCGTACGCCGAGCTCAACTGCGACGGGCGGGCGTCCGTGCCGTTCACCGGGACCGAGGTGGGGTTCAGCGCGCTGTGCTTGGACAAGCCGGTGACGTACGAGTTCCTGGAGGACGTGTTCGGCGAGCTCGCCGCGATGACCCCCGGGCCCTACCTGCACATCGGCGGAGACGAGGCGCAGACGGTCGCGGACGAGGAGTACGCCTCCTTCACCGAACGTGTGCAGAAGATCGTCGCCACGACCGGCAAGCAGTCGGTCGGCTGGCAGGAGCTGGCGACCGGCGCTCTCGAGACGGGCACCGTCGTGCAGTACTGGAACACCGGAGAGGGTCCGGCCCGGGCGGTCGAGGCGGTCGAGAAGGGCGCTCGGATCGTGCTGTCGCCGGCCGACCGCGTCTACCTCGACATGAAATACGACGCCGACACCGCGCTCGGTTACGACTGGGCCGGCTACGTCGAGGTCGAGGACGCGTACGACTGGGACCCGGCGACGTTGATCGCCGGCGTCTCCGAGGCCGACGTGCTGGGCGTCGAGGCACCGCTTTGGACCGAGACGCTCACGGACATCGAGCGACGTGGAGATCATGACCTTTCCGCGTCTGCCCGCGATCGCGGAGGTCGCCTGGTCGCGATCCGACCGCCGGACGTGGGACGAATTCCGGACCCGTCTCGCAGCTCAGGCCCCGCGCTGGGCGGCGATGGACGTGGACTTCTATCGGTCGCCGCAGATTCCCTGGCCCTGAGCCGTCGGATGGGGCCGTGTCTCAGCCGCCAGTGGCTTGACGAACCAACACGGTGAGTAGGAACCCGGGTCGCGTGCATATAGGTCACGCGGGCCGGGTCGCGCAACTTTGTGCCCGTGTTCACAAAGACCTACGCTGACTGTTGCACGCACCTCACCGGCCGCGCGGCTCGTACGCCGTCGGTCGGCCAACCCGGGAGTACTGTGACCCGTCGCACGCGCCGTCCGCAGGCGCAGCCCACCGCGGGCACCGCCACCCGAGGCGTGCCCGAGGCGACCGTTGCCCGGCTCCCGCTGTACCTGCGCGCCCTCGCCGGTCTCGCCGAGCGCGGAGTTGCCACCGTCTCATCCGACGAGTTGGCCGAGTCGGCTGGGGTCAACTCCGCGAAGCTTCGCAAGGACCTGTCCCACCTCGGCTCGTACGGTACGAGGGGCGTCGGGTACGAGGTCGAGTACCTGCGGTACCAGATCTCGCGCGAGATCGGCCTCACCCAGGACTGGCCCGTGGTGATCGTCGGGATCGGGAACCTCGGCCACGCCCTGGCCAACTACGCCGGGTTCGCCTCGCGCGGGTTTCGGGTGGCTGCGCTCGTGGACGCCGATCCCACGCGGACCGGCGAGGACGTCGCTGGCCTCGACGTCCGTCACGCCGACGACCTCGAGCAGCTGGTCGCCGAGCACCACATCGCGATCGGTGTGATCGCCACGCCGGCCCGCGGTCGCCCAGGGCGTCTGCGACCGGTTGGTGACGGCGGGCGTCACGAGCATTCTCAACTTCGCGCCGACCCTGCTGCAGGTCCCCGACGGCGTCGACCTTCGCAAGGTCGACCTGTCGATCGAGCTGCAGATCCTCGCGTACCACGAGCAGCGGAAGAACGGCGCGGCTCTTGCGCTCACGCCCGAACAGGCGGTCGAGCTGGCCGAGGCGGTACGCGGATGAGCGTCCTGGCCGTCGGCATCTCCCACCACAGTGCACCGGTCGACGTCCTCGAGCGCGCGGCCATCGGGCCGGACGCTGTCGTCAAGCTCCTCGACGAGGTGCACACGTCCGATCACCTCGCCGAGGCCGTGGCCGTCGTCACGTGCAACCGGGTCGAGGTCTATGCGGACACCGCGACGTTTCACGGCGGCGTCGAGGAGATCGGCCGGCTGCTCGCTCGGCACGTCGACGTCGATCTCGCTCAGCTCACGCCGCATCTCTACGTCCACTACGAAGACCGCGCCGTGTCGCACCTGTTCCACGTGACGTGCGGACTGGACTCGATGGTCGTCGGCGAGAGCCAGATCCTCGGCCAGGTGCGCGACGCGTACCGGCTGGCCCAGACCTCCGGCGTCGCGGGGCGCGTGCTCGGCGAGCTGTTCTCGGCAGCGCTGCGGGTCGGCAAGCGGGCCCACGCCGAGACCGGCATCGACTCGGCCGGTCGTTCGGTCGTGACGGTCGGGCTTGCAGCCGTCGCGCCCGACGGCGTTGCGGGAATGACGGCCCTGGTCGTCGGTGCCGGATCGATGGCGTCGCTGGCCACCGCGACGCTTGCCCGCGCCGGCGCCGAGGTCGTCGTGGCGAACCGCTCGGCCGACCGCGCGGCGCGGCTGGCCGAAGCCGTCGGTGGCCGCCCCGTGGGGATGAGCGACCTGCCGGCCGAGCTCGCCGCGGCCGACCTGGTCGTCTCGTGCACGGGGGCGTCGGGCGTCGTGCTGCCTCTCGAGGTCGTCGAGGCCTCGATGGCACGAAGGGGCGGACGCCCCTTGAGACTCCTCGACCTCGCGCTGCCGCGCGACGTCGACTCAGCTGTGCACGGCCTGCAGGGTGTCGTCATCGCCGATCTCGCCGCGGTCGCCGAGAGCGACGAAGCGGCCGCGGCAGCCGCCGAGGACGTCGCAGCCGTCCGATCGATCGTGAACGACGAGCTCGATGCCTTCGCCGGCGCGCGGCGACAGGCACGGGTAGCACCGACCGTGGTCGCATTGCGGGCGATGGCCGATGACGTCGTCGCCTCCGAGATGGCCCGGATGGGCGGCCGCCTGCCCGACCTGGACGAGCGCACCCGAGCCGAGGTCGCCGCCACCGTTCGACGCGTCGTCGACAAGCTGCTGCACGCCCCGACCGTCCGGGTCAAGGAGCTTGCAGCCGAGCCCGGGGGAGCGTCGTACGAGTCAGCGCTGCGCGAACTGTTCGCCCTCGACCCACGGTCAGTCGAAGCCGTCGCCCACCCGACCCCTCCCGTTGATCATGCAAGTTCTGTGCGACACGCCGGCGGGGACGCCGGGCGTGTCGCACAGAACTTGCATGATCAACGGCGTCCTGGGGGTGAGGGACGATGAACGCGCACCCTCTTCGGTTGGGCACGCGGGGCAGCGCGCTTGCCCTAGCCCAGGCCCGCACGGTCACGGCCGCGATCACAGCAGCGGGTCACGACGTCGAGCTGGTCGAGATCACCACCCGGGGCGACATCTCCCGCGAGCCGCTCGCGACGATCGGCGGCACCGGCGTCTTCGTCAGCGCCTTGCGGGACGCTCTGTTCGAGGACCGCATCGACCTCGCCGTGCACTCGCTCAAGGACCTGCCAACTGCTCCGGCAGAGGGCCTGACAGTGGCAGCCGTCCCACAGCGGGAAGATCCGCGCGACGTGCTGTGCGCCCGCGACGGGCTGACCCTCGCCGAGCTGCCCCTCGGCGCTCGAGTCGGCACCGGAGCGCCACGGCGGGTCGCACAGATCCGCGCCCTGGGGCTGGGCCTGCACCTCCTGCCCGTCCGCGGCAACGTCGACACCCGGCTGGCCAAGGTCGCCGACGGGACGTTCGACGCCATCGTGCTAGCCCGAGCCGGGCTGGCCAGGCTCGGCCGCCTCGACGAGGCGACGGAGGTCCTCGACCCGCTCCAGGTGCTCCCGGCCCCTGGGCAGGGCGCGCTGGCAGTCGAATGCCGCGCAGGCGACGACGCACTGGTCGAGATCCTCACGGCTCTTGACGACCCCATGACCCGCTCCGCCGTCACAGCGGAGCGTTCCCTCCTCGCGGCGCTCGAGGCCGGCTGCACCGCCCCCGTGGGCGCGTACGCCGAGGCGGCGGAGGGCGACGACGGCCTCGAGCTCTACCTCCGTGCTGTCGCGGTATCACCCGACGGCGCGGTGAGCATCCGCAAGTCCGCCACCGGCCCGTTGACGGCGGCCGAGCAGCTGGGACGCGATCTCGCGGCCGAGATGCTCGACGACGGGGCCGGGGCGCTCGTCGGCGCCCATGACCGTGCGCTGGAACAGGAGACCGTTCGGTGACCACCAGGAAGCGTCCAATCGTGGGCAGCGTTGCCTTCGTCGGAGCCGGACCGGGCGATCCCGGCCTGCTGACCCTCCGCGCCGTCGAGGTTCTCGCCGAGGCCGACGTCGTCGTGATCGAGGACCCGCGCCACCGTGCTCTGCTCACTCACGCACCCGACGACGTCGAGGTCGTCGATGGCGGCGTCGACGACGACGGGCTGCCACTGCCGGCTGCGGTGCGGGGCCGGCTGGCGCTCGCCGCCGCCAAGGGCGGGCGTCACGTCGTCCGGCTGCTGGAGGGCGACCCGTTCGTGCACCCCACCGGTGCCGACGAGGCCCTGGCCTGCGCCAAGGCCGGCGTTCCGTTCGAGATCGTCCCCGGCGTGTCCGGCGTGACCGCGATCCCGGCGCATGCTGGCGTGCCACTCACCGCAGGGCGCAAGCGCAGCGTCCAGGTCGTCGACGTCACCGGCAAGGTCGACTGGCGAACGTGTACGGCCGACACGCTCGTGCTCACCCAGGTCGACGACCAGATCGGCGACGTGTCCGGCGCGCTGATCGAGCGCGGGCGCGGCACCGACCACACCGGTCGCAGTGATCGCATCGGGCAGCACGGTGGAGCAGCGGACGATCGTCACCACCCTCGAAAGGGTGGCGGCCGACGTCCGTGGAGCAAGGCTGCCGGCGCCGGTCGTGGCTGTCGTCGGCGACGTCGTCGACCACCGCGACGCGTTGTCGTGGTTCGAGACCAAACCGCTGTTCGGGTGGCGCGTGCTCGTGCCGCGGACGCGGCAGCAGGCCGGGTCGTTGTCGGCGGCGCTGCGCCGTTCGGGCGCCGTGCCCGAAGAGGTTCCGACGATTTCGGTCGAGCCGCCGCGCAACCCGCAGCAGATCGACAAGGCCGTCCGCGGCATGGTCGAGGGCCGCTATGAGTGGATCGCGTTCACGTCGGTCAACGCGCTCCGTGCTGTCAAGGAGAAGCTCGTCGAGTACGGCCTCGATGCGCGCGCCCTGTCCGGGCTGAAGGTCGCCGCGGTCGGCGAGAAGACCGCCGAAGCGTTGCGGGCCTGGGGAATCGAGCCCGACCTGGTTCCGGCCGGCGAGCATTCCGCCCGGGGACTGCTACTCGATTGGCCGCCCTACGACGAGGTGCTCGACCCGATCAACCGGGTGTTCCTGCCGCGCGCCGACATCGCGACCGAGACACTGGCCGCCGGCCTGGTCGAGATGGGCTGGGAGGTCGACGACGTCACGGCCTACCGGACCGTGCGGGCCGCTCCCCCGGCCGTCGAGACCCGCGACGCGATCAAGTCCGGCAAGTTCGACGCGGTGGTCTTCACCTCGTCCTCGACGGTCCGCAACCTGGTCGGGATCGCCGGGAAGCCGCACGCGACGACGGTCGTGGCCTGTATCGGGCCTGCCACGGCCAAGACCGCCGAGGAACACGGCCTCCGGGTCGACGTGCTCGCGGCCGAGCCGTCGGTCGAGGTGCTGGCCGAGGCGCTGGCCGAGTTCGGCGCCGCGCGTCGGCTGGCCTTGATGGAGGCGGGGGAGCCGGTGACGAAGCCGTCGCAACGGCGTCGCACGTCGGCGCGTCGTAAGGCAACATGATCCGACGTGGCCTTTCCTGCTGAACGTCCTCGCCGGCTGCGTCGCACCCCGGCGCTGCGCCGGCTCGTCGCCGAGACCTCGGTCGAGCCGCGGCACCTGGTGCTGCCGATGTTCGTCCGTGAGGGCGCGGCCGAGGTGCGCCCGATCGCATCGATGCCGGGCGTCGTCCAGCACACCCGCGACACGTTGCGTAAGGCGGCCTTGGAGGCAGTCGAGGCCGGCGTCGGTGGGCTGATGCTCTTCGCTGTTCCTTCCTCTCGCGATGTGGCCGGCTCGGGTGCCTACGATCCCGACGGCGCGCTGAACACGGCAATCCGTGACGTCGTGGGCGAGGTCGGCGACGCTACCGTCGTCATGGCGGACCTGTGTCTGGACGAGTTCACGTCGCACGGGCACTGCGGTGTCCTCTCTGACGATGGGACCGTCGACAACGACGCGACGTTGAGGGCGTACGAGCGGATGGCGCTCTCCCAGGCCGCCGCGGGCATCCACGTCGTCGGGCCGAGCGGGATGATGGACGGCCAGGTCGCCGCTGTGCGTGGTGCGCTCGACGGTGGCGGCCATCACGACGTCGCGATCCTCGCCTACGCCGCGAAGTACGCCTCGGCGTTCTACGGGCCGTTCCGCGACGCCGTCGAGTCGTCGCTCGTCGGCGACCGGCGTACGTACCAGCAGGATCCCGCGAACGGACTCGAAGCACTGCGTGAGGTGCGGCTCGACGTGGCCGAAGGCGCGGACATGATCATGGTCAAGCCGGCCATGTCCTACCTCGACGTGGTGTCGAAAGTGCGCGCCCTGGTCGATGTTCCGGTGGCGGCGTACCAGGTGTCAGGCGAGTACGCGATGGTCGAGGCAGCGGCCGCTCAGGGCTGGATCGACCGGGACCGGGTGATCGCCGAGACACTCACCTCGGTACGCCGCGCCGGCGCGGACATAGTGCTGACGTACTGGGCCGTCGAGGTCGCACGTTCCGCGCGCTGACGCGATGCAGCCAGCTGTCGGCTGGCCGCGGCAGCGTCACGGCGTCCGTTTTGCCGATTGGCACGCTGCGCCGCTCCACAAACCTGTGCAACTCGGGCGCCATCACACCAGCTCGGCGTGCCAAACACAGTTGCCGAGCGTGCCAATTGACGACGGCTGACACGCCCTAGTCGTGTTCGGATGGCGGGACGTCGCTGTGCTCGCGTTCCGCGGCCTCAGCGTCGGCCTTGGTCGGATGGATCGTGTCGGGGCTGTGGTCCGGCGGACTGTAGAGCGTGTAGAGCCGCACCGGGCCGTCGCCCACGTTGGTGAAGTTGTGCCGGGTTCCGGCCGGGACGACCACGACATCGCCCTGGCCTACCTGGCTGGTGTCGTCGCCCACCTCGGCGCGCACGCTGCCGTCGACGAACGTGAGGACCTGGTCGTTGTGCTCGTGGACCTCGGCACCGATGTCCTCACCGGGCCGCAGTGTCATCACGACGAGCTGGACATGACCAGTGGTGTGCAAGACCCGGCGGAAGGCGTCGTTCGATCGGGCCGCTGCGGCGATGTCGACCTGGTACATGCTCATGTACTACCAGATGCCAGGTGGTCGGAGGTCAGGCGCCGCCGGCCGGCGAACCCCAGGTCGGCTCGGTGGTACCACGCCAGCTCGGCGTCGCCCTCGAGCCAGCAGAGCAGCACCGGGACGCCATCGAGCTCCGCCGGGAAGTCGAGCAGCAAGGGGGCGACGCCCTTGATCTGCACGTCGAGCGCAGCGAATGCGGACAGCAGCTCGTCGAGCCGGGCCTGAGCCGCTTTCAGCTCCGGAAGCCCGCCCAACGGCGACGCGACGCCGTCGCGGACCGCCGCACCGAGCTCAGCCGCCGCGGCCCGCACGGCGATCAGATCGTCGATCGTGGGCCGGAGCTCGGCAAGGACCGCTCGGGCACGCTCCACGCTGTACGTCTGTTCCACTGCGCCCTCACCCGTGTTCGGTCGACCGGCGACGACGGACCAGCACTGTCACCATCGCGGCGGCAGCGATCAGGCCGGGTCCGCAGTGGACCACCAGGACGCCGAGGAGGCTCGGCCCGCCCCAGTCGTCGCGGTATGTGGCCGGGTCGGAAATGTCGATCACGAAGGGTTCGATTACGGCCCGGCCGACGAGGTACAAGCCGAACACGACGGCGGCGATCCAGGCTAACTTCCTCACTGATGATCTTCCCGTCGCTGCTTTGCGGCGCTGAGCCGCTCGGCCAGACGGTCGAGGAACTCCCGCTGGCCGGTCACGATGCTCTTCCGGGCCCGCTCGAGGTCGAACCACGCGACCCTGTCGATCTCCGGGAACTCCTGGATCTGGCCGGTCCCCCTCGGCCATTCCATCGTGAACGTTCCGGGTGTGACCAGACTCGGGTCGATGTCACCCTCGATCGCGAATGCCGTCACGACCTTTCCCCCGGCCTGCTTGACAGCCCCGAGCTCTGCCAGGTCGCCGGCCGGCACCGGCAGGCCGAGCTCTTCCTCGAACTCGCGGCGCGCCGCCGCCTCGGGACGCTCGCTGTCGTCGTACTCGCCCTTCGGTAGCGACCACGCACCAGCGTCGCGCCGATCCCAGAACGGCCCGCCCATGTGACCGAGGAGCACCTCGACCTCGCCGCCGACTCTGCGAAAGACCAAGATCCCGGCGCTGCGCATGCTTCTCATGGCTCAGTCCACGCGCGGGTACGTCGATTCGAGGTCTGGTGGTCGCAACCGGAAGACCTGGAGCCGCAGGTCGTAGTACTTCTCGGTCTCCCCGACCCACTCCATGCCGATCCTGCGTGCGGTGGCTTCGGCCCGCCTGTTGGCCGGGCGCACGACCGCGAGGACCTCGTCGATCCCCTGGCTGAAGGCCCAACTTGCGAGCGCTCGCCCCGCCTCGGTCGCGTAGCCCCGGCCCCAGACGGCCGGGTGCAGCTGCCAGCCCATCTCCAGGTCCACGTTGTCTGGTGGCAGGGGAAGGAGGATCGCCCCACCGACCAGGCGGTTTTCCTCCTTCAGCTCGATCGCCCAGCGACCGGCCGGCGGGAGCATCCGCTCGTCCTCGGCAGCCCACTGCTGCAGGACCAGGCGCATCGCCGGCTTGTCAGGGGCACGATCCATCACCGGGCTCAGCCAACGGGCGACCTCCGACACGCCGTATACGCCCAGCGCCGCCTCAGCGTCGTCCGGGTCCCAGGGTCGAAGAAGCAGGCGTTCGGTGTCCAGTCGTTCGGCCATGCGTTCACCGCTTTCTCGGCTGCCGTCCTGACGCGGTCAACGACAGCATTCCAACAAGCCTCGCCGGTGCACGACCCGGTACCGGCGAGGATCAAGAGGATCATCCAGTCCGGCGACGGACTGGGCGCTCCTCAGGCACATCATTGCTTCGGTGGGGGTCTCCGACGCGAGCCTCACACGTACGTCTCCACGCCTGACCGCGGCGACAACTCAATCGTGTCGCGGAGGATCGGCGGGCAGGTGAACGCCGCGCACTCCTGCGACCGTGCGGGCGAGGATCTCGGCGATGCGGATCTCTCGCGGCGAGCCGTGGCCGACCAGTTCTACATCTCCATCCGAGACCGATGCGGTCCAGGCGCCCAGACCTGCCTCCGCGAGCAGTGATCGGATCTCGTCGCGAATCTGCTCATCCGTCGCCGCCAGCACGCGGATGAGATCTCTGCGGCTGACGATGCCGATCACGTGCTGACCATGGACAACGGGGATGCTCTTGACGCCCGTGTCAAGCATGAGTCGCGCGATGTCAGACGCATCTCCACCCTCGTGCGCGGTGACCACATGCCTTGTCATCACGTCGGCCACGGTGGCCGCGGGAGGCTCCGGCCGCTCTGCGAACGGCCGGGCGTGCGCCCGTGGATCTTCGAGGATCTCCCCTCGAAGCAGATCGGCTTCGCTGACCAGGCCGACCAACCGCCCCTCGTCGTCGACGACGGGCAGCGAGGTGATGTCGTGACGGTTCAACAGGCGCATCGCATCCTTGATCGTCGCGTCCGGGCTCACCGTGACCACAGGGCTTGTCATCACTTCACGCGCCAACATCGCGAACTCCTCCGCTGCCGTCCACGTCTGCCAGCATCCACGATCGCGGCCACAAGAAGTCCCGGTTAGTGCCAATCGTCCCTGCCCGGTCGGGACCACCGGCCGGCGTCGAGCCGCACGGAGCCCGGTTCCCCGTACCCTGGACGGCGTGGCGAAGCAGAGTTCTGGCGAGCGGATGCCGCGGAAGCGATACGAGAAGGAACTGTTCCGGCTCCAGGAGCGGTTGGTGACGCTGCAGGAGTGGGTGCGCGTTAGGAACGCCCGCCTCGTCGTCGTCTTCGAGGGGCGGGACGCGGCGGGTAAGGGCAGCACGATCAAGCGGGTCACCGAGTACCTCAACCCGCGGATCGCGCGAATCGTGGCACTGCCGGCACCCACCGAGCGCGAGCGCGAGCAGTGGTATTTCCAGCGATACGTGCAGCACCTGCCGGCGGCTGGGCAGATCGTGCTCTTCGACCGGAGCTGGTACAACCGCGCAGGGGTCGAGCGAGTGATGGGATTCTGCACCGACGCCGAGTACCGGCGTTTCCTCCACCAGTGCCCGATCTTCGAGCGCATGCTCGTCGAGGACGGGATCCTTTTGCGCAAGTACTGGTTCAGCGTCAGTGACGCGGAGCAGGAGCGGCGTTTCCAGGCCCGGCTCGAGGACCCGATGCGGCGCTGGAAGCTCTCGCCGATGGACCTCGAGTCAATCTCGAAGTGGGAGGAGTTCTCGCGTGCGAAGGACGAGATGTTCGTGCACACGGACATCGCGGAGGCGCCATGGTACGTCGTCGAGAGCGAGGACAAGCGGCGGGCCCGGATCAACATGATCGCTCACCTGTTGTCGACGGTTGACTACGAAGAGGTGCAGCGGCCGCCACTCGAGTTGCCGAGGCGGCCGAAGGCCGTTACGTACAACAGGCCACCCCGGGAGCAGTTCACCTACGTGCCCGACCACGCCGCATCTCCGCCCGCCGCCCGCTGAGCCGGTCACGAGCGAGGCGGCTCACTCAGTCCTCGCGAGGCCCTCGTACGGCGGTGAAGCGACGTCCGGTGACCCTGGTGGGCGTGATCCGAACGAAGATCGGCTTCGGCGTCGCGTGCCACGGGAACAGCGGCAGGTCCTGGGCAGCGTAGACGTCGTTGAGGCGCTCCAGCGTCGTGGCCGTACCGTGGACGACAACGCTCCAGGCCTCGCCCGTCGCCGCGTCGAAGCCGTCGATCTCGAACGCGACCCGCTTGGATACGGCGACGGTGGCGAGCTTCGTGCCTTCAGCCGTCCGGAACAGCACAGTTCTGTTGTCGATGACGAAGTTGACCGGGAAGATCTCCGGAGTGTCGCGGACCGCCGCGGCCAGCCGGCCGACCTCCGCGCCGGCCAGCAGTCGCCAGCACTCGTCCTCGCCGAGCACGGTCATGCCGGATTCCTGATGGCTGTCCATGCCCTCGATCATGACAAGAGCCTTCTACTCTGCTTCCCGTGTAGTCGACGGGTGGCTCGCCATGGCTTGCATCGCCCCCAGCCCGCTGGCCACGTGCTGCGCCCACCGACCGATGGCCGCCCAGTCGCGGAAGTCTCCCGCCGGTGCCCGTACCGCGGCCACGACGGCGCGCTCCTTGAACCGCAGGTCGCGCCTGTCGAGCCGGCCGGCGAACACGACGTGCTCACGCGCACCGGTGCGGCTGACCAGACCGGCCGCTTCCGCGGGAGCTTCCTGTGGACGTGGAGGGTCGCCGATCGGTCCGCTGGAGAACAACCACAGTGGCGCGCTCGGGCACATCGCCGCGACTGCCTCGGCGAGTCGGCGCGCGGGAGGGAGCCACTGGCCGATGTAGACGGCGCTGCCGACGATCGCGGCGTCGTACGCGTCGTCAAGCGAGACGTCCTCTGCCCGGCGGACGTCGACGTTGGCACCGGGGGCCAGGGCGTCGCCGATGACACGGCCGATCTCCTCAGCGATCTCGAGGGTGGCCCCGTGCCTGCTGGCGGCGGCGACGAGGACCCTGATCCCGGTGTCACCCGTGTGGACGTTCATGGGCCGACCTCCTGGTAGCGGACCTGTTATTTGCCATGCCATCGCCGGCGCGCACCGCGGCGGCACGGTCCGATGTCCCGACCGGACGGGACGTTCGGCCCGAGGAGACGGCCACTATCCGGGACGTTCGTCCCCCGCACATCGGGACCCATGACGCTGCCCGGGCGAGCTCAGACGGACCACGCTGGAGACGTCACGAAGATCCGCACGAGGAGGCAGTCATGACCACCACCAGAGACTCGGGTCACCTTGACCGACAGGCATCCGCCGTAGAGCGGAAGCCGGCCCGCATCGCTCCGTACGTCTGGGCGGTCGCCCGCATCAGCTTGGGCTGGATCTTCCTGTGGGCATTCCTGGACAAGACCTTCGGCCTCGGCTACGCAACGCCGGCCGAGCGGGCCTGGATCGACGGCGGATCCCCGACGAGCGGCTTCCTTGGCGGAGTCGAGGGGCCGTTCGGCGACTTCTTCCAGGGCCTCGCCGGCAACGCGTTCATCGACTGGCTGTTCATGCTCGCCCTGCTAGGCCTCGGTGTCGCGTTCATCCTCGGCATCGGCATGCGGATCGCCGCAGCCTCGGCCGTTGTGTTGCTGGTGCTGATGTGGATGGCGGTGCTGCCGATCGTGAACAACCCGTTCATGGACGACCACCTGGTGTACGCGATCGTGGCTGTCGGCCTCGCCGCCGTCAACGCTGGCGACACCTGGGGCTTCGGCAAGGCGTGGGCACGCTCGCAGATCGTGAACCGCTACCCCGTCCTCCGGTAGGCGACGACCCGACATGGCCGGGTCTTGCAGCTTCTGCAAGACCCGGCCAAGTCGTCGTACGCTCGGCCGGGGACCCTGGACGTGCTGTCCGACCGGGAGCCGATGCCGATGCCGCCCGATGAATCCGACCACGTTCCACCGGGCCGACCGCCGGTCGTCGCGCTGGGCGCGATGGACCACGCCGGGTTGGACGAGTTGCTCGAGGAGCTGTTGGACCGCATCGGCGAGGTCGTCGCCACCCAGGATCGGCTCCGTGGTCTGCTTGATGCCGTCGTCTCGGTCGCGTCCGAGCTGAGCCTGTCCGCGGTCCTCGACCGGATCGTGCGTGCAGCGTGCCAACTGGCGGGTGCCCGATACGGGGCGCTCGGCGTACTCGACGCGTCGGGTACGCAACTCGCAGAGTTCCTCACGCACGGCGTGACGGCGGAGCAACGCGCCGCGATCGGAGATCTGCCCCACGGCCGCGGCATCCTCGGCCTGCTCATCGAGGATGCGCGGCCCATTCGTCTGGAGCGGATCGCCGACCATCCACAGTCGTACGGCTTCCCTGCCCACCATCCGCCGATGGATACCTTCCTCGGCGTCCCGGTGCGCATCCGTGACCGTGTCTTCGGCAACCTCTACCTGACCGAGAAGCAGGGCGGCGCGGGGTTCACCCAGGCCGACGAGGACGTGGTCGTCGCCCTCGCCGCGGCCGCCGGCGTCGCGGTGGAGAATGCGCGGCTGTACGAGCAGGTCGAGCAACGCCAACGGTGGCTGGAGGCCGCCGGTGAGATCAGGGAGATGCTCCTGGGTGCCGTCGACCGCAACCAGGCGCTGCGGCTCGTCGTCACCCGGGCGCGGGAGCTGACGAATGCCGAGGTTGCGGCTCTCGTGCTGCCGGACGCGTCACCCGACGGCTTCACGGTCGAAGCGGTCGCCGGTATCGACCCGGGCTCCGGCGCGGAGCTGACCCTTCCATTCGACCGTGAGCTCGCCGCGAAGGTGCTGCGGACGGGCGAGCCCGAGATGGTCGACGCAACCACGGGCGACCCGGCGCTGCAGGCAAGCGAGGGCTGGCCCGAGCTGGGCGCCGCCCTGCTGACACCCCTGACCGGTGAGTCCGCCACCGGTGTCCTCGTCGTCGCCTGGGCACCGGGCGTCGGCCCGCCGATCCATGACGACGCGATCACGTTGCTGCAGACCTTCGCCGACCAGGCCGGTCTGGCGCTGCAGCGGGCCCAGGCGCAGGCCGACCGCAGCCGGTTGGCGATCTTCGAGGACAGGGACCGGATCGCCCGGGACCTTCATGACCTGGTGATCCAGCGCCTGTTCGCAACCGGCCTGGGCCTGCAGAGTCTCAGCCGGGTGGTCGACCCGACCGCGGCCGAGCGGCTGAATGCGGCGGTCGAGGACCTCGACCAGACGATCCGCGAGATCCGGACCACCATTTTCGGCCTGCAGGACCGCCAGGAGGGGGACGACTTCCGCTCGGACGTGCATGGGGTGCTCGCCGAGATGAAGCCCGTCCTGGGCTTCGCACCCAGGTTTGTCCTGTCCGGTCCGGTCGGAACCGGGGTTCCAGACTCCGTCCGTCCGCACGTCCTGGCCGTCCTGCGCGAGGCTCTCTCCAACGCGGCCCGGCACGCGTCCGCGTCGGCCGTGGCGGTCGTGCTCGACGTCGGCCCAGATGTCACTCTGACCGTCCAGGACGACGGCGCGGGTATGAACAGGGCAACCCGGCGGAGCGGGCTGCTCAACCTGCAGGAGCGGGCCGAGCGGCTCGGTGGCCACATGATCGTCGAGGACGTCGATTCCGGCGGCACCAGGCTCGTCTGGACGGTTCCTGCCTGAGCGGACTCAAGGCCCTAGGAGCCGCGCGGCGAACACGGCCGCCTGTGTCCTGCGTTCCATGCCGAGCTTCGCCAGCAGACTCGACACGTAGTTCTTCACGGTCTTCTCGGCGAGGAACATCTCCTCGCCGATCTGTCGGTTGGTCTTTCCCTCGGCGATGTGTGCGAGGATCCGGCGCTCCTGCTCGGTGAGCCCTTTGAGCGACTCGTCCTCCGGCGGGCCGAACCGTACCCGCTCGAGAACCCGTGCCGTAACCGCGGGATCCAACAACGACTGGCCGGCGGCCACCCGCCGAATCGCGTCGACCAGGTCCGTACCCCGGACCTGCTTGAGGACATATCCGGAAGCGCCGGCCATGATCGCGGCGAACAGCGCCTCGTCGTCGTCGAACGAGGTGAGAATCAGAGCGTGGATGCCCGGGTCGATCGAGCGGATCTCGCGGCAGACGTCGATGCCGCTGCCATCGGGAAGCCGCGCATCGAGGATGGCCACGTCCGGGCGCAACGCCGGGATCCGGCGCGTCGCCTCAGCTGCCGAAGCTGATTCGCCGACAACCGTGATGTCACCGGAGTCCTCGAGCAGGTTGCGCAGCCCTCGACGCACGACCTCGTGGTCGTCGAGCAGGTAGACCCGCAACCGGTCATCCTCGAGCTGGCCTTCGGTCACATCAGGAACCTACCTCTCGATCCCGGAGCGCCGGGCACCGCGCTGGAGGGGTCTTGCGGTATGCGACATCGGGACCTTCGGCCCTCGCCGCTCGGGCGGGCCGCCCGGCACGGTGGAGGGGCTGGAAGGAGTTGCCGTGCTCACCACCCTGACCCATACCAACATCGAGAGGGCGGTGCGGTCCGCGACGCTTGCCCCGTCCGTGCTCAACGTCCAGCCGTGGCGCTTCGTCGCCCGTGACGACGTCATCGAGGTGCACCGCGACCCGAACCGAGTCTTGCCGGTCGTCGACCCCGGCAACCGGGCGCTGACGGTGTCGTGTGGGGCCGCGTTGTTCAACCTGCGGCTCGCGGTCGCTCACCTCGTCGGTCCTCCCCAGGTCGAACTGCTCCCCGATCCGTCTGCGCATTCCCTCCTCGCGACCGTCCGAGCCGGTGCCGCACCCGATCCGACTCCGGTGGAGTCCAGGCTCCTTGCCGCCATCCCGGAGCGGCGAAGCAGCCGCGTCCCGTTTGTAGACCAGCCCCTGAGCGTGGAGACCGTGGTTCGCCTCGAGGATGCGGCGACCAAGGAAGGCGCCACATTGCGGTTCCTCAACGCCTACGAGGCGGTCGACGTCAGCAGGCTGGTCCATCAAGCGGATCTCGTGCAGCGTGCGGATGCCGATCTCCGCGCCGAGGTCGGCCGGTGGACCGGCCGCGGTCCCAGCGCCATCGACGGGATTCCGAATGTGTCGCTTGGCCCGGCCGCCAAAGATCCGTCCAGCCTGGTCCGGGACTTCGCCCTGGGACTGCCAGTCGAGGACAGGGACCGCGTCGAGTTCGAGAGGCATCCGACCCTCGCGGTCCTGCTCACCGACCACGACGGGCCGGCAGACTGGCTGCGCGCTGGGCAAGCGCTGGAGAGGCTGTGGCTCGAGGCCACGGCAGCGGGCGTGGCCGTGTCGCTGTTGGCCCAGCCGCTCGAGCTGCCCGGCATGCGATGGCTCGCCCGTCCGCCGACGGCTGGCACTTTCTGGCCGCAGGCATTGATTCGTCTAGGTGTGCCGACCGGCCCGACGCCACCGACGCCCCGCCGCCCTGTTGCCGACGTGTTGACCTTCGCCTGAGGCGCCGGCGTGGCGCACGCCGCCGGTCGCCGCCAACGTCGTGGTCGAGTGCGAGCGACAGGCGGGATCATCGCGGACGTTCCTTCTTGCCTGCCTTCAGTCGTTCGACCATCTCTGCGATGCGGGCGACCCTGGTCTCGGGCCGGCGTTTGGTCGCGTCGATCCAGGTGAGATAGCCCCTCCGGTAGAACTGGGCGAGCGCGTCGAAGAACGCTCCGGCCTCCGGCTCGGCATCGAGCGCAGCGGCAACGTCGGGAGCCAACTCCGAGCGCTGCGGTCCTTCCGGAACAAGCACCACGCGCACCTCGTCGCCGGGAGCGATGCCGCAGTCCCGGCGCCAGGCGGGGCCGAGCAGGATGCCGTAGCCGCCGCCGTCCATCCGCTCGATGACCGCCCGCACACCCATGCCGTCGACCGTGCCGGTGACGTGGTGCTCCCGCTTCCGTTCCCAGGCATCGTCGGGATCGAAAGGGAGCGGGATGAGAACGCGCCTTCTGCTGTCAGCGGTGACGGTCGCCGTGAAGCTCGTGGGGTTGCGCACCTGTCCATCGTCGCGTGGCGCTGCGACGTCCGCCAACGCCGCGGGCCGACGACCCGCTCAGCGGGCGAACTCGGCGCGGACGCCCAGCAATCGGACCGGGCGCCGTTCGGTGAACCGATCGAGGGCGGCGATGGCGGCGTGCTCGATCGCTGTCACGTCCGAGGTCGGCGCCGGAAGCGTGTGGCCACGGGTGCGGGTGATGAAGGGCACGTAGCGCACTTTCACGACAATGCGCGTGGCAGGGCGCTGCTCGACGGCCACGTCGTCGGCGACTCGCCGCGCAAGGTTCACGATCTCGCGGCGCACCTCGCCCCAGTCGTCGAGGTCGTGCTGGAAGGTGTTCTCGCGGCTGCGGGACCGCGCGACGTACGGCGTGTCGACAACCGGCGAGCGGACCCGGCCGCCGGCGAGCCGGACCAACCACGGCCCGACGGTGGGGCCGAGCCGCCCGGCGAGGATGCTCGGATCGGTGGCCGCGAGCTCGTTGACCGTGTCGATGCCCAGGCCGGCGAGCCGCCTGGCGGTCTTCGCCCCGATGCCCCACAGCGCGTCGGTCGGTCGGTCGCCGAGTACCTCGAACCAGGTCTGGTCCGTCAGCCGGAAGACGCCTGCGGGCTTGCCGAAGCCGGTCGCCAGCTTGGCCTGCAGCTTGTTCTGGCCGATGCCGACCGTGCAGTCCAGGCCGGTGTTTTCGCGCACGCGTTCCTGGATCCGGCGCGCCGTCGCCTCCGGGTCCTCGGTGCCGACGGCGAGGAACGCCTCGTCCCAACCCATCACCTCGACGACAGCGTCGAACGCCCGCAGGGTGGCCATCACCTCCGCCGAAGCAGCTTCGTACACGTCCCGATCGACGGGCAGGAACACCGCGTCCGGACACCGGCGCGCGGCGGTGCGCAATGGGAGGCCTGAGTGCACCCCGAAGGCGCGGGCCTCGTAGGACGCGGTGCTGACGACGCCGCGCTTGGTCGGGTCCCCGTCACCGCCGACGACCACCGGACGTCCCCGCAGCTCGGGATGCCGAAGCACCTCGACGGCGGCGATGAACTGGTCGAGATCGACGTGCAGCACCCAGCTGGCCACGCTCCAGTCTGGCCTCTTGGCTCACGACCGTGGGCGTGACCACGCCTCTGGGAGCTGAGCGCCACCACGTCCGATCTACCTGGCACGCTGGCCTGTTCCACAAACCCCCACAACTCGGGCGCGAGAACGACCGCTCAGCGTGCCAGGCACAACCGCCCAGCGTGCCAGGCGACGCGGAGGAGCGGCGTCTCGTCGTACAACTGAACCGACCTATGACGAAGCGGACCCGCTTCCCCGGTCCGCGCTACGAAGCTCATCGAGGGCACGGGCGTACCCGGGGTCCCTCCAATAGTCGGAGTGACCCTCGATCTCGTCGGAGAGCCTTCGCGGGTCGACGAGCAGGCGGTCGACGGGCGCGTCGGGCACGGTCGGCGGATCGAGGACCCACGACCCGATCGGGTCCGTCTCGCGGTAGAGGTTGCGCCAGCGCCCGCCGACCCGTTCGCGCACCGACCGCAGGGCGTCCGGCCCCAGATAGGCGGGAAAGAAGCGCGCGAACAGGCGGCGCAGCGGCGAGCCGTGGGTCAACACGTCGACCCGCTCCGCCGTCTCCGGCTCCAGCGTCAGGACCGTCGCGGCGACGATGACCGATCCTTGCGAGTGCCCGGACAGGACGACGCGGGACGACGGCGAGTCGGCCAAGGCATTGACGCGCGCCGCGAGCTCGGGGACGGCACGCTCTCCGTACGACGGAGGCGCGAGCGGATGCGCCGCGCGCGGGAAGAAGCTGCCGATGTCCCACAGGATGCCCACGCTTCGGCGCAACGCCGGCCGGCGGTACGAGTTCCATGCGAGAACGACCAAGCCGAAGGCGAACAGGCCCATGATCCAGGTGCCGAACGAGGTCAGCGTCGCAAGCGGCCCTCGCTCCACGAACCGCCAGTTGTCGGGCGCGGCCGAGTAGACCACGAGACCGGCGAGCAGCACCACGCCGGCAGCCATGACTATGCGGCCGATGATCCGCCCGAGCCCGTCGGTGAGCGACGCCCATGCCACAGCGCTGGCCACGCGCCGGATGTCGGGATCCGACGCGGACCGGCCGGCGGCATCGTCCGAACGAGCCCGCAGGATGGCGGCAGCCAGCGGGCCGAGCCGCCGTCGTACGCCGAGGACGACGACTCCGCCGATCACCAGGACGGCCACGGTGATCACCGCCGCCGCGGCCCCGGCCCACGCGAACGACGGCGGCACCACCAGTGGTATCTCGTCGGTCGCGGCGGCCACCCGGTCCTGGAACGGTTGCGACGGGTCGGCCGCGACGAGCTGGTCGCGCGCGATGTCGCGGGCCGCCGTCACCTGGCTGAGCACCGGGTACCCGATCAGCTCGGCGACACGGTACGTGACACCCGCCGAGAAGCCGCCGGCGACGAGGAAGGCGATCGTGGCGACGGCCGGTCCGCCGAGACCGCGCATCGCCACCTGGAACTCTCCGTCGCCCTGGTCCCACGGTTGCTGGGAGGCAACCGTTGCCGCCAACAACACGAGTACCACGACGCCGGCAGTGAACGACGTCAGGATCACTGGGCGCAGTCCCGGGAGCCGGCCCATGTCCGTCCACGCTCCGTCCCAGTCCCAGGCGGAGTAGATGGTGGCGACCAAGAGCAAGATCAGTGCAAACCGCCGAGCGAACGTCGCGCCACCCGCGGATACCAATGGTGGTGCCTGCTTCTCCGAAGCCTCGCTCGCACTGCGACCGGTGACCGCCTCGGCGCTAACCAACACGACGGTGTAAGCGAAGACGACCAGCGCCGCGAGACACAGCGCGATGCCGAACGCCTTCGCGACCCCGGTGGCGACCAGGCGCGTCGCCGGCCAGGCCACGAGGCCCGCCAGCAGTGCGGTCGCTGCGGCCACGTGGGTCGTGCGGAGCATGGGCATTCCGGGATTGCCCCGCCAGAAGCGGCGCCGGGCGAGGGGGAGATCTTCGGCGTACTGGACGTTGGCGTCCGGGGCCGGCTCCGTCATGCGAGGAGAACGGCGGCCGACCATGCCGACAAGGAGCACCACCAGGAGCGGGACGACGGCGGTCACGGCTATCCGGCGTCCCGGGCTGGAGAGGAAACCGTCGGCGATCAGGCCGAAGAAGGGCGTCGACGTCGCGCAACGCTGGATGCGCCCGCACTGCCAGCCGATCAGGTCGACGGCGACCAGCACGGCGGTCAGCAGCATCGTCACCGTCAACACCAGCCCCGTCAACCGGAGCAGCACGGCGGCTGCGTGCCCGGCCACGACCTGGCGGCGTGACGCTTTCACCGGGATGGCCGGGAGCATCCAGTGCGCCAGGTTCACCAACATCAGCGGCAACAGCAGGAGCCAGGCCGCGCGGCCCGCAGACCCGGAGGTGAGCCCGCCCCAGCTGTATGCCTCGAGGCGTCCGCGCCCACCGAGATCGGCCGAGCGCCCTCCCGGGTACCAGCGGCGGAAGAACCCCGCCCGCCGGTCACCGGCGACGGGTTTGAGAAGCGGATGGTCCAGGATCGTCTGTGGCGGCGTGCCGCTCACGCCGTGGACCCGGAGCTCGGTCCGGCCGTCCGAACCGGTGTCCAGGCTCTCGTCCCGTTCCGCCATCGTCGTCTCCATCGGGCCGTCCGCCGCGCCCCGCAGCGTACGGTGCTCGGCGCCGACGCCGCACGTTACCTGCGAAGAAGAGGCGCGAAGGCTTCGATCCGTACACCTGGACAAGGCCGGGCAAGCGGCCGGCGGGCACGGTTGCCACAATGGCGCGCGTGACCTACCCGTACGAGGCCCCCCGGAGCGCGGCATTGTTCGAGCGAGCCCGGGCCGTGACGCCAGGCGGCGTGAACTCGCCGGTCCGGGCCTTCGGCGCCGTAGGCGGCGTGCCGCGGTTCATGACCCGGGGTCGCGGGCCGTACGTCTACGACGCCGACGGGCGCGAGTACGTCGACCTCGTCTGCTCCTGGGGGCCGCTGCTCCTCGGGCATGCCCACCCGAGGGTGACCGAGGCCGCTGCCAGCCAGGTTGCGCTGGGGACGTCGTACGGTACCCCCACCGAGCCCGAGGTCGAGCTCGCCGAGGAGATCGTCGGACGCACAGCCGCCGACCAGGTCCGGTTGGTCTCGAGCGGCACCGAGGCGACCATGAGCGCGATCCGGCTGGCCCGCGGCGCCACGGGTCGCAGCAAGGTCGTCAAGTTCGCCGGCCACTATCACGGGCACGTCGACGCGCTGCTCGCGAGCGCAGGCAGTGGCGTCGCGACATTCGCGCTGCCGGACACGCCTGGGGTGACGAGCGCGAGCGCGGCAGACACCATCATCCTGCCGTACAACGACCAGGCCGCGATCGAGGCCGCATTCGACCAGCACGGCGACGAGATCGCCTGCGTGATCGCCGAGGCGGCGGCGGGCAACATGGGCGCGGTACCTCCGGTCGACGGGTTCAACGCCGTCCTGCGCGACACCGCGCATGCGCATGGCGCCCTGCTCGTCCTCGACGAGGTCATGACCGGGTTCCGGGTCACGCGGTCCGGGTGGTTCGGGATCGACGGTGTCGAATCCGACCTGACGACCTTCGGAAAGGTCATGGGAGGGGGCTTCCCAGCGGCGGCCTTCGGTGGTCGCCAGGAACTCATGGAGCTGCTCGCGCCGGTCGGGCCCGTCTACCAGGCAGGAACGCTGTCCGGCAACCCCGTCGCGACAACCGCCGGGCTCACCACGCTGCGCCTGGCCGACGAGGTCGTCTACACGCGCCTCGACCAGGCGGCCCGGACGGTCGGTGACCTGGTCACCAAGGCCCTCACGGCCGAAGGCGTTCCGCACGCTCTCCAGTACGCCGGGAATCTGTTCAGCGTCTTCTTCGTCGATCCCGACGAGAGCGTCACCGACTTCGCGCGCGCGAAGCGGACCGATGTGAACCGCTTCGCCGCGTTCTTCCACGCCATGCTCGCCGGCGGTGTCTACCTTCCGCCATCGGCATTCGAGGTCTGGTTCGTCTCAGCGGCGCACGACGACGACGCGCTGGCGCGAGTGGCCGCGGCGCTGCCCAACGCCGCTCACGCCGCGGCCCGAGCGGGGGAGGGCCCGTGACTCCCTCCGTCACAAGGGTCCACCTGCTGCGCCACGGCGAGGTGCACAACCCGCAGGGGATCCTCTACGGACGGCTGCCCGGCTACCACCTCTCCGAGCGCGGGCTGGCCATGGCGCAGCGGATCGCCGAGGTCGTCGCGGGCCGCGACGTCGTGCGGGTCGTCTCGTCACCCCTGGAGCGTGCCCGGGAGACAGCTGCTCCGATCGCCGAGAAGCTCGGTCTCGAGGTTGCAGTCGACGAGCGGTTGATCGAGGCGGCGAACGTCTTCGAGGGGCTCAGGTTCGGCGTCGGCGACGGATCCCTCTTTCGCATCGGCCACTGGAAGCACCTCCGCAACCCGTTCCGGCCGTCCTGGGGTGAGCCTTACGTCGACCAGGTCGAGCGCGTGCGCGCCGCGATGTCGGACGCGCGTACCGCGGCGGCGGGGCACGAGGCCCTGCTGGTCTCTCACCAGCTGCCGATCTGGATCGTCCGGTCCTCGGTGGAGGGTCGCCGCCTGTGGCACGACCCACGCCGGCGGCAGTGCTCTCTGGCCAGCCTGACGACCTTCGCGTACGAGGACGAGCAGATCGTGTCGGTCGCCTACAGCGAACCTGCCGCGGACCTGCTGCCCGAGCCGGCCAGGGGCTTCACCGGGGGGGCATGACCGATCCGATGCGCCGACTTCCCGTGCGTGCGGCCGCAGTCCTTGCAGCCGCGATGGTGGCCGTCACCGGATGCTCGGACGGCCAGGTCCAGCGGACCGGCAGCGGCCAGACCCGCTACATCGAGGGAGAGGGCACCGTGACGGTGCTCGCCGGAGCAGAGCGCGACGCGGCGCCGGAGTTCGGCGGGCCGCTTCTCGGCGGCGGCGAGTTCCAACTCTCGGAGGCCCGCGGCGACGTCGTCGTGCTCAACGTCTGGGGATCCTGGTGCCCGCCGTGCCGCAAGGAGGCGCCTGATCTGCAGGCGGTGTCCGAGGCGCTCGCCGACCAGGGTGTTCGATTCGTCGGCGTCAACGTCCGCGACAACGAGACCGATGCACAGGCGTTCGAGCAGGAGTTCGACATCACCTACCCGAGCGTGGTCGACGAGGACGGCTCCCGGCTGCTCGCATTCCGTGACACGCTGCCGCCGACGTCGATCCCGAGCACGCTCGTGGTCGACCGAGAGGGAAGGTTGGCTGCCAGCGTGCTCGGCCGGATCACCGAGTCGTCGCTGCGTGACCTGGTCGGCGACATTGCCGCCGAGGATGCCGGCAGCGCCGGGAACGCCGCGGCCGGCGATGGGTGACAGCTTCGCGGACACCGTGCTCTCGGGGTCCCTTCTCGCCGCGGTCCCGGTAGCGGCCCTGGCGGGTCTGGTGTCGTTCCTGTCCCCGTGCGTGCTGCCACTCGTACCTGGTTACCTGTCGTACGTGACCGGCCTGTCCGGGATCGAGCTGGCCGACGGGCGTAGGGCCCGGGTGGTGCTGGGGGCGCTGCTATTCGTGCTCGGGTTCTCAGTGGTGTTCGTCTCGTACGGCGCGCTCTTCGGCGGCCTCGGGTCGGTCCTGCGCGAGCACGGCGACCTGATCGCGCGGGTCATGGGAGTCGTGCTGATCGCGCTCGGGCTCGTGTACGCGGGCTGGCTGCCCGGCGCCGCTCGGGACTGGCGCTGGCACGTCTCGCCCGCCGTGGGGCTGGCCGGGGCACCACTGGTCGGCGCGCTGTTCGGGATCGGATGGACGGCCTGCACCGGACCGACGCTTGCCGCCGTCCAGGCGCTCGCCTTCGACGACGGCAGCGCCGTCCGGGGAGCGCTGCTCTCGTTGGCGTACTGCCTCGGCCTCGGGCTGCCGTTCGTGATCGCGGCGCTCGCGTACCGCCGGGCCCTGGGCGCCTTCCAGTGGGTCCGGCGGCACCAGGTGTGGGTCCTGCGGATCGGCGGGGCCATGCTGGTCGGCCTGGGTGTGCTGCTCGTGACCGGTGCGTGGACCGAGATCGTATCGTCGCTGCAAAGCTGGATCAGCGGCTTCGAGGTGGCGGTATGACCGATCGGACGCAGACGCTTCCGGCGTCGACGTCGGAGCCGCCGTCGGGGCCGCCCACGCTGTCGCCGCGCGAGTTCGCGGCCTGGGCGTGGCGCCAGCTCACGTCGATGCGGGTAGCCCTGATCCTGCTGTTCCTGTTGGCCGTCGCCGCGATCCCCGGCTCGGTCGTGCCGCAGAACGACATCAACCCGCTGGCCGTGAGCGACTTCCGCGCCCGGAACCCCACATTGTCGCAGTGGTACGACCGGCTCGGCTTCTTCGACGTCTACTCCGCGCCCTGGTTCGCAGCGATCTACCTGGCCTTGCTGGTGTCGCTGGTCGGCTGCATCCTGCCGAGGTCGCTGCAGCACTGGCAGGCCTTGCGTGCGTCGCCACCGCCAGCACCCAGGCGGCTGTCCCGGATGCCCGTGTACCGGCGGTTCGTCATCGACGCGCCACCGGACGACGTGCTCGACGCCGCCCGCGCCGAGCTCAGGGCACGCCGCTACCGGGTGGGTGTCGGGGTGCGACCCGATGCGGACGGTCGGGGGGCGGCCGGAGGCGTAGGCGGGCGTCTAGAGAGCGATTCGTGGCATGTTTCTCCGCCACGAATCGCGGAGCCCGCCGAGCCTGCGGCCGCCCCCCAACCCACCGCCGCCGAGCCTGCCGCCGCCGGATCCCCAGGCGGCGACTCGGTGGCCGCCGAGGCCGGGCACCTGCGCGAGACCGGCAACCTGGTCTTCCACCTGGCGGTCGTCGTCGTCCTGGTGGCGGTTGCTGCCGGCAGTCTGTTCGGGTACCGGGCGACGGTGTTGCTGCCCGAGGGCTCGGGCTTCGCAAACACCGTGATCCAGTACGACGGACTGTCGAGCGGTGCTCTCTTCGACCCGAGCGATCTGCCGCCGTTCACGCTCGGCGTCGACGAGTTCCGAATGGACTTCGTCGAGTCCGGGCCACAGAGGGGCGTGCCGGACGACTTCGAAGCACGCGTCCGGTTCACCCCCGAGCCCGGGGCACCTGAGGAGTTGCGCACGATCCGGGTCAACGAGCCGCTCGAGGTCGACGGCACGCTGGTGCACATCCTCAACCCCGGTTACGCCCCGAAGATCACCGTGCGCGATGCCGACGGGAACGTCCTGGCTGAGGGCCCGGTGCCGTTCCTGCCGCAGGACAACTCGTTCACGTCGAGCGGTGTACGTAAGGTCCCGGTCGCTCCGGACGCCGGCAAGGGTGAAGACCTCGGGATCCAGGGGATCTTCCTCCCGACGGCGGTTCTCGACGACGAGGGGCCGCGCTCGGTCTTTCCGGAGCCCGACAACCCGGCTTTGCTCCTGACGGCGTTTCACGGCGACCTCGGCCTGGACGACGGTCAGCCGCAGTCTGTCTACAAGCTCGACACCTCCGGCATGGAGCAGTTCCGCGGCCCCGAAGGTGACGCGTTTCGGGCCGCGCTCTCCGTCGGCGACTCCGTCGCGTTGCCGGGCGGCTACGGGAGCGTGACGTTCGACGGGTACGTCACGTGGGTCAACCTCCAGGTCGGGCGCAACGCGGGGAAGGAGCTCGTCCTCGGCGGTGCGCTGCTCGCGGTGGCCGGGCTGCTGGCGTCGCTGTACGTGCGCCGCCGCCGGGCCTGGGTTCGCGTGGGCAGCGGCGTGGACGGGAGTACGGTGGTCGAGGTCGCGGGCCTGCAGAGATCCGAGGGTGGCGACCTCGCAGCCGAAGTCGACGCCATCACCGACGGCATACGAGGCCGGCTCCGTCTGGCCGACGTGGAGGAGTGAATGGACACCGCGACGCTCGGCGAGTGGAGCAGGTACATCGTCTCGGGAGCGGTCGCCGCCTTCATCGTGGCCTGGCTGGCCTACTGTGCCGAGGCTGCGTACCGCGTCCGGGAGCGACGGGCCGTCGATACGCCGGACCGCGAGCCGGTGGCTGTCGGTGCCGCCGTGGCTGTTCGCCGCCCGAGCCGTCGCGCGGACTCCCAGAGTCGGGAACGACGCGTCGACCGGCCGCCAGCTCGACGCCGCGCGGCAGATGGGGGGGATCGGCTTCTCCGTCTCGGTCCTGGCCACGCTGCTTCTTGCCGCCGGCGTGGTGACGCGCGCTCTCGGTGTCTCCCGGGCGCCGTGGGGCAACATGTACGAGTTCTCGATCACCGCATCGCTGGTCGCCTCGATCGTCTTCCTGCTGGTCGCGCGCACGAAGGTGGGTCGAGCGCTCGCCGTGTGGGTGGTCCTGCTGATCTTCCTGGCACTCGGGCTCGCGGTCACAGTGCTCTACCTGCCCCCCGGCCCACTGGTGCCGGCGCTGCGCTCGTACTGGCTGGTGATCCACGTCGGAGCGGCCGTTCTGGCCTTCGGACTCTTCACCGTCGCCGCTGTCGTCAGCGCGCTGCAGATCGCCGCCGAGCGCGCCGAGCGCAGGGGTGTTGGCGTGGGGCTCACCGGTGCGCTGCCCTCGGCGTCCACCCTGGACCGGCTCTCCTACCGACTGATCGCCGTGGCTTTCCCGGTGTGGACGTTCGGACCGCTCATCATGGGCGCGATCTGGGCCGAGGCGTCGTGGGGCCGGTACTGGGGGTGGGATCCCAAGGAGGTCTGGGCGCTGATCACATGGCTGGCGTACGCCGCCTTCCTGCACGCCCGCGCGACCGCCGGGTGGAAGGGTTCGAAGGCTTCGGTCGTCTCATTGGTGGCGTACGGGACCGTCCTGTTCAGTTACTTCGGCGTGAACATCCTGTTCAACGGCCTCCACTCGTACGGCGGCCTGTGAGCTTCCCGACAGCCAGGTGTACATGGATCGAATGCATCGGTCATGCCGGGCCGATGAGGCGGGTCATCAGGCGGGCGTCGCGGCTGGTCGCAACCAGCGCCGACGCCAGTGCGACGACGGCTGCGTCGAGTGCGGCGTCCGTCATCGGCGCAAGAGCGTCGAGCACGAAGACCGCGCGGGTCGTGGTCGCCGTGAGCTGGGTGCGGGTGCACTGTCGCCAGTTCCAGCGCCGGCAGGTGATGCCGGCGTCGTCGCGCCACACGACCTCGCCGGGCTCGGGGTGTTCGACGACTGGCCGGCCCTCGGCAATGGTCTCGAACGGCTCACTGCCGTCGGCCCGGGTCAGGCGTAAAGCGCCCTGGTAGCGGTCGAGGTCCTCTCCACCGAGCGGGAGGACGTGTGCCACCGACACCGCGTTGTAGGCGTCGGTCAGGCGGTCGATCCGGGGGAGACCCTGCGGAAGGCGGCGCAGCAGCGCCTCGACGCTGGGCCGGGTCCGCTGCGGCTTCGCACCGAAGCCACGAAACGCGTCACGCCAGGCGGCGACCTGTGGATGGTGCTCGACCTGTGAGTCGCCCAGGGCCGAGCGTGCAGCTACCTCGGCCGCCTTCAGCAGGCCTTCGCTGATCGCGTCGCTGGGACCTGGTTCGAGCCCTTCCGCCACCACCAGACCGGCGCGGTAGTCCGGCCGCAAGGAGTGCACATCGGGGGCGACCCGGGCTCCGGCCAGCCAGGTGGTCGTCGCCTCGGTCACCGCACGTCGTCGTCGCCCTCGGGGCGATGGCGCATCTCTTCCTCACGGCGACGCAGGTCGGCCTCCCATTGCTCGAGCATCTGTTCGTGCCCGGCGTCGACGTCGCGGATCTCGCGCAGGAAATCGGGGTTGTCGTCGGGTGCGACGGGGCGGGTGATCGGCCGCGGCGCCTGCCCCCGCGGGCGCTGCCGCGGTCGGGACACCAGCCAGGCCACCGGGCCGAGCACCGGCACCACGACGATCAACAGCAGCCAGATCGCGCGGCGTGGGCCACGCACGTCCGCCGGCTCCGTCTGCAGGCAGTCGACCAGGGCGTAGACGGCAAGGACGACGGCCACCACGATCGGGAGTGCGATCCTCACCGTGCCAACCCTCGCTTCGTGCTTACGAACATGTGACCAGCGTAGGTGAATTTTGCGCCAGGTGACGTACCCGCACTGACCATGATCATGGGAACTGGCCAGCCACGAAATCGCGGTAGCGTCCTGACCCGTGACGCTCGTCGGGATCGAGGCCGTGCGAGCGGCCGCCGCACGTGTCGCGGGCCGGGTCGTCCGCACCCCGCTGCTGCCGTGCCTGTGGGCAGACGACGCTCGGCCCCTCTGGCTCAAGCCCGAGAACCTCCAACCCACCGGCGCGTTCAAGATGCGCGGGGCTCTTAACGCGATCGGCATGCTGGATCCGGCCACCAGGTCCCATGGCGTGGTGACCCACTCGAGTGGCAACCACGGCCAGGCCCTCGCCTGGGCCGCGCGGGCGTACGGCGTGCCGGTCGTGGTCGTCATGCCGGACACCGCACCGGCTGCGAAGGTGGAGGGCGTCCGCGCTCTCGGCGCCGAGATCGTGGTCGTGTCTCCCGCGGAACGGGACGCCCGTGCCGCCGAGTTGGCCACCGAACGGGGCATGGCGGTGGTCCCGCCGTTCGAGCATCCCGACGTCATCGCCGGTCAGGGCACGGTCGGGCTCGAGGTCGTCGAGGACCTGCCCGACGTGGAGGCGATCCTCGTGCCGGTCGGAGGCGGTGGACTCATCTCCGGGATCGCGGTCGCGGTCAAGGCGTCACTCCCTCGGGTGCGCGTCATCGGAGTCGAGCCCGAACTGGCCGGCGATCTGGCCGAGGGCTTCGCGAAGGGTGAGCACGTGAGCTGGGACCCGGCGCTGACGTCGCGCACGATCGCCGACGGGGTGCGGCTGCCGAGCGTCGGCGAGCTGAACTGGAGACACATCGAGCGCCTCGTCGACGACGTCGTCACGGTCAGCGAGCAGGCGATCCTGGACGCGATGGGCCGCCTCGCCCGGTCGAGCCGGGTCGTGGCCGAGCCCAGCGGGGCGTTGACGACCGCCGCCTACGTGACCCGTCCCGAAGCGGTCGACGGACGGACGGTCGCCATCGTGTCCGGGGGTAACGTGGACCCTGCCCTGATGGCCCGGGTGCTGACCAGCTCGACCTGACCGCCGTGCCGAGGTCGACCGACCGGGCCGTCACCGGAGCGTCCGGATCACCCCGGCGCCGGAACCCGGAGCGGCCGCGCTTGCCGGCGATGAGGATGGTTAGGCTGGTCGGGTCATGGCATTCCTGCGGTACACGCTGCTCCGCGTGCTCGTCTTCGCCGTGGTCGCGGCGCTGTTGTGGATTCTCGGCTTCCGGGGCGTCTGGATGCTGCTGATCGCGGTGTTGCTGTCCGGCGTCGTCAGCCTGTTCGTGTTGACGAAGAGCCGCGACGCTGCCTCGACCTCGTTGGCGAACCGGGTGTCGGAGGTCAAACGCCGAATGGCGGAGAGGACGGCCGCCGAGGACGCCTGGAACGACGAGCATCGCACGTGATCAGATCCGGCCCGGAGGGCCGCTCCGCAGCCGACCCGGCTGCGCGAGGACTCCTGACCGGGCCGCGGTCAGGGCTTGCGCGCGGCCCCGGCCCAGTAGTAGGCGGCCTGCGGGTCCTCGGGTGGGCTGTCGTCCGGATGCCACGCCAGCACGGGCACGACGCCCGGTTCGACGATCTCGAGCCCAGTGAAGAACTCCTCGATGTCGGCCTTGCTGCGCGATACCAGCGTGATGCCGGCGTGGGCGGCCGCCGCGGATGCGCCGTTGAAAGCCTCGGCATCGAAGTCGGCGGTCGGGTGCGTGATGACGACATAGCTGCCGGACGGCGGCGGCGACCAATGTCGACACAATGCCCTGCGGGTTCTCATCATCACGGAAGTGCATGAGGATCGCCCTTGGCCGTGCCGCGCCAGTTCCTCTACGCGGGCGCCGGACCACGCTGGTGACGGTCGCAGTCAGGCGTCCGCTGCCTCGAACTCGCGGAGGACCTTGCCCAGGACCTCGGGCGTGCGGGTCGGCTTGTCGGCCTCGACGCACAGGCGCTCCATCGCGGCCGCGTAGTAGTCGACGTCCTCTCGCTTGTCGAGGTAGAGCGCACTGGTCATCTGCTCGACGTAGACCACGTCCGGCAAGTCCTGGTCCGGGAAGCGGAGGATGCTGAACGACCCACCGGCCGCGGCGTGCCCACCGGCATGGAACGGAATCACCTGGAGCCGGACGTTGGGCAGCTTCGTGGCGTCGACCAGCGCCCTGAGCTGGGCTCGCATCACCTCGGGGCCGCCGATCGGTCGCCGCAGCGCTCCCTCGTCGATCACGACCCACAGCTGCGGAGGGTCCTTCCGGGCGAGCACCTGTTGGCGCTTCATCCGGAGCCCGACCCTGCGTTCGACCTCGTCGTCCGACGCCTTCCCATGGCCGAGGACGATCACAGAGCGGGCGTAGTCCGCCGTCTGAAGGAGACCCGGGATGAACTGGATCTCGTAGGTTCGGATGAGCGCTGCGGCAGCCTCCAGCCCCAGGTACGACTGGAACCAGCTCGGCAGGATGTCGCCGTCACGGTGCCACCACCCGGGGGTGTTCGCATCGCGTGCCAGGGACAGCAAGTCCGCACGCTCTTGGTCGTCGGCGAGGCCGTAGAGCGTGAGTAGGTCGGCGACGTCACGCTCCTTGAAGCTGACCCGCCCGAGCTCCATTCGGCTGATCTTGGACTCGGAGGCCCGGATCTCCCACCCGGCCGTCTCGCGGCTGACTCCCTCTGCCTCCCGGAGCCTTCGCAGGTGAGCGCCCAGCAGCATTCGGAGCACGGTCGGCCCACCAGCCGAACCACCCTCCGGCTGCCCCGTCGTCACGGGCGAACCCCCTGCTGGTCACTCAGCGCGACCTTGCCGCTCCCTATGCGTACGCATGCTATGACTCAGTGTAAGCACAAGGAACCGAATCGCCGCGGGAGCGTCCGCGCCGGGCGACGGGCAAACCGGGAGTGTTACGCGAGGAGGTTGTCGAAGTCGCCGTCCTTGGCGCCCTGGATGAAGGCAACGATCTCGTCCGACGTATAGACCAGAGCCGGGCCTTCGGGGTGCCGCGAGTTCCGGACCGCGAACCCATGACTGCCGGGGAGCCTGGCCATCTCGACGCAGTTTCCGCTCGGGTTGCTGAGGTGGCTCTTCTGCCAGGTCACGGTCGACAGCTGGTCCGCCGACATGCCGTTGTACGGCTGGGTCATCGAAGCCTCTCTACCTGGTCGGTGGACGAGCACACGGCAGCGGGGCCCGGTGATCGTCCTCTGCACGGCAGATTGCACGTGCACTGGCTCTTGCTTCTGCACGCCATAGAGAGCACGATAGCGCACGTGCACCTGCATGTGGACAAGTTAAATGGGGCACCGGCTCCTCGATGGCATGTCGAGATTGCTCCACGCCATCGAGTGAACGGGTGGACGTACCGCGGCGCGTCGCGGATCCCCTGCACGCGTCGCGGTGCGGACGCCTGACTCGCCCACCTTGTCCGCCCGACCCGACCAGCTGGCAACGCTCGCCGGCCGACGCGCAGACGTCGTCAGACGCCGCTGAGGACGAGGCCCAGCGCAAGCAGGAGCGAATAGGCGAGCTCGGCCAGCGCCGTGTCGCGCAGCACCGGCAGCAGCTTGGCGCCACGGGCTCCGGACGCGACCGGCCGGGCCGCGCGAACCGCAAGCGGTGCCGACAAGACGGCCAGTCCAGCCCAGGCCCGGCCCGCCACCGCAAGTGCGACGGCCAGCGCATACGCCACCGCCGGTAGCGCCAGATAGAGGACGCGGGTCCGCCGTGACCCGAGGAAGACCGCGAGTGTGCGCTTGCCGCTACGGGCGTCGCTGGGCATGTCGCGGAGGTTGTTCGCCACCAGGATGGCGCACGCGAAGCACCCGATCGCGATGCCGGACACGACAGACGAAGCAGTGATGCGTCCCACCTGTACGTACGTGGTACCGACGACGGCAACCAGCCCGAAGAAGACGAAGACCGACACCTCGCCGAGCCCTCGGTAGCCGTACGGGCGCTTCCCACCCGTGTAGTACCAGGCAGCGGCCACGGCCAGTGCGCCGACACCGAGCAGCCACCACCGCTCGGTGACCAGGACGAGGACCAGGCCGGCGACCGCCGCCACCGCGAAGCAGAGCCAGGCCGCGGCCCGGACCGCCGACGGAGCCGCCATGCCCGATCCCACCAGCCGGAGCGGTCCGACCCGGTCGTCGTCGGCGCCACGCACTCCGTCGGAGTAATCGTTCGCGTAGTTCACACCGACCTGCAGCGAGACGGCCACGACCAGCGCGAGCGTCGCTCTGCCGAGCATGGCCGACCCGACCGCGGCCGCCGCACCGGTGCCGACGAGGACGGGTGCCACGGCGGCAGGCAGGGTCCTGGGACGTGCGCCGGCTACCCACTGGCGCGGGTTTGGCATCAGTTGGTCGTCGTCTCGAGGAGTCGGACGGTCAGGGCACGGCGGTCGATCTTGCCACCGGGAAGCGTCGGGAGGGCATGGAGGACGACCAGCTCCTTCGGAGCGTGAGCGGCTGGTGCGTGCCGCTGCACGTGTGCGCGTACGGACCCCAGCGTCGGCGGGTCGGCCGGATCGCGCGGGACGACGACGGCGACGACGCGCTGTCCCCACTCCGGGTCGGGCAGCGCGACGGCCGCGACCTGCGCGACTCCCGGATGGCTCGCGACGACGGCGTCGACCGCCGCCAGCGGCACGTTGACCCCACCTGAGACGGCCACGTCGTCGACCCGGCCGTACACCAGGAGGCGCCCATCGGCGTCGAGGTGTCCGAGGTCGGCTGTCGTGAACCAGCCGTCGGCGAAGGCCCGACCGGTCAACTCGGGGCGCAGCCGGTACCCGCGCGCGAGCGTGGGCCCGCCAATGCGGACCCGCCCGTCGCGGGTCGTCGACACCCGCACTCCGTCGAGCGGGACCCCGTCGTAGACGCAGCCGCCGCACGTCTCGGTCATGCCGTAGGTCGCGACGACGGATACGCCGGCCGACCGGGCCCGCTCGAGCAGGCCGGTCGCCGAGGCGGATCCCCCGACGAGCACGGCGTCGAACGCGGTGAGGGAGTCCAGCGCCGCTCCACCCGCAGCCAGCACCACCGAGAGCTGGTGGGGCACCAGCGCCGTGTAGCGGCGGGTCGTCGTACTGCGCAGCACGTGGACGCTGGCCGCTGCGAACGACTCCGGGTCGAAGCCGCGACTGAGGTCGACCGAAACCGGCTCCGTGTCCGCGACGACCGAACGGACCAGGACCATCAGACCCGCGACGTGCGTTGCGGGGAGCGTGAGCAGCCAGCGGCCGGGTCCGCCGAGCCGCGCGTGCGTGGCGTGCGCCGACGCGCGCAAGGCGCCCGCGCCGAGCAGGACACCCTTGGGCTCTCCGGTGGAGCCCGACGTCGGGACGACGAGGGCCACCGGATCGTCGGCCTGCTCGACGGGCAGGCTCGGACGCAACGCGGCGAGCAGGCGGTCGCGGACCGCTGCCGGGTACTCCGGCAGCGGCAGCAGTGCGGGCCCGCCCCCGAGGGCGGACGCGACGGCGGGGAGGATTCGGCGGAGTACGGCCGGCCCGAGGGGTACGCCGATGGCGTCGAGCGACCTTGTCGTCGGAGGTGTCGAGGTCTGCATGCCGCGCTTCAGCGTACGCACCCCCCCGCCGCTGGTCACCCTTGTGATCAACTCCCTGGGGGCGTCAGAAGGACCACGGGAACCTGGACCAGTCGGGCTTGCGCTTCTCGAGGAAGGCGTCACGGCCTTCGACGGCCTCGTCGGTCAGATACGCGAGACGGGTCGCCTCTCCGGCGAAGACCTGCTGCCCGACCATCCCGTCGTCGACGGCGTTGAACGCGAACTTCAGCATCCGTTGCGCAGTCGGACTCTTGCCGTTGACCTTGGCCGCCCACTCCAACGCCACCGTCTCCAACTTCGCGTGCGGGACGACCGCGTTGACCATGCCCATCCGGTGGGCATCCACCGCCGAGTACTCGTTCCCGAGGAAGAAGATCTCCCGGGCGAACTTCTGGCCCACCTGGCGGGCCAGGTAGGCCGAGCCGTACCCGCCGTCGAAGGAGCCGACGTCGGCGTCGGTCTGCTTGAACCGGGCATGCTCCGCGCTGGCGATCGTCAGGTCGCACACCACGTGAAGGCTGTGGCCGCCCCCCGCCGCCCAGCCGGGCACGACGCAGATGACGACCTTCGGCATGAACCGGATCAGCCGCTGCACCTCGAGGATGTGCAGCCGCCCGGCCCGGGCGGGGTCGACTGTCTCGGCGGTCTCACCGTCCGCGTACCGGTAGCCGGACCGGCCACGGATCCGCTGGTCGCCGCCGGAGCAGAATGCCCAGACGCCGTCCTTCGGCGAGGGCCCGTTGCCGGTCAGCAGCACGCACCCGACGTCGGGTGTCATCCGGGCATGGTCGAGCACCCGGTAGAGCTCGTCGACCGTGCGCGGGCGGAAGGCGTTGCGCACGTCCGGCCGGTCGAACGCAACCCGGACGGTGCCCCGGTCCTGCCCGTCGAGGACGTGGCGGTGGTAGGTGACGTCGGTGAGATCGAAGCCGTCGACCGGGCGCCATCTGGCCGGGTCGAACGGTCCGGACGTCATGGCCATTCCTTCGCTGGTGTCACCCCGCGAGGATAGGAGGTCGGCCGTCACGGGAGCGCAGACGATCGGTCCACAGGGCGCGCGTTGATCACCCCGGCGCGGCTGATGTTGGACTAGGCTCGCGGGTGGTTGTCGACGGCCGATATGTGCTCGGGGGAGCTCTCCCATGAACAGCCGTTCCCTCTCGCGACTCGCGCTCTGCGGTGCGCTCGTCGTCGTGTCGGGTGCGTGCGGGAAGAGCGAGCCGGAGCCAGCAGCCTCCGGCTGGATCACCGTCACCGACCAGCCCAGCGGCGCCAGCATCGAGCTGCCCCAGCCGACCCGGCCACAGTCCGAGACCGCGCCCGACGCCGACGGCTCGTCGGTCACACTGCGCAACTACGCGACGACGGCCGCAGGCGGTGCGGTCGAGGTCGGGTTCAACGTCCTCGACACCGGCGGCGGCCGGTACGACTTGGACGAGGGCGTGCAGCAGGTCGCATTCAGCCTCGACGGCACGGTGGTATCGAAGCGCGAGACCGACGTCGACGGGCACGACGCAGTCGATGTCGAGGTCTCCTACGGACGGGGCAACGTCGTGCTCTTCCAGCTCGTCAACGCCGACGATCACGTCCTCCAGCCGCTCGTCGCCGGCCCGGCCGACCGGCGCGAGCTCGTCGAGGAGACGTTCGAGCACCTGACCGGTTCCCTGGACGTCGCCGGATCATGACCGGCGACGGTGCCGATCTTCACGTCTACGCCCTTCCACTGCGCACGCGGTTCCGCGGTGTCGAGGTGCGGGAGGGTGTCCTGGTGCGGGGAACCGCCGGATGGGGCGAGTTCTCGCCGTTCCGCGAGTACGACGACGCGGAGGCCGTCACCTGGTGGCGCGCGGCCATTGAAGCGGCCGACATCGGCTGGCCGCCGGCCGTTCGCGAGCGCGTTCCGGTGAACGCGACGGTCCCGGCCGTGGCGCCCGAGGCTGTCGCCGCCGTGCTGGCCCGGTTTCCGGGCTGTCTGACGGTCAAGGTCAAGGTGGCCGAGCCCGGCCAGACCTCGCGCGACGACGAGGCGCGCCTGGAGGCCGTTCGCGACGCGCTCGGTGCGGCCGGCCGGATCCGCATCGATGCCAATGGGGCGTGGGACGTTTCCACGGCGTCGCAGCTGCTGCCCGTATACGACCGGGCCGCCGGGGGTCTCGAATATGCGGAGCAGCCCTGCGCGACCGTCGAGGACCTCGCGGCGGTGCGTCGCCGCGTCGACGTTCCGATCGCAGCCGACGAGTCGATCCGGCGAGCCGACGACCCGCTCCGGGTGGCCCGGCTCGACGCCGCAGACGTCGCGGTCCTCAAGGTACAGCCGCTGGGCGGGGTACTCGCCGGCCTGCGGATCGCCGCGGAGATCGGGCTTCCGGTCGTGGTGTCGAGCGCCCTCGAGACCTCGGTGGGCATTGCTGCTGGCGTGGCCCTGGCGGCCGCGTTGCCGGAGCTGCCCTACGCCTGCGGCCTCGCCACCGTCGGACTGTTCTCGCGCGACGTGGTCGCCGAACCGTTGGTGGCTGCCGACGGCTCGTTGCCCGTGAGACGGCCGGAACCGGACCCGGCGCTGCTCGCCGGTGCGAGCGTCGACGACGGGACCGCCGTGTGGTGGAGGGAACGCGTCGCGCGCGTGTCGGCGCTCGCAGCTGATTGACGCAGGAGATGGCCGGATGCTCCTGCGGGCTCCGCGATCCGTGGCGGTGAAACGTGCCACGGATCGCTCTTTAGACGCCCGCCGGAGCATCCGGCCATCTCCTGCTGGCCTTGTGCCGCCAGCCGCCACGGCGTCGGGGACACTTGGGGACGTGAACCCGTCGACGGCGCTCGCGCGCGTGCTGGTCGACGAGCTCGTCCGCTGCGGCGTCGCCGAGGTCGTGCTCGCGCCGGGCTCGCGCAGCGCTCCGCTGGCGTTCGCGCTGCACGCGGCTGAGGTGGCGGGCCGGCTGCGCTTGCATGTTCGCCTCGACGAGCGGTCGGCGGGGTTCACCGCGCTGGGGATGGCGAAGGCGACCGGTGTCCCAGCCGCGGTCGTCACCACATCGGGGACAGCGGTGGCCAACCTTCATCCGGCTGTGCTGGAGGCGCACCACGCCGGCGTGCCGCTCCTCCTCCTGACCGCGGACCGTCCGGACGAGTTGCGCGGCGTCGGCGCGAACCAGACCACGGACCAGGCGGGCATCTTCGCCGGCGCCGTCCGGCTCTTCCACGAGATCGCGGCGCCGACCGAACGGCTCGGACAGGTCGCCTACTGGCGCTCGACTGTCTCCAGGGCATGGGTGGCCGCAACCGGCGCGGTCGGCAGTGACCCTGGCCCGGTGCACATCGACGTCGCCTTCCGCGATCCGCTCGTTCCCGGCGGCGACGACACCTGGGTCGAGCCGCTGGACGGACGTGCCGGTGACGCACCGTGGACCGAGGCTGACCCCTGGCCGTCGCCGGCTGTCACGCCGGTGCGGAGCGAGATCGGAACGCCCGACCTCGGCGATGAGCCCTCGACGCTCGTCGTGCTCGGCGCTGCCACGCCGGTGCTCGCCGCGGCCACGTGGGAGGTTGCTCAACGGCGCGGGTGGCCGGTCATCGCCGAGCCCTGGTGGCGGCACAAGACCGAGGGCGTGGCGTGCGCACCGCTCGTCGTCGGCAGCGAGCGGTGGCTGCGCGACAACACTCCCGGCCGAGTGCTCGTCGTCGGGCGGCCGACGCTGTCGCGTTCGGTCGCCCGATTGACCGGTGGATCGGTCGCTCCCGTCGAGGTCGTGACGTCGGGACCGGCCTGGGCCGACATGGCACATGCGGCGCGCCGCGTGCACCCGGAGGCCGTGCTCTGGCGCGCCGCCCGGCAATCCTTGGCCGTGCCGCCGGCGCCGGCCTGGTCCAGCTCTTGGACCGCCGCCGGTGAGCGTGCCCGAGCGGCCGTCGACAGGGTGCTGGACGACTCGCTGACGGACCATGCACGGCCGACCGGCGTTGCCGCTGTGCGAGGGATCCTTCGAGCGCTGCCGGCGGACGCCGTGCTGTTTCTCGGGTCGTCGTCGGTGGTCCGTGACGTCGACCTGCTGGGAGAATCGCTTCCGTCCTCCGTCCTTGCCAACCGAGGTGTCTCGGGGATCGACGGAACCGTCTCGGCCGCCGTGGGTGCGGCGCTCGCCGGGGGCGAAGCAGAGCTCATCCCCGGCTACGCGATCATGGGAGATCTGACGTTCCTGCACGACGCCAACGGTCTGGTTCTCGGGCCGGACGAACCCGGGCCCGACCTGTGCATCGTCGTACTCAACGACGACGGCGGCGGCGTGTTCGCGCTCCTCGAACAGGGGGCTCCGGAGCATTCAGCGTCGTTCGAGCGGGTCTTCGGCACCCCGCACGGAGCCGATCTCGAGGCCCTGTGCGCCGCGACGCGCACGTCGTTCGAGCGGGTGCCGATCGACAGGCTCGACGACGCCCTCGCGCCGCAGCGTGGTCTGCGCGTCGTCGAGCTCGCCGTCGACCGCAGCGGCCACCGCGAACTGCACGCTCGCTTGCGCGCAGCGGTCGCCGATGCCCTGCGCTGACCGGGCCAGGAAGAGCTCAGCCGGAGAGGGCGTCCCGCATCGGCACCAGCTTGGCGACGCTCTCCGCGAGCTCCGCCTCGGGGTCGGACCCCGCGACGATCCCGCATCCCGCGAACAGGCGTAGCCGTGCCGGATCGTCCGGGTCGACCTGGGCGCAGCGCAGAGCGATGCCCCATTCGCCGTCGCCGGACGCGTCGATCCAGCCCACCGGACCGGCGTACCGGCCGCGGTCCATGCCCTCGATCTCGTCGATCAGCAGGGCCGCGTCCGCCGTCGGTGTGCCACACACGGCCGCCGTCGGGTGCAGTGCCGCCGCCAGCGCCAGCGAGCTGGACGCGTCGGCCGCCACCCCCGTGACGTCCGTCGCCAGGTGCATGACGTTCGCGAGGTGGAGGACGAACGGCGTCTCCGGGACGTTGGTGCCCGAGCAGTGCGGCGCGAGGGCGCGGGCCACCGACGCGACCGCGTACTCGTGCTCCTCGAGGTCCTTGCTCGACCGGGCCAGCGACGCGGCCAGCGCCAGGTCGTGGGCGTCGTCGCCGGTGCGCCGGATGGTTCCGGCGAGTACGCGAGAGGTGACCAGGCCGCGCTCCAACCGGACCAGCATCTCGGGTGTGGCACCGATCAGTCCGTCGACGCTGAACGTCCAACACCTCGGGTAGCGCTCGGCGAGCCGGACGAGCGGCCAGCGCGGATCGACGGGCGTCGGTGACTCGGCCACCAGATCCCGGGCGAGTACGACCTTCTCGAGGTCGCCATCCGAGATCCGGCGGACCGCCTCCGCGACGACCAGTTCCCACTCCGCGCCGCTGCGCGCACCGTCGGCGAAGGCGACGGTGTCGGGGCGACGGGCCACGGTCGCCGCGGAACGCGAAGCCGGACGGCGGCAGCGCCCCTTCGACGCCCACCGTGGTCACCCACCAGCGCCCGCCGCGGTGCCCGACGACGACCTCCGGGAGGACCAGGACCGAGATGGCTGGGCCATCGGCGAAAGTGAACGAGCCGAACGCGACGGGCCCGCAGCCTGGCAGGCCGACCTCGTCGCGGACGACGGCCGCGCCGACCAGGTCACCCCACCACCGGCCGGCGTCGGCGAACCGCCGCGAGCCGTGCGCCTCGAACGACGCCGCGCGCCCCCACCCGACAAGTCCCTCCCCTCGCCGGACCCACGCCAGCGGCGCGTCCTCGGGGAACAACCCGAGCAACGGGCCCGGATCGGGGATGCCGACCGTCCGCACCACGAGCGGCGCCGGATCACGGATCGGCGCGCGCACGGTCGTCACGTCACCCGAGGGTACGTGTCACATCTGCCGTTTCTTCCGCCTCCGCGGAGCGAAGGAGGTTTGGCGCACCTTGACACGTGAGAGACATCACACAAGGCTCGCGGAGAACTTGGCCCGTCACGGGGATCCGGGCGCCCGCAAACGAGGGAGAGGTCAATGAGGACACTCCGACGCAGATCCGTCGCCGTCCTGTCCGCAACTGCCCTGGTCGGAACGGCGGCGATCGCCATACTTCCGGCCGGTGCTCAGCCAGGCGACTCACCTGGCAAATCGGGCCTCGAGGTCTACGTCGGCGAGGTGGATGCTGCCGGCGTGGAATCCATCCGAGAACTGGGGCTCGACGCCAAGGATTTCGTCGTCGACGACGGCGCTGCCGGCAAGGTCGAGGTAGAGGCGGTGCTGAGCAAGAGTCAGGTCGCCAAGTTGCGCAAGGACGGCGTCGACCTCGAGGTCAAGGAGGTCGACGGAGTCGCTGCCTCCGAGGCGCTGCAGTTGCAGGCCGAGCAAGGCTTCGACGTCTACCGCTCCTACAGCGAAGACGGTGGGATCCGGGACGAGGTTATCGCCACCGCAGAAGCTTTCCCGGAGCTCACCGAGGTCGTCTCGATCGGCGAATCCGTCAATGGTCAGGAGATCCTCGCGCTCAGGGTGACCAATGACGCCGACAACGTGGAGGACGGAAGCCGGCCGGCGGTGCTCTACGCGGCCACCCAGCACGCGCGTGAGTGGATCGTCCCGGAGATGACCCGTCGTCTGATGCACTACGTCCTGGACAACTACGGCAGCGACCCAGAGATCACCGATCTGGTGGACACCACCGAGCTGTGGTTCCTGCCGGTGGCCAACCCAGACGGGTATGACTTCACGTTCGATCCTGAGGGCGACCGGCTGTGGCGCAAGAATCTGCGCGACAACAACGGCGACGGCCAGATCACGGTCGGTGACGGTGTCGACCCGAACCGTAACTTCGCAACCAAGTGGGGCTACGACAACGAGGGCTCCTCGCCGGACCCCGCGAGCGAGACCTACCGGGGCACTGGACCGAGCTCGGAGCCGGAGACCCAGGCGCTCGACAACCTGTTCGCGACTATCGGCTTCGAGTTCTTCGTCAACTACCACTCGGCAGCCGAGTTGCTGCTCTACGGGATCGGATGGCAGTTCAACACGCCGTCGCCGGACGACGTGATCTACCAAGCCATGGTCGGCACGGACAAGGATCCGGCCGTGGACGGATACGACCCCGACATCTCGGCCGAGCTCTACATCACCAACGGCGACACCGACACCCATGCCACGGTCGAGTACGGCACCCTCGGCTTCACGCCGGAGATGTCGACCTGCGAGGTCGCCTCGGACTCGGTGCCCGACGACGAGTGGCTCGCCGAGGACTGCGTGAGCGGCTTCAATTTCCCGGACGACGAGGAGCTCATCCAGGCGGAGTTCGAGAAGAACATCCCATTCGCCTTGGCCGTCGCCCAGTCGACCCACGATCCCGACGACCCCGTCGTGCCAACGACGATCAAGGGACAGTCCGACGCGCCAGATCTCGTGTCCGACCCGTTCCCGGTCTCGTACGGGACCAGCCAGGATGTCGCCGTGACGGCCAAGCGGTCGCTGGTCGACGTCCTGCTCAACTACTCGGTCAACGGCGGCGCACCGGTCTCGACCGAGGTCGAGGAATGGCAAGGCGGAGAGCGCTACGGCGACACCCACGACGACTACTACGGCGAGTTCCGTGGCACCATCGCCGCCGAGCCGGGTGACCAGGTCGAGGTGTGGTTCACCGGTGTCAACGCTGGTGTCGGCACAGGGAACGCGGTCGTGAAGACGGTTCCGTTCACCTACACCGTGCACGATGACATCGGCGGCGACGTTCTCATACTGGCGGCCGAGGACGTGACCGGCCTCAGCCCGGTGCAGGGCCTCACCAGCGCCCAGTACGTCGACGAGTACGCCTCATCGCTCGACGCCGCCGGGTTCAGCAGCGACGTCTACGACTTCGACGTCATGGACCGAGAGGCGCCCCACCACCTCGGGGTTCTCTCGCACTACGAAGCCGTGGTCTGGGAGACCGGCAACGACATCATCCTGCGGTCGCGGAGCCAGGTTCCGAGTACGACGGCCGAGGCGGCCGTCGACATCGAGCTCGCGGCGCGCGACTACGTCAACGAAGGAGGCAAGCTCCTCGCGGCCGGCAAGTTCAACCAGTTCGCCCAGGCGGCCAACGGCGCGTTCTACTACAACCCGTTTGCGCCTCCGGAGTGCAAGACCCCGGGCCAGTACCCGTGCCTGCAGTTCTTCAACGACTTCCAGCAGTACTGGCTGGGTGCCTACGTCAACATCAGCGACGGCGGCACCGACGAGAACGGGGAGCCGTTCGCGCTGGTCGGCGAGGCGTCGCCGTTCGAGGGGTTCACGGGCGATCTCAACGCAGCGGGTTCGGCGCAGAACCAGAACCACACCGGCCTGCTGCTCACCACCTCGAGCTTCCTGCCACCGGCGGAGTTCCCGCAGTTCGCCAGTGCTGCTCCGCTGGACTGGGACATCCCGGGCGGGCCGTTCGACCCGCACACCGGCGCGTTCTACGTCTACAGCCAGCAGGCCGATGTTTCGTACAAGCGGCTGACCCAGACCATTGACCTCACTGGCGCGACGTCGGGCGAGCTCAGGTTCTTCAGCTCGTACGACACCGAGACGGACTGGGACTTCCTGTTCGTCGAGGCGCACCCGGTGGGTTCGGACGACTGGACGACCCTGCCGGACGCCAACGGTCACACCGCGCAGTCCACGGGCGAGAGTTGCCCCGCGGGCTGGGATGAGTTGCACCCGTTCATCACCCACTACCAGGGGCCGGCATGCGAGCCGACCGGCTCGACCGGCGACTGGAATGCGGCCACCGGCTCGTCCCAGGGTTGGTCGGAGTGGTCGGTCGACCTGTCGGCTTATGCCGGCCAGCAGGTCGAGGTGTCCATCGCCTACGTGAGCGACTGGGCCACCCAGGGCATCGGCGTCTTCCTGGACGACATCACGGTCCTGGTCGACGGTCAACAAGCGGCAGGTACGACTGGGTTCGAAACCGACCTCGGCTGGCTGGACGGTTTCCGGCTCGCCAGAGGGCTCGGTCGCCAACACCAACGACTGCACCCGCACCCAGCTCGGGTTCGAGGAAGGAGCCGCCACGACCACGGAGGACACCGTGTACGCCGGGTTCGGCTTCGAAGGGCTCGCGCAGGCCGAGCGCGACGACCTCGTCTCGCGGGCGATGGCGCACCTGTTCAACTGAGGTACGCATCGGGCGGCCGGAGGGCAGGGCGACCCCGCCCTCCGGCCGCTCCTTGCGCTGCGCGTCGAGTTGTCAGGCCGGACAGGTTGGCTGCGTGCGGCGACTCCTCGTGCGGTCCTGACAACTGGTGACACTGTCGAGTTGTCAGGCTCGTTGAAGGCGCGACCGCAGGTCGCCGACTTGTCCGGCCTGACAGGTGGGCTTGCTGGCCCGCCGTAGGCTGCCCGTCGTGACTCGGGCCTCGCTGGACAAGCAGCCGCACGAGGTGGCGGCGATGTTCGACGGCGTAGCCGCGCGGTACGACCTCACCAACGACGTGCTCTCGCTGGGCCAGGATCGGTGGTGGCGGCGCGCCGTCGAGATAGCCGTCGCGGCCCGGCCGGGCGAACGGGTACTCGACCTCGCAGCCGGCACAGGCACCTCCAGTGAACCGTTCCGCGCGGCCGGAGCCGAGGTCGTGCCGTGCGACTTCTCGCTCGGCATGCTTCGCGAGGGCAAGCGCCGCCGCGCTCACCTGCCGTTCGTCGCGGGCGACGCGATGCGGCTGCCGTTCGCGGACGCGTGCTTCGACGCCGTGACGATCTCGTTCGGCCTGCGAAACCTCCACGACCCCGATGCCGGGCTACGGGAGATGCTGCGCGTGACCCGACCGGGCGGACGGCTCGTGATCTGCGAGTTCAGTCACCCGACCTGGGCGCCGTTCCGGACCGTGTACGTCGAGTACCTGATGCGAGCCCTTCCACCGGTGGCGCGCCGCGTCTCCAGCAGTCCCGACGCATACGTCTACCTCGCCGACTCGATCCGGGCGTGGCCCGACCAGCGCGCTCTCGCCTCCCGGATCGGCTCAGCCGGTTGGGTCGACGTCCGGTGGCGCAACCTCAGCGGTGGGATCGTCGCTCTCCACCACGCGATCCGCGCCGACCCAGGCGACATCCGGGCTGCCTGAGTCGTGCACGCGTCCCGCGTCGTGCCGGGCCTACCTGGTCAATCGGCCGTGAATTACGCAATGGCGCTGCGCGGTAAATGCGCAGGTCAGCAGCATGGTCACCCGGGTCGAGCATCGAGGCGAACGGGCCCTAGACTCTCCCTCGACGAGCGCTCGTGAATGCGTTCACGAGCGGCCGAGGAGACGGGTGAGGACAGAGGACCGCATGATCCGCACGGCCAGCGACGCCGACGTCATCGTGGTCGGCGCCGGACCAGCCGGCTCGACGACGGCGTATTACCTGGCCAGGGCGGGGCTCGACGTCCTCGTGCTCGAGAAGTCGGCGTTCCCGCGGGACAAGGTCTGTGGTGACGGGCTCACGCCGAGGGCGGTGCGCCAGCTCGTCCGGATGGGTGTCGACACGTCCGGGCCGGGCTGGATCCGCAACCACGGCCTGCGGATCGTCGGGGGCGGCATGCGTCTGCACATGCCCTGGCCCGACCTCGCCAGTTACCCCGACTACGGCCTGGTCCGCACCCGTACCGACTTCGACGAGATCCTGGCCCGGCACGCGCAGAAGTCCGGCGCCCGGCTGCAGGAGCGCATGTCCGTCACCGGCCCGGTACTCGACGGACGCACCGGCCGCATTGTCGGGGTCACCGCACGACCGCTTGGCGACGACGGCCGGCCCGCGGGTGCGGAGGTGACGTTCCGGGCGCCGCTCGTCGTCGCGGCGGACGGCGTGTCGTCGCGACTCTCGACCGCAATGGGTCTCCACAAGCGCGACGACCGCCCGATGGGCATCGCCGTGCGCACCTACTACACGACGCCGCGCCACGACGACGACTGGATGGAGTCGTGGCTCGAGCTGCCCGAGAAGAACCAGCACGGGCGCGACGACCTTCTTCCCGGGTACGGCTGGATCTTCGGCACCGGAAACGGCACCAGCAACGTCGGTCTCGGCGTGCTCAACACCTCGAAGGCGTTCGGCCGGGTCGACTACAAGCAGCTGCTTCGCCGTTGGGTGGCTCAGACGCCGGAGGAGTGGGGCTTCACCGAGGAGAACCAGGTCGGCGACATCCGCAGTGCCGCGCTGCCGATGGCCTTCAACCGGCAGCCGCACTACACCCGCGGACTCCTGCTCGTCGGCGACTCGGGCGGCATGGTCAACCCGTTCAACGGCGAAGGCATCGACTACGCGATGGAGGCGGCCGACCTGGCGGCGACCATCATCGCCGATGCGCGGGCGCAGCGCACCGAGGCCGGCCGCGAGCGCGTGCTGCATGGCTACCCGGCCGCCCTCAAGCACGATCACGGCGGCTACTTCACGCTGGGCCGGATCTTCGTGAAGCTGATCGGCGATCCGCGGATCATGAAGCTGTGCACCCGGCACGGGCTGCCGCACCCGACGTTGATGCGCTTCACACTCAAGCTGCTGGCAAACCTCACCGACCGGCGCGACGGCGACGCGATGGACCGGATCGTGAACGCCATGACCCGACTGGCTCCGGCGGCGTGAACAAACTCACTAGCATGGGCACCCGTGTGCGTGCGCCGCGAGCGCATGCACGGAGGGCTCGTGGCACGGGAGCGAGGGAGGGGAACACGTGAACCCATACGTCCCGATCATCGTGCTGGGCGTTGTCGCCGGCGGCTTCGTTGTCACCTCGGTGCTCCTGGGTGCCCTCACCGGCCCCAAGCGCTGGAACCGGGTCAAGGTCGACTCCTACGAGTGCGGCATCCAGCCCACGCCGCAGCCGGTCGGAGGCGGGCGCTTCCCCATCAAGTACTACCTGACCGCGATGCTCTTCATCATCTTCGACATCGAGATCATCTTCCTGTACCCGTGGGCCGTCAGGTTCGACGCGCTGGGCCTGTTCGGGCTGGTCGAGATGGCACTGTTCATCATCACTGTCTTCGTTGCCTACGCGTACGTGTGGCGACGCGGCGGGCTGGACTGGGACTAGGCAGGGACTCCGGCGATGGGCATAGAAGAGAAGCTGCCGAGCGGCATCCTGCTGACGACGGTCGAGAACGTGGCCGGCTTCATGCGCAAGAGCTCGGTCTGGCCCGCGACGTTCGGGCTGGCGTGCTGCGCGATCGAGATGATGGCCTTCGGCGGGCCGCGGCACGACTCCGCACGGTTCGGCATGGAGGTCTTCCGGGCGTCGCCGCGCCAGGCCGACCTGATGATCGTCGCCGGCCGGGTGAGCCAGAAGATGGCTCCCGTGCTGCGCCAGATCTACGACCAGATGCCGGAGCCCAAGTGGGTCATCGCGATGGGAGTCTGCGCCAGCACCGGCGGCATGTTCAACAACTACGCGATCGTCCAGGGCGTCGACCACATCGTGCCGGTGGACATCTACCTGCCCGGCTGTCCGCCACGGCCGGAGATGCTGATGGACGCGATCCTCAAGCTTCACGACAAGATCCAGCACATGCCGCTGGGCTCGAACAAGGAGCGTGCTCACGCCGAGGCCGAGTTGGCTGCCCTCGAGGCCGTGCCGACCCAGGAGATGAAGGGCCTTCTGAGCCGATGAGCCCGGAGCGAGTGGGAAGGCGAGTACGACCAGATGCCTGACGACGAGGTACGCCCGCCGGCCGAGGCTCGGTCAGAGGAAGAGACGGCGGCAAGCTCGAGCGCAGAGGCGACGACGGCCGGGCCGGGGGATCTGCCGGCCGAGGTCGCCGACGCCGGAGTCGCCGGGCCACCACCGGCCCACCCGACCCGCCGCGGCATGTTCGGCACCAGCGACACGGGCGACACGTCCGGGTACGGCCGGCTGGTCGTGCCCGACACCAACCCCGTCCGGCACGGCTCCACGCCGCGGCCGTGGGGTGAGGCGTTCGACGAGGTCGGGGACGCGATCTCGGCGGCGCTGGAACAGGCCGGTGTCCCGTACGGCGACGCCATCGAGCGAGTGCTCGTCGACCGCGATGAGCTCACCCTGTTCGTCCGGCGCGAGCGCCTCGTCGAGGTCGCCCGCGCGCTCCGCGACGACCCGGCGCTGCGCTACGAGATGTGCATGGGCGTCAACGGCGTCCACTACCCTGACGAGTCCGGCCGCGAGCTGCACGCCGTCTATCCGTTCCTGTCGATCACTCACAACCGGCGGATCCGCGTCGAGGTCGTCTGTCCTGACGCGGATCCCCACGTCCCGTCGATCGTCGAGCTCTACCCGGCGAACAACTGGCACGAGCGCGAGACGTACGACTTCTTCGGGATCGTCTTCGACGGCCATCCGGCACTCACCCGGATCCAGATGCCCGACGACTGGCCCGGGCACCCGCAGCGCAAGGACTACCCACTCGGCGGCGTCCCGGTGGAGTACAAGGGCGCGACAATCGCCCCGCCCGACGAGCGGAGGGCATACACGTGACCGAGGACGTCACCTACACCGTGCCGCCCGACCCCGGACCTCGGGCCGACCCGTACGCCGGCGTACGCGAGACCACCGAGGGCGCGGTCTACAACGTCACGGGCCAGGACTGGGACGACGTCGTCGGCGCCGCAGTCGCGGGCCAGGAACGGATCGTGGTCAACATGGGGCCACAGCATCCGTCCACGCACGGCGTGCTCCGGCTGATCCTCGAGCTCGACGGAGAGACGGTGATCGACGCGCGCGTAGGTGTCGGGTTCCTGCACACCGGCATCGAGAAGAACATGGAGTACCGGACTTGGACGCAGGGCGTCACGTTCTGTACCCGTATGGACTACCTGTCGCCCTTCTTCAACGAGGCTGCCTACGTGCTGGGCATCGAGCGGCTGCTGGGCATCACCGACGAGATCCCGGAACGGGCCACCGTGATCCGGGTGATGATGATGGAGCTCAACCGGATCGCGTCACACCTGGTCGCCCTCGGCACGGGCGGTCTGGAGATCGGCGCGCTCACCATCATGACCATGGGCTTCCGGGAACGCGAGCGGACCCTCGACCTCTTCGAGCTGATCACCGGACTCCGCATGAACAGCGGATACATCCGGCCTGGCGGGGTTGCCCAGGACCTCCCACCCGGCGCGGTCGAGAGCGTCCGTGAGTACGTCAGATGGATGGACACGCATCTGCCGGAGTACGAGGCCCTTCTCAATGAGAACCCGGTCTTCCGCCGCCGTGCAGACGGGATCGGCTATCTCGACCTCACCGGTTGCACAGCGTTGGGCCTCACCGGCCCGGTGCTGCGCTCCACGGGCCTGCCGTACGACCTACGCAAGGCACAGCCGTACTGCGGTTACGAGACCTATGACTTCGACGTCCCGGTCCGTGACACGTGCGACGCCTACGGGCGGTACCGCATCCGGGTCGACGAGATGCGCCAGTCGTTGCGGATCGTCGAGCAGTGCCTGGACCGGCTCGAGCCGGGCCCCGTCATGGTCGCCGACAAGAAGATCGCGTGGCCGGCCCAGCTGGCGCTCGGCGGCGACGGCCTGGGCACCTCCCTCGACCACATCCGGCACATCATGGGTGAGTCCATGGAGGGCCTGATCCACCACTTCAAGCTGGTCACCGAAGGGTTCCGGGTGCCGGCCGGTCAGGTCTACCAGGCCGTCGAGTCGCCGCGTGGAGAGCTGGGTGCTCACGTGGTCTCCGACGGTGGCACCAGACCGTGGCGGGCCCATTTCCGCGACCCCTCGTTCAACAACCTGCAGGCCGTGTCCGCGATGTGCGAGGGGTCGATGGTGTCCGACGTGATCGTGGCGGTGGCGAGTCTCGATCCGGTGATGGGGGGTGCCGACCGGTGAGCTCTACGACCTTGGGCGACGCGGCGCGCGCCGAGATGCGCGAGATCATCGCGCGTTACCCGCAGCCTCGTTCGGCGCTGCTGCCGATGCTGCACCTGGTCCAGGCCTACGAGGGCTACGTCACGCCGGCCGGCATCCAGATGTGCGCGCAGGAGCTGGGCCTGACCGAGGCCGAGGTCTCTGCCGTCGCCACCTTCTACACGATGTACAAGCGGCATCCGATGGGCGACTACCACGTCGGTGTCTGCACCAACACGCTCTGCGCGATCATGGGCGGCGATGCGATCTGGTCCGAGCTCACCGAGGAGCTCGGGATCGGGCACGACGAGACCACCGAGGACGGCAAGATCTCGCTGGAGCACGTCGAGTGCAACGCGGCCTGCGACTTCGCTCCGGTCGTGATGGTCAACTGGGAGTTCATGGACAACCAGACCCCGCAGTCTGCGCGCGAGCTCGTCGAGCAGCTCCGGGCGGGCACGGAGGTGCGATCCACCAGGGGGCCCAAGGTATGCACCTGGCGCGAGGCTGCCAGAGTTCTCGCCGGCTTCCCGGACGGCCGCGCCGCCGAAGGCGCGCAGGCCGGCCCGGCGAGCCTGGCCGGTCTTGTCCTGGCCGAGGAGAAGGGTTGGCAGGCGCCCGAAGGCGGCCCGCCCGCCATCGAGGCGGCACCGAGGAAGGACGGCACGTGACGCTCACCCCGGTCCTGTCCCAGCGCTGGCGCGACACCGACTCGTTCACCCGCCAGGGCTACGAGCGCCACGACGGCTACAAGGGCCTGCGTGCTGCGCTGCAGCGGCAGCCCGCCGACATCACGGCGCTGGTCAAGGACGCCGGCCTGCGCGGGCGAGGCGGCGCGGGCTTCCCGACGGGCCTGAAATGGAGCTTCATCCCCAAGGACAACCCGAACCCGACCTACCTGGTCGTCAACGCCGACGAGTCGGAGCCGGGCACGTGCAAGGACATTCCACTCATGCTGGCCACGCCGCACCTGCTGGTCGAAGGAGTGATCATCTCGGCCTACGCGATCGGCGCCGAGCACGCGTTCATCTACGTGCGCGGCGAGGTCCTGCATGCCGTCCGCCGGCTGCAGAACGCCGTCGCCGAAGCCTACGAGTCCGGGTACTTGGGATCCGACATCCTGAACTCCGGCTTCGACCTCGACGTCGTCGTGCACGCCGGCGCGGGCGCGTACATCTGCGGCGAGGAGACGGCGCTGCTCGACTCCCTGGAGGGCCGCCGCGGTCAGCCCCGGCTTCGTCCGCCGTTCCCCGCGGTCGCGGGTCTGTACGCGTCACCGACCGTGATCAACAACGTCGAGACGATCGCGTCGGTGCCGTCGATCGTCGCCCGCGGCGTCGACTGGTTCCGCTCGATGGGCTCGGAGAAATCGCCGGGCTTCACGCTCTACTCACTCTCCGGCCACGTAGCCCGGCCGGGCCAGTACGAGGCGCCGCTGGGCATCACGCTGCGCGAGCTGCTCGACCTTGCCGGCGGCGTCCGCGAGGGTCACGAGCTCAAGTTCTGGACGCCAGGCGGGTCGTCCACGCAGCTGCTGACGTCCGAGCACCTCGACGTCCCGCTGGACTATGAAGGTGTCGCCGCCGTCGGATCGATGCTGGGCACCAAGGCGCTGCAGATCTTCGACGACACGACGTGCGTGGTGCGCGCCGTCCTGCGGTGGACGGAGTTCTACAAGCACGAGTCGTGCGGCAAGTGCACGCCATGCCGGGAAGGCTTCTGGTGGCTGGTGCAGATCCTGGACCGGCTGGAGCAGGGTGAGGGCACCGAAGCCGACCTGGAGAAGCTTCTCGACCTCTCCGACAACATCGCCGGGCGGTCGTTCTGCGCCCTCGCCGACGGCGGCGTCGCCCCGATCACCTCGTCCGTGCAGTACTTCCGCGACGAGTACCTCGCTCATTTCGAGCACGGCGGCTGCCCGTTCGACCCGGCCGAGTCGACCCTGTTCGCCCAGAGCGCGGGAGCGAGCACATGACGGTCACGTCGCAAACCCCGAGCGGCTCCGTGGAGCAGGCGCAGAACCTCGTGACGCTGACGATCGACGGCTTCGAGGTCAGCGTGCCCGAGGGCACGCTGCTGATCCGGGCGGCCGAGCTGCTGGGCATCCAGATCCCGCGGTTCTGCGATCACCCGTTGCTCGACCCGGTCGGCGCGTGCCGCCAGTGCCTGGTCGAGGTCGTCGACGCCGGCAACGGACGTGGCATGCCGAAGCCGCAGGCGTCGTGCACGATGACGGTCGCGCCCGGCATGGTGGTCAAGACCCAGCTCACCTCGCCGGTCGCCGACAAGGCCCAACGGGGGGTCATGGAGTTCCTCCTGATCAACCACCCGCTGGACTGCCCGGTCTGCGACAAAGGCGGCGAATGTCCGCTGCAGAACCAGGCCATGAGCAACGGTCGCGGCGAGTCACGGTACGAGGGGAAGAAGCGGACCTACCCGAAGCCGATCGCGATCTCCACTCAGGTCCTGCTCGACCGGGAGCGATGTGTCCTCTGCGCTCGGTGCACGAGGTTCTCGCAAGAGATCGCCGGCGACCCGTTCATCGAGATGCTCGAGCGCGGGGCACTGCAGCAGGTCGGCATCTACGAGTCCGAACCCTTCTCCAGCTACTTCTCGGGCAACACGATCCAGATCTGCCCGGTCGGCGCCCTGACGTCGTCGGCGTACCGGTTCCGGGCCCGTCCGTTCGATCTGGTCTCGGTGCCTTCAGTGGCCGAGCACGACGCCTGCGGCAGCGCGATCCGGGTCGACCACCGGCGCGGCGTCGTCATGCGCCGGCTGGCGGGCGATGATCCCGAGGTCAACGAGGAGTGGATCTCGGACAAGGATCGCTTCGCCTTCCGCTACGCCGACCTCGAGGACCGGCTGACCTACCCGAGGGTGCGCGACGAGCAGACGGGCGAGCTGGTCACCGCATCGTGGCCGGAGGCGCTGACGATCGCCGCGCGTGGGCTGTCCGCGGCTCGTGCGGCAGGCGGAGTCGGAGTGCTCACCGGCGGCCGGATGACCGTCGAGGACGCCTACGCGTACGCCAAGTTCGCCCGGGTGGCACTCGGCACCAACGACATCGACTTCCGGGCCAGAGTCCACTCTGCGGAGGAGGCCGACTTCCTGGCCGGTATCGCGGGCACCGGTCTGGGTGTCACGTACACCGACCTCGAGAATGCGCCCGCTGTCCTTCTCGTGGGTTTCGAGCCGGAGGAGGAGGCCGCCATGGTCCTCCTCCGTCTGCGCAAGGGCATGCGAAGGAACGGCACAGCGGTCTTCGCCGTCGCGCCGTTCGCCACCCGTGGCCTGGCCAAGGTCTCCGGCTCGCTGGTCCCGGCGGCGCCCGGCACCGAGGCCGAGGTACTCCAGGCCATCGCCGACGGCGATGGCCGGGTCAGCGACCTCGCTGACGCACTCAAGGCAGCCGGTGCGGTCATTCTGGTCGGCGAGCGCCTGGCCGGTGTGCCAGGCGCGTTGTCCGCCGCGGTCCGGGTGGCGGACGCGACCGGCGCCCGGCTCGCGTGGATCCCGCGCCGGGCCGGCGAGCGAGGTGCCCTCGAGGCGGGTGCGCTGCCCACGCTGCTGCCGGGCGGGCGTCCGGTCGACGACCCCGAGGCACGCGTCGATGTCGGCACGGTCTGGGACGTCGGGACGCTGCCGCCGCTGCCGGGCCGCGACACGTCCGGGATCGTTGCGGCGCTGGCCTCGGGGTCGCTCTCGGGTGCGGTCGTCGGTGGCGTGGAGCTCGCCGACCTGCCGGACCCGGCCGCAGCCCGGGCCGCCCTGGGAGCGGCCGATTTCGTGCTGAGCCTGGAGGTCCGCCGTACCGAGGTGACGGAGCTGGCAGACGTCGTTCTCCCGGTCGCGCCGGTGGCCGAGAAGGCGGGCACGTTCGTGAGCTGGGAGGGGCGCGAGCGGCCGTTCCCGGCGGTGTTCACCGACTCGGGCGCGATGACGGACGGGCGCGTGCTCGCCGCGCTGGCCGACGAGCTCGACGTCCGGCTCGGCTTGCCGACCGTCGAGGCTGCCATGGCCGAGTTGCTCGAGCTCGGCCGGTGGGACGGGACCCGCCCGGACGCACCGACAGTCCCCGTCGCCCAGCCGCCTGCCCCGGATGCCGGCGCGGCGGTGCTCGCCACCTGGCGGATGCTCCTTGACGCCGGTCGCCTCCAGGACGGCGAGCCGTACCTCGCCGGCACGGCCCGGCCGGCGGTGGCCCGCCTGTCCGCGACGACGGCGGCCGAGATCGGCATCGATGACGGCGGGTCGGTCACGGTGAGTAGCGACGCGGGATCCCTGACGCTGCCGCTGGAGATCGCCGACATGCCGGACCGGGTCGTGTGGGTGCCGCAGAACTCGCCCGGGTCCCGCGTGCACCTCGACCTCGGAGTGAGCGCCGGAGCCGTCGTCACGATCGCGCGGGCGGCTGCGGAGATCACCCGCTCCGACGCTGAGTGGGGAGGTGCCCGGTGACCGCACTGGGCCAGGTCGTCGGCCAAGCGCCCAACGAGATCGCTGGCTTCGGCGACGACCCGTGGTGGCTCATCTTGATCAAGGCCGTAGCCATATTCGTGCTGCTGCTGGTCCTCACGCTGTTCAACATCGTGTTCGAGCGCAAGGTCGTCGCCCGCATGCAGAACCGCGTCGGGCCCAACCGCACCGGGCCGTGGGGCACGCTGCAGAGCCTGGCAGACGGCGTGAAGTTGATCCTCAAGGAGACCATCACGCCGAAGGGCGTCGACCGGGTGGTCTACGTCCTGGCGCCCGTCATCGCCGCCATCCCGGCCTTCCTGATCTTCTCGGTGATCCCGATGGGACCCGAGGTGTCGATCTTCGGGCAGACCACCAGGCTCCAGCTCACCGACCTGCCGGTCGCGGTGCTGTTCGTGCTCGCCATGGCGTCCGTGGGGGTCTACGGGATCGTGCTCGGCGGGTGGGCGAGCGGGTCGACGTATCCGCTGCTCGGCGGGCTGCGGTCTACGGCTCAGGTCATCTCGTACGAGATCGCGATGGGACTGTCGTTCGTCGCCGTGTTCCTGTTCGCCGGCTCGATGTCGACGTCGCAGATCGTCGACGCCCAGGCCGGAGGCGGCACGTTCGAGCTGTTCGGGGTGACGCTGTCGCTGCCGTCGTGGTACGCGGTGGTCCTGCTTCCGTCGTTCGTCGTCTACCTGATCTCGATGATCGGCGAGACCAACCGCGCGCCGTTCGACCTGCCGGAGGCGGAGGGTGAGCTGGTCGCGGGCTTCATGACCGAGTACTCGTCGGTGAAGTACATGATGTTCTTCCTCGCCGAGTACATCAACATGGTCAACGTCGCGGCGCTCGCGACCACGCTGTTCCTCGGCGGCTGGCGGGCGCCGTGGCCGATCTCAGCGATCAACGACGGCTACTTCAACACCGGCTGGTGGCCGCTGCTGTGGTTCCTGGCCAAGGTCATCCTGCTGATATTCGTCTTCATATGGCTTCGTGGCACGCTGCCCAGGCTTCGGTACGACCAGTTCATGAAGCTCGGTTGGAAGGTCCTGATCCCGGGCTCGCTGGCATGGATCCTGCTCGTCGCCGTCATGCGGTTGATCTCCAACGAGGGTGTCGAGCGCAGGGACGTCCTGATCTGGGGGGGTGGAGTCCTGGCAGTCGCGATCGTCCTCAGCCTGCTCATCCCGGAGCGCAGGCCGGAGCCGGCCGCGGGCGAGGGCCGGCCGGAGGCGTTCGACGCCTTCGCCGGCGGCTACCCGGTGCCGCCGATGCCGGACCAGCGTCTCGAGCCGCCGGTCGCCGCCACCGCTACGATGCGCGACTCGGCAGGTCCCACGACACAGACCAACGGCCCCGAGGAGGGCAGCGGTGCCTAGGTTCCTGGACTCCGTCGCTGGCTTCGGTGTGACCTTCCGGACCATGTTCCGGAAGGTCGTCACGGAGCAGTACCCCGAGGAGCGGCATACGGTCGCCCCGAGGTTCCACGGCCTGCACCAGCTCAACCGTCATCCGGACGGCCTGGAGAAGTGCATCGGCTGCGAACTCTGCGCCTGGGCCTGCCCGGCCGACGCGATCTATGTCGAGGGCGCCGCCAACACCGAGGAGGCACGCTTCTCCCCAGGCGAGCGCTATGGGCGCGTCTACCAGATCAACTACCTGCGCTGCATCTTCTGCGGGCTGTGCATCGAGGCATGCCCGACCCGGGCGCTGACCATGACCAACGAGTACGAGCTCGCAGACGACAGCCGCGAGAAGCTGATCTACGAGAAGCAGGACCTGTTGGCACCGCTCCTGGCCGGGATGGAGGAACCGCCGCACCCGATGCGGCTCGGCGACAACGAGCGCGACTATTACCTGCGCTCCGGCGTCGGCCTCCGCTCCTCCTCCGCTGATCATGCAAGTTCTGCGCGACACGCCGACGCTACGGACCGGCGTGTCGAGCAGGAACTGCATGATCAACGGGATGGGCGGGCGTCGTGAGCGCCGGCGTCTCCGCCGCTGCTGCGGGCGTGCTCACGCAGGCCGCCGAGTCGGGCAGCCACACCGGCGAGACGGTGCTGTTCTGGATCGTGGCGCCGATCGCGGTGCTGGCCGCGCTCGGGCTCGTGATCTCCCGCAAGGCCGTCCACGGCGCCATGTTCATCGCGGTGACGATGTTGTGCCTGGCCGTGCTCTACCTGGCGCTGGAGGCGCCGTTCCTCGGCGTGGTCCAGATCGTCGTCTACACCGGCGCGATCATGATGCTGTTCCTCTTCGTCATCATGTTGGTCGGCGTCGACGCGAGCGACTCTCGGGTCGAGACCATCCGCGGCCAGCGCGTTGCGGCGGTCTTCGCAGGCGTCGGCCTCGGCGTGCTGCTGGTCGCCGTCGCGGGCAATGCACTGGTCACGGAGCCGGTCGGACTCGACGCGGCGGCGCCTGACGGCAACGTCGCCGGCATCGCCGACCTGATCTTCTCGCGGTACGTGTGGACATTCGAGGTCACGAGCGCCCTGCTCATCACGGCGGCGCTCGGTGCCATGGTGCTCACCCACCGCGAGCGGCTGCTCCGCCGCCGGACTCAGCGCGAGCTGTCCGAGGAGCGTTTCCGCACCGGCGGGCTCGCGGCGTCCCCATTGCCCAACCCCGGCATCTACGCGCGGCACAACGCGATCGACACCCCGGGCCTTCTGCCGGACGGCACGCCGAGCGAGCTGTCGATCTCCAAGGTTCTGGTCGCACGAGGCACCGTCCGCACGACTGAGGACGCCGGCGACGTCGCCCGGCTGGAGCAGCAGGTCGACGAGCTGACCGGTGAGCAGCAGCCCGACGACGAGCCAGGAGATGAGCGACCATGAGCCCGACTCCGTATCTGGTCCTCTCCGCAATCCTGTTCACCATCGGTGGTGCCGGCGTGCTCCTGCGGCGCAACGCCCTCATCGCCTTCATGAGCGTCGAGCTCATGCTCAACGCGTGCAACCTGGCCTTTGTCACCTTCGCCCGCATGCACGGCAACCTCGACGGCCAGATCGTGGCCTTCTTCGTCATGGTGGTCGCAGCCGCCGAGGTGGTCGTCGGCCTGGCGATCATCATGACGATCTTCCGGACCCGAAGGTCGGCGTCGGTCGACGACGCCAGCCTGCTCAAGCTCTGACGTGGTGAGGGAACAGTGACTGTCGCGTCCGCGCTCGTCGGCCAGACAGCCGAGGAGACTGCCACCCTCGCCGAGGGCGTCTTCTCGGCGACGTGGTTGCTCATCGCGTTCCCACTGGTCGGCGCCGCCGTGCTGCTGCTCGGCGGGCGCCGACTCAACCGGGTCGCTCCCGTGCTCGGTTGCGCCGCACCGGTCGCGTCGTTCGTCGTCGCGTTGGCGCTGTTCGTCGCCATGCTGGGCCGCGACGACACCGAACGCGCCCTGTCAGTCCCGCTCTGGGACTGGTTCTCGGTGGGCGACTACAACGTCTCGGTCGGCCTGCTGCTCGACCAGCTCTCGATGACATTCGTGCTGCTCGTCACCGGAGTGGGCTCGCTCATCCACATCTACTCGATCGGTTACATGGAGCACGACGAGAACCGGCAGCGGTTCTTCGGCTACATGAACCTGTTCGTCGCCGCGATGCTGCTGCTCGTCCTGGCCGACGACTACCTGATCCTCTACGTGGGGTGGGAGGGCGTGGGCCTCGCGTCGTACCTGCTGATCGGGTTCTGGCAGCACAAGGACTCGGCGGCGGTCGCGGCCAAGAAGGCCTTCGTCGTCAACAGGGTCGGCGACTTCGGCATGTCCCTGGCGGTCATGTCGATGTTCGTGGTCTTCGGCACGACAGCCTTCTCCGGCGTCTTCCCCGGGGCGCTGGGCGCGTCGGAGGGCTGGCTGGTCGCGATCGGCCTCCTGCTCCTGCTCGGCGCGTGTGGCAAGTCGGCCCAGTTCCCGTTGCAGTCGTGGCTGCTGGACGCGATGGAGGGCCCGACGCCGGTCTCCGCGCTCATCCACGCAGCGACCATGGTTACGGCCGGGGTCTACCTGGTCGTCCGGTCGTCGGCCATCTTCAACGGCGCCGAAGTGGCCCAGACGGCCGTTGTCATCGTCGGCACCATCACGCTGCTCATCGGTGCGATCATCGGGTGCGCCAAGGACGACATCAAGAAGGTGCTGGCCGGTTCGACGATGAGCCAGATCGGCTACATGATGCTCGCTGCCGGCCTGGGGCCCGCCGGCTACGCGCTCGCGATCTTCCACCTGCTCACGCACGGCTTCTTCAAGGCGGACCTGTTCCTCGGGGCGGGGTCGGTCATGCACGGCATGAACGACGAGGTCGACATGCGGCGCTACGGCGCTCTGCGAGCTGCTATGCCCGTGACGTTCCTGACGTTCACGGCCGGTTACCTGGCGATCATCGGGTTCCCTCTGTTCTCCGGCTACTTCTCGAAGGACCGGATCATCGAGGTGGCGTTCGCCGACAACGTGGTGTACGGGCTCTGCGCCCTGATCGGAGCGGGTATCACGGCGTTCTACATGACCCGGGTGATGCTCTTCACTTTCTTCGGCGAGAAGCGGTGGGCCGACGACGCGCATCCACACGAGTCGCCCCAGGTCATGACGGCTCCGCTGTGGATCCTCGGCGCGCTCTCCGCCGTCGGCGGGGCTGCCCTGCTGTACCTGGGCGGCGGCATCATCGGCTGGCTCGAGCCGGTCACCGGTGAGGAGCACCTTGAGCTCGGGATACCGGTCTGGGCCATGACGGTGATCACGCTGGCCGTCGTGGCCGTGGGGGTGGCCGTCGCCTGGCTGATCTTCGGGCGGCAGCCGGTGCCGGTGACGGCACCGCGCGGGTCCGTCGTGACCGTCGCAGCGCGTCGCGACCTCTATGGCGACGCGGTGAACGAGGCGTTGCTCATGCGTCCCGGCCAGTACCTCACCCGGTCGTTGGTGTACCTCGACAACCGCGGCATCGACGGCGCGGTGCTGGGGACGGCAGCCGCGGTGGGTGATTTCTCGTCGCGGCTGCGGCGATGGCAGACCGGGTTCGTCCGCTCCTACGCCCTGTCGATGCTCGCCGGCGCAGCGATCGTCGTCGTGGCCATGCTCCTGGTGAGGCTGCCGTGACCTTTCCCTGGTTGACCACGCTGATCGCCGTGCCGGCACTCGGTGCCGTCCTCACCGCACTGGTTCCGCGGGGGATGGAGCGGCCGGCGAAGATGCTGGGGCTGTTCATGGCCGGTGTGACGGCGATCCTGGCAGTGATCGCGGCGGTGGCCTTCGTGAACGACGGCTCGGCACTGCAGTTCGAGGAGGAATACGGCTGGGTCGAGTCGCTGGGCATCTTCTACGCCCTCGGCGTCGACGGCGTGTCGCTGGTGCTGATCCTGCTGACCGTCGTGACGACGCCGATCGTGTTGATGGCGATGTGGCGCGAAGCCGAGGCCGAGCGCCGCAACCCGAAACCATTCTTCGCGCTCGTGCTCGTGCTCGAGGCGATGCTGATCGGTGCGTTCGCGGCGAGGGACCTGCTGCTGTTCTACGTCCTGTTCGAGGCGATGCTGATCCCGATGTACTTCCTGATCGGCCTGTACGGCGGTCCGCAGCGCCGCTACGCCGCGGTGAAGTTCCTGCTGTACAACCTGGTCGGCGGGCTTATCATGCTGGCCGCAGTGATCGGACTGTACGTGCAGTCTGTGAACGCCGGAGGCGGGACGTTCCTGCTCTCCGATCTCGTCGCGCTCGACATCCCGGCCGACACCCAGCGCTGGCTGTTCCTCGGGTTCATGTTCGCCTTCGCCATCAAGGCACCGTTGTGGCCGTTCCACACCTGGCTGCCCGACGCCGCCGCCGAGGCGACGCCGGCCAACGCCGCCTACCTGTCCGGCGTGATGGACAAGGTCGGCACGTACGGCATGATCGCGCTGGCGCTGCCGCTGTTCCCGGACGCCGCGCGGGAGTTCGCGCCCGTCATCGTCGTGCTTGCCGTCATCAGCATCGTCTACGGTGCGCTGCTGGCGATCGGCCAGACCGACATGAAGCGGCTCATCGCCTACACCTCGGTCTCGCACTTCGGCTTCATCGTGCTCGGGATCTTCGCGCTGACCAGCCAGAGCGCCGAGGGCGCGACGCTCTACATGGTCAACCACGGCCTCTCGACAGTGGCGCTGTTCGTGATCGTCGGCTTCATGATCTCCCGCCGGGGTTCGCGCCAGGTGGCCGACTACGGCGGCGTGTCCAAGCCGGCGCCGGTACTCGCCGGGTCGCTGCTGTTCGCCGGCCTCGCCGGGCTGGCCCTTCCCGGCCTTGCGACGTTCGTCAGCGAGTTCCTGGTCCTGGTCGGGACGTTCAGCCGGTACCGCGCGGCGGCCGTCGTCGCCACCGTGGGGACCATCCTTGCCGCGGTGTACATCCTGTGGCTCTACCAGCGCACGATGACCGGTCCGGTCCGCGACGAGACCAAGGGGTTCGCCGACCTGCACCGCCGCGAGCTCCTCGTCGTCGCGCCACTGGTCGCGCTCATCCTCGCGCTCGGGTTCTTCCCCAAGCCGGTGCTCGACGTCATCGACGACGGCGTCGCGCCGGCGCTCACGGAAGTCGGGGAGAGCGATCCCGAACCCATCGCGCCGGTTGGTTCGGTCGCCGATTCCGCTCCGTCAGACACAGAAGGGACCGGACAGTGACCGCCCCGGATATCGAGTACGCCGAGCTGCTGCCGATGCTCATCGTGTTCGGCGCGGCGATCGTCGGCGTGCTGATCGAGGCCTTCGCCCCCCGTCGGCCTCGCCACGCACTCCAGGTCGGTGTGGCGCTGGTCGCGCTGGCCGCCGCGTTCGTGCAGGTCGTCCGGCTGGCCGGCACGTCGATCATCGGTGCCGAGGGCTCGGTCGCGATCGACGGTCCGGCGCTGTTCCTGCAGGGCACGATCCTCGTGCTCGCTGCCGTCAGTGTGTTCTTCTTCGCCGAGCGGAGGGTGGAGGGCGGCGGCGACGCGTTCGCACCGTCGGCGTCGTCGCTGCCCGGCGGAGAGGCCGAGCGCACGCTGGTCCGGGAGCGGGTGCTGCAGACGGAGGTCTACCCACTGGCGATGTTCGCCGTAGGGGGCATGCTGCTCTTCCCGGCGGCCAACGACCTGCTGACCTTGTTCGTCGCGCTCGAGGTGCTCTCACTCCCGCTGTACCTCCTGTGCGGCATGGCCCGCCGCCGGCGCCTGCTCTCGCAGGAGGCCGCGCTGAAGTACTTCCTGCTCGGTGCGTTCTCGTCGGCGTTCTTCCTGTTCGGCACCGCGTTCATCTACGGCTTCGCCGGCTCGGTCCGGCTCTCGGACATCGACGCGGCGCTCTCGGTCCGGGTCGGGCAGGACGGGTTGCTGCTGGCGGGCGTCGCGCTCATCGCCGTCGGCCTGCTGTTCAAGGTCGGCGCCGCGCCATTCCACGCGTGGACGCCGGACGTGTATCAGGGTGCGCCGACGCCGATCACCGGATTCATGGCGGCGTGCACCAAGGTGGCGGCGTTCGGCGCGATGGCCCGCATCCTCTACGTCGCGTTCGGCGGGCTGCGCACCGACTGGCAGCCGATGTTCTGGGCGATCGCGATCCTGACCATGGTCGTGGGCGTGGTGGTCGCTCTGACCCAGACCGACGTCAAGCGGATGCTGGCGTACTCGTCGATCGCGCACGCCGGGTTCATTCTCACCGGCGTTGTCGCGGCCGACACGATCGGGACGGCCGCCGTGCTCTTCTACCTCGCGGCGTATGGCTTGACCACGCTCGGCGCGTTCGCCGTGGTGACCTTGGTCCGAGATGCCGGTGGCGAAGCCACCCATCTGGCGATGTGGGCGGGCCTGGGCAAACGGGCTCCGGTCGTCGCGGCGACGTTCGCGCTCTTCCTGCTCGCATTCGCCGGGATCCCCCTGACGAGCGGGTTCATCGGCAAGCTCGTCGTGTTCACGGCCGCGCTGGACGCGGGCGCGCTGCCGCTGGTGATCGTCGGAGTCGTGGCTAGCGCGGTGGCCGCGTTCTTCTACGTGCGCGTGATCGTGCTGATGTTCTTCTCCGAGCCCGCCGCCGACGGCCCGACGGTCGCCGTCCCGAGCCTGTGGACTACCGTCGGGATCGCCTTGGGCGTCGCGGCAACCGTCGTTCTGGGCATCCTGCCCGGGCCGCTGCTGGAGCTGGCAGAGCAGGCCGCCACGTTCGTCCGCTGACCGCCATTCGCCCGAGGAGGCCTCGCCAGTGACGTCGCCCGGCCTCGGCATCCCTGCCGTCGACGCGGAGCTGGAGGCTTCGGTCGCGGTTGGGTTGGAAGAGGTCGAAACCCGGCTCGCCGAGGCGGTCAAGTCCGACGACCCCTTGCTCGCGTCGGTGTCGCGTCACCTGGTGACCGCCGGCGGCAAACGGTTCCGGCCACTCCTGGCGTTGGTCGCGGGACACTTCGGTGACGCCGACGCGCCGGGCGTCGTCCGCTCGGCCGTCGTCGTCGAGCTGACACACGTGGCGACGCTGTACCACGACGACGTCATGGACGAGGCCACCCTGCGCCGGGGAGCGCCCTCGGCGAATGCGCGATGGGGCAACACCGTGGCGATCCTGACCGGCGACTTCCTGTTCGCGCGGGCGTCCAACATCGCCGCAGACCTCGGTACCGAGTCGGTGCGGATCCAGGCCCGGACGTTCGAGCGGCTGGTGCAGGGGCAGCTACGCGAGACGCTGGGCCCGCGTGACGAGGAAGACCCCGTCGGACACTACCTTTCGGTGCTCTCCGACAAGACGGCCGCGCTGATCGCGACGTCCGCCCGGCTCGGAGCGCTGCATGCCGGTGCACCGGACGAGACCGTCGACGTACTCGCCCGCTACGGCGAGCGCATCGGCATGGCCTTCCAGCTCGCCGACGACCTGCTCGACATCGCGAGCGACTCGGCCCAGTCGGGCAAGACGCCTGGCACCGATCTCCGCGAAGGGGTTCCGACCCTGCCGGTGCTTTACGCCCGACGTTCGGTGGAACCTGCCGACGCGCCGCTGCTGGCGTTGCTCGAGGGTCCGCTGACCGACGACGGTGCGCACGCCGAGGCGCTCGCCCTGCTGCGCCGGCACCCGGCGATGGCTGAGGCGCGGGCCGAGGTGCGGCGATGGGCCGACGACGCGCGCGCTGTCCTGTCGCCCCTGCCTGATTTCCCCGCCCGCTGGGCGCTGGAGGCGCTCTGCGACTCCGTGGTCGATCGCACCGCCTGACCGCCCTGTCCCACGCGGCCGGCTCGCATCTCTGAGCCGGCCCACGGGCGCCATCCAGTGACAGTTCGGCGCGCCTTTGCTCTGCGCACATATACGCATCAACTTCCGTGGGCAACCGAAGTGGGTGCTTGCCGCAACTCGATGCGTATCGGTGCGCAGAGCAAAGCCGGCCAGATGCGTCGGGCCCGGTCGTCCGGGTCGATTCGTTGTAGTTCGGTGACGGTCATGGTTGCTGCCCGCATGGGATCGCATTCGGCTTGGCCTGCGTCGGCGCCGCTGCCGGTTCCATGGTGTTTGCCGTCAGCGGCTACGGCAATCAGGTTCGCGACCGTTTACCTCGTGCACACCATCGTTAACACAGGCGACGCGCCGGGCTGTGCCGCTCTACGGCGTGCAGGCGTCGGCCCAGGCGACTGCCGCGTCGAACAGCGCCCTGCCGTCGTTCGTGAACCGCGCCGGGGATGTGTGGTAGGCCGGGAAGCCGACCCGGCAGCCGGCGCTCACGCCGCCGCCCGGTAGAGCGGTGCCGGCCGGGTACGCGAACAGTGTCGGCTGGCCACCGACCGTCGCGACGACCGCGGCGCTGCCTCCGACCGTGCCCCACGGCATGCTGTCGGCCGAGGTGAGCACCGTGACCGTGCCTGACCGACCAGCTGCAAGTGGATGCGCCGGGTTCACGATGCTGATCGAGGCGGACCGGGTGATGCCGTTCGCCCCCACGGCGGTGAGCCCCATGTCGTCGTAGAGCGTGGCCTTCCAGATCAGGGTCGGCGTTGCCACGTCGCGCAGAGTGGTGCGCACGAGCCGGTCGTCGGTGGTCGAAGAGATGACGACGACGTCCTTTCCGGTTGCGTCGCTCGCCGTGACGGCTCCGTCGTCGACGGCGCTGACCGTGTAACCGGCCGCCTCGAGACGCGACCGCACGGCGGCGTCACCGACGCCGAGCGTTGTCGAGCCGACGACCAGCAGCGCGTCCTTCTCCGGTGGGGGTGGGGGCGGCGGAGGATCGCCGTTCGTCCGGGTGTAGAAGACGTCGTGGCCCATCGCGGCCCATGCGCTGAGGGCCGACGCCGACGAGTCGATCCACCACAGGCACGGCGTTCCGGGGCGGTAGGAGTGGAAGTACAGGATCCCCCGGAACTGCGCGTACGCGTCGGTCTTGAACGCGGCCCGCGCTTCGTTGACCCACTGCGCCTTGCGGCCGGGGCTCTGCGGGTCCTCGAAGCTGCCGTACTCGGGCAGCCACATCTCCTTGGTCGGGTGGTTCAGGCCGAACTGCCGGAAGTACTCGATCTCCGACGCCAGCGACTTCCACGGGGCGTCGCTCTCGACGCGGCAGGTGTAGTCGTTGTACTCGTCCGAGCCGAGCGCGTCGACGTACGCGTCGCCGGGGAACCACTTGATCGCCTGGCGTGGGTCGCTCGCCGGGACCTGGAAACTCCAGCCGGTCATGATCCAGAGGTACTTCGCGTTGGTGACGCCGCGGTCGCGGAACACCGTCACGACCTTGCGCCAGGCTGCGATGAACTCGTGGTCGGCCCCGTTAGGGGTGCTCGCGCTGGCCTCGGGTTCGTGGTTGAACGTGAAGTAGACGGGCACGCCGTAGGTCTTGATCCGGTCGGCCCAACCGACGATCTCGTTGTACAGCGTCGAGCCGGGTGCGGCGTTGGCAATGTCGCGCCACAACACGCGACTCCCGTTCATCCGCTGCGGCCGGACCGAGATCAGCGGCAGCCTGCCGGAGTCGCGCAGCCAGACGTGGTAGTCGTCGGGAAAGGGCTGGTTCCATAGGAGATAGACCCGCACCGCGGCCAGCGTCCGGCCGATCTGGGCCTCGAGGTTCTCGTGTGACTGGCGGTAGCTCTCGCCTGCGCGCGGTCGGGCAAACGCTCCCCAGATGAGCGTGGGCTCGTTCGGGTCGACCGCGCTCGCGGCGGTCGTCGCCGCCTGCTCGCCCGTGGCGGCTCCCGTCGGAACGGCCATTGTCAGCACGACGGTGGCGCTCGACAGCGCTACGGCCATGCGCAAGAACAGCATGCGGCGCATCCGAACCCCCCGGCCACGTCCCCCCGACGAAGTCCTCGTAGCGTACCGGCGAAGCAGCAGCGGCGCTGGCGATCGGCCAAGTCGCACGGGACATCCCAGCAACTGACCCTTGGGAGCCTTTCGCCGATAGGTGGTCCTGGGGCGGCGGCGAAGGATCTTCGGTCGGTGGCCCGTGACCTGGTGGCCGGCTTGGTGTTTTGCCTCCTCAAGGCGCTAATGGCACGCTGAACCGCTCCACATACCAGACCAAATCGGGCGCCGGAGCAACGGTTGAGCGTGCCATTGACGGCGGTTGACCGTGCCACCGGCCCACACAGCCCGGTCTTCGGTTCGGCTCCCGCTGGTAGTGAGGGCGTCCGCTGCCTGATCCGACCGGTCAGCCGACCGTCCAGGGATCCGCGCCCGCGAGCAGGCCGGCCAGGTCGCCGGCCCCCTGGCTGTCGACCGCCTTGTCCAGTTGGGCGTTCATCAGGTCGCCGTACGTCGCACGCTGCACCTGCCGGAAGACGCCGATAGGCGACCTGGCCAGTGAGCCAGGGTCGGCGAGCCGGGAGAGCGCGAAGGCAGGCGACGGGTCAGCGGCGTGCGCATCGTGGACGATCACGGCGGGGTCGTCGCCCGCGCAGACCTCCAGGGCCCCGGTGTCGGGAGAGCGCCGCACTCCCTGGTCGAGGTCGGCGCCGAACCGGACCGGCTGACCGTGCTCGAGGCGGATCAGCATTTCGTCGCGGGTCTCGGGACTCTTGAGCAGGTCGAAGGCACCGTCGTTGAAGATGTTGCAGTTCTGGTAGATCTCGACCAGCGATGTGCCGCGGTGCGCGGCAGCTGCGCGAAGCACAGCGGTCAGGTGCGCGCGGTCGGAGTCGATCGTGCGCGCGACGAACGTGGCCTCGGCGCCGAGCGCGAGCGAGACCGGGTTGAACGGCGCGTCGAGCGACCCCATCGGCGTCGACTTGGTGATCTTGCCGAGCTCTGACGTGGGGGAGTACTGGCCCTTGGTCAGGCCGTAGATCCGGTTGTTGAACAGCAGGATGGTCAGGTTCACGTTACGTCGCAGCGCGTGGATGAGGTGGTTGCCGCCGATCGAGAGCGCGTCACCGTCGCCGGTGACCACCCAAACGGAAAGGTCCGGTCGCGACGCCGCCAACCCGGTTGCGATGGCCGGGGCGCGCCCGTGGATCGAGTGCATGCCGTAGGTGTCGAGGTAGTACGGGAACCGCGACGAGCAACCGATTCCGGAGATGAACACGATGTTCTCGCGCCGCAGCCCGAGCTCCGGCAGGAAGCCCTGCACGGCGGCGAGGATCGCATAGTCGCCGCAGCCCGGGCACCAGCGCACCTCCTGGTCGCTGGTGAAGCTCTTCTTGGTCTCGGGTACGGCGGTGGTGGGAACTCCGCGCAGGCCGGGCAGCCCGACCTCGACGGTGGTCTCAGACATCGGCAATCGCCTTCTCGATGACGTCTGCGAGCTCCTCGGCCTTGAACGGCAGCCCACGCACCCGGTTGTAACCGACGACGTCGACGAGGTACTTGCCGCGCAGCAGCAGCGCGAGCTGCCCGAGGTTCATCTCCGGCAGGAGCACTCGGTCGTAGGCCCGCAGGACCTCGCCGGTGTTGGCCGGTAACGGGTTGAGGTGGCGCAGGTGCGCCTGCGCGACGGCGTGGCCGGCCTTCCGCACCCGGCGGGCCGCGGCGCCGATGGGCCCGTAGGTCGACCCCCAGCCGAGTACGAGGAGCTTGGCCTCGCCGGACGGGTCGTCCACTGTCAGCTCCGGCACGCTCACGCCGTCGACCTTCGCCTGGCGCAGGCGGACCATGTGGTCGTGGTTGTCCGGGTCATAGGAGATGTTGCCGGAGCCGTCGGCCTTCTCGATGCCGCCGATCCGGTGCTCGAGACCAGGCGTACCGGGAACGGCCCATGGCCGGGCCAGCGTCTGCGGGTCGCGCAGATAGGGCCAGAACGCCCCCGACCCGTTGTCGCCGTGGTTGAGCGCGGTCGCGAACTCGACGCCGAGATCCGGCAGTTCGGCGACGTCCGGGATCAGCCACGGCTCGGCTCCGTTGGCCAGGTTGCCGTCCGAGAGCAGCAGCACCGGCGTGCGGTACGTCAGCGCGATCCGGGCCGCCTCCAGAGCGGCGTAAAAGCAGTCGCCTGGCGAGCACGGCGCCACGATCGGAACCGGCGCCTCACCGTTGCGGCCGAACATCGCCTGCAACAGGTCGGCCTGCTCGGTCTTGGTCGGCAGCCCGGTCGACGGACCGCCGCGCTGGATGTCGCACACGATCAGCGGCAGCTCCAGCGACACGGCGAGCCCGATCGTCTCCGACTTCAGGGCGACACCCGGCCCGGATGTGGACGTCACACCCAGAGCGCCACCGAAGGAGGCTCCCAGCGCCGCGCCGACGCCGGCGATCTCGTCCTCGGCCTGGAAGGTGCGCACGCCGAACCGCTTGTGCTTGGACAGCTCGTGCAGGATGTCCGACGCCGGCGTGATCGGGTACGAGCCCAGGAACAGCGGCAGGCCGCTGCGCTGCGATGCCGCGATCAGGCCGTACGCGAGCGCGAGGTTGCCGGTGATGTTGCGGTACCGGCCGGAAGGCAATGGCGCGGGCTTGACTTCGTACGAGACCACGAAGTCTTCGGTGGTCTCGCCGTAGTTCCAGCCGGCCTTGACCGCGGTGATGTTGGCATCGCGGATCGCCGGGTGCTTGGCGAACTTCTTGTCCAGGAAGGTGAGAGTCCCCTCGATCGGCCGGCCGTACATCCACGAGAGGAGCCCCAGCGCGAACATGTTCTTCGAACGCGAGGCCTCCTTGCGGGTGAGGTCGAACTCCTTCAGCGCCTCCATCGTCATGCCGGTGAGGTCGAGAGCATGGACCTTGTACGCATCCAGGCTGCCGTCCTCGAGCGGGTCGGCGTCGTAGCCCACCTTCTTCAGCGCACGCGAGGTGAAGTCCGACTTGTCGACGATCACGGTTGCGCCGCGCGGCAGGTCGTCCAGGTTGGCCTTCAGCGCGGCCGGGTTCATCGCGACGAGCACGTCGGGTGCGTCGCCGGGTGTGAGGATGTCGTGGTCGGCGAAGTGGAGCTGGAAGCTGGAGACCCCAGGGAGCGTTCCGGCGGGCGCGCGGATCTCGGCGGGGAAGTTCGGCAGGGTCGACAGGTCGTTGCCGAACGACGCCGTCTCTGCGGTGAACCTGTCTCCAGTGAGTTGCATCCCGTCGCCGGAGTCGCCGGCGAAACGGATGATCACACGGTCGATCTCCCGGACTTGCTTAACGGTCACCGTGTGTCGACGCCTCCCCGACGTGGTATAGCTCCAGGCGACTGACCTTCGTTGGCGTGCGCCTGCACGTGCATCTCTACCACGCATGCTACGTCCAGTGGGTGCGTGTACCTGCGCGCAACCCGTTCATGTCCCGACCGGGCATTCGTCAGATGTCGCCAATGGGTCCTTCGCGGCGTCGTCTGGCCGTGCCCTGGTCCACGAGGTCGGACATGATCGCCGCAGCGGAGCCGTCTACCGGCGAAGGCCCAGGCTCCAGGTAGGGCTTTCAGACTGGTGGTGCGTGACGCGCTGAAAACTGCTGCCGCGGCACGGGTCGGCCCGCGGGGTAGGTTGGGCTACGGATCCGACATCCGGGCCAGCGGCAGGAGGTGCCGTGGACGCGTATCTGTCGCCGTACGTCGTCGTCGCGGTCGTGGCAGCGGCCGGTGTGGCGTTCGTCGCGCTCGCCTACGGCGCGAACCGCTTGCTCGCCCCGCGCCGGCCCACCCGCGAGAAGCTGCTCACGTACGAGTCCGGCGTCGACCCGGTCGGCGAGGGCTGGGCGCACACCCATGTCCGGTACTACGTGTACGCGTTCCTCTATGTCGTGTTCGCTGTCGATGCCGTCTATCTGTTCCCGTGGGCGACGGTATTCGCCGCGTCCGGCTTCGGGACGACGACTCTGGTCGAGATGTTCGTGTTCCTCGGCCTGCTGGCCACCGGCATCCTCTACGCCGTCCGGCGAGGTGTGTTGACGTGGCAGTGACCGACCTCGGCCTGCCCGGCCACGGCCCGCCCGGAGAGGTCGGTGCGGCTCAGCGGCTGGTCCCCGACCCGGTGCGCGTGGTGCTGAACTGGGGTCGCCGCTACTCGTTGTGGGTGTTCAACTTCGGGCTGGCCTGTTGCGCGATCGAGTTCATCGCCGCCTCCATGGCCCGCCACGACTTCATCCGGCTGGGCGTGATCCCGTTCGCTCCCGGGCCGCGTCAGGCGGATCTGATGGTCGTGTCGGGTACGGTCACCGACAAGATGGCCCCGGCCGTCCGCCGGCTCTACGAGCAGATGCCAGAGCCGAAGTACGTGATCTCGTTCGGGGCCTGCTCGAACTCCGGCGGTCCGTACTGGGACTCGTACTCGGTGACCAAGGGCGTCGACCAAGTGGTCCCCGTGGATGTGTACGTGCCCGGCTGTCCACCGCGGCCCGAGGCCCTGCTCCAGGGCATCCTCAAGCTCCAGGAGAAGATCGCCGGCGAGAATCTTGCCGAGCGCTACGCCGGCCCCGTGGAGGCCCGCCGGTCCGCGTCCGCCACCGAGTTGACCCGTCCCCTGGTGTCGCCGGCCGCCGCGGAGCGAAACCGGTCGTGAGTCACGCCTCCCGGTCCCAGCGCTCGGGCCAGGTGGGCGTCGTCGAGCGGATGACGAAGGCGGCCAACGGGTTCCTCGCATCGCTCGATACGCAGCAGCGGCCCGCCGCCGCGGCCGCGTTCGATATCGCCGATCATCGGCACTGGACCTACCTGCCGGGCGAGCGCCCCGGCCTCGCGCTAGCCCACATGACCGACGAACAGCGCGCCTTGGCGCTGCAGCTGCTCGACAGCGGATGCAGTTCGGGCGGGGCACGCACAGCGCGGGCCGTCATCGAGCTGGACATGATCCGCCGCCTGCTCAGCGCCGGTGCCGGGCGCGAGGTCCGGCCCACGGATCACCGCTTCTGGGTCAGGATCCTCGGTGAGCCCGCCGGCGAAGCCCCGTGGGCATGGCGGGTGAACGGCCACCACCTCGCCGTGCATGTCACGGTCGTCGGCGACGCTACGAGCGTCACACCGCACTTCTTCGGGGCCGAGCCCGCCGTCGTGCCGCACGGGCCGCACCAGGGACTTCGGACGTTGCCGGACGAGGAGGATCTCGCACGGGCGCTCCTGACCGCGCTCGACCCCGCTCAGCGCGCGGTCGCCGTGGTCGCCGACCTGGCGCCCCGCGACATCCTGACCAGGGCCGATCCCGTCGCTGACCCGAACCTCGTGCCGTCGGGCCTTGCCTATGCCCAGCTGTCAGGCGAGCAGCGTGGGCTGTTGCAACGGCTGGTGCGGTTGTATTTCGACCGGGCTCCCTCGGAGATAGCCGAGGTGTCGTGGGCTGATGTGCTCGTCACAGGTGTGGACTCGGTGTCGTTCAGCTGGGCCGGCTCGGATCTGCCCAGGCAAGGCCACTACTACGCGGTCAGGGGTCCGACGTTCCTGCTGGAATACGACAACACCCAGGACGAGGCCAACCACATCCACTCGGTGTGGCGGGATCTGCGAAACGACTGGGGCCACGACCTGCTGGCGGACCACTACGCCAACCACCATCGCTGACCCGTGTCCAACCCCTGACGACGCCGAGCAGACCATCGGTGACAACTGCAGGGGGTCCCGCCTCACGCGGTACGACGAGTTGGAGAGGGTGCCGCCCTAGACTCCCGTGCAGGCGAGCGAGGAGTCTGGAGCGGTGACCGGGACCGACCAGGGAGACGACTGGGCGGTCAAGCTTGCCGAGGCGGCGGGTGAGGGCGCGGAGGTCGGCGACGCGTTCGGTGTTCCCGTCTTCGACGTCGCCGCCGGCCGCTGGGTGGCGACGCTGCAGGCCGCCCACGACGCCGGGTTGACGTTCTTCGACTGGCTCTCCGCGGTCGACGAGCTGGAGGAGGGATTCTCGGTCGTCGTGCACGTGGCCGACCTGTCCCGGCGTCCGTTGTTGCATCTGCTCGTGCGAACCCGGGTCGCGCGAGAGGCGGCCCGATTGGCGTCGGCCACGGGCGTCTACCGCGGCGCCGCCTGGCACGAGCGCGAGACGCATGAGATGTTCGGGATCGACTTCGCCGGTCACCCGTACCTCCAACCTCTGCTGCTCCCCGAGGGGTTCGAGGGCCACCCTCTGCGCAAGGAGTTCGTTCTCGCGGCGCGAGCCGCGAAGCCCTGGCCCGGGGCCAAGGAGCCCGGCGAAGGCGGCGAGGGGGCGGCGGCGCCGTCGCGGCGGCGGATGCTCCCACCGGGCGTGCCGGACGCGTCCTGGGGGCCGCGCCCGCCAGGCGGCGCCCAGTCCGCCGGGGAGCCGGGCGACGCCTCGGTCGGTCCGGCAGCAGCCGACGAGGGCGAAACACCGTGATGGACGTACTCGAGGTCGTCGTCCGCGTCGTCTCGGTCGTCGCAGCCTTCCTGCTCATGCCGATTGTCATCGGCCAGGCCGAGCACAAGGTCATGGCGCACATGCAGGGCCGGGTCGGGCCGATGTACGCCGGCCGGTTCCACGGATGGGCGCAGCTGATCGCCGACGGGGTGAAGTTCGCACAGAAGGAGGACGTCGTGCCGGCCCGGGCCGACCCGACCGTCTTCCGCCTCGCGCCGGGGGTCGCGATGGTGCCGTACCTCGTGGCGCTCGCATTCGTCCCGCTCGCGCCCGACTGGGTGGGCGTCGACGTCGAGGTCGGGCTGCTCGTCGTGCTCGCCGTCATGGGCGTGGCCGTGCTTGGTTCCCTGATGGGCGGGTGGGCCAGCGGCAACAAGTACTCGCTGCTCGGCGGTTTGCGGACAGCCGCCCAGCTCGTGGCGTACGAGCTGCCGTTCGTGCTGACGGCTGCGTCGGTGGCGATGGCGGCCGGGACGCTCTCGCTCCCCGAGATCGTCGAGGCCTGGCAGCCGTGGTGGCTGGCGTGGCAGGCGATCGGCGCGGTTGTGTTCTTCGTGGCAGGACTCGCAGAGCTGCAGCGTCCGCCGTTCGACATGCCGGTCGCCGACTCCGAGATCATCTTCGGGGCCTACACCGAGTACACGGGCCTGCGGTTCGCCTTCTTCCTGCTGGCGGAGTATGCGGGCATCCTGCTGCTCTGCGGGCTGACGGCGGTGCTGTTCCTGGGCGGCTGGCACGGCCCGTTCGAGGAATCGCTGGGGTGGCTGTGGACACTTCTCAAGGTCCTCGCGCTCGCGGTCGTCGTGATCTGGCTCCGGGTGGCGTTCCCGCGGCTGCGCGAGGACCAGCTCCAGCGGCTGGCCTGGCAATGGCTCGTGCCGCTGGCGCTGGTCCAGCTCGCTGTCACCGGGGTCGTCGCCCTGGCGTAGCCCTCTCGCGAGGGTCAGATCGAGATGATGCCGTTGGTGCTCAGCCAGTCCAGGACGAAGATGCCCGCGTCGGCGGCGAGCGCCAGCTCACGCTTCGACCAGGAGTTGCTCTGCGAGGCGTTGCAGACGGAGTGAAGCGACGCCCTGGAACGCGTGACGCAGCGCCGATGCCAGCGGGCCAGTGTGTTCGAACCAGTGGTGGGCGAGGGTACGAGCGCCTTGCGGCTCGAGGGTCCAGGAGCCTGTCTCGCGGAACCCGGGCACGTTCCATGCGATGTCGATGCGGTCGGGACCGATGCTGGTGTACTCCAGCGATCCGGTCAGGCCGGGCCGCACCCGGATCGCGTACCGGTGTCCCGGCGCGGGTTGAGGGGGTCCCTCGACTGATTGGAAGGCTGGATTCCACGCTGGCAGGGCAAGCGGCTCCAGGAGCAGGCGGCGCACGTCGGTTGGCGCGGCGGGAAGAATCAGGGCAGCGTGCTGGGTGCTCATCGTGTCGTCCTTGTCCGTTGTTGGGTGCTGGCACCGCGATCGCGGCGGCGTGCCACCGCGTCGCCTGCCGGGAAGGCGCTGGCCAACGAGCGCAATGCGCTGATCGTCTCGTTGACCGGTTGGCCTGCGACGAGTTCGTCGATCGTCGAGTAGAGGCGCTCCTCGACGTCGGCGATGCGGCGGCTGAGGTGCCCGCCGTCCGCCGTGAGGCTCAAGGCGATGTACCGCCTGTCGTCCGAGTCGATGTCTCGCCGGACCAGGCCCCGGGCGACGAGGCGATCCACCAGCCGGCTCGGGCTGTTGCCGGTCTCGCAGACCAGGAGGTCGCCGAGTGCGGTAAGGGTGAGCGGGCCGCGGTCGCTGAGGACACGCAGAACCTCGGCCTGGGAAGGGGTCACGCCGAGCGGCCGTAGCCCCGCGGCAAGCAGCCGGTTCCCCTCCCGCTGGATCGCCAGGATCAAGTAGCGCAGCTCCTCGGCGACCCTCACGGCCCCATCCATTCGGCGGCCAGTGAAGCGGCCATCCGGTCAGCGGCCAGTGAAGCGGCCAGCCGGTCGGCGGCGGTCGGGTCGTGTGCCGCCAGAACGGTCAGGCCGGGGAAGCGTTGCCGCAGGGCATTGACTCGGGCGACCCCTTCCCGCATCTGCCGCTTGTTTCCGACACCCGGCACATGGCCGGCGGCGAGCAGGTCGGCGTCGTAGGTCAAGTCAGCGACCATCAAGAGGGGCGCGTGACTCGGTCGACGGACGAGCAGGGACGTTGATCCGGGCGTGTGCCCCGGGGTTGGGAGCAGCACGAGACTGCCGTCGCCGAACAGGTCGTTCCCTGCGGTGAACGGCGCGAGATCGGGGTCGCCCAGTGGTTCGTAGTGCACCTGGTTCCAGCTCAACCCGTCCAATTCGATGTGGGGGCGAAGGAAGCCGCGCGGGGCGGCCAGCGGCCGCTGCATGGAGGACCACTCCCGGGCACTGACCACGATCTCGGCGTGCTTGAGTTCGGGCAGGCCGCCGATGTGGTCTTGGTGCAGGTGCGAGAGGACGGCCGTATGAACATCGGCGACATGGTGGCCGAGCGCGGCCAACTGCCTTGTCAGGGTCTGGTCCGGGTCGACGTCGAAGCGCGCCAGACGGTCGTAGAGGACGCCGGTGAGTCCGCCAGGAAAGTAGGCCGGGTCTGTCACAGACGCTCGGTCCTGGCCGGTGTCGAAGAGCACCAACCCGTCCCGATGCTCGATGACATACGTGTTGATGGGCCTCGGCTGTGTCCACTGGTTGGAGGTCGCCAGCCATACGTAGGTGTTCTTCCAGGTGGGACCGACGTGCTCGGGTCGGATCTGCACGGTGCCGGTGCTGAGCACCGATACGCGAGAGATGGGGTCGCGGTGGGTCATCGTTCATGCCTTCTGCTCGATAGTGGTAGCAACAGATTACACGACACGTATGTCGTGTCAACTACCTCCCCGACAGTTGCCGTGGGCGCTGGGGCGCTCTCGCGGTAGACATACCCTGCGGGGGTGTTCCGCAGCTCAGAGGAGTCTCACCATGGCCAGTCCGGACCTGCCTGGCGTATCCGGCCCCAAGCGACGAGGGCGTTGGTCGTCCTTCGTCGCCGACCCAAGAGCCGAGCCACCGCGGATTCTCCACGAGATCGGCAACCCCGCCCACCGTCTTCGCGTTGAGCACGATGCCAAGTCCTTGCTCGTCCATCTGAGCGACGAGGACGGCGGCGGGTGGACCGTCCTTGCCGTTCACCGAGAGTCTCGACGATGGGCCGTCGCGCAAGCACCCAGGCAGCGGGAGGCAGCGGAACGGGCCTACAACGAGCTTCACAGATCCGGCTGAAGGACCTGGATGGAGCGATTGGGGTCACGGCGGAGAGTTGAGCAATCCGAGGGGTTGGAGGCATCACGCCGTACGCGACGAACTCACTGGATGGAAAGCGGGCGTACTTCGAGGACGACGGGGGCGACGGAATGGCAGTCGTCCTCCATGGAGGGTTGTTGGATTCAGTCGAATCCGTGCGCGGCGCGCCGGTTGCCCGTGCGCTGCAGGCGCTTCCCGAAGAGTTCCGCCGCATCTACGTCGACCACCGGGGTGTGGGACGGAGCGACAAGCCGCACAATCCCGAGGCATACGCGATGCACCTGCGCGTCGATGATGTGGTCGCGGTGCTGGATCAGCTGGGTATCGGTCGCGCGCACTTCATCGGCGCGTCATGGGGAGGCAGGCTCGGTTTCGGCATCGGTGAACACGCACCCGAACGCGTGCTCTCACTCGTCATCGGTGGGCAGCAGCCGTACGCGATCAATCCCGAAGGTCCGCTCGCTCACATGGTCACGGAGGCACTGGCCGCATCGCGACGAGTGGGAAGTCTGGAGCCGTTCGTTCAGGGGCTGGAGTCCTTTTCCGGCATCCGCGTTCCGGATGCCATGCGGGCGCGGTGGCTCGACAACGACCCGGCTGCCATCCACGCGGCTTGGACCGCAGGAGTGGCGGAAGGCGCGATCTCGCATGACCTGCGGGCGTGGCACTTGCGATGCCTGATCCACGTGGCGGCCGCGGATGCCGACTTCCACGACCAAGCTCAACGTGCGGCAGGCGATATCCCTAACGCGGAGTTCATCTCCATCGAAGGGACGGACCACGTAACAGCGCACATCGAATCCGATCCCGTGGTTCCGGCCATTCTCCGTACGCTGCGCGGGAACGGCTGATCAGGATGGAGCACTACGTGCCCGTTGGATGGTGGGCACCCGGCCTCAGTCACAGGATCGCGCCGCGTGGCCCTATCTCAATGGCGGCAACGCCCCGGCTGTACAGCGCTACGAGCCGGTCACCGTGCGTGCTCCGAAGCACTCCGGAATCCGTTGCCAGGGTTGAGATGACGTGCTCAATGACCTCGTCCGCTTCGACCGTGTCGGGTTCGTCGTACGAGACATCGATGTGATCACCGCTGATGAGTCGGACGCGCAACACAACTTCCGCCATGGTGGCCCACCCTAGAGACTGCATGGCCCGGCCGGTATCGCGAGAAACCGGTTGCCCGCGTCAGCGACCGCTTGGGCTCGTCATGCGCGTTCGGCGGCACGCCGTGTCGTACAGGCAAAGTACGGACTGCTGAAGTCCCGCGTTGTGCGGTGCAGAATGCTCTCGAGGATCGGGGACGGCGGTCCCGGTCAGATGCGTGAGGGGGCCAGACGCTTGTGGCTGACCAAGCTGACGTGCGAGCCATCGCGCTGTCGCTGCCGGAGACGGTCGAAGACGACAGCCGGTTTGCGTTTTCTGTGCGTAACAACGGAAGGCAGAAGGGCTTCGTGTGGATCTGGATGGAGCGTGTCGAGCCGAAGCAGCCTCGTGTGCCCCGGCCCGACGTGATCGCTGTCCGCGTCACCGGCCAAGCCGAGAAGGACAGCTTGCTCGCCTCCGACGAAGACAAGTTCTTTACCGAGCCCCACTACAACGGCTTCCCTGCGGTTCTGGTCCGGCTGGCGGCCGTCGAGGTCGACGAGCTGAAGGAACTCATCACCGACGCCTGGCGCTGTCAGGCCCCGGGTGCACTCGTGAGGGAGCTACAGACACGTCTGCTCTGACGCCGGCCCTGCGCAGACCATGATCGCGATCAGCGGCTTGGCGAATGTTTGCACGGCACCTTCTGCGTTGCTGTGAACTGGATCAGACCGCCCCACCAACAGTGCCTTTCATGGTGGAGCGGTACCGTCGCGTCATGGGTCGGCGGGTTCCCCGTGCTCTGATCGGCATAGTCCAGGCCGGCCTGTTTCCGGTGCTTTTCGTAGGAGCCCCACTGTCGCTGGCGCAGATTGGGCAACGGTATGGCTGGTCGGCCGGGCGACCAGGTGCGGCAAACCTCGCCGGTGTACTTCCGCTGAGTGCTGGAACAGCGCTACTGGTGTGGGCCGTGTCCAGCCACTACCGCGCGGCTCCGCGAGGATGGGAGGTCAGCCTTACCCCCGGCTATCTGCTCTCCAGCGGGCCTTATCGCTTCTCGCGGAACCCGATGTACGTGGGTGAAGTCGCGATTTGGGCGGGATGGGCAGTGTTGTTCGGCAACCTGCCGGTCGCAACAGGCCTTGCCGCCCTCATTGCAATCCAGAACAGCGCTATTCGCGTTGAGGAGCGGATGCTGCACAAGCGTTGGGGCGCCTCCTATGACGACTATCGGACGCAAGTACCACGCTGGGTCAAGCTGTCGTGGTCTCCGGGCGCCGCCAACGGTCGCAGGCGGCGACAAGCCGGTATCTGGCGCGGGAGACCCGCCGTGGACGTGGATATCGTGGCGCTCGAGGCCGACCACGTCGACGTCGCCGGCGTCACCCGGCCTGTCGGTCCGGGCCCGCGCAAGATGCCATTCGTGACCACGAGGAGGCGACATGGCGAGAACCAAGGATGATCCGGCGGCCGTCGACGAGTACCTGGCGGGGTTATCTGCGGACAGGCGCAATGTCCTCGAAGAACTGCGGCAGCTCATCAGATCCACCGTTCCCGGCGTTCGGGAGCGAATCTCCTACGGCACAGCGGTGATCTTCGCGCTCAACCGTGACCTGGTTGGTTTTGTCGCGCAGCCGAATCATTTGTCGTTCCTCACGATGAGCCCAGACCTCGCTAAAGCAATGAAAGATGAGATCGGGCAGACGCACAAACTCTCTGGCGCAACCATTCATTTCATGCCCGACAATCCGTTGCCGACGTCGCTCGTAGAGAAGATACTCGCGGCACGAGTCAGGGAACAAGAAGAGCAAGCATTGACCTAGACGACACCGCCCCAGGTTGGCCCGTCGGCGGCACGACTTGCTGATGCGGAGCTCCGAGTCGGTGGTCCGCGCCCCGCCGCTCATGGGACATTCCAGCGTCCGTCCGCCTTGGCTGCCTCCACCTGGGCGACTACTGGAGGACCAAGAATGATCAAGGTAGATTTCAAGAAGAATCGAAAGGACCTCTACCTGCCGACGCGAAGCCGCTTCACCAGCGTCGAAGTCCCTTCAATGCCGTTCCTGATGGTCGACGGCGAAGGCGACCCGAATGCCTCTGCGGCATACGCGCAAGCCGTCGAAGCCCTCTACACCGCGTCCTACGCGGTGAAGCTCACCAGCAGGAACGAGCTTGGCCAGGACTACGTAGTGCCGCCACTCGAAGGGTTGTGGTCAGCCGCCGACCGCACCGCATTTGTGCGGCGAGCGAAGGACGAGTGGGTGTGGACGATGATGATCAGACTGCCGGACTGGGTGATGCCCGGGTTGGTCCATGACACCCTCCACGAGCTCGCGCGCAACAAGCAGCTCCCCGGGCTGGCTGGAATGCGGAGGGAAACCCTGGTGGAGGGACGCTCGGTGCAGATCCTGCACGTAGGCCCTTACGACGCCGAGGGTCCAGTGCTCGCCACGCTGCACAACGATTACCTGCCTGCCCATGACCTCGTACCGAATGGTCGCCATCACGAGATCTACCTCAGCGACGCGCGGCGGACCGATCCGACCAAGCTCAAGACCGTTCTGCGTCAACCGGTCGCGGACGCCGCACCGCGGGGGGCGGACGCCGGGCAACCTATCTGAGGCGCGGCCCGTGCCCCTGTCCAGATCGGCTGACCTCGTCACGCAGCATCGCGGTGATTGCGCTCATGTCGCGCTGCCCCAGGCCGGCCTCGATGGCGGCTGCGACGGAGGCACGGTTCGTATCGGCCTGCCTCATCGTGACACCGACCTGCGACGCCAGGTCGAGAACGAGATCCAGGTCCTTCGCGACCAGGTCGAGGCTGAACGCCACCGGAGTCTGATCCGGGTTCTCGAAGGCGGCGCGCTTGTACTGGACGAACGGCGCACCGGCGACGCTGGCGGCGAACACCCCGTATGCCGTCTCGCGGTCGACTCCCGAGCGCTCCGCGAGCACCAGCGCCTCGGAGAGGGCTTGGTTCAGCGCGTGCACGACCGAGTTGACCGCGAGCTTCATGGTCGCTCCCGCACCCGGCCCGCCGAGGTGGACGATCCGCGCCGCCAGCAGCTCGAGGACCGGTCGGGCGCTTTCGAGGTCGTCCGCGCTCCCGCCCACCATGACAGTCAGCTCGCCGCGCTCGACGATCGGGACACTGCCGGAGACGGGCGCGTCGAGCATCCCGGCGCCGTGCGCACGTACGAGCGAGCCGAGCCGGCGGGCCGTCTGTGGGCCGACCGTGCTCGTGTCCGCGACGACGGTGCCGGCCGACAGTCCCGCCACGATCCCGTCCTCGCCGCCGTACGCATCGGCGCAGGCGGCGTCGTCGGCGAGCGAGACCAGGACGACGTCCGCCCCGGCCGCCGCCTCGCGGGCTGTCTCCGCGAAGGCGGCTCCGGTGGCGGCCGCCACCGCCTCGGCCCTCGAACGGGTCCGGTTGTGGACGACGACGTCGGCTCCGCACGTGCGCAGCCGGGCGGTCATGGCAGCACCCATGTGCCCCGTGCCGATCACGGCGACGCGCGGTTCGCTCACGTGATGCCCCACCCGCAGTCCACATAGAGGTTGGTGCCGTTCACCGACCGGTTCTGCAGCAGGAAGCTCACCGCGTCGACGATGTCGGCCATCGTCGCCAGTGAGCCCGACGGCGTGCGCGCGCGGTAACCGGCGAGCACCTCGTCCGGCTTGGCCGACCAGAACGGGCTGTCGCCCACGATGCCCGGGTGCAGGCCGTTGACCCGGATCGGCGCGACCTCCAGCGCGAGCGTGTTGACCAGCCCGACCACGCCACCGTTGATCGTGGAGACGGTCGTCGAGCCCGGGTACGGCCGGTCCTTGGCCCGACCGCCGAAGATCACGATCGACGCCTCCTGGCTCATCCGGGGGAGCAGCGCATGAACGACCTCGGTGTACCCGATGAGCTTGAGCGTGATCAGCCGCCGAGCGCGCCCGATGTCGTAGTCGGCCACCGTGTTCGCGTCGCGTTCGATCGCAGCAAGCACCAGTCCGTCGACCCGCTCCATGTCGGCCAGCGCAGCACCGATCGTCTCCGGCTCGGACAGATCGAACCCCAGGCCGCGTGTACCGTCTCCCAAGGACGCTGCAACGTCCTTCGCCCGCGCGGCGTCGCGGCCGGTGACCACAACCTCGTCACCCCTGGCACGTGCATCGCCGGCGATTTCGAGACCGATTCCCGACGTGCCACCGACGACGACGAGCGTGCGCTGATCAGCCATCACGATCTCCATTCCGAGCCAGCGCATCGCGCAGGTAGTCCCAATCGCGTGCGAACCGGTACGAGTGCCGAGGCGGCGGCTGCGGCGCCTGCGTCTCCAACCACCGCACCGGGCCGTCGCCGGCGTTCGAGAAGGCGTGGACGCACCCCACACCGGTCCAGCCGATGTCGCCGGCCTCCAACCGGTACGACCGACCGTCGAACCGCGCGTCGACCGCGCCTTCGAGGATGAGGTAGGTCTCCTCGAATGGGTGGTCGTGGGCTCCCGCGGCTCCGGCGGGCTCGTACTGCACCATGAACATGGTCGTGAGCTGGGCGCCGAGGTCGCTGTCCACCATCATCTTCACGGTGATCCCGCCGTAGACGAGCAGGGCGGTTCGCATGCTCGCCGACACCGCCAACAGGCTCTGGCTCTGTTTGGCCGCGTCCATGTGCCGGGGTGTGATGTTCCCCATCCCGCGAATGCGCGGGTCACGGACGTCGAGCGGCACCGGCGGGTCACCTGGCAACGGCGGCACGAGGAACGTGTCCTCGTCGAGCTCCTGCCGCGGCTGCGGGCCCTGCATCTCGGCCCAACGCACGGCCTCGTCGCTCTCGTTCCGCCAGCCGTGTGGTGATCCGACGGGGACCAGACCGTAGTCACCGGCGCTGACTCGGAACACACCTTCGGACGTGTCGACGACGCCGTCGCCCTCGAGCACGTGGAAGCTCTCCTCGAACGAGTGCACGTGGGCGGGCACCGAACCACCCGGCATGAGTTCGCAGACGGCGAAGCCGGTGTGGACGGCGCCGTCCTGTTCGCCGACGGCTGCCCACCGCCGGTAGCCGGTTCCCGCGGCCGCCCAGCCGGACGGCGGGGCGAAGTCGGCCTCCGCCGCCCGACGGACGAGATGGCGTGAGGTCACGCGCTCACCTTCTGCTCGGCCGCCTGGTCCGCTGCTGCGACGAGGTGGTCGCGCGAGGCCTCGACCAGCCCGCGCGCCTTGTCGACGTCGGCCAGCAGCCGGCCGTCCCGCTTGCGGACGACGCCGTCGACGATCACCGTTTCGACGTTGCTGACGTCCGCGCACAGGACAACGGCGGCGACCGGGTCGATCACCGGTGCGACGTTGAGCGCAGTGGCGTCGATGACGACGACGTCGGCCTTCTTGCCGGGTGTCAGCGACCCGGTGCGGTCCTCGAGGCCCGCGACGTGGGCGCCGTGGATCGTCGCCATCTCGAGCATCTGCCGGGCGGTCAGCATCGTCTCGGGAACCGTCGTGTTCGCGTCCCAGCACAATGCGTTGACGCGGGCGCGCTCGCCGCCGAACGCGGCCCGCATCTGGGTGAACATGTCGCCGGGGACCGTCGTGACGACGTCGATCGACAGGCTGGGCCGAAGCCCGAACTGATAGGACTTGCCCACCGGCGGCCAGCCGTGGCCCATCTGGAGCTCGACCTGTGGAGCGATCGAGATCGTGCCACCGGTGTCGGCGACGCGCTGCCACTCGTGGTCGCTGAAGTAGCAACAGTGGATGTACGTCGTGTCCGGGCCGAGCAGACCCATCCGGTCCAGCTGTTCGACCATGGCGAACCGGCCGGCGAGCCGGCCCATGGCGATGTGCATGGTGATCGGGATGCCGAGGTCGCGCGCCAGCGCCCACTCGGCGCGCACCACGTCGTCCTGGCAGAAGCCGGGCCCTCGGGTGGCCAGCCCCATCGTCAGCAGCCCGCCGTCGGCGGAGAAGTAGGTGTCGCGGATCCGCCGGACGTCGTCGCCGGGGATGGCCTCGGAACTGTTGAACCAGTACTTCGCCAGCGACGTGTTGGCGCTGCCGTAGGCGTACTGCGCCCTGATCCCGGTCTCCTGCAGAGCCGTGACGGCGGCGTCGGGATGGTCGGGCGTGTTGTTGATGTGTGACCAGTCGACCAGGGTGGTGATGCCCGCATTCAGGCATTCGAGCGATCCGGCCAGGTTCGACGCGTACACGTCCTCGGGCCGGTAGAGGGGGGCGAACGTGTCCAATACCTCGACGAAGTAGTCGTCCAGGGTGGCGTTCGGTGCGCAGCCGCGGATCGCGGCCTCCCACGTGTGCCGGTGGGTGTCGACGAATCCGGGGATGACGATCCGGCCGCCCACATCGACGACCTCTGCGTCGGCGTCGAGATCCGGACCTACGGCCGCGATCTTGTCGTCCTCGATCAGGACCTCCCCGCGCGCCAGGTCACCGACCTCGGGGTCCATCGACAGCACGTGCCCGCCGCGCAGCAGCAACCGGTTGGTCATGACTTGTACCTCCACCTGGTTCGACGTCGTTCTCGGATCCCCGGGTCGTGATCGTCAGTAGCCCGTGATCTCACGGATGGCGGCCGTCACCTTGTCGACCGTGGGGATGACCTCCTCTTCCAGCCGGTCGGCGAAAGGCAGCGGCACGTTCGCGGCGGCGACCCGCCGGATCGGAGCGTCGAGCGACTCGAAGCCCTCGTCGGCGACGACGGACACGACGGTGGCGCCCCACCCGCCCTGATACGGGTTCTCCTCAACGACCACGAGGCGTGACGTGCGGCGCACCGAGTCGAGCACCGTGCGGACGTCCATCGGGATGAGGCAGCGCAGGTCGACGACCTCGACCGATACACCGCTGCTCGCGAGCTCGTCGGCGGCCGCCAATGCCAACGGCACGGTCGAAGCCAACGCGACGACGGTCACGTCGTTCCCCGGGCGCACAACCGCGGCCTGCCCGAGCGCGACCACGTGGTCCGCCGGCGCGGGCGGTCCCTTGCTCGCGAACAGGCCCTTGTGCTCGAAGAACACGACTGGGTCGTCACTGCGTATCGCCGCCGCCATGAGCCCGATCACGTCGGCAGGCGTCGACGGCGCGGCGATCTTGAGACCCGGTACCGCCAGCGCCCAGTTCTCGACGGCTTGTGAGTGCTGGGCTCCGAAACCGAGCCCGCCGCCGTTGGCCGTCCGGACGACCAGCGGGACCGTGACCTGTCCGCCGGTCATGTACCGGACCTTGGGGATCTCGTTGGCGATGTAGTCCCAGCAACAGGCCAGGAAGTCACTGAACATGATCTCGGCGACGGGGCGCATGCCCGTCATGGCCGCGCCCATCGCGGCCCCGGCGATCGCCTGTTCGGAGATGGGCGTGTCCCAGACCCGCTCCGGGCCGAACTCCGCGAACAGGCCCACCGTCGTCTTGAAGACGCCCTCGGCCGCGCCGATGTCCTCTCCGAGGCAGACGACGCTGGGATCGCGACGCATCTCGCGTGCGATGCCCTCGGCGATCGCATCCCGATAGGTGATCACGTCCGCCATGCCGCGCCTCCGTCCGCCCAGACGTCGGTGAACGCTTGCCGCGGGTCCGCGTCGGGTGCGTTCTTCGCTGCGTCGACGGCATCGTCGACGACGCGCGCAGCACGGGCGTCCGCGTCGTCGACCGCGTCATGTGGCACACCGAGGCCCTCGAGCAGGGCGCGGGCGACGTCGAGCGGATCGTGCTTCAGCCAGCGCTCGACCTCCTCCACCGGCCGGTACTTCGCGGGGTCGGCGCGGCTGTGCCCGTAGTGCCGGTATGTCTGCGCCTCGATGACGGTCGGCCCACCGCCAGCTCGTGCCCGTTCGGCGGCCCTGGCCACTGCCTGCTTCACCAGGACCACGTCGTTGCCGTCGACGATCTCGTCGGGAATGTGATGGGCTCCCGCGCGGTCCGCGGCGGGATTGGCCGTGGCTGTCACCGACGAAATCGGCGTGTACTCCATGTAGAGGTTGTTCTCGCAGACGAAGAGCACCGGCAAAACCCACACCGAGGCCAGGTTGAGGGCTTCGTGGAAGGCGCCGATGTTGGTCGCGCCATCGCCGAAGAACGCGACCGCGACCTGCCCCGTGCCGCGCAGACGCGCCGACCACGCCGCACCGGCCGCCATCGGCAGGTGTGAGCCGACGATGGCGTACGACCCCAGCATCCCGACCGAGGCCTTCGTGAGGTGCATCGACCCGCCCTTGCCCCGGCACAGGCCGGTCGCCTTGCTCATCAGCTCGGCGAGGCACTCCTCGGGGCTCGCCCCTCGAGCCATGGCGTGGTGGTGGCCGCGGTATGTCGCGAAGACGTAGTCGTCGGGCCGCAGCGCGGCACTGGCGCCGACTGCGACGGCTTCGTGCCCGGCGGCGAGGTGGGTCGTGCCCTTGACCTGGCCGGACATGAACAGGTCGTGCGCGGCCTTCTCGGTGCGGCGGATCACCGCCATCTGCTCGTACATCGCGAGCAGCTCGTCGCCGCTGACGTCGTGGTCGCGCCGCACCACGGATTCGGTCATCGGCGGTCGCCGTTACCGGTATTGAGATGGGACTGCGACTCCCGCAACGTGTCGAGCTCGCCACCGACCGTCCAGTACCGCTGGCCGGCCACGAGCAGGTCCTCGGCGGGGAACTTGGTGATCACCTCACAGCCGTCCGCAGTCACGACGACCTCCTCCTCGATGCGGGCGGCAGACCATCCGTCAGAGGCGGGCCAATAGGTCTCGAGTGCGAAGACCATGCCCTCCTCGAGGGCCTCCGGATGGTCGAGCGACACCAGCCTCGAGAAGATCGGCTTCTCCCAGATGGCCAGGCCCACGCCGTGGCCGTACTGGAGCGCGAACGCCGCCTCCTCGCTGGGGAACCCGAACTCTTCGGCACGAGGCCAGAGCGAGACGATGTCGGCCGTCGTGGCGCCCGGTTTCACTTCGGCGATGGCGCGGTCCATGTACTCGCGGCAGCGGACGTACGCGTCGCGCTGGGCCGGCGATGCGCTGCCAACGGCGAACGTGCGGTAGTAGCAGGTTCGGTAGCCGAGATGGCTGTGCAGGATGTCGAAGAACGCCGGGTCACCAGGGCGGATGATCCGGTCGCTGTAGACGTGCGGATGGGGTGAGCACCGCTCGCCGGAGATTGCGTTCACGCCTTCGACGTACTCGCTGCCGAGGTCATAGAGCACCTTGCTGACCACGCCGACGCACTCGTTCTCGCGCACCCCCGGCCGCAGGAAGCGGTAGAGCTCGTCGTAGGCAGCGTCGACCATCGAGCACGCCTGGGTGAGCAACGCGATCTCGTCGTGGGTCTTGATCCGGCGGGCCTCGAGGAAGACCTGTTGGCCGTCGACGACGTCGATGCCCTGCTCCCGAAGGGCTGCGAGTATCGGCAGTTCGACGACATCGACTCCGAGGGGCGCGCCGGTCAGGCCGTGCTCGGACAGCTCGACCGCGATCTTGCGCGCCACCTCCTCGGCGATGCCCGCATCCGGGTGGAAGGCACCGCGCAGCGTGGAGATGCCTGCCCTCGCCCGCTTGTCACCCTCGAGCCATGGGTTGTAGAGCTGGTGGTGGCGGGCTGCCGAGCCGAAATCCCAGCTGATCGGCTCCCCGCCGCGAGGCAGCAGGGCGAAACGGATCAGCTTGTCCATCGCCCAGGTGCCGATGTGCGTGGACGTCATGTAGCGGATGTTGGAGAAGTCGAATGCCAGGAGTGCGCCGACATCGGACCGCTCCAGGGCGCTACGCAGCCGAGCCAGCCGTTCGACGCGCAGGCGGTCGAGGTCGATGCGCTGCTCCCAGTCGACCGCGTTCGGGCCGTATGTGCGAATCGCCATCGCCCGGACACCTCTTCACGGACTCGTCGCAGGTTCGGAGGTCGTCGAGGTTAAGTGACACTTACCGCAGTTAAGCCGAGGCGGTCAATGCCGTCAACCCTCTCCTATGCTGGACCGATGCGCCGACCAACGGGCGGCTTGAACGTGGGCCGGTAACCTACGCTGCACGAGCTCGGACGGGGAGAGGCGGAGACGTGGGCACCTCTGCAGTGCCTCCCATCGGTGAACGGCTCCGCGAGGAGCGCGTCCGCAAGGGCGTGAGTGCGCGCGGCCTGGCCCGGGAGATCGGCGTCTCGGCGAGCCTCATCTCCCAGATCGAGACGGACAAGAGCCGGCCGTCCGTCAGCACGCTGTACGCCATCACGACCGCCCTCGGCATCTCGATCGAGGATCTGTTCGACGTACCCGACCGCACGGAACCAGCTGCTGGCGAGCTTCGATCGTCGATGGCACTGGCTCGGGCTTCGTCGCCCGACGCCGCCGCCGCGATCGGAGTGCTCGGGCTCGATCGCCGGCGGCGAGTCGGCCCGGTCGTGCAGCCGACGGAGCGCGAGGTCTTGACGCTCGACTCGGGAGTGACCTGGGAGCTGCTCGGCCAGGTGCCCGACACGCACGTCGACTTCCTGCGCATCACGTACCAACCGGGTGGCTCGTCATCGAGCACCGGACTGCTGATGCGTCACTCTGGCACCGAGTACGGCCACGTCCTCAGCGGTGAGCTCATCCTGACGCTCGGCTTCGACGAGCATCGTCTGAGCCCGGGAGCCTCGGTCTCGTTCGACTCGACGACGCCGCACGGCTACCGAAACGACGGCGAGGAGCCGGCTGTCGGCATCTGGTTCGTTCTCGAGCGTCAGGGCTGACGCAGGACTCGGCCGGCGGCACAGCCCTGCTGCGAGTTGTCAGGCCTGACAACTCGCCGACCAGCCGCGATGTGCCGTGCGACCCTGACAGGTCGCCGGCGCGGCCGATCTGTCAGGGAGGGGGCCGCGTTCGCGCAGGTCACCGGCCGCGCCGCCCTGACAACCTGGCCGGTACGGCTGCGAGCGCGTCGTTGACGAAGTCCTTGTCGAACGCCGCCGGGTCGAAATGCCGGATCCCGACGATGTCGTGCAGCCAGCTGTGCCGGTCGGAGTGTTCGGGATGGCCGGGGTCAGCCATGACCTCGCACAGGTACTTCGAGGAGCTGCTCCGGCGTATCCTCGGAACAAGCACTCACATTGACGTTCGCTTGCCCTGGCACCGGCTGGGACCGGTATACGGCGACCCGCGTCTCGCACCGCAGCGCCTGGGCCAGCAAGCGTTCAAGGCAGTTGTCCTGCGAGCATACGGTCGGCGTTGCGCGGTAACAGCCGAGAAGATCCGGCCTGTTCTCGAGGCTGCGCATATCCGCCCCCTCCCCAAAGGAGGCGAGCATCGTGTGGACAACGGCCTCCTCCTTCGCTCTGACGTCCACACCCTCTATGATCGGGGTTATCTCGGAGTAGATACCGATTACAGGCTCGTGGTGAGTCCTCGACTTCGCGACGAGTTCGGGAACGGTGAGCAGTTCTACGCTCGTCGAGGCGTACAAATCGCGGTACCGGAGCGGCGAATCGACCAACCCAGCCGCACATTCCTTGAGTGGCATCTCGACGAGGTCTTCAAGGCATCTTGACGGTCTTGGCCGACTCGGCCGAGGGGCAGGCCAAGGAGGCCGAACTCACCGAGACCGTGCCCGACATGGGTGAACCGCGTGGGGACGTCCGGAAGGGGTTCGTCTACGAGCGGTTCCCGCACGTCACGCTCAAGTCGATCGCGAACAACCCCGACATCCGCGAAGGTATGAGCCGCAAGGAGATCGATGACGCGATCGCCAAGCACGCGGAGACCGAGACGCTGTACGACCGGCCGTACGAGGACAGGCGCAAGGTCCGGGTCGCGGGGCCGTTCACCGTCGAGAGCCTGTCGCCGCACCGGGCCGTGAGCTTCGAGATCGAGCATAGCGACCAGGCTTCCGAGCGTGAGTCCGCCGACGCTGACACGTTCGTCCGCACGATCCTCGACAACCTCGCCAAGGCCGGAGTTCAGAACGGCCGCCGTCCGGAGCGGTTGGAGTTCGAGGCGCTCAGCCCGTACGCCGGCAAGCTCATCCAGGCGGAGGGTCACCGCAAGAACGGCGACGACAGCACACCACAGCGCATCGCCGTGAGCATCGGCCCGCAGTACGGCACCGTGTCGTCCGAGTGGGTCAAGGAGGCGGCACGCGAGGCGCTGCGCGGGCAGGGATTCGACATGCTGCTTGTCCTCGGGTTTGCTTTCGACGCGAGCGCCGTGACGACTGCCGAGGAGTTCCGACCAGACGGCTCCGACGACTTCGTCGCGGTCCAAGCCGAGCGCAGGCTCGGCCGGTTGCCCGTGCTGATCGTCCGGATGAACGCCGACCTGGCCATGGGGGAGGCGCTGCTCAAGAAGACCGGCAGCGGCAACCTGTTCACCGTCTTCGGCGAGCCCGACGTCCGGATCGAGGAGACGCCCGACGGCATGGTCGTGGAGATCCTCGGAGTGGACGTCTACAACCCGACGACCGGCGAGATCCGCTCGAGTGACACCGACGACATCGCCCTCTGGATGGTGGACACCGACTACGACGCCGAGTCCTTCTTCGTGCGCCACTGCTATTTCGCCGGGCGGGACGGAAAGCCCGACGGGCTCGACCCGTACAAGCGGCTCAAGACGGCGCTGAAGGCAGATATCGACGAAGCGGCATGGGCAACGCTTTATTCGACGCGGTCGCGTCCGTTCGCCAAGCCGGAGACCGGGAAGATCGCAGTGAAGGTCGTCAACCATTACGGCGACGAGGTGCTGAAAGTCTACGAGGTCTGACAGGCGACCATGAGGATGATCCGCCGCTGAATCCAGGGCTTGTTCACTGACGGAAGAATTCGGTGTTCGGCGAGCTGTGTATATCCACCTATTACGGAGCCGAGTTGTCGGTGGCTGTCTCTATTCTTGGGGCTATGGACAGCAGCTCGCTCAGCCGGGTCGGTCACCCAGTGGTGGCCGGGCTGGACGACGTGTCCAACGCCCTGGACAAGGCCGCTGCGGGGGACGTGTGGTCGTTGTCCGATGATGACCTGCAGGCCACGATCGTGGCCTGTGAGGCGTTGGCGGCGCGGCAGGCGGAGTTGTCGCTGCGGCTGTTGCGGGAGGCCGACGGCCGTGATCTGGGCCGACGGCTGGGCGCGTCTTCGACCACCGCGTGGATCAAGGACCGGCTGCGGCTGCGGCCGGGTGAGGCCAAGGCCCGAGTGGACCTGGCCCACCGCCTCGAACTGGACGCGGCGGCCGGTCCGGTGGACTACGCCGCCAACGTGGGCACCACGGCAGGAGGCCGGTCGATGCCGGCCACCGCTGCTGCGCTGGCCGCGGGCGAGGTGTCGACCGAGCATGCGCAGGTGATCGCCAAGACCATGGTCGAGCTGCCCGGTGGGCTGAGCACCGAGCAGGAACGCGCCGCGGAGGCCGATCTGGCCGGCTACGCCCGCCAGTTCGACCCGGTCACCCTGGCCAGGCTGGGCCGGCACCTGATCCATACCCTGGACACCGAGACCCTCGAAGAGCGGGAGCAGCGGGCCCACCGGCGCCGCCAGGTGCACCTGGTCGATCTCGGCGACGGCAGCACCCGCATCTCCGGGCAGCTCGACACCGAGAACGCCGCGGTGGTGCGCTCCGCGCTCGACCCGCTGGCCGCGCCGAACCCGGCCGCCGACGGCACCCAGGACTCACGCACCGCAGGCCAGCGGATGGCCGACGCACTTGTCGAGCTCGCCTCGCGCAGCCTGGGCAGCGCGGTACTGCCGACCAGCCGGGGTGCGCGGCCCCATGTCAGCGTGATCATCACCCTGGACAGCCTTACCCGGGCCGACGACGGCACCGGTGGCGCCGGCCGGTTCGCCGCCGCCGGGCTCGGCACCGGCTGCGGCTCGACACCCACCGCGCCCGGTGAACTCGGCTGGGGCGGGCCACTATCGGCCGAGGCGGTCCGCCGCATCGCATGTGATGCCGGCATCACCCGCATCATCACCGGGCCTGCCTCCGTCCCCTTGGATGTCAGCCGCGAGCAGCGCACCGTCACCGCAGGCCAGTGGACGGCGCTGGTCGCCCGTGACCGCGGCTGCGCCTTCCCCGGCTGCACCCGGCCACCGGAGTGGTGCATCGCCCACCACATCGTCCACTGGGCCGACGGCGGACCCACCGACCTGGACAACCTGGTCCTGCTCTGCGGCCAGCACCACCGCGTCATCCACCACCACGGCTGGGACGTCCGCATGGCCGCCGACCGGTACCCCGAGTTCATACCGCCGCCCTGGGTCGACCCCGACCAAACACCCCGCCGCAACAACCGACCCCGATACGAACGAGCCGGCCCACAACTCGACGAATGACGGCAGTGCGGCGACAGTCACGGAACACCGCAACGGCACGACTCGGGCGACGAGGCACGGACCGATCACCGGTACCGTTCGTCGATGCCTCAGCGACGGCGTGAGTGGATCGTGCGGCCGGTCGAGTCAGCGGACCGGACGGCCTGGGACCGCCTCTTCCGCACGTACGGCGACTTCTACGGCGAGCAACTCTCCGCCGACCACCTGGACCTCGTGTGGCGATGGATCCACGAGGACCACGCCGTCATCGCCCTCGTCGCGGTGCCCGCCACCGGTGGAGAGCCAGTCGGCCTGGCGCACCTGCGCCCGTTCGTCCGTCCGCTCGACGGCAACGTCGGCGGGTTCCTCGACGACCTCGTCATCGCACCTGAAGCGCGCGGGAGCGGGGTCGTGGACGCGATGTTCGCGGCGATAAGGGACGAAGCCGCGCGCCGCGGCTGGAGCGTTGTGCGGTGGATCACCGCCGCCGACAACCACCGGGCACGTGCGGCGTACAACCGGGTCGCGACAGCGACACCCTGGGTCACGTACGACATGGACACGCGGGGATAGCGCGCTACCTGTCCCAGCCGTCCCCACACCGCTACAGTGCCGCAGGGCGAATGATCGCCTCCTTGGGTCAACCCCGGCCTGGCCGGGCGTCATCGAAGGGCTGTGGCGATGGACGACTACCCGCTGTTGGACGTGTTCTGGACCACTCTGTGGTTCTTCTTGTTCATCGCGTGGATCTTCCTGCTGTTCTCGTTGATCGCCGACATCTTCCGCAGCAGGGATCTCGGCGGTTGGTCCAAGGCGCTCTGGGTGCTGTTCATCGTCTTCCTGCCGTTCCTGGGTGCGCTGGTGTACCTGATCGCCCGTGGTGGCTCCATGCACGAGCGGGCCGCGCAGGAGTATGAGGAGCGGGAGAAGGCCGTGCGCGGCTATGTGCAGGAGGCCGCCGGGTCCAGTGGGTCGGCAGGCGTGGCTGACGAGGTGTCCAAGCTCGCGCGGCTGCGTGATTCCGGCGTACTGACCACGGAGGAGTTCGAGGCACAGAAGGCCAAGCTCCTGTCCTGAGTCCGCTCTGAGCACGCCGGGCGCGACCTCACGACGTCCCGCCCGGTTGCTCCGGCGGCGTGGAGGCTCGTGCCGACGGCCGAGACGGGCCAAGATGGGAGTCATGGCGGGTCTCGGGCTTGCGCACGGGTTGGCCACGACCTTTCGGCGCCTCACGAAGCGCGCTGTCACGGCGCAGTATCCCGACGCCGCGCCGCAGCTTCCGCCGCGCAGCCGCGGTGTCATCGCGCTGACCGAGGAGAACTGCACCGTCTGCATGCTCTGCGCACGCGAGTGCCCGGACTGGTGTATCTACATCGACTCCCACAAGGAGGAGATGCCACCGGCGACCGAAGGCGGACGGGCCCGTAGCCGCAACGTCCTCGACCGGTTCGCGATCGACTTCTCGCTGTGCATGTACTGCGGCATCTGTATCGAGGTGTGCCCGTTCGACGCCCTGCACTGGTCTCCCGAGTTCGAGTACGCCGAGCTGGACATCCGCGATCTCGTCCACGAGCGCGACCGCCTCCGAGAGTGGATGTGGACGGTGCCACCCCCGCCGGCTCTCGAGGCAGGCGCTGCCGAGCCCAAGGAGGTCGAGACCGCCCGCAAGGCCGCCGGGGTCTCCCCGGACCCCGGCTCCGGGACCGCCGGGTGAACGGTGTCGAGCTGGCGTTCGTGCTGCTCGGCGCGGTCGCTCTCGGGTCGGGCTTCCTCGTCGTCACGACGACCCGGATCGTCCACGCAGCTCTCTGGCTCGCCGTTTGTCTCGGCGCCGTTGCGGCATGCTTCCTGCTGCTGACCGCGGAGCTCCTGGCGTGGGTCCAGGTCCTGATATACGTCGGCGCCGTCGTCGTCCTCGTGCTGTTCGCGCTGATGCTCACCCGCGCACCCATCGGCCCGGCGCCAGGCGCACCGCGACGCCGGGTCCTCCTGGCGGCGGGAGTGGCGGCGGCGACTGGGGCCGTGCTGCTCCTGACCGCGTTGGCCGGGCTGGGCGATGAGGTCATCGACCTGGACGACGCCGAGGTCGGCGGCGCGGAGGCGATCGGATCGGCCTTGTTCCGCGCCTGGGTGCTGCCGTTCGAGGCTCTTTCCGTGCTGCTGCTCGCGGCCCTGGTCGGCGCGATCGTGCTCTCGCGCGGTCGGCCGGACGAGGACGGGCGATGAGGCTGGCCTTTCCGCTCGTGGTGTCTGCGTTGCTGTTCTCCCTCGGCGTCTTCGGCGTGCTCGTCCGCCGCAATGCGGTCCTCGTGCTGATGTCGGTCGAGCTCATGCTCAACGCCGCCAACCTGAACCTGGTCGCGTTCGACGCGTGGTGGTCCGACGCGCTGCACGGCGGCCAGGTGCTGACGCTGTTCGTCATCACGATCGCCGCGGCGGAGGTCGGGCTGGGGCTAGCCATCGTGCTGCTGGTCTTCCGCAACCGAGGCACGTCGGACCTCGACGACCTCGGTCTGCTCGACGAGAGCGCCGAGCAGGAGGCGCTCCCCGACGACTGGCTCGACACGGACGGTGCCGGGCGAGTCGCGCCTGAGCGGGAGGCGGCGTCGTGATCCTCGCGCCGCTGATCGTGCTGGTGCCGTTCGCTGCCGCGCTGGCCGGGCTGGCCGTCGGCCGCAACCGGCTGGTGGCCGGCCGGGTCGCGGTGATCGGCACCGGCCTCGCGATGGCGCTGGCCGTCGGCATGGCAGTCGTGGTCTGGGTCGGCGGGCCGTCGGTCGACGAATGGGGGACGATCCCGACCGGCTGGATCCCCATCAGCGCGGCGACCCGGGCCGACGGGCTCGGAGTAACCATCGCGATCATGGTCACCGTCGTGGCGTTCGCCGTCCAGGTCTACTCGACGGCCTACATGCACGACGAACCCCGCTACGGGTCCTTCGCGGCGCTCATCTCGTTGTTCACCGCCGCCATGCTGCTCGTGGTGCTCGCCGACGACCTCATCGTGCTGCTCATCGGCTGGGAGGTCATGGGCATGTGCTCCGCGCTGCTCATCGGCCATCACTGGGAGCGCCCGGAGGCGCGCTCGGCCGCGGTGAAGGCCTTCGTCGTCACCCGCCTCGGCGACGTCGGCATGCTGGCCGGCATCATCGTGCTCGCCGACCTGACCGGGTCGTTCCGGATCTCGGTGCTGGAGAGCTCAGCGGTGTCCTCGGTGAGCCTGACGGTCGGCCTGGTCCTCGTCCTCTGCGGTGTCGTCGGCAAGTCGGCGCAGGTGCCGTTGCACGTGTGGCTTCCGGACGCGATGGCCGGTCCGACGCCGGTGTCGGCGCTCATCCACGCCGCGACGATGGTCGCGGCGGGGGTCTTCCTCGTGGCGCGGCTGAACGCGGTCTACGCGCTCTCACCCGTCGCGCTCGCCGTACTGGCGGTCGTGGCGTCGGTCACGATGGTCTTCACCGCGCTCGCGGCGCTCGCCCAGGACGACTACAAGCGCGTGCTGGCCTGGTCGACGTCGAGCCAGCTCGCGTACATGCTCGGCGCCCTCGCGGTGGGTGGGTACTCGGCCGGCCTGTTCCACCTGCTGAGCCATGCAGCGTTCAAGGCGCTCCTCTTCCTGGGCGCGGGCGCCATCGCGCACGCCGTCGGGACGACCATGCTCTCCGGCATGGGCGGGCTACGGCGACGGATGCCGTTGACGTACACCGTCAGCACGCTCGGTTTCGCGGCGCTGGTCGGGCTGCCGCCGCTGGCCGGGTTCTTCTCCAAGGATTCGGTGCTCTCGGCGGCCGAGGACGCCGCCGTCCATGGCGGACCGACGCCAGGCTGGGCCGCCTGGCTCGTGCTCCTGGCCGGTCTGGTGACGGTTCTGCTCACTGCCGCCTACGCGGCGCGAGCCTGGCTGCTCGCGTTCCGCGGCCCTCCGCACTGGGGCGCGGCAGAGGCACGTGTCGCGCATTCCCACCCGGCGCTGATACCGCACGACCCACCGCCGGCCATGCGCACGCCGCTGGTGATTCTCGCCGTGCCGACAGTCCTGCTCGGTGTGCTCGCCTTCATGCCGTCCGTCGTCTCAGGAATGCTCGACCCCGGCGACGCCACCGCGGCCGAGGCGGGTGGCATATCGATCCACCTCGGCACCGCCGCGCTCTCGCTTGTCCTGGTCGGCGTGGGCGCATTCGCAGCGTTTGCCGAGTGGGAGCAGCTCGGCCGGCGGGACCCCGCGGCGGCACTCGGGTCGTTTCGGCCGCTGCTCGCCGACGGCCTAGGCGTCGACCGGCTGTACGACTCCCTCGTCGTGCGACCCCTCGTGGGGCTCAGCCGCCTCGTCGTTGCGGGCGACCGCGACGTGGTGCACGCCTACGTTCGCGGAGCCGGGCGCGCCGCCCGCGCCCTCGGTGCCCTGCCCCATGCGGCACAGGTCGGTCGGGTCCAGCGCTATGTGACCGCGGTCCTGGCGTTCGTCGTCGTTCTCGCTCTGGCGGGTGCAGGGGCGGCGCTGTGGTGACCGGCCAGGTGCTCCTCCACGTCACGCTCGGCGCACCGCTGGCCGGCTGCCTAGCGCTTGCTGCCGTGCCTCGGCGGGTGGGGGATCGACGGGGGCCGGCCGTGGGTGTGGCGGCGTCGGGCATTGCCCTTGTCGCACTGCTGCTCGCGGCCGTCCTCCTCGACACCGACGACGGCGGCACGGTCCAGTTCGCCACCGATGCCGCCTGGGCACCGGCAGTCGATCTGCGCTGGCATCTGGGGGTCGACGGGCTCTCGTTGCCATTCGCGCTGCTCACGGCGCTCCTGGTGTTCTGCTGCTGCCTCTACACCGTGCGGGTGCGGCCAGAGGCCGGCCGGCTGCGGGCCTTCATCGCGCTGGTGCTGCTGCTCGAGGTGGGGATGCTGGGGACCTTCCTGGCCCTGGACCTGCTGCTGTTCTTCCTGTTCTTCGAGGTCGTCCTCGTTCCCATGTGGTTCCTCATCGCGTGGTGGGGTGACCCGCATGATCGGCCGGGCCGGACGTCGGCCGCGACGACGTTCATCCTCTACACGCTGCTCGGCTCGGCCGTCATGCTCGTCGGCTTCCTGCTGGTGCACGCGCACACGGGCACGTTCGACATGGTGGAGCTGGCCGCCCGCGGCGGTGAGGGGCTGTCCAGCGGCGTCCAGCTGCTCGCCGCGGTCGCCATCGTCGGCGGGCTGGCGGTCAAGGTGCCGGTCTGGCCGCTGCACACCTGGCTGCCCGACGCGCACGCGAAGGCGCCCACTGTGGGATCCGTGCTGCTCGCCGGCGTCCTACTGAAGATGGGCTCATACGGACTGGTCCGGGTTGCCGTCCCGATCGTCCCGGACGGCGTCGCCCGAATAGCGCCGGTGCTGGGTGGTCTTGCCGTCGTCGGCATCGTCTACGGCGCTCTCGCGTGCCTGGCCCAGCGTGATCTCAAACGTCTCGTCGCGTACTCGAGCGTCGGTCACATGGGCTTCGTCGTGCTCGGCGTCGCCACGCTGACGCCGGCCGGCTTGAACGGTTCCGTGTACGCCGGTCTCGCCCACGGTGTGATCACCGGGCTTCTCTTCTTCCTGGCCGGCGCGATCAAGGACCGGCACGGGACGAGCGACTTCGACGAGCTCGGTGGCGGCCTCTACGCGCGGCTGCCGCGGCTGGGCGCCCTGCTGACGTTCGGCGCCGTGGCCTCGCTCGGCCTGCCCGGCCTGGCCGGGTTCTGGGGGGAGCTCCTGGCCGTGATCGGAGCCTTCCGGCCCGCGGCACTGCTGGAGCGGCCCTACTTCCTGGCGCTGATGGCGATCGCCCTCCTCGGACTGGTGCTGACGGCGTGGTATCTGTTGGTGACCGTGCGCCGGGTCTGTCAGGGCGATGACGTGATCGGCGGTCGGTTGCCGGTCCTCGGCGACGTCACGCGGCTCGAGGCCGCCTCGTGGGGGCCACTCGTGGCTCTCACGCTGCTGCTCGGCGTGTGGCCGGGGCTCGTCCTCACTGTGGTCGACCCCGCCGTTCAGGCGCTGCTGTCCGGGGGCGGGTCGTGACGGCCACGGCACAAGGCGTCGACTGGTTCACTGTCGGTCCGGTCGTGCTCGTCGCCACGGCCGCGCTCGCCGTTCTCGTCGCCGACCTGTGGCTCCCACGCCGCGCGGCGGGCGTGCTGACGGCGATCTCCGTGGGCGGCACGCTGGCAGCGCTGGTGGTCGTCGGCCTCTTGTGGGGCGACGCGCGCGCGACCTTCTGCATCGACGGGGACGGTGCACTGGAATCGTGCTCGTACGTCGTCAACCAGCTCACGCTCGTCTTCCAGGCCGTCGTGCTCGTGGGGACAGTTGTCGTACTACTGCTCGCCCACGCCGAGATCGGCCAGGGTGAGCCACGATTGCCGGACGACTCCGTATCGCCGGAACGCCAGCGGCTGCCGGGCGGGGAAACCGGATTCCTCGTCCTTGCATCCGCCACCGGCGCCCTGCTCCTCGCGGCAGCGCGCGATCTGGCCACGATCGTGGTCGCGCTCGAAGTCCTCTCGCTGCCGGGGTTCGCGCTGGTCGGGTTGCGCCGGCGTGACGCCCGCGGATCCGAGGCGGCGCTGACGTTCTTCCTGGTCTCGGTCGTCTCCATCGCGGTCATGGTCTACGGCGTCAGCCTGGTCTACGGCGCGACCGGCTCGTTGCACCTGGACCGCATCGCGGACGCGCTGAGCGACCCGTCCAACCGCAACTCGGTCGCGACCGCGGGCGTCGTGCTGACGTTGGTCGGACTCGCGTTCAAGGTCGGCGCTGTCCCGTTCCATTTCTGGGTCCCCGACACGTATTCCGGCGCCCCGGTCGTCGTCGCCGCATATCTGTCGGTGGTGTCCAAGGCGGCGGGAATCGTCGGCATCGTCGTCGTGGTCGGCGAGGGCTTCCCGTCGTATGCCGACGTGTGGGCGCCGGTGATCGCCGTTATCGCAGTCGCCACGATGACGCTGGGCAACGTTGCGGCGCTCCGGCAGCGGCGCGCCGTCAGGCTGCTCGCCTGGTCGTCGATCGCCCAGTCGGGCTACATGCTCGTGCCGCTCGGTGTGGCGTCGACCGGGGTCGGCGGCGGTCGCTTCGGGGAGGCACTCTCGGCGGTCGTCGCGTACGTGTGCGTCTATGCCGTCGTGAACCTGGCGGCCTTCGGGGTCGTGGCCATCGTGTCGAGGCACCGGCCGGCGGGAGCGATCGACGACTACCGAGGGCTCGCGTACACCGAGCCGGCCAGCGCGGCGGCCCTCGCGTTCGGCCTTCTCGCCCTGGCCGGGTTGCCGCCCGGCATCGCCGGGCTGTGGGCCAAGGTGGTCGTCATCGACTCCGCGGTGTCCGGGGGGGCGGGCTGGCTGGCCGTCGCCGTCGCCGTCAACACCGTGATCGCGCTCGCGTATTACTTGCGGTGGGCGGCGTTGCTCTTCGCTGCGCCGTCGCCGGGCCATCCGGCCGTCTCGTACGAAATCCCTGCTACCTCGGGCATGGCGGTCGGGTTCGTCCTCGCTGCCGGCGTGGCGTTCTCGGTGCTGCCTCAGCTCGTGCTCGGCCTCGCCGATGCGAGCGCGGGCCTGCTGGGCTGACGCCTCCGCAAGCAGGCCCGGCCCAGGATGGCGTCGATCACAGCCGGGAACGTGCCGGCCCGACGGTACGTTTTCTGATGCGGCAGACCGTGAAGACGCCCCGGTCGCTGGACCATCACGAGAGGTGGATGTGCACCGCAACGGACTCAAGACCGCGGCCCTGCTCGGCCTGCTTTCCGCGCTCATCCTGTTCGTCGGGTCGCTGTTCGGGACCACTGGCCTGTGGATCGCCCTGTTCGTCGCGCTCGCGACGAACGGCTACGCGTACTTCAACAGCGACAAGATCGCGCTGCGCTCGATGCGCGCGTACCCGGTCGGCGAGGCAGAGCAGCGCGTCATGTACCGCATCGTCCGAGAGCTCTCGACCTCCGCGCGGCAGCCGATGCCACGGCTCTATGTGAGCCCCACACAGGCGCCCAACGCGTTCGCGACCGGCCGGAACCCGTCGAATGCAGCGGTGTGCTGCACGGAAGGGATCCTCACGATCCTCACCGAGCGCGAGCTGCGGGCGGTTCTCGGGCACGAGCTCGCCCACGTCTACAACCGCGACATCCTCACGTCGTCGGTCGCCGGAGCGCTGGCGAGTGTCGTCATGTTCCTCGCCAACTTCGCGTTCTTCCTGCCCCGCGGCGACGACGACGGCGGCCCCGGGCCGCTGGGCGCCCTGCTCCTCATGGTGCTCGGTCCGGTGGCGGCCTCGGTCATCCAGCTGGCGATCAGTCGGTCGCGCGAGTTCGAGGCCGACTCCGAGGGCGCCCGGCTGACCGGGGATCCGCTGGCGCTGGCCAGCGCTCTCCGCAAGCTCGAGATGGGTACCCGGCAGCTGCCGCTTCCCCCGGAGCGCGACCTGGTGGCGACCAGCCACTTGATGATCGCCAACCCGTTCCGCCCGCAGGGGCTCGCGAAGCTGTTCGCCTCGCATCCGCCGATGGCGGACCGGATCGCCCGCCTCGAGGCGTTGGCTGGCTACCCCCGCTGACCCACCCGCACGTTGATCATGCAGTTTCTGCGCGACACGCCGTGGCCTTCGGCCGGCGTGTCGCGCAGAAACTGCATGATCAACGTGGTTAGCGGTAGTTGACGAACTGGAGGGCGAAGTCGAAGTCCTGCTGCTTGAGCAGCGCGATGACGGCCTGCAGGTCGTCCTTCTTCTTGGCGGAGACCCGGACCTCCTCGCCCTGGACCTGGGACTTGACGCTCTTGGGGCCCTCGTCACGGATCGCCTTGGTGATCTTCTTGGCCTGCTCCTGCGTCAGCCCGTTCTGAAGCGTCGCGCCGATCTTGTAGAGCTTGCCGGACGCGCGCGGCTCACCGGCGTCGAGCGCCTTCAGGGAGACGCCTCTCTTGACGAGCTTGTCCTTGAACACGTCGAGCACGGCGTTGGCGCGGTCCTCGGCGGACGCCTCCATCTCGACGCCGTATTCGCCGGCCCAGCGGATCGCGGCGTCCGTGCCGCGGAAGTCGAAGCGCTGCCCGATCTCCTTTGCAGCCTGGTGTAGCGCGTTGTCGACCTCCTGCCGGTCGATCTTGCTCACGACATCGAACGAGGAATCGCCCGCCACCTGGATGCTCCTTCCGTCGAGGGCCTGCACGCCGAACTGCCGGCGGTCCGACGACCTCATGTATCCTCTCAGCCGGTCGGGCAATCGCCCGCCAACCCCGGCAGGTTGCCCGAGTGGCCAAAGGGAGCGGACTGTAAATCCGTCGGCTTCGCCTACGTTGGTTCGAATCCAACACCTGCCACCGCAAGATCGAAAGGGCCTCTACCAGGGCAGATGTCCGGTAAGGGTCCTTCGGTCGTGGGACCTCCGACCATCGCGATTCTGTCATCCCCTCGTCAACCCCGCGGGTCTCCAGATTCTGCGCGACCGACCGTTTCGAGCGTTGTGCCGCTGGAGGACGACACCTTCCGCGCGGTCTGCGATGAGCACGAACGTGTGTTCCACACCGAGGCTCAGGCAATCCGAGACGTCGTCGGTCATGCGAGCGAAGGCCCGCGGTTCCACGACCTGCGCCACATCGCCGCGTCTACGTGGCTAGCGGCCGGCATCGACTTGTTCAAGGTCAGCCGGTGGCTCGGCCACGGCACCATCTCGATCACGGCTGACGTGTATGGCCATCTCCTGCCCGCGATCACTCCGACGACGCCGCACGAATTGAGGCATGGGCGGCCCGCGTGTCCGGGGACAGCGCTACGGTTCCGACCCTCAGCGGAGGGGGAACGCCATGACCAACGACCAGTCGTTACCGCCCGCAGGGTGGTATCCGGACCCGTCAGGTGCGCCCGTCCAACGCTACTGGGACGGCACTGCGTGGACCGCGCAGGAGGCACCCGTGGCCACGCAGGTGCAGCCTTCCGCACGGAACGGGCTCGGGATTGCCGCGCTCATTCTCGGGATCATTGGTGCGATCTCCGGGCTGATCCCGCTGTTCTTCTGGATGGCTGGAATCCTCGGCGTGATTGGCCTGATCCTCGGCTTCGCCGGTCGTGGCCGTGCAAAGCGTGGCGAGGCCACCAACGGGACCATGGCGTTGTGGGGAATCATCACGAGTGCGGTCGCACTGCTGCTCTCGATCGTCGGAGTGGTGATCGTTGTCGGCGCGTTCGAGGACCTGGGCGAGGATGTGTCCAGAACGGGTACTTCCACCGAGGAGCCCGCCGCACCCGAGGACCCTGCACCGCAGGACGTGGAGCCCGTCCCGCAGGAGGTCGAGCAGGAGCCTCCGGGCATCGGCGAACAGGCCAGGGATGGTGACTTCACGTTCGTCGTGACTGCGGTCGAAGACGGCCCGCCGATCATTGGGACCGCCGAGTTCGGCACTGAGCCGCAAGGCAAGTTCGTGTTAGTCACCATGACGGTGACCAACCATGGCGACTCGCCGGGCTCTTTCTTCGGGGACAACCAGTACCTGATCGACACCGAGGGTCGGAAGGCGGGCGCCGACACCGAGGCCGCCATCTACCTCTCCGAGGATGCCCAGTCGCTCTACGAGGAGATCAACCCAGGCAACTCGCTCACCGGCATCGTCGTGTTCGACATACCGGCGGACGCGACCCCGGCCAGCCTCGAGCTGCACGACTCCGCATTCTCCGGCGGCGTCACTGTGGCGTTGGGGACATGAGCCAAATCAGCAGTAGCCCGCATCGCCCATCGCGGCGATGGAAGGCCACCCAGCTGTCCCACAGCGGCATCTCGTGATTGTCTGCGCTGGGTCCGCCGGCGCGCTCGGCGGACCCACGGGGTAGCAGTCAGCAGCCGCAGCCGCAGAGCTCCGGTGGGCAGTCCGGGTCGTCGCAGCAGCAGTCCAGAACTGTGTCCGTCATCGCGGTCACCTCCCTTCCGGTGGGCACCATGTGGTGGATGGGCCCGGCGGCGGACAGTCCGCCGATGGCAGCGCTTCGACCATCGCGACCATCTCGCCGCGCAGCACCGCCAGCCGGGCCATCTCCGCATCGAGCTCAGTCAGCCGGCGACGCAGAAGCTGTTCCGCAGGCTCACACGGGCATTTCCCGGTATCGCGAATTGCGAGCAGGTCAGCGATGTCACGTAGCTGCAGCCCGAGCCGCTGGCAGCCTTGGATGAAGCGCAGCCGCTCCACCGCCTCGCCACCGTAGGAGCGGTAGCCGGCCGGCGTTCGTGCCGGTGGCGGCAGCAACCCGGCCCGCTCGTAATAGCGCACCGTGTCCGGAGCGACCCCGACAGCATGGGCCAGTTCAGCGACCCGCAGCCCGGGCACCGTCGTCGTCGTGGTCATTCACCCAACGTAAACCTTGGACCTCACTTCAAGGTCAAGCTCAACCTCTGGCTCAACAGCACGTTCCCCGCTGCCGAGGTCGCCAGGTGGACCGGTCACGGTGTCGCGGTCTTGCTCAGGGTGTCGCCATTGCCCGAGAGCGGCGCCACCGCACGTAGACGCCCGCCCAGGACACCGCGACCACGACAACGATCAGCGCCTGCACGAGACCTGTGTAGCGCTCGGGGTAGATCACGCCCTCGATATAGCGGTCGACGAACCCGGCCGTCAGGGGCGGTTCGCCGGCGCGCTGCCGCGCCCAGTCCTCGGCGGCGGTGAGCGGGCAGTCGAGGCCGGCGGCGACGAGGGCGACCCCCCAGGACACCGCGCCCAGGTGCGGCCAGACGGCCCAGGGCCAGCGCCAGGCAAGGAAACCGCCGGCCGCGATGTACGCGAGCCACGCGAAGTGCAGGCCCACGATCAAGGTCGTCAGCAGCTGGTACGCCATCGGGCTCAACTCCCGCTGCCAGCGTAGGGCGAACGGATTTCTCCGACCTCCGCGCGGTTGTGTACCCTCGTCTGCGGCTCGCCCCAATAGCTCAGTCGGCAGAGCGTCTCCATGGTAAGGAGAAGGTCTACGGTTCGATTCCGTATTGGGGCTCTCGTCGGGCGTCGGCCTGGCGGTCGGCGCTGGACGGGGCGGGGTAGCTCAGGTGGTTAGAGCAAACGGCTCATAATCGTTGTGTCGCGGGTTCGAGTCCCGCCCCCGCTACGTACCCGGCCGGCCATCGGCGGCGATCTCCGATTCGGAGGTCGTTCACGAGGTCGGCTAAACTTGTGAGGTTTGTACGCCCACCCTGAAACCGTTGAGAGGCACCCCGTGGCCGCCAAGAGCGCCGACATCCGCCCGAAGATCACCATGGCCTGCACGGTGTGCAAGGAGCGCAACTACATCACCAGGAAGAACCGGCGCAACGACCCCGACCGGCTCGACCTGAAGAAGTACTGCCCGCGCTGCCGCACGCACACCACCCACCGTGAGACCCGCTAACCGACCTGCGAGGCGGAGCGCTCTCCTGACGCGATCTTGAGACATGTGAGGCGGCCGGGCCGTCGTACTTGTCTCAAGGTCGCCGCCGGACGAGCGGGATCGTCCTGGCAGCCCCCTCTTCGTCTGCACGACGAGCTCCCCGTACGCGTCCGGTAGCGTCGCGACCATGGCCATCGACCCCTCCGCAGCCGGCCGGGTCTACCCGCCCCAGTCCTACGACGTCAGCAGGGAGAAGATCCGCGAGTTCGCCGAGGCCGTCGGCGACCCGAACGCCGTCTACCGCGACGTCGAGGCGGCCAAGGAGCTCGGCCACCCGGACGTGATCGCGCCGCCGACCTTCGCGATGATCCCGGTGCTCCGCGGGTTCGACGTACTGATCGACGACCTCGGCGTCGTCTACTCCCAGGTCATCCATGCCAACCAGCGCTTCCTTCACCGGCGGCCGATCCGGGCCGGCGACCGGCTGACCACGACCACGACCCTCGACTCGATCCGGTCCCGATCGGGTAGCGACCTGCTCGGCATCCGCTGCGAGGTCGCCGACGACTCCGGCGAGGCTGTGTGTACGGCGACGGCGACGCTGCTCGTCCGCGAGACAGGAGCCGGCGAATGACCGACGTGGGCGCCGTCGTTGCCGAGCGGACCTTTCAGGTCACCCGTGGCGACCTGGTCCGCTACGCGGGCGCGTCTGGGGACTTCAACCCGATTCACTGGAGCGACCGGGTGGCGAGCGCTGTCGGCCTGCCGGGTGTCCTCGGCCACGGAATGCTCACCATGGCGCTGGCCGGCCGGTTGTTGACCGACTGGGCCGGCGATCCGGCCGCGGTGGTCGAGTTCGGGGTCCGCTTCGCGCGGCCCGTCGTCGTTCCGGACGACGATGACGGCGTCACTGTCACGGCGTCCGGCACGCTGTCGGAGGTCCGCGATGACGGGCTGGTCGGCATCGACGTGACGGTGCTGGTCGGCGACGAGAAGGTGCTGACACAGGCCCGTGCCGTGGTGCAGGCGCCGACGAACGCCGCATGACGACGCGCGAGCGACCCCCGACATTGCGACCGGAGGTAGTGCACGCACGCAACGCGGTGGCGGCCGTCTTCGCCCTGAACGGGTTCGCCCTGGCGAACTGGATCAGCCGAATCCCGGCCATCCGCGACGAGCTCGGGCTGAGCCCTGCCCAAGTCGGTCTCCTGCTGCTCGCCGGGTCGGCGGGCGCCGTACTGGCGCTGCCGTCCGCCGGTGCGGTCGTGCTCCGGCTCGGGCCGGAGCAGACGGTCCGGGCCGGAGGCATCCTGGCCTGCGCCGGCATGGCCGTCGTCGGGATCGGCGGGGGCGTCGTCGAGAACGCGGCGCTCGTCGGCGCCGGACTCTTCGCGTTCGGCGCCGGCTCCGGCGTCTGGGACGTGGCGATGAACGTCGAAGGCGCCGACGTCGAACGCCGCATCGAGCGGACGATCATGCCGAGGTTCCATGCGGCCTGGAGCCTGGGCGCCGTCGCCGGAGCGGGAACCGGTGCGCTCGCCGAGACGGTCGACCTTTCCCTCGACGCGCACCTGACCGTCGCCGCCCTGGTCGTGCTGTCCGGCGTACTCACGGCCGTCCGGTGGTTCCGGCCGGTCGAGACGAGCCGTTCCGACGGACACGAGACGAAACGCCGCCATCCTCTGACTGCCTGGCGTGAGCGCCGAACGCTGCTGATCGGGCTGCTCGTGCTCTGTTCCGCCTTGACCGAGGGCGCAGCCACCGACTGGCTGGCCCTGGCTCTCGTCGACGGCTACGACGTCACGCGCGCCGTCGGCGCGACCGGCTTCGCGGTGTTCGTCGCCGCGATGACCACGGGCCGCGTGACGGGGACGTGGATGCTGGACCGGTACGGACGGGTTGCCGTGCTCCGGGGCGGCATCGGACTCGCGATCACCGGGCTGGCTGCCTTCGTCTTCGGCAGCTCGCTGCCCGTGGCCATGCTCGGGGCCGCGCTGTGGGGCTTGGGTGCGTCGCTCGGCTTCCCGGTCGGCATGAGCGCCGCGGCGGACGACGAACGGCACGCCGCCGCACGAGTCAGCGTCGTGGCCTCGATCGGGTACACGGCGTTCCTCGCCGGGCCTCCTCTGATCGGCTTGTTGGGCGACCGGGTGGGCGTGCTCAGCGCATTGCTGGTGATCATCGGCACGCTGGTGCTTAGCCTGGCTGTCACCGGGGCGGCCCGACCGCTGCGATCGACGTCGACGACGCCCGGCTAGCCTGGCGTCTCGTGCCCGTGCTCCGCCAGAAGGTCCGTCTCGCCGACCTGACGACGCTCCGCCTCGGTGGCGAGGCGTCGCGCATGGTCGATGCAGAGACTGCGGCGGAGCTCGTCGAGACGGTCCGGAACTGCGACGAGCGCGGCGAGCCGGTCCTCGTGCTCGGCGGCGGCTCGAACGTGGTCGTCGCCGACGAGGGATTCGACGGGACCGTGATACGGGTGACGTCGAAGGGTGTCGCCGTGGACGACGCCGGGTGCGGCTCCGACGATCTCGCGGCCTGCGGGGGTGTCGTCGTCAGCGTCGCCGCGGGCGAGGCATGGGACGCCGTCGTCGAGCGAGCTGTGGCGGAGGGCTGGGTCGGGATCGAGGCGCTGTCAGGGATCCCGGGCGCGGTCGGCGCCACACCGATGCAGAACGTCGGTGCGTACGGGCAGGAGGTCGCCGAGACCCTCTGGGCGGTCCGGACGTATGACCGCGTCGAGAGGTCGGTGCGGACCTTCGCCAACGCCGAATGCGGGTTCGGCTACCGGACCAGCCGCTTCAGGGGCAGCGACCGCTTCCTCGTCCTCGAGGTGAGCTACCAGTTCCGGCAGGGCACGCTGAGTCCGCCAGTGAGGTACGCAGAGTTGGCCAGGACGATGGGGGTCGAGATCGGCGACCGTGCTCCGATCGCCGACGTCCGCGCGGCCGTGCTCGCCCTGCGGGGCGGGAAGGGCATGGTCCTCGACGGGGCCGACCACGACACGTGGAGCGCCGGGTCGTTCTTCACCAACCCGATCTTGGACGCTCAGCACGCGGGGAGGTTGCCGGACGGCGCGCCGCGCTGGCCGTTGCCGGACGGCAGGGTGAAGACGAGCGCAGCCTGGCTGATCGAGTGGGCCGGGTTCTCGCGCGGGCATCCCGGGCCCGGTGGACGGGTCGCGTTGTCCGGCAAGCACACGCTCGCCCTCACCAATCGGGGCGGCGGCAGCACCGAGGACCTGCTTGCACTCGCCCGTGAGATCCGCGACAGCGTGCGTGCCGCCTTCCGGGTCGAGCTGGAGACCGAGCCCGTCCTGGTCGGCTGCGTGCTCTGAGCAGGTCGCGGTGGCCGGGGCATCCGGCCCCCCGCGTTGCATGCTCAACGCGAGGGGGTGTCGGCCGGCTCCGGCGCCGCGAGCCAGGCGTCGATGCCGGCAAGGAGGTGCCGGCGGACGTACGCAGGCGCCGCCGACCCTTCGACCGACGAGCGGGCGAGCGTCGCGAGCTCCACGTCGCCGAAGCCGTGCACCGACCGGGCGATCTCGTACTGGTTCACCAGGCGGGAGCCGAACAGCAGCGGATCGTCGGCCCCGAGTGCCACCCGTGCACCCGCCTCGACGAGAGCGCGAAGTGGCACCTCGGCGGCCTTCGGGTAGACGCCCAAAGCGACGTTCGAGGCCGGGCAGACCTCGAGCGTCACACCGGCGTCGGCGATGCGGGCCAAGAGCGGCGGATCCTCGGCCGAGCGGATTCCGTGCCCGAGCCGGTGCGCTCCCAGTGAGTCGAGGCACGCCCGCACGCTGTCCGGTCCGCGCAGCTCACCGCCGTGCGGCGATGCCAACAGGCCGGCCTGCGCCGCAATCCGGAAGGCCGGCGCGAAGGCCTCGATCACGCCCCTCCGCTCGTCGTTCGACAGTCCGAACCCGACGACTCCCCGGCCGGCGTACTGAGCCGCGAGCCGGGCGAGCGTCCGCGCGTCGAGCGGGTGCCGGGTCCGGTTCGCGGCGACCACGACAGCGACGCCCACGCCCGTGGCGGACGACGCCGCACGCGCCGAGTCGAGCACGAGATCGGTGAACGCCGTGATCCCACCGAAACGCGCGCTGTACCCCGACGGGTCGACCTGGATCTCCAGCCAGCCAGAGCCCTCGGCCGCCTCGTCCTGGGCTGCCTCGCGGACCAGGCGCCGCACATCGGCCTCGTCGCGCAATACCGAGCGGGCCAGGTCGTAGAGCCGTTGGAACCGGAACCAGCCCTTCTCGTCCGCCGCGGACAGCTGCGGCGGCCAGTCCTCCTCCAGAGCGTCCGGCAACCTGATGCCGTGGGCGGCGGCGAGCTCGACCAGCGTCGAATGGCGCATCGCACCGGTGAAGTGCAGGTGCAGATGCGCCTTCGGCAGCGAATACAGGTCGCGCGGCACCGTCTACCGGGCGAGCAGTCGCTGGATCCGGGTGATGCCTTCGACCAGGTCGTCGTCACCGAGGGCGTACGACAAGCGCAGGTAGCCGCTGGGACCGAACGCCTCGCCCGGCACCACCGCCACCTCGGCCTGGTCGAGGATCACCTCTGCGAGCTCGGCGCTCGTCGTCGGCGTCGTCCCTGCGACCGGTCGGCCGAGCACGCCCTTGACGGAGGGGTAGACGTAGAAGGCACCCTGTGGCTCCGGGCAGACGACGCCGTCGATCTCGTTCAGCATCGACACGATCGTGCGCCGACGCCGGTCGAACGCCTCGCGCATCTGGGCCACCGCTGACAGGTCGCCGGAGACCGCGGCGAGCGCCGCCCGCTGCGAGACGTTGGCGACATTCGACGTCGCGTGGGACTGCAAGTTGGTCGCCGCCCTGACCACATCGCGGGGCCCGATCATCCAGCCGACCCGCCACCCGGTCATCGCGTACGTCTTGGCCACCCCGTTGAGCACGAGGCAGGTGTCGGCCAGCGCGGGCACTGCCACCGGCATCGAGGCGAACCTGGCGCCGGCGTAGGTCAAATGCTCGTAGATCTCGTCGGTCACCACCCACAGGCCGTGCTCGTACGCCCACCGGCCGATCTGCGCGACCTCGTCCGGGGTGTAGACGGCTCCGGTCGGGTTCGACGGCGAACAGAACAGCAGCACCTTCGTGCGCCCGGTGCGGGCCGCCTCGAGCCGGTCGATGGTGACCCGGTACCCCGACGTCTCGTCCGCGAGAACCTCGACGGGCCTGCCGCCCCCGAGACGGATCGCCTCGGGATAGGTCGTCCAGTAAGGCGTCGGAAGCAGGACCTCGTCGCCCGGGTCGAGCAGCGTCGCGAACGCCTCGTACACGGCATGCTTGCCGCCATTGGTCACCAGGACCTGCGCCGGCTCGACGTCGTACCCGGAGTCTCTGGCGGTCTTCGCCGCGATCGCCTCCTTGAGCTCGGGCAGGCCACCTGCGGGCGTGTAGCGGTGGTTGCGCGGGTCGCGGCAGGCCGCGACCGCTGCCTCGACGATGTAGTCCGGTGTGGGGAAGTCGGGCTCACCGGCGCCGAACCCGACCACCGGCCGCCCGGCCGCCCGGAGTGCCTTCGCCTTCGCATCGACCGCGAGCGTCGCCGACTCGGTGATCGAGCCCACGCGGGTCGAGATCCGGACGGGAGCGGTACCGGACTCGAGCCCGGCGGACGCGGGGGAGGTCATGACCCTCATCCTGGCACCACCGGGCGGGGACGCGCCGCCCCGCGTCGCCTGGGCTCAGCGGCGCTCGCGGTTCGACCTGGCCCGCGGGGACCCCGTACACTCGTCAGTCTGGTGGTCGTACGACCCCTGCCGAAGCGCGCCCAAACGTGCGCCCCGGCGGATCACCGCGACCGCCGAAGGGCAGTAGCTCAATTGGAAGAGCACCGGTCTCCAAAACCGGCGGTTGGGGGTTCAAGTCCCTCCTGCCCTGCTCGAAAGCCCGAACAACCAAGATCGTCGCTCTACGGAGCGGCCCGACAACGAGGTACGACGTGACCGAGACGCGTGGCCAGACCGCGACGCCGGAGCGTGGCCGCCCGGAGCAGCGAGGCGGCCTCGCACGCCTGCGACCGTCGCGGATCGCTCTGTTCATCCGCCAGGTCGTCGCGGAGCTCCGCAAGGTGGTCTACCCGACCCGCGAGCAGCTGCTGACATACACCGCGGTCGTGCTCGTGTTCGTGGCCATCATGATCGCCATCGTGTCCGTTCTCGACCTGACCTTCGGCTGGGCGATCTTCGAGATCTTCGGCTGAGCCAGCCGCCCGTCGCCGTCTATGGAGGAAGAAGCCGCCACCGTGTCCGAGCAGCAGTCGCCCGAGAACTCGCTGGACGAGTCCGTCCTGCCTTCGCACGAGCAGGGCGATCCCGTCGACGAGGCGCTCGACGCCGCCCAGACCGAGGTGCCTGACGCCCAGGAGGCCGTGGCCGAGACCAACGGTGCGCCCGCACCGGTGGAGGCGCCGGAACGCGATCCGCTCGACGAGTTCCGCCGCGTGCTCAAGTCGAAGCCCGGCGGCTGGTTCGTCGTGCAGACGTACTCCGGCATGGAGAACCGCGTCCGCGCCAATCTCGAGAGCCGGATCGGCAGCCTCAACATGGAGGACTACATCTTCGAGGTGGTCGTCCCCCAGGAGGAAGTCGCCGAGATCAAGAACGGCCAGCGCCGTCTGGTCAAGCGGAACCGCTTCCCGGGATATGTCCTCGTCCGCATGGACATGACCGACGAGTCGTGGGCCACGGTGCGCCACACGCCCGCAGTCACCGGCTTCGTGGGCCACGCCCACCAGCCGCTTCCGCTGACGCTCGACGAGGTCGAACGCTGGCTCGCCCCGGAGGTGGCCGAGCGGGCGAAGCCCGCCGACCAGCGGCAGCAGCAGGTCGAGGTCGTCGACTTCCAGGTCGGCGACTCCGTCATGGTGGTGGACGGGCCCTTCGCGACGCTGCACGCGACTATCAACGAGATCAACGCGGACTCGCAGAAGATCAAGGGTCTGGTCGAGATCTTCGGTCGAGAGACCCCCGTCGAGTTGTCGTTCAACCAGATCCAGAAGCTCTGACGGAACCGGTGCGGACCGCCCGGCCCGCACCGCCGTACGAACCAGCACGTGAGGAACCGGAGAGAATGCCCCCCAAGAAGAAGGTCGCAGCCCTCATCAAGCTGCAGATCCAGGCCGGGCAGGCCACGCCTGCCCCGCCGGTCGGCCCCGCGCTGGGACAGCACGGCGTCAACATCATGGAGTTCTGCAAGGCCTACAACGCCGCCACCGAGTCGCAGCGCGGCAACGTGATCCCGGTGGAGATCACGGTCTACGAGGACCGTTCCTTCACCTTCGTCACGAAGACCCCGCCGGCAGCCAAGCTCATCCTCAAGGCCGCCGGCGTCGAGAAGGGCTCCGGCGAGCCGCACAAGGTCAAGGTCGCGCAGATCACCCGCGACCAGGTGCGCGCAATCGCCGAGCAGAAGATGCCCGACCTCAACGCCAACGACCTCGACGCCGCCGAGAAGATCATCGCCGGCACCGCCCGCCAGATGGGCGTCACGATCGACGGCTGACCGCTCGGTCCGCCGCAGTGGGAGGGCCCGCGCTGGCCCGCTACCACGACTCCACACCCGACACATCAGGAGCAGCAATGAAGCGCAGCAAGGCCTACCGCGCCGCCGCCGAGAAGATCGACCGCGAGCGCTTGTACGCCCCGCCCGAGGCGGTCCGCCTCGCCAAGGAGACAGCCACCACGAAGTATGACGCGACCGTCGAGGTCGCCCTGCGGCTGGGCGTAGACCCCCGCAAGGCCGACCAGATGGTCCGCGGCACCGTCAACCTGCCGCACGGCACCGGCCGGACCGCCCGTGTCCTGGTCTTCGCCGTCGGTCCCAAGGCGGACGAGGCGCGGGCCGCCGATGCCGACATCGTCGGTGCCGACGAGCTGATCGAGGAGGTCCAGGGCGGCCGCCTCGACTTCGATGCGGTCGTGGCGACTCCGGACCTCATGGGCAAGGTCGGCCGGCTCGGTCGCGTGCTCGGCCCGCGTGGCCTCATGCCGAACCCCAAGACCGGCACGGTGACGATGGATGTCGCCAAGGCCGTGTCCGACATCAAGGGCGGCAAGATCGAGTTCCGGGTCGACCGGCACGCGAACCTGCACTTCGTGATCGGCAAGGCGTCGTTCTCGGAGCAGGCGCTGGCCGAGAACTACGCTGCGGCGATGGACGAGGTCAACCGGCTCAAGCCGTCCGCCGCGAAGGGGCGCTACGTGAAGAAGGCGATCATGGCCACCACGATGGGTCCCGGCATCCCGCTCGACCCGACGAAGACGAAGGTCACCGCGGAGGAGCCCGCCGACGCCTGACCAGCTCTGCCGTCGAGGACGACCCGACCCGCTGCGCGCGGCTCGTGGCGTCCTGCGTTGCCCGGGCCGCGGGATCCCAGTGTCAGGTCGGCAGGGCGCCTTGACGCTGGTCATGTGCCCCGAGAGCCTGACAACTTCGAAGGTCGCCGATTTGGATCACGCAGGCCAGTCGCGTATTCTCGGCCCTGCCAAAGACCGCCGGTCTCGCGATCCGTCCCGGATCGCGACGAAGGCCCCGCACCATGCGGGCGGCCCGCGCAGGTGAGACGACAGCCACGGCGGTAGCCGTGTCCGACGCCCCGCGCCTGCGCCGGGGCGTTTCGCATGTTCGGGACTTCGATGGCCGGCGGCAGACCACACGAAGGAGTCCCATGGCGAGGCCTGACAAGGCAGCAGCAGTCGCCGAGCTCGCGGAGGAGTTCCGCGGCTCCGCCGCCGTCGTGCTGACCGAGTACCGCGGCCTCACCGTCAAGCAGCTGACGGATCTGCGTCGCTCGCTCGGTGGGAACGCGTCCTACGCCGTGGTGAAGAACACGCTGACCAAGATCGCGGCCAAGGAGGCCGGGATCGAGGGGATCGACAAGCACCTGGTCGGCCCGTCCGCCATCGCCTTCGTCAAGGGCGACCCGGTCGACGCCGCCAAGGGCCTGCGTGACTTCTCCAGGGCCCATCCCGTCCTCGTCATCAAGGGCGGCGTACTCGACGGCAAGCCACTGTCTGCCGACGAGATCAAGAAGCTCGCCGACCTCGAGTCGCGCGAGGTTCTGCTGGCCAAGCTGGCCGGCGCAATGAAGGCGTCGCTCTCCGGCGCCGTATCGCTCTTCGCCGCCCCGCTGTCGCAGACCGCCCGCCTGGTCGAGGCGCTGCGCCAAAAGGTCGAGGCCGACCAGAACGAGGGCTGAGAGCCAGGGAGTCGCTGGACTCCTCGAAGCCCGCACGACCACCCGGCATCAGCCGAACCGCCCAGGAAAGGAACCGCCACCATGGCGAAGCTCAACACCGACGATCTGCTTGACGCGTTCAAGGAGATGTCCCTGATCGAGCTCTCCGAGTTCGTGAAGAAGTTCGAGGAGACCTTCGAGGTCACCGCTGCCGCACCGGTCGCCGTCGCCGCGGCAGGCCCGGCCGCGGCCGGCGGCGGCACCGCCGCCGAGGAGACCGTCGAACAGGACGAGTTCGACGTCATTCTCGAGGCCGCCGGCGAGAAGAAGATCCAGGTCATCAAGGAGGTCCGCGCGCTGACCTCCCTCGGCCTCAAGGAGGCCAAGGACCTTGTCGACGGCACCCCGAAGCCGGTCCTCGAGAAGGTCAACAAAGAGGCCGCCGACAAGGCCAAGGAGCAGCTCGAGGCCGCCGGCGCCACTGTCACCGTCAAGTGATGGCGTAGGAGCCGCTCCGCAACGGGCCGGGTGACCGCATGTCGGTCATCCGCCCGTTGTCGTTGCTCGGCCTGCTCCCGGCCGACGATCAGGCGACCGGTCCGATGGGAGTGCCGACCTGGGGCGACTTATCCCGCGAAACGGCGCGGTTCGGGCAATTGTCGGCGAGCGGTTCTTGACGTATGCACCCCGATGAGGGGATGCTGCCAACAGGCCCAGGCCAGGGCCAGAGCACGGCCAGCAGAGAGATGGGACGGTACGTCAAGGGATGACGAGCCGCCACTCGACAGCAGTGAGCCTTTTAGGCTAGACTGCTATTTTGCGCTGCCCTCCGCCTCCTCGTGCCCGCGTGGGTGAGGTCTGCGCACGACTCCGACCGTGAGCCTCGGAAGGACCCCTCTTGGCCGTCTCGCGCACCGCCCACCAGACTACCAACGGCTCGCGCCGCATCTCCTTCGCCAAGATCCGAGAGCCACTCGAGGTTCCTAACCTCCTCGCGCTCCAGATCGACAGCTTCGACTGGCTCCTCGGCAACTCGCGCTGGCAGGCGCGGGTCGAGGCCGCCGAGGCCGAGGGCCGCGACGACCTGCCGGCCGCATCGGGCCTGCAGGAGATCCTCGACGAGATCAGCCCGATCGAGGACTTCTCCGGGACCATGTCCCTCTCGTTCTCGAACCCGCGGTTCGAGGACCCGAAGAACAGCATCGACGAGTCCAAGATGCGCGACTTCACGTACTCTGCGCCGCTGTTCGTCACCGCCGAGTTCATCAACAACGAGACCGGCGAGATCAAGTCCCAGACCGTGTTCATGGGCGACTTCCCGCTCATGACCGACAAGGGCACGTTCATCATCAACGGCACCGAGCGCGTCGTGGTGTCGCAGCTCGTCCGTTCTCCGGGTGTCTATTTCGAGCGCACGCTGGACAAGACCTCGGACAAGGACGTCTTCACCTCCAAGGTCATCCCGTCCCGGGGCGCCTGGCTCGAGTTCGAGGTCGACAAGCGCGACATGGTCGGCGTCCGTCTCGACCGCAAGCGCAAGCAGAACGTCACCGTGCTGCTGAAGGCTCTGGGCTGGACCACCGAGCAGATTCTCGAGGAGTTCGGCGGCTTCGAGTCGATGCGCGCCACCCTGGAGAAGGACCACACCACCAACCAGGACGAGGCGCTGCTCGACATCTACCGGAAGATGCGCCCGGGCGAGCCGCCGACCCGTGAGGCCGCGCAGCAGCTGCTCGACAACGCCTACTTCAACCCCAAGCGCTACGACCTGGCCAAGGTCGGCCGTTACAAGGTGGACAAGAAGCTCGGCCTCGAGCTGCCGCTCGACCAGAGCACGCTGACCGTGGACGACATCGTGGCCACGCTGCGTTACCTCGTCCGGCTGCACGCGGGCGAGACCGAGATGGCGCAGGGCAAGACAACGCTGCGGGTCGAGACCGACGACATCGACCACTTCGGCAACCGGCGTCTGCGCACGGTCGGCGAGCTCATCCAGAACCAGGTCCGCACCGGCCTGTCCCGGATGGAGCGGGTCGTCCGCGAGCGCATGACCACGCAGGACGTCGAGGCCATCACGCCGCAGACCCTGATCAACATCCGGCCGGTCGTGGCTGCGATCAAGGAGTTCTTCGGGACGTCCCAGCTCTCGCAGTTCATGGACCAGACCAACCCGCTGGCCGGGCTGACCCACAAGCGCCGCCTCTCGGCGCTCGGCCCGGGCGGCCTGTCCCGTGAGCGGGCCGGCTTCGAGGTCCGCGACGTCCACTCGTCGCACTACGGCCGCATGTGCCCGATCGAGACCCCGGAGGGCCCGAACATCGGCCTGATCGGCTCGCTGGCGACGTACGGCCGGATCAACGCGTTCGGCTTCGTCGAGACCCCGTACCGCCGGGTCAAGAACAGCAAGGTCAGCGACAAGGTCGACTACTTGACCGCGGACGAGGAAGACCTCCACGTCATCGCGCAGGCCAATGCGCCGCTGACCGGCGACAACCGCTTCGCCGAGGACCGCGTGTCGGTCCGCAAGCGGGGCGGTGAGCTCGAGCTCGTCCGCGCCGACACGGTCGACTACATGGACGTCTCGCCGCGCCAGATGGTGTCGGTCGCCACCGCGATGATCCCGTTCCTCGAGCACGACGACGCCAACCGGGCGCTCATGGGCTCGAACATGCAGCGCCAGGCCGTTCCGCTGCTGCGCAGCGAGGCGCCGCTTGTCGGCACCGGCATGGAGCTGCACGCGGCAGTCGACGCCGGCGACGTGGTCGTGGCGCAGAAGGCCGGCGCCGTCACCGAGGTCTCCGCCGACTACGTCACGGTCATGGCCGACGACGGCACGTACCAGACCCACCAGATGGCGAAGTTCCGTCGTTCGAACGCCGGCACCTGTATCAACCAGCGTCCGGTGGTCGACGAGGGCGACCGGGTCGAAGCCGGCCAGGTCATCGCCGACGGGCCGTCGACCGAGAACGGCGAGATGGGGCTCGGCAAGAACCTGCTCGTGGCGTTCATGCCGTGGGAGGGCCACAACTACGAAGACGCGATCATCCTGTCCCAGCGGCTGATCAAGGACGACGTCCTCACCTCGATCCACATCGAGGAGCACGAGGTCGACGCCCGTGACACCAAGCTGGGCCCGGAGGAGATCACCCGGGACATCCCGAACGTCTCCGAGGAGATCCTGGCCGACCTCGACGAGCGCGGCATCATCCGCATCGGAGCCGAGGTTCAGGCCGGCGACATCCTGGTGGGCAAGGTCACGCCCAAGGGCGAGACCGAGCTCACGCCCGAGGAGCGGCTGCTCCGCGCGATCTTCGGCGAGAAGGCGCGCGAGGTGCGCGACACCTCGCTGAAGGTGCCTCACGGCGAGACCGGGAAGGTCATCGGCGTCCGTCTCTTCGACCGCGAGGAGGGCGACGAGCTGCCGCCGGGCGTCAACCAGCTGGTCCGGGTCTACATCGCCCAGATGCGGAAGATCCAGGACGGCGACAAGCTCGCCGGCCGGCACGGCAACAAGGGCGTCATCTCCAAGATCCTCCCGGTCGAGGACATGCCGTTCCTCGAGGACGGCACGCCGGTCGACATCGTGCTGAACCCGCTGGGCGTTCCGAGCCGGATGAACCTCGGCCAGGTCCTGGAGACCCACCTCGGCTGGGTGGCGAAGTCCGGTTGGAAGGTCGACGGCAACGAGGTGGAGTGGAAGAAGCGGCTCAAGGAGATCGGTGCGTCGCACGCCGAGCCGGGCACCAACGTCGCCACGCCGGTCTTCGACGGCGCCCGCGAGGACGAGATCGCAGGCCTGCTGGCGTCCAGCCTGCCCAACCGCGACGGCGACGCCATGGTCGGCGCCGACGGCAAGGCCCGCCTGTTCGACGGCCGCTCCGGTGAGCCGTTCCCGCACCCGGTGGCCGTCGGCTACATCTACATGCTCAAGCTCAACCACCTGGTCGACGACAAGATCCACGCGCGGGCGACCGGCCCCTACTCGATGATCACGCAGCAGCCGCTGGGCGGTAAGGCCCAGTTCGGCGGCCAGCGGTTCGGCGAGATGGAGGTCTGGGCGCTTCAGGCCTACGGCGCGGCGTATGCGTTGCAGGAGCTGCTGACGATCAAGTCCGACGACGTCACCGGCCGCGTGAAGGTCTACGAGGCCATCGTCAAGGGCGAGAACATCCCCGAACCGGGCATTCCCGAGTCGTTCAAGGTGCTCATCAAGGAGATGCAGTCGCTGTGCCTCAACGTCGAGGTGCTCTCCAGCGACGGCACCCAGATCGAGATGCGCGACAGCGACGAGGACGTCTTCCGCGCTGCGGAGGAGCTCGGGATCGACCTGTCCAGGCGCGAGCCGAGCAGCGTCGAGGAAGTGTGAGTTCCAGGTGTTGCCCGTCGGACGTCGAGAGCGCCGACGGCAACACCACCACGACGACCGACCACAACGACAAACTGACGATCTGAGAGAAGGAACCACGTGCTCGACGTCAACTTCTTCGACGAGCTGCGTATCGGCCTTGCGACCGCGGAGGACATCCGCCAGTGGTCGCACGGCGAGGTCAAGAAGCCCGAGACGATCAACTACCGCACCCTCAAGCCGGAGAAGGACGGGCTCTTCTGCGAGAAGATCTTCGGTCCGACCCGCGACTGGGAGTGCTACTGCGGCAAGTACAAGCGGGTCCGCTTCAAGGGCATCATCTGCGAGCGCTGCGGCGTCGAGGTCACCCGCGCCAAGGTGCGTCGTGAGCGGATGGGCCACATCGAGCTCGCTGCACCGGTCACCCACATCTGGTACTTCAAGGGCGTCCCGTCGCGCCTCGGGTACCTGCTCGACCTCGCCCCGAAGGATCTCGAGAAGGTCATCTACTTCGCGGCGTACATGATCACCTGGGTCGACGAGGACGCGCGGCACCGCGACCTCGCGTCGCTCGAGGGGCAGATCGACGTCGAGCGCAAGCAGGTCGAGCAGCGTCGCGACAGCGACGTCGAGGACCGCGCCAAGAGGCTCGAGGCCGACCTCGCCGAGCTCGAGGCCGAGGGCGCAAAGGGCGACGTCCGGCGCAAGGTCAAGGAGTCGGCTGAGCGCGAGATGAGCCAGATCCGCAAGCGCGCCGACGCCGAGGTCGATCGGCTCAACGCGGTCTGGGACCGCTTCCGCACCCTCAAGGTCCAGGACCTCGAGGGCGACGAGATGCTCTACCGCGAGATGCGCGACCGCTTCGGTCTCTACTTCCGCGGCGGCATGGGCGCGCAGGCGATCAAGGAGCGGCTGGAGAACTTCGACCTCGAGGGCGAAGCGCTCAAGCTGCGCGAGATCATCCGCACCGGGAAGGGCCAGAAGAAGACCCGCGCCCTCAAGCGGCTCAAGGTCGTCTCGGCATTCCTGACGACCCGCAACGACGCGCGCGGCATGGTGCTCGACGCCGTACCGGTGATCCCGCCGGACCTGCGCCCGATGGTGCAGCTCGACGGTGGCCGGTTCGCGACGAGCGACCTGAACGACCTGTACCGCCGGGTGATCAACCGGAACAACCGGCTCAAGCGGCTGCTCGACCTCGGTGCGCCCGAGATCATCGTCAACAACGAGAAGCGGATGCTCCAGGAGTCGGTCGACGCGCTGTTCGACAACGGCCGCCGCGGACGTCCGGTCACCGGTCCGGGCAACCGGCCGCTGAAGTCCATCTCGGACATGCTCAAGGGCAAACAGGGCCGGTTCCGGCAGAACCTGCTGGGCAAGCGCGTCGACTACTCGGGACGCTCGGTCATCGTGGTCGGCCCCCAGCTCAAGCTGCACCAGTGCGGCCTGCCCAAGGGCATGGCGATCGAGCTGTTCAAGCCGTTCGTCATGAAGCGGCTGGTCGACCTCAACCACGCGCAGAACATCAAGAGCGCCAAGCGCATGGTCGAGCGCGCCCGTCCCGTCGTGTGGGACGTGCTCGAGGAGGTCATCGCCGAGCACCCGGTGCTGCTGAACCGGGCGCCGACGCTGCACCGCCTCGGCATCCAGGCTTTCGAGCCGCAGCTGATCGAGGGCAAGGCGATCCAGATCCATCCGCTGGTCTGCACGGCGTTCAACGCCGACTTCGACGGCGACCAGATGGCGGTGCACGTGCCGCTGTCCGCCGAGGCGCAGGCCGAGGCCCGGATCCTGATGCTGTCCAGCAACAACATCCTCAAGCCGGCCGACGGCCGTCCGGTGACGATGCCGACCCAGGACATGGTGCTCGGCATCTACTTCCTCACCAGCCAGCGGGAGGGTCAGCCCGGCGAGGGCCGTGCCTTCTCCTCGCCGGCCGAGGCGACCCGGGCGTTCGACGCAGGCGAGCTCTCGCTGCAGGCGCCGGTCACGCTGCGCCTGTCCGGCGTCGTCCCGCCCGCCGGCTGGGACGCACCCGAGGGCTGGGAGCCGGGCCAGCCGGTTCGGCTCACCACGACCCTGGGCCGGGCGCTGTTCAACGAGGCCCTGCCCGAGAACTACGCGTACGTCAACGAGGAGGTCGACAAGAAGCGCCTCGGCGCGATCGTCAACGACCTCGCCGAGCGGTACCAGAAGGTCCAGGTCGCCGCCACCCTCGACGCGCTGAAGGAGGCCGGCTTCCACTGGGCCACCCGGTCCGGCGTCACGGTCTCGGTCGAGGACATCGCAACGCCGAAGGAGAAGCAGCGGATCCTCGAGGAGTACGAGGCCAAGGCCGATAAGGTCGAGCGCAACTTCGAGCGCGGCGTGATCTCCAGCGGCGAGCGCCGCGAGGAGCTCATCGACATCTGGACCGACGCCACGAACAAGGTCGACGAGGCGATCCGCGAGGCGTTCACCCGCGAGAACACCATCCACATGATGGTTCACTCCGGTGCTCGCGGTAACTGGATGCAGATCCGCCAGCTTGCCGGCATGCGCGGCCTGGTCGCCAACCCGAAGGGCGAGACGATCCCGCGGCCGATCAAGGCCAGCTTCCGCGAGGGCCTGTCCGTGCTGGAGTTCTTCATCTCCACCCACGGCGCCCGCAAGGGTCTGGCCGACACCGCGCTGCGGACCGCCGACTCCGGTTATCTGACCCGGCGGCTGGTCGACGTCTCCCAGGACGTGATCATCCGCGAGGTCGACTGCGGTACCGAGCGGGGCCTTGTGCTCCCGATCGCGACCCGTAACGCGGCGGGCACGCTCGTCATCGGCGAGGACGTCGAGACCAGCGTGTACGCGCGGGCGCTTGCCGAGGACGTCGTCGGCTCCGACAGCGCCACGGTGGCGGCGGCGGGCACCGACCTGGGCGACGTCGAGATCCGGCGGCTCGTCGAGGCGGGCGTCGAGCAGGTCCGGGTGCGCAGCGTGCTCACCTGCGAGAGCTCGACCGGCGTCTGCGCGATGTGCTACGGCCGGTCGCTCGCGTCCGGCAAGCTCGTCGACGTCGGCGAGGCCGTCGGGATCGTCGCCGCGCAGTCGATCGGCGAGCCGGGTACGCAGCTGACGATGCGGACGTTCCACACCGGTGGCGTCGCGGGTGAGGACATCACCCACGGCCTGCCGCGTGTCGTCGAGCTGTTCGAGGCTCGTGCCCCCAAGGGCAAGGCTCCGATCGGCGAGGCCGAGGGCCGTGTGCGCATCGACGAGGACGGCAAGGGCCCGAAGATCGTCGTCGTCCCCGACGACGGCTCGGAGGAGCAGGCCTTCCCGATCTCGCGCCGGGTCCACGACTGGACCAACCGCCGCAGCCCGGGCATCGCGCAGTGGCGGGTCCAGGAGGGCGACGCGGTCGAGGTCGGCGAGCTGCTGCACGCCGGCACGTCCGACCCGCACGACGTGCTGCGGGTGCTTGGCCAGCGTGCGGTGCAGGTCTTCCTCACCGACCAGGTACAGGAGGTCTACCGCTCGCAGGGCGTGTCGATCCACGACAAGCACATCGAGATCATCGTGCGGCAGATGCTGCGCCGGATCACGGTGCTGGAGAGCGGCGACGCCGACCTGCTGCCTGGTGAGCTCGTCGAGCGCTCGCGCTTCGAGGAGGAGAACCGACGCGTGGTGGCAGAGGGCGGGCAGCCGGCCTCGGGTCGCCCGCAGCTGATGGGCATCACCAAGGCGTCGCTCGCGACCGACTCGTGGCTGTCCGCGGCGTCGTTCCAGGAGACGACCCGGGTGCTCACGGAGGCGGCGATCAACGCCAAGTCCGACCCGCTGATCGGCCTGAAGGAGAACGTCATCCTCGGCAAGCTCATCCCCGCCGGCACCGGGCTTCCCCGGTACCGCAACCTGCGGGTCGAGCCCACCGAGGAGGCCAAGGCGGCCATGTACTCCATGGTCGACTACGGTGCCGACTACTCCGACTACGAGTTCGGCCAGGGCTCGGGCGAGGCCGTTCGGCTCGAGGACTACGACTTCGGCTCCTACAGCTGAGTTCAACGAAGGGCGCCGGGATTTCCTTTGGGGAGCCCCGGCGCCCTCGCCATTTTCGACTTGTCAGGCCGGACGACTCGCTGGCCAGCCGCGGTACAGCGCATCGACCTGACAGGTGAGGCCTTTCCCCACGCGATCTGGTCGGCGATGTCGGCCGCCGCCATTCCGACAGCCACCAGCTGGTCGAGCCGCGCAACGGCGTCCAGGCCGGTGAGCAGGAGCTCGACCGGATCCGGCAGGGCCAGGCTGGACATGCGCAGAGCCTGGCGCCACCGAGCCGTGGGTGGCGAGGCCGGTCGTCCCGTCTGTGGACGAGGTGCGGCTCGCGGGCGCGGTTGTGGAGGCGGGCGGGGTCGGCGTCGGCTCGACTTGTCATGATCGGCGCCGTCCGCACCTGCAGGAACGCGGCGTTGGACCTGACAAGTGCCGGGTCCGTGCACTTGTCAGGACGGCAAGCGGTGAAGTCGCAGGTCGTGCATCGCGCCGGCCTGACAAGTCCACGTGGCAGCCACCCGCTCGTCGCTGGACCGAGATAGCAGTACAACACCGCGTGGCCCGACAGCCCACTCGTGTCTGCGGCCACCCAGGCGCCGACGAAACCGTCCGGAGTCAGCTACGGGCGCGGATCGTATGGCCATCGTGACGGGTAGCCCTCGGCCGTGTGCACGAGCCAGAGCATCGCCACACAGTCGTCGATGTCCTCCGACGGCGGCCCGCCCGGTCGCTTCCACATGCATCAGCAGAAGCTGCCGCAGAGGCGTCGGCTTCGGCGGGAACCGGCCTCGCCGGGTGGCGGCCCGCGGGCACGAGCGGCCGAACGGCAGGAACAATGCCCGAAGACACGCTGTTCAACATTGTGGTCGTGGTCCCAGTCGTGGTCGCAACGGTGGCGAGTGGGCCGTCCACTGAAGCCGCGGCCTCGCTTTGACCTGCGCGTGCCGGAGCGGGTAGCCTCATTCCTCGTGCCTGGACGTGTTCCGGGCCATCCGGCGCGCCCGCGTGTGCACGCCGGAGCACTACTGATCACGCCGTCCGGTTAGCCGGCGGTGCCGGGCTGGCCGGGCCGACACGCCCGACCTCGGGGGTCGTCGGGAACACACCGACGCGCCGGGCAGCCCGCGCCCCGACCCGCCGTTCGAACCCGTAGGACCGACACCCGTCACGCACACGAGCAACGGAGACGCAGTGCCCACGATCCAGCAGCTGGTCCGAAAGGGCCGCCAGGACAAGGTCGCCAAGAACAAGACCCCTGCGCTGAAGGGGAGCCCTCAGCGACGTGGGGTGTGCACGCGCGTCTACACCACGACTCCGAAGAAGCCGAACTCGGCGTTGCGCAAGGTCGCCCGCGTCCGGCTGACCAGCCAGATCGAGGTCACGGCATACATCCCGGGCGTCGGCCACAACCTGCAGGAGCACTCGATGGTGCTCGTGCGCGGCGGACGGGTGAAGGACCTCCCCGGTGTCCGCTACAAGATCGTTCGTGGCTCGCTCGACACTCAGGGCGTGAAGAACCGCAAGCAGTCGCGCAGCCGGTACGGCGCGAAGAAGGAGAAGAGCTGATGCCGCGCAAGGGCCCGGCCCCGAAGCGACCGGTCGTCGTCGACCCGGTCTACAACTCTCCGTTGGTCACCCAGCTGGTCAACAAGGTCCTCACCGCCGGCAAGAAGTCGGTCGCCGAGGCGATCGTGCACGGTGCGCTCGAGGGCTGTCGGGACAAGACCGGCACCGATCCGGTCGTCACGCTCAAGCGGGCACTCGACAACGTCAAGCCGACGCTCGAGGTCCGCAGCCGTCGGGTCGGTGGTGCCACGTATCAGGTCCCGGTTGAGGTTCGGGCCAGCCGCAGCACCACGCTGGCCCTGCGCTGGCTGGTCGGCTACTCGCGCGTCCGTCGTGAGAAGACCATGACCGAGCGGCTGATGAACGAGATCCTCGACGCCTCCAACGGCCTCGGCGCGAGCGTGAAGCGCCGCGAGGACACCCACAAGATGGCCGAGTCCAACAAGGCCTTCGCCCACTACCGCTGGTAACCGGCGGTCACAGACCCGAAGTAAGGAAGCGACGCACCGAAATGGTCACCGACCTTCGCACGCTCGACCTGGCCAAGGTCCGCAACATCGGGATCATGGCCCACATCGACGCGGGCAAGACCACGACCACCGAGCGAATCCTGTTCTACACCGGCATCAACTACAAGATCGGTGAGGTCCACGAGGGCGCGGCCACCATGGACTGGATGGAGCAAGAGCAGGAGCGCGGCATCACCATCACGTCGGCCGCCACCACCACCCAGTGGGACGGCCACACCATCAACATCATCGACACCCCCGGCCACGTCGACTTCACCGTCGAGGTCGAGCGCTCGCTGCGTGTGCTCGATGGTGCCGTCGCGGTATTCGACGCTGTCGCCGGCGTAGAGCCCCAGTCCGAGCAGGTATGGCGGCAGGCCACCAAGTACCACGTGCCCCGGATCTGCTTCGTGAACAAGCTCGACCGGGTGGGCGCCGAGTTCCACCGCTGCGTCGACATGATCGTCTCGCGGCTCAAGGCCGTTCCGCTCGTCGTGCAGCTGCCGATCGGAGCCGAGGCCGACTTCCGCGGCGTCATCGACCTGGTCGGCATGAAGGCGCTCGTGTGGAGCGCCGAGGCCGAGAAGGGCGAGATGTACGACACCGTCGACATCCCGGCATCCCACGCCGAGGCCGCGGCCGAGTGGCGCGACCGGCTGCTGGAGACCATCGCCGAACACGACGACGAGATGATGGAGCTCTACCTCGAGGGCCAGGAGCCCACTGAGCAGGCCCTCATCGCAGCCATCCGGCGCGCAACGATCACGAGCAAGCTGACCCCGGTCCTGTGCGGGTCGGCATTCAAGAACAAGGGCGTGCAGCCCATGCTCGACGCCGTCGTACGCTACCTCCCGTCCCCCCTCGACGTCGGTGCCATCGAGGGCCACGCGGTCGGCGACGAGAACGCCGTCATGACCCGCGAGCCCGACGAGGATGCCCCGGTGTCCGCACTGGCGTTCAAGATCATGAGTGACCAGCACCTCGGCAAGCTCACGTTCGTCCGCGTCTACTCCGGCACGCTGACCGCCGGTACCCAGGTCCTGAACAGCACCAAGGGGAACAAGGAGCGGATCGGCAAGATCTACCGGATGCACGCGAACAAGCGTGAGGAGATAGAGAAGGCCAGTGCCGGCCAGATCGTCGCGGTGATGGGACTGAAGAACACCACGACCGGTGACACGCTGTCCGACTCCGCGCAGCCGGTCATCCTCGAGTCGATGAGCTTCCCGGCGCCGGTCATCTCGGTCGCCATCGAGCCGAAGACGAAAAGCGATCAGGAGAAGCTGGGCACCGCGATCCAGCGGCTCTCCGAGGAGGACCCGACCTTCCAGGTCCGCACCGACGACGACACCGGCCAGACCATCATCTCGGGCATGGGCGAGCTTCACCTCGAGGTGCTCGTCGAACGGATGAAGCGCGAGTTCCGGGTCGTGGCCAACGTCGGCAAGCCGCAGGTGGCCTACCGGGAGACCATCCGCCGCGAGGTCCAGAAGGCCAGCTACACCCACAAGAAGCAGACGGGTGGATCCGGGCAGTTCGCCAAGGTCGTCATCGACATCAAGCCGACCGGCGGTAAGGGCGACGGCGGCTACGAGTTCGTCAACGCCGTCACCGGTGGCCGTGTCCCGCGGGAGTACATCCCCGCGGTCGACGAGGGCATCCAGGAGGCGATGGAGTTCGGTGTCGTCGCCGGCTACCCCCTGGTCGACGTCCAGGTCACGCTCCGCGACGGCGCCTACCACGACGTCGACTCCTCGGAGCTCGCATTCAAGATCGCCGGCTCGATGGCGTTCAAGGAGGCGGCCCGGAGGGCGGACCCGGTGCTCCTCGAGCCGATCTTCGCCGTCGAGGTCACCACGCCCGAGGACTACATGGGTGACGTCATCGGCGACCTCAACTCGCGTCGTGGCCACATCCAGGCCATGGAGGAGCGCACCGGCGCCCGGGTCGTCAAGGCGCTGGTCCCGCTGTCGGAGATGTTCGGCTACGTGGGGGACCTCCGCAGCAAGACCCAGGGCCGGGCAAGCTATTCGATGCAGTTCGACTCCTACGCGGAGGTTCCCAAGAACATCGCGGAGGAGATCATCAAGAAGGTCCGGGGCGAGTAACCGCGTCCTGGGCCTTCACACCGGTCCACACCCCACACAAGCCAGGCCGAATCCGGCAAGGAAACGTCCCAACAGGAGGACCCCACAGTGGCGAAGGCGAAGTTCGAGCGGACCAAGCCGCACGTCAACGTCGGTACCCTCGGTCACATCGACCACGGTAAGACGACGCTGACCGCGGCTATCACCAAGGTCCTGCACGACAAGCACCCGGATCTCAACCCATACACGCCCTTCGACGAGATCGACAATGCCCCCGAGGAGCGCCAGCGCGGCATCACGATCGCGATCGCGCACGTCGAGTACCAGACGGAGAAGCGGCACTACGCGCACGTCGACTGCCCCGGCCACGCCGACTACATCAAGAACATGATCACCGGCGCGGCCCAGATGGACGGCGCCATCCTCGTGGTTGCGGCCACGGACGGCCCGATGCCGCAGACCAAGGAGCACGTGCTCCTGGCCCGCCAGGTCGGTGTCCCCTACTTCGTAGTGGCACTGAACAAGGCGGACATGGTCGACGACGAGGAGATCCTCGAGCTCGTCGAGCTCGAGGTCCGCGAGCTGCTCTCCGACTACGAGTACCCCGGCGACGACCTGCCGGTCGTGCGCGTCTCGGCGCTCAAGGCGCTCGAGGGCGACCCGGAGTGGACCGAGAAGTTGTTCGGCCTGCTGGACGCCGTCGACGAGTACATCCCCGAGCCCGTGCGTGAGACCGACAAGCCTTTCCTCATGCCGATCGAGGACGTCTTCACGATCACCGGCCGTGGCACGGTCGTCACCGGTCGGGTCGAGCGCGGCATCCTCAAGATCAACGAGGAGGTCGAGCTCGTCGGCATCCGCGAGGGCAAGGCGCAGAAGACGACCGTCACCGGTGTCGAGATGTTCCGCAAGCTCCTCGACGAGGCCCGCGCCGGCGAGAACGTCGGCCTGCTCCTCCGCGGCACCAAGAAGGAGGACGTGGAGCGCGGCATGGTCGCCGTCAAGCCCGGCACGACCACCCCGCACACGAACTTCGAGGCGCAGGTCTACATCCTGTCCAAGGACGAGGGTGGCCGGCACACGCCGTTCTTCAACAACTACCGTCCGCAGTTCTACTTCCGCACCACCGACGTGACCGGCGTGGTGACCCTCCCGGAGGGCACCGAGATGGTCATGCCGGGTGACACCACCCAGATGGCGGTCGAGCTGATCCAGCCGATCGCCATGGAGGACCAGCTGCGCTTCGCGATCCGGGAGGGTGGCCGCACCGTCGGCGCCGGCCGGGTCACGAAGATCAACAAGTAAGACGCCACCTCGTGGTGGGGCCGCCCCTCAGCTGATCGGCCCCACCCGCGGCGCGGCCCCCATCCGGGGTCGATTGGCCAGCGGCGACCCGCCTCTGGCATACTGTTCAGGTTGCTCGGCGGAGGCCGCCGGGGTGCGTGGACCAAGGGTTCGCGCCCGAAACGGAGACCTCTATCCGGTGTCCGGCGCCGTGCCGGGCCTCCCGAGTTCCCCCCACAAGGATCGAGCGAAAGTCGACGCATGAGCCCGAGTGCGGCCTGCCTGCGCGACACGCCCGACCGCGGGGGTCGGAGGTCGGGAAGACGGCCGGGCAACCCGGACAACGCAGTATCGGTTCGCTAGCGGCACACGAGAGAAGGACGACAAGCAGCCATGGCGGGACAGAAGATCCGCATCCGGCTCAAGGCCTACGACCATGAGGTCATCGACAGCTCGGCGCGCAAGATCGTCGACACGGTGACGCGCACGGGCGCTCAGGTCGCGGGCCCGGTGCCGCTGCCGACCGAGAAGAACGTGTACTGCGTCATCCGCTCGCCACACAAGTACAAGGACAGCCGCGAGCACTTCGAGATGCGCACGCACAAGCGGCTCATCGACATCATCGACCCCACGCCGAAGACGGTCGACTCGCTGATGCGTCTCGACCTGCCGGCCGGCGTCGACATCGAGATCAAGCTGTAGAGGGCACGCCAGCGATGAGTATTCAAACAGCGGAGGCACGCCGGCACGTCCTGGCTGGCCTGCTCGGCGAGAAGCTCGGCATGACCCAGGTGTGGGACGACAACAACCGCATCGTCCCGGTCACGGTGGTCAAGGCCGGGCCCTGCGTCGTGACCCACGTGCGCACGCCGCAGGCCGACGGCTACGACGCGGTCCAGATCGCCTACGGAGCGCCGAACCCGCGCAAGGTCACCAAGCCGATGCAGGGGCACTTCGACAGGGCCGGCGTGACACCCCGTCGCCACACGGTCGAGCTGCGGACCGCCGACGCCTCGGAGTACACCCTGGGCCAGGAGCTCACCGTCGAGCTGTTCGAGGCAGGGCAGGTCGTCGACGTCGTCGGCACCAGCAAGGGCAAGGGCTTCGCCGGCGTCATGAAGCGTCACGGCTTCTCCGGTCTGCGCGCTTCGCACGGCGTCCAGCGCAAGCACCGCTCGCCGGGTTCCATCGGCGCCTGCGCCACGCCCGGCCGCGTGTTCAAGGGCCAGCGCATGGCCGGGCGGATGGGCGGCGTGCGGGTCACCGCACAGAACGTCAGCGTCCACGCGGTCGACGCCGAGAAGGGGCTGTTGCTTCTCAAGGGCGCCGTACCCGGTCCGACCGGCGGGCTCGTGCTCGTCAAGACCGCCGCGAAGGGGGCCTGACATGCCAACCGTCGACGTCAAGAGCGCCAAGGGCCGCAAGACCGGCACCGTCGAGTTGCCCGCCGACATCTTCGACGTGCAGGTCAACGTGCCGCTGATCCACCAGGTGGTGGTGGCCCAGCTCGCCGCGGCTCGCCAGGGCACGCACAGCACCAAGACCCGCGCCGAGGTCCGCGGTGGAGGCCGGAAGCCGTATCGGCAGAAGGGCACCGGCCGGGCGCGCCAGGGATCGATTCGCGCGCCGCAATTCACCGGCGGTGGCGTGGTCCACGGTCCGACGCCGCGCGACTACGCGCAGCGGACGCCGAAGAAGATGAAGGCCGCCGCCCTGCGCGGCGCGCTCTCCGACCGGGCCCGGCACAGCCGTGTCCACGTGGTCGCGGGCTTCGTCGAGGGCGACACGCCGTCGACCAAGTCGGCGCTTGCCGCGCTGGCCAGGCTCACCGAGCGGGCCCACGTCCTCGTGGTCTTCGCGCGGGGCGACGAGCTCACCGTCAAGAGCCTGCGCAACGCGGCCGAGGTTCATCTGATCGCGGCCGATCAGCTCAATACGTACGACGTGCTGTGCTCCGACGACGTCGTGTTCACGCAGGCCGCGCTCTCCGCCTTCCTGGGTCGCAACGGCGACGCGGTCGTCGTCGGCGAGCCGGACGCGATCGACACGCAGGTCGTGGACGAGAAGGTGGCGCCGGCAGAGAAGAAGCCTGCCGCGAAGAAGGCGACTGCAGCCAAGAGGGCGACCGCCGCCAAGAAGGCGGCGCCGGCAAAGAAGGCTGGTGCGGCCAAGGCCACCGGGACCGCGGCGGCAGCGACCGACGAGACGACGGCGGAGGAGGAGGAGGGCCAGTGAGCTCCATCCACAAGGACCCGCGCGACGTGCTGCGGGGACCAGTCGTCTCCGAGAAGAGCTACGGCCTGCTCGACGAGAACAAGTACACCTTCGTGGTCGCGCCCGACGCGAACAAGACCGAGATCAAGATCGCGGTCGAGAGGGTGTTCAACGTGACCGTGACCGGCGTCAACACGCTCAACCGCGAGGGCAAGCGCCGTCGCACCCGCTTCGGCACGGGCAAGCGGCCCGACACCAAGCGCGCGATCGTGACCGTCGCCGAGGGACAGCGCATCGACATCTTCGGGGGGCCGGTCTCCTGACCGGCACACCCAAGGACTACGAGGACTGAGAGACATGGGAATCCGCAAGTACAAGCCGACGACGCCGGGCCGGCGTGGCGCCAGCGTCGCCGACTTCGTCGAGGTCACCCGGTCCGAGCCGGAGAAGTCCCTCGTGCGCCCGCTCCCGAGAAAGGGCGGCCGCAACAATGCGGGACGGATCACCACCCGGCACCAGGGCGGCGGCCACAAGCGGCAGTACCGCGTGATCGACTTCCGGCGGGCGGACAAGGACGGCGTGCCGGCCAAGGTCGCGCACATCGAGTACGACCCGAACCGCACCGCCCGGATCGCGCTGCTGCACTACTCCGACGGTGAGAAGCGCTACATCTTGGCGCCGACGAGGCTCACCCAGGGTGCCGCCGTCGAGGCGGGCCCTCGCGCTGACATCAAGCCGGGCAACAACCTGCCGCTGCGGAACATCCCGGTCGGCACGGTCGTACACGCCATCGAGCTCCGGCCCGGTGGCGGCGCCAAGATCGCCCGGTCCGCCGGTGCGCGGGTCCAGCTCGTCGCCAAGGAAGGCACCTGGGCGCAGCTGCGGATGCCATCGGGCGAGATCCGCAACGTCGACGTCCGCTGCCGGGCCACGGTCGGCGAGGTCGGCAACGCCGAGCAGTCCAACATCAACTGGGGCAAGGCCGGCCGGATGCGATGGAAGGGCAGGCGCCCGACCGTCCGCGGCGTCGCCATGAACCCGGTCGATCACCCGCACGGTGGCGGTGAGGGCAAGAGCTCGGGTGGTCGCCACCCGGTCAACCCGAACGGTCGCCCCGAGGGCCGAACGCGCCGGGCCAACAAGCCCAGCGACCGCCAGATCGTCCGTCGCCGCAAGACCGGCAAGAAGCGCTGATCGGGAGCAGGTAGAAGATGCCGCGCAGCCTCAAGAAGGGCCCCTTCGTCGACGAGCACCTGGCCAAGAAGGTCGAGGCGCAGAACGACAAGGGGACCAAGAACGTCATCAAGACCTGGTCCCGCCGGTCGATGATCGTCCCGGACATGATCGGTCACACGATCGCCGTCCACGACGGTCGCAAGCACGTCCCGGTCTTCGTGACCGAGTCGATGATCGGCCACAAGCTCGGGGAGTTCGCGCCCACGCGAACCTTCCGGGGCCACGAGAAGGACGACCGGCGCGCCCGTCGCCGGTGAGTTCACCACGAATCTGACGAAGATCCTAGGAGTCATGATGGAAGCCAGGGCCCAGGCGCGGTACGTCCGCGTCACGCCCATGAAGGCGCGCCGCGTGGTGGACCTCATCCGGGGCATGAAGGCCGACGACGCCGCCGCCGCCCTGCGGTTCGCGCCGCAGGCAGCCGCGGAGCCGGTGCGCAAGGTGCTCGAGAGCGCGATGGCGAATGCCGAGGACAGCAAGGGTCTGTCGGCCGAGACGTTGTACGTCGCCGAGGCATACGTCGACGAAGGACCGACCATGAAGCGGTTCCGGCCGCGGGCCCAGGGTCGCGCCTACCGCGTCAACAAGCGCACGAGCCACATCACCGTGGTCGTCGAGGAGAGAGCGCCGGTGCAGCGCACGCGCACCGCCGGTTCGAAGGGAGGGACCCGCTAGTGGGTCAGAAGATCAACCCGCACGGGTTCCGGCTCGGCATCTCGACCGACCACAAGAGCCGGTGGTTCGCCGACAGCACGACTGCGGGCCAGCGTTACCGCGACTACGTCGCAGAGGACGTCGCGATCCGCAAGCTCATGTCCAAGGGCATGGAGCGCGCCGGCATCTCCAAGGTCGAGATCGAGCGCACCCGGGACCGCGTCCGTGTCGACATCCACACCGCCCGGCCGGGCATCGTCATCGGCCGCCGCGGTGCCGAGGCCGACCGGTTGCGAACGGAGCTCGAAGAGCTCACCAGCAAGCAGGTGCAGCTGAACATCCTGGAGGTCAAGCAGCCCGAGATCGACGCGCAGCTGGTCGCGCAGGGCGTGGCCGAGCAGCTGTCCGCCCGGGTGGCGTTCCGTCGCGCGATGCGCAAGTCGATCCAGACCACCATGCGCTCCGGCGCCAAGGGCATCCGGGTCCAATGCTCGGGCCGCCTCGGCGGCGCCGAGATGAGCCGGTCGGAGTTCTACCGCGAAGGCCGGGTGCCACTGCACACGTTGCGTGCCGACGTCGACTACGGCTTCTACGAGGCCCGCACGACGTTCGGCCGGATCGGCGTGAAGGTCTGGATCTACAAGGGCGAAGTGGCCGGTTCGCGCGCCGAGCGCGAGGCGCAGGCCGCTCAGGCCCGGGTCCAGCAGCAGCGGCGGCGCCCCGAGCGTCGTCGCCCGGCTCGGGGCGGCGAGACGGCCCCGGTCGAGGCCGTCGTCGCCGAGAGCGCAGCCGCGCCCGCACCGAGCAGTGAGCAGGAGGCCTGACCATGTTGATCCCGCGCAGGGTCAAGCACCGCAAGCAGCACCACCCCAGGCGCCGCGGTGCAGCCAAGGGCGGCACGTCGCTTGCGTTCGGCGAGTTCGGCATCCAGGCGGTCGAGGGGCACTACGTCACAAACCGCCAGATCGAGTCGGCTCGTATCGCCATCACGCGGCACATCCGCCGTGGCGGCAAGGTCTGGATCAACATCTACCCGGACCGTCCGCTGACCAAGAAGCCGGCCGAGACCCGGATGGGTTCCGGCAAGGGTTCCCCGGAGTGGTGGATCGCCAACGTCAAGCCCGGCCGGGTCATGTTCGAGCTCTCGTACCCGAACGAGAAGGTGGCCCGGGAGGCACTGACGCGCGCGATCCACAAGCTCCCGATGAAGGCCCGCATCGTGTCGCGTGAGGCAGGTGAACAGTGATGGCCATCGGCTCGAAGGACCTCACCGCCGCGGCGCTGCGCGCGATGCCCGATGCCGACCTGGTCGAGGAGCTGCACAAGGCCAAGGAGTCGCTGTTCAACCTGCGATTCCAGGCCGCAACGGGGCAACTCGAGAGCCACGGGCGGCTCAAGGCCGTTCGCCGCGACATCGCGCGGATCTACACGATCATGCGCGAGCGGGAGCTCGGCATCACCACGGTCGTCGAGGCCGAGTCCGGCGGCGCCGCATGACCGAGAAGGACGAGAACGTGACGCAGAACCGGGGTTTCCGGAAGGTCCGCGAGGGCCTCGTCGTCAGCGACAAGATGGACAAGACGGTGATCGTGGCGGTCGAGGACCGCTTCAAGCACCCGCTGTACGGCAAGGTCGTCCGCCGGACCAACAAGCTCAAGGCCCACGACGAGCAGAACACCGCCGTCGCCGGCGACCGCGTGCTCCTGATGGAGACCCGGCCGCTGTCGGCGACCAAGCGGTGGCGCGTCGTCGAGGTCCTCGAGAAGGCCAAGTAGAACCGACCGTTCCGCCAGGCTCGGCCATGTCTCAAGGACTGGGTGAGAACCGGCGCGACAACCAGGAGTCATCGACATGATCCAGCAGGAGTCGCGGCTGAGAGTCGCCGACAACACGGGTGCGAAGGAGCTTCTCTGTATCCGCGTTCTCGGCGGCTCCGGTCGGCGCTACGCCGGCATCGGCGACGTCATCGTGGCGACCGTCAAGGACGCCATCCCCGGTGGCGGCGTCAAGAAGGGCGAGGTCGTCAGGGCCGTCATCGTGCGCACCGCGAAGGAGCGCCGCCGGCAGGACGGCTCCTACATCCGCTTCGACGAGAACGCTGCCGTCATCATCAAGGACGGCGGGGATCCACGCGGCACCCGCATCTTCGGCCCCGTCGGCCGTGAGCTGCGCGAGAAGAAGTTCATGCGCATCATCTCGCTCGCGCCGGAGGTGTTGTGAGCATGCGTATCAAGAAGGGCGACACCGTCGTCGTCGTCGCGGGCCCGGACAAGGGCGCGATCGGCAAGGTCATTGCGGCCTACCCCAAGCAGGACCGGGTCCTGGTCGAGGGCGTCAACCGCATCACCAAGCACACCAAGACCGTTCAGAGCGCGCGCGGCGCGAAGTCCGGCGGGATCGTGCACCAGGAGGCGCCGATCCACGTCAGCAGCGTGATGCTCGCGGTCGAGGTGGAGATCGATGGTGACAAGAAGACCGTCGGCACCCGGGTCGGCTTCCGGATCGACGACAACGGCAACAAGGTCCGGTTCGCCAAGCGCACCGGTGAGGACATCTGATGAGCACCACTACGGAGACCCGCACGCTGCCGCGGCTCAAGCGGCGCTACCGCGAGGAGATCGTTACCGCCCTGCGCGAGGAGTTCGACGTCCGCAACGTCATGCAGGTGCCCACGGTCGCCAAGGTCGTGGTCAACATGGGCGTGGGCGAGGCGGCGCGCGACGCCAAGCTGATCGAGGGTGCGATCCGCGACCTGCAGTCCATCACCGGCCAGAAGCCGGCCGTCACCAAGGCGCGCAAGTCGATCGCACAGTTCAAGCTCCGCGAGGGCATGCCGATCGGTGCGCACGTGACTCTGCGCGGCGACCGGATGTGGGAGTTCCTGGACCGGCTGACCTCGGTCGCGCTGCCGCGCATCCGCGACTTCCGCGGTCTCTCGCCGAAGCAGTTCGACGGGCGTGGCAACTACACGTTCGGTCTCAACGAGCAGTCGATGTTCCACGAGATCGACCAGGACTCGATCGACCGGGTTCGCGGCATGGACATCACGGTCGTGACCACTGCCGAGACCGACGGCGAGGGCAGGGCGCTGTTGAAGCACCTGGGCTTCCCGTTCAAGGAGCAGTGACGAGATGAGCGTGTGGAGCGGAACGTGACCATGAGAGAAGAGAGCTGACGTGGCGAAGAAGGCCCTAGTCAACAAGGCCAACGCGAAGCCGAAGTTCGCGGTGCGCGCCTACACCCGCTGCCAGCGGTGCGGCCGTCCGCACTCGGTCTATCGCAAGTTCGGCCTTTGCCGGATTTGCCTGCGCGATATGGCGCACCGCGGCGAGCTGCCGGGCGTCACCAAATCCAGCTGGTAATCGGGCCGGCTGTCAACGAGAGAGAACCTGCGATCGTCGCAGGTCCGCATCGACGAGGTGCGGAAACCGCGGCGGGAAAGCGGCCACATCATGACCATGACAGACCCCATCGCAGACATGCTGACCCGTCTGCGCAACGCCAACTCGGCGTACCACGACGACGTGGCGATGCCGTACAGCAAGCTCAAGTCGCACATCGCCGAGATCCTCAAGCAGGAGGGCTTCATCTCGAGCTGGACCGTGCAGGAGAGTGCCGACAAGCCGGTCGAGAAGACCCTGGTGCTGACCCTGAAGTACGGCCCCAGCCGCGAGCGGTCCATCGCCGGTGTGCGCCGGGTTAGCAAGCCGGGCCTGCGGGTCTACGCGAAGTCGACCAACATGCCGAAGGTCCTTGGCGGGCTGGGCGTCGCGATCATCTCGACGTCGCAAGGCCTGCTGACCGACCGGTCGGCGACCAAACAGGGCGTGGGCGGGGAAGTCCTCGCCTTCGTCTGGTGACGGGAGGAGGACGAAAGCCATGTCGCGCATCGGCAAGCTGCCCATCCCCGTCCCCGGTGGCGTCGACGTCGCCATAGACGGACGCGAGGTCACGGTCAAGGGCCCGAAGGGCACCCTGAGCCACACCCTGCCGCTCACGATCGACGTCGAGCGTACCGACGACGGCACGCTCGCGGTCCGTCGTCCGGACGACGAGCGAGACAGCCGCGCCCTGCACGGTCTCACCCGGACCCTGGTGGCCAACATGGTCGCCGGCGTGACGGAGGGCTACGAGAAGAGGCTCGAGATCGTCGGTGTCGGCTACCGGGTCGTCGCCCGCGGCTCCAACCTGGAGTTCGCGCTGGGCTACAGCCACCCGGTCGTGGTCGAGGCGCCCGACGGAATCAGCTTCGTGGTCGAGTCGCCGACGAAGTTCGCCGTCCAGGGCATCGACAAGCAGAAGGTCGGCGAGGTCGCGGCGAACATCCGCAAGCTGCGTAAGCCCGAGCCGTACAAGGGCAAGGGCATCCGCTACGCGGGCGAGCAGGTCCGCCGCAAGGTCGGAAAGGCTGGGAAGAAGTAACATGGGCATCGCGATCAACCGTCGCGTCGGTCACGGCGGCAAGTCGGGCGCCCGCGACCGCAGGCACCTGCGTGTCCGGAAGAAGGTCACCGGCTCGGCACAGCGCCCGCGCCTGGTGGTCACCCGGTCGCTGCGCCACATGGTGGTGCAGGTGGTCGACGACTCCACCGGACGCACGCTCGCGTCGGCCTCCAGCATGGAGGCCGACCTGCGTGGTCTCACGGGCGACAAGACCGCCAAGGCCCGCAAGGTCGGCGAGCTCGTGGCCGACCGAGCCAAGGCCGCAGGCGTCGAGACCGTCGTGTTCGACCGCGCGGGCAATCGGTACCACGGCCGGGTGGCCGCGGCAGCCGACGGCGCCCGCGACGGCGGACTGCAGTTCTAACCAGGAAGTAGGGAGATCATGGCTGGACCCCAGCGCCGCGGCGGCGGTGCAGGCGGCGAGCGCCGCGACCGCCGTGAGCGCGACAACCGTCGCGACGGCGGGGCGGAGAAGACCGCGTACATCGAGCGCGTCGTCGCCATCAATCGTGTCGCCAAGGTCGTGCGGGGTGGTCGGCGTTTCAGCTTCACCGCCCTCGTGGTCGTCGGCGACGGTGACGGCACGGTCGGTGTCGGCTACGGCAAGGCCAAGGAGGTGCCGGCGGCGATCGCCAAGGGCGTCGAGGAGGCCAAGAAGCAGTTCTTCAAGGTGCCGCGCATCCAGGGCACGATCCCGCACCCGATCCAGGGTGAGAAGGCCGCGGGCGTCGTGCTGCTTCGTCCGGCGTCGCCCGGTACCGGCGTCATCGCCGGCGGCCCGGTGCGGGCGGTCCTCGAGTGCGCAGGTATCCACGACGTGCTGAGCAAATCGCTCGGCTCGTCCAACGCGATCAACATCGTGCACGCGACCGTCGACGCGCTGAAGAGGCTGGAGCGTCCAGAGCAGGTGGCCGCACGTCGCGGCCTGCCGGTCGAGGACGTCGCGCCGGCCGCGCTGTTGCGCGCGCAGGCGGGTGCGTCGTCGTGAGCCGCTTGAAGGTTCGTCAGGTCAAGAGCCCGATCGGCGGGACCTCGTCGCAGCGCGAGACGCTGCGTTCGCTCGGCCTCAAGCGCATCCGCGATGTGGTGGTCAAGGAGGACCGTCCCGAGATCCGCGGCATGGTCAAGACGGTGGCGCACCTCGTCACCGTGGAGGAGGTGGACTGACATGGCCGACTCGCCACTCAAGCCCCACCACTTGCGGCCCGCACCGGGCGCCAAGACCGCCAAGACCCGCGTCGGTCGCGGCGGTGCGGGCGCCAGAGGCAAGACTGCCGGTCGGGGCACCAAGGGCAGCAAGGCTCGGGGCACCGTGTCGGCCCGCTTGGAGGGTGGACAGATGCCGCTGCACATGCGGCTACCCAAGCTCAAAGGCTTCCGGAACCCGTTCCGGGTCGAGTTCCAGGTCGTCAACCTGGACCGTCTCGCGTCGCTCTACCCGAAGGGCGGGGCCGTGACGGTCGAGGACCTGGTGGCGAAGGGCGCCGTGCGCGCCGGTCACCCGGTCAAGGTCCTCGGAACCGGCGAGATCTCCACAAAGCTGCAGGTGAGCGCCCACGCGTTCTCCACCTCGGCGAAGGAGAAGATCGCCGCAGCCGGCGGCTCGACCACCGAGCTGTGACCGGCCATGGTCGGGACTTGTCGATGACGGACAGGCGTCCCACCGTCCCGCACCGGAGCGCGGGCGGGGGGACGCCTTTCGTCATCGGTCATATCGGACTGTTATCGTCACCGAACACGTGACAACGGGTCGCCCCGGCTGACCCGTCCGCACCACCGCGCCGTCACTCGAGGCGGCGTGCAGGAGGCCCTGAAGTGCTCACCGCGTTCGCTCGGGCGTTCCGTACGCCCGACCTGCGCCGGAAGATGATGTTCACCCTGGGCATCGTCGTGCTCTTCCGGCTCGGCTCGGTCGTCCCGACACCGGGCATCGACGTGCAGGCCGTGAACACCTGCGTCGAGCAGGCCGGCAACGCCGGCGTCTACGGCATGCTCAACCTGTTCTCGGGCGGCGCGTTGCTGCAGCTCGCGGTCTTCGCGCTGGGGATCATGCCGTATATCACGGCGAGCATCATCCTTCAGCTGCTGACGGTCGTGATCCCGCGGCTGGAGGCCCTCAAGAAGGAGGGCCAGGCCGGCCAGACGAGGATCACGCAATACACCAGGTACCTCACCATCGGGCTGGCCGTGCTGCAGGCCACCACGATCATCTCGCTGGCCCGCAGCGGTGGGCTGTTCCAGAACTGCCCCGAAGAGATCATCCCGGACGAGTCGATCAGCACCATCGCGATCATGATCATCACGATGACCGCAGGCACCGCGGTGATCATGTGGCTGGGCGAGCTCATCACCGACCGCGGCATCGGCAACGGCATGTCGTTGCTGATCTTCACCCAGATCATCGCGACTTTCCCGAGCGCGTTGTGGGGCATCCAGCAGTCGAAGGGCTGGGCGACGTTCACCATCGTGAGCCTGGTCGGCCTGGTGGTCGTCGCTCTGGTGGTGTTCGTCGAGCAGTCCCAGCGCCGGATCCCGGTGCAGTACGCGAAACGGATGGTCGGGCGCCGGATGTACGGCGGCTCGTCCACCTACATCCCACTGAAGATCAACCAGGCCGGCGTCATCCCGGTCATCTTCGCGTCGTCGCTGCTCTACCTGCCGCTCCTGCTGAGCCAGTTCAACGAGGGGTCCGGCTGGGCGAACTGGATCCAGCGCAACTTCGTCAACGGCGACAGCCTCATCTACATGGCGTCGTTCTTCCTGATGATCGTGTTCTTCACGTACTTCTACGTGTCCATCACGTTCAACCCGAAGGACGTCGCCGACAACATGAAGAAGTACGGCGGCTTCATCCCCGGCATCCGGGCCGGCCGGCCCACCGAGGAGTACCTCGACTACGTGTTGACCCGGCTCACCGCACCCGGGTCGATCTACCTTGGCCTGCTGGCGCTGGTGCCTCTCGTCGCATTCGTCCTGGTCGACGCCAACCAGAACTTCCCGTTCGGCGGCACCAGCATCCTGATCATGGTGGGTGTGGGCCTGCAGACCGTTCAGCAGATCGAGAGCCAGCTCCAGCAGCGGAACTACGAGGGCTTCCTTCGGTGAGGCGTCTCCTGCTGATGGGGCCACCGGGCTCGGGCAAGGGCACGCAGGCCGCGGTGGTGGCCGAGCGCCTGGCCATCCCGGCGATCTCCACCGGCGACATCTTCCGCGAGCACGTCTCCGCGGGCACGCCGCTCGGCCTCGAGGCCAAGGCCTACCTGAGGGCCGGCGACTATGTGCCGGACTCGGTCACCAACGAGATGGTGAGGTCTCGGCTGTCCGAGGCCGATACCGCTTCCGGCTTCCTGTTGGACGGTTATCCACGGACCGTTCCCCAGGTCGAGTTCCTCGACGGGGTGCTCGCGGAGCGGGGCGTCAGCCTCGACCGCGTCATCCTGCTCACGGTAGATGTCGAGGAGGTGGTCGGCCGGCTGCTGCGCCGGGCCGCCGCCGACGGCCGTACCGACGACAGCGAGGCCGTGATCCGGCACCGACTGGACCTCTTCGCCAAGCAGACCGCACCGCTTGCGGCCGTCTACGACGAGCGCGGCCTGCTGGTCCGGGTCGAGGGCATGGGGCCGATCAACGAGGTGTCGGCGCGCGTGCTGGCTGCAGCTACACAGGACGAGCTCGAGGCGCCGGGCGACGGCGGCGCCGCGACCGCTCTCGACGGCGCTGCCGAGCGGGCATGATCCAGCTCAAGTCCGACGCCGAGATCGCGAAGATGCGGCTGGCGGGGCTCGTGGTCGCCGAGGCCCTGGGGGCCGTGCAAGAGACCGTGGCGCCCGGCGTCACGTTGCTGGAGCTCGACGCCGTGGCCGAGCAGGTCATCAGGTCACGCGGCGCGGTGCCGTCCTTCCTCGAGTACCTGCCGGGCGTCGGCTACGTCCCGCGCGGCCCTGGCCGGAACTCCTTTCCGGCGACGATCTGCGCGTCCGTCAACGACGAGATCGTCCACGGCATCCCGGGTGGCCGGCGGCTGCGGTCCGGCGACGTCGTCTCGGTCGACTGTGGTGCGATCCTGGACGGCTGGCACGGCGACTCCGCGGTGACGATCCCCGTCGGCGACGTGAGCGATGAGGCGGCGCAGCTGCTTCGTGTGTGCGAGGACGCGCTGTGGGCGGGCATCGCGGCCATGCAGGTGGATCGGCGGCTGCGCGACATCGGGGCCGCCATCGAGGACGAGGTGCGGACCAGCGGCGACTACGGCATCGTCGCCGAGTACGGCGGTCACGGCATCGGCACCGAGATGCACCAGGATCCGCACGTGCTCAACTACCGCACCAGGGCCAAGGGGCCAAAGCTGGTGCCCGGGATGGTGCTCGCGATCGAGCCCATGATCAACCGCGGCGGCCCCGAGACGGAGCTGCAAGACGACCAGTGGACAGTGACGACGGCAGACGGCTCCTGGTCCGCGCACTTCGAGCACACCGTCGCCGTGACAGCCGGCGGACCGTGGGTGCTGACGGCTCTCGACGGCGGCGCCTCCCGGCTCTCGTCCCTCGGCGTGCCCACGCCGGCGACCCTCGCCCGTTGATCAGGGTGATCCCGGATGGCGATTCGGGGAAACCCTCCGCGATACTGGCGGACATGGTCGAACCACCGGAGATGCGCGCGTCGGACGCTGACCGTGACCGGATCTCCGCAGTGCTGCGCGAGGCGCATGCCGAAGGCAGGCTGCCGCAGGACGAGCTCCTGGAGCGGCTCGATGCGGCGTACGACGCGCGCACGTACGGCGAGCTCGACCGGCTCGTCGCCGACCTTCCGCCACTGCCCCACCCACCGGCTCCCGTGCCACGCCCGGTGGCCGCGCCGGTGCCGCAGCAACCGAGTGGTCCCAGCAGGTTCCTCAGGGTGAGCTGGTGGCTCTGGGGATGCGCGGTATCGGTCAACCTCGTGGTCTGGACGCTTGTCGCCATCACCGGTCCCGACGTGCCGACCTTCTGGCCGATGTGGGTCGCCGGACCGTGGGGTGCACTGTTGGCGGTCTGGACCTTGGCCGACAACGATCGCCGTCGGCGTCGCCAGGGCTGACCCGCGACGTCCGGCGGCGCTGGTTTGGCGTCGGACCCCGGTCTTGCGTAGAATCATCAGTTGGCCCACTGTGGCCTGTTTCGTCGTGCCCCGCGGCTGGTCCCGTTCATGGGACAGGGGCGCGTGGACGGGCCGGTCACCAGACGCCAGTGAGGCTTCCACCCACCCGAGAAGACAATCCGATCGTAGAAGCGCGGAGGCTATGCCGAAGAAGGACGGGGTCATCGAGATCGAGGGCACCGTGGTCGAGGCTCTCCCGAACGCCATGTTCCGGGTCGAGCTCTCGAACGGCCACAAGGTTCTCGCGCACATCTCGGGCAAGATGCGCCAGCACTACATTCGGATCCTCCCCGAGGACCGCGTCGTGGTGGAGCTCAGCCCGTACGACCTCACCCGCGGCCGGATCGTCTACCGCTACAAGTAACCACGACGTCGAGGGCATGCCCTCGCGCACGCCCGACGGAGAGATCGATGAAGGTCAAGCCGAGCGTCAAGCCCATGTGTGACAAGTGCAAGGTGATCCGCCGCCACGGTCGGGTCATGGTGATCTGCGAGAACCTGCGTCACAAGCAGCGCCAGGGCTGAGCACCAGCACGCGTCACGAGCGACATCTGAACAACGCACTGACAACCCCGCCCGAGGGCGGGGACCACCCCCGGACGGAGGCCGGGGCCCACCAGCGGGCAAGCAGGTGGGACGCGGTGCGCCAGACACCTCCGCTCAACGAAGGAGACAACGAGCCCGCATGGCACGCCTCGTCGGCGTCGACCTCCCGCGCGACAAGCGCCTCGAGGTCGCTCTCACCTACATCTTCGGCATCGGCCGTACCCGCGCACTCGAGACGCTGAAACAGACCGGGGTCAGTCCGGACCTGCGCGTCAAGGACCTCGGCGACGAGGAGCTGGTCAAGCTCCGCGACTGGATCGAGGCCAACTACCAGATCGAAGGCGACCTGCGCCGCGAGGTCCAGGGCGACATCCGCCGCAAGGTCGAGATCGGCAGCTACCAGGGCATCCGGCACCGCCGCGGTCTTCCCGTTCGCGGTCAGCGCACGCACACGAATGCCCGTACCCGCAAGGGCCCGCGCAAGACCGTCGCCGGCAGGAAGAAGGCCGGCAAGTGATGGCGCGGCGGCCCGCATCCACGCGACGCCGCCGCAGCAACCGCTGACCGCTATACACAGACTTCGGACAGGAGCACCACACACGATGCCCCCAGCAAAGGGTCGCCAGACCGCGAAGGTGCGGCGCAAGGAGAAGAAGAACGTCGCTCACGGTGTCGCGCACATCAAGAGCACGTTCAACAACACGATCGTCTCGATCACCGATCCGCAGGGCAACGTGATCTCGTGGGCCAGTGCCGGCCAGGTGGGGTTCAAGGGCTCGCGCAAGTCCACCCCGTTCGCCGCGCAGATGGCCGCCGAGGCGGCCGCCCGCCGCGCCCAGGAGCACGGAATGCGCAAGGTCGACGTCTTCGTCAAGGGCCCGGGCTCGGGCCGCGAGACCGCGATCCGCTCGCTGCAGGCCGTCGGCCTCGAGGTTGGCACGATCTCCGACGTGACGCCGCAGGCGCACAACGGCTGCCGTCCGCCGAAGCGCCGTCGCGTCTGACGTCCGAGCCGATACCACAGGAGACCTGAAGAACCATGGCCCGTTACACCGGACCCATCACAAAGAAGTCGCGCCGACTCGGCGTCGACCTCGTCGGCTTCGACAAGGCCTACGAGCGGCGTCCGTACCCCCCTGGCCAGCACGGCCGCGGCCGGCAGAAGGAAAGCGAGTACCGCCTCCAGCTGCACGAGAAGCAAAAGGCGCGCTACACCTACGGCATCCTCGAGAAGCAGTTCCGCCGCTACTACGAAGAGGCCAACAAGACCGAGGGCAAGACCGGTGAGCGGCTGCTCCAGCTGCTGGAGTCCCGGCTGGACAACGTCGTGTACCGGGCCGGCCTGGCCCAGACCCGTCGCCACGCCCGCCAGCTGGTTGTCCACGGCCACTTCGTCGTCAACGGCCGCAAGGTCAACGTGCCGTCGTACCGGGTCGCGCCGCACGACGTCGTAGACGTGCGCCCGAAGTCGCAGGAGATGACGCCGTTCATCATTGCCCGCGAGACCCAGGGCGAGCGTCCGGTCCCCGCCTGGCTGGAGGTCATCCCAGGCCAGATGCGTGTTCTCGTCCACCAGCTCCCGGTCCGGCAGCAGATCGACACGCCGGTCCAGGAGCAGCTCATCGTCGAGCTCTACTCGAAGTGACTTGGTGTCCGTAGGGGACACTAAGCTTGGTCGCGGCGTCAAATAGCGGGCGTCGCGGAGAGGAAACACCAGTGCTCATCACCCAGCGTCCCAACCTCGCCGAGGAGCCGGTCAGCGAGACCCGGTCCCGGTTCACCATCGACCCACTCGAGCCCGGCTTCGGCTACACGCTCGGCAACTCGCTGCGCCGGACCCTGCTCTCGTCGATCCCCGGTGCGGCGATCACCTCGATCCGGATCGACGGCGTGTTGCACGAGTTCACGACGATCCCCGGAGTCAAGGAGGACGTCACCGACGTCATCCTCAACCTCAAGGAGCTCGTCGTCTCCTCCGAGCACGACGAGCCGGTGACGATGTACCTGCGCAAGCAGGGTCCGGGCGCCGTCACGGCGGCCGACATCGCGCCGCCGGCGGGCGTCGAGGTGCACAATCCCGACCTGCACCTCGCCACGCTCAATGGCAAGGGCAAGCTCGAGATGGAGCTCACGGTCGAGCGCGGCCGCGGCTACGTCTCGGCGGTCCAGAACAAGCGGGCCGACGCCGAGATCGGCCGGGTCCCGGTCGACTCGATCTACTCACCGGTGCTCAAGGTCACCTACAAGGTCGAGGCCACCCGGGTCGAAGGCCGCACCGACTTCGACAAGCTCATCGTCGACGTCGAGACCAAGCCGTCGATGCGCCCGCGCGACGCCGTGGCGTCGGCCGGCACCACGCTGGTCGAGCTGTTCGGCCTGGCCCGCGAGCTCAACGTCGACGCCGAGGGTATCGAGATCGGCCCGTCCCCCGTCGACGCCCAGCTTGCCGCCGACCTCGCACTGCCGATCGAGGATCTGCAGCTGACCGTGCGGTCGTACAACTGCCTCAAGCGCGAGGGCATCCACTCCGTGGGCGAGCTCATCTCACGCAGCGAGGCCGACCTGCTCGACATTCGCAACTTCGGCCAGAAGTCGATCGACGAGGTCAAGGCAAAGCTCGCCACCATGGGCCTGGCGCTCAAGGACGGCGCGCCCGGCTTCGACCCCGCCGTTGCCGTGGACTCGTACGGCGACGACGACCAGTCCTACGCCGAGGACGAGCAGTACTGACCCGCAACGGGGGCGCCGCCCCCGACGATCCTGCGGGGCTCGGCCCCGTGACATAGGAGAAGGACATGCCCACCCCCACGAAGGGTGCCCGCCTGGGCGGCTCGCCGGCGCACGAGCGCCACATCCTGGCGAACCTGGCCACGGCGCTGTTCGAGCACGGTCGCATCACCACGACAGAGGCCCGGGCGCGCCGGCTGCGCCCTGTCGCCGAGCGCCTGATCACCAAGGCCAAGCGTGGAGACCTGCACGCGCGCCGGCAGGTGCTCAGCACGATCGGTGACAAGGGCGTCGTGCACACCCTGTTCACCGAGATCGGGCCCCGGTACGAGAACCGCCATGGCGGCTACACGCGGATCGTGAAGATCGGCCCGCGCAAGGGCGACAACGCGCCGATGGCGGTGATCGAGCTGGTCGAGCCGATGGCGGAACAGGTCGTCGCCGAGGCCGAGGGCGCGACGCGCCGTGCCGCCAAGAAGGGCGCGGCGAAGACGGCGGCTTCGAAGAAGGCTGCGGCTCCCGCCGCTGCGGACGAGGCGGATGTCACCGCCGAGCCGGCCGCGGAGCTGGCCGTGGAGTCCACCGTCGAGGTCACCGACACCGCCGCTGCGGTCGCCGAGGCCGATGGCGATGTGGAGTCCGCGATCGTCGCGTTCGCCGAGCTACCTGCGGAGGACACCGACGAGGGTGGCCCGTATGGCCCGGACTCGGTGGGACCGACCGAGGACGGCTCGGCTCCGGAAGGCTTCACGGTCAAGGGCAACGAGGACTCGAAGCTGTACCACACGCCGGAGTCGCCGTCGTACGACGCGACGATCGCCGAGGTGTGGTTCCGCACCGTCGAGGCCGCCGAGGCCGCCGGGTTCTCGAAGCCGAAGAACGCCTGACGCTCGACGCCCGCATGCAGCCCGTCGCTACCGGTTCCGGTGGCGGCGGGCTGTTGCGTCTGCGGCTCGACCTTTCCTATGACGGCGGCGGCTTCTCCGGATGGGCCGCGCAGCCGGGCCGGCGCACCGTCCAGACGACACTCGAGCAGGCCTTGGGCGTCGTCCTGCGGATCGGGCCGCCTCGGCTGACCGTCGCCGGCCGTACCGACGCCGGGGTGCACGCGCGCGGCCAGGTCTGCCACGTCGACCTACCCGTGGCGGCGTGGGAGGCCGTACCGGGCCGGTCGGCGCGTGCTCCACAGGACGCGCTGGTCCATCGGCTCGCGGGTGTGCTTCCGGCCGACCTGCGGGTTCTGTCCGCAGTAGTCGCCCCGGCGGGCTTCGATGCGCGGTTCTCGGCGTTGTGGCGGCGCTATGCGTACCGGGTGGCCGACAGCACCCACGGCGTCGATCCCCTGCTTCGGTCGTTCGTGCTCTGGCATCCGCGCCGGCTCGACCTGGCGGCGATGGACGCTGCGGCGGTAGATCTGCTCGGCGAGCACGACTTCGCCGCCTTCTGCCGTCCGCGGGAGGGCGCGACGACGATCCGTAACCTGCGCACCCTTCGGTGGGAGCGCGATGAGGAGATCGCCGTCGCCACGATCGAGGCCGATGCGTTCTGTCACAACCAGGTGCGGGCCATGGTCGGCGCACTGCTGGTCGTCGGCGAGGGCAGGCGGCCGGTCGACTGGCCGGCGCGCGTCCTGGCCGCACGGTCCCGCGACCCCGCGGTGACTGTGGTCCCCCCGCACGGCCTGACGCTCGAGGCCGTCGGCTACCCACCGGACAGCGAACTCGGGGCCCGGGCCGCAGCCGCCCGAACGATGCGTAGGCCCAGATAGGGACACCGCGTAGGCAGGAGAAGGTCACGTCCGGGACAGTTGCGCGAGTATGCATCGCGCCTAGACTCCGGCCTTGTGACACCCGCTGCCGATCAGGAGAGGCGAATGTCGTCGATAAGCAACCGAAACCGCCGTGTCGTCCTCGGGGCCATCCTCGCAGCCGCGATGGTGACGCCGCTGGGCGTGACGACCGCCGCCGCCCAGTCCGACAAGCCGCCGGACAGACCCGCCTTCACGCTGACGATCCTGCACAACAACGACGGCGAGTCGAAGCTGATCAACGCACCGGCGAGCACTGACTTCGGCGGCATCGCGAGGTTCGCGACACTTGTCGACGATCTTCGGCGGGAGGCAACGCATGGGCAGGTGCCGGCCGGCCAGGCGTCCCGCCGCGGAGTCGTGTTGTTGAACTCCGGGGACAACTTCCTCGCCGGACCCGAGTTCCAGGCGAGCCTCGAGAAGGGCGTCCCCTTCTACGACTCCATCGCACTCGACCGGATCGGCTACGACGCGATGGCCATCGGCAACCACGAGTTCGACTTCGGCCCCGACGTCTTCGCGGACTTCATCGAGGGTTTTGGTCGCGACGCGCCGCCCTTCGTGTCCTCGAACCTCGACGTCAGCGGCGAACCGCGGCTGGCCGAGCTCGCCGACGACGGCACCATCGTGGCCAGCGCCCTCGTACAGGAGCGTGGCGAGCGCATCGGAGTCGTCGGCGCGACGACGCCGCTGTTGCCGGCCATCTCGAGCCCGCGCAATGTCGTGGCACTCGACGACGTCGCCGGACTGGTCCAGGGACAGGTTGATCGCCTCACCGGGCGCGGTGTCAACAAGATCATTCTGATCAGTCAACTGCAGAACGTCAACGAGGACCGCGCGCTGATCCCGGTGCTTCACGACATCGACGTCGCCATCGCCGGGGGCGGCGACGAGCTGCTCAGCAACGGCGACGAGTTGCTGGTCCCGGGTGACGTACGGGCCGTCGACCCGGTGACCGGCGCACTGCTCCCGTACCCGCTCCTCGCGACTGACGCCGAGGGCCAGGTGGTCCAGATCATCACGACTGCGGGTGACTACAAGTACGTCGGCCGCCTGGTCGTCAACTTCGACGCCCGGGGGAGAGTACTCAACACCGACGAGTCCAGCGGGCCGGTCCGGGTCTCGGGTGTCGCACCCGACGCTACCGAGTCCGACTCCGAAATCCAGCGGCTCGTTGTCGATCCGATCAATGCCTTCACCGCAGACCTTGCCGAGACCGTCATCGGGCAGTCGGAGGTCGCCCTCGAAGGTCGCCGGGAACCAGGAGTGCGAACCCAGGAGACCAACCTCGGGAACCTGCTCGCCGACGCGCTGCTCGACGCCGGCGAGGACCGGGCGGCCGACTTCGGGGTGACGCCGCCGGATGTCGCCATCCAGAACGGCGGCGGGATCCGGAACAACACTCTCATCCCGGCCGGGCCGCTCACCGAGCTCGACACGTTCGCGATCGCGCCGTTCCCGAACTTCGTCTCGGTCGTTCCCGACGTGCCGCGTGCGCAGTTCAAGGAGATCGTCGAGAACCTGGTGTCGCGGATTCCGCTGGCCGACGGCCGGTTCGGCCAGATCGGCGGCTTCAGGTTCACCTATGACGCCGCCTTGACCGCCCAGGTGGTGGACAACGCCGGAACCGTCCTCACGCCGGGAAACCGGGTGCGGTCTCTTGTGCTCGACGACGGCACAGTGATCGTCGAGAACGGCGCCGTGGTGGCCGGACCCGGCGTGGCGGTCGCGACGAACGACTTCAGTGCCCGCGGCGGAGACCAGTATCCCTTCCGCGGCCTGCCCTTCACCACGGTGGGCGTGTCGTACCAGCAGGCGCTGTCCGACTACATCGTCGAGGATCTCGCCGGCCTGGTGTCGGCGGCCGACTACCCGGAGGGCGGCGAAGGTCGGATCGTCCGGCTCGGCTGACCATCACCGACTGGCCGCCCACCAAATGATCACGTTAAGTGGGCGTCTTGGGCCGTTACCAGGTGCCGAGACCTGGTAACGGACCCACAGGCATGCTTAACGTGATCATTTGGAGAGGCCCGAGCGGTGATCGTCGTGAAAGGTCAGGGCACGATCGGGGATGACCCCGAGGTGCCGCCCTCGACGCGGGCGTAGCCTGGAGGGGTGCTTCAGGATCTGATCTCCATCGCGGTCGCCGCAGGCGGCGTCGGGCTGGTGGGACTTGCCGTCAAGCGGGCGAGAACCACAGGCTGGGCCGGCTCTCTCCAGCTCGGGTCCATCGGCTTCCTGCTCATGGGGGCGGCGGCCATCGGGATCGTCGGCTTCCTGGCCGGGATCGTGTTCAGCCCGTTGGCGTGGCTCGGCGTGGTCGCGCTGGGCATCGCGGGAGTCCTGTTCATGGCAGGTCAGCGGCTCGAGGGACGTGCTCCCAGGGGTCAGCGAAAGACTGTCCAGGCCGCGCCTGCCGGCGGGGCGTCGCCACCCGCGGTCGGCAGGAAGGGCGAGACGTCGGCCGTCGACGACGACCTCGCCGACATCGAGGCCATTCTGCGCAAGCACGGCATCCAGTAGGCACCTCGCTCCGCGATCTTGCGACATGTATGGCGGTCCGACATTCGAGCCTGTCTCAAGATCGCGGAAGCCACCAAGGACTACAGGTCGATCGCGTCGCCTTCGCGGCCCACCGCGACGGGGACGGAGGAGTGTGCTGCATGACGTTGCGCCAGCTCATAGACCTGGTCGTCGGTCCGCCCAGGCGCGTGATGAAGCAGGACGAGCCGGCCGACCTCGGCAGCCGCGGCCAGGGCGATCGCGTCGCTGACCGTGGAATGCCCGTACAGCCGGGCGGTCGACCGCTCGCTGTCGTCGAACTGGGCGTCGTGCAACAGGACGTCGACCCCTTGCGCGAGCTCGGTACCCGGGCCTGGGTCGATCGACGGGTCGTGGTCGGGTAGGTAGGCGAACGAGACGCCGTCGGCCTCGACCCGGATGCCGAACGTACGCCCGCCCTTGTGTGGTATGTCGGCGAGAAGGATCTTGGCTCCTCCAGCGTTCATCCAGCCCGCCTCGACCGCCTCGAAGCGCCAGTGTCCGCGCAGCCCTGACGGCTCGATCGGGAAGTGCGGTGGTGACATCGCCCGGCTCAGCAATCCCGCAGCAGACCCGGGCGAATCAGGTACAGCGCCGTCCTGCGCGGGCAGTCGCAGAACGACCTCGGCGTCGTCCCGATCACCGCCCCGGAAGAACGGCAGGCCCTGCACATGGTCCCAGTGCATATGGCTCAGCAGAATCTCGCCTTGGTACGCGGCGCCTTGCAACCACGTCGTGAGGTTGGTCAGGCCCGTGCCCGCATCCAGGACGAGCGATGGCGCCGACGTCCCCCGCAGCGTCACGGACACGCACGACGTGTGACCACCGATCCGCACAAACGCGGCCCCAGGCGCCGGCATCGAACCACGCACGCCGTGCAGGACGACCTTCACGCCGGAGCTGCCGGTGCTGCCGGCGTCTCCTCACGCCGGTGGGACGCAGCAAGTTCGACGAGGCGTTCCCGGTCGATCGCGGCCGCCGGTGCGACGGCGACCCGAACCCGGGTCACGGCGCTGACCGTCGACGTGCGCAGACCACGTTCGAGGATGGCACGCTCGCCGAGGACCGCGCCGGGGCCCAGCTCGGCCAGTAGCTTGCCGTTCACCTCGACGGCCAGCACGCCGTCGAGGAGCAGGTACAGCTCGTCGCCCGGTGCACCCTGGCGGGTCAGTGTGTGGCCTGGTGCCAGCGTGATGATTCGCGGCTTCTGCGCCCGGCTCATGAGCAGCCGCGACAGGACGCGTTCGCCGGCGGTCTCGGCCGCAGTGACCAGGGCCGGTGAGTCTTCCTCGCCCCAGGGGGTACGGGCACCGAATGAGTGCGCGGCCCAGGTGGAGTAGTCGGTGAGGCCGGACTTGAGGACGAGTGTCCCGGTGGCGTCGTACGCCCAATGCCGCGGGAACGGGCTCGCTCCGGTGAACTCGACCTCGGAACTGCCGTCCGGACGCAGCGTCAGCGCGAGGGTGGTCCACACCCAAGGTGCCTGCATCTTGACGAACGGCGGGTGTGGGACCCTGCGAGGGGCCGGTAGCGCCGTGCGCCCCCCGCACGTCTGCACGAGGCGGACGCTGCCGTCGTCGCCGTACTCGGGATCCTTGCGGATGACAGGGAGCGCCACGGCGGCGAACGTCGTGCCGAGCCGACCGATCCGAACGGTGGTCGACCCCATGACCACGTCGGCGTCCTCGCCGTAGCCCGCCCGCGCGACGCGGCCGTCCGCGACCTCTGCCCAGCCGGACAGCACGTTCGCGAACCGGAACCGGTCGCTCGCGCGCAGGTCCTCCAGCTCGTGCAGATTGTCCGGTGGCGGCGGGTCGTAATGCGTGAACCCGGTCTCGAACGCCGCCTTCGTCACGCCGGTGACGGCCTCGGACGGTATCCACGACAGAGAGGTGACGGTCGCGTCAATTCGGGTGCTCATGGGTGTTCCCCTTTCGGTTCACTCGCACATGCCTGAACGTAGTGCGTTGGGCGACGACTGGTGTGCCGGTCGCTCTCATGGGCTTGCCCTCACCACATCGAGGATGACGTCGATGACCAGCTGCGGGTCCCGCTACTCCACCGCGTGACCGGTCTGAACCACCCGGTTTTCGGGTCGCGGGCGAGGCTCGAACGGGGAGGAAGCCGTCGACATGGCGTCGTCACTCGAGCCGGCGCTCGTGCTCATGGACATCGACCTGCCGGGAATCTCCGGCATCGAGGCGACCCGCCGGGTGCTCTCGGCCGCCCCGGACCCGGCAGTGATCTTGATGTCGACCTACCAAGCGACTGACCTTCCCGACGACGCGCGGACCAGCGGCGCCCGGGCATACGTGAACAAGGAGGATCTGACGCCGGATGTTTTGGTCGCCGTCGTCGACGGCAGCCAGCCGCGCGGCTTCTAGCGCGATCTTGAGACAAGTTCGGTGGCCCGACCGCCCGCAGATGTCTCAAGATCGCCAGCCTCCCTGACGTAGAGCCCAGGTGACGAGCGCTCCTACGTGCTCTTGCCGGTGCCGGACCGAGTACGACGAGAACTGCAGGATGCGCCGCCCACGTGCGGTGAGTTCGTTGTGCCGGTCGAGATCGGCGTCCCAGTTGTGTATCTGGAGATGCTGGATGCCGTGCACCTCCGTCCCGGCGCCGTAGGCTTCCCAGTCGACGTCGAGGTAATAGCGTCCACCGGCTCGCCGGACGACAGCCTGGCGGTCCGGGGCCGGTAGTCCGAACCGTCTCCTGATCTGCTCGAACTCGCGTTCCGGCACCGACGCGATGCCGCCCTCGGCATCGTCGATGGACTCGGTGATGAGCGCATGGTGCTTGCATGGGCCGCGCCTGGTGAGCGCGTCGCGGAGATCGTCGGGACGGACCCGGCGCTGCTGGACGCCGGCCAGGATGAGGGCTCGACTGCGACGCTCGACGGCTTCCCAGCTCGCCGCATCGACCAGGCTTCGCGGCATTCGCGTCCGACGCGGCTCCTTGACCGGATGGACGTCGACCGGTTGGAGGTGGCTGGAGTAATGAACCACCAAACCGTCCCGACGAGGCCGCCGCGTGCCGACCGGCACCGAGAGGTGCACCTCGGGCACCGCGAAGCCCTCGAGTCCCTCGAGCTCGGCCGCGGTGAGGCCTGCGAGCGCGGATCCCGGCGGCGCGGCCAGAACGCAGACCCGACGTTCCTGCTCGTCGGTGAGCTCCGCGTTGTGTGTGACATAGACGCCCTGCCGTGGCCGTTGCCACCGTCCGTCCGCGACCTCCCTTCGAATGTCGGCCGTGGTGAGCCAGGGCAGCACATCACGCGGGCGCACGACGCCCGCCTGCCGACGTAGGACGTCCTCCAGCGCCCAGCCGGTGTCGTGCGCCCATGCGCGCATTCCGACAGCGTCGTGGCGGAGCCCGCGTTCGCGGCAGGTCGCCTGCGATCTGTGGACAGAACGTCCCGATCTTGATGCATGTGCAGTGGTTGGACCGCCGTAGTTGTCTCAAGATCGCCGGGAAAGCGTTCGCTTCGCGCTGCATCGACGGGCGACACTGGACACTCGTGGGCCACGTCGACCTGAACTCCGTCTCGTACGCGCTCCCGGACGGGCGCGTGCTGCTCGACGACGTCTCGTTCCGGGTCGGTGACGGGGCGAAGGTCGCGCTGGTGGGCGCGAACGGCTCGGGCAAGACGACCCTGCTGCGGATCATCGCCGGCAACATCGACCCCCACGCCGGGGCTGTCACGCGCAGCGGCGGGCTCGGCGTGATGCGCCAGTTCGTCGGAGCGGCGAGCCAGCGAGCGAGGGACGAGCGCGCTGGCGAGCGCGACCAGTTGATCGGAGCGGCGAGTCAGCGAGCGAGGGACGAGCGCGCTGGGCAGCGCGACCAATTGATCGCGCGCGGGGCGTCGGACGTGCGTGACCTGCTGCTCTCGGTGGCGCCCCCGCGCGTCCGGACGGCCGCGGCGGCCCTCGACGCTGCCGAGCTCGCCATGATGGACCGCGACGACGAGCCGACCCAGATGGCGTACGCACACGCGCTGTCCGAATGGAGCGACGCCGGCGGCTACGAGGCCGAGGTCCTGTGGGACGTGTGCACGACGTCCGCCCTCGGCGTCCCGTACGAGCGATGCCGCTGGCGGCAGCTGACGACACTTTCTGGCGGGGAGCAGAAGCGGCTCGTGCTGGAGGCACTGCTCCGCGGGCCCGACGAGGTCCTTCTGCTCGACGAGCCCGACAACTTCCTCGACGTGCCGGCCAAGCGATGGCTGGAACAGCGGCTGGGCGAGTCTTCCAAGACGGTTCTCTACGTCAGCCACGACCGCGAGCTCCTGGCCCGCACCGCGACGCGGGTCGTCACCGTCGAGCTGGGCGCGGCCGGAAACACCGCCTGGACCCACCCGGCCGGATTCGTCACCTATCACGAGGCGCGGCGCGAGCGGTTCGCGCGGCTCGAAGAGCTCCGGCGGCGCTGGGACGAGGACCACGCCAAGCTCAAGGCACTGGTGCTCTTTTACAAGCAGAAGGCGGCTTACAACTCGGACATGGCCAGCCGGTACCACGCCGCCGAGAAGCGGTTGGAGCGGTTCGTAGCCGCCGGCCCGCCGGAGTCACAGCCACGTGAGCAGGACCTTCGGATGCGCCTGCGCGGTGGCCGTACCGGCAAACGGGCCGTGATCTGCGAGGCGTTGGAGCTGACGGGTCTGATGCGCCGCTTCGACCTCGAGGTGTGGTACGGCGAGCGGGTCGCCGTGCTCGGGTCGAACGGCTCGGGCAAGTCGCACTTCCTGCGGCTGCTCGCTTCCGGCGGGACCGACCCCGATCTCGAGCACCGGCCGGTCGACGAGGTCCCGGTGGCGCCGGTCTCGCACACGGGCATCGCTCGGCTCGGAGCACGGGTCCGGCCCGGCTGGTTCGCCCAGACCCACGAGCATCCCGAGCTGATCGGCAGGACGCTGCTCGAGGTCCTGCACCGCGGCGACGGTCACCGCGACGGCATGCCGCGCGAGCAGGCCAGCAGGGCGCTGGACCGTTATGAGCTGGCCTATGCAGCGGAGCAGAGCTTCGACTCGCTCTCCGGTGGTCAACAGGCGAGGTTCCAGATCCTGCTGCTGGAGCTGTCCGGCGCGACGTTGCTGCTTCTCGACGAGCCCACGGACAACCTCGACCTGGTCTCGGCGGAGGCGTTGGAGGAGGGCCTGGCCAGGTTCGACGGGACCGTGCTCGCGGCGACACACGACCGGTGGTTCGCGCGCGGCTTCGACCGGTACCTCGTGTTCGGGGCCGACGGCCAGGTGTACGAGTCGGCCGAGCCGGTGTGGGACGAGGGCCGCGTCGCGAGGGCGCGTCCTTGATTCTGTCTTCGCTGAACAAATCCGCGTTTCAGGCCGCTCTGGCGGGTCCCCAAACGCGGATCTGGTCAGCGAAAACGGCGGTTACGTCTCGCCCGGGGTGGCACTAGGGGGTTGGGAGTTCGGTGTAGACGGCCGGGTCGCCCTGCACGATCCAGACGTCGGGATGTTGATCGGCAGGAACGATCGGTCGCCGCCGGGTTCGCGGGTGTCCGGCACGCGGTCGCCGGTGGGCAGGTGCATGATGAAGTTGACCGGCTCTGGTGTTCGACCAGCGGAATCTCGTACCCGGCCCAGCCGCCCTCGACGCCGGTCGCGGCCACGGGTTGTCCCAGGCGATCTGTGCGAGCACCGCCGGGTCGACCGCGTCGCCCCACATGTGCAGGCCCCAGCTCGGTGCCGTAGTCGCCGGCCGGCCGGAAGTACTGCAGGGTGGCCGTCGGCAGCGGCGGCCCGGCCGCCCGGACCGTGCGCACCGCGCTGGTCACCGCGTGCCGTCCGGCTCGGTGAGCATCGCCCGGTACGCGATCGGCGTGCCGGCGGCCAGGTCCAGCGGCGCCAGGTCGTCGAACGACCGTGTACACCGGAGACGAGTCGTCGGTCCCGATCGGCGTCCAGGCGCCGCCGGCGATGCTGCGCTCGAAACGGACGACGTGCGTGGCCCGCTCCGGGTCGGCGACCGCGCGCACCTCGACCGTGCCGCGCACGCTGCTGCCCTCGGCCGGCGCCTCGATGGTCAGCACCGGCGCCGGCACGGCGGCGCGTCCGCGGCTCGCTGGTCGCGGTGTGCCCGCGCGTTGTCCAGCACGACCGCCCGGTACTCCACGGCGTGCCGGCGTCAGTCCGGCGACGTCGTGGAACACCCGGTACGGCGCGGTGTCGTCGGTGCCGATCGGCGCCCAGCGCGCCGTCGCCGCCTGGCGTAGAACGTCACCTCGTAGAACGACGAGCCGCCGACGTCCGCCGCCACCTGCATGCGCGCCGCGGACTCCGGCCGCGGTGCCGGGTCCGCCAGCGCGATGGCCGGGGCCGCCTTGGAGTGCGGGATCCGCCCGGCGGACTGTAGACGACGGCGGACAGCGGCGGCACGGTCACCGTCAGCGTGCCGGTCGGCGCGCCGACTTCGACGTCGGCCGCGGCCCGTCGCCGTAGATCCGCTCGAAGGTCCGCTTGCCGACGTACGTCGGGATCGCGGCGGTCTGGGGCTGTCTCGCTGTTGTTCAGCGCGACCACGTACTCGCGCTGGTGCGCCGCGGTCGATCCGGGAGAACGCGTAGATGCCGGCCGCGCTCGGAGGCGTAGCGGTGCTGGTGCGCGCCGTTGCGCAGCGCGGGGTGCTCGCTGGGTCAGCGCGGCCAGGTCGCTGATCGCCCGGTACAGCGGATGGGCCGGGACGAAGTTGTCCTGCGCGTGGGTGGCGTCGGTGCCGAGCAGGTCGTCGTCGAGGTAGTCGGGCACCTGGCTGGCGAACAGCGTCTGCCGGGCGACCTGGTCGCCGCCGGTGCCGGTGAAGCCCTGCTCGTCGCCGTAGTAGATGACCGGGTTGCCGCGGGAGAAGTACATCAGCTCGTGGGCGAGCCGGTCCCGGGCCAGCCACTCGGCGTCGCCCGCGCCGGGGTTGTCGGCCTGGACGAAGCTGCCGATGCGGCCCATGTCGTGGTTACCGAGGAACGTGGGCAGCTGGTAGACGTTGGAGTCGGCGTCGGTGTACCAGTCGTCGCCGGCGAAGAACGTCTCGCAGCTCGCGTGGTCGGCTGGCCGCTGCGAGGCGAAGTTGCGGGCCGCGTCCTGGAACGGGAAGTCCAGCACCGCCTGCATCTTGTCGCGGGTGGTGAAGTGCGAGGTGAAGCTCTTGGTGCGTGTCGAAGACCTCGCCGAACATGAAGAACTCGCGCTTGCCCTGCTGGCTGGGCGAAGCCGAGGACCTCCGGGCCGAACTGCTGCCAGAACTCGTCGTTGACGTGCTTCATCGTGTCGATGCGGAAGCCGTCGACGCCGAAGTCGCCGATCCACGTCTTGTAGATGTCGATCATTCCGTCGACGACGCGCGGGTGCTCGGTGAACAGGTCGTCGAGGCCGAAGAAGTCGCCGTAGTAGGAGTTCTCGCCGACGAACGTCGTGTCGCCGCGGTTGTGGTAGAGCGTGAGGTCGTTGAGCCAGGCGGGGACCTTGAGGTTCTGCTCGGCCGGGTCCAGCACCGGCGTGTACGGGAACGACGACGTCGGGTCCAGCGCCGGGAAGTCGTCTGTGCCGGCGTAGTCGCGGTCGTCGAACGGCACGCCCGGCGCGCCGTCCGGTACGGCTCGACGTCCTTGGACGATGTACGGCTGCGGCGCGCCCTGCCTCGTAGCCGATCACGTCCGCGGTGTGGTTGGTGATGATGTCGAAGTAGACCTTCATGCCGCGCGCGTGGGCCGCGTCGACCAGCGCCCGCAGCTCCTCGTTGGTGCCCAGGTGCGGGTCGATCTGGGTGAAGTCGGTGATCCAGTAGCCGTGGTAGCCGGCGGACGGGCCGTCCTCGAGCTGGACGGCCTTGTTCTTGAAGCTGGGCGTCAGCCAGATGGACGTGGTGCCCAGCCCCTGGATGTAGTCGATGCGGTCGAGCAGCCCCTTGAGGTCACCGCCGTTGTAGAAGCCCTTGCTGGTCGGGTCGAAGCCGGACACCAGCGGGTCGGCGCCGAGGCCGCCCGTCGTCGTTGGCGGTGTCGCCGTTGTCGAAGCGGTCCGCCATGACGAAGTAGAAGTTCTCGTCGGTGACCGGGGAGCGCAGCGAGTGCTCGGCTGGCAACACACCGTCTCCTGGCGTCTTCGGGTCGGCTTGCGCATACATGGTGGTCAGGAAACCGGCCAGTAATGCGGAAAGTGGAACAACGACGGCGCGGCGGATAGACATGCGTGCCCTCCTCCAGGACTGACTGTTGTGACACTACTCACGCCGGAGCGGCTTTCAACTGTCGATTACTAGCGAGCGCGCTCGAAGAGTTCGGAGGGCGAGGTCCCCATTACGACCAGGGAGGATGCCGCCGCGGCCTGATCGCGCTGGACACCGCGATCAGAGGTCGACGTCGGGCAACCGGGTCAGCGCACGCTCGACGGCTTCGGCCGGGAACTCGTAGTCGATGAGCTCGCCGGCGAAGTAGCGGTCGTAGGCACCCATGTCGAAATGGCCGTGACCGCAGAGCGCCGTCAGGATCACCTTCTCCTCGCCGGTCTCGGCGCAGCGTCGCGCCTCTTCGATGCAGGCGGCGACGGCGTGGGTCGGCTCGGGGGCAGGGACGATTCCCTCGGTCCGCGCGAACTGCACACCCGCGGCGAAGCACTCGTTCTGGTTCTTGGCGACGGCCTCGATCAGCCCCAGCTCGTAGACGTGTGACATCAGCGGAGACATGCCGTGGTAGCGCAGCCCGCCCGCGTGGATCGGATCGGGGATGAAGTCGTGCCCGAGCGTGTGCATCTTCAGCAGCGGGGTCATGCCGGCCGTGTCGCCGTAGTCGTAGGCGTAGCGCCCACGGGTCAGGGACGGGCACGCGGCGGGCTCGACCGCGACGACGCGGGGATTCATGCGCCCGGCCAGCTTCTCGCGCAGGAACGGGAACGCGAGGCCGCCGAAGTTCGAGCCGCCTCCCGTGCAGCCGAAGATGACGTCCGGTGTCTCGCCGACCTTGGCCAGTTGTACCACCGCTTCCTGGCCGATCACGGTCTGGTGCAGCAGGACGTGGTTGAGCACGCTGCCGAGCGAGTACCGGGTGTCGTCGTGGGTCGCGGCGACCTCGACCGCCTCACTGATCGCGATGCCGAGGCTGCCCGGCGAGTCCGGCGAATCCGCAAGGATCTTGCGGCCTGCCTCGGTGAGGTCCGACGGGCTCGGATGGACGGTGGCGCCGTAGGTCTCCATCATCGACTTGCGGTAGGGCTTGCCGTCGTACGACGCCCGCACCTGCCAGACCTCGCACTCCACGCCGAACAGCGCACACGCGAACGCCAGCGCGCTGCCCCACTGGCCGGCGCCGGTCTCGGTCGTCAGCCGCCGGATCCCCTCCTGGGCGTTGTAGAAGACCTGTGGCACCGCGGTGTTGGGCTTGTGGGAGCCGGCCGGGCTCACGCCCTCGTACTTGTAGTAGATGTGTGCCGGCGTCCCGAGGGCCTTCTCCAACCGGTGCGCCCGGTACAGCGGCGACGGCCGCCACAACCGATAGACGTCGAGCACCTCCTCGGGGATGTCGACATAGGAGTCCTGGGTGACCTCCTGGCCGATGAGCGCCATCGGGAACAGCGGCGCCAGGTCGTCGGGCCCGACCGGCTCGTGGGTGGCCGGATGCAAGACGGGCGGTGGCGGCGACGGCAGGTCGGGGATCAGGTTGTACCACTGGCGTGGGATCTCCGACTCGTCCAACATGATCTTCGTGGGTTCGCCCATCACGCGGCTCCTTCGTCCTCGACCAGTACCGACCAGCACCGACCGGTGCCGGCAGTATCGTCGCCGCAGATCGTTTGCGCGAGACCAAGAGGACGCTGCGACCGGAAGAAGCCGGCTGGAGTGCCCGACGGGCGGGGTCGTCCTGTTTTGACCCCCTGGTGGCCCGCCCGGTACTCTGTTGAGTCGTTGTGCGTGCCGGCGGTTGGCTGTCGACCGGCCAGGGCGCGCCAGCCGCAGTCCGAATCATCCTCTCGACCCAGCGAAGGCCCACGCCCGTGCGCACGTTCAGCCCGAAGCCCGGCGACGTCCAGCGTCAGTGGCACGTCATCGACGCCACCGACGTGGTCCTCGGTCGGCTTGCCACCCAGGCCGCGACCCTGCTTCGCGGCAAGCACAAGCCGATCTACGCCCCGCATGTCGACACCGGCGACTTCGTGATCGTCATCAACGCCGAAAAGGTCGCGCTGACCGGCAACAAGCGTGCGGACAAGGTCGAGTACCGGCACTCCGGCTTCCCTGGCGGCCTACGAGCCACCTCGTACGAGGATCTACTGGCCAAGAACCCGCGTCGGGTCGTCGAGAAGGCCGTCAAGGGCATGCTTCCGCACAACACGCTCGGCCGGCACATGCTCTCCAAGCTCAAGGTCTACGCCGGCCCCGAGCATCCGCATCAGGCACAGAAGCCGGTGCCGTACGAGATCACCCAGGTCGCGCAGTGACCAGCCCCGTGAGCGAGGAAATGACCGAAACCACAGTCGAGGCGCCGGCCGACGAGGCCGTCGACGCCACCGCCGAATCCTTCACCTCGCAGACGGCGCCGTCGCGGTTCTCGGCGATCGCGCCGGCCGACGCGACCGGTCGCCGCAAGGAGGCCATTGCGCGGGTGCGCCTGGTCCCGGGCACCGGGCAGTGGACCATCAACGGCCGCACGCTCGACGAATACTTCCCGAACAAGGTCCACCAGCAGCTGGTCGAGTCGCCTTTCGTCGAGCTCGAGCTGCAGGGCCGCTACGACGTCGCCGCTCGCATCCACGGTGGTGGCGTGACCGGTCAAGCCGGCGCGCTGCGCCTCGGGGTGTCCCGGGCGCTCAATGCGGCCGACACCGACAACAACCGTCCGGCACTGAAGAAGGCCGGCTTCCTGACCCGTGACGCGCGCGCGAAGGAGCGCCGCAAGGCCGGCCTGAAGAAGGCCCGCAAGGCGCCGCAGTACTCGAAGCGCTGACATTCAGTCACACCGCGCTTTACCGGCACGGCCCTGGGGCTTACGCTCCGGGGCCGTACGCGTTTCCCACGACTCCTCGAGGAGCAGACACCGTGGCCCGTCTCTTCGGCACCGACGGCGTTCGGGGCCTGGCCAACCAGGACCTGACCGCTGAGCTGGCCCTCGACCTCTCGGTGGCGGCAGCTCACGTCCTCGGGGAAGCGGGTGCGTTCGCCGGACATCGACCGGTGGCCGTCGTCGGTCGTGATCCACGCGCCTCTGGCGAGTTCCTCGAGGCCGCAGTCGTGGCCGGGCTGGCCAGCGCGGGAGTGGACGTCCTGCGCGCCGGCATCATGCCGACTCCCGCGATCGCCTACCTCACCGGCGCGCTCGGTGCCGACCTCGGCGTCGTGCTCTCGGCGAGCCACAACCCCATGCCGGACAACGGGATCAAGTTCTTCGCCAAGGGCGGTCACAAGCTCGACGACGCTGTCGAGGACGCCATCGAGGCCAGGCTGCGTGAGCCGTGGCAGCGTCCGACCGGCACCGGCGTCGGCCGCGTGCGCGACTACCCCGAGGGCTTCGAGGAGTACGTCGCGCACATCGTCGGCTCTGCTCCGCACCGCCTCGACGGCCTTCGCGTCGTCGTCGACTGCGCGCACGGTGCTGCGTACCGAGCGGCACCCGAGGCGCTGCGCCGGCTCGGAGCCGATGTCGTCGCGGTCTACGCCGAGCCCGACGGCCTGAACATCAACGAGGGGTGCGGCTCCACCCATCTCGACCCTCTTCAGCGGCTGGTCGTCGAGCATCAAGGCGACGTCGGGATCGCGCTCGACGGCGACGCTGATCGTTGCCTGGCCGTGGACGCCACGGGCGACGTGGTCGACGGCGACCAGATCCTCGCGGTCCTGGCGCTGTCCATGCGCGAGCGGGGCACGTTGCGGGACGACACAGTGGTCGCGACCGTGATGTCCAACGAGGGCTTCCGGCTGGCCATGCGTCACGTCGGAGTCGGCGTCGTCGACACCGCGGTCGGCGACCGCTACGTCCTGGAAGCGATGAAGACCGGCGGATACTCCCTGGGTGGTGAGCAGTCCGGTCATGTCATCCTGCTCGACCACGGGACCACCGGCGACGGCGTGTTGACGGCGGCGCATCTGCTGGCCCGGATCGCGCAGTCCGGCCGGACGCTCGCCGATCTCGCCGGGGTGGTCGACCGGTTGCCGCAGGTGCTGGTCAACGTACCGGGGGTCGACAAGTCGCGGGTCATGTCGGACACGGTGCTGCAGACTGCGGTCGCCGAGGCCGAGGCCGAGCTCGGAGACACGGGCCGGGTGCTGCTGCGCCCGTCGGGCACCGAGCCCCTCGTCCGGGTCATGGTCGAGGCGGCCACCGAGGCGCAGGCCAAGACCGTGGCCGGCCGGTTGGCTGCTGTCGTCGAGACGACCCTCGCCCTCGCCGTCTCGGACTGACCACGTAGACCGCCGGCAAGCCTGGTGACGGCCTCCGGCTTCACGGGGTGGCGTCGTGCCGCCGGCTCTGCGACGAGATGTGCTCGATCACGCGGGTGGGGGTCACCCGCACGACAACCCGGGTCTCGGCCGGGCGGACCACCCAGGGCGTGCCGTCGTACACCCGCGACAGCTCGTCGATCAGCTCCACTCCGCCGTCCTCGGACAGCCTGACCGTGCCGCGAACCTCGACGTAGACATACGGGTCCTCGGGGTCGTACGCGCACAGGCTCACCCTGGGATTCCGCTCCATGTTGCGCGTCTTGAGCCGGCCGCGGATCGTCGAGAAGAGCAGATCGCCGCCGTCCTGGCGCACCCAGATCACGCTCGACTGGGGAGCCCCCGCCTCGCTGACGGTGCTCAACACGGCGAACACCGGCGCCTGGAACAGCCGCCGCGCCTCGTCGGTCAGCGGCACGCTCATGGCGGCGATCCTTCCACGGCCCCCCACCTCGCGTTGATCATGCAGGTTCTGCGCGACACGCCGCAGCCTTCGGCCGGCGTGTCGCGCAGAACCTGCATGATCAACGCGGGTCAGAGCTTCCGAAGGCGGATCCAGCGGACCGAGTGGTTGCGCCCCTTGTGCAGCACCAGGGTCGCCCGGCCGCGTGTCGGGAGGATGTTCTGCTCGAGGTTGGGCCCGTTGATGGTGTCCCACAGGTGCCCAGCTTGGGCGACGGCGGCGTCGTGGTCGAGGTCGGCGTAACGGCGGAAGTAGGACGTCGGATCACGGAAAGCCGTCTCACGCAGTCGCAGGAAGCGTTCCACGTACCACCGCCGGACGTCGTCGGCATCGGCGTCGACATAGATCGAGAAGTCGAAGAAGTCGCTGACGGTCAGCGCGGTCACGCCGTTGGCCCGCGGGCGGGCCGGCTGCAGCACGTTGAGACCTTCGACCAGCACGATGTCCGGGCGCTGAAGCACGACCCGCGAACCCGGCACGATGTCGTACGTGAGATGCGAGTAGACGGGGGCGCTGACCTCGACTGCCCCCGACTTCACAGCCGCGACGAATCGCAGCAGCGCGCGGCGGTCGTACGACTCAGGGAAGCCCTTGCGCTGGAGCAGACCCCTGTGCTCGAGTTCCGCGTTGGGCAGCAGGAACCCGTCGGTGGGCACCAGCTCGACCCGAGGATGGTCGGGCCAGCGGGCTAGCAGCAACCGCAGAAGCCGCGCCGTGGTCGACTTGCCGACGGCCACCGACCCGGCGATCCCGATGACGTACGGCGGGCGCTCCGGGAACGCCCCGAGGAAGGTCTCGGTCGCCACGTGCAGGGCCGAGGTGGCCCGTACGTGCAGGTTGAGCAGCCTCGACAACGGCTGGTACACGTCGCGGACCTCCTCGAGGTCGACCTCGTCGCCGAGGCCGCGGATCGCGTCGAGCTCGGCACCGGTCAGCGGAAGCGGCGTCTGATCGCGCAGCTTCGACCAGGCCGACCGGTCGAGGTCGACGAAGGGCGAGGAGTCCAGCGGCTGGGTCACGGCCTCATCCTGCCGTTCGCGTACCCTGTGCGCCGTGTGCGGGATCGTCGGATACGTAGGTGAACAGCAGGCGCTCGACGTCGTGGTCGAGGGACTGCGCCGGCTCGAGTACCGCGGTTACGACTCCGCTGGTGTCGCGATCGTCGCCGACGGAGCCCTCGCCTCGGCCAAGCGGGCCGGCAAGCTGGCGAACCTGGAGAAAGCGCTCGGCGACCACCCGTTGCCGTCGTCCACGACCGGTCTCGGGCACACCCGCTGGGCCACCCACGGTGCGCCCACCGACCGCAACGCACACCCGCACCTGGACGAGTCCGGTCGGGTCGCCGTCATCCACAACGGGATCATCGAGAACTTCGCCCGCTTACGCGCCGAGCTGGAGGAGGCCGGCGTCGCGTTCTCGTCCGACACCGACACCGAGGTCGTCTCCCATCTGCTCGCGGCCGAGGTGGCGACCGGCGCCGAGCTGGCTGACGCCATGCGAGCCATCTGCAGGCGGCTGGCGGGCGCCTTCACCCTGGTCGCCGTTCACGCTGACATGCCGGATCGCGTGGTGGCGGCTCGCCGAAACTCCCCGCTCGTGGTCGGGCTCGGCGACGGCGAGAACTTCCTGGCGTCCGACGTCGCGGCATTCATCGCGCACACCCGCGACGCGATGGAGATCGGCGAGGGCCAGGTCGTCGAGATCACTCCGGACGACGTGACGCTGACCGACTTCCACGGCGCCCCTGTCGAGGAGAAGCGCTACCAGGTCACGTGGGACGCGGCGGCCGCCGAGAAGGGCGGCTACGACTACTTCATGCTCAAGGAGATCGCCGAGCAGCCCAAGGCCGTCGCCGACACGCTGCTGGGCCGGATCGGTTCTGACGGCCGCCTCTCCCTGGACGAGATGCGGCTCTCCGACGACGAGCTCCGCGACGTCGACAAGGTCGTGATCATCGCCTGCGGCACGGCGTACCACGCCGGCATGGTTGCCAAGTACGCGATCGAGCACTGGACCCGGGTCCCGTGCGAGGTCGAGCTGGCGAGCGAGTTCCGCTACCGCGATCCCGTCGTCAACAGGCAGACGCTCGTCGTCGCCATCAGCCAGTCGGGCGAGACGATGGACACCTTGATGGCGCTGCGCTACGCGCGTGAGCAGGGCGCTCGGGTGCTCGCGATCTCGAACACCAACGGTTCGACGATCCCGCGCGAGTCCGACGCGGTGCTCTACACCCACGCCGGACCGGAGGTCGCCGTCGCGTCGACGAAGGCACACCTCACCCAGCTCGTCGCCTGCTACCTGGTCGCGCTCTACCTGGGTCAGGTGCGGGGCACCCAGTGGGGCGACGAGATCAAGGCCGTGGTCCGCGAGCTCGCGGACATGCCGTCCAAGGTCGACCAGGTGCTCGAGACGATGGAGCCCGTGCGGTCCCTCGCGGGCGAACTGGCCGAGATGACGTCGGTGCTGTTCCTCGGGCGGCACGTCGGGTTCCCGGTCGCCCTCGAGGGTGCGCTGAAGCTCAAGGAGCTCGCCTACATGCACGCCGAGGGCTTCGCCGCGGGGGAACTGAAGCACGGGCCGATCGCGCTGGTCGAGGAGGGCGTGCCGGTCTTCGTCGTGGTGCCCTCGCCGCGGGGGCGGTCGGTCCTGCACGACAAGATCGTGTCCAACATTCAGGAGGTCCGGGCCAGGGGTGCGCGCACCGTCGTCATCGCCGAGGAGGGCGACGACGCCGTCGTGCCCTATGCCGACCACCTGATCCGGGTGCCGGTTTGCCCGACGCTGCTCCAGCCGTTAGTCGCGGTGGTACCGCTGCAGGTCTTCGCGTGCGAGATGGCCAACATGCGCGGTTTCGACGTCGACCAGCCACGCAACCTGGCCAAGAGCGTCACGGTCGAGTAGGCGCCGCTCAGGTCAGCTCGGACGCGAGCAGGTCCATCAGCAGCCCGTCGTGCCAGCCCTCGCCGTCGGCGTCACGTTCGTAGCACCGCATGACGCCGACCGGGCGGAAGCCGACGGCCGTATAGCACCGGATGGCCGCCTGGTTGGCGACCGCCGGGTCGATGACCAGCCGGTGGTGGCCGCGGTCCTCGAACAGGTGCCGGGCGAGGGTACGGACGGTGTCCCGGCCGATACCACGGCCGTGAATGGCAGGGTCGAGGAACAGGTCGATGCTGGCGTGCCTGTAGACAGGGTCGGAGACCTCCCCGTACTGCACCACGCCCGCGACCCGGCCGTCGACAAGCACCGTGAAGGGTGTCGCGTCGGGGTCGTCGTCCAACGGCCAGCTGTCGTCTTCGTCCTCGCCCCACCAGCGCCGGACCTCTGGCGTGTACCGGATGCGGCGCAGCTCCTCGACGTCGTCGTCGCCGACCGGGCGCAGCACGACCATGCCGCCACGAAGCAGGGTCACGCGTCGCAGGTTATGCCAGGCTGGGGCGGTGATCGTGGGCGTGGGGATCGACGTCGTCGACGTCGCTCGGTTCGCGGAGACGATCGAACGCACACCGGCGATGCTGGAGCGGGTCTTCACCCCGCTCGAGCGCGAACGCCCGCTCGCGTCGCAGGCCGCGAGGTTCGCGGCGAAGGAGGCGCTGGCCAAGGCGCTCGGCGCGCCGCAGGATCTGCAGTGGCAGGACGCGGAGGTGGTGACAACCGAGGACGGAAGGCCGTGGTTCGAGGTGCGCGGGTCGGTGGCGAAACGGTGCGACCTTCTCGGTGTCGACTCCGTTCACCTCTCGCTCTCCCACGACGCCGGAATGGCCTCGGCTGTCGTCGTCCTGGAGAGCTCCCGGTGATCGGCGCCCACCCGGTCCGACACGTTCGCGCCGCCGAGGCCGAATTGATGGCGCGGCTGCCAGCAGGTGCCCTCATGCAGCGAGCCGCAGCAGGCCTCGCCTCGTGGTGCGCGCGGCTTCTCGACGGCCCCTACGGTGCCCGGGTCGCGCTGCTCATCGGCAGCGGCGACAACGGGGGCGACGCCCTGTTCGCTGGTGCGCGCCTTGCTCGGCGAGGAGCGCGTGTCCGCGCCGTGCTCGTCCGGCCGGAACGAACCCATGCCGCCGGGCTGGCCGCGCTGGACGCCGCCGGTGGCAGGGTGAGCGACAACCAGGTCCGCGCGATCGCCGGCGCCGACCTCGTGATCGACGGGCTGCTCGGCATCGGGGGCCGTGGCGGCCTCCGGGAGGAAGCGGCGACGCTTGGGGAGCTGGCTCGGGAACGTGGTGGGCTGGTGGTCGCCGTCGACCTGCCCAGCGGGGTCGACGCGGACACCGGTGAGCTGCCCGGCGCACACGTCGTCGCGGACGTCACGGTCACCTTCGGCACTCGCAAGATCTGCCTGGTCGTCGACCCTGGTGCGGAGGCCGCCGGTCGCGTCGAGGACGTGGACATCGGCCTCCGCCCGTACCTTCCGCGCCCGCCGGTGGAGGTCCTGCAGGACCCTGACGTGGCTCGGCTGTTGCCTGAACCCGGGCGTGGTGCCGACAAGTACTCGCGCGGGGTGGCCGGCGTGTTTGCCGGCTCGGCCGATTACGCCGGCGCGGCCGTCCTGTCGGTCGGAGGCGCCGTACGCGGCGGCGCCGGCATGGTCCGGTACAACGGACCGGAGGGAGCGCAGCAGGCCGTCCTGCGCCGCTGGCCGGAGGTCGTCGCCGCACAAGGCCAGGTCCAGGCCTGGGTGGTCGGGCCGGGGCTCGGCGCCTACGCCTCGCGCGAGCGCTCGGTCGCCGCTGCACTGGCGGACGGGGTCCCGGTAGTGGTCGACGCCGACGGCCTGCGTGACCTGCCGCGAAAGTTCAACTCACCGACTCTCCTGACGCCGCATGCGGGTGAGCTGGCGCGGATGCTCGGCGAGAAGCGCGAGGACGTCGAGGCCCGCCGGCTCGATCACGCGCAGACCGCGGCGCGACGGTGGAATGCGGTCGTCCTGCTCAAGGGCTCGACGACGCTCGTGGTCGCACCCGACGGTCGAGTGCGGGCCAACCCGACCGGCACGCCGGCTCTGGCGACCGCGGGGTCGGGTGACGTCCTCGCCGGTCTCGCCGGAGCGCTGCTCGCCGCCGGGCTCGATCCGTTCGACGCCGGAAGCGCGGCGGCGTACGTCCACGGCGCGGCCGGCCGCCTGGCCGAGCGCCGGGCCGCGTACCCGAGCGCTACGACGATCCTCGACGCCCTTCCGGCCGTTCTCGCGCGACTCCACTCCCGTTGATCATGCAAGAGCTGCGCGACACGCGGTGCGTCTCGGCGTCGCTCGCCGGTGCGTCGCGCAGCTCTTGCATGATCAACGCGGTCGCATGGTAGGCGCCTGACAGAATCGAGGCCATGACGACGCCGGTCCCGCACGCGCAGGTGCGGGTCGACCTCACCGCGATCCGCGACAACGTGGCCGAGCTTCGTTCACGCGCGGCCAGCGCCGAGGTCCTGGCCGTGGTGAAGGCCGACGGGTACGGCCACGGGCTGGTCCCGTCGGCCCGGGCTGCGCGGGCCGGAGGAGCGACCTGGCTCGGGACGGCTGTGCTGACCGAGGCGCTTCAGTTGCGAGCTGCCGGCGTGCCCGGCCGGCTCCTGGCCTGGCTGGCGGCTCCGGGGGAGCGATGGACCGACGCGATCGAGGCTGATGTCGACGTCGCGGCTTCGGCAGTGTGGGCCGTCGAGGAGATCTCCGACGCGGCCCGCGCGACGGGCAGGGCGGCACGAGTCCACCTCAAGGTCGACACCGGGCTCGGGCGGTCCGGCGCGACGGTCGACGACTGGCCGGCCCTGGTCGACGCCGCCCTCAAGGCGGAGGCGGAAGGACTGGTCGACGTCGTCGGGCTCTGGTCGCACTTCGCGATCGCCGACGCTCCGGGGCATCCGACGGTCGCGGGCCAGGTTGCGGTCTTCCGGGAGGCCGTCGAGTTCGCCGAGGCGCGCGGTGTCTCGCCCGAGGTTCGGCATCTGGCCAACTCCGCGGCGACGTTGACCCGGCCCGACGCCCGCTTCGACCTCGTCCGCCCGGGGCTGGCCGTGTACGGCCTGTCGCCGATCCCCGACCAGGCGGCGCCGGATGATGTCGGCCTCCGGCCGGCAATGTCGGTCCGGGCCAGGCTGGCTCTGGCCAAGCGTGTCCCCGCCGGCCAGGGCGTGTCGTACGGCCACCTCTACGTCACCGACCGTGAGACCACGCTGGGTCTGGTGCCGCTCGGCTACGCCGACGGAGTGCCACGGCACGCGTCGTCCGGCGACGGCGGGCCAGGTGCCCCCGTGCTCGCGGCGGGCCGGGTCCGGCCTGTCGCCGGCCGGGTCTCCATGGACCAGTTCGTGCTCGATCTCGGCGACTCACCTGCCGTCGCCGGCGATGAGGTCGTCCTGTTCGGCGACGCTACGGCCGGCGAGCCGACAGCGCAGGACTGGGCCTCGGCGTGCCGCACGATCTCGTACGAGATCGTCACCCGGTTCGGCCCCCGGCTGCCGCGCACCTACCTGGGCGCGGAGGAGATCGGCGCGTGAGCCGGCTGCTCAGGATGGGCCGGACGGCTGGAGCCGTCGGGGCTGCGCTGGGCGTCGCGGCCGCCGGAGCAGCGGTCGGCTTCGCCGCCGAGCGGTACGCCGCAGGGCGGTCACTGCGCCGAGACGACCCCTACGCCGACGAGGAGTTCGGGTCGCTGCGTGGCACGCCCTACCCCGTGAAGACCGACGACGGCGTCCGCCTGCACGTCGAGGTCGACGAGCTGAGCTCCGCTGACCTCACCGTCGTGTTCACGCACGGCTACGCGCTCAACCAGGACTCCTGGCACTTCCAGCGCCGTGATCTGCGAGGGCAGGCGCGCCTGGCGTTCTGGGACCACCGCTCGCACGGCCGGTCGGACCGTGCGCCGGAGGGCAGCGTCACGTTCGAGCGGCTCGGGAACGATCTCGCCCAGGTGCTCGACGGCGTGTCGCCGGATGGGCCGGTCATCCTCGTCGGGCACTCGATGGGTGGCATGGCGATCCTGTCGCTGGCGGCCTCGCATCCGGGTCTCTTCGGTGACCGGGTGGCTGGCGTCGCGTTGATCGCGACCAGCGCGAGCAACCTGGGCGGTGTGTGGCTCGGGCTGCCCGGACCCCTGGGCCGGGTGGCACACAGGATGGCGCCGGGCGTCGTTGCGGCGCTCGCGCGCCGCCCCGAGCTGGTCGAGCGGGGCCGCCGGGCCGGAAGCGACCTCGGCTACGTCCTCACCCGCCGCTACTCGTTCGTCAAGGGCGGGTCACCGTCGCTCGTGGAGTTCACGGCGCTGATGAACGCGTCGACGCCGATCGAGGTCTTGGCGGAGTTCATGCCGCTGTTCTCCGAACACGACGGCCGGGCCGCACTGCCCGTGCTGGGCGGCGTACCCGCTCTGGTCGTGGGTGCCGCGGGAGATCTCCTGACGCCGATCGAGCACAGCCGCGAGCTCGCCGCCGCCCTGCCGGACGCGTCGTACGTCGAAGTCCAGGACGCGGGGCACATGGTGATCCTGGAACGCCACGACGTCGTGACCGCGCACCTCACCGAACTGATCGGGAGGGTCCGGGATGACCTGTCCCGCCGCGGCAGTCGCAGGGCATCCCGGCGATGGTGGCGCCGGCGGTGAACGATGTGCCACCCGTGGAGGTCGCCGACGCCGAGGCCATGCGCGCGCTCGGTGGACGGCTCGCCAGGGTGCTCGAGGCGGGCGACCTCGTACTCCTCGGCGGCGAGCTGGGAGCCGGCAAGACGACGCTGGTGCAGGGCATCGGCGCCGGCCTCGGTGTACGTGGGCCCGTCACCTCGCCGACGTTCGTCATCGCGCGCGTGCATCCCTCGCTGTCCGGCGGGCCGCCCCTCCTGCACGTCGACGCCTACCGCCTCGGCGGCTGGGACGAGCTGGAGGACCTCGACCTCGAGGCGACGCTCGACGAGGCCGTCACGGTCCTCGAATGGGGGGAGGGATTCGCCGAGGGGCTAGCACCAGATCGGCTGGAGGTTCACATCCACCGAGGAATCGGCAACCCGGTCGCTGACGTCGACGAAGTCCGCGACGTCACCGTGGTCGGCGTGGGGGCCCGTTGGGCCGGAATCGACCTCACCGCAGGCAGCTGAGCGGCCCGCCGTCGGTCACTTCCGGCGTCGCTCACCCCGCCTTAACCTGCTGGAAAGGCCCTCCTCGAGCGCGACGCACAGCTGAGCGCGCTCGACGACGCGCTCGAGACTGCGGCCGCTCGTCACGGCCGAGTCGCTCTCGTGTCCGGGGAGGCCGGCATCGGCAAGACCAGCCTCGCGCGGGCTTTCGTGGAGCGGCATCGCGACGTGGGACGGATGCTGTGGGGCATCTGCGACGACCTCTCGACGCCGCGCGCGTTCGGACCCCTGCTCGACGTGCTGGACGAGGTGGGCGACGACCTGGCGTCGTCGCTGGCCGATGGCGCCCCGCCCGACCGGCTGTTGGGTCTCGCGCTCGCAGAGCTCGAGCGGCCACCGGGACCGGTCGTGGCTAGGCAGGCCACCACACCTGAACGCGCAGTACTCGGTTTTCCCGCCAGGCCTCCCGGTGATCACGCCGGTGAACCAGTTGACGGTGCACCTCCGGCTGCGCGGGATGGCGCTCGATCGCAAGCTTGCCGCGCTTCGAGCACACGCCAGCCAGGTGGCGGCTCTGCACCGGGAGGTCGGGCACGAGCGTTTCGCCGCCTGGTGGGGTGAGAAGGCCTTCCGGGCGGCCCTGGACCACGCGGCCTAGCCTGGAACCGTGCTCCTGCTCGCTCTCGACACGTCGACACCTGCGGTGACAGTCGCGCTCCACAGCGGTGACCGGGTACTGGCCGAGTCGACCACCGTCGACGCTCGGCGGCACACGGAGCTGGTAGCACCGGCGATTCTCGAGGTGCTGAGGGCGGCTGGTGCCGACCGCCGCGACCTGACCGCCATAGCCGTCGGCGTGGGTCCCGGCCCGTTCACCGGACTGCGGATTGGTCTGGTGACCGCTCGCACCCTCGGCGCCGTGCTGGATATCCCTGTCCAGGGGGTGTGCAGCTTGGACATCGTCGCGGCCGGGGTGGCCGACCAGGGATCGTTCGTCGTCGCGACCGATGCCCGGCGCCATGAGGTCTACTGGGCGTCGTACGACGGCGTCCGCCGCACGGATGGCCCCGCCGTGGTGACCCCGGCCGACGTGGCGACCGCGCTCCCGGCCGCGGGCGCCGGAGCGAGGCTGTATCCCGAGGCGTTTCGTATCCCGGTCGACCCCGAGTATCCGAGCGCAGGCGACCTGGCCACGGCGATCGTGGCGGGGAGCGTCGACGTGTTGGCCCCGGACCCGCTCTACTTGCGTCGCCCCGATGCATCGCCGCCCGGTGGCCGCAAGTCGGTCCTGGCCCACTGATGGGCGTCCGGCTGCGGCCGATGCGGTGGGATGACGTCGAGGCGGTCCTGCCGTTGGAGCGGGAGCTGTTTGCCGGCGACCCGCCATGGAGCGCGGAGCTGTTCCGGTCCGAGCTGGCCGGCGTTCCGGCGACGCGCTGGTACGTGGTCGTCGAGGACTCGGATGACATCGTCGGGTATGCGGGACTGCTCATCTCGGGCGAGACCGCGGACGTCCAGACGTTGGCGGTGGCGCCCTTGTGGCAGCGGCACAGGATCGGAACTGCGTTGTTGGACGCCCTCGTCGACGAGGCGCGCCGCCGCGGCGTCGGCGAGATCCTGCTCGAGGTCCGGGCCGACAACGACGCGGCGCTGGCGCTGTATTCGCGACATGGCTTCGAGCGGATCGCGCGACGCCGCGGCTATTATCGGGCCGGCCGCACCGACGGCCTCGTCCTGCGCCTCCACCTCGCTCGCTGAGAGCGGTCATGCCCGACTTGGCCGTTTGAGTAGCGCGGCGCGAGACTCGAGGTAGCGCTGCTCGGGGACGCTGAGTGTGCGGCGTGCGGCCAGGCGGTAGTTGGCACGTGCCGCCTCCTGGTCACCTGCCATGTCGAGCAGATGTGCGCGGACGGCGTCGACTCGGTAGTGTCCGGCGAGCGCGGGGCCGGCCTCCGCCGCGGCAAGCTGCTGTAGACCGGCCTGTGGGCCGTGGACCATGGCGACGGCGACGATGCGGTTGAGCGTGACCATCGGTCCGGGCGCGATGCTGTTGAGCAGCTCGTACAGTCCGAGGATCTGGCGCCAGTCGGTGTCCTCGGGGCGCGCCGCCTCGTCGTGCACGGCGGCGATCGCAGCCTGTAGCTGGTAGGGGCCGATCGGCGCGCGGGCCAGCGTCTCGGTGATCAGCGTGATCCCCTCGGCGATGGCCTGCGCGTCCCAATGTCGACGATCCTGATGGGCGAGCGGGACCAGCGTGCCGTCGGGGCGGGTCCTGGCCGGGCGGCGGGCGTCGGTGAGCAGCATGAGCGCGAGGAGCCCGGCGATCTCGCCGTCCTCGTGCAGCAGATCGCGGAGCTGCCTGGTCAGGCGGATCGCCTCGGCGGTGAGCTCGACGCGGTGCAGCGCTGGCCCGGAGCTGGCGGTGTAACCCTCGTTGAAGATCAGGTACAACACCTGCAGCACGGCGGCGATCCGCTCCGAACGCTCGGCCCGCGCGGGCATCCGGAACTCGCCGCCGCTGGCCTTGATCCGCTGTTTGGCCCGGCTGATCCGCTGGCCCACGGTCGCCTCCGGAACCAGGAACGCGCGGGCGATCTCGGCGGTGGAGAGGCCGCCGACGGCGCGCAGCGTCAGGGCGACCTGAGAGGCCGGGGTCAGTGAGGGGTGGCAGCACAGCAGCAGCAGGGTGAGCGTGTCGTCGACGGCCGGTATGGGATCGGGGTGGGGTGGCGTCAATGAGGCGGCGGTTTCCTCGCGCCGTCTGCGGGCCGACTCGTTGCGCCACAGCTCGATCCGCCGCCGGGAGGCGGCCGTGATCAACCAGCCCATCGGGTTGGCCGGCACCCCTTCGGTCGGCCATTGGACCGCGGCCGCCAGCAGGGCCTCCTGCACCGCGTCCTCGCAGGTGTCGAAGTCGCCGTGGCGCCGCACGAGGATGCCGAGGACCTGCGGCGCCAGTTCCCGCAGCAGGCCCTCGAGCTCCCTCGCCGTGCTCACATCTCCAGCCCGCTGAGGTCCAGGACCGGCCGCACCTCCACCAGGCCGAGTGTGGCCTCCGGTATTCGGGCGGCGTGCTCGACCGCACGGTCGATGCTCTCGCACTCGACGAGGTAGAAGCCCGCCAGAAGCTCCTTGACCTCGGCGAACGGTCCGTCGGTGGTCATCGTCCGGCCCTCGCGCACGGAGACACGCTTGGCCAGCGACGGATCGGCCAGGGCCTCCGACACGATCATCTCGCCGGACGCGGCGAGGTCCGCGTCGAGGGCGTCATAGACGCGGTACCCCTCCGCGCGCTGGGCGTCGGAGAATCCCTCCCAGATCTCCCGGGACGCCGGGTTGCTGTAGATCAGGATCAGGTACTTCATCGGGTACCTCCATGACGTCTCGAAATTCTGTCATCCGGATGTCGAAGCCCGGTCCCGGCTTCGACATCCCGGGACAGGCGCCCGCAGGGGTTGCCGATGCCGAGGTACGACCGTGAAGGGAGGACCATGTTCGAGCACACCGAGGCATTCAGTTCACGATCCTCAACTTCCCGGTCGACGACGTCGACTCCGCCGTGGACCAACTCGCGGCACGCGGATCCGCTTCGAGGCCATCGACGGCGTCGACGCGAAGGGGGAACTTCCGCAATCGCGGCCTGCCATCGCCTGGTTCAAGGATCCGGCCGGCAACATCCTCTCCGTACTTCAGGAAGACTGAGTTCACCTACGCGAGATCGAGACACACCGAGCCGACCCGAGGGGATGATCCGCGACGTGACGGATGCACCGCTGGTGTTGGGGATCGAGACCTCCTGTGACGAGACAGGAGTCGGGCTCGTCCGCGGCAACGACCTCCTCGCCGATGCCGTCGCCAGCTCGGTCGACGAGCATGCGCGGTTCGGAGGCGTCGTACCCGAGGTCGCCAGCCGGGCTCATCTCGAGGCGATCGTGCCAACGATCGAGCGTGCCTGTCGCGAAGCGGGCGTGCGCCTGGTCGACGTGGACGCGGTGGCCGTCACCAGCGGCCCCGGGCTCGCGGGCGCGCTCATGGTCGGCGTCTCGGCGGCAAAGGCACTCGCGGTCGGGCTGGGTGTCCCGCTCTACGGAGTCAACCATCTGGCCGCCCACGTCGCCGTCGACCAGCTCGAACACGGCCCGCTGCCAGCGCCGACGATCGCGCTGCTGGTGTCCGGGGGGCACTCGTCACTCCTGATGGTGGATGACGTCGCCGAGACCGTTTCGCCCCTCGGTGCGACCATCGACGACGCCGCAGGAGAGGCGTTCGACAAGGTCGCACGCCTGCTCGGCCTGCCGTTCCCGGGTGGCCCGTACGTCGATCGCGCGGCGGCCGATGGCGACCCGGCCTATGTCGAGTTCCCCCGCGGGCTGACCAGCCCGCGCGACATGGAGCGGCACCGCTTCGACTTCTCCTTCTCCGGCCTCAAGACGGCGGTGGCACGATGGGTCGAGGCCCGCGAGCAGGCCGGCAGGCAGGTGCCGGTGGCCCACGTGGCCGCGTCGTTCCAGGAAGCGGTTGTCGACGTCCTGGCCCGTAAGGCGGTGCTCGCGTGCCGCGAGCACGGCGTCGACACGCTGCTGATCGGCGGCGGCGTTGCGGCGAACTCTCGCCTGCGCGCACTGGCGGCCGAGCGCTGCGCAGATGCCGGCGTGATGCTTCGGGTGCCGAGGCCGGCGCTGTGCACCGACAACGGCGCGATGGTTGCGGCGCTGGGCGCCGAAGTGGTCGCCCGCGGACGGCCGCCGAGCCCGCTGGACCTACCTGCCGACTCGTCGATGCCCGTGACCGAGGTGCTGGTGGGCTCCTGAGGTGCCATTGCCGGTGGTCCTGGTCGTCGATACCGGGGTCGACGACGCTCTGGCGCTCATGGTCGCGGTCCGGCATCCCGACCTGGACCTGCGCGGTGTGGTCTGCACGGCGGGCAACGTGCAGCTCGACCAGGTCCTGACGAACACCTTCCACGTGCTCGACGCTCTCGACGCACGCGTGCCGGTAGCTGGTGGCGCGAACTGCAGGCTGGACGGCCTGCCCTTCGAGCCGCGCGGCTTCCACGGTCCCGACGGCCTGGCGGGTCTCGCTTGCGTCCATGCGGCTGCACCGGTGTCGCTGCCGCCACCGGCCGCCGTGGTTCCGCCGGACGCTGTGATCGTGTCGTTGGGCCCGCTGACCTCCGTCGTGCCGCTTCCGGCTGGCCGCCTGGTCGCGTCGTACGCCGAGCCGGGGAAGGCGAATTACGACCTGGATCCGCTCGCCGCGCACGTTCTGGTCGCATCGGGGCGAAGGGTCGAGCACGTCCGGGCCGGTTCGGGAGCCGTGCGGGCGGAAGCCGTGTCGGCGCTGGAACGTGCGGGGGATCCAGCCGGTCGGCTGGCAGCCGGGCTTCTCCGGCATCAGGCCCGGCGCGGTGCCGGTCTCGGTGATGCCGGTGTCCTGCTGTCCGTCGTCGAGCCCGGCCCCGACCCGGTCGATCGGCTTGTCGGGCTGCTGAGGATGGGCCACTGAGCATCCTCCTGCCGTGACGGGCTGTGGTCCGGTGAGGTCGGCGGCTGGGGGAGACTGGCCCGCGTGAAACGCCCGATCGTCGTGTTGGCTGCGGCCGCGGTGCTGGCCACTGGGTGCGCACCGGCCGAGGCGCCCGACGCCCGGCCACCGGCCACCTTGACGGCGACGCCAACCCCAACGCCCACCCCGACCCCACCTCCACCTCTGCCGTGGGGCCCGACGGAGGACCAGTACGCGCGCGCCGCGCGGATCGTCGCCGGCATGTCGATCGAGGAGCAGGCCGGCCAGGTGATCGTCGCCCAGTACCAGACGGTCGGCGAGGCGACGCAACTCGTCGGCGACCTGCACATCGGGGGCGTCATCGTCATGGGTCAGAACGTCGTGTCGCCTGATCAGGTCCGGTCGGACATCGCGACGCTTCAGCGTTCGGCGGCTCGGTCGTATCCCCTCCTGGTCGGCGTGGACCAGGAGGGTGGAAAGGTCGCGCGTCTCGGCGCGCCGGTGACGGAGTTCCCGAGCCTGATGACGCTGGGCGCGGCCCGTGACGCGGCACTGGCGCGTCGCGTGGCACGGGCCAGCGGCGACGAGCTGCGGGCCCTGGGTTTCACGATGGTCTTCGCGCCTGACGCCGACGTCACCAGCGGCCCCGACGACCCGACGATCGGCAGCCGGTCGGCTTCGTCGGACCCCGAGGTGGTATCCGAGGTCGTGACCGCTGAGCTGGCCGGATACGCCGACGCCGGGATCGTCGCCGTCGCGAAGCATTTCCCCGGCCACGGGTCGGTTCCCGCCGACAGCCATGAGGAGTTGCCGGTTCAGGCCGCCACTCTCTACGAGCTCCGAGCTCGTGACTTCGCGCCCTTCCGGACCGCGGTGGACGATGGCGCGCCGGCGGTCATGGTCGGCCACATCGACGTCACGGCGGTCGACCCTGGTGTGCCGTCGTCGCTCTCCGCCCCCGTCGTCGGGTTGCTGCGCGACGAGCTTGGTTTCGACGGCTTGGTCGTCACCGACGCCCAGAACATGGCCGCGGTCGCGGCGACGTACGGCTCCGGCGATGCCGCCGTCCGCTCCTTGGTCGCCGGCGCCGACATCGTCCTGATGCCAGTGGACGTTCGTGCCGCACACGCCGCGATCGTGGCTGCGGTGTCGGACGGACGGCTGTCGGCCGCCCGCCTGTCCGAGGCCGCGACCCGCGGTGTTGCCCTGATGTTGCACACGGCCGAGGGTGGTGTGCGGCCCGCGCCATCAGTCGTCGGGTCACACGCCGACGTGTCCTATGCGGCGTCGCTGGCCGGCCTGACGATCGTGTCCGGTGCGTGCCGCGGGCCGCTGGTCGGTGGCGCGATCCAGGTCCGCGGCGGTACCGAGGCCGACCGGGCCCGGCTCGTCGCAGCGGCCGAGGCGGCAGGCCTGACCGTCGGCTCCGGAGACCTGGTCAGGCTGCTGGGCGGCAACGACCCGGGACGCGGTGCCGTGGTGGTGGCCCTCGACACCCCGTACGGGCTGGGCGACAGCTCGGCGACCTCGGCGCGGATCGCCCTGTACGGACGCACGCCCCAGGCGTTCCGCGCCCTGGTCGCCGTCCTGCTCGGCAAGGCAACCGGCGGCGGGGTGCTCCCCGTGGTCGTGCATGGCGTGGATCAGCCCGGCTGCGCCCCCTCGGTCGCCGCATGAGCGAGGGGTTCGGCTGGCACTCGCAGTGTACGAGTGCTAGGTTTCGCATTGGCACACTCGGACCGAGAGTGCCAGCGTGCCACCGCCACACCGGCACCCGCGACGACGGTGCGGCAGGGGCAGTCAGACGAAACAACCGTGACATCCCGCGAAAGGGGAGGTCAGCAAGTGTCGGTCTCCATGAAGCCGCTCGAGGACCGGATCGTGGTCAAGCCGCTCGACGCGGAGCAGACCACGGCGTCCGGGCTCGTCATCCCTGACACCGCCAAGGAGAAGCCGCAGGAGGGCGAGGTCCTCGCTGTCGGCGCAGGCCGGTTCGACGACAAGGGGTCGAAGCGCATCCCTCTCGACGTCGCCGTCGGCGACAAGGTCCTGTACTCCAAGTACGGCGGCACCGAGGTCAAGTACGACGGTGAGGACCTTCTCATCCTCTCGGCGCGCGACGTCCTCGCCGTCATCGAGAAGTGAATCGCTGAAACCAACCTGACAGCGACGCCCCGGGGCGGTTCCGCTAGCCGGAGCCACCCCGGGGCGTGCGCCGTTCGAAGGGACCCCATCTCATGCCCAAGATCCTGGCGTTCGAGGAGGACGCGCGGCGCCGCCTGGAGCGCGGTGTCGACGCCCTCGCGAACACCGTCAAGGTGACGCTCGGCCCCAAGGGCCGCAACGTCGTCATCGACAAGAAGTTCGGCTCCCCGACGATCACGAACGACGGCGTGACGGTCGCCCGCGAGATCGAGCTCGAGGACCCCTACGAGAACCTCGGCGCTCAGCTCGCCAAGGAGGTCGCGACCAAGACCAACGACGTGGCGGGCGACGGCACCACCACGGCGACCGTCCTGGCCCAGGCGATGGTGCATCGCGGCCTCAAGTCCGTGGCTGCCGGCGCGGCGCCGCTGTCGCTCAAACACGGCATCGACAAGGCCGTCGAGGCCGTCACCGACCGGTTGCTCGCCAATGCCCGCCCGGTCGACGAGCAGTCGGAGATCGCCGCCGTCGCCGGCATCAGCGCCCAGGACGCCCAGATCGGTGACCTCATCGCCGAGGCCTTCGACAAGGTCGGCAAGGACGGCGTCATCACCGTCGAGGAGTCCCAGACCTTCGGCACCGAACTCGACTTCACCGAGGGCATGCAGTTCGACAAGGGTTACCTCAGCCCGTACATGGTCACCGACCCGGATCGCATGGAGGCCGTCCTCGAGGACGCCTACGTGCTGTTGCACCAGGGCAAGATCTCGACCGTCGCCGAGCTGCTGCCGCTGCTGGAGAAGGTCGTACAGGCCGGCAAGGCGCTGTTCGTCGTGGCCGAGGACGTCGACGGCGAGGCGCTGTCGACGCTCGTGGTCAACAAGATCCGCGGGACGTTCACCGGTGTCGCGGTCAAGGCCCCAGGGTTCGGCGACCGCCGCAAGGCGACGCTTCAGGACATGGCCGTCCTGACCGGCGCTCAGGTAATCGCTCCCGAGATCGGGCTCAAACTCGACCAGGTCGGCCTCGAGGTGCTGGGTCAGGCCCGGCGGATCGTCGTCACCAAGGACGACGCGACGATCGTCGACGGCGCGGGCAGCGCGGCCGACATCGAAGGCAGGGTCGCGCAGATCAAGGCCGAGATCGAGAACACCGATTCCGACTGGGACCGCGAGAAGCTGCAGGAGCGGCTGGCCAAGCTGGCCGGTGGGGTCTGCGTCATCAAGGTCGGCGCGGCCACCGAGGTGGAGCTCAAGGAGCGAAAGCACCGCATCGAGGACGCCATCTCGGCGACGCGCGCAGCGATCGAGGAGGGCATCGTGCCCGGCGGTGGGTCCGCGCTGGTGCAGGCCGCATCGGCGCTCGACGAACTCCGGCTGTCCGGCGACGAGCTGACCGGGCTCGGCGTGGTGCGCGGCGCCTTGGTCGAGCCGCTGCGGTGGATCGCCGAGAACGCCGGCGAGAACGGCTACGTGGTTGTGGCCCGGGTCGGCTACCGGGAGGCGGGAGAGGGTTTCAACGCTGATACCGGCGAGTACGGCGACCTGGTCGCCGACGGCGTGATCGACCCGGTCAAGGTCACCCGGTCGGCGCTGCAGAACGCCGCGTCGATCGCGGGCATGCTGCTCACGACCGAGGTATTGGTCGTCGACGAGCCCGAAGAGGCCGAGCCCGTGGGAGCGGGCCACGGGCACGGCCACGGCCACTGACCTCCCGGTCGAACAACCGCTCGGCGAGGCCCGGTCCCTGTCCTGGGGGCCCGGGCCTCGCTCCGTATCGGCGCCTTTGCTCTGCGCACCTATACGCATCACGTGATCGCGTGCGGGCATGACCGCTTCAAGCCAGCTCACCCGTTGCGTATAGGTGTGCAGAGCAAAGAGTCTGGCCTCATGTCGTCCACGGGTCCGCGGTGGAACGCCATCCACGACACCCGGCTGTCGGTTCACCCGCGAGTTGGCTGTCCGTGTCCCGACGGGCCTGCGGTTCTGGGGCTCTCCTAGGGTGGCTTCGTGCCAGAGTTCCTCGTCGAGCGGATGCGGCCGTTCGTCTCGACGATCTTCGCCGAGATGTCGGCGCTGGCCGTCCGGACGGGGGCGATCAACCTCGGCCAGGGCTTCCCGGACACCGACGGGCCGCAGTCCCTGCTGGACGATGCGGTTGCCGCGATCAGAGGCGGCGCGAATCAGTACCCGCCTGGCATCGGCGTCCCGCAGTTGCGGTACGCGATCGCCGAGCACCAGCGCCGGTTCTACGGCCTCGAGGTCGACCCGGACACCGAGGTGCTCGTCACGGCGGGCGCGACCGAAGCGATCGCCGCGGCGATCCTCGCCCTGAGCGGCCCGGGTGACGAGGTCGTGACGTTCGAGCCGTATTACGACTCCTACGCCGCCTCGATCGCTCTTGCCGGGGCAACTCGGCGGACGGTCGTCCTCCGCAAGCCGGACTTCTCCTTCGACGATGACGCACTACGGGCGGCGTTCGGCGATCGGACGCGGCTGGTCCTGCTCAACTCGCCGCACAACCCCACCGGCAAGGTCTTCACTCTCGCCGAGCTGGAGCTGGTCGCCGAGCTCGCTCGCCGCCATGACGCCGTCGTACTCACCGACGAGGTCTACGAGCACCAGACCTTCGACCGGGAACCCCACGTCCCGATGGCGACACTGCAAGGCATGGCCGAGCGCACGATCACGATCTCCTCCGCAGGCAAGACCTTCTCGGTCACCGGCTGGAAGATCGGGTGGCTCCATGCGAGCCGGCCGCTGACCGCGGCCGTGCGCGCCGTCAAGCAGTTCCTGACCTATGTCAACGGCGCACCCTTCCAGCCCGCCGTGGCTGCCGCGCTGGGCCTCGGCGACGAGTTCTACACGTCGCTCGCCGCGGGCCTGCAGCGTAAGCGCGACCTGCTGTCGGCGGGGCTACGCGAAACGGGCTTCGACGTGTTCACCCCGAAGGGCACCTACTTCGTCGTCGCCGACGCCGCGCCACTGGGCTACGACGACGGCTTCGAGCTGTGCCAGCGACTTCCCGAGTTGGTCGGTGTCGCGGCGGTCCCGGTCGCGGTCTTCCACGACGACAAGGCCGCCGCACGCTCGCTGGTCCGGTTCGCGTTCTGCAAGCGTGACGACGTGCTCGCCGAGGCGGTCGATCGGTTGGCTCGCCTGCGCAACGGCTGACTTCCCGGTGGGCCGCGGCGGCTACGATGAGCCATGCCTACCGACGCCGGTGTCCCCGACCCGTTCACAGCGCTCGGGCTGACCTTCGACGACGTGCTTGCTGCTGCCCGCGGAGTCCGATGTGATCCCCAGCGAGGTCGACACGACCTCGCGGGTGAGCCGCAACATCATGGCGCGGATCCCGCTGCTCTCGTCGGCCATGGACACCGTCACCGAGGCGCGGATGGCGATCGCGATGGCGCGCCAGGGCGGCCTCGGCGTCCTGCACCGCAGCCTGTCCATCGACGACCAGGCGCGCCAGGTCGACCTGGTCAAGCGCTCCGAGTCCGGCATGGTCAGCGACCCGGTGACGACCGGCCCGGAGGCCACGCTGGCCGAGGTCGATGCGTTGTGCGGGCACTACCGCATCTCCGGCCTGCCGGTAGTCGACGAACGCGACGTCCTGGTCGGAATCGTCACCAACCGCGACCTGCGTTTCGTCCCGACGGCCGAGCACGAGACGCGCACGGTGCGAGAGGTCATGACCTCGACTCCACTCGTCACCGCACCGGTCGGCATCAAGCCGGACGACGCGATCGCGCTGCTGGCCAAGCACAAGATCGAGAAACTGCCGCTGGTCGACGACGCCGGCCGGCTGCGCGGGCTCATCACGGTCAAGGATTTCGTCAAGTCCGAACAGTTCCCGAACGCCACCAAGGACACCGAAGGCCGACTGGTCGTCGGCGCCGCGGTCGGATTCTTCGGCGACGCGTGGGAACGGGCGATGGCGCTGGTCGAGGCCGGTGCCGACGTCCTCGTGGTCGACACCGCTCATGGCCACACCGGCCTGCTGCTCGACATGGTCCGGCGGCTCAAGGCCGAACCGGCGGCCGCCGAGGTCGACGTCGTCGGCGGCAACGTCGCCACCCGGGCGGGCGCGAAGGCGCTGGTCGACGCGGGCGCGGACGGCGTGAAGGTCGGCGTCGGCCCCGGATCCATCTGCACGACCCGGGTGGTCGCCGGTGTCGGCGTTCCACAGGTCACCGCGATCTACGAGGCCGCCCAGGTGTGCGCTCCGGCGGGGGTACCGGTCATCGGCGACGGTGGCCTCCAGTACTCCGGCGACATCGCGAAGGCGCTGGTCGCGGGCGCCGACACCGTCATGCTGGGCTCGCTGCTCGCGGGTTGCGAAGAGAGCCCGGGCGAGCTCATCTTCGTGAACGGCAAGCAGTTCAAGTCGTACCGCGGAATGGGTTCGCTCGGCGCGCTCCGCAAGCGCGGGGCCAGCAGGTCGGGATCGCGCGACCGCTACTTTCAGGCCGATGTCGCGGGCGACGACAGGCTGGTGCCCGAGGGCGTCGAGGGCCAGGTGCCCTACCGCGGACCACTCGCCGCGGTGGCGCATCAGCTGGTCGGCGGCCTGCGGCAGTCGATGTTCTACTGCGGCACGGGGACCATCCCCGATCTCAAGGAGCGCGGCCGGTTCGTCCGGATCACCTCGGCGGGCCTCAAGGAGTCACACCCGCACGACATCCAGATGACCGTCGAGGCCCCGAACTACGCCTCCCGTTGAGTCGCGTCGATAACCTGAGCCGGTGACGGAGATCGAGATCGGCCGAGGCAAGCGCGGCCGGGCTGCGTACGCCTTCGACGACGTGGCGATCGTGCCGAGCCGTCGCACCCGTGACCCGGAGGAGGTCTCGACCCACTGGCAGATCGACGCCTACCGGTTCGAGATCCCGCTGATCGCAGCGCCGATGGACTCGGTCATGTCGCCGTCCACCGCGATCCTGCTCGGCAAGCTGGGCGGCCTGGGCGTGCTCGACCTCGAGGGGCTGTGGACCCGCTACGACGACCCGGAGCCGCTGCTCGCCGAGATCGCCGAGCTCGACGACGCGTCGGCCACCCGCCGCCTTCAGCAGTTGTACGAAGAGCCGGTGCGGGAGGACCTCATCGCCGACCGGCTTCGCGAGATTCGGCAGGCCGGTGTCACGGTGGCGGGCGCGCTCTCGCCGCAGCGGGTCAAGAGGTACCACCAGGCCGTCCTCGACGCCGGTGTCGACCTGTTCGTCATCAGGGGGACGACGGTCTCCGCGGAGCACGTCTCGAGCCGGGCCGAGCCGCTGAACCTCAAGCAGTTCATCTACGAGCTCGACGTCCCGGTGATCGTCGGTGGGTGCGCGACGTACCAGGCCGCTCTGCATCTCATGCGGACCGGCGCGGCAGGCGTTCTGGTGGGCTTCGGCGGCGGGAGCGCGCACACGACCCGGTCGGTGCTCGGCGTCACCGTGCCGATGGCCAGCGCCGTCGCGGACGTCGCCGCCGCCCGCCGCGACTACCTCGACGAGTCCGGCGGGCGCTACGTCCACGTCGTCGCCGACGGCTCGATCTCCCGGTCGGGCGACATCGCGAAAGCCATCGCGTGCGGCGCCGACGCGGTCATGGTGGGTTCCCCCCTGGCGCGGGCATCGGAGGCGCCTGGCCGGGGTCGGCACTGGGGCTCCGAGGCGCATCATCGCGACCTGCCTCGGGGGGAACGGGTGAAGGTCGGAACGACCGGACCGCTGGAGCAGATCCTGCTGGGCCCTTCCCATGTCGCAGACGGCTCGATGAACCTGGTCGGCGCCCTGCGGCGCGCGATGGCGACGACGGGCTACACCGAGGTCAAGGAGTTCCAGCGCGTCGAGGTCACCGTCCTGCGCTGACGCCGCGGCGCGAGACACGAGAATGCCCCTGGATGCTGACGGCCGGCGGATGCCGCGGTCTGGGGCGCCCGCCACTCGCGTCCACTCGGCCATGACGGGTGCCCGCCGTAGGCTTCAGGTGTGACCACGACTGCGCCGCCCGTGCCCGCCGATGTCGTCGACCAGGCGATGATCGAGCGGCTCCTGGACAAGGTGGTCGCAAGTCCACGGGCCGAGCGCGCGGTCGTCGTCGCGCCGTTCACCGGCAAGGCTCTCGCCGAGTTGCCGATCTCGACGCCGGCTGACGTCGACGTCGCCTTTGCGGCGGCCCGCGAGGCACAGCTCGGCTGGGCAGCGCGACCGGTCGAGGAGCGGGCCCGCGTGATCGGCCGGATCCACGACGTGGTGCTCGACCGGCAGTCCGAGATCGCCGACGTGGTGCAGGCGGAGTCGGGCAAGGCTCGTCGCGACGCGTTCGAGGAGATCGGCGACGTGGCCCTGGCTGCACGCTACGCTGCGGCCCGCGGCCCGCGGCTGCTGCGCGACCGTCGGCGGCTCGGGCTCGTGCCAGGGCTCACCTGGGCCCTCGAGGTTCGCCAGCCCAAGGGCGTCGTCGGCGTGATCTCACCGTGGAACTACCCGCTGGTGCTGGGCATCACCGACGGCCTGCCCGCCTTCGTCGCCGGCAACGCCGTCGTCCACAAGCCCGACAGCCAGGCCGCGCTGACAGCCCTGCTCGCCCGCTCGATCGCGGTGGAGGCGGGCTTACCCGAAGCGCTGTGGCAGATCGTCGCCGGGGACGGTCCCGGGATCGGCGGGGCCGTCGTCGAGCGCGCCGACTACCTGTCGTTCACCGGCTCGACGGCCACCGGCCGGATCATCGGCGAACAGCTCGGCGAGCGGCTGGTCGGCGGCTCGCTGGAACTCGGCGGCAAGAACGCCATGCTGGTGCTCGACGACGCCGACGTGGACCGCGCGGCCGAAGGTGCGGTCCGTGCGTGCTTCGCCAACGCCGGCCAGCTCTGCGTTTCGATGGAGCGCCTGTACGTCTCTGCGGCGGTGCGCGGCGCGTTCGTCGATCGCTTCGTCGACCGAGCTCGCGGGCTGCGCGTAGGTGCCGCATTCGACTACTCGTGCGACATGGGGTCGCTCGCGTCCCAGGTGCAGCTGGACAAGGTGGTCCGTCACGTCGAGGACGCCGTGACGAAGGGTGCCCGGGTGCTGACGGGTGGCAACCCCCGGCCAGACCTCGGCCCATGGTTCTTCGAGCCGACGGTCCTCGACGGCGTGCGACCCGGGATGCTGGTGGCCGACGAGGAGACGTTCGGACCGGTCGTGGCGGTGTACGCCGTCGCCGATGACGAAGCCGCGGTCGCAGCAGCCAACGACACGGATTTCGGGCTCAACGCCAGCGTGTGGACCAAGGACCACGACCGCGGCGTTCGGGTCGCCAAGCGACTGCGGGCGGGATCGGTCAACGTCAACGAGGGATATGCCGCCGCGTGGGGCAGCCACGACCTGCCGTTGGGCGGCATGAAGGCTTCCGGCCTGGGCCGGCGGCATGGTCGTGAGGGCATCCTGCGCTACACGGAGTCGCAGTCGATCGTCGTGCAGCGTGTGCACGGCATCGCCCCACTCGGCGACATGAGCTTCGACCGGTTCGCGAACACGATGACCCGCGCGCTGCGGGCGATGCGCCGCACCGGCCGCCCGTGACTCGACGTCAGGGCTCGGCGGGCTCGGGCAGGCCGTGCCACGAGTCCCAGAGCGCCGCGTAGGCGCCCCGCTCGGCGACGAGCTCGTCGTGCGTGCCGAGCTCGGTGATCCGGCCGTCCTCGATCACCGCCACCCGGTGCGCGTCGTGCGCGGTGTGCAACCGGTGTGCGATCGCGACGACGGTCCGGCCGTCGAGCACGGACGCCAGCGACCGTTCCAGGTGTCGCGCGGCACGCGGGTCGAGCAGCGACGTCGCCTCGTCGAGCACGAGCGTGTGCGGGTCGGCGAGAACGATCCGGGCGAGCGCGATCTGCTGCGCCTCGGCCGGGCCGACGGGGTGCCCGCCGGAGCCGACGACGGTGTCGAGCCCGTCGGGCAGGGACTCGGCCCAGCGCAGGGCGTCGACAGCGGCCAGGGCGCGCGCGCAGCCCGTCATCGGACGCGCCGGGTGCGGCCAGGGCGAGGTTGTCGCGCACCGTGCCGACGAACACGTGGTGTTCCTGAGTCACGAGCACGACCTCGCGACGCAGGCGGTCCAACGCCAGGTCGACCAACCGGACACCCCCGACCTCGACGACGCCGGTACGCGGCGGGTGGATGCCTGCCAGCAGGCGCCCCAGCGTGGACTTTCCGGCGCCGGACGGGCCGACCATGGCCAGCCGCTCGCCGGGGTGCACGTCCAGGTCGACGCCGTGCAGCACGTCGTGGCCCTCGCGGTAGGCATACCGGACGTCGGCCGCGCGCACGTGCTCGTCGGCGGGCTTGTCGCCCGTGGCCGAACGGTCGGACGGGACCTGCGCGACGCCGACCAGCCGCGCCAGCGAGGTGGCGCCGACCTGGATCTCGTCCAGCCAGGAAACCAGCCGGTCGACGGGGTCGACGACCTGCACCATGTAGAGCACGACGGTCGTTACCTGACCGACCGTGGCGTGCCCGACGGATGCCAGCCAGCCGCCCCAGGCGAGCGTCGCAACGACCGGGAGGAAGTATGCGACCTCGGCCGCCGGGAACCACACCGTCCGCAGGAACAGCGTGCGCCGCTCGGCCGCGTACGTCTCGGTGAGGTCGGCCTCGGCGCGGCGGATGCGGGCGTCGGCGAGACCGAGCGCTTCGACGGTGCGGGCGCCTTCGACCGTCTCGGTAACCGTCCCGTTCAACGTGGCATACGAGGCCCGCTCCCACTGGTAGCCGGCGGACGCGCGCTGCAGGTACCACCGGGTGGCCACCGTGAGGAGCGGCGCGCCGACGACGCAGCCGAGGGCCACCAGCGGGCTGGCCACCACCGCTGCGGCCAGCGTCAGAGCCGTGGTCACGAGTGCGACCACGGTCTCGGGGATGGCGAAGCGGACGGTGCGAGCCATCGTGTCGACGTCGCCCGTTGTCCGTGACACGAGGTCGCCCGTCCCCGCCCGTTCGACCGTCGACAACGGCAACGCCAGGACTCGCGTCAGAAACGCCTCGCGCAGCTCGGCGAACACACCCTCGCCGATGACGAAGGACGCCTTCCGCGCGGCGCGGGTCAGCAGAGTCTGCGCGATGACGAACGCGGCGAGGATTGCTACCAGCGTGTCGACGCGGGTGGTCGTCGTGCCACCGCGGACGTCATCGACGAGGGTCCCGAGAAGCCAGGGCCCGGCGAGGCCGGCCATCGCGGCGAGGACGTGCAGGACCAGCGACCGGACCAGTTCGCCCCGCCGGGATCGCAACAGCCGCCCAGCCTCGGCGCGCACTTGCGCAGAGGTCGCGACCGGCAGCCTGGTGCTCACGCGTCCTCCCCTCGCGTGACGGTTTCTCGGTAGGCCGGCACCTCGGTCAACAGGTCCCGGTGCGAGCCCTCGGCGGCCACGCGGCCGTCCTCGAGCCAGACCACGACGTCGGCGCGGTCGAGCAGCAGCGGGCTGGCCGTCGTGACGACTGTCGTACGGTCGGCGCGTGCCTCGCGGAGCCGCTCGGCGATCCGGGCCTCCGTGTGGGCGTCGACGGCGCTGGTGGGCTCGACCAGGATGAGGACCTCAGGGTCGGTGACCAAGGCCCTGGCCAGCGCGATCCGCTGGCGCTGCCCGCCGGAGAACGAGCGGCCGCGCTCCTCGACCTGGCCGTCGAGACCATCGGGCAACGTGTCCAGCACGTCGCCCGCCGCAGCGGTGCGAACGGCTGTGAGCAGTGTGCCGTCGCTGTGGTGCGCGTGCGGGTCGAGACCCGCGCGAAGGGTGCCGGTGAAGAGCCGCGGCTCCGTCTCGCTGACGACGACGCGGCGACGCAGCTCGGCCAGCGGCATGTCGACCAGCCGGACGCCGCCCAGACTGACGCCGTCGTCGTCGACGAACCGGCCGAGCCGGTCGGCAAGAGCGACCGTCTCCGCTAGGTCCCCGGACACCAGGGCGGTCAGCAGCCCCGGACGCACGACCAGGCCGGACCGCCCGTCGACGAGCATGCCATCGGGTGCGGGCGTCGCGCCGGTGTCGACGACGTCGCGTGGAACTGCGAGCAGGTCGACGATCCGGCGCGCACCGACGTACCCACTGCTCGCCCGCTCGGCCATCTCGGTCGCCGTACGGAGCGGGATGACCAGGAAGAACGCGTAGCCGTAGAACGCCACCAGGTCGCCGACGCCGATCCGCCCGTCGAGGGCGAACCGGGCCCCCAACCAGGTGAGCAGGACGAGGAAGACTCCAGGTAACAGCACCTGGGCTGCGTCCAGCGTCGCCTGGGTGCCGGCAACCCGGACGCCCGCTTCGCGGACCCGTTGGGAACGCTCCCGGTAGCGGCCGAAGAATACCCGCTCGCCGCCGATGCCTCGTAGTACGCGAAGTCCGGCGACCGTGTCGGCGCCGAGCGCGGTGAGCTGGCCGAGCGCCTCGCGTTGCGCGCGTTGACGGGTCTGAAGGGGCCGCAGGACCGGCGCCAGGCCGAGGACGAGAACGGGCACTCCGATGAGGACGAGCAGGCCCAGGGGAACCGACGTGCGGAGCACGATGAACGCGACGACGGCGTACGACACGATCGCCCCGCAGAACCGTGCCAACACGTCGTACACGCCACCGACGTGCATCGCGTCGCTCGCCACGGTGCTGACGACCTCGCCGGTCGTGACCCGGCGGGGCAGGGCGGGACCGGTTCGCGCGGTGTGCCGGACCACGAGCTGGACGGCGCGGAAGGCCGCCTGCAGCCAGTTGGATACCGCCAGCCGGTGCCGCATCACGCCGGCCGCGGCCTGGATCGTACCGATGGCCAGGATCACGGACGCCCAGCGCAGGGTGGCCCCGACGTCGCCCGGCGCGACGCCGAGGTCGATGCCACGGCCGATCGCGTACGGCAGCAGCGCCTGAGCCACCATCCAGACCACGCCGAAAGTGATCGCCGTGACAAGGGTGCGCCACTGCCGCCGGGCGATCCAGAGCAGGAACCGGCCCGGGGAGCGGGTGTCAGGGATGCCGGGGTCGGCGAACGGAACGGCGCGCACGTTGGTCCACAGTACGAACCGCTCGCGACATGTCGCACCCCGTTTTCCGTCCCGAAAATGATCACGTTAAGTGGGCCTCTTAGGCCGTTACCAGGTGCCGAGACCTGGTAACGGACCCACAGGCATACTTAACGTGATCATTTTCGGGGCCGGGAAGGCAGCGGGCGCAGCAGCGTCGGTAGGGTTCGGGACGTGCACGACACGGTGCTGGTCGTCGACTTCGGAGCGCAGTACGCGCAGCTGATCGCACGCCGAGTCCGCGAGGCCAAGGTCTACTCGGAGATCGTCCCGCACACCATGGCGGTCGCCGAGATGCTGGCCAAGCGGCCGAAGGCGATCATCCTGTCCGGTGGGCCGTCCAGCGTGTACGCGGAGGGTGCGCCGCAGGTCGACGCCGCGCTTCTGAACACCGGCGTCCCGACGTTCGGTATCTGCTACGGCTTCCAGGCCATGGCGCTGACCCTCGGCGGCGAGGTCGCCCGGACCGGTCTGTCGGAGTTCGGGCGCACAGTCGTCGCCATCGAGAACACCGGCACTCTTCTGGCCGGACTACCGGATGCGCCGACGGTGTGGATGAGCCATGGCGACGCCGTCACCCGCGCGCCGGAGGGGTTCGCCGTTCTCGCGGGCACCGACGGGGCTCCGGTCGCAGCGTTCGAGGACACCGCCCGTGGTCTGGCCGGCGTCCAGTGGCACCCGGAGGTCCTGCACTCCGAACACGGCCAGGCGGTCCTCGAGCACTTCCTCCACGACATCGCAGGGGCCCGGCCCACCTGGACCATGGTGAACATCGTCGACGAGTCCGTCGAGGCCGTCCGGGCACAGGTCGGCGGCAAGCGGGTGATCTGCGGGCTGTCCGGAGGCGTCGACTCCGCGGTCGCCGCCGCACTCGTGCAGCGGGCGGTCGGCGATCAGCTGACCTGCGTCTTCGTCGACCACGGCCTGCTGCGCGCCGGTGAGGCCGAGCAGGTCGAGCGGGACTACGTGGCGGCCACCGGAGTCGACCTGCACGTCGTGGACGCCGCCGACAGGTTCCTGGTGGCGCTCGACGGCGTCGGAGACCCGGAGCAGAAGCGCAAGATCATCGGCCGCGAGTTCATCCGGGTGTTCGAGCAGGCGGCACGCGAGATCGTCGCGGACGGCGAGAACGTCGACTTCCTGGTCCAGGGCACGCTCTACCCCGATGTCGTCGAGTCCGGTGGCGGTGAGGGAACCGCCAGCATCAAGAGCCATCACAACGTCGGTGGCCTGCCCGACGACCTCCGGTTCTCGCTGGTGGAACCGCTCCGCACGCTGTTCAAGGACGAGGTGCGCGCGGTGGGCGAGCAGCTCGGCCTGCCGGCCGAGATCGTGTGGCGGCATCCCTTCCCGGGACCCGGCCTGGCCATCCGCATCGTCGGCGCGGTCAGCCGCGACCGGCTCGACGTCCTCCGCCGGGCCGACCTGATCGCCCGTGAAGAGCTGACCCGGGCCGCCCTGGACCGCGACGTCTGGCAGTTCCCGGTCGTCCTGCTCGCCGACGTGCGCTCGGTGGGCGTGCAGGGCGACGGCCGGACGTACGGTCACCCGGTCGTGCTGCGGCCGGTGTCCAGCGAGGACGCCATGACCGCGGACTGGTCACGGCTGCCCCATGACGTTCTCGAGCGAATCTCCACGCGCATCACCAACGAGGTACGGGAGATCAACCGGGTCGTCCTCGACATCACCAGCAAGCCGCCCGGCACCATCGAATGGGAGTGAGCCGAGGACTGCCGCGCGATCCCTGCGGCCCGACCTCTTCGGCCATCGGTTACACGTGGTTCGCGGCGTCGTCGCGATCCGGACACGTGGGCCGCCTTCCGTTAAGACGTGTCCAGTCTGGTCGCCCGACCCTCGGCGCTGTCCTCTCCGGCAGCCCCGCCCGCGCTGCGTGCGCCGCTGGTGATCGCACACCGCGGGGCGAGTGGCTATCGTCCCGAGCACACGCTCGAGGCCTACCGGCTGGCCATCGCGCTGGGCGCGGATTTCATCGAGCCGGATCTCGTCCTCACTCGTGACGGCGTGCTCGTCGCGCGCCACGAGAACGAGATCGGGGCAACGACCAATGTCGCCGACCACGCGGAGTTCGCGCGCCGCCGCGCGACCAAGGACGTGGACGGCCGGACTGTCACAGGCTGGTTCGTCGAGGACTTCACCCTCGCCGAGCTCCAGGCTCTGCGATGCCGAGAACGCCTGCCCGGCCTCCGACAGCACAACCAGCTCTACGACGACCGGTTCGCCGTGCCGACGCTGGAGGAGATCCTCGATCTCGTCCGCGAAGAGGCTGCTCGCCGGGGACGGCCGGTCGGGGTCTGTCCGGAGACCAAGCACCCGACGCATTTCGCCGGTCTCGGCCTCCTGCACGAGGACGCGCTGCTGGACGCCCTGGCGCGGTCCGGGCGGGAGCTACCGGTCTACATCCAGTCCTTCGAGCCGTGGGTTCTTCGCCGGCTGGCCCGACGGACGTCGCTACCGCTGGTCCAGCTCGTGGACGTGAGCGGCCGGCCACCGGACTTCGAAAGAGCAGCGGACGGCCGCACCTACGCGGACCTACTCACCCCGAGTGGTCTTCGCGAGGTCTCGACGTATGCCCAGGTGCTGGGCACGCACAAGTCGCTGCTGGTACCGAGGGATGCGAACGGACGGCTCGGGTCGCCGAGCGGTCTGGTCCAACGGGCGCACGCCGCCGGCCTGACGGTGCACGCGTGGACCTTCCGCAACGAGAACGCGTTTCTCCCTGCAGAGCGGCGGCGCGGTGTCGAGAAGGCCGCATACGGCGATGCGTTCGGGGAATACGCGACGTTCCTCGAGCTCGGCATCGACGCCGTCTTCACCGACCATCCGGACACGGCCGTCGCCGCGCTCGGAACTCCCCATGCTCAACCTGGTTAGCGGTCGCGGCGCAGGCGGCCGAGCGAGGCCATCAGGCCGGCCAGCCCGACGGACACGAGCAGGACCGGTGCCGCGACCCCGAGGCCGGGCAGACCGAGGACCTCGAAATGGACCAGCGGCCACATCGCGCTCACCCCCAGGAAGAGAAGGCCGAAGACCAGCGAAACGACGTCGGCGTCATGGTGCTTCACGGCGCACCTCCAGGCTGCCGACGCCGAGATCGAGGTTGAGTGCCAGCGACCCGCCGCCCTTCCCGTCGCCTCCGACGTCGATGACGCGGGTCTCCTGGCCGAAGCCGCCGGACATCTGGCCGAAAGCCCTGAGCTCACCGACGCCGACGTCGCCGTTCACCTCGACGTCGACGTTCGGCGGGACGATCACGAGCAGCTCTCCGACCCCCATGTCCACGCTGAGGCTCTCCGCGTCGGCATTGGCGAAGTCGAGCCCCGACAGGTCGTAGTGGACGCTTCCGGCCCCGTAGTCCTGGGTGCCGGTCGGCAGCTCGGCCAGGGTCGTGGGGCGGAAGGTGACGTCGGTGCCGTCAAAGCCCAGCCGGTCGACCGCGACCGCTGGCGCCAGGGCCACCGACAGGGCGATGCCGAGCGCGATCAGACCGCGGGACCGGCCCCACCAGGTGCCGAGCAGCAGCCCGAGTCCGACCACGGCCAGCGCGGTCGCGACGTACGTCGCAGGTGGCACCTCTGCCCAGGTGGCGTCGCTGACGGCCAGTGAGCCGACGGCGACGGCCGCAGCGCTGACCGTGATCGGTCCCAGCACCGAACGAGGACGGCGCGGCTCCGGTGCGGTTTCCGGCTCGGCGTACGGATCCCACGACGTGTCGTCCGCGGGCCAGGCCTGCTGGCCGGCCTCCCGTGCCTGCTCCTCGGTCCACCATCGAGACGGACCGGCCGACTCGGTGTCCGCCGGGCCGGCGATATCGCCGGCCACGGCCGGAGCGTCCGAGGTGTCTCCGTCGGGCGCGTCGGCGCCGGCGTCGTCGCCCACGATGGTATCCGTGGTATCGGCTTGCGCAGTCTCGCCGCCTCCGCTCGTCGCGCCGGTGGCCGACTCGCCGTCGACCGGTGCGGTCACGGACGGCGTGGCGCTGGTGGAGCCGGGGTAGCCGGGGTAGCCCGGATAGTCCGTGAAGCTGGTCGTCGGGTGGCTGGAGTCGTCGGGTGAGGCAGCAGGTTCGGCCGCGGCTTGCCGGTCGTCGCGCCGGAAGAGCACGGCGAGCCCGAGTGCGGCGAGCAGGAGCAGGACGCCGCCGTCCCAGTCGCCACCCACGATGCCGCCACCCGCGAGGAGCGCGACCAGCGTCAGCCCGAGGGCCAGGGCGACGGTCGCGGTGCGCGGCGATCCGGCGTCGTGCCGGCCGAGCGCCTGCTCGGCGACCGATGCCTCCTCGTCCTCGGCGGGAATGAGGAGCCAGGCCGCGGCGTACGCGAGGACCCCGATCCCTCCGAAGATCGCGAGCACGACGGTCACGATCCGCAGCAGCAGGGGATCGATTCCGAGCCGCCGGCCCAGCCCGCCGAGCACGCCGGCCACCACCCGGTCGGAGCGGCTACGGCGCAGCGCGCGCAGCTCGCCACCGATGCCCGGCGGTGCGGCAGAACCGCCGCCGTCATCGGCCGGTGGCGTGGTCGGGGCTTCGGTCATGCCCCGATCGTTCCCGGTCCCCGAGTGGTGCACCATCGGGGATCACCCCGGCGGGACCCTGGTTCCGCTCGGGGACGGTGCGGGGGGAGTCCCTCATGGCGGCGCGCCCGCGCGCGTGTGACCATCGACGGGTGACCACCACGTCGACCTCGGATGCCCGCGGCCAGATGCCGCCGGGGCCCGAGGCCGGCGATCCGCACCAGCCGCCGGCCTTCACCAGGCGGTCCGACGGCCGTCTGGTCGGGGGTGTTGCTGCCGGACTGGCCGCCCACCTCGGCCTGCAGCCGCTTGCGGTCCGGGTCGGGTTCGCGCTGCTCGCCGGCCTCGGCGGGTTCGGGATCGTGCTCTACCTGGCCCTGTGGATCTTCACGCCGCTCGACCGCACCGAGGGTCGTGCGGCCGAGGAGGACGTCCCCGCCGGGATCGCCGCGGCCACCCGCTCGGGCAAGCGACGCCGGCGGCTCCGCGCACCCCGTCGGGGCGACCTCGGTCAGCTCGCCGCCCTGGTCCTCCTGGGTGGCGGTATCGCCCTGCTGGTGCAGCAGACCCCGTTGGGCGTCAGCCCCGCAGTGTTCGTGCCCTTGCTTCTCGCCGGGCTCGGCGTCGCCCTGATCTGGCGCACGGCCGACGAGCAGGAGCGGCGCGACATGGCGGTGCTCTCGCCGCGCGCGCCGTGGCTGGCGTCGCTCGCCGGCAAGGGCGGGGTCGTCGCCGTCATCCGGATCGTCGCCGGTGTCGTGGTGATCGTGGGCGGTCTGGTCGCCTTCCTGGTCGCCCAGGGTCAGCTCGAGGCGACGCTCGACGCCCTGCTCGGCGTGCTCGTGGTCGTCGCCGGCCTCGCGCTCATCCTGGGGCCGTGGCTGTGGCGGCTCTGGCGCGACCTGGAGTCCGAGCGCCACGCGCTGATCGTCTCCCAGGAGCGGGCCGACGTCGCTGCCCACCTGCACGACTCGGTGCTGCAGACCCTCGCACTGATCCAGAAGCACGCGAACGACCCGCGTGAGGTCGTCCGTCTCGCGCGCAGCCAGGAGCGTGATCTGCGCGGTTGGCTCTACGACGATCTTGCGGACGATGCGTCGTCGTTCGCCGCTGCGCTGAAGAAGGCGGCCGCCGAGGTCGAGGACGCGCACGGGATCCCCGTCGACGTCGTCACGGTCGGTGACACCGCCATCGACGAGAGGACGCGAGCACTCCTCAAGGCGGCCCGCGAGGCCGCCGTCAACGCTGCGAAGCACTCCGGCGCCGACAAGGTCGACATCTTCGCTGAGGTCGAGGGCGAGGAGGTCGAGCTATTCGTCCGCGACCGTGGCGCGGGCTTCGACCCCGAATCCGTGCCCGACGACCGCCTCGGCGTGCGACGCTCGATCATCGGGCGGATGGAACGCCACGGCGGCAGCGCCGAGATCCGCTCGACGCCCAGCGAGGGCACCGAGGTACGCCTGTCCACGAGGAGACCGAGATGACCGAGTCCGAGGCGGCCGAGCCGCGCATGATCACGGTGGTGCTCGTCGACGACCACGCCATGTTCCGGACCGGCGTACGTGCCGAACTGGGTTCCTCGGTCGATGTGGTCGGCGAGGCTGCAGACACACAGGAGGCCGTCCGTGTGGTCCTCGAGACCCGACCTGACGTCGTCCTGCTCGATGTCCATCTGCCCGGCGGAGGCGGCGCCGAGGTGTTGCGGCACGTGCTCCCGGCCGCCCCGGGCGTGAAGTTCCTGGCGCTGTCGGTGTCCGACGCGGCCGAGGACGTGATCGGCACGATCCGTGCTGGCGCCCGCGGTTACGTCACGAAGTCGATCACAGGCGAGGACCTGGTCGCAGCGATCAAGCGGGTCGCCGACGGCGACGCCGTGTTCTCGCCGCGGCTCGCCGGTTTCGTGCTCGACGCGTTCGCGGGCTCCGAGCCGCCCAGCGTCGACGACGACCTCGACCGCCTGACCCAGCGTGAGCGCGAGGTGCTGCGGCTCATCGCTCGCGGCTACGCCTACAAGGAGATCGCCAAGGAGCTGTTCATCTCGGTCAAGACCGTCGAGACGCACGTGTCAGCCGTGCTGCGCAAGCTCCAGCTCTCCAACCGGTACGAGCTCACCCGCTGGGCCACCGACCGCCGCCTCGTCTGACGAGTTGACCACATGAACCACCCTGCCCCGGGCTCCCGAGGCCCCGAATGGCACGCCAGACGGCTCCACATACAGGGATAAGTCGGGCGGTTGAGCAACGGTTGAGCGTGCCATCAACAGCGGTTGAGCGTGCCAACCGGCCCGCCCGAAGATCTTGCGGCGATCATGAACCCGTCCTGGTTGGTGCGACACCTCGGCACGCAGGGGCAGCATCGGTGTGACGGCCGGCGCGGATCAGTAGCCTGCGCCAATGGACGTCGTCTACAGACTGCTGGTCGTCCTGCACTTTCTCGGCATGGCGAGCCTCATCGGTGGCTGGTTGGTCCAGCTGCGGGCCCGAGGGGAGCGTCATGTCAGCCTGGCGATGATCCGCGGTGTGGTGACGCAACTGGTGACGGGCGTGATCATGGTGGGACTCGCCGAGGGCGTCGAGTCCCTCGACCGCGACATCGACCGGGCCAAGATCGGCGTCAAGCTGCTGGTCGCGCTCGTCGTGGCGGTGCTCTGCTTCGCCAACCGCCGCCGGCCGACCCTTCCCGACGGCCTGTATCTCCTGATCGGTCTCCTTTCCGTGGCCGACGTCGTCGTCGCGGTGTTCTGGACCTGATCGCCCTGGATCCTGGCGTCGCCGACGGCCATCCCGGCCGTCAGGCGGTGGCGTGGACGCGGAAGGCCTCCGCCATCCGGCCCGCAGGAAGCTCGAAGCTCTCCGCGTTCGCGGCGAGGAACGCGCGGACCATTGGTGCCAGCCGGGCCGGGTCCGGATGCTGGCTCTCGTGCGCGAGGATCGCCTCCAGCTTCCGGTCGACGGCATCGGTGACGTCGACCGCGTGGTTCGGTCCGGGTGCCGCCATCAGCCAGACCTCGCCCACGGCCCAGTCCTCGAGGCTCTCGTCAGCTAGCAGCTCGGGAAAGGCGAACGGGTTGCGGGCGAACGGGTACAGGGCCCGAACCGCCGCCTCACCGGCTGCGAGGTGGTCCGGGTGGCTGGCCGCGAGACGGTCCCACCACCGCTCCGGAGAGGGCACGAGCATCCGCTGCGGCCGCACCTGCCTGATCACCCGGACCAGGTCGCGCACCAGCTCGCGGGTGACGTCGAGCTCACCGTCGGGGTAACCGAGGAAGCGTACGTCCTCGACGCCGACGATCGCGGCAGCCGTAACCTGTTCGGCTCGACGGATCTGAGGTATGCGCTCCCGTGGCATGTCGGCGTCGAAGCCGCCGGCCTGGCCGTCCGTGCACACGCAATACGTGACGGCCAATCCCGCGTCCGTCCAGTTGGCGACGGTTCCTGCGGCGCCGAAGTCGACGTCGTCGGGGTGCGCGGCGACGACGAGCACCCGCTCGACGTCGCTGTCCGCCATGACCATCTGGGCTCCGTTCGTTCGCAGCGTGTCACGGCAACGGCCGCCGCCGCGAGAGGCGGACCGGCGCCTGTCGTCACATCCTCCTAGACTCGATTCCCGAGATGAGCGCCCTCTTCGACGACCTCCCGCTGTCCTTGACCGACTCCCCGGAGGGAGGCGGCGGCCGTCGGCGCACCGACCCCGAGTCCGTGCTCGACGGGCTCAACGCGCCACAGCGGGAGGCGGTGACCCATGTCGGCCCACCGCTGTTGATCGTCGCGGGTGCGGGCTCCGGCAAGACCCGCGTGCTCACCCGCCGGATCGCGTACCTGCTCGCGGCCCGCGACGTGCACCCGGGCTCCGTCCTCGCCATCACATTCACCAACAAGGCGGCGGGTGAGATGAAGGAGCGAGTCGCCGCGCTGGTGGGCCGCCGGGCCAACGCGATGTGGGTGTCGACGTTCCACTCGGCATGCGTGCGGATCCTGCGCCGCGACGCGAAGCGGTTCGGCTTCACGTCGTCGTTCACGATCTACGACCAGGCCGACGCCCAACGGCTGATGACGCTCGTCTGCCGCGATCTCGATCTCGACCCGCGCCGCTACCCGCCCCGCCAGTTCAGCCACCAGGTCAGCAACATGAAGAACGAGTTGATCGACCACGAGACCGCGGCCGCTCGGGCGTCGACCCACCACGAGAAGACGATCGCGGAGGCATACGGGTTCTACCAGCGGCGGCTGGCCGAGGCCAACGCCTTCGACTTCGACGACCTGATCATGACGACCGTTCATCTGCTGCAGGCGTTCCCGGAGGTCGCCGAGCACTACCGGCGACGGTTCCGCCACGTCCTCGTGGACGAGTACCAGGACACCAACCATGCGCAGTACGTCCTGGTGCGCGAGCTGGTCGGCACGCGCGAGCGGCGGACGGTCGACGGCGACCTGGTCGGCGGTTCGTCGTCGACACCCGAGATACAGCCCGCGGAGCTCTGCGTCGTCGGCGACGCCGACCAGTCCATCTATGCGTTCCGGGGTGCCACGATCCGCAATATCTTGCAGTTCGAGGCCGACTACCCCGACGCTCGGGTCATCCTGCTCGAGCAGAACTACCGGTCGACACAGACGATCCTCTCGGTGGCCAACGCCGTCATCTCCCGCAACCCCGACCGCAAGCCCAAGCGCCTGTGGACCGACAGCGGAGACGGGCCGAAGGTCGTCGGCTATGTCGCCGACAACGAGCACATGGAAGCCCAGTTCGTCGCCGAGGAGATCGACCGGCTCTCCGACGAGGGGCTGGCCAAGCCCGGCGACGTCGCCGTGTTCTACCGGACGAACGCGCAGTCCCGGGTGCTGGAGGAGATCTTCATCCGGGTCGGGTTGCCGTACCGGGTGGTCGGAGGCGTGCGGTTCTACGAGCGCCGCGAGGTCCGCGACGCGCTCGCGTACCTGCGTATGCTCGCCAACCCGGACGACTCGGTCTCGCTGAGGCGGATCCTCAACGTGCCCCGGCGGGGCATCGGCGACCGCACCGATGCCCTGGTCGAGGCGCTCGCGCAGCGAGAGGGCATCACGTTCTGGCAGGCTCTGCGGCGCGCTGCCGACGCGCCCGGCATCGTGTCGCGATCGGTGCGGGCGGTCGAGTCCTTCGTCGCGCTGGTCGACGACCTGCGGGCCGTCGTCGCCGACGGAGCACCGCCGGCCGGCGTACTGGAGGCGGTCCTGGACCGCACCGGATACCTTGCCGAACTGGCCGCATCAGACGACCCGCAGGACGAGACGCGTGCCGACAACCTCCGTGAGCTGGTGGCCGTGGCTGGTGAGTTCGAGGCGTCGCAGGCCGAGGTTGCGGACGGTGGCACGCTCACCGCGTTCCTCGAGCAGGTGAGCCTGGTCGCCGACGCCGACGACATCCCCGAGGGCGAGGACCACGGCGGCGTCGTGACGCTGATGACACTGCACACGGCCAAGGGGCTGGAGTTCCCCGTGGTGTTCCTCACCGGCCTGGAGGACGGCGTCTTCCCGCATCAGCGGTCGCTCTCCGAGCCGCGTGAGCTCGAGGAGGAACGCCGGCTCGCCTACGTCGGCATCACCCGGGCCCGGGAGCGGCTCTACCTGTCGCGGGCGGCCGTGCGCAGCGCGTGGGGCGCTCCCAGTCACAACCCGCCGTCACGATTCCTGGACGAGATTCCGGCCGAACTGCTCGACTGGCGTCGCACCGCGGCCGACCAGACCCGGTGGTCCTCGGCAGCTGGGTCCAACGGATACGCAGGCGGCACGCGCCGATCCGGAAGCGGTGCGGGCAGGCCAGACCGCGCGGTGCCTGTCCTGTCGGCCGGAGACCGGGTCACGCACGACGCCTTCGGGCTCGGCACTGTCGTCGCCACCTCGGGTGTGGGCGAGCACGCCCAGGCGACTGTCGACTTCGGTCCCTCCGGCCTGAAGACCCTGCTTCTGCGGTACGCACCCGTCGAGAAGCTCTGAGCCACCCGGTCGGCCTGGTGTGATGCGGCGGCCGTGCCGGGCCGGGGCTTCCGTGTGCCCGCACGCTGCGATGCCTGGGATCCTGCCGTTACCAGGCTTCTGGGTCCGCTACCAGGTGCCGAGACCTGGTAACGGACCCAGAGACCCACTTAACGTGATCATTTGCGTCACGGTGCCGCGGCCCGGCGGTGCGCCGCGCCGCCACCACCTCGGCGTAGTGACCGAGCAGGTCGTCGACGACCGCAGACCAGGACCGGTCCAGCACCGACGCCCGCGCGGCACGCGCCATCCGCACCCTGGCCGCCGGGTTCGTGACGAGCAACGCGACCGCCCGACGGAGGTGCCTGTCGTCGTCGAGCCCGACGACGTAGCCGGTTCCACCCGGGTCGATCAGGTCGAGGGGACCGCCGCTCGCGGGCGCGACGACCGGAACCCCCGACGCGAGGGCCTCCTGCACGGTCTGACAGAAAGTCTCGTCCGGCCCGGTGTGTACGAAGATGTCCATCGAGGCGTAGGCGCGCGACAGGTCCTCGCCGGTGCGGAAGCCGAGGAATGCGGCCTCTGGGAGCGACCGGCGCAGCCCGGCCTCCGACGGGCCGCTGCCGATCACGACCAGCCGGATTCCCGGCATGCTCCGCAGCGCTGTCAGCCGGCGGACCTGCTTCTCGGCCGCGAGCCGCCCTACATATCCGACCAGGACCTCGCCCCTCGGGGCGAGGCGGCGCCGGAGCTCGTCGTCGCGGTGCCGAGGGTGGAACCGGTCCAGATCGACGCCGCGTCCCCACCGAGCGAGTCGCGGGAACCCCCGCGCCGCCAACTGCTGGATGGTCGCGCTCGACGGGGCCAGCGTCCGGTCGGCGTGCTCGTGGATCCGGCGGAGCCAGGCCCACACGACGTCGTCGCCGATCGCTCGCCACAACCGGTACCCGCGGGCGAACCCGGCCAGGTCGGTCTGGAACACCGCCACGCTGGGCAGGCCGAGTCTCTCCACGGCGCGCACACCGACGGCGCCGAGGACGGTCGGCGACGCCAGATGGACGACGTCGGGGCGGAAGCGACGCAGTGCGGCCTCGATCCGGCGGCGGGTGGCCAGGCCGACCGGGAAGTCGGTGTAACCGGGGAGGCTCACCGACGGGACTGTCTCGACGGGGTGACCTGCGTACGCGGACGGCCCGGGCGCCGGAGCCACCACCATGGCGTCGTGTCCGCGGGCGTCGAGCTCGTCGACCACCCGGCACACGGAGTTGGTCACGCCGTTGACGCGGGGCAGGAACGACTCGGTGATGATCGCGACCCGCATGAGGCCAGGGTGTGCCGGACGGGTGAGCGGTCGCCGATGTCGACGTTAACGACGCGCATCAATGCGGCGTCCAGTACCACCACGTCAAAAGCCCCCGGCCGGACCGTCGTCTCATCATCCGAGACGTTGGGGTACCGCTTCCGAGACACGAACGTCAAGATCGTGCCCCGTCCTGTGATCGAGGGGCAAGGAGAGATGCGGTGGCCACGACCGCCCGGGTGCTGCTCGTCGGCAAGCGAGCGCGTGTCCTCGACAGGCTCGCGGATGCCCTGCGCAACGAGGGGATGCATGTGCGCGAGGACACCGACTTCGAGCACGCCCGCACGCATGTCGACGGCAGCACCATCGACGTCCTCGCGCTCGGTCGGGCGGTGACCGGAGCCCGTCGGGAAGGGCTGGTCTCGTCGTTGAAGGCGAAGAACCCCTCGTTGAAGGTGGTCGACGGGCTCGCCCCGATCACGCCGCTGTTGGTGGCCCAGATCCAGGAGGCGGTCACCGATCCTGGTGAGGCGGCGCGGGTCGTCTCGGGAGCGGGGATTCTGCCGGGTGACGACCGCGTGGTGCTGACCCTGCGGCGCCCGGCAACCGTCGCCATTGTCCTGCACCGGCTCGACGCGCTCTACCGCGCGCACGAGCAGCGCATCTACGACGGGCCGCTCGGCCGCGGGCGGCACACCTTCCCGACGCGCGCCAAGACGCGCGCCAAGCCCACCCGGGGTGAGCGCTTCCTCGTGGTCCGGGCAGATGGCCAGACGACGGTCCACCCGGTCGCCTGACGTCACTGCCGCGCGGTGGGACTAACGGCCAAACGGTCTCCAACCGGCCGGCCGTGGGGAACGTCACGCAGCCGGGACGTCTCCCGCTCACTACCGTGTGAGCCATGACCGACGACGGCGCCCATACCGAGTCCGGCCTGCCCTTCGCGCCGGTCTACGGGCCGGAGGTGCTCGACGGCTGGGATCCCGACGAGCGTCTCGGCCGTCCCGGCGAGTACCCGTTCACACGCGGCGTCTATCCGACGATGTACACCGGCCGACCGTGGACGATGCGTCAGTACGCCGGCTTCGGGACCGCCGCGGAGTCCAACCGGCGCTACCACCAACTCGTCGCCGCCGGTACCGGCGGCCTCTCCGTCGCTTTCGACCTCCCCACCCAGATGGGCTACGACTCCGACGCGCCCGTCGCTCACGGGGAGGTGGGCAAGGTCGGCGTGGCGATCGACTCGATCGAGGACGTAGAGACGCTGTTCGACGGCATCCCTTTGGACCGGGTCTCGACGTCGATGACGATCAACGCCCCTGCGGCCCTGCTGCTTCTGCTCTACCAGCTCGTCGGCGAGGAGCAGGGTGTCCCCGGCACGAAGCTGACCGGCACCACCCAGAACGACGTGCTCAAGGAGTACATCGCGCGCGGCACCTACATCTACCCGCCGGCGTCATCACTTCGGCTGATCAGCGACATCTTCGCCTACTGCCGCCGGGAGCTGCCGCGCTGGAACACGATATCGATCTCCGGCTACCACATGGCCGAGGCCGGGGCGACGCCCGTGCAAGAGGTCGCGTTCACACTGGCCAACGCGCGCGAGTACGTCCGGGCAGCCCTTTCCGCCGGGCTCGACGTCGACGAGTTCGCCCCTCGGCTGTCCTTCTTCTTCGTCTCCCGGACGACGCTGCTGGAGGAAGTTGCGAAGTTCCGCGCGGCGCGTCGGATCTGGTCGCGGGTCATGCGCGACGAGTTCGGCGCGACGGACCCCCGCTCGCAGATGCTTCGGTGCCACACCCAGACCGCAGGCGTCCAGCTGACTGCGCAGCAACCCGAGGTCAACTTGGTCCGGGTGGCGGTGCAGGGGCTGGCCGCGGTACTCGGCGGTACCCAGTCGTTGCACACGAACTCATACGACGAGGCGATCGCGCTCCCCAGCGAGAAGGCGGCTCGGCTGGCAGTGCGGACCCAGCAGGTCCTCGCATACGAGACCGACGTGACACGTACGGTCGACCCGTTTGCCGGCTCGTACGTCGTCGAGTCGTTGACCGACGACCTGGAGGCGGCCGCGCTAGATCTCATGGGTCAGGTCGAAGACCTCGGCGGCGCTGTCCACGCGATCGAGCGCGGATTCCAGAAGAACGAGATCGAGCGCTCCGCGTACGCGATCGCCCGGGAGATCGACTCCGGGGAACGCACCGTGGTCGGGCTGAACCAGTTCACGACCGATGACGAGGAGCCGTACGAGCCGCTCCGCGTCGACCCGGCCCTCGAGGACAACCAGGCGCGACGGCTGGAATCTCTGCGAGCCGCACGGTCTGCGGACGATGTGAAGCGGACGCTCGACGCATTGCGGGGCGCGGCCTCTGGTGACGACAACGTGCTGTACCCGATGAAGGAGGCCCTGGCGGCCCGGGCAACGGTCGGCGAGGTGTGTAATGCATTACGCCAGGTCTGGGGGACGTACGAGCCACCAGCCGCGTTCTGACGGCGGGTGCGTGCGCTGGCCCGGCGCGCGAGCTCTGCCGGTCGGCTCCGGGAGCCGCCACGTCACGCATCGGCTCCGGTCATACATTGGACCAAGTCCGAACTCTTGTCGTGGTTGCCGGTACTTTGGTGGGCACTGATGCGGATCGCGGTAGTTGGCAGTTACGGGAATGGCATGACCATGCGAGTTCCGCGACTCCCCGTTGCCGGCGAGACCCTGCTCGGCGGCGAGTTCGTGTCGGGCCACGGCGGCAAGGGTTCGAACCAGGCGGTGGCCGCGCGGCGGCTCGGCGCCGACGTCGCGTTCCTGACCGCTGTGGGCGACGATGTCATGGGTCACGCCGCTCGGGAGCTCTGGAGGACAGAGGGCGTGGACGCCACTGCCACTGTGACCGCACCCGCCTCGACCATGGTCGGCTTGATCCTGGTTGAACCTAGTGGCGAAAACCGCATCGCCATAGCGACCGGCGCCCTCGAACACCTCCGACCGGAGCATGTCGAGGCGTTCTCCCCACAGTTGGCCGAGGCCGATATCGTCATCGTCTCGCTCGAGATCCCTCTCGATGCGGCCATCGCTGCACTGCGCCTGGCTCACGAGGTAGGCACGGTCACCCTGCTCAATCCCGCTCCCGCACAACGCCTTCCGGACCCGTGCTGGAAGGACATCGATGTGCTCACGCCCAACCGCACCGAGGCCGCGATCCTGCTCGGACTCGAGCCCGATGGTGCGGAGGGTGCTGACACCCTGGCCATGCGGCTTCACCGGCGCAGCGGCGCCACCGTCATCCTGACTCGAGGCGCCGAGGGCGCCCTGATCTGCGACGACAGGGGTGTCACCGACGTCCCGCCCGTCCCGTCCCACGCCGCGGTCGACACCACCGGCGCGGGCGACGCCTTCACCGCCGCCGTCGCCGTCGAGCTGGCCGCTGGGCGCTCGGTCGACGATGCGGCGCGCTTCGCATCGCAGGTCGGCGCGCACGTCGTCGCCCGTCACCAGGTCATCCCTGCGCTACCCCGCCGGGAAGACCTGGGACGCGCCGACGTCGACCCGGGACTGCGTACCGGCTGAACTCTCTACGGCCACCCGGCATGCAGCACCACGAAGAGGACACCCGTGACCGACTTCACCTCGCTCGCGCCAAGCGACCTTGCGCCGTACATCCAGCACACCCTCATCGGCGTCGGTACCACCCGAGACCAGGCCGTCGCGCATGCCCAGCAGTGCTTTGACTATGGCTTCGACGCCGCCATGGTCGCCGGCTCCTGGGTGACCCTTACCGCCGAGGTGCTCGCCGGCACCGGCATCACCGTGGCCTCGGCGCTGGACTTCCCGATGGTCGGCGTCATGACGAGCGCCGGCAAAGCGGCCGAGGCCGCCGAGCTCGTGCAGCTCGGGGCGCGCGAGATCGACATGGGCGTGCAGGTCGGGTGGCTCAAGAGCGGCGATTACGACGGGTTCCGGGAGGACATCGCTGGCGTGGTGCGGGCAGCCGGTGTCCCGATCAAGGTCATGCTCGAGCTGCCGCTGCTCAACGCGGCCGAACGGGCCGCCGCGATCGAACTCTCCTGTGAGGCGGGCGCGGCCTATCTCAAGAACGCCAGTAGCGGCGCCATTGAAATCGCGAACCCCGACAGCATCCGCTACCTCGTCGAACGCGCGCCGAGAGGCGTGCTCGTCAAGGCGTCCGGCGGGATCACGAGCCGCGAGCAAATCGTGGCGCTCCTCGCTGCTGGTGCGGCCAAGGTCGGCACCAGCGCGGGCATCGCGGTCGTCACCGGCACGACCGACGAGCGCACCAAGAGCTGCTGAAGTCATGGGACCGATGCTGCTCAGTCCCGTTCCGTCGCCAGCTCGTGTTTCGAGCACGCCGACGTGTGGATCCTCCGCGACGGGCTACGCATCACCTCCCTCCTGACTCGCCACCGGCCAACCTCGAGGAGCGCCTCGTGCCTGTCCCCTTCATCCTCGACACCGACACCGCCCAGGACGACTGCATTGCGATCATCGCCGGCCTGCTCGACCCCGAGGCCGACTTGCGCGCGATCACCATGGTCGCGGGGAACGTCGGCTTCGACCAGCAGATCCGCAACGCGCACCTCACCCTGAACGCGGTGGGCCGACTCGGCGAGGTGCCGATCCACCTTGGCTGCCGCCGGCCCCTCGTTGTGCCATGGGTGTCGGCGGAGTACGTGCATGGCGATGGCTCCGGCGGACTCACCATGGACTTCGATGGCACCACCACCGAGGCGGAGCACGCCGTCGACGCGCTGATTCGCCTTACTGCCGAGGCCCCGGGCGAGATATCGGTGGTGGCCATCGGCCCGCTGACCAACATCGCGATGGCAGCGGTCAAGGATCCGTCGTTCGCCCGCAACGTCAATCAGCTGGTCGTCATGGGCGGCTCCAACAACGGCCGCGGCAACATCACCGCCGCCGCCGAGTTCAACTTTTACGTCGACCCGCACGCCGCCCGGGTCGTTTTCGAGGCCGGCTTCGACATCACTGTCGTCCCCTGGGCCCCGCTCACACTCAACGACGCCGTATTCAGCCGCGGACAGCTTGCCGGGATCGGTCGGATCGGCACACCCCTGTCCCAATTCTTCCTCCAGGTGTGCGGGCCGACCCTCGCCTTCGACGAAGCCGTCGGCATCCCAGGCACGACGCACCCTGACTCTCTGTCGGTCGCGGTGCTGCTTCACGCCGAGCTCGTGCTGCAGGCCTCCGACTACCACGTCGCTATCGAGGCCGAGTCGACCCTGACTCGCGGATATGCCGCGATGTCCTGGGGTGTCCACGGCCTCGACCCCAACGCCCGCGTAATCGACCGCGCCGACGCCGCCCAATTCCACCAGTACCTCACCAACCTGCTCAAGACCCTCACAGCCCCGAATCGCCCATTCACGACTTTTACCTGACTGCTCCGAACTGAAGTCCATTACAGGCGCCGCCACAGGTCACCCGGGTCGAACATCCCCAAGCGGTGTGGAGTAACCGCTCGGGACGGATCAGTGCTTCGGGCTGGAGCTTGGCTCACGACGATCGCCCACACGTCAAGGATTGATAACAACCGCGCATCGTGCTTGCGTTCCGTGGTTCCCTCGTGATTTCGACGGCTAGGCTGTCGCGCGACATGGCGCCCGGAATCGGCGCTTTATGACCAAGGAGGTCTATCTTGCGTCGAATGACCAAGATGGCGGCATTGCTCACAGTGCCCGTCCTCGCACTATCCGCCTGCGGCGGAAATGGCGACGACACCGCTGGCGGCGGCGGCACCGGCGAACCCACCGCGGAGTCCGATGTCAGGGTCGGCATGGCGTACGACGTCGGTGGCCGCGGCGACCAGTCGTTCAACGACTCGGCGGCCGCGGGCATGGATCAGGCTGTCGAAGAGTACGGCATGGAGAGCCAGGAATCGGAGGCCGCCGACGGCGAGCCGGAGTCCGCTCGCGAGGAGCGCCTGCGAACCTTCGCTGACGCCGGCTTCGACCCGATCATCGCCGTGGGCTTCGCGTACTCGCCGTCGGTGGCCAAGATCGCGGCCGAGTACCCCGAACTGCACTTCGCGATCATCGACGACGAGGCGGCTGCGGCCGACAACATCGCCAACCTGGTGTTCGCGGAGGAGCAGGGTTCGTTCCTCGTCGGTGCCGCGGCGGCGCTGAAGACCGAGACGGACCACCTCGGATTCATCGGTGGCGTCGAGGTTCCGCTGATCAAGAAGTTCGAGGCCGGCTTCATCGCGGGTGCAGAGGCGGTCAACCCTGACATCACGGTCGACGTGGTCTACCTGACACAGCCACCGGACTTCTCGGGCTTCAACGACCCGGCGAAGGGCAGGACGGCAGCGGAGGGCATGTTCGACGCCGGCGCCGACATCGTCTACCACGCGGCAGGTGGCTCCGGCGGCGGCCTGTTCGAGGCAGCGTCCGCGGCGGGTATGAGGGCCATTGGTGTTGACTCCGACCAGTACAACATTGCCGACGAAGCGGTGCGGGACGTGATCATGACGTCGATGCTGAAGAACGTGAATGTCGCCGTCTTCGAGTACCTCACCGAGGTCAACGACGGCAACTTCCCGGCCGGTGTGACCCGCTACGACCTGTCGGTCGACGGCGTCGGCTACTCCACCAGTGGTGGGTTCGTCGACGACATCACCGCGGACCTCGACGGGTACAAGCAGCAGATCATCGACGGGGAGATCACCGTTCCGACGTCCTGATCTTCGTCATGCGAGACCCGTGGGCGAGCGCGGTAGGGTTTGGCCACGGGTCCTTCATGTTCCTTCGAACACTCGCACCTTCGCCACTCGGGGCACGAGTCCAAGGAGAACCACGTCGTGTCGACTCCGGTGCAGCACGCCACCAGCGCTGACCGGATGGCCGTTCGGCTGCACGGCATCGGGAAGCGTTTCCCTGGCGTCATCGCCAACGACGACGTCAACATCGATGTCGCGCACGCCACCATCCACGCGATCGTCGGGGAGAACGGCGCCGGCAAATCGACACTGATGAAGATCTTGTACGGCGTGCAGAAGCCCGACTCCGGCACGATCGAGATCAACGGCACCCAGGTCGTGCTCGGGTCGCCCGCGGACGCCATCCGGGCCGGAGTCGGTATGGTCTTCCAGCATTTCATGCTCGCCGACAACCTCACCGTTCTCGAGAACGTCACCCTCGGTGCGGAGCGGCTGCACGGCATCGGCGACGTGGCGCGCGCCGAGATCCTGAAGATCTCCGACGCGTACGGCCTCAACATCGAACCCGATGTCCTGGTCGAGAAGCTCGGTGTCGGTGCGCGCCAGCGAGTCGAGATCCTCAAGGTGCTCTACCGTGGCGCCAAGATCGTGATCCTCGACGAGCCAACCTCTGTACTCGTGCCCCAGGAGGTCGAGGAGTTGTTCGACAACCTGCGCGAGCTGAAGTCCGAGGGCCTTACGGTCATCTTCATCTCGCACAAGCTCGACGAGGTGCTGTCGGTCGCCGACGTGGTCACCGTGATTCGGCGGGGCACGACCGTGGCTACCGTTGATCCCGGCTCCGTGACCGCCCGACAGCTTGCCGAGCTGATGGTCGGCTCGGAACTGCCGTCGCCCAGCACGGAGATCTCCACCGTCACCGACGAGGTACTGATCACGGTCGAGAACCTCACCCTGCCATCGGACGGCGCCCGCCCGCTGCTGGAAGACATCTCCTTCGTGATCCACCGTGGTGAGGTGCTGGGCATCGCCGGTGTCGAGGGCAATGGCCAGGCTGAGCTCGTCGAAGCCATCATGGGAATGCGCCCAGACAGCCACCGGCAAGGTCACACTGGTCGACCGAGACCTTTCGACGCTTTCGACACGGGTGCGCCGCGAGGCGGGCATCGGCTACATCCCCGAGGATCGGCAGCGTCACGGTCTGCTGCTTGATGCGCCGCTGTGGGAGAACCGGGTGCTCGGACACCAGACCCGAGAGCCGAACGTCAACGGCATCTTCATCGACAAGAGAGCTGCGCGCGCCGACACCAAGCGGATCATCGAGGAGTACGACGTGCGCACGCCCGGCCCCGACGTACTCGCCCGCGCGTTGTCCGGTGGCAACCAGCAGAAGCTGATCGTCGGGCGCGAGATGAGCGGCGAACCGATCCTGCTGATCGCTGCGCATCCGACCCGAGGGGTCGACGTCGGCGCGCAGGCAGCGATCTGGGACCAGATCAAACGGGCGCGCCGTGAAGGCCTGGCAGTGTTGTTGATCTCGGCCGACCTCGATGAGCTGATCGGCCTGTCCGACCGAATCGAGGTGATCCTGCGGGGAAAGCTCGTGGGTGAGTTCGACCCGGGTGAGGTGACGCCGGAGCAGCTGGGCTCGGCCATGACCGGAGCAGGCGAGACGGCATGACACCGCGCTTGACCCGCATCGCGCTCGGTATCGCCGCCCCGGTGCTGGCGCTAGTAGCCGCGTTCCTCATCACCAGCCTGGTGCTGCTGGTTGCGGGCGACCCGGTCGGCGAGGTGTGGTCGACGATCCTCTCGGTCCCTGCAACGCGCAACATCGCCAACATCATCAACAGCGCCACCGTGCTCTACATCTCCGGACTCGCTGTCGCGGTTGGCTTCCGGATGAACTTGTTCAACATCGGTGTCGATGGGCAGTACCGCATCGCCGCATTCGCCGCGGCATTCGTGGCGGGCGAGGCGTGGCTGCCCGGCTACCTGAACACCGTGCTGGCTGTCGTCGCTGCGATCCTGGTGGGGGCGGCATGGGCCGGAATCGCCGGCGTGCTGCGTGCCAGCCGAGGTGTCAGCGAGGTCATCTCGACGATCATGCTGAACGCGATCTCCACGTTCCTGGTGGCCTACCTTCTGCGCGAGTCGGCCGTGGAGGACCCGGGCAGCAACATCATCGCCACCAAGGAGATCCCGGAGGGCAGCCGCATCCCCGCCTTCTCACTGTCGGACCAGGCGGGCACCACTGTCTACGGCTTCGTCTTCATCGCGATCCTGCTGGGCATCGGCTACTGGGTCATGCTCAACCGAACGAGGTTCGGCTTCGACCTCCGAGCGACCGGCCGGTCGGAGACAGCCGCGATCGCCAGCGGCATCAACACCAAGAGAATGATCATCTATACGATGCTGATCTCGGGTGGGATCGCCGGGCTGGTCGGGTTGCCGATCCTGTTCGGTGCTGCCTACTCCTACGGCTCGACGTTCCAGTCCGGGCTGGGTTTTGCCGGGATCGCGATCGCGCTGCTGGGGCGCAACCACCCGATCGGCATCGCTCTTGGTGCGCTGCTGTTCGCCTTCCTCGACGAGCAGTCCAACCCGCTGCAGATCCTCGTCGGTGTCGCACCCGACATCGTCAAGATCACCCAGGGCATCATCGTGCTGACCGTCGTCATCGCCTATGAGGTCGTGCGCCGCATCGGCGTGCGGATAGAGCAACGCCAGTTCGCGCAGGCCCTGGAGCGCACCGCCGGCGAGAAGGCGGAGGTGTCGGCATGAGCACCCTCGCCTCGGCTAAGGACCGGCTGGCCGCCATCCGGCCTAAGGGCCGGATCTCACCCTGGTGGATCCTGATCGGCCTTGCGGCCGCGCTGTTCCTGCTCTCCGTGCTTCAGCTGGTCACCGGGGCCGACGACCTGGCGTCGTCCGGCACCATACGGGCGACGATCATCGCTACGGTGCCGATCGCCCTCGCCGGCCTGGGCGGGTTGTGGTCGGAGCGAGCCGGCGTCGTCAACATCGGCCTCGAGGGCATGATGATCCTCGGCACCTTTGGGGCCGGGTACCTCGGCTTCCACTACGGTCCGTGGGCAGGAGTGCTGGGCGCGATCGCCATGGGGGCGATCGGCGGCCTGATCCACGCGGTCGCGACGGTGCTCTTCGGCGTCGACCACATCATCTCCGGTGTCGCGATCAACATCATCGCGCTCGGAGCGACGCAGTATCTTGCGGCGCTGACGTTCGCCGGGCTCCCCGGCGGCGGCCAGACTCAGTCACCCACGCTGGGCGACGTCAGTTCCATCACGATCGAGCCGCTCTCCGACGCCTTGGGCGACATCGAGGGCAGCGGCATCTTCTTCGTGTCCGAGTTGGCCGCGGGCCTGCGGGCGCTGGTAACGGAACTGTCGCTGCTTGTGCTGCTCGCACTGCTGCTGTTCGTCCTCACCTACTTCGTACTCTGGCGGACCGCGTTCGGCCTGCGGCTGCGCTCGTGTGGTGAGAGCCCGGCGGCTGCAGAGACGCTCGGCGTCAACGTCTACCGCTACAAGTTCATCGCCGTGCTCGTGTCCGGAGGTCTCGCCGGACTGGGCGGCGGATTCCTTGCCCTGGTGGCGTCGAGCAACTACCGCGACGGCCAGACAGGCGGCCGCGGCTACATCGGCCTGGCCGCGATGATCTTCGGCAACTGGCGACCCGGCGGGCTGCTGGCCGGCTCGGGTCTCTTCGGCTATACGGAGACGCTTGGTCTGCGCCGTGGTGGTGAGTCGGTGCACGCCTTGCTGATTCTCGTCGCCGCACTGCTGGTGATCGTCGCGATCTGGCAGTGGCGGCGGCTGCGCCATGTGTCTGCTGGCGTCGCGGCAGTCATCGCTCTCGGAGCGGCAGCGCTCTACTACTCGATCGAGGCCGTCCCTGGTGACTTCACCCGGATGACGCCCTACGTGACGACCCTGTTCGTGCTGGCGTTCGCGTCGCAGCGGCTGCGAATGCCCGCGGCTGACGGCCAGGTATACAGACGCGGGACCGCCGGATGACGGCGGTCGACTGGGAACCTCTGCAGAGCTTGGCTACCAAGGTCATGGCCTCGGCCTACGCGCCGTACTCCGACTTCCCGGTTGGTGCGGCCGGGCTGGTCGACGACGGCCGGATGGTCGTCGGGTGCAACATGGAGAACGCCGCGTACGGCGTGGGGCTGTGCGCCGAGTGCGGGCTGGTGGCCTCGCTGCACGCTAGTGGTGGCGGGCGGCTGGTTGCCATCACCTGTGTCGGCGGCGCCGGGCAGCGGCTGATGCCGTGCGGACGGTGCCGCCAGCTGCTGTGGGAGAACGGCGGGGCCCGAGCTGCTCGTCGACACCCCAGCGGGCGCGGTCCGGTTGGCGGATCTGCTGCCCAGCGCCTTCGATCCGCCGATCTTTCCCGTGATCAGCTCGGTCGGTGCTTTCGGCCGCGAGATGACGGCCGGGCAGGGCTTCATCGCGCTGGCCGCCATGATCTTCGGCCGCTGGAGCCCGTTCGGAGCCCTCGGCGCAGCTCTGCTGTTCGGCTTCGCCAACACGCTGCAGAGCGTGCTCGGCATCATCGGCACGCCGATTCCGAGCGAGTTCATGCTGATGGCGCCGTACCTTGCGACGATCTTCGCCGTGGCCGGTCTGGTCGGACGGGTGCGCGCACCGGCGGCCGACGGCGAGCCGTACGTGAAGTCGTGAGCGCAGGAAGGGTGCAGCGAGACGCGGAGCGCGACGGTTGAGTGTCGACTGGGATGCCCTGCGGGCGGCGGCCGCGGAGGTCGTCGAGCGTGCGTACGCCCCGTACTCGCGGTTCCCGGTGGGTGCAGCCGCCCTGGTCGACGACGGCCGCGTCGTGGTCGGGTGCAACGTCGAGAACGCGGCGTACGGAGTCGCGCTCTGCGCTGAATGTGGCGTGGTGTCGTCGCTGCACGCGGGCGGAGGCGGGCGGCTGGTCGCGTTCACCTGCGTCGGTGGTCACGGGCAGCGGCTGATGCCGTGTGGCCGGTGTCGGCAGCTGCTCTGGGAGCATGGCGGGCCGGACCTGCTCGTCGACACGCCCGAGGGCGTCCTGACGATGCGCGACGTGCTGCCGCAGGCCTTCGACGCCGAGGACCTGCAGACGTGAGCGACGGCGGTGGTCGGCCACCACAGGTGCGGAACGGGCTTCCGCGCAGCGTGAGCCTCGTCGCACTGGTCATGCTCGTCGTCGGAGTCGTCGCTCTTGCCGCCGGCACGATCGGTGTCGCGGATCCTGATACCGGCGCAGCGCTGGCGAGCATGGTGGTGATGGCCGCAGGGGCAGTGCTGGTACTCGTCGGCTGGCGACTTCGTATGGGCGAGCGGTGGGCCTACCTGGCCGCCATGGTTGTGCTCGCCGTCCTTCTCGTCGGCTGGGTCGTGCGGGCCATCGTCGAGCGGGAGTCATGGTTCATCGGCCAGCTGCTCGGCCCCGGGCTGGGGCTCTGGGCGCTTCTCCGCCCCGAGGCGCGCGAGCATTTCGGGCGGTGAATCCGGGACGGCTAAGCCGCCGAGCACGCCGCCGCCCAGCGACGTTGTTCGCCGGCGGCTGAGTGGTTGGCCGCGATCCCCCTGGTCGGGGAGGATCGAGGGCGTGACCGAGCGATTCGACACCGTCGACGTGATCCGAACCAAACGCGACGGCGGTGAGCTTGCCGACGAGCAGATTGACTGGGTGGTCGACGCATACACCCGCGGTGTGGTCGCGGACGAGCAGATGTCGGCGCTGGCGATGGCGATCCTTCTCCGCGGCATGTCGAGGAGCGAGGTCGCGCGCTGGACGGCGGCGATGGTCGCGAGTGGCTCGCGCATGGACTGGTCGGCCGTCGATCGGCCGACTACCGACAAACACTCCACCGGCGGCGTCGGCGACAAGATCACTCTGCCGCTCGCGCCGACGGTCGGGGCGTGCGGCGCGGCCGTGCCGCAGCTCTCCGGCCGCGGGCTCGGGCACACCGGCGGGACGCTGGACAAGCTCGAGTCGATCTCCGGCTGGCGGGCATCTCTGTCCCGTGACGAGATGCTCGCGCAGCTTCGATCAGTGGGCGCAGTCGTGTGCGCGGCCGGCGACGATCTGGCGCCTGCCGACAAGAAGCTGTACGCGCTACGCGACGTCACCGGGACGGTCGAGGCGATTCCGCTGATCGCGTCGTCGATCATGAGCAAGAAGATCGCGGAAGGCACCGGCGCGCTCGTCCTCGACGTCAAGGTGGGCTCCGGCGCGTTCATGAAGGACGTGGAGTCGGCTGAGGAACTGGCCCGGGCCATGGTCGACCTGGGCACCGACGCGGGCGTGCGCACCGTCGCGCTGCTGACGAACATGGAGACCCCGCTCGGGCTGACCGCAGGAAATGCGCTGGAAGTGCGCGAGTCCGTCGAGGTACTCGCCGGAGGTGGCCCGCAGGACGTCGTGGATCTCACCGTGACGCTGGCCCGGGAGATGCTGTCGGCGGCCGGCCTGGACGGGTCGAAGGACCCCTCGGACGCCCTGAAGGACGGGTCGGCGATGGATGTGTGGCGATCCATGATCGCCGCGCAGGGCGGCGACCCGGACGCTCCGCTACCGGTCGCGACCGAGACACACACGGTCCTGGCCCCGGCCGAGGGCGTGCTGGCCAGCCTCGACGCGTACGGCGTGGGCGTCGCCGCGTGGCGGCTCGGCGCCGGCCGGGCCCGCAAGGAGGACCCGGTCCAGGCCGGAGCCGGTGTGGAGATGCACGTCAAGCCGGGTGCGCTCCTGCGGGCAGGCGAGCCGTTGCTCACGCTGCACACAGACGAGCCGGCCCGGTTCGAGCGTGCGTTGGAGGCATTGGAGGGCGCCTATCAGATCGTGCCGCGGGGTTCGCGCCCCGACCTGCCGCCGCTTGTGATCGAGCGGGTGGACTGACCCGGCTGAGCGGAGACCCGGTTCGCTGAGGGCACCATCGTCGTCGGGGACCCGGGCGCATGCGTGACAATTCCGGCGTGGCACGTCTGACCGTCGTTGATGGCACGCCATGCCGTCGCTCGACACGGCGGTTCGTCATGCTTTGTGGAGCGGCTCAGCGTGCCACGTTCAATCAGAGCGGCCGAGCGCGCGCGTCGGCTGGCAAGAGCCGGCACAGACTCCTGCGCTCGACGGGGTGACGCTCGGCTAGCGGCTGATTGCAACCGCGAGTGCCTGGCGGGCGATCTCGAGTTCCTCGTTGGTGGGTATCACCATGACGGCGATGTCGGCGCCGTCGGGCGAGATGGTGTGAGCATCCCGCTGCGGCGACGTGTTGAGCACCGGGTCGACCTCGATGCCGAGCCGCTCGAGCCCGCCGAGCGCCCGGGCCCGGACCTCCGGGTCGTTCTCGCCCACCCCTGCGGTGAAGACGATCCCATCGACGCGACCGAGGGCGGCGTAGTAGGCGCCCACGTATTTACGGATGCGGTAGCAGTACACCTCCAGCGCCAGCAGCGCCGCCTGGTCACCGGAATCTGCGCGTCGGTGCACCTCGCGCATGTCGTTTGCACCGGCCAGCCCGAGCAGCCCGCTCTCCCGGTTGAGCTGGTCGTCGACATCCTCGGCGGACATGCGGGCGACGCGGATCAGGTATGCCACCACCGCAGGGTCGACGTCACCGCTCCGGGTGCCCATCACCAGGCCCTCGAGCGGGGTGAGCCCCATCGAGGTGTCGACGCTGCGGCCGCCGGCGACGGCTGTGGCGCTGGCGCCGTTGCCGAGGTGCAGGACGACGAGATTGCAGTCCCCGGTGCTGCGCCCGAGCATGTCGGCCGCCTTGCGGCTGACGTACTCGACCGACGTGCCGTGGAAGCCGTACCGGCGCACGCCATGTGCGGTGCGCCAAACGTCCGGCACTGCATAGGTGAAGGCGTGCGGCGGCAGCGTCTGGTGGAACGCCGTGTCGAACACGGCGACCTGCGGGATGTCGGGCAGCGCAGCCCGCGCCACGCGGATGCCGGCCAGATTCGCGGGGTTGTGGAGGGGGGCGAGGTCGGACTCGGCCTCGATGGTCTCGATGACCTCGTCGGTGATCAGCACCGGCTCGGCGAACCGGTCGCCGCCGTGAACGACCCGGTGTCCGACCGCACCGACGCCGGAGTCTGTCAACGAGGCACCCGTCTCCGCGAAGGCCGCCAGGACCGTGTCGAGACCGGCTTCGTGGTCCGCGATGGTCTCGTCGCGGTCGAGGTTCCCGTCCGGTCCCTCGTGATACAGGTGCCCGGCCTGCTCACCGATGCGTTCGACCAGCCCGCTGGCGGCGACGCCACCGCCGGCGATGTCGACGAGCTGGTACTTGATCGACGACGAGCCACAGTTGAGGACCAACACAGTTCGACTCATGCCATGACTCGTCCCGCGGCGTTGTCGGCGGCCGACGATAGGTTGCGGCGGTGACTGCGAGTCGCGCCGAGATCGGAATCTGCTTCGACCGAACCTTCCCGCCGCCGCTGGTGACCGAGTTCGCTCGGCGCCTCGAGCACGGCGGAGCGGATCAACTCTGGGTCATCGAGGACTGCTTCTACACCACCGGCGTGAGTCTGGCGGCGTCGGCGCTGGCCGTGACCGACCGGCTGCGGGTGGGCATCGGAATTCTGCCCGCGGTCGCCCGCAACGCGGCGGTCACGGCGATGGAGATCGCGACGTTGTGCGGGCTCGCTCCGGGTCGGGTGCTGCCAGGCATCGGACACGGGGTGCAGACCTGGATGCAGCAGATGGGCGCCAAGCCCGCGTCCCCGGTCACAACGCTGGAAGAGGTGCTCGTCGCCGTCCGGCGTCTGCTCGACGGCGACCGGGTGACGATGCATGGCCAGCATGTGCACCTCGACGACGTGGAACTCGCGCAGCCTCCTGCCGACCCGCCCCCGCTGCTTGCGGGCGTCAGCGGGCCGAAATCCTTGGCAATGGCGGGTCGGTCGGCCGGCGGCGTCGTGCTGGCCCCCGAGCCGGCTACCCCGACGTACGTCCGCTGGGCCCTCGAGCAGTGCCGGCAATCCCGGCGGCTTCCAGGTGGCGGTCTTCTCGGTGCTCTGCATCGACGACGACCGGGCCGGCGCGTACGAGACGATGGCGCCCTGGTTGGCGTCCCAGCTCGACGAGCCGAATATGGCGCTGCGTCTGCTGCCGTTCTTCGACGATCTCGCGGCGCGCCACGACCAGCAGGGACTCCATGGTCTTGCGACCATGCCGTCGGACTGGTGGATGGAGATCGGCCCGATCGGGACCCTCGACGACGCCGTCGCGCACATCGAGGCGCTCGAGGCGGCGGGCGCGCACAGCATCGGCATGTCCCCCGCACCGGTGGTCGAGATCGCGATGGCTCAGCTCGACGACGTCCTGAGGCTCGCTGCGCGCTGAGCGGAATGGCCGCCTGGTCAACTGCACGCGATCACCTATCGGCGTTGGCGGTCGCGGCCTGGATGGCCGTGATCGCCACCGTGTTGACGATGTCGCGCACGAGCGCACCCCGGGACAGGTCGTTGACCGGCTTGCGCAGGCCCTGGAGGACGGGCCCGACAGCAATGGCGCCGGCGGAGCGTTGGACCGCCTTGTAGGTGTTGTTGCCGGTGTTGAGATCGGGGAAGACGAACACCGTCGCCCGGCCGGCGACCTCGCTGTCGGGCAGCTTGGTCTGCGCCACGCTCGCGTCGATGGCCGCGTCGTACTGGATGGGACCGTCCACGGACAGGTCCGGACGGCGTTCTCGAACCAGGGCCGTCGCCTGCCGCACCTTGTCGACCTCCGCCCCGGCACCGGACTCGCCGGTCGAATACGACAGCATGGCGATCCGCGGCTCGACGCCGAACTGAGCAGCCGTGCCGGCGGACGAGATCGCGATGTCAGCGAGCTGCTCGGCGGTCGGGTCCGGATTCACCGCGCAATCGCCGTAGACGAGGACACGGTCCTGAAGGCACATGAAGAACACGCTGGAAACAATGGACACCCCGGGCGGCGTCTTCACGATCTCGAAGGCCGGCCGGATCGTGTGCGCAGTCGTGTGAACCGAGCCGGAGACCATGCCGTCGGCGAGCCCGAGCAGCACCATCATCGTGGCGAAGTAGGAGACGTCGACGACGACATCGCGAGCCGCCTCGACGGTCATCCCCTTGTGCGCACGCAGCCGTGCGTATTCCCTAGCAAACCGTTCGCGCAGCTCCGGGTCGTACGGGTCCACCACTGTCGCGGCCCGGACGTCGAGCCCGAGCTGGTTGGCCTTCGCCCGGATGTCGGCCGGGTGGCCGAGCAAGGTGAGGTCGGCGACACCCCGCCGAAGTAGGGTGTCGGCTGCGCGGAGGATGCGCTCCTCGTCGCCCTCGGGCAGGACGATGCGCCGGCGCTGCGCCCGGGCCCGGTCGAGGAGCTCGTGCTCGAACATGAGCGGGGTCACGACGTCGCTACGGGTCAGGTCGAGCTGGCGGAGCAGCTCGGGTCCGTCGACATGGTCGTCGAACAGCGCGAGAGCGGTCTCGACCTTGCGCGGTGACTCCCGTGAGAGCCTCCCCCGAGCGCTCCCGAGTCGGGTGGCGGTCTCGTACGTGCCGCCGTCGGTGGCGACGATCGGAAGGCGCGGGCCCAAGCCCTCGATGAGCTGCGCCACCTGAGCCGGAAGCTCGAACCCACCGTTGAGGACGACGCCTGCGAGCGAAGGGAAGGTCTGCGAGGCATGCGCCATGAGCACGCCCAAGAGCACGTCGGTCCGGTCGCCCGGGGTCACGACCACGCACCCGTCGACGAGCCGGTCGAGCACGTTGGGCAACGTCATCGCGGCGACCAGCACGTCGAGCGCTTCCCGCTCCAGCATGACGGGGTCGCCACTGCGGAGCCGACCTCCGCAGGCCTCCATCAGATCACCGACGGTCGGCGCGGTCAGTAGCGGCTCGTCCGGGATCGCGTAGGTCGGAACCTTGGTCGCAAGCGCTTCTCGGACGGCGGCGGTCTGGCCCGGATCGACCCGGTTGGCGACGATGGCGACGAGCCGGCTGAACTGTGCGGCAAGCTCCGTGACCGCGAGATCTGCCACCGTCCGCACCTCTGCGGGGGAGCGGTCCCGGCCGTGGACGACGAGTACGACCGGTGCGCCGAGGTTGACCGCGATCCGGGTGTTGTACGAGAACTCGGTCGGGTTCCCGACGTCGGTGTAGTCGCTGCCAACGATCACCATCGCAGCGCACGACCTTGCGGCCGCGTGGTAGCGGTCGACGATGGCCGCCATGGCGGCGTCGGGCTCCGCGTGCACGTCGTCGTAGGTGACTCCGGCGCACACCTCGTAGGACAGGTCGACACCGTCGTGGTCCAGCAGTAGCTCGAGGACGTAGTCAGGCCGGTCCCCTGAGCGCACTATTGGGCGGAACACCCCCACCCGGCCGACGCGCCGCGTCAAGAGATCCAACAGGCCGAGCGCGACAGTGGCCTTGCCTGTCTCGCCCTCCGGGGAGGCGACGTAGAGGCTGCGGGCCACGGTGCCGAGCGTACGCAGTGATGGGCGGTAGCGTCGGTTCATGGCTCCGAGACCGGACGAGATCATGGCCGCCCCGAAGGTGCTCCTCCACGATCATCTCGACGGCGGGCTACGTCCGGCGACGATCGTCGAGCTGGCCGACGAGGTCGGGCACCAGCTCCCAACGCAGGACGCCGACGAGCTGGGCGCCTGGTTCGTCGCGTCGGCGAGCTCCGGATCGCTGGAGCGTTACCTGGAGACGTTCTCGCACACCGTCGGCGTCATGCAGGGTCGCGAGGCTCTGATCCGGGTCGCGGCAGAGTGCGCCGAGGATCTGGCGGCGGACGGCGTCGCATACGCAGAGGTGCGCTACGCACCGGAACAGCACCTGACGGGCGGGCTCAGCCTCGAGCAGGTGGTCGAGGTGGTCGAGGAGGGGTTCCGCCTCGGAGAGTCGAGGGCCGCGGCCGCCGGACACCCGATCCGGGTCGCGACCCTGCTGACCGCGATGCGTCATGCCGCACGTTCGACCGAGATCGCCGCCCTGGCCGTCGCCTACCGCGACGCGGGCGTCGTCGGGTTCGACATCGCCGGCGCCGAGGCGGGCTTCCCGCCGACGCGGCATCTCGACGCGTTCGAGTACCTGCGGCGGGAGAACTCGCATTTCACCATCCACGCCGGCGAGGCGTTCGGCCTGCCGTCGATCTGGGAGGCGCTCCAGTGGTGTGGCGCCGACCGTCTCGGCCACGGGGTCCGGATCATCGACGACGTCACGGTCCGCGAGGACGGGACCGCCGAGCTCGGACGGCTGGCGGCCTATGTGCGGGACAAGCGGGTTCCGCTGGAGATGTGTCCGTCGTCGAACGTACAGACGGGCGCGGCTTCGTCGATCGCCGAACATCCGATCGGTCTGCTCACCAGACTGCGGTTCCGGGTCACGGTCAACACCGACAACCGGTTGATGAGCGCCACGTCGATGTCCCGTGAGCTGACACTGCTCTCGGAGGCCTTTGGGTACGACCTGGAGGATTTCCAGTGGTTCGCTGTCAACGCTATGAAGAGCTCGTTCATCCCGTTCGACGAACGGCTGGCCCTCATCAACGACGTCGTCAAGCCGGGGTACGCGGCCCTGACGGCGCAGCGCGCCTTCGCGACGCTGCGCGGCGCAGTCCGGTGATCAGTCCTCGCTCGGCATGATCAGCCAGAGCGCCAGGTAGATCACGATCTGCGGACCAGGCAGCAGGCACGACAGCAGGAACGCGATGCGAACGCCGGTCGCGCTCAGGCCGAAGCGCCGTGCGAGGCCGGCGCACACGCCGGCGAGGATGCGGCCGTCGCGGGGGCGGTAGAGGCCTCTGCGAGCAACATTGGTGGTCATGCCATCCACGGTAGGCCGCTGCGGCGCGCCGCCCGTCCATCCCGAGGATGGTCGTCCCCGGACTTCCTGCGTCAGGGTCTCCCCGACGCCGCCAACGCGTCGCGGACCTGCCGGGCGTCGCAGGCACGGCAGCCGAGGGCGATCTGCCGCCGCACGACGGCCCGTTCGGAACGCATGAGCTTCCAGCCGCGGCGCAGCAGCGTCAGCGGGGGCTTACGGCGTTCCGCAAGGTCGCGGGCCAGTCGGCGCAGGAAGTTCTTCCACGGCGCCCGCCGCAGCACGACCGCGTCGGCGAGGATCCCACGCTCCAGGCAGCAGGCGACGATCTCGCCGGCGAAGAGGCCCTCGGCGACGAAGGCGGGCGCCTGGCCGATGTCGAAGCGACGCACATGAGTGGCGCGATCGTGGGCGATGTCGTACACGGGAACGTCCGCGTGGCCGTCCCGGCAGATGGCCACCAGCGCCTGCACGGCCCGCTCCGCGTCCCAGCTCCGCGGGTCGTCCCAGTCGACGATGCCGAGGTCCCGCTGTAGGGGCATCTCCGGGTCGTCGCCGTCGCGGTAGAAGTCGTCCAGCGCCAGCACGGGCAGGCCGCTGGCCCCGGCCAGATGCGACTTGCCGCTTCCGGACGGCCCAGCGAGCAGCACGACGTGGCGCACGAAGCGTCAGTGTGCCCGAGGGCTGATGCGCTGTGAGTCACCTCGCCGGAATTGGCAGGTCGACGTCGTCGGCGACGGTGACGCTCCGGATCGGCGTGACGGTGGCCCAGCCCTCGGCGAGAAGCGCCAGGTCCGTGCCCGGGTCGGGCCGGGTCTCCGCCTCCCGCACTGACGTCCGCACGTAGCCTTCGCCCGCCTCCGCGATCGTCATGGACACCTGGCCGAACCGGGCCAGATCTGCGCGGCGCAGGCCGCGGACCCGGTCCGGAACCCGGTCGGGCACGTTGAGGTTGATCACCGTTCCGGTCGGTGCCCCGGTCAGAGCAGGGAACAGGCGGCGAGCCACGCTCGTCGCGGTGTCCCAGTTCCGGGCCTCGTCATCGGCCTCGTCGAATGCGGCGGTGGCAGCGCCGCCGCTTGCGGCCGTCGCTGTGGTCGGCGTGAGCACGTCCAGAGAGACCGCCATGGCGCGCAGGCCGGCGCTGGCCGCGGTCAGCGCCGCCCCGACCGTGCCGGAGTGCAACACCGCATTGCCTGCGTTGGCTCCTCGGTTGATGCCCGAGAGCACCAGATCGGGTGGTGTGCCGAAGGCGCCCAACGTCGCGAGGATCACGATGTAGCCAGGGGACGCTCCCACACCGAATGCGGGTATGCCGTCCAAGGCCGTCACAGTCCTTTGGTCCACGACGATGCGGCCGTCCTTGACGACGGCCGTCATGGCGGCGCTGATTCCGCTGGACTCGTCGAGTGGTGCGGCCACGACAACGTCGAGCCCGTGGTCGGTGGCGGCAGCGGCCAGCCGGCGCAGGCCCGGAGCAGCGATTCCGTCGTCGTTGGTGACGAGCACGCGGTGCTGTCCGCTCATGTCGTCGCCCTCCTCGTCGGCGGCGACAGCGGCTGGAGATCGGTGCAGTTGCGCCGGTCGTCGAACGCCGTGGCCAGCTGCGTGGCATCGGTGCCGGTGGCGAACCGGGGCAGGCCGTCGGCCTCGATCCGGGCGGGCGACCAGGCATCGTCGACGACCTGTCCGTCATCGACGGTGAGCGTCAGTACGCCGGTCGTCGACGCCCCGTCCGAGCCATGGTTGTACCAGACGAAGTTACCCAATCCGTACGCCACATACGTTTCGCCCAGCAGCCCGGCGCCCTGGACGATGTGCGCATGGGCGCCGACGACGATGTCTGCGCCGGCCGTGGAAAGGGCACGTGCCATGGCCGCCTGGGAGTCACTGGGACACCGCTCGCCCTGAACGCCCCAATGCAGGTAGACCACGACCACATCGGCGATGCGACGGGCCTCCGCGACGGCTCGGACGAGCCGTGCCGGGTCGGCGGCGACTGCGACGCCGGCGCTGGCATCGGTCGCCGCCCAGTGCGCGGTCGGGTCGGCTGTCGGGTCGTCCGCGCTGGAGGCGGCGAGCACCGCGACTTTCGTTCCGCGGATGTCACGGACCGCCGGCGCGAACGCCCGGTCGGCGTCCGCCCCGATCCCGATGACTGCCAGCGGTGGGTCGGCCGCGCCTGCGGCCTCCGCTGCGACCAGGCTGTCCGCGAGCCCGCCGGCGCCGTAGTCCATCCCGTGGTTGTTGGCCATCGTGACGACGTCGACACCCGCAGCCGCGAGCGCGTCGAGTGCCTGGGGCGGCGCCTGAAAGGTGAAGCGCTTGGGCTCCCGCGTCCCGCTGGTCCCGATCGACGTCTCGAGGTTGAGCACGGTCAGATCGGCAGCGGACAGCTGCGGCGCGATCGGCGCCAACGCCGTCGCCGGATCGTCGAGGCGCGGACGAAGCTGGCTCTCGAAATGGACGTCACCGGCGAACGCGATGGTGATCGGGCCCGAAGCCGGCTCCGGCTCGGGAGTCGGGGTCGGGCTGAGCGCCGTCGTGGCGGGCGACGATGTCGGGGCGCCGTCGGTCTGGAGTTCCGCCCGCGGTTCCGCAGACGCACCACAGGCCGTCGTTCCCAGGACCACTAGGCCGGCGATCGGGCCCAGCCGCAGCCGCACGGTGAACGGCCGGAACCGGGCCGGCCGGCGGTGCCGTCGAGGCATGTAGCGAGCCTACGACAGGATTTCCAGCGTACATTCATTGTGCATACATGCGATCAGCCATAGCATAACCACTATCGTCCGGACGAGAGATCGGATGGCATGGTGATGTCCGTGGCGGTGAGCCCCTCTGCGGCGAGCGCGGCTACGACGGACTCGGACGTCGTCGTCGACGTTCGTGGTCTCCGGATGCGCTACGGGACGAACGACGTGCTGGACGGGGTCGATTTCAGCGTCCGCCGCGGCGAGGTGATCACCCTGCTCGGGCCCAACGGGGCCGGCAAGACGACGACCATCGAGATCCTGGAGGGCTTCCGGATCCGCTCCGCCGGCGACGTCAGCGTGTTGGGTTGCGACCCGGCCTCGGGGGCCGAGAACTGGCGCGCGAGCCTGGGCATCGTCCTGCAGTCGTGGCGCGACCACGGCCGGTGGCGGGTACGCGACCTGCTGCGCCACCTTGGCGCGTACTACACCCCGTACTCGACGCCGGCGCGAATGCGGCCGCACGACGCCGACGTGCTCATCGAGACCGTCGGCCTGGGTGCACAGGCCGACCAGAGGATCTCCTCGCTCTCCAGCGGACAGCGCCGCCGCCTCGACGTCGCGATCGGCATCGTCGGCCGGCCCGAACTGCTGTTCCTGGACGAGCCGACAGCCGGGTTCGACCCCCATGCGCGACGCGACTTCCACGATCTCGTGCACCGGCTGTCCGACCTCGAAGACACCACGATCCTGCTAACGACCCACGACCTCGACGAGGCCGAGAGACTGGCCGACCGCATCCTGATCCTCGCTGGAGGCCGAATCGTCGCCGACGGCAGTGCTGACCATCTCGCCCGGTTGGTCGCCGGCAAGGCCGAGGTGAGGTGGAGGCTCGGAGACGAACGTTTCGTCCACGCCACCTCCGACGCGACCGGGTTCGTCCGCGAGCTGTTTGCCCAGAGCGGCGATGATGTCGAGGACCTCGAGGTTCGCCGGGCCAGCCTGGAGGACACCTACATGGCCATGGTGCGCAGGCACGAGACCGACGGCGCCGACGCTGCGGTTCCCGACTTCGGGGGTCTCGGCCGATGAACACGACGGTGCACGCGGTACGCGTGGGGTTGGGTCGCGGCTGGACGGAGCTCAAGCTGAGCATGCGAAACCCGCAGGACATCACGTTCTACCTGGTGACCAGCGCCGGCGCCCTGTTCTACCTGTGGCTGAACCGCAACGCGCGGGTGGAGAGCGGCGACGTATCGCTCCCGTTCCCGACGGTGGCGATGCCGAGCATCCTCGGTCTGAGCGTGGCGTTCGGTGCGTTCATCGGCCCCGCCTACTCGCTGGCGACCGAGCGTGAGGACGGCACGTTGCTCCGGGCCAAGGCACTGCCGAACGGGATGATCGGGTATCTCAGTGGTCAGGTCTACTTTCAGACCCTGGGCATGCTGCCCGCGGTGGCGCTCTTGGTCATCCCGAGCTTCATCCTCTTCGAGGAACTGATGCAGGGCGGCGTCGCCGGCTGGTTCAGGGTCGGATGGCTGCTCGCACTCGGCCTGCTCGCCATCTTGCCACTGGGCATGATCCTCGGGTCGGTGGTCAAGGGTCCGCGCGCCGTCGGCACCTGGGGCATGCTCCCCGTACTGGGGCTCGCGGCCATCTCGGGGATCTTCTTCCCCATTGCCGTGCTCGCCGGCTGGCTGCAGGTCGTCGCCCAGGTGTTTCCCGTGTACTGGCTCGGGCTCGGCATGCGCTCGGCGTTCCTGCCCGACTCCGCCGCAGCGCTGGAGATCGGCGAGTCCTGGCGGTCCTTGGAGACCATCGGAGTGCTCGGCGCCTGGGCCGTCGCCGGACTACTGCTGGCACCTGTCGTGCTGCGCCGGATGGCCCGCCGCGAGTCGGGCTCGCTGGTGGAGGCGCGGCGGCACGAGGCCATGCAGCGGATCGGCTGAACGGCGGCAGCGTGAGCGAATCCGTCCACAACCGCATCGCGATGCTCCGCGTCGAGCGAGGTGTGTCACGACGGCAACTCGCCGATGCGCTCGGCGTGCACTACCAGACGGTGGGCTATCTCGAGCGGGGAGAGTACAGCCCCAGCCTCTATCTTGCGCTGCGGATCGCGGACTACTTCGACGTTCCGGTGGAGGTGGTCTTCTCGACGACGCCGTTCCCGCGCCTGGGCAGTGCGCAACGCTCCGCCTGACCTGGGGCGTCCCGACGGGGCATGCCGCCACCGCCGACATCGACGAGGCCGACACCCTTGTGACAGTGAGCGCGGTTTGACAGGGTCGTTCACGTGCAGTCAACGAAGCGCGAAGGGCGGAGGCTGATGAGACGCTTCCTCGCTTTCCTGGCAACCTTCGTTGCCCTCACGTTGGGGCTGGCTCTGCCAGCGGACGCGGGCGGTGACTCTGCGCTGCCGACCGGGGCGCTCACCCAACTGGCTGGCGGGCCGTGCGGCTCCTCGTACACCCACATAGGCCACTACCCGATAAAGAGCTCGGTCACCATCGGCTACCTCGACGTGTACTGGTCGTGGAGCACAAAGCGGAACTGCCTGGTTACCAACCATGCCGGTCCCACGTACGGCGTGCGCACCTACACCGAAGCGCGAATCCGTCCGAGCGGTTCGGCCTGGCCGAGCTGTCCATCGAGCACCGGATGCGACGGAGGCCAGTACCGGTACTACGCGGGTCCGGTGTACACACCGGCGGGTGTCAACATGACGAACAGATGTATCGACATCAGCGGGTGGGTCGACTGGGTTTCACGGTCTCTCAGCCGTGTCCATTGCGGCTGATCCGCGAGTCGGGTCAGATGCCGACCGGGTGCCAGACGGTCTTGGTCTCCAGGTAGGCGGTCAACCGGTCGAGGCCGGGCTCTGCGGTCCAGTCCGGTTCCGCCGCCGGTGCGCGGACGACACGCTTGAGGTTCTCGGCTGCTTCGACCTCGAGGGTGCGGGCGACCTCGTCGTCGCCGGTCACACCGACCAGGTCGACGGCGTTGACGTCCATGTGGGAAGCGAGCCACGGCGCAATCTCGGCCGTGCGGCCGGTCAGCAGGTTGATGACACCGCCGGGGACGTCGGAGGTCGCCAGCGCTTCGCCCAGTGTGATGGCCGGCAGCGGCCGTGCCTCCGAAGCGACGACGACCGCGGTGTTGCCGCTGACGACGACGGGCGCCAGCACCGAGATCAACCCAAGCAGCGAAGACGACTGTGGCGCGAGCACCGCCACGACGCCGGTGGGCTCCGGCACCGAGAAGTCGAAGTAGGGGCCGGCGACCGGGTTGCTCGACCCGGTCACCTGCGCGATCTTGTCAGCCCACCCCGCGTACCAGACCCACCGGTCGATCGCCTCGTCGACGAGCTTCTCCGCGCGCGGCCGGCTGGCTCCCTCGCTCGCCGCGACCTCGTCGACGAACTGCGAGTGGCGGCCCTCCATGACCTCCGCGACCCGGTACAGCACCTGGCCCCGGTTGTAGGCCGTGGCGCCCGACCATCCGGCGACAGCCTTGCGGGCTGCGACTACGGCATCCCGGGCGTCCTTGCGCGATGCCAGCGCGGCGTTGGCCAGGAACCGACCGCGGGCGTCGGTGACCTCGTAGGACCTGCCGCTCTCGGACCGGGGGAACGCACCGCCGATGTAGAGCTTGTAGGTCTTCTTGACGGCCAGCCGCTCGCTCATGCGGCCCCCTTCAGGTAGGCACCCAGCCCATGGCGGCCACCCTCACGGCCGTAGCCCGACTCCTTGTACCCGCCGAACGGCGACGTCGGATCGAACCGGTTGAACGTGTTGGCCCACACGACGCCGGCCCGCAGCTGTTGCGCCATCCACAGGATGCGCGACCCCTTGTCGGTCCAGACACCGGCGGACAGCCCGTATGGCGTGTTGTTGGCCTTCTCGACCGCCTCGGCCGGCGTTCGGAACGTCAAGACCGACAGCACTGGGCCGAAGATCTCCTCGCGGGCGATCCGATGGGCCTGGGACACCCCGGTGAACACCGTCGGCGGGAACCAGAATCCCCGGTCGGGCAGCTCGCACGGCGGGGACCACCGCTCGGCCCCCTCTGCCTCGCCGACCTCGGACAGCTCGCGGATCCGCGCCAGCTGCTCGGCGGAGTTGATGGCGCCGATGTCGGTGTTCTTGTCCAGCGGGTCGCCGACCCGCAGCGTCTTGAGGCGGCGCTTGAGCCGCGTCATGAGCTCGTCGGCCACCGACTCCTGGACGAGGAGTCGCGAGCCGGCGCAGCAGACGTGCCCCTGGTTGAAGAAGATCCCGTTGACGATTCCCTCGACCGCCTGGTCGATGGGTGCGTCGTCGAGGACGATGTTGGCGGCCTTGCCGCCGAGCTCGAGCGTGACCTTCTTCGGCGTACCCGCGATGCTGCGGGCGATCTGCCTGCCGACCTCGGTCGAGCCGGTGAACGCGACTTTGTCGACGTCAGGGTGTTCGACGAGCGCCCGGCCGGTCTCACCCGCTCCGGTGATGATGTTGACGACGCCGGCGGGCAGGTCGGCCTGCTGACAGATCTCGGCGAACAGGAGTGCCGTGAGCGGCGTGGTCTCCGCCGGCTTGAGCACGACCGTGTTTCCGGCGGCGAGCGCAGGCGCGATCTTCCAGGCGAGCATGAGGAGCGGGAAGTTCCACGGGATGACCTGGCCGGCGACGCCGTGCGGCTTCGGGTCTGGGCCGAAGCCGGCGTAGGAGAGCTTGTCGGCCCACCCGGCGTAGTAGAAGAAGTGGGCGGCGACGAGCGGTACGTCCACGTCGCGTGACTCGCGGATTGGCTTGCCGTTGTCGATCGACTCCAGGACCGCCAGCTCTCGTGATCGCTCCTGGATGATGCGTGCGATCCGGAACAGGTACTTGCCGCGGTCGCGCCCGGAGAGCTTCGACCAGACCCGGTTGTACGCGCGGCGGGCGGCCTGGACGGCCATGTCGACGTCCTGCGGGCCCGCGGCCGAGACGTCGGCGAGGACCTCCTCGGTGGCCGGGTTGACGGTCTTGAACGGTGTGCCGTCCGCGGGGTCGACGAACTCACCCCCGATGAACAGCCCGTACGAGCTGGCGATGTCGACGATCGCGCGAGACTCGGGGGCGGGTGCGTACTCGAGCTTTGCCATGGCGGATCAGTCCAGGGTGAAGTAGTCGGGCCCGCTGTAGCGGCCGGTGGCCGTCTTCTGCCGCTGCATGAGCAGATCGTTGAGCAGGCTGGAGGCACCGAGCCGGAACCAGTCCGGGTCGAGCCAGTCGTCGCCCACGGTCTCGTTGACCAGAACCAGGTAGCGGATGGCATCCTTCGTGGTGCGGATGCCGCCGGCCGCCTTGACGCCTACCTGACGGCCAGTGGCGTCGCGGAAGTCGCGGACGGCTTCCAGGATGATCAGCGTGACCGGCAGCGTCGCAGCCGGCGCGATCTTTCCGGTGCTGGTCTTGATGAAGTCGCCGCCGGCCAGCACGGCCAACCAGGACGCGCGGCGGACGTTGTCGTAGGTGGCGAGCTCGCCGGTCTCGAGGATGACCTTGAGATGGGCGTCGCCGGCCGCCTCCTTCACCGCGACGATCTCGTCGAACACCCTGCTGTAGCGTCCGGCGAGGAAGGCGCCCCGGTCGATGACCATGTCGACCTCGTCGGCACCGGCGGCGACGGCATCGCGGGTGTCCTGCTGCTTGATCGCCAGACTTGACCGGCCACTCGGGAACGCGGTCGCGACGCTGGCGACCTTGATCCCGCTGTTGCCCAGCGCGTCCTTCGCCGTCGCCACCAGGTCGGGGTAAATGCAGACCGCGGCGACATGGGGAACGCTCTGGTCGGACGGGTCGGGCCGTTTGGCCTTGGCGCACAGGGCTCGCACCTTGCCCGGTGTGTCCTGCCCCTCGAGCGTGGTGAGATCGATCATCGATATGGCGAGGTCGATCGCCGTCTGCTTGGCGGTGGTCTTGATCGACCGGGTGGCCAGACCGGCGGCCCGCGCCTCGGCGCCGACCTGGTCGACGCCGGGCAGCCCGTGCAGGAACCGTCGCAGCGACGTCTCCGTCGCGGTGATCTCGGAGAGGCGCGCACCCTCGAGAGCTTCGAGCACGGTCACCACACGAGTCTAGGCCGTTGCCGACGGGCCGGCTCCGGGCTCGGCTGAAGGGGCTCAGCCGGGCCGGCGGGCGACGACCCGGTCGACGAAGCCGAGGGCGAGACGGTCGTGCTGTTCAACCGTGAACCCGGTCTCGACGACGATGTCGAGCGGGCGACGACGTGGAGCGTGTCGTCCGGTCCGACGTCCTTCGACCCAACGCATCGGGATGCGTGTGTATTCGATGTGGTCGACCAGCAGGAGCAGCGCTCCCGGGCGCATCACCCGGCGCATCTCGGCCACGGCGGCACTCTGATCCTGGACCGCGCACAGCGCGAGGGTGCACACGACAGTGTCGAAGGAAGCGTCCACGAACGGCAGCCGCTGCGCGTCGCCCTGGACCACCGTCACACTGCGGTCGAGTCGCGTCGCGCGGGAACCCGCAACGTCGAGCATGCCGCGGGAGAAATCTATAGCCGTCAGGTCGACCTCGGCGGGATAGAACTCGAGGTTGAGCCCCGTGCCCGCCGCCACCTCGAGGGTGCGTCCGAGGGCCTGCCCACACAGGCGGCCACGCGTGTCTCCGATCAGGAAGCGTTCCAGAACGGTCCCTCGGTCGTAGCGCGCGGCCATCTGATCCCAGTCGCGGCGCTCCCGCTCGGTGCGTTCTGCGATCGGCCGTGCGGGGTGCGGGCGACCATCGGCCATGCGGAGTCCTCGGATGCTAGGGCACGCAGCAGATGCGGGCCCTGGTCCGGCCATGCTTCGCCGACGGCTTCGCGAACGCAAGGGCGAAGCTGCGCGGAGAGACCGCGGCCTCAGGCGGATTCGTGGGTTAGAGCGGCCGTCAGGTCATGTCGGGCGACGAAACCTGCGAACGTCACCCGACCGAACAGCTAGAAGCCGGCCGCTGCGGCGAGGTCGGTCTTGATCGCGTCGAGCTGCTCGGCGGCGACCGTCCGGGCGGCGTCGACGTCGTCCCCGGCGACCTCCACGACCACCTCCAGGTAGCACTTGACCTTGGGCTCGGTGCCGCTCGGACGGACGATCACGCGCGCGCCCTCGCTGAGCCGGTAGCGCAATCCGTCGGTCGGGGGAAGGTCACCCACGCCGGCCGACAGGTCCTCGACCGCCTCCACGGCTCGTCCGCCCAGTTCGGAGAGGGCAGCCGTCCGCAGCCGCTCCATGACCGTCGAGATCTGTGACGGATCGTCCATGCGGACGGACAGCTGGTCGGTGGCGTGCAGGCCGTAGCCGCGGGCGATGTCGTCGAGCGCGTCGGCAAGTCCTCGACCCTCGGCGTGGAGCGTTGCGGCGAGCTCCGCGACGAGGACTGCCGCCGATAGCCCGTCCTTGTCCCTGACCGCCTCCGGGTCGACGCAGTAGCCGAGCGCCTCCTCGTACCCGTACCGCAGACCCTCGATCCGGCCGATCCACTTGAACCCGGTCAAGGTCTCGGCGTATCCGAGGCCGTATCGTCCCGCGATCTTGCCGAGCAGCGACGACGACACGATCGAGCACGCGAAGACACCCTCGAGCCCGGGGTCGCGGGTGACGAGGTACGTCGCCAGCAGCGCGCCGACCTCGTCGCCACGCAGCATCCGCCAGCCGCCCGGCATCGGCGCGGCGACCGCGCACCGGTCGGCGTCGGGATCGTTGGCGATGACGAGTTCCGCGTCTCGTTCGCGCGCCAGGGCCAAGGCGAGGTCGATCGCACCGGGTTCTTCGGGGTTGGGGAACGGCACCGTCGGGAAGTCCGGGTCGGGCAAGGCCTGCTCCTCGACGGCCTCAGGCATCGGAAACCCGGTGGCCTCGAGGACCAGCCGCATGACCTCTCCGCCCACGCCGTGCAGCGGCGTGTAGACGATCCGTACGTCACGAGCGCCGTCCGGCCGGGCCACCGCCGCGACCCGCGCCACGTAGGCGTCCAGCACGGCGTCGTCGAGCAACTCCCAGCCGGACTCTGCCAGCGGCACCGACGCCAATGGTCCGACGGCCGAGATCTCCGCCGAGATCTCGGTGTCGGCCGGCGGGACGATCTGCGAGCCGTCGCCCAGGTACACCTTGTAGCCGTTGTCCTGGGGCGGGTTGTGCGACGCGGTGACCATCACGCCGGCATCGACGCCGAGGTGCCGGATCGCGAAGGCGAGGACCGGCGTCGGAAGCGGCCTGGGCAGCAGTAGAGCGCGCAGGCCGGCACCCGTCATCACGGCACAGGTGTCGCGGGCGAACTCGTCCGACTTGTGGCGCGCGTCGTAGCCGACGACCACGCTCGACCCGCCGTGTGCCTTGACGTACCCGGCGAGGCCTGCGGCCGCCCGGATGACGACGGCACGGTTCATCCGGTTCGGTCCGGCACCGATGGCCCCGCGCAGCCCGGCCGTGCCGAACTCCAGGGGCCCGGCGAACCGGTCACCGAGGTCGGCCAGTGCGGCTTCGTCACCGGTGTCGGCCCGCTCCAGCAAGGCGGCGAGCTCGGCCCGGGTGGCTGGATCGGGATCTTCGGCGAGCCACATACGGGCCTGGCCGAGCAGGTCGGTCATCGGGTCTCCTCCTCGACGGGCACGTCCGGTAGGCAGAAGTCGCCGCCGACGTGCTCCGCTTCGAACCGGTCGTCGTCGGTCTCCGGCGTCGTAAGGATCTCGTTCGCGTAGATCTCGGCGTCGTCCTCCGGGTGATAGCCGAGCGCTCGTCCCGGTTCGAGATCCCACCACGCCCGGGCGTTGGCGGAGACTCCGTAGACGACGACGTAGCCGGGATCGGGCGCCGTCAGGCACGCGTCGACAAGCCGCACGGCGTCGTCGGGCGAGAGCCAGGTCGACAGATGGCGCCGCGTGGTCGGGCGCTCGCGGAACGAGCCGATCCGCAGGCAGACGGCGCTCAACCCGTGCCGGTCGACGTAGAGGCTGCACATGGCCTCCGCGGCCGCCTTGCCCAGACCGTAGAACGTGTCCGGCCGGGGCCGGGTGCGGGCGCCGACGACCTCGGCGCGAGGAGTGAACCCGACGGCGTGGTTGCTGCTCGCGTACACGATGCGCGGCACGCCTGCGCGGCGCATCGACTCGAGCACCCCGTACGTCACGCGCAGGTGGGTGTCGAGGGCGGTCTCGAACGTCGTCTCGCCGGCGATGGACGCGAGATGGACGACACCGTCGCGCCCGCCGATGAGGGTTGTCAGCTTCTCGATGTCGCGCGCATCGGCGGCCAGGACCCCGTCGGCTGCGGCGAGGTCCAGGCCCACGACATCGTGGCCTCGCTCGGACAGCCCGGCGCATACGACACGTCCGATCCGACCCGCGGCGCCGGTGACGGCGACGCGCATGTCAGATCCTCTCGACGACGTCGGCCAGCAGGCGACCGATCCGCGGCGCTGCAGCCTGCCCTGCCTCGACCACCTCGGCGTGGCTCAGCGGTGACGGGCTCATGCCTGCCGCGAGGTTCGTCACCAGCGAGATGCCGAGCACCTCCATGCCGGCCTCGCGCGCGGCGATCGCCTCGAGGGCCGTCGACATCCCGACCAGGTCGCCGCCGAGCCGCTTCGCCATCTGTACCTCCGCGGGCGTCTCGTAGTGCGGTCCCCGGAACTGCACGTATACGCCTTCGGCGAGCGACGGGTCCACCTCCCGGGCTATGGTGCGCAGCCGTGTCGAGTAGAGGTCGGTCAGGTCGACGAACCTCGCGCCCTCGAGCGGGGACCTCGCCGTCAGGTTGATGTGGTCGCTGATCAGGACGGGCGTGCCCGCCCCCCACTCCTCGCGGAGCCCGCCGCAGCCGTTCGTCAGCACGATCGCCCGGCAGCCGGCGGCGGCCGCCGTCCGCACACCATGGACCACCTGTCGTACGCCCTTGCCTTCGTAGAGGTGGGTGCGGGACCCGACGAAGAGAGCGCGCTGTTCCTTTCGCGCGATCCGTATCGAGCGGATGACTCCGACGTGACCCGCGACGGCCGGAGGTGGAAAGCCGGCGACATCGGTTTGGGGGATCTGGACCAGCGTCTCGCCCAACAGGTCGAGCGCTCCCGCCCAGCCGGAACCGAGGACAAGCGCGACGTCATGTCGCTCCACCCCGGTGAGTTCCGCGATGTGTTCGGCCGCCTCCCGAGCCGCGGCATACGGGTCGGCGCCAGATCTGCGGAGGTCGGTCGGTGTGGCGTCTCCGGTCACCCGCGAGACGATAGCGCCGCGACGCCAGGCGCTGCGCGACGGCGCAACCTCTAGGGGAGCCGTATTCGGACTCGACGGAAGCCGCGGCCCTTGCTCTCGACCTTGACGACCTCGATCCGGCCGATCTGCCGGGTCGAGGCGACGTGGGTGCCGCCGTCGGCCTGGAGGTCGAGTCCGACGATGTCGACCAGCCGGACGACCTCGAGATCGGCAGGTAGCAGGTCCGTGGCCGTCCGCACGATGGGGCCCAGCGAGTAAGCCTGCTCGCGCGGGAGCACGCTCACCTGGACCGCGCGATCGGCCGCGACCTCGGCGTTGAGCGCCTCCGTCAGGCTCTCCTTGAAGCCTGGCGGGACTTCGGGCAGGTCGAAGTCGAGCCGGGCCTCGCCGGGCTCCATGTTGCCGCCGGTGACGGGCACGCCGTGGTCCCGGAACATGACCCCGCACAGGACGTGCAGGCCGGAATGGGTGCGCATCAGCAGGCTGCGTCGCTCGTCGTCGAGCGCGCCCCGAACGGCCGTGCCCACGGGCGGCGACGGGTCGTCCTCGTGCGGCACGAGCCAGAGGTCGTCGTCGGCCCGGAGGCCGACGATGCGGGTCTGCACACCTCCCCACAGCAGCACACCACTGTCCGGCGGCTGGCCGCCTCCACCCGGGTAGAAGGCGGAGCGGTCGAGGACGATGCCCTGGTCCGGATCGCTGGCCAGCACCGTGCAGTCCCACTCTCGCAACGTCTGGTCGTCGAGTTCGAGCCGGTGGGTCCGGCCGTGGTGATCGTGGCGCACGGTCCTCAGCGTACGGTCACGCCGTCTGGTGAGGAGATACGGGACAATGGGCGTGTGACACGGATCGCGATCCTCGGCGGTGGGCCCGGCGGCTACGAGGCAGCTCTGGTCGCCGCTCAGCTCGGAGCGGAGGTCACGGTCATCGACCGTGACGGGCTGGGCGGCTCGGCGGTCCTCACCGACTGCGTCCCCAGCAAGACGCTGATCGCGACGGCCGAGGCGATGACGGAGGCCGGCGTGTCGGCGGAGCTGGGCATCGTCCTCGACGACACGGCCATCGGCGTGGACCTGCGTCGGGTGAACGCACGGGTCAAGGCGCTCGCCGAAGCCCAGTCGCGCGACGTCGCGGGCTCGCTCGAGAAGGCAGGCGTCCAGGTCATCGCGGGTACTGGGCGACTCCGGCAGGGCGACCGGGTCGTCGTGGACGCGGCCGACGGTTCGAGCGAGGAGTTCGTCGCCGACGTGGCTCTCGTCGCGACCGGTGCGCGACCACGCGTGCTCCGCGATGCAGAACCGGACGGCGAGCGGATCCTCACCTGGACGCAGGTCTACGACCTCGACGACCTGCCGGAGCGGTTGATCGTCGTCGGTTCCGGGGTCACCGGGGCGGAGTTCGCGAGCGCATACAACGCGCTGGGTGCCGAGGTCGTGCTGGTCTCCTCCCGTGACCGGGTCCTGCCAGGGGAGGACGCCGACGCCGCGTACGTGCTGCAGGAGGTCTTCTCCCGCCGCGGGCTGACGGTCCTGTCCCGGTCTCGCGCCGCCTCGGTTCGCCGGAACGGCGATGGGGTCGCCGTCACCCTCGTCGACGGCCGGACCGTCGAGGGGTCACACTGCCTGATGGCGGTCGGTTCCGTCCCGAACACGCAGGGCATCGGGCTCGAGGAGTGCGGCGTGCGTCTCGGGGACGGAGGCCACGTCGAGGTCGACCGTGTGTCGCGGACGTCCGGCCGCGGCGTGTACGCGGCGGGCGACTGCACCGGCGTCCTGATGCTCGCTTCGGTCGCGGCGATGCAGGGACGCATCGCCATGTGGCACGCACTCGGCGACGCGGTGTCGCCGCTCGACCTCAAGGCGGTGTCGTCGAACGTGTTCACGGCGCCGGAGATCGCCACCGTGGGCTGGAGTCAGGCGGCCGTCGACGCCCGCGAGATCGACGCCAGGGGCGTCAAGCTGCCGCTTGCGACGAACGCGCGGGCGAAGATGCAAGGCATCCACGACGGCTTCGTCAAGCTCTTCTGCCGCCCCGGGACGGGCATCGTCGTCGGCGGCGTGGTGGTTGCACCGCGGGCGAGCGAGCTCATTCACCCGATCGCATTGGCAGTCGAAGACAAGCTGACCGTCGACCAGGTGGCCAATGCGTTCACGGTGTATCCGTCGTTGTCGGGCTCGGTGGCCGAGGCAGCTCGGCAGCTGCACCGCCGCAGCTAGGCCGATCGGCTTCCATCCGCGAGGCGCCGCGTGCTTGCATGCGGCTCCAGGGTGGGCCGCGCCTGCCGCCTACCAGCCGCCTCCGTCGAAGCCGCCCCCGTCGAAGCCGCCGCCGTCGCCCCAGCCGCCGCCGTCGCCCCAGCCGCCGCCCGTCCCCGGCCCCGCCGCCTCCGGCCCCGCCACCATCGAAGCCGCCTTCACCCCCGTAGCCGCCCCAGCTCAGCGACGAGCCGAGCACCGTCCCCCAGAGGATCCCGGGCAGGAAGCCGCCGTAGTAGCCGCCGGCCCACCCGCCGTACGCCGGTCCGGCGTCCCAGTACGGTCGCCGCTCGCCGCCGCCGACGGGAACCAGGCGGACGTCCGGGTCGAGGCCGTCCTTGATCCGGGTGGCGTCCGCAGCACAGGCGGGTACGTCGCGGGGGGCCCCACCTGGCGGTGCCCACGAGACGTCCTCGACCGACGGACCGTGGCGCGGGTCGAAGAAGCAGGGCAGGCGCCGTTCTGGCGGCTCCTCACCGGCCAGCCGCGCCCGCACGCTGGCGAGCAGCCAGCGGCCCTCGTCGAGTGCAGCCGTCACCGGCTGCAGCTGGCCCGGCCGCTCGACCCGGTCGGCGGCGGTCTTGGCGTTCTCGTACAGGTCGAGCGCGCGTGCGTACTCCTGCTTCGCCTCCTCCGGCACGGCACCCGGGCTGCGTACGTCGAGATCGAGGTCGGCTAGCTCCTCGCCGTACGCGGTGACGTCCTCGTCCAGGGCAGTACGCACGGGTTCGAGCTCGGCCCGTTCGCGGTTGCGCTTGTTGCGCCGGTAGAGCAGGAAGCCGCCACCGCCCGCGGCCGCGAGGATGCCTAGCGGAATCCAACCAGCGCCGTCGCCGTCGGATTCGTTGTTTGCCCCGGTGCCGCCGCCGCTCTCCCCGTTTGCCGCGACGTCTTCGACCCGGTCGACGAACCCGGTAAGGACCGATTCGACGCTGTCATTTTCCCGGCGTGCGTCGTCGAACGCCTCCGACGCCGCTCCCGGCCGGATGGTGTCGGATGCGACGGACCTGCTTCCATCCGGCAGCACGACCAGGTAGGTGCCCTGCTCGCCGGTGGCGCCGGCCAGATCGGTCGCGTTGCCTTCGTCCTCCGCGGCTGCGGGCAACAGGGCGACGTAGATGGACGTCGACGCCTCGCGCAGGCGATCCGCCACAGCCTCCTGGGCGCCGCTGTCGAATGCCTCGCCCTCGTCGGCGAGCTCTGCCTCGGCCTGCTGTGCAACGTAAAGCGGGGAGCTCCCTAGCGCCTCGGCTGCCTCGTCGTACACGGTGGACATGGCCCCATCATCCCCCGACCTGGCTGGACGGGAGTTGCCGGTATCCCAGTTTGTGATGTGGGCATCGGAGGCCGGCTCGGGAGCCGGAACGGGCGTGCTGAGATGTCGGGATGACGAAGGTGCCGATCGAGCAAGCCATGGGGTGGCGTCTGCGCGGGCAGTGCCTGCTCGATCCGGCGTCGGATCCGGTTGCGACAGCTTCGCGGCTCGGTGGTGTGCACTCCCAGGTGGCTTCTGCTGCCGCTCTGATCGTCGGGGTTCGAACCGCGTCGTTCGCACCGTTGGATCTCGACGACGAATTGTGGCAACGCCGTCGCCTGGTCAAGACCTGGGGCATGCGGGCACGTTGCACCTGTTCCAGCTACCGAGCTGCCGCTGTGGGTTGTTGCGTTCCGGCAACGCCAGTGGCCCCGGTTCACGCCGGCCTGGGAGAAGTACCACGGTGTGACGCCGTTCGCGCGTGTCACGGCGGCCACGAAGGTCGCGGCCGAGGGATACGCGCAGCGCTATGGCACCCTGCTGGAGGCCGAGGTCGCCGTGAGCTGGGCCGGCTGAGGCGACCGATCAATCGGTGATCTTGCAGAGGACCGCGCCGTTGGCGACGGTGGCGCCGACCTCGGCGGCGAGCCCGGACACGGTGCCCGCCTTGTGGGCGTTGATCGGCTGCTCCATCTTCATCGCCTCGAGCACTACCACGAGGTCGCCTGCCTCGACCTGCTGCCCTTCCTCGACGGCGACCTTGACGATGGTTCCCTGCATCGGCGAGACCAACGCGTCGCCGCCCGCGACGTGGCCGGCCTTCCCGGCGCCCGAGCGGCGCGGAGGCTTCGATCCGCCGGGCCGCCGTCCCTGCGCGCTATCGCCGGACGTCACAAGGCCACCCGGAATCGACACCTCGAACCGCTTGCCGCCGACTTCGACGACGACGTTCTCGCGACCCGGTTCGTCCGCGAGGTCGCCCGTGCCGGCGTAGGGCGCGATCCGGTTGTCGAACTCGGTCTCGATCCAGCGGGTGTGTATGGCGAAGGGCTGTGCCGGCTCGACCGGGGCGAATGCCGGGTCGTCGGCCACCGCTCGGTGGAACGGGATCGCTGTCGCGAGCCCTTCGACTGCGAACTCGGCGAGTGCCCGCCGCGACCGCTCCAGCGCCTGCTCGCGAGTGCTTCCCGTCACGATGAGCTTCGCCAGCAGAGAGTCGAAGTTCTGGCCGATGACGCTGCCCTGCTCGACGCCGGCGTCCAGGCGCACGCCCGGCCCGCTCGGTGGGCGGAACACGGTGACCGGCCCCGGGGTCGGCAGGAACCCGCGCCCCGGGTCTTCGCCGTTGATCCGGTACTCGATCGAGTGGCCGCGCACCGGCGGGTCGTCGTACCCCAGCGGTTCGCCTGAGGCGATGCGGAACATCTCGCGGACCAGGTCGATGCCGGTGACCTCCTCGGTGACCGGATGCTCGACCTGCAGGCGGGTGTTGACCTCGAGGAACGAGATGGTTTCGTCCTGTCCGACGAGGAATTCGCAGGTGCCGGCTCCGACGTAACGCGCCTCGCGGAGGATCGCCTTGGAGGAGTTATAGAGCTGCGCGTTCTGCTCCGCGGACAGGAACGGCGCTGGAGCCTCCTCGACCAGCTTCTGGTGACGGCGCTGTAGGGAGCAGTCGCGCGTGGACACGACGACGACGTTGCCGTACTGGTCGGCGAGGCATTGGGTCTCGACGTGCCGCGGCTTGTCGAGATACCGCTCGACGAAGCACTCACCGCGGCCGAAGGCGGCCACCGCTTCGCGCACGGCGGAGTCGTAGAGCTCCGGAACCTCCTCGAGGGTGCGGGCGACCTTCAGGCCGCGGCCACCGCCGCCGAAGGCCGCCTTGATGGCGACCGGCAGGCCGTGCTCCTGGGCGAAGGCCACGACCTCCTCGACGCCCGCGACCGGATCCGGGGTGCCCGCGACCAGCGGAGCACCTGCGCGCTGGGCGATGTGACGCGCGCTGACCTTGTCGCCGAGCGCATCGATGGCGGCCGGCGGCGGCCCGATCCAGATCAGCCCCGCGTCGATCACAGCCTGGGCGAAGGACGCGTTCTCGGCGAGGAAGCCGTAGCCGGGATGGACGGCGTCGGCGCCGGCGCGTGCAGCGACGTCGAGCAGCTTGTCCACGACGAGATACGTCTCGGCACTGGTCTGGCCCCCCAGCGCATAGGCCTCGTCGGCCACCCGGACGTGCAAGGCGTCGCGGTCGGAGTCGGCGTACACGGCCACGCTCGCGATGCCAGAGTCACGACAGGCCCGCGCCACCCGGACCGCGATCTCGCCGCGGTTGGCGATGAGCACCTTCGTGATCTTCACGCGTGCACTCCTCCGTCGGCTGCCGGGGAGCCTAGTCGGGCCAGGTCGTCGCGACACCTGCGCTCCAGGTCGTCGAGCTCGCGGAGCGTCTGCTCGATGTCCGCCCGGCGCTGCTCCAGCTCGGTGCGGCGAACGGAGATCTGGGCGAGCAGATAGGCGAGCTGGCCGGTCTCACCGGGTTCAGTGGCGTACATGCCGACGATCTTCTTGATCTCCTCGAGGGGGAAGCCGAGCCGCTTGCCGCGGAGCACGAGCTCGAGCCGGACCCGGTCGCCGGCGTGGAAGACGCGTTGCGTGCCCCGCCGCTCGGGTTCGAGCAGGCCGTGCTCCTCGTAGAAGCGCAGCGTCCGTAGCGTGACGCCGAACTCGTCCGCGAGCTCGGCGATCGTCCACGTTCGCCCGTCGGCCCTCGTCATCCCAGCCCTGCCTCTCCCACATCGATCATGCAACTTCTGCGCGACACGCGGTCTCCAGACCCGCGTGTCGCGCAGAAGTTGCATGATCAACGTGGGTGTGGGGCTTGCTCTGGCGTCGTGCTTCGCTTACGTTAACGTAAACGTAAACGTCGAGGAAGGCCGCCGTCATGCCCGTCGAGCTGTCGCCCGAGCACGAGACGTTCCGCAAGGTCGTCCGCGAGTTCGCCGAGGCCGAGATCGCGCCGCACGCCGCCCGGTGGGACCGCGAGCATCACTTTCCGGTCGATGTCGTGCAGGCGCTGGGCGAGCTCGGTGTCTTCGGGCTCACCGCACCGGAGGAGTACGGGGGCGGCGGCGGCGACTTCACCGGCCTGTGCGTCGCCATCGAAGAGATCGGCCGGGTCGACCAGTCGCTCGGCATCACCGTAGAAGGGGCCGTCGGCCTGGGCATCAACCCGATCCTGACCTATGGAACTGAGGAGCAGAAGCAGCGCTGGCTCCCCGACCTCGTGACCGGACGTGCCCTGGCGGGCTTCGGCCTCACCGAGCCGGGCTCCGGTTCCGACGCCGGGTCGACGGCGACGAAGGCCGTGCTCGACCGCGGCGAATGGGTCATCGACGGCGCCAAGCAGTTCATCACGAACTCCGGCACGCCGATCACCTCGTGCGTGACGGTGTCGGCTCGAACCGGCACGCTGGCCGACGGGAGTGCGGAGGTGTCGACGATCATCGTCCCGTCCGGAACCCCGGGGTTCACGGTGGAGCCCGCGTACGACAAGCTCGGCTGGCGCGCGTCGGACACCCACCCGCTGACCTTCACAGGTTGCCGGGTCCCGGAAGACCACCTGCTTGGGGAGCGGGGTAGGGGGTTCGCGCAGTTCCTCGCCACGCTCGACGACGGCCGGATCGCGATCGCCGCGCTCGCCCTGGGGTGCATCCGGGCAATGCTCGAGCAGTCGGTCGCGTACGCCAAGGACCGCACAGCCTTCGGGGTCCCGATCGGCAGCAAGCAGGGGGTCGCCTTCCAGATCGCCGACCTGCAGGTCATGGCCGAGGCAGCCCGGCTGCTGACCTACCAGGCCGCGGCGATGCGCGACGCCGGACGTCCGCACGCGGAGATCAAGCAGGCCGCGTCGGTCGCCAAGCTCTACGCGACGGAGTCGGCCGTCACAGCGACGCGCATCGCCACCCAGGTGCACGGCGGGTACGGCTTCATGGAGGAGTACCCTGTCGCCCGCTTCTACCGCGACGCGAAGATCCTCGAGATCGGCGAGGGCACCAGCGAGGTCCAGCGGCTGCTCATCGCTCGAAGCCTCGGCCTCCCCGTCGAGTGAGAGACTCGCCCTGTCATGACCATGTTCCGGTTGGCCTCGGCAGGTGCCGGGAACCGGTCTGACATGTCCCGCGTTCGCCGACTTGTCAGGGCGAGCTCGACCTCGACCTCGAGCAACGCCACCGGCGGCCCTGACACGTCGGCTGGCTGCCAGGCTGTCAGGGTGAGCCGGAGACTGACCTCGACCGACGTTGGACGCCTCCCTGACAACACCGGCAGGGGGTTGGCCACGCATGGCGCATGACCACTTCAAGGACGTCGCTGCCGCCCGGGAGGCGACGCTGGCGCCGTCCGAGCAGGGAGCGGCCAAGCTCGCGTCGCAGAACAAGCTCTATGTCCGCGATCGGCTCGCTCGGCTGTTCGACGAGGGCACGTTCGTGGAGGACGGCCAGCTGGCGAACGCGCAGGCGACCGGACTGCCCGCGGATGGTGTCGTCACCGGTCGCGGGCTCGTCGACGGCCGTCCGGCCCTCGTCGTCGCCAACGACCCAACGGTCAAGGCCGGCTCGTGGGGCGCCCGGACGGTCGAGAAGATCGTCCGGGTCACGGAGCTGGCGCTGCGAGACGAGCTGCCGATCTTCTGGTTCATCGACAGCGCCGGCGCCCGGATCACCGACCAGGTCGACCTTTTCCCGGGAAGACGCGGTGCGGGCCGGATCTTCCACAACCAGGTAGCACTGTCGGGCAAGGTGCCGCAGATCTGCTGCCTGTTCGGGCCGAGCGCGGCCGGCGGCGCGTACATCCCGTCGTTCTGCGATGTCGTGATCATGGTGGAGGGCAACGCATCGATGTACCTCGGCTCCCCCCGGATGGCCGAGATGGTGGTCGGCGAGAAGGTCACTCTGGAGGAGATGGGCGGCGCCCGCATGCACGTCAGCGTCTCCGGCTGCGGCGACAACCTGGCAGGTGACGACGCCGAGGCGATCGAGCTGGCCAAGACCTACTTCTCGTACGTGCCGGGCTCCTGGCGCGCGAACCCGCCGTCGTACGCGGCGTCAACGCCCGCGCGGCGCCTCACCCGAGACGTCGTGCCGGCCGAGGAGTCCGCCGGATACGACATCCGCCACGTGATCGACGGGCTCGTCGACGAGGGCTCGTTCTTCGAGCTCAAGCCGCTGTTCGCTGCCGAGCTGGTCACCGGCTTCGCCCTGCTGGAAGGCCAGGTCGTCGGGATCGTCGCCAACCAGCCGGCCGTGCGTGGCGGCGTTCTGTTCGTCGACTCCGCGGACAAGGCGGCGCGGTTCATCTGGCTCTGCGACGCGTTCAACATCCCGCTCGTCTACCTGGCGGACGTACCCGGCTTCATGATCGGCTCCGAGGTGGAGCGGCAGGGCATCATCCGGCACGGCGCCAAGATGATCACGGCGGTCGCCGAGGCGACTGTGCCGACCGTTTCGGTGATCGTCCGTAAGGCGTACGGGGCGGGGCTCTACGCGATGTGCGGGCCCGGCTTCGGGCCGGAGGCCTGCCTGGCGCTGCCGACGGCGAAGATCGCGGTCATGGGGCCGGAGGCGGCCGTCAACGCCGTGTACTTCAACAAGATCGCGGCGATCTCCGACGAGGCCGAACGCGCGGCCTATGTCGCCGGTCTGCGCGACGAGTACGAGGCCGACATCGACATCCTGCGGCTCGCCTCCGATCTGGTGATCGACGCGATAGTGGAACCGGAGGCACTGCGGGACGAACTGGTGGCCCGGCTCGCCGCGGCCGCCACCAAGGACCGCGGCTTCTCCGAGCGTCGGCACGGCATCCCACCGGTGTGAGCTGATCGCGCACCTTCGATAGGGAGATCGCCGCGAAGAGCGTCGATCGCCCCCGTTGGCAGCCATCTCGCTATCGCGGGCCATCACCGCGGGCGCCGGAATCGGCCACCGACCGGCTGGTGGTCATCCGCTACTGACGAGTCTGCTGCGTCCCCGGCGGGCTGGTTCACGGTTCACCCTCGCGTGCGGCCGTCCACAGCGTGTGCCATGAGACGTGGACCCGCGAGAGCATTCGGCGCAACAACGGCAGCGAGAGGCCGACGACGTTGTGATGATCGCCTTCGACACCGTCGACGTAGGCGCCGCCAAACCCGTCGAGGGTGAATGCGCCCGCCACTTGCATGGGCTCGCCGGTCGCCACGTAGGCCTCGATCTCGTCGTCGGTGACGTCCGCGAAGTGGACGACGGTCGATGCGACTGCTCCGACCTCACCCCCCGCGCCGGAGGATCGGAGATCGATCAGCCAGTGTCCGGTGTGCAGTACGCCGCTGCGGCCACGCATCGATCGCCACCGCCCGATGACCTCCGCCGCGGTCGCCGGTTTGCCGTGGATGTCTCCGCCGAGCTCGAGAAGGGAGTCGCATCCCAGGACGACGAGGTCGCCGTCGAGGTCGGCCGCCACCGCTTCGGCCTTCGCGCGGGCAAGCAGGAGGGCAACCTCAGCAGGCTGGAGCGAGCCCTGTCGGGTCGTGGCCGCGGCCAGGACTGCGTCCTCGTCGACTCCCGACACCGTCACCAGCGGCTCGACGCCGGCCGCGCGCAGCGTGCTCAGCCTGGCCGGCGACGCCGACGCCAGCACGAGACGTGTCACGGCCCCTCCGGTTGTTCACGGCGAAGTGGCTGCCTCCGGGCGCTCGAATCCGACCGTTTCGCCATTGTCAACGCGGTGTCAGAGCCGGAGGAGGGCGTCCTTGAGTGGGTCGAGGCCCAGTGCGCCGAGGTCGAGAGCCGCGCGGTGGAACTCCTTGAGGTCGAACGCGTCACCCTTGCGCCGCCGTACGTCGTCCCGCGCCGCCAGCCAGATCCGCTCACCGATCTTGTACGAGGGAGCCTGGCCCGGCCAACCGAGATAACGGTCGAGCTCGAAGCGCAGGACCTCGTCCACCATCCGGGTGTGCTTGCGTAGGAACGCGTGCGCAGAGTCATACGTCCATCCGCCGGGTGCCAGACCGTCGCGCTCGACCAGCTGGTCGGGGACGTCGAGCTCCAGGTGGACGCCGATGTCGACGACGACGCGGGCGGCCCGGGTCGCCTGGCTGTCGAGCATGCCGATGCGGTCGCCGGGATCGTCGAGGAAGCCGAGGTCGGCCATCAAGCGCTCCGCGTACAGCGCCCATCCCTCCCCGTGGCCGGAGACCCAGCAGAGGAGGCGCTGCCAGCGGTTGAGCACCTCGCGCTGGTACACGGCCTGCCCGACCTGGAGATGGTGGCCGGGAACGCCCTCGTGGAACACGGTTGTCGTCTGTTCCCATGTGGAGAAGCTCTCGACGCCCTCGGGGACGGACCACCACATGCGACCCGGTCGGGAGAAGTCCTCACTGGGCGCGGTGTAGTAGATGCCACCGTCCTTCGTGGGCGCGATCCGGCACTCCAGCCTGCGGATCGGCTCCGGGATGTCGAAGTGCACGCCGTTCATCGCTTCGACCGTGCGGTCGGACAGGTCCTGCATCCACTCGCGTAGCGCGTCGGTGCCGTGGATCCGGCGGGCCGGGTCGGCCTCGAGTGCCGCGATCGCCTCGTCCACCGTCCCGCCCGGCAGGATCTGGTCGGCCACCTCGGCCATCTCGGCCTCGATCCGGTTCAGCTCCTCGAGGCCCCAGGCGTAGGTCTCGTCGAGGTCGACGGCGGCGCCGAGGAAGTAGCGGCTTGCGATGGAGTACCGGTCGCGGCCCACCGGGTCGTGCTCGAGGGCACGGGGCGCGACCTCGTCGGCGAGATAGGTGGCGAACTCCTCGTACGCGGCTGCCGCGGTGGCACCAGCGTCGTCGAGATCGGCGCGTACAGCGTCTGGTGCCGACGACACGAGCCCCGGGAAGAAGTCCCTGGCGGCGCGGTGCACCTGTGGGACGACGGCGAGCACCTGGCGCCGGACCGGCGCGCGTCCGGCCGCGATCTCGGCGTCGAGGGTCTGCCGGTAGCCGCCGACCGCACCCGGCATGTCGCGCAGCCGGGTCGCGATCGTGCGCCAGTCCGCCTCGGTCCCGGTGGGCATGAGGTCGAAGACCTCGCGGGTCGAGTGCCACGGGCTGGCGATGACGTTGAGTCCGACGTCGAGGCCGGCACCGTGCATCTCGACTTCGAGGCCGAGGCGCTCCTTCATGGCGTCGCCGGCGACCCGCTCGCGTTCGTCGCGGGCGAGCGCGGTCTCGAGCTCGGTGAGCGTCCGCTGCGCAAGCTCGACACGGGCGGTATACCCCTCGGGCGACAGGTCGGTGGTCTTGTCGTCGTAGCCCGGGATCCCGGCGTAGGTGGCCGTGTACGGATCGAGCGCGGCGTATGCCTCGACGTAGTCTTCGGCGATCGCGTCGACGGTGCGCATGGTCTGTGCAGTGGTCACGACCCCCGACCCTAGACGTGCGCCCGACGATGGTCACACGCATCTGCGGCACGACGCTCAGCCGGACCGGGCGCGGCCGGGCGCGCTGAGCGCGACCAGCGCACAACGCGCTGCGTCCTTCTCCTCACGCCGCCACGGCCGGCCGGCCACCACACCGAGCGCGCGCACCTGTTCGTCGGCCGGCGGCAGCATGTCCGCGGTGATCGCGAGCACCGGCGCCGACAACGACTCGGACGCGGACAGGAGGGCTTCGCGGTAGAGCTCCCCCTCGGCGGTATGGATGGCCACGTGCGAGCTCAGCACGTCGGCGAGGCTCTCGGGCGCCTGCGCTTCGGGTTTGACGAGCAGCCCGATCACGGTCACGCCGCCGAGTGCCGTGATCGTGGACTGCAGCGCCTCTGCGGCGGACTGTCCGGCGGCACGCTCGACCTGTCGGACGATCTCGGCGCCCTCGACGTGGCCGAGGTCGGCGGCGGCGTGGTACGGCTGCCTCGGCAGGTCGTCGGGGACGAGCTCGATCGGCCACCGCCCGGCGAACACCGGCTTATCGGCGCTTCCGCCCAGAGCAACGGCCACGGCCCACCCGGTGCGGGCGACGATCCCCAATGCGATGCGGGCCGTCATGCCGCCAACGCTAGACCGTCGCACGGACATCTCGGTCACGGCTGCGTGCGGCGGTCCGGTGCTCGAGGCGAGCACGGGCGGCCCTGCCGTCGGATGAACGGAAAGCGGCGGTCAGCGGGGAAGCGCACTCGCCCGCCACGCGGACGGTCCGTGCCGCAGCGGCGCTCTGACGGAACGCCAGTATGCGGCCCAGGTCGAGGGTCGCTCGGACTGCGGCGCCCCGGGTGCGCGACGGTTCGCCAGGGCTGTGACCAGCGCGGCGAGCTCCTCGTCCGTGGGGTCGCCCCTCACGACGCGAAGAGCCGGCGGTGGGACGGACTCGCTCACGGCTCCTCCTCCGGGCCCAGCCCCAGGTCGAGCATGGTCTCGTCGTCGTCGTCTTCGGGTATCTCGAGACCGAGCAATCGCATTGCCGAATCGTGGTACGACCACAGGGCTTCGTCGTGCGCATCCTCTGCGGCTTCCAGCCGCGGATCCCGGAACGCCTTCCCGTTGGGCGCGTCGATGCCGTACTCCGTCGCAAGTCCGACGACGGCCTCGGGCCACGCGGAAAGGCGCTGCCGCAGGAGCTCGTATCTCTCCTGTAGCTCGACGGCCGGATCGCTCATCGAGACCTCACAGCGGGATGTTGCCGTGCTTCTTCGGCGGGAGCGTCGCGCGTTTGGTGCGCAGGCCGCGCAGGGCCTGGGTGACGGCGATCCGGGTCCGTGACGGTGGGATGACACCGTCGACGTATCCGCGCTCGGCGGCGAGGTAGGGGTTGGCCAGGGTGTCCTCGTACTCGGCGATGAGCTCGCCGCGGCGGGTGTCGGGATCGTCCGCCTCGGCAAGCTCACGCCGGTACAGGATGTTGACCGCGCCCTGTGCGCCCATGACCGCGATCTGCGCCGTCGGCCAGGCCAGGTTGATGTCGGCGCCGAGGTGCTTGGAGCCCATGACGTCGTAGGCGCCGCCGTACGCCTTGCGGGTGATGACCGTGACCAGCGGGATCGTGGCCTCGGCGTACGCGTAGATGAGCTTGGCGCCGCGGCGGATGATCCCGTTCCACTCCTGGTCGGTGCCGGGCAGGAACCCGGGGACGTCGACGAACGTCACCACCGCGACGTTGAACGCGTCGCAAGTGCGTACGAAGCGCGCCGCCTTCTCCGAGGCGTCGATGTCCAGGGTCCCGGCGAAATGCATCGGCTGGTTGGCGACGACACCGACCGAGTGCCCTTCCACGCGGCCGAACCCGACGATCATGTTCGGCGCGAACAGAGGCTGGACCTCGAGGAACTCGCCGTCGTCGACGACACCCTCGATGACCCGGTGCATGTCGTAGGGCTGGTTGGCGCTGTCGGGCACCAGGGTGTCCAGCTCCTGGTCCTCGGGCGTCACCGTGAGATCGGCTTCCGCCGGGTACGACGGAGCCTCGTCGAGGTTGTTCTGCGGCAGGTACGAGAGCAGCGCCCGTACGTAGTCGATCGCGTCGGTCTCGTCGGTCGCCATGTAGTGTGCGTTGCCGCTCTTCGTGTTGTGCGACCTGGCGCCGCCGAGCTCTTCGAATCCGACGTCTTCGCCCGTTACGGTCTTGATCACGTCCGGACCGGTGATGAACATGTGGGACGTGCCGTCGACCATGACGGTGAAGTCGGTGATCGCCGGCGAGTACACCGCCCCGCCCGCGCACGGGCCCATGATCAGCGAGATCTGCGGGACGACACCGGAGGCCATGACGTTGCGGCGGAAGATCTCGCCGTAGAGGCCGAGTGAGACCACGCCCTCCTGGATGCGTGCGCCGCCTGAGTCGTTGATGCCGACCATCGGGCAACCGGTCTTCAGGGCGAAGTCCATGACCTTGACGATCTTCTCGCCGAAGACCTGCCCGAGGCTGCCCCCGAACACGGTGAAGTCCTGGGCGAACACGGCGACCTGCCGGCCGTCGACGGTACCGAACCCGGTGACGACGCCGTCGCCGTACGGCCGGTTCTTCTCCATCGCGAAGGCTGTGGACCGGTGCCGGGCCAGCTCGTCGAACTCGACGAACGAGCCTTCGTCGAGCAGCAGCCCGATCCGCTCGCGTGCGGTCATCTTGCCGCGGGCGTGCTGTTTCTCCACGGCGCGGGCCGAGCCGGCGTGCACGGCTTCGTCCATGCGACGCTGCAGGTCGGCGAGCTTGCCCGCGGTGGAGTGGATGTCGACGCCCTCGTTCGTGGCGGTCATGGACCGCAGGCTAGACCACGCTCCCGATCACTACGCTGGCGAGCGTGTCCACCGCCACCGGCTCCCGGGATGCGGCGCGCTTCGACGTGCCCGAGGCGCTCCGCGCCGACGTCCGGCTGCTCGGCGACGCGCTCGGCGAGATCCTGCGCGAGTACGGCGGCGAGGCCCTCCTCGCCGACGTCGAGCGGCTGCGCGAGCTGACGATCGCCGCGCACCACGAGGACGAGACAGTCGCCGAGGATGCCGCCACCCAGGCCGAGAAGCTGGTCTCGTCGTGGCCGGTGGAGCGGGCTGAGGACGTCGCGCGCGCGTTCACGGTCTATTTCCACCTGGTCAACGTCGCTGAGGAGCACCACCGGATCCGGGCGCTGCGTGCCGGTGATCGTGCCGATCGCCCGCTGTCGGGGACAGTCGCCGCAGCCGTCGAGGAGGTCGCCCGGTTGTACGGCACCGCCCAGGCGCAGGGTCTGTTGGCCGGCCTGGAGTTCCGTCCGGTCCTCACGGCGCACCCGACCGAGGCCCGCCGTCGCGCCGTCGTCACCGGCATCCGGCGGGTGGCCGAGCTCCTCGAGCGTCGTGACGACCCTCGGCTCGGTGCGTCCGAGGACTTCGAGACCCGCCGCCGCCTGCTCGAGGAGGTCGACGTCCTCTGGCGCACCGCACAGCTGCGTGCGGAGCGGCCCGGCCCGCTGGACGAGGTCCGCACGGCGATGACGGCGTTCGACGAGGTGCTCTTCCGGGTGGTGCCGCAGGTGTACCGGCGGGCCGAGACGGCGCTTGCCGGGGACCGTGCGGGCACGGTCGCTCCGCGGGTTCCGGCGTTCGTCCGGCTCGGCTCCTGGATCGGTGGCGATCGCGACGGCAACCCGCACGTGACCAGCGCCGTCACCCGCCAGGCCATGGCGATCCAGTCGGATCACGTGCTGCGCGCGATCGAGTACGCCTGCGACCGGGTCGGCCGCGGGTTGACCGTCGACGCCGAAACAACGGCCCCGTCGCCGGCCGTCCGACGCATCGTCGACGACGCCCTGGCCGCCTACCCCGACCTGCTGGCCGACCTGATGACGCGGTCGCCCGACGAGCCGCACCGGGTGGTGCTGCTGCTTGCTGCCGAGCGAGTTGCGGCGACCAGGCGGCGCGACGCCGACCTCGCCTACGGTTCGGCCACTGAGCTGCTCGCCGACCTGCACACGCTGCAGCGCAGCCTGGCCTCGGCCGGAGCTCCGCGGCAGGCGTACGGCGAGCTGCAGCACCTGATCTGGCAGGTCCAGTCGTTCGGCTTCCATCTTGCGGAGCTGGAGGTCCGCCAGCACAGCGCAGTCCATCGGCGTGCTTTGGAAGAGATCCGAGCCGGCGCCTCGCTGTCCGAGGACACCCGGGAGGTGCTGGCCACGCTCCGTGTCATGGCTCAGATCCAGCAACGCTGGGGCGTCGATGCATGCCGCCGGTACGTCGTGTCGTTCACCCGCTCGGCCGACGACGTGGCGGCAGTCCACGAGCTGGCCCGAGTCGCCATGGACGGCCGTGAGCTCGTGCTCGACGTCGTCCCGTTGTTCGAGACCGGCGACGACCTCGAGCGGTGCGTCGACGTCCTCGACGACATCATCGCGCTGCCGCCGACCCGTCGCCGGCTCTCCGCGACCGGGCGCCGGTTCGAGGTGATGCTCGGCTATTCCGACTCGGCCAAGGACGTCGGACCGGTGTCCGCGACGCTCGCGCTCTACGACGCACAGGCACGGCTGACGGCCTGGGCCGGACGGCACGCGCTGAAGCTGACGCTGTTCCACGGACGCGGCGGCGCGCTCGGGCGGGGGGGTGGTCCGGCCAACCGTGCGGTGCTGGCACAGGCTCCCGGCTCGGTCGCCGGACGGTTCAAGGTCACCGAGCAGGGCGAGGTGATCTTCGCCCGATACGGCGACCCGGTGATCGCCCGCCGGCACATCGAACAAGTGGCCTCAGCGGTACTGCTCGCCTCGACACTCGCAGTGGAGCAGCGGGCCCGCGACGCTGCAGTGGAGTTCGCCGCCGTCGCCGCGACTCTGGACGGCGCCGCGCGTACGGCCTACCACACGCTGGTGCACGCAGAAGGATTCGCCGACTGGTTCGCCCGCGTCACTCCGCTCGAGGAGGTGGGGACACTCCGGCTCGGGTCTCGACCGGCCCGCCGTGGCCGCCACGACGCTGCCCCGCTGGACGACCTGCGTGCGATCCCATGGGTCTTCTCGTGGGCCCAGACCAGGGTGAACCTGCCGGGGTGGTACGGCCTGGGAACCGGCCTGGAGGCCGTCGGTGACCTGAACGTCCTCCGCCGCGCGTACGAGAGGTGGCCGTTGTTCACGGTCATGCTCGAGAACGCCGAGATGTCGCTCGCGAAGACCGATCGCCGGATCGCGGAACGATACCTGGAGCTCGGCGGACGGCCGGACCTGACCGTTCGGGTGCTCGACGAGCACGCGCGGACGACGGCGCAGGTTCTCGCCGTCACGGGTCATGCGCGGCTGCTGGAGGATCGGCGGGTCCTGGGCCGGGCCGTGGCGCTGCGTAACCCGTACGTCGACGCGCTGTCCCACCTGCAGGTGCGGGCGCTGCGAGCCCTGCGGGAGGGTACGGGTGAGGGCGCGGCCATGCGCCGCCTCCTGCAGATCACGGTCAACGGTGTGGCCGCCGGCCTGCAGAACACCGGCTGACCTCTTACGGCGTCGATCATGCAAGTCCTGCGCGACACGCCGAGACCTTCGGTCGGCGTGTCGCGCAGGACTTGCATGATCAACGCGGATAGGGAGCGGCATGGTCGAGTGGCAAGTGACACGGGTCGCGGAGACCGGGTCGACCAACGCGGACCTCGCGGCGGCGGCCCGGGAGGGAGCCGACGAGGGGCTGGTCGTCGTCGCGGACCACCAGACCGCCGGTCGCGGGCGCCTCGGACGTGTCTGGCAGGCGCCGCCCCGAACCGGCCTGGCCATGTCGGTGCTGCTTCGGCCCTCGTCCGTGCCGGCTCACCGCTGGCCGTGGCTTCCGCTGCTCGTGGGGGTCGTGGTCGTCGAGGCGCTGGACGCATATCTGGGCGCGAAGGCGGCGTTGAAGTGGCCGAACGACGTCCTGCTGAGTGGCGCCAAACTGGCCGGGATCCTGGTCGAGCGGGTCGAGACGGACGGCGGGCCGGTCGCTGTGGCCGGTATCGGGCTCAACGTCTCCGCGGCACCGGCGCATGCGACGTCGCTGGTCGCCGCGGGTTACCCGCAGGTGAGCCGCGACGGCGTGCTCGACGCCTTGTTGTCCGGATTCGGCGAGCGATACGAGGCGTGGCGGCGCGTGGGCGGTGACCCGGCGGCGTGGCTCGCGTCGGCCTACCGACGAGCCTCCGACACGCTCGGCCTGGACGTGCGAACCGAGCTGCCGGGCCACGCTCCGATCGAGGGTCGCGCGATCGACGTGGACGAGGCCGGCCGGCTGGTCGTCCGAACGAGGTCCGGCGACGTCGCCGTGGGCGCCGGCGACGTCGTCCATGTACGCCCCGTGCGGCACTGAATCCACTGTCCGAGTCGTGCCAGGATGCGGCTATGGGGTTTCCGCAGCGTCTGCTCGGCGAAGACGAGAACGTCGTGCTCCACATGCATACGCACCTGAAGGCTCTCATCGTTCCGGTGATCGTCCTGTTGGCGGCGTCCGCCGCGGTGGGCTTCGGCCTCGGTGCTCTGCCCGACGACGGCACCGGAGCATCCGTCGCGCGCTGGGCGCTGATCGTCGCCGGCCTCGGTGTGCTCGCGCGCTGGTCGCTGTGGCCGTTCCTCGTCTGGCTCACCACGACCTACACGGTGACCTCGGAGCGGCTGATCACCCGGCAGGGTGTCATCAACCGGTACGGCCGTGACATACCGCTCGGACGGATCAACGACGTTGCCTACAAGCAGGACCTGGTCGACCGGCTGCTCCGTTGCGGGTCGCTCAACGTGTCGGCCGCAAGTGAGCAGGGCACGATCATCCTGCGCGACGTTCCGCATGTGCACTCGGTCCAGCTGGAGATGAGCGAGCTGGTCCGTGAGGCGCACGGATGGTCGCCTCCTGTTCGGCGCCCGGCCGATGAGCACGAGCCTGAGCCGGAGCCGAGTCCGGAGCGCGACGAACCCGCGGGCCGCCCGCCCCGTCCGCTCGCCAGCGACGAGCCCTACGACTGGCGGCGTGACGACCCGGGCGTGCTGTGAGCGAAGCTCGTCCGACGCCGGACGACCTGGAGCGCCTTCTTCTCGGCGCACCGAGACTCCACACCCGCGAAGGGGTCGCGCTCCAGGTCGGTGTGACCGTCGAGGAGGCGCGGGAGTACTGGCGGTCGTTGGGCTATCCCGACGTCGGCGACGCGGTCGCGTTCACCGACGAGGACGTCGAGGCGTTGCGGACGGTCGTCGACCTGGTCCGGTCCGGCGCCATCGACCGGGCGACCGCGCGCCGGATGGTCCGCGCTTTGGGCCGGATGACCGGTCGGCTGGCCGAATGGCACGTCGAAACCCTGGTCGAGTTGGTGCAGCGCGCTGAGGACAGCGGGGAGGGCACCGGCAGCCGGCTGACGTCGGCCTACCGGCTGGGGGAGCGGCTGCTGCCCGATTTCGAGCGGCTCCTCGTGTACGCCTGGCGGCGCAAGCTCGCCGCCGCGGCGGGGCGGCTGGTCGCGCTGGGCGACGTCGGCGCCGCGCCGCTGCTCAGCGCTTCCGCCTCGGTGGGCTTCGCCGACCTGGTGTCGTTCACCAGGCTTTCTCGTGGGCTCACCGAGCAGGCACTGGGCGAGCTGGTCGAGTCTTTCGAGGCGACGACGAACGACGTGATCGCGGCCGGCGGCGGTCGAGTCGTGAAGACCCTCGGCGACGAGGTGGTGTTCCTGGCCGTTGCGGCGAGAACGGCAGTGGCCATCGGGTGCGACCTGGTGGCCGCCATCGGCGAGAACCCGGAGCTGCCCGACGTCCGGGTCGGCATCGCCACCGGGCCGGTGGTTGCGCGCCTCGGCGACGTCTTCGGTACGCCGGCCAACCTGGCCGCGCGTCTGACCGCGCTGGCCGGCCGCAACGACGTGCTGACCGACGGCGAGACGGCCGCGGCGCTGAGCGACGACCCCGACTTCGCCCTGCGCGCGCTCGCCCCGGCCGAGATCCGCGGCCTAGGCGCCGTCACCCCCTACAGCGTCAGCCGCCGCGCCCCGGCCCATGCTTCCAAATGATCACGTTAAGTGGGCCTGTGGGTCCGTTACCAGGCCCCGAGACCTGGTAACGGACCAACAAGCCCACTTAACGTGATCAATCTCCCGGACGGATTAGGGTCGGGGGTGTGAGCAGCTCTGGCGTGGTGGTCCGCCGCCTGGACGGCGCCCCTCACGTCGCCGAGCTCGTCCTCGACCGGCCCGAGGTCGCTCAACGCCGTCTCCACCGCACTGGCTGTGGCGATCGCGGCGGCGACGACCGAGCTGGCCGCCGAGCGGGAGATCCGCGCGGTCGTCCTCTCCTCGTCGTCGGAGAAGGCCTTCTGCGTCGGTGCCGATCTCAAGGAGCGCAACTCGCTCACCGACGACGAGCTCCGCCGGCAACGCCCGGTCGCCCGTTCCGCATACGGGGGAGTCCTCGACCTGCCGGTTCCGACCATCGCGGCCGTCCACGGCTACGCACTCGGCGGTGGTTGCGAGCTCGCGCTCGCCTGCGACCTCATCGTCGCGGACGAGACGGCGGTCTTCGGCCTGCCCGAGGTCTCCGTCGGCGTGATCCCGGGCGGCGGCGGCACGCAATTGCTGGCGCGCCGGATCGGGTGGGGGCGCGCCGCGGATCTCGTGTTCACCGCTCGGCGGGTCGACGCCGCGGAGGCCTACCGGCTCGGGCTCGTCGACCGCCTCGTGCCGGTGGCGACAGCGCGGAAGGCAGCGATCGATCTCGCCACGACGATTGCCGGACACTCGCCCGTGGGGGTGCGAAACGCGAAGCAGGCGATGCGGATCGGGCTCGACCTCCCGCTGGCCGCGGGTCTGGAGGTCGAGGATGCCCGTTGGCGGGCCACCGCGTTCAGCGGGGATCGGCGAGAGGGCGTCGCGGCGTTCAACGAGAAGCGGAGCCCGAAGTGGCCCGGTGACGAGCGTGTCGAGGCACAAACTGGAGCGTGACCAGCGACATGAGTGACCTTCCCGAGCGGATCAGCCTGCGAGAGGTGGGTCCACGCGACGGTCTGCAGAACGAGGACCCGGTCCCGACCGACGGCAAGATCGCGCTCATCGACGCACTGTCGGGGACCGGTCTGCGGCGGATCGAGGCCGTCTCGTTCGTGCACCCGCGCGCGATCCCGCAGATGGCTGATGCCGACGAGGTCTGGTCGCGCATCCAGCGGAACCCCGAGGTCCGGTACTCCGCCCTCGTGCCGAACCTGCGCGGCGCGCAGCGCGCGCTCGATGCGGGCTTCGCCGAGATCGAGGTCGTCGTGTCGGCGTCCGACACCCACAACCGCCGCAACATCAACCGGTCGACGGACGAGTCGCTAGCGGAGCTGCCCGCATTGGCAGAACTCGTGCACGAGAAGGACGCGACCCTGCAGGTGATCGTCTCGACCGCGTGGGGGTGTCCCTACGAGGGAGACGTCCCGGTGTCGCGGGTTCTATACGTGGTCCGACGGGCCGTCGCCGCCGGGGCGGACTCCATCGCCTACGGCGACACGACCGGGATGGCGACGCCGACCAGGGTCACGCGCCTGGTCGCCGATACCCGATCGGCTCACCCAGACGTCTCTGTCGGATTGCATTTCCACAACACCCGTGGCACGGGCCTGGCCAACGTCTACGCTGCGTTGCAGCTCGGGGCCGACGACTTCGACGCGTCGGTCGGTGGGCTGGGTGGCTGCCCCTACGCGCCCGGCGCCTCGGGCAACATCGCGACCGAGGAGCTCGTGCACATGCTGGAGGACATGGGCGTGGCGACCGGTGTCGACCTCGACGCGCTCATCGCGGCGGCGGCGCAGGCCGAGCGACTGGTCGGCCGCGAGCTGCCCTCCCAGGTCCTCCGCGCGGGTCCGCGCTCCCGCACCGCCGCCTGATCGCGGACGGTGCCATGGAACCCGCCCTGCGGCAGCTTCGCCCTTCCTCCACGGAACCGGCGACTCCAGGCCCGCGCCTTCGAAGCCGCCCCGCGGGCCTGGATCGCACGGCCTGGCCTTATGCGCTGCTGGCCCTAGCGGCGGTCGCGGCAACGGCGATGCGGTTGCGCTTCGCCGGGGTTCCGCTCACGGCTGACGAGGGCGGCTACGCGGTCATCGCCTCCCTCTGGGCCGACGGCGCGGCGCTCTACGACACGGCCTGGGTCGACCGTCCGCAGGGGCTGGTCGTCTTGTACCGCCTCGCAGCAGAAGCTGGTCCGACGGGTGTGCGCGTCCTCACCCTGGTTGCCACGGTTGTGACCACCGCGGCGGTCGGCTGGGCGGCGCAGACACTGGCCGGACGGCGGGCGGCCGTGCTGGCCGTGGCCCTCTACGTTCTGGTGTCGCCTGCGCCGCGCCTCGAGGGCTGGGCCGCCAACGGCGAGCTCCTCGCCGGTTCCCTCACGACAACAGGCATCGCCTGCCTGCTTTCGTGGTGGAAGGGCGGTCATGGCTCGGGGCGGCTCCTGGCGGCAGGCATGCTGCTGGTGAGCAGCGCGCCGTTGGTCAAGCAGTCCGCGGTGGAAGGCCTCCTGGTCGCGGTCGTGCTGGTGGCACCGCACGCACACGCGCGGTGGCGGGCGCTCGGATGGGCAGTGCTGCCCTGGGCTGTGGCCCTCGCGCACGCCGTGACCGTCGGCCTCGATCGCTGGTGGTTCGCCGTGGCAGGGTACCGGCTCTACGCCGACCGGCCGACCGATGGTGTGCTCGGCCGACTGGGCCTGTTCTGGGACGCGGTGCCACCGCTCGTCCTCGATGCCGCGCCGCTGCTGGCCGTCGGCGTCATCAGTGTGGGCCGGCTGAGCCGGCGGCACCGGATCTACGGCGCGTGGCTGCTCGGCGGGCTGGTCGGAGTGGTCGGCGGCGGGCTGTTCCACCCGCACTACTGGCTCCAGCTCCTGCCGCTGGGCGCTGTCGCGGCCGCCGTCGTCTGGTCGAGGGCCCCGAGGCGGGTTCTGCCGGCCGTGGTCGCCGGCGTGGTGGTGCTGGCAGCCGGGTGGGTGCCCTTCCTGCTCACGCGGTCCCCGGACGAGCTGGTGGTCGACGCGACAGGAGAGCCACGGCTGGCCACCGCCGAAGAGCTGGGGCACGAGCTCGCGTCGCTCTCCGGCCCTGACGACACGGTGCTCGTCGTGTGGGCCGCGGCATCGGTGTATGTGTACGCCGAACGGGATCCGGCCACGCCCTACCTCTGGTTCCGGCCGCTCCGGTTCATCGACGGCGCGTCCGGCGCGATCCTGGACAGGATGGGCGGAACCGACCCGCCTGCCGCCGTGGCGGTTGCGCAGCCACCCGCGCTGCTCGACCCCGGCGGGAGGCTGTGGCAGCTGTTGAGGGAGCGCTATCAGAGGGTTTCGACGATCGACGGCGTCCCCGTCTACGCACTGCGGGGTTGAGCGGCTTAGACCACGACCGGCTGAGCCTGGGCCGGGAACACCCAACGTCGGTACGACCAGAACCGGAACAGCGTGCCCAGCGCGAGCCCGATGACGTTGGCCGCAATGTTGTCGGCCAGCGGGCCGGACAGCCCGAGCACATAACGCGAGACTGCGAGGCAGGCCAGAGCGATGCCGAGCCCCACGCCGTTGAGCAGGAAGAACAGCGTGTACTCGCGCGCGACACCCGTGCGCGCACGGTGCCGGAACGTCCAATGCCGGTTGCCGGTGTACGTGACCAGGGTGGCTAGCAGCACCGAGATGGTCTTTGCGGTCAGCGGCTTGTGGTGCAGTGGGCCTTCGCCGCCCGAGTACATCAGCGCGTTGAAGATGGCGACGTCGACGACGAACCCGAAGCTTCCGACGGTGGCGAACTTCAAGCTCTCGCGGATCAGCAGGTGGAGCTGGTACCAGAGGCGGAACGCGGCGCGCACCGGGGCCGGGGCGCGTTGCGGCGGGCTGATGGAGGCGTCGAGCACCGGGTAAGGGTAGGACACGCGGAGGCCGTTCGGGGCATCGCTAGCCTGTTCGTCCGTGACGAGTCACGGCAGCTGGCCGGTTGTCGGCATGGTCGGCGGTGGCCAGTTGGCGCGGATGACCCAGCCTGCCGCAATCGCCCTCGGAATCCGGTTCGCGGTGCTGGCGGGTGCTGCCGACGACTCCGCGGCGCAGATCGTACCGGCTACCACAGTCGCCGACGAGAAGGCGCTCGACGACCTGCGGGCGTTCGCCGCGAGCTGCGATGTGCTCACGTTCGACCACGAGCACGTCCCGCCCGAGCACCTGCGGATTCTGCAGGCCGAGGGGGTCGTCGTCCGCCCCGGGCCGGATGCGCTGGTGCACGCCCAGGACAAAGGCGTCATGCGCGCGCGGCTGGCCAAGGCCGGGATCCCGTGTCCACGGCACCGGCTCGTCTCCGAGCCCGAGGACGTCGCCGCACTCGCTGCCGAGATCGGCTGGCCGGTCGTGCTGAAGACCACACGAGGGGGCTACGACGGCAAGGGCGTCTGGGTGGTGCGCTCGGCGGAGCAGGCCATAGAGCCGTTTCGAGCGGGGGTGCCGGTGCTCGCCGAGGAGCTGGTCGGCTTCCGCAGGGAGTTGTCCGCGGTTGTCGCCAGGTCGCCCTACGGACAGGCCGTGGCGTACCCCGTCGTGGAATCGGTCCAGCGGGACGGGATCTGCGTCGAGGTCGTTGCGCCGGCGCCCGGTCTGCCCGACGACCTGGCGGTCGAGGCGCAGCGGATCGCGCTGACGATCGCCGGTGAGCTGGACATGGTCGGCGTCCTCGCGGTCGAGCTGTTCGAGGCCGTGGACGGGCGTGTCCTGGTCAACGAGTTGGCCATGCGCCCGCACAACTCAGGGCACTGGACCATCGACGGCGCGACGACCAGCCAGTTCGAGAACCACCTGCGAGCCGTACTCGACCTGCCGCTGGGATCGCCGGCGGCACTGGCTCCGTACACCGTCATGGTCAACGTCCTCGGTGGCGACCTGCCCGACGTGTACCCCGCGTACCGCCATTGCATGGCTCGGGATCCCGGGTTGAAGATCCACTGGTACGGCAAGGGCATGCGGCCCGGCCGCAAGGTGGGCCATGTCACCGTCTCCGGCGACGACGTCGATGATCTGCGCGACCGGGCCCGTCACGCTGCGGCCTACCTGAGAGGTGACATCGATGAGTGACGACATGGGGGGCCCGGAGCGTGACGTCGGCTCGAGGGGAGCAGGTCAGATGGCGGAGCTCGCCGAGGCGCGGCGCGAGCAGGAGGAGCGCGCTGCCGGCCTGGTCCACCCCGTCGGCGAGGGCGTGCCGCTCGTCGGAATCGTCATGGGCTCGGACTCCGACTGGCCGGTGATGTCGGCAGCGGGGGAGGTCCTCGGTGGCCTCGGCGTGACCTACGAGGTCGGCGTCGTGTCGGCTCACCGGATGCCGCGCGACATGCTCGACTACGGCGAGGCCGCAGCCCGCAGAGGCCTGCGGGCGCTCGTAGCGGGCGCAGGTGGAGCCGCCCACCTGCCAGGGATGCTCGCGTCCGTGACCTCGTTGCCGGTCATCGGTGTGCCGGTTCCGTCGAAGCATCTCGACGGCATCGACTCGCTGCTCTCGATCGTCCAGATGCCTGCCGGCGTTCCGGTGGCGACAGTGTCGGTCGGCGGCGCACGGAACGCCGGCCTGCTCGCCGCGCGCATCCTGGCGGCGTACGACCAGTCGCTGTACGGCCGGCTGGAGGCGGAACGTGCGACGCTGCGTGCGCGAGCTCGCGCCAAGGGCGGTTCCCTGCGCGACCGCCTGCCCTGACCCGCGTTCAGCCTGCTGGCCTCGATCGCGAGAAGCTCGCGAAGGCGGCCGATCCGGCTGTTTTGCGTTCATCTCGCTATCGAGGCTGCCGCCGACGCTGTCCACAGACGCGACTGCGCCCCACTGGGGCATCCACAGGACACGCTTCCCGGTTCAACTACGTCATGCCCGCAGCACACGCTGCCGTCATGCCGAAAGTCCTGCGTGTTCTTCCTGACGACGTGCTCGCCGGGCATCGTCCGGGCTCGATGGGTCGCCGAGCATGCCGACCCGTGTGCCGAGTCGCCGATCGAGTCGCTCGGCCGCTTCACGTGCCTCGAGTTCCGGCTGCCGTTGCCCGTCTCCAACGCCTGGGTAGGGCGGGACGGGCCGACGTTCCGGGTCGACGGTCTCTGGCCCTACCACTGGTCCGCCAGCGAGGGCGACGGTGCCGTCAAGTACGACAACCGTCCCGATGCCGCCAAGATCGTTGCCGCGCAGAGCAACCGCGAGTGGTATCTGCGCAGGCTCGGGTTGGACATCGTCCGGTACGACTGGGACCTGGCATGGCGCCGTCGACGTGAGCTTGCCGGTCGCTATGCGGCGCTGTTGCATGAGAATCCGGTCCGTCGCGAGCCGATCCGCTGGTGGAAGGACGTACCAGGCGTGGGCCCGGTCGACCCTGAGCCCAGCGACTGGCCGTCGGCGTACCCGTCGCGGATCACCCTTCCCGGCTGACGGGATGCACGCAGTATGACCGCGAGCTTCGATAGCGAGACCCACGCGAACCGAGCCGGATGCGCGGTATCGCGAGCTTCTCGCTATCCGGGCGGGTGGGCATGTGGCGAGTCACGCATGGCCGTCCTCGTGGACCTTGCCGCGAGATCGTGCCCTACAGGCCGAGGGCGGGTGCCTCCATCGCCGGGCAGGTGTCCATGACGACGTCCAGGCCCGCGGCGTGGGCACGCCGGGCGGCATCGTGGTCGATCACCCCGAGTTGAAGCCACACCGCCCGGATGCCCAGCCGGTCCTTCTCGGCGATCGCGTCGTCGACGACGGCGCCGACCCGTTGGCTGTTGACGAAACAGTCGACGACGGCGATCGAGCCCGGGACGTCCGCCAACCGGAAGTAGCCCGGTTCGCCCAGCGTGGTCTCGCCGCGCAGGTTGACCGGGACGATGCTCATGCCGAGGTGGTCTCGCAGGTAGCGGCCGATCCGGTAGGCCGTGCGCTCGGTGTTGGCCGACAGGCCGACGACTGCCCACGGCGCCGGCGTAGTCAACAGGCGGCGGATCACGCCGGCGTCCTGCCAATTCGTCACAGGTCCATCCTCACTGGCGCGCGCGACGACCGGAACACCGGATTGGGTCAGACGTTGCCGCGGAGAAGCTGGCGTGCGACGACCACCCGCTGAATCTGGTTGGTGCCCTCGTAGATCTGAGTGATCTTCGCGTCACGCATCATGCGTTCGAGCGGGTAGTCGCGGGTGTAGCCATAGCCGCCGAGCACCTGTACCGCGTCGGTGGTGATCTCCATGGCGACGTCGGACGCGAAGCACTTGGCTGCGGCGCCGAGGAACGACAATGTCGACTCGTCCCGCTCGCTGGCCGCGGCGGCTCGGTAGACGAGCTGGCGGGCGGCCTCGAGCTTCATCGCCATGTCGGCGAGCATGAACTGCACGCCCTGGAACTCTGCGATCGCGGTCCCGAACTGCTGCCGCACCTTGGCGTACGCCGTGGCAGCTTCCAGCGCGCCGGCCGCGATACCGACCGCCTGGGCCCCGATGGTGACACGCGTGTGGTCCAGAGTTCGCAACGCGATCTTGAGCCCCTCGCCTGGCGAACCGACGATCCGGTCACCGGGGATGCGGCACCGGTCGAAGAGCAGCTCTCGGGTGGGCGACCCTTTGATGCCGAGCTTGCGCTCGGGCGCCCCGACCGAGAAGCCCTCGTCCGACGCCTCGACGACGAACGCAGTGATGCCGCGACCACCCGGCGCGCCGGCGTCGGTGACCGCCATGACGGTGTAGTAGTCGCTAACTCCGGCATTGGTGATCCAGGACTTATGGCCGGTCAGCACCCAATCGTCGCCGTCGGGCACCGCCCGGGCCCTCATCGACGCCGTGTCCGATCCGGCCTCGCGTTCGGACAGGCCGTAGGAGAACATGGCCTCGCCGCGAGCGACCGGCGGCAGGTACCTGGCCTTGACCTCGGCCGAGGCTGCGAGCAGCAACGGCACGGTGCCGAGCTTGTTGACGGCCGGGATCAGCGATGTGGAGGCGCATGCCCGAGCGACCTCCTCGATGACGATGCAGGTCGCGAGCGCATCGGCGCCGGCCCCCCCGTACTCCTCGGGGATGTGCGGCGCATGGAACTCGGCGGCTCGCAGGGCGTCGTACGACGCCTGAGGGAAGGTGCCTGTCTCGTCGACCTCGGCCGCGTGGGGGGCCACCTTGTCGGTGCACACGGCTCGCACCGCGTCCCGGATGGCCTCGTGCTCCTCGGGCAGCCGGTAGAGGTCGAAGTCCGCGTCCATGCCGCCGATGGTAGGACGTCCGAGCATCGCCGAAGGACGGCGCCCAAGGCGCCTGGTCCGCAGGTACCCTCGTCCGGAACCAGCATGCCGACGTGGGAAGGACGCGCGTGTCGCTGCGCATCTCGGTGATCGGAACCGGGTACTTGGGGACGGTGGTCGCCGTCGGCATGGCCGAACTCGGCCATCGAGTCGTCGGTGTGGACGTCGACCCGGACAAGATCGCTGCCCTGACCCAGGGGCGAGTCCCGTTCTACGAGCCCCATCTCGAGCCGTTTCTGCGCACGCACGTCGAGTCCGGCCGGCTCACCTTCTCCAGCGACATCGCCGACGCTGACACGGCTGATGTGCACTTTCTCTGCGTCGGTACGCCACAGCGCTCGGACGGGCTCGCCGCGGACATGGCGTACGTCGACGCGGCGATCGATGCGCTCGCCTCACGGCTGGCGCGACCGACGCTGGTCGTCGGCCGGTCCACGGTTCCGGTGGGGACCGCCGAGCGGCTCGCCGACAGGCTGGCCGCGCTGGCACCGGCCGGAGCGGAGGCCGAGCTGGCCTGGAACCCCGAGTTCACTCGCGAGGGCTTCGCCGTCGAGGACGTCCTGCGGCCGGACCGTCTGGTCTTCGGCGTGCGGTCCCAGCGCGCCGAGCAGACGCTTCGCGAGGTCTATGCGGCGACCATCGCGGACGGGACACCAGTCGTCGTCACCGACTTCCCGACCGCCGAGCTGGTCAAGGTGTCCGCGAACGCCTTTCTGGCGACCAAGATCTCGTTCATCAACGCGATCGCCGAGATCTGCGAGGTGGTGGGCGCCGACGTCACCAAGGTCGCCGAGGCGATCGGGTACGACGCCCGGATCGGTCGCCGGTTCCTCAACGCGGGTGCCGGGTTCGGCGGCGGCTGCCTACCCAAGGACATCCGTGCCTTCATGGCCCGCGCCGGCGAGATCGGCGCCGCACACGCGCTGACGTTTCTCGCCGAGGTTGATGCGATCAACCTCCGACGGCGGGAACGAGTGGCCGAGATCGCGCGTGAACTCGTCGGCGGGTCCATCGCGGGACGCCGTGTCGCGGTGCTCGGCGCCGCCTTCAAGCCCGACTCCGACGACGTCCGCGACTCGCCCGCGCTCACCGTGTCCGGACAGCTGCACCTCCAAGGCGCGGAGGTGACCGTGTACGACCCCAAGGCCCGAGAGACGGCGCGGCAGATGTTCCCCACGCTGACGTATGCGGACTCCGCGCTCGAGGCATGCCGTGACGCGGACGTCGTCCTCCACCTCACCGAGTGGAACGAGTTCCGCGAGCTCGACCCGGAGGTGGTGGGCAAGGTGGTGGCCAATCGCAACGTCGTCGACGGGCGCAACTGCCTTGACGCCGACGCCTGGCGGGCGGCCGGCTGGACCTACCGCGGCCTGGGCCGCCCCTGACGAAGCCCGCCGGTGGGCCGTTTGGCACGCCCAATCGCTGTCAATGGCACGCCCAACCGCTGCTCAAGCGCCCGACTTGTCCATGTATGTGGAGCAGTCCAGCGTGCCATTCGGGCCTCGAGAGGCAACCTCTGCGCAGCGCGCTCTGCGCCTGGTCAGGCGCCGCTTCGCATGGTCTGCGTGATCATCTGGGGGTCATTGGGCGACCAGGTCGCGGGGGATCTCGTCGCCGGCCTGCATGGCGGCCCACAGGCGACCGGCCTGCTCCTCGTCCCAGTCGACGGTGTTGCCGACGCGGCCGAGCGGCACCGTCAAGGTGTCGCCTGAGCCGGACGTGACCCGGCGCATCGCGAGCGCGAACTGGACGAGATCGAGCGGCCCGGTCTCCTCGTCGATCGTGAGTGCGTCGCCGCCCGACAGCGAGGCGCGGGTGAGCTTGACCGGGTTGAGCAGCGTTCCGGGCGACAGCGCGGTCGACGCGATGGAGCCGATCAGCTCACGCTGCCGCTCGACCCGGCCGAGGTCGGCTGCCGGGTCGAAGTCCCTCGCCCGGGCGAAGCCCAGAGCGTTGGGGCCGTCGAGGATCTGGCAGCCTGCAGGTAGGTCGATATGGGCCTTTTCGTCCTGGATCGGCTCGTCAAGGCACATCTCGACGCCGCCGAGCGCGTCGACGACCGAGGCGAAGCCGCCGAAGCCGATCTCGACGTAGTCGTCGATCGCGACGCCGGTTGCCGTCTCGAGCGTCTCGACCAGGAGCGGAGCCCCGCCGAACGCGTACGCGGCGTTGATCCGGTTCTCGCCACTACCGGGGATGTCGACCACCGAGTCGCGGGGCACGCTCACCAGCGCCGGACGCCCGTCGGTGGGGAGGTACAGCAGCATGATCGTGTCGGTCCGCCGACCCTCGGTGGAGCCGGTGCCGAGCTCTGCCTGCTCCTCCGGCGTCAGGTCCTCGCGGCTGTCGGACCCGACGAGCAGGTAGACGCGGCCGTCGGACACGGCTGAACCATGGTCCTCGGGGATCGCGTCGACCTTGTCGATACGCGACCACGCCAGCCAGAACAGGACCACGAGGCCCGCCAGGACGACGACGAGGAACCCGCCGACCCAGCGGGCGACCCGGCGCGAGGTCACCGCACGTCGTGGCCGCTTCGCGGCCGGCTTGGTGCTTGGCGCAGGAGTGGGCCGCGACGGCGAGGCGGGCCGCGACCCGGAGGCGGCACCCTCGCCGGAATCGCCGGCGTCCTTGCGCTCCTGGGGGCTGTGGGCCACGCCGTCGCGGTACGCCACGCCCGGGACGTGACCAGCGGTGTAGGTCGTGACGTTGGACGGTCCTGCGGGCGGCTGGTCGGGGCGATCGTCCGGTGGAGTCACGTCAGCACGGTACCGGTCCTCACGGCACCAGCGAGACCACGTGTTCGGCGATCTCCAACGCGCTCGTCGCGGCCGGCGACGGAGCGTTGAGAACGTGGACGGTGCGGGCGTCGGCCTCGATCAGGAAGTCGTCGACCAGTCTTCCGCTCGACGTGATCGCCTGCGCGCGCACCCCGGGTTCGGCGCGGAGCAGGTCGTCGTCAGCGAGGTCGGGGACCAATCGGCGCAGGCTGTCCGCGAACCGCCGCCGGGACACTGATCGCAGCATCTCCTTCGCTCCGGAGCGGTAATGCTGGCCTGCCAGCTTCCAGAACCCACTGAACCGCAGCGTCTCGGCGAGATCCCGCGGGCGGATGGTACGCCAGCGATAGCCCTCTCGCGCGAGCGCCAGAACGGCATTCGGACCGGCGTGCACCGACCCGTCGATGCCGCGGTTGAGGTGCACGCCGAGGAACGGGAACGCAGGGTCAGGGACCGGGTAGATCAGTCCTCGCACGAGGTGGCGCGCGGATGGCTTCAACTTGTAGTACTCGCCGCGGAAGGGGATGACCCGGGCATCCGGTCGTGCTCCGGCCATCCGGGCGATCCGGTCGCTGTAGAGGCCCGCGCAGTTGACGACCACGTCGGCCTCGATCTGGCCGCTCGTCGTCTCCACCACCGTGGCCAGCTGGTAGCGGCGAAGACCGACGATCTCGCTGTTCAGCCGCAGGTCGGCGCCGGCGTGCTCGAGGCGGCGGACGAGTGCTGCGCAGACGCCGGCGAAGTCGACGATTCCGGTGCTCGGCACGTGGAGGGCCCGTATGCACCGTAGGTGCGGCTCGTAGTCATTCGCCTCGTCCGGTGCGATCTCGCGGACGGCCAGGCCGTTGGCGAGCCCGCGCTCGCGCAGGGCTGCCAGCCGGAGGAGCTCCGCGTCCTCGACGGCGACCACGAGCTTTCCAGTCACCTCGACCGCGACGCCGTTCTCGCGCGCGAAAGCGATCATGGTCTCGGCCCCGCGCCGGCACATCAGGGCCTTGTGGCTGCCAGGTGCGTAGTAGAGGCCGGAATGGATCACCCCGCTGTTTCGACCCGACTGGTGGGCCGCCCACCGGTCCTCCTTCTCGCAGACCACGACCCGGGTGCCGGGTCGCCGGGCGAGGCGCTCGGCGACGGCCAGCCCGATGATGCCGCCGCCGATCACGAGAACCCGGTACATCAAGCCTGCCTGCCTCACGCCGTCGGTCGGATCATCCAGTCGCCGTTTCATGTCACGTCGGGCGGAGACGACCCAATGCCCTACCGTCATTGTCCGTGCGCGAGGATCGGAACGCGTGGGGCCGGCCGACGTCGGCCGCCGAGACGACGCTGTCGCGGATCATGACCACGCTGGACACCAACCTGCTCGGGACGGTGCATGGCGGTGTGATCATGAAGCTTGTCGACGAGGTGGCCGGCGCCGTGGCCCAGCGCCACTCCGGTGGTCCGGCGGTCACGGCGTCGATGGACGAGATGGCCTTTCTGGAGCCGGTTCAGATCGGTGACCTGGTCCATGCCCGCGGCCGGGTCAACTGGACCGGACGGACCTCGCTCGAGGTGGGTGTCCGCGTGCTCGCCGAACCGTGGGACCAGGTGGCGACCGCCAAGCGGGTCGCGACCGCCTATCTGGTCTTCGTGGCGCTGGACGCGGACGGACGACCGCGCGAGGTGCCGCCCGTGCTGCCCGAGACGGACGAGGACCGGCGGCGATTCGCCGAGGCCGAGATCCGGCGAACGCACCGGCTGGCCCGGCGGGCCGCGATCCTGCAGTCCCGCGGCAAGGACCGCGATTGAAATCCGGCCGCCGGATCCGTCACGAAAGTGACTGGTGTGAATGCTGGGGCGTACGGCGCGCCGCTCTGGCTCCCGGCCGGACCAAAGCGATACTGGCGAGCGCCGAATCCGCACAAGACGTGGACTGGACGACCCGGGGGAGCCGATGGTCTCGACCGCACCGGCGCGCAGCAGCGCGCCACGGTCGAGACCGATCCAGGGCCCCTCGGTGCGCGAGCAGCGCGCCGAGGCAGCACGGTTCCGGCGCTCCCTGACACTCGTCGGTCTCTCGGTGCTGGCGCCCGGAAGCGCGCAGTTCACCGCCGGCAACCGTCAGCTCGGCAAGGTCGTGCTCCAGGTGTGGGCGGGGCTGGTCCTCGTCAGCGCGTTGGTGCTCTGGCTGGTCCCCTTCGACGCGTTGGCCGGACTCGCCGTCCGGCCGTGGCTGCTCACACTGCTCAAGCTGGTGCTCTTCGTGGTCGGCATCGGGTGGATCGCGTTGCTCGTCGACGCATGGCGGGTCGGCTACCCACCCGCGCTGAACCGGAAGCACCGGCTCGTCATGGTCGGCACGACGCTCGCCCTGTGCGCACTCGTGGCCACGCCGTTGTTCGTGGCGGCGCGTTACGCGTCGGCCGCGCACGACGCCGTCGTGGCGCTCTTCCCGTCCGGCGAGGCGGCGGTCGCGAGCGACGGCCGCCTCAACGTCCTGTTGCTCGGTGCCGACGCGGGCAAGGGCCGGGACGGTGTGCGCCCGGACAGCATCAACCTCGTCTCGATCGACGTCCGCTCTGGCCGTCCGGTGCTCGTGAGCCTGCCGCGCAACCTGGAGAGGGCTCGCTTCCCCGAGGACTCGGCCGCGGCGCGACGGTTTCCCGACGGCTTCACCGGCGAGGGTGAACGCACGGAGTGGATGCTCAACGCGACCTGGACCTATGGCGAGGCGAACCCGGACCTGTTCCCCGGGTCGGGCGGTCCCGGCGTGACCGCGGTGAAACAGGCAGTCGAGGGCAGCCTCGGCCTTCCGGTCCACTACTTCGTCGTCATCGACCTGAACGGTTTCCGCGACCTGGTCGACGCGCTCGGCGGCGTCACCATCCGGGTCACGGAAAGTATCCCGATCGGCCAGCAGGGTGAGGTGCTCCAGCCCGGACTGCAGAAGCTCGACGGCTACGAGACGCTTTGGTACGCGCGCTCGCGGTCCGAATCCTCCGACTACGCGCGGATGTCCCGTCAACGGTGCGTGCTCGGTGCGATCCTGCACGAGGCCGACCCGTCCACGGTGCTGCACAACTTCACCGCACTGGCCGACGCGTCGACCTCGGTCGTGACCACCGACATCCCGCAGGACCAGCTTCCGGAGCTCGTCGAGATGGCGTGGAAGGCCAAGGATCTTCCGGCCACCTCGCTGCAGCTCGTGCCTCCCCTGATCGTTCCGGCGGACCCGGACTTCGGCGCGATTGCCGACCATGTCGACGAGGCCATCGAGGCATCTCGTAGCGCGGGCTCGGAGAACGGCGACGCGACCGCGGGCGAAGCGGGTCCCGGCGCAGCGCGGGCGGCGACCGAGTCGGCAACGGGCGAGGCCACCCCGCGAGCCGCCACGGAGGACGACCAGGCACCGACAAGCGTCGACCTGTCCTCAGTCTGCTCCTAGACCGACGGCTGCATCGGCACGGAGCGGCTCGGAGGCCGCAGTGGTCGTCACGGTAGGGTGCTCGCCGTTATGGAAGCCGCCGCCCATCCAGGCTGGCCTCCGGTCTCCGTGATCATGCCGGTCCGCGACGAGGAACGGCACTTGGCGGAGGCGGTCGCCCACGTCCTGGCCCAGGACTACCCCGGCGAGGTCGAGGTCATCCTGGCCGTCGGCTCCTCCCGCGACAGAACAGGAGAGATCGCCGCCGAGCTGGCTGCACGCGACGCGAGGGTACGCGTCGTCGCGAACCCCGCGGGGCACACCCCGAACGGGCTCAACGCCGCAATCGCCACGGCACGGCACGGCACCGTGGTGCGGGTGGACGGGCACGGCCTGCTCTCGGCGGGATACATCCGCCGGGCCATTGATGTCCTGGAGGAGACCGGCGCCGCAAACGTCGGCGGCATCATGCTGGCGGAGGGCGAGACCGACTTCGAGCGCGCTGTCGCGCGGGCCATGAGCTCACCGCTCGGCATCGGCGCGGCCCGGTTCCATCTCGGCGGGCGCCCGGGTCCGGCAGACACGGTCTACCTGGGCGTTTTCCGCCGAGACGTGCTCGAACGCCTCGGCGGCTACGACGAGCACTTTGTGCGAGCGCAGGACTGGGAGCTCAACTACCGGATCCGCGAGGCCGGCGAGACCGTGTGGTTCACACCGGACCTGGTCGTCACCTACCGGCCCCGGCACACCCTGCGAGCGCTGGCCCGCCAGTTCTTCCGCACCGGACAGTGGCGGCGCGAGGTCGTCCGCCGGCACCCCGACACGGCGAGCCTGCGCTACCTGGCCGCACCGGTGGTCACCGCCGGTGTCGCTGCGGGGATCGTCGCGGGCCTGGTCGCCGCCGCCGGCGGGCCTGGCTGGCTCGCGCTCGGGTGGCTCGCTCCGGCCGGGTACACCGCCGGAACCGTTGTCGCCGGCCTGGTGGAGGGCCGGGGTCTACCGGTGCGGGCTCGCGCCTGGCTGCCCGTCGTGCTCGCGACCATGCACACCACGTGGGGAGCCGGTTTCATCGTCGGGCCCCGCCTCGGGTCCGGTGCTCCAGCCCGGCTGTCGGCCGCGTCTGCTGAGCGGCTCGAGCCGTGAGGGTACTGATGCTCGTCCAGTCGCCGGTCGCGAGCGACACCCGGGTGGTCCGCGAGGCCACGACGCTCGCCGCCTCGGGCAAGGACGTGCACATCGTCGGCCGCGACGTGCCGGACGACTTCGTGCCTCCCGCTGGTGTCACGGTCGAGTCGGTCCTTCGAGCGCGTGGCCTGCGCCCCGAGGGTGAGCGGCCCGTACACGACCCGATCCCGGTCCGGGCGGCACGCTGGCTGCTTCTTCCCGAGCACCGCGCCCGGGTCGAAAACGCCTGGACGAAGGCTGCGGGGACACTGCTCGCGGCCGGGCCACGGCCGGACGTCGTCCACGCCCACGACTTCAACACGCTCGAGCTCGCTGCTGAACTGACCGAGATGTGGAAGGTGCCGCTCGTCTACGACAGTCACGAGCTGTGGTTCGGTCGCGCGTTGCCAGGTCGCCCGACGCCGGTGCGGCGACGCCGAGGCGCGAAGCTTGAGCAAAGACTGGCGGCGGATGCTCGTATCGTGCTGACCGTCAGCCAGGGGATCGCAGATCGACTGCGCCGAGGTGGCCTGCCGGACGTCCGCGTCGTCCGTAACACGTTTCCCATTGCCGACGTGCCGGTGGCCGGGCCTTCTGGGCCCCCTCGCGGGCTGGTCTATGCAGGCCGGATAGGAGCGGGCCGGGACCTCGAGACGGTCGTCGAAGCCGGTGCTCGGCTGGCACCTCTTCGCACGCTGCTCGTCGGCCCAGTGGATGCGGGATTCCATCTCCGCCTCGCCGACGGCGTCGAGGTGAAACCTGCTCTGTCGCTGGACCAGATCGACGTCGTCTACCGTGACCTCGGCGTCGCTGTCGTCCCGCTGGCCGACCGCTGCGACAACCACAGGTTGGCGCTGCCGAACAAGCTCTTCCATGCTGTCCGAGCCGGCGTCCCCGTCGTCGCGGCCGACCTACCGGCGATCCGGGACGTGGTTCGCGACCATCGGGTGGGAACATTGTTCCGCCCAGGGGATGCGGCATCACTCGTCGACGCCGTTCGCGAACTGGTGTCGAACTACCCGGAGCACGTACAGGCCGTCCGAGCAGCGCAGCGGGCGTTGAGCTGGGACGTCGACAGCCGCGTGCTCATCGGCGCGTACCGCGACCTGATGGGCGATGACCGGTGACAAGAGTGACCTGCGCCATGCAGACGCCCGCGGATGGGGGATCTGGCACCGTCTCGTCTACCCTTGACCCGACTCTGACTGGGCGCACTGCGCGATCGGCGCACCGGCATCCTCACGATCATGGAAGGCACGGCGGATGACGGGAACTCGGCTCGACGAGGACTTCACCTCGTCGGTGCACGTCTACGAGCCGCACCGGTCGGGCCTGCCACGGCTTCGACCGTATGTGCGCGAACTGTGGCGTCGCCGCGAGTTCATCACCGAGCTCTCGCGCTCGACCATGAGGGCGGCTCACACCAACACAGTGTTCGGCCAGCTCTGGCTTGTTCTCAACCCGCTGCTGCTCGCGGCGGTCTATTACGTGCTGGTGACCATCCTGCGCGGCGGCGCTGACGACGACGCTGCAGAGCGTTTCGTCCACCTGTGCGCTGGACTGTTTGCCTTCTACTTCTTCGCCGGAGCGATGCAGACGGGAGCGTCGAGTGTGGTCGGGGGAGGGAAGCTGCTGCTCAACCTGTCGTTCCCGCGACTGCTCCTGCCGCTATCGGCCGTGCGTACAGCCTTCTTCCGCTTCCTGCCGACCATGATCGTCTACATCCCGATCCACCTGGCTTTCGGCCAGCCGCTGAACTGGGAGATGTCGCTCGGAGTGGCCTTCCTGGCCATGTTGACGGTCTTCGGAGCTGGCATGGCGATGATCTTCGCGACCCTGCAGGTCTACTTTCGCGACACAGCCAGCTTCTTGCCGTACCTGGTCCGGATCTGGCTGTACCTGTCACCAGTATTGTGGTTCGCGGAGGATGCGCCCGACCGATTCGCAGACTGGATGATCATCAACCCGCTCTTTTCACTGCTGGGCGGCTGGACAGACCTGCTGGTGCGTGGTGAGATCCCGTCGGCTTCGGTGTGGATCGCCGCGGCGGCGTGGTCGCTCACAGCTTTCATCGTGGGAAGCCTGTTGTTCATGTCGAGGGAGCGCGAGTTTGTCGTCCGTCTCTGAGGCCAGCGCAGTGACCGCAACGGCGGCAAACGGGTCAGGTGGGCCGGCCGTCCGGGTCGAGCACGTCTCGGTCACCTATCGGACTACCTTCGAGCGGACGCCGACGTTCAAGAGCGCGGTAGTTCGGCTCGGCCGCGGTGAGCGTGCCGTCAAGGTGGTGAAGGCCGTCCAGGACGTCTCGTTCGACGTCGACCATGGCACGACCATCGGGATCATCGGCGCGAACGGAGCGGGGAAATCGACGCTGATGCGCACCATCGCCGGAATCCTTCCGCCCAACGAGGGTCGCATCGAAGTCCACGGACGAGTGAGCACGCTGCTCGCACTCGGCGTCGGGTTCAACGCCATGCTCTCGGGTCGGGAAAACGTCGTCTTGGGTGGATTGGCAGCAGGTCTGTCGCGACGGGAGATCCAGGAGCGGTCCGAGGCAATCGCGGACTTCGCCGAACTCGGTGAGTTCATCGACATGCCGATGCGCACCTACTCGTCGGGAATGTTCAGCCGGCTGGCGTTCTCCGTCGCTGTCCACATGGAACCTGACATCCTCCTGATCGACGAGGCCCTGTCCGCGGGCGACGCGAGGTTCAAACAGAAGGCCGCCGCCAAGATGAGGGAGCTGGTCAGTCAGGCGCGGACCATGTTCCTGGTGAGCCATGCGATGAGCAGCGTGAAGGATCTGTGCAAAGACGTGATCTGGATGCACAAGGGACGGCTCATGATGCGAGGCGCGCCCGGCGAAGTGATCGACGCCTACACCAAGTTCCTCCGGGTGGGCGAGGACGCGTTCACTCTCGAGGACCTCTAGCAGCGTGCGTGACGCGGCGGTCGATGTCGGTGTGCTCACCACCGGTCACGACGTCGCTGACGCGCGCCTCCACAAGGTGGTCAAGGCGCTGCGCGAGCGCGGGCTCACGGTGGAGGTGAGGGGCCTCGGCGAACGATCCGACGGTCCAGATGGCGCCATCGTGATCGTCAGCCGGCGAGGTGGTCTCCTTCGACGTGGGCTGCGCGCGGCGGCGTTGCCGTGGAAGTCGAGCGCCCGGGTCCTGCTGACCCTCGATCCAGATCTCATCCCGGCGACGCGCGTCGTTGGACGGTTGCGGCATCGCAAGGTCGTCGTCGACGTGCATGAGGATTACACCAAGCTCCTGGCCGATCGGGCATGGTCCAGGGGCCTGCGAGCGGTTGCTGCGCGCGCATTCGTTGGTTTCGCCACCCGACTGGCCGGCGGCACCGACCTCACCGTGGTCGCCGACGAGCACCTGCCACCGTGGTCGGCCCGGCATCGCGTCGTCGTCCCCAACCTTCCCTCGGCTGGCTTCGTGCCACCGGAGGCCGATCGAGACCCTGTGCCGCGAGCTGTATACATCGGCGACCTGCGGGAGAGCCGTGGGCTCTTCGACATGGTCGAGGCCATCGGAGCTGCGCCGGGCTGGCAGCTGGATCTTGTCGGCCCGGTTGCCCATCCGGACCGATCAAGACTGGCAGAACGGCTCGCCGCGCCGGATGTCCTCGGCCGAGTCCGCGTGCACGATCGGCAGCCGCCGAGGCAGTCGTGGCGCATAGCTCAGGGCGCCTGGACGGGACTGTGCCTGCTCCATGACACACCGGCCTTCCGCGAGGCCCTCCCGACCAAGTTGCACGAGTACCTCGCGAGCGGCCTTGCGCTCTTGGTGTCTGACCTGCCCAGGCAGGCGCGCTTGGTCCACGACAGCGGCGCTGGCGCGGTTGTCGGCACTGTCGACGAGGCGGCTGAGGTGTTGCGGACATGGGCGGCCGCTCCTGCCCTGATCGACGGTCTCCAGGAAGCCGCGCGTTCCTGGTCTCGGACGACTAGCGACGCACCCGACCCGTACGCGGCGCTGGCGGATGCGATCGCCGAGCTCGCCAGGCCTTCCCGGAGCGCGGTACCGCGCTGATGCCGGTTACCGCGCTTCCCGGGTCAACGGATCGCGGCCGGATGATCCGATCTCGCGAACTGAGCCGCCGCAGAAAGGCCTAACAACGCCGGCTTCCCGGCGTGACGGCGGGCCAGATGCCAACCCGTGCGGATGCCGCCGGCATCGAGAACCACCAGGAGGTCGGCCTCGCGGGCGAGCTGACTCGCGGCCTGGTTCGTGCGCACCGTCCGCCAGAACTTTCGCGACGGTCCCCGCCTGAGCAGCCGTCGCAGGGCTCTGCTCCACCGGGCCCGAAAGACCGGGCGGAGCCGGCGGCGCAAGCCGGCTCGGACGCGCCTGAGATTCCAGGAACGCTGCGGCGTCGTCGAGGTGGGCGGCTGGCCGGCTTGTCGGCCCGGTGGCCCTTGCTGGTCCGGCTGCGACTGTGGCATCTCGCCCGGTCCGAGGAGCAGATATCGCTGGACGAGCTCGCCCACGGGTTCGCGCGGAGGCGCCCAGGCCAGGACGTCGACGATGGTCTCGGGGTGGCCGAGTTCGGCCCGAGCTCTCACGAAGTACGAAGCGGGTAGTCGCCCGGTCGAGATCAGCAGCACCCTCACGACCGAACCTCTCGAGCGGTCGGGTCGAGCCGAGCACGCAGGGCTTCGATGCGCGGATCGACCTGCAGGTCACGGCGGAACCGCGCACCGAACGCCCGCGCGAGATGCCTGGTCTCCCGATCGGCGGTCTGGGCGGCCTCCGCAGCGGCGACCAGTGCCTTCGCGATCGAGTCAGGCTCCAGGTCATCGACCGGGAACCAGAGGGGATGACCACGTAGGACATCGCTCGCCGCGTTCATCGGGTCGTGGACAGACACCACCGGCAGACCGGTCGCGAGGTACTCGAAGATCTTTCCGCTCGTGACGTACCGCCCTGAGCCCAAGATCAGAAGCTGGACGTCGAACGTGTCATAGACCTTGCCGATGTCACCTTTGGCCACCGGGCCCTGGTAGGACATGCCGTCGTCGCCGGCCTGTTCGATGATCGCGAGAAGATCAGCCCGAATCGCCGCGTAGTACCCGAGGTAGCCGTAGAACCGAGCGGTCGACTCGGCCACGATCGTCGACTGCTCGCGGGCGCGTCTCCATCCCGCGGCGAACTCAGCCAGCGGTACCCGTGGCGATACCGTTCCGAGGTAGCCGAATACCAATGGCCGGGACCCCGCCGGCTCGCGTTCATGAACGGCCGGCGCCAGTTCGGGGTCGTAGCCGTTCGGCACGGTATGCATCTTCATCGCATGGTCGGGATAGAGCTCCGCGTGCCACTGACGGATCGGATCGTTGACGAACCACACCTCGGTCGCTGCGGCGACCAGGCGACGCTCCCAGGCCGCCGCCCTGCTGCGCGGCGAATGAAGACGGTCACCACTGAAGACGTCGAGCAGCCAGGCGTCGCGATAGTCCAAGACGTATGGCACGCGGTGGCGACGGAACAGCCGATCGGCCACGGAGAACGCGACGTGGGGATTGGCCGTGGCGACGACGAGGTCGACCGGATCGGCGGCATGAACGCGCTCCGCGGCAGCCTCGAGCGGTCGCCGCCAGGGCCCGTAGCCGACCTCGGGGAACGGCAGTTGGTCACGCCTCGACCGCAGCTTGACCCACGTCCGCGGGCTCGCCATCCGAAACCACGACCAGCGATGAAGGTCCGCCTCATGGATCGGCCACGTGAACGGGACGCGGACGACGGCGATCCGGTCGTCAACGCGGTCTTCTAGCGAGGCGTCGGCGCCGGTATAGCGGACGAAACTCTCGCGGTCAGCGGTGAGGACCGTCACGCGCCAGCCCAACGCTGCGAAGCGGTTCGCCGTGGCGAGCGCTCGATAGACTCCGCCACCGCGGCAGGGCGGGAAACCCCAGGCAACGTAGAGCACGTGCGGGGCGCTCATTCGCGCATGACTCCTCGAGTGGAAGGCGATGTCGAGCAAGGGCAGGACCGGGACAGGGTACGACAGTCGGCGCTTCGCCAGCCGACCCGCGGCCGTGAGGAGTGAGTGGCAGATCATGCGCAAAGCCGCCCAGTCGGTTCCGCCGGCCTTGCGCGAGCCACTCGCCCGCGTATATCTGGCCGTGCGCCGGTGGACCGCGCTCGCGCGCGGAGCCTCGCCCGGGCCACCGAGACCCGAAGTGCCCAGCAAACCGGTGCGACTCCTGGTCGGTCCGGCGAACCAGGCCGGTCAGGCTTGGGAGTGGTGCCGCGCGGCCGAGCGGACACTGTCCAGCGTGGCGGCGCAGGCCTTCGCAGTTCGCCGGAATGCCCCTGACTACCGCGCGGACTACGCCGTGAGTCCACAGCAGTACCGGAACCCAGCGTGGCAGCGAGAACAAGAGCGCTACGTGACAACGCATTTCAGCCACGTCCTCATCGAGGCGCTGCGACCGATCCTGGGGAATCGCTACGGCCGCGATTGCCGGGGCGATATTCGAGTGCTTGCTCGGCGGGGATTGTCGACCGCGCTGGTCGCGCATGGCTCCGAGATCCGCCTGCCCAGCCGACATGCGGCACGTGAACGTTGGTCGCCGTTCAGACAGGGCGGCGACCTTGTCGACCGCCTCGAGGAGCAGGCCCGTCGGCACGAGGCGATCCTGCGTGACTTCCCCGGATCCATCTTCGTGTCGACACCGGACCTGCTGGTCGACGTTCGACGAGCTCAGTGGCTCCCGGTCGCCGTGGAGGTCGATCGGTGGGCGACGACCTCGCCTGTCCTGGACCGGGCGCGGCCTCGGGTGGTACACGCGCCGTCCAACGCCTGGCTGAAGGGAACGCCGGTCATCTCGAGCGTTGCGCGACGGCTGGAGGCGGCGGGCCTGATCGAGTACCAGGAGCTGGACGGGGTTCCGCACGACCAGATGCCAGAGCTCGTCGCCTCCGCCGACATCGTGATCGACCAAGTGCTCATGGGCCTCTACGGCGTGGCTGCCTGTGAGGCCATGGCGGCGGGGCGCGTCGTGATCGGGTACGTGGGCTCGCAGGTCCGAGGCCACGTCGAGACTGCGACTGGACGTAGCCTCCCCGTCGTCGAGGCCGATCCAGCGACTCTGGGCGGCGTCATCGCGGAGCTCGCGGCTGACCGGAACCGCGCGAGGGGCATCGCCGCCGAGGGGATTGCGTTCGTGAGAGAAATTCACGACGGCACCCGATCTGGGCAGGTGCTGGACCGATGGCTCCGACCAGCTCGCTGACGGGTAATCTGGACCACCGTCTGAGACAACGAGGGACGCCGGCTGAGCGGCCCCAACGAGGAGACCGCTTCACCGTGCCAGTTCGGATCATGCCGTCAGCCGAAGTCGATGAGCGCGCCATTGTCGGCGATGGTTCGTCGATCTGGCACCTCGCGCAGGTACGCGAGAATGCGGTCTTGGGGCGCAACTGCGTCATCGGGCGGGGCGCGTATGTCGGCAACGGCGTCCACGTCGGCGACAACTGCAAGATCCAGAACTACGCGCTCGTCTACGAGCCGGCTGTCCTCGAGGACGGCGTCTTCATCGGCCCGGCCGTCGTGCTGACCAACGACACGTTCCCGCGGGCGGTCAACCCGGACGGCACGCTCAAGAGCGGGGCCGACTGGGAGCTGGTCGGCGTGACGCTCCGGGAGGGCAGCTCGGTCGGTGCACGGGCCGTCTGCGTGGCCCCGGTCACGGTCGGTCGCTGGGCGACGGTGGCCGCCGGAGCGGTCGTCACCCACGACGTGCCAGACTTCGCGTTGGTCGCCGGCGTGCCCGCGCGGCGGATCAAGTGGGTCGGCCGAGCCGGTGTCCCGTTGGAAGATCACGGGAGCGGCCGGTGGCGCTGCCCCCAGACGGCCGAGGAGTACGTCGAGGTGGACGGACTGCTGACCGAGGCCGGCACCCCGGCCGCGCAGACAGAGGAGAACGCATGAACACCGGGATGATCCCGGCCGCCAAGCCGATCATCGGGGACGAGGAGCGCGCTGCGGTCGACCGCGTGCTGCGCAGCGGCATGATCGCCCAGGGACCAGAGGTCGCGACGTTCGAGCAGGAGTTCGCCGACGCCCTGGTGGGTGGCCGGACAACCGTCGCGGTCAGCTCGGGGACGGCCGGCCTGCACCTGGGGCTGCTGGCTGCCGGAGTCGGCCCGGGCGACGAGGTGATCGTCCCCTCCTTCACCTTCGCCGCGACGGCGAACTCGGTCGCGTTGACGGGGGCCACGCCCGTCTTCGCCGACATCGAGCCCGACTCCTTCGGCCTCGACCCGGCTGCCGTCGAGGCGGTCGTCACGGAACGCACCGCCGGAATCATGCCGGTGCACCTCTATGGACAACCGGCCGACATCGGGGGCCTCTCAGCGGTCGCGGAGAAGCACGGCCTGCGGCTCTTCGAGGACGCCGCCCAGGCGCACGGCGCCACCTGGCACGGTGCACCGGTCGGATCGTTCGGCACGTTCGCGATGTTCAGCCTCTACCCGACCAAGAACATGACCTCGGTCGAGGGGGGCATGGTCTCGTGTGAAACCGAGGAGATCGCCCGGCAGGTGCGTCTACTCCGCAACCAGGGCATGGAGCACCGGTACGAGAACGAGATCGTGGGCTTCAACGTCCGGATGACCGACGTCCACGCCGCTATCGGACGGGCCCAGCTCGCGAAGCTGCCGGCCTGGACGGAGCAGCGTCAGGCCAACGCGCGCTTCCTCGACCGGCATCTCGAGGGAGTGACCGTGCCACCGGTCGCCGCCGAGGCCACTCACGTCTACCACCAGTACACGATCCGCGTCGCCGACGACCGCGACGGTTTCGCCAAGGCGCTCGCGGACGAGCACGGCGTGGGCACCGGCGTGTACTACCCGATCCCGAACCACCGCCTGCCGTCCTTCCGGCTGTCGCTCGACCTCCCCGAGACCGAGAGGGCGGCACGCGAGGCACTGTCGCTGCCCGTGCACCCATCGCTCTCCGATGACGACCTGGACCGGATCGTCACCGCTGTCAACACCGTGGCGAAGGCGGGCGCCTGATGCCGAAGCTGCGGGCAGGATTGATCGGCCTTGGCATGATGGGCCGGCACCACGCGCGTGTCCTTGGATCGCTCGACGGGGTCGATCTCGTCGCGGTGGCCGACGCCGGCGGTGACCCGCACGGGGCGGCCGGGGGCCTGGACGTACTGCCGGACGTCGAGGCGCTGATCGCGACCGGCGTCGACTACTGCATGGTCGCCGTGCCGACCGCGTTGCACGACGAGGTCGGGCTGACCCTGGCGGCGGCCGGCGTGCACACGATGATCGAGAAGCCGCTGGCCAGGGACGTCGAAAGCGCCCGGAAGCTGGCGGAGGCCTTCGAGCAGGCGGACCTGGTCGGCGCGGTCGGACACATCGAGCGGTACAACCCCGCGCTGCAGAGCCTGCGCTCCCGGCTCGAGGCCGGCGAGCTCGGGGAGGTGTACCAGATCATCACCCGGCGGCAGGGCCCGTTCCCGTCCCGGATCGCCGACGTCGGCGTCGTCAAGGACCTTGCCACGCACGACATCGACCTGACCGCCTGGGTGGCACAGCAGCCCTTCGCGTCGGTGGCGGCTCGAACCGCGCACAAGAGCGGACGCGAGTACGAGGATCTGGTCGCGGTGACCGGCCAGCTCGCCGACGGCACCGTCACCAGCCATCTCGTCAACTGGCTCTCGCCGATGAAGGAGCGGGTCACGGTCGTGACGGGTGAGCGGGGCACGTTCGTGGCCGACACGCTGCACGCCGACCTGACCTTCCACGCCAACGGGATCGTCAAGACCGAGTGGGACGACATCGCGCGCTTCCGCGGTGTCACCGAAGGCGACATGATCCGCTACGCGATCGCCAAGCCGGAGCCGCTGCGGACCGAGCACGAGGCTTTCCGAGACGCCGTGCTCGGCAAGGACGCCGACATCGTGACCATGCGTCAAGGCTTGGCGACGGTCGCTGTGGCCGAAGCATGTCTGACCTCGGCGCGGGAGGGGCGCACTGTCTCGACGCGGGTCGAGAGCGGGTGATCGGCTCGACAGCCGCCGCGATCTACAAGCCCCTGAAGAACCACGAGTGGGCAACGATGCCTGGGGACAGAAGAGATAATGAGTGTGATGGCCTCGATGAGGCATTGGCCAGCTTCTGGCACGGGAAAGCAGCACCGGATCCCGGTCGATGAACGGGAGGCCAGCGAAGAGCCCAGCTCGGCCCGCCCGGCCGCGCAGACCACCGCCATCCGCCTCATGGTCGGTCCGGCCAACTTCGCCGGCCAGGGCACGCAGTGGGCGCGGGCGGCGGAGCGCCACGTCCCGGACGTCGGTGCCCACTCCTACGCCGTGTACAAGGGCGCCCTGGACTACCCGGCCGACTACTCGGTGCTGGCGGACACGTACAACTACGACCGGCCCTGGCAGCTCGACTTCGAGCAGTTCGTCACCTCGACCTACACCCATGTGATCATCGAGGCCAACCGGCCCCTGTTCGGGCCGCTCCACGGGAGCGATGCGTCGCACGACATCCCGACGCTGCTGAAGGCCGGTGTCACGGTCGCCCTGCTCGCCCACGGGTCGGAGGCGCGGATCCCGAGCCTGCACGTCGAGATCGAGAGATGGTCGCCCTTCCCGGATATGGACGACAAGGAGGTCATCACCCTCGAGGAGACCGCGCGGCGCTCGGTCGACCTGTTCAACAGCTACCCGGGTCCGGTGTTCGTGTCGACACCGGATCTGCTCGACTTCATCCCCAACGGCCGGTGGTGCCCGGTCGTGGTGCAACCCGAGGTCTGGAGCAGCGACAGGCCGGTCATGGACCACGAACGGCCGATCGTCGCACACGCGCCGAGCAAGTCTGCGATCAAGGGATCGGACCTGATCGACCCCATCCTCAGCGATCTCGCCCGCGAGGGCCTGATCGAGTATCGGCGGGTCGAGAACGTCGATCCGGCCGACATGCCGGACGTCTACCGCGACGCCGACATCGTCGTGGACCAGGTTCGGCTCGGCGGCTATGGCGTCGCCGCGTGTGAGGCGATGGCGGCCGGCCGCGTCGTGCTGGGCCACGTGGCGGACCGCGTCCGCCAGCACATCCTCGACGAGACCGGGCTGGAGCTGCCAATCGTCGAGGTCACCCCCGACTCGCTCGATACGGCTGTCCGCGACCTCGTGGCTGACCGCGACCGGGCCCGGTCCGTAGCTGTGCGGGGCGCGGCGTTCGTCGGCTCAGTGCACGATGGCCGCCGGTCGGCGGCGGTCCTCGCTCGGTTCCTGCGGGATCCGAGCGACGTGCCTGCCGACTGGAAGCCGGACTGGGTGGGGCCGCGGGTCGCGATGCTCGCCGGCAACGACATCGTGATCGACTCGCGGGTGCTCAAGTACGCCCACACGGTGGCGCAGTGGGGGTTCGAGGTGACCGCAGTGGGTGTCGCCGGCCGGTACGCCCGCGGCGCCCGCAAGCTGGGCCGGGTCCAGGTCATCTGTCCGGCCATCACGCCGCGGATCTCCAGCTCAGGATGGAAGGTCCGCCTCGCCCACCTCAGCCCGTGGTTCTCGGACAAAGAGCAGTACACGCGGGCCCTCGGTCGGTGGGAGTACGACACCCGCGAGCTCCGCGGCGACCGCGGCCGGGATCGCCGCGACGTCCTGCGGCCGGGGACAGCGGGGCGGCGGGGGCGGTTCCAGCGCCTGGGCACCCGGGTGACCCGGGCGATACGGTGGCGCTCTCTGCGGATGCGGCGAGCGGTCATCGACGCCCGCGCCCGCCCCCTGGACAAGGAGCGGACCGCGTCGGGCACCGCCGACCTGGGGGTCGGCGCCTGGCGCAGCCGGACGATCCGCGCCTACCGGCGACTGCCGTGGGGCCACTGGCGGTGGGCGATGCCGCAGGCCATGGACCAGGAGATGGTTCTGGGCACCGTGCTCGACAAGCTGCAGCCGGACATCATCCACGTCCACGATGTCTTCATGCTCGGCATCGGGGCGCGGGCGGCACACCGGGCCGCCTTGGGCGGCCGCGACGTCAAGCTCGTCTACGACGCCCACGAGTACGTTCCAGGGATCGCCGTCATACCCGCCCGCACCGTCGCCGGTTACTGCGACCTGGAGCGCGAGTTCATCGGCGACGCCGATCGGGTCATCACGGTCTCCGAGCCGCTGGCGCGGTGGCTCCAGCGGGACCATCGGCTCGAGCGGGTACCGGACGTCGTGCTGAACGCGCCCGTCGAGGTTCCCCACGACGCTCGGGTCAAGGACCTCCGCGATGTCGTCGGCCTGGCGCCGGACGTGCCACTCCTCGCCTACTGTGGCGGGGTCAACCGGGCTCGCGGCGTCGGCACCGCCCTGGAGGCGCTGCCGTCCCTGCCGGGAGTCCATCTCGCCGCGGTGGCCCGGGAGAACCCGGTCACCCTCGAGATGGAGGCGCGGGCGGCAGAGCTCGGCGTCGCCGACCGCTTCCACGTCGCTCCGTTCGTCGACCCCGAGCTGGTGCCGCGCTACCTGGGCACGGTGACGATCGGGATCAGCCCGCTGCTGCACGCCCCGAACCACGACATCGCCGTGACGAACAAGTTCTGCGAGTACATCGCCGCAGGGATCCCGATCGTGACCAGCGACACACCCGCGCAGGCGGACCTGGTCACCGAGCTGGGTCTGGGCGGCGTCCACCGGGCCGGCGACGTGGCCGACTTCGCCCGCGTCGTCCGCGAGGTCTTGGCCGACCGCGATCAGATCGCCCGGCGAATCGCCGCTGACGGCGAACTGCGGCACCGGTTCTCCTGGGCCGCCCAGGCCGAGGTGATCCGTGACGTCTACGCCGAGCTGCTCGGCGAGCTACCCGAGGCGGCGTGGCGCGACGGCGCGACACGGGTCAGCCGGCTGATCTCGGAGCCGCCAGGGGGCACGGCGCTGCGCAACCGGCTGAGGGCCGCGCGTGCCGTCAGAACCGGGCGCAACTAAGGCGTGACTTCAACGAATTGATCGACTTGTTCGGCGATATAGGGTGCCAGAGCTTCGGAGTACTCGGCACTGAGATGGCTGTAGTCGCGGTAGACGATGAGGTCCCCGACCACCGGGTAGCACCTCGTGCTATCACAGAACTGGTCGGTGAGGTCGATCACGTGTACCCGTGGATCGTCCATAGAGATGGCCGCGTCCTCGGACGCGTCGTCGCGTAGCTCACTCGCGTCTGTGGCGCACGCCAGTCGGTCATCGGGGTGGCTCGCCAGACAGTTGGGCACGTTGTCACCCTGCGTTGGCGGGATGTCCTTGATGACGAACACATTCTTGCCACTGGAAGCCCACGTCTTCCATACGTCCTGAAAACCCTCGGTCCTGGGATCGCCCAAAGGACGATTCGGGTCCTCGGCGTAGTCGTAGGCACTGGCGTATGCAGCGGAGAACACGTAGGAGATCGACTCATCCGCCGCGATCTGCTGACGCACATTCTCACCCCAGGCGAGGCAGCCCAGTTCGCCCTCGTCGGTCTGTTCGTCGGGCAACACGCGACGCGCCGCCATGACCGGACACGAGGCCTTGACGAAGGTGAGTACCTTCCAGTTGCGCATCTGACCGATTCGGTCGAACGCCGCAAACCAGTGCGTAGCGTGGGAGTCGCCGACGACGGCAACGGTCCGTTCGGGATTCGGGTCCTCAGAGCCGATCGAACAGACCTTCACGGCGGACGGCGCGATGGTCTGTTGGCACCCTGGATAGTCGGGCTCGGCGTTCTGCAACACGACTACCTCCGGCAGCGGGACCAAGGGCCCGGATCCGACAACGGGGTCGCACCCATTCGCCGGGTCGAGAGCCTCTGGGCCCACGCACTCGCTGCCGGTTGCGCTCGGGACCTGTTCGGCGGCCTCCGCCCGCCCCTCGACCTCGTCGGTGATCACGATGGTGCCCGCGACGACGACGGCCATTCCGGCAGCCGCAAATGCGAAACTCCGCCACGGCATGGCCGCCAGGAACGGCTTGGTCCGCATCGGATCCTCGACGAGGATCTTGCTGAGCCACGCCAGGGTGATAGTTGCCGCGAAAACGCCGATCTTGTCCAGGGTGCGCAGATCGACCCCGGTGAGGTGCGGAACCACGATGATCAGTGGCCAATGCCAGAGATAGACCGAGTAGGAGATGTCACCGATGAAGACCAGGGGACGGCGGGAAAGCCACCGGGCCGACGTGTTGTGGGACAGTGTCGCACCGGCGACGATGACGGCAACCGTCCCCGAGCACCGGGAGCAGAGCGATCCACCCCGGAAAGAGGCTCTGGCCGTCGAAGAGGACGGCGGACGTGACGATCGCCCCGAGGCCGAGCCAACCCAGCGCACCGCGGGTCGTGCCGGAGCGCGCGCCCGGAACGACGATCATTGCCACCAGAGCTCCGGCGACGAACTCCCAAACCCGTGTCGGCGTGACGAAGTAGGCCGTCGACTGCTCGTTCGCCGTCGCCACGACTGACCAGGCCAGCGAGATCGCGCCGACCACGCCGAAACCAACGATCAAGAACGTCCGCATCGGCGCCGGGCGCCGCCACACGGGTCGACCAGCCAGGAAGACCAGCCCGAGCACGAGTACCGGCCAGAACACATAGAATTGCTCTTCGACCGACAGCGACCAGTAATGCTGCGCAATTGTCGGCACGTTGTCCTCGGCCATGTAATCCACAGCGTCCGCGGCGAGCGCCCAGTTCTGGACGTACAGCGCACTGGCGGCAATCTGTCGTGCTGTCATCGTCCAGACGGTGGCCGGTAAGAACAGCACCGTCGCCACTGCACTGACCGCGAGAACCAGCAGCGACGCGGGCAGCAGGCGACGGATCCGCCGCGCCCAGAATCCGCGGAGTGACAGGGTTCCCGTCGTGGCCGCCTCACGGTACATGTGCGCGGTGATCAGATAGCCGGAGATCACGAAGAAGACGTCGACGCCGACGAATCCCCCCGGGAGTCGATTCGGCCACAAGTGGAACAGCACCACGAGAAGGACGGCGACGGCCCGCAGGCCCTGGATATCGGGCCGGAACTCCGACGGAACCCGAGCGGCGATCCTGCCGCCACGCGGTGCAGCGTGTGCCGGAATGGCTCGAGCAGTCACTGCGGCCTCACGCCCGGGTGGCTTTTGCCAGTTCTGCGACGACGACTACGGCGGCGTGGCCGTCACCATAGGGAGCTTCCTGGCCGCCCGTCGGCGCAGGACGGGCGGCCAGGTCGGCCACACCGTCGAGATCTGGTGCGAGCACGTTCCAGCGGTCGATCAGGGTCTCCATCCATTCTGTCTCGCTCCGGAGCGTGGTACACGGACGACCGAGGAGGAAGGCCTCCTTCTGCAGGCCGCCCGAGTCGGTCACCACGCCTGCCGAATGAAGCACGGCGGCGACCATCTGTGGGTACGAGAGCGGCTCAGCAGTGCGTAGCGCCGAGTCGGGTCTCTCCAATGGGATGCCGAACTCGTGACAGCGTACGACCAGCCGAGGGTGGGCAAGCAAGAGCACGGCGACCGGGAGCGCCGCCAACGTGTCGATGATCGAGCGAAGCCGTTCGGCATCGTCGGTGTTTTCGGCTCGGTGAATCGTCGACACCACATAACCGCCAGGCCGAAGACCGTCGGGCAGTGTCGGCAGCTGATCACGGATGGCGTCCCGGACCCGGAAGCAGACGTCGGTCATCACGTCTCCCACCAGGACTGACCGTTCACCGAGTGCCTCGTTGGCCAGGTGGTCCATGGCCAGCTGGGTCGGGGCGAGAAGGAGGTCAGCTGCATGGTCGGTGAGCACGCGGTTGTGCTCCTCCGGCATGGCCCGGTTGAAGGACCGCAGTCCGGCCTCGAGATGGGCGACCCTCAGGTGCATCTTCACCGCCGAGATGGCGCCGGCGAGGGTCGAGTTGGTGTCGCCGTAGACGAGAACCCAGTCCGGCTGGTGCTCGTCGAGGACGGCGTCCATCGCGGCCAGCATGGCGCCGGTCTGTATGCCATGGCTGCCAGAGCCGACGCCCAGGTGCACATCGGGCACAGGGATCTGCAAGTCAGCGAAGAAGACCTCGGACATCCTGACGTCATAGTGCTGTCCGGTGTGCACGATGACGTGCTCATGCTCCGTGGCGCCGAGCGCCTCAGCGACCGGGGCGAGCTTGACGAACTGGGGACGCGCGCCGACGACGCTGAGCACCTTCATCGGGCGGCACGTCTCCCTGCTGGTCGATTCGGCAACCCGGGTACCCTATATCGCGCTCTTCCTTCCGCCGTAACTGACTGAGGTCCTCTGTGCGCATCACCGTCGTTGCCCTGGGCAAGATCGGGCTCCCGCTCGCGGTCCAGTTTGCCAGCAAGGGACACAAGGTCATCGGTGTCGATGTCAACCCTACGGTCGTCGAGCTGGTGAACAGCGGGAAGGAGCCGTTCCCCGGCGAGGCCCATCTGGCCGAGAAGCTGGCGGAGCTCGCTCCCTCCGGCAACCTGCGCGCAACTACCGATTACGCCGACGCCGTTACGGGCAGCGACGCGGTCGTCGTCGTCGTGCCGCTCTTCGTGAGCGACGACACCTGGGAGCCGGACTTCAGCCTGATGGATGCGGCGACACGCTCGCTTGCGGAACACCTCTCACCAGGGACCCTCGTCTCCTACGAGACGACACTCCCGGTCGGAACGACACGGACCCGGTGGAAGCCATTGATCGAGGAGGTCTCGGGGCTGACCGAAGGCAGTGACTTCCACCTGGTCTTCTCGCCTGAGCGGGTCCTTACCGGGCGCGTCTTCGAGGATTTGCGGAAGTACCCCAAGCTGATCGGTGGGCTGTCCGACACCGGCGCGGCGCGAGCTCGAGAGTTCTACGAAGCCGTCCTCGACTTCGACGAGCGCGCTGATCTCGAACGGGACAACGGCGTGTGGGATCTCGGCAATTGTGAGGCCGCCGAGATGGCGAAGCTGGCCGAGACGACGTACCGAGACGTCAACATCGGCCTGGCGAACCAGTTTGCCCGATTCGCGGCCGAGCACGGCATCGATCTCTACCAGGTCATCGAGGCGTCGAACTCCCAGCCGTACAGCCACATCCATCGCCCAGGTATCGCAGTGGGTGGCCACTGCATCCCCGTCTATCCACGGCTCTACCTGTGGGCTGACCCGGACGCAACGGTGGTCCGCGCCGCTCGCGAGGCCAATCTCGCCATGCCGGCCTACACGGTGGGGCTGCTTGATGCTGCGTACGGCGGTCTGGACGGTGCGCGCGTCGCCGTGCTCGGCGCTGCCTATCGTGGTCAGGTGAAGGAGACGGCGTATTCCGGCGTGTTCGCGACCGTGCAGGCGCTCGAAATGTCTGGTGCCGAGGTCATGGTGCACGATCCGCTCTACGCTGACGAGGAGTTGGAGAAGCTGGGCTTCGTCCCTTATCACCTGGGCGAGCCCGTGGATGCTGCCGTCGTCCAAGCGGATCATCCCGCCTACGCCGAGATCGGCGTGAAAGATCTGCCTGGGCTGGCTGTGCTCGTGGATGGTCGGGACGTCACCGATGCCGCCTCGTGGGAAGGCGTGACACGCATCGTCATCGGCCGTGCCGGGGGCATTGACACGTGATCGAGGAAACCGCGCCCGACGCTCCTCCTGTGCGGGTTGTCATGCTCGTGATCAACGACGTGACGTCCGACAGCAGGGTCAAGAGAGAGGCACTGGCGCTTGCCGAAGCCGGCGCCGATGTCATCGTGCTCGGAGCCGTCGCGGAGGGGCCTCGGACCGTCGAGAAGCTGGGTGCTGTTCTAGTGGTCCGTGTTCCCGTGTCCCTCCGACTGCAGGAGGAACGCAGCCGGCGACGAGATGTGCGTCGGGGACGCAGGCCACCGCTCGTCGGCTACCGGGAGGACAGAATCCGGGTAGCCCGGGCGTTGCGCGCCCGGGCGCGGGTGATCGACCTGGATGCGGCTCATCACCGCCTCATGGCGAAGGGACGGCGCGGCGCGGTTGCCCAGGCGGGCTTTCGGCTGTCTCGAATGTCGCTGCGGGCACGTGCATTCCGGTGGAAGGTCGCCAGGAAGCTCGTATGGCTCCGTGCCGGCATCGGGACGCGCGTGAACGCTCCGTTCGAGTTCGGATGGCGCGGTTGGAGATGGGTTGGTTCGCGGATCACCTGGCCACCGATGTGGCGCTCGGCGATCCCCGAGGCCTTCGACTACGAGTTCGCATTCGGCAAGATCATCGACCAGCTGAAGCCAGACGTGATTCACGCCCACGACATGCACCTCATCGGTGTCGCGGCGCGCGCAGCGGGTCGCGCCCTGGGTCGAGATCGCGATGTCAAGATCGTCTACGACGCGCACGAGTACGTCGCGGGCATAGCCAGGTACGGCAAGAGGACCCCTCGGTTCGTGGCGGCATGGGCAGCGCACGAGCGCGAATACATCGGCGCCGCTGATCGGGTCATCACGGTCAGCCCGGAGCTTGCAGAACGGCTCCACGAGCGGTACGAACTGCCGCGGATGCCCGTCGTCGTGCTGAACACCCCTATGCTTTCCAAGCAGGCGGTGCAGGGGGCATCCATCCGGCATCGTGTCGGGCTGCCGGAGTCAACACCCTTGGTGGTCTACTCGGGCGGGCTCACTCCCGCGCGCGGAGTCGAGCTTGTCATCGAGGCGATGACCCGGCTGCCGGATGCTCATCTCGCCATCATCTGCGTGCCGGGAACCGAGGTCCCCTACGCAAGGGTTCTGCAGGAATACGCCCATCGATGCGGCGTGGGTCGGCGGGTCCACTTCGTCGACCCCGTGCGTGCCGACGAGGTGGTCGACTTTCTGAGCACCGGAGACGTCGGCGTCGATCCGCTGGTGGCGGGTGTCGGCAGTCACGAGGTGGCGTTGCCGAACAAGCTCTTCGCGTACCTCTACGCGGAGCTTCCGGTCGTCGTGAGCGACCTGCCTAGCCTCGGCCGGTTTGTGCGCCAATGGCGGGTGGGCGAGACGTTCCGCCCCGGCGACCCGGTCGACCTGGCGGGCCGGATTGCGAAGGTGCTGGCCGGCCGGCAGCGCTACGTCGCCGCAACAGCAAATCCGGAACTGCGCCAGGCGATCTCCGCCGAGCGTCAGTCAGCCGTGCTGAGGGAGCTATATGTCGACCTCGTGAAGCGTCCCCTCGGCGGGCAGGGCACGAGGTCCTTGCTGCCGGTCGGGGTCACATCTGCCGCCAGAGCCGGCCTGCGGGCCCGAATGGTCATCGGGCCAGCGAACAGCGCCGGTCAGGGCTGGGCATGGGCCCGAGCCGTCGAGCGTGAGCTGCCGAACGTCGGGGCCGAAGCGCTCATGATCGACGCTGGCGTGTACGACTTTCCGTGCGACATCCTCGTGTCACAAGAGGAGTTTCGTGACGACTACGACTGGATCACGTCGTTCGCGCGGCATGTGCTCGAGAACACGACGCACGTCCTTTTCGAAGCGGGACGACCGATCCTGGGGCAGCCGCGAGGCGGCTATTTCGTCCGCGACCTCCCCTCCTTGGCGTCGGCCGGCATCGTCGCCGGCCTCGTGCTTCACGGTTCGGAGATCCGTGACCCGCGGCGTCATCGTGAGCTCTACCGGAACTCGCCGTTCACGGATCCGGACGAGAGGACGACCGAGCACCTGCAGCGCAGATCGGACGTCCTCAGAGGTGTCATCGCGGATGTCGGGGTTGCCCGCTTCGTCTCGACCCCCGACCTGATCGACTTCATCGACGACGCGGTCTGGCTGCCACTCGTGGTCGACGTGAACGATCTTGCCTCGGATGCTCCTGTGTTCGAGCGTCCGCGGCCTGTCGTCGTACATGCACCCTCGAATTCGGTGTTGAAAGGATCCGCCGTCATCGACCCCGTTCTGGATGCGCTGCACCAGGGCGGCGTCATCGAGTATCGGCGGCTCCGAGGTGTGGCGCACCGAGACCTCGTCGACGTCATCCGCAACGCTGACATCGTCGTCGACCAGTTGATGTTGGGCTCCTACGGAGTCCTCGCGTGTGAGGCGATGGCCGCCGGCCGGCTCACCATCGGGCATGTCGTCGAGCACGTTCGCACTCGCATCCCAGGCCCCTTGCCGATCGTCGAGGCCGGCTCGCAAGACCTCGAAGCAGTTATCCGGCGAGCGATCGCCGATCGGGACATATCGGTCAAGACCGCAGCTGCCGGCGTCGAGTACGCCCGATCGATGCACGACGGACACGAAGCCGCCAAAACCCTCGCGTCGTTTCTCGGCGTCGGAGAAGGAACTCTCGCTCACGCGGCGGCATCCAAGGCTGGCGGGCCCGCACCATGGCGAGAGGGTGGCCGTAGCTGAGCACCGATCATCGGCCTGCGGGGCATGGGAAGCCCTTGCCGAAACATGCGGCGATCTCGGGACGGACCGTGTAACGTCCAGTCCGCACGTGTCTCGCCGGTCACGGGGGCCCATGAGTCGTTGCGGACACAGGAATCCCCACAGGGCAGGCGGTCTCGCGTGTGCCGGGCACGTCACCTACAACGATCAATTTGTTATTGCAGGCGGCGGTATGCGAAGTGAGGGTTGAATACGTGTTGTCGCGCGGTCGAAGGGCACGACTCGTAAGTCGATTCGTCCTGCTGGTCTTGGTAGCACTGCTCGCCAGGTTGCTTTTCTGGTCCGGCACCTTGCCTGCCGAAGCTGCGCTGCCCCCGCCCGTACCCCTCAGTCTCAGCGCCTCTACCACCGACGCTTATGCCAAGCAACAGACACTGACGTATCGAGCCAAGCTCAGCAGGAGCGGAACGCTGACACATATTGTGATGACAGTTCCAACCGGCACGGGCTTGGGCAAACTTCGATCCTCATCCGGTACGGTTGCCTACTACAAGCCCAATCAGATCATCTGGCGTCCAGTCAAGCCGCTCGCCTTGAGCGCTGGTGCGAACTTGGTCATTCCGGTTTCCGGTATGAGCTGGAGTCAGGCCGGCAATTATCCGTTATGGCTGGTCGCCGCCACGAGCAACGGGACAGTTCTCAGCTATGCAAAAGGCAACATGACCCTGGTGAACCGGACCCAACAATGCGCTGCTTCCTACGGCAGCTCGTATATACAGGATGAGAACGCCAAGGCGGGAACGCCAGGATGGCAGATCGCGCCCAGTAGTTTCGACTCTTCCAAGCTGTCCGCTTACAGCGGTAAAGACTCATATAGGTGTGGTGAGATCGTCTACCTGCGTGTCCATGCTGCCTCATCTTTCTTCATCAATGTCGAGGTATACCGCATGGGATACTACGGCGGAGCTGGCGCGCGGAAGATTTGGTCGACGGCGGGTAGCGCGCTGGGCGGGAAACAATCGCCTGCGGTCATTGTCCAAGGCGGCGATCCATCGCGGCCACTGAACATGGTTGATGCGGGCGGATGGTTCTTGAACCTGGGTATCCGTGTGGACGGCAACTACACGCCCGGCACGTACTTGGTCAAGATTACCGACAAGGTGGGAAAGTACACCTATGTTCCGTTCACAGTGCGCGATGACACTGGTTCGAGACATTCACTGCTGTTGCAGCAAGCGTCAACTACCTGGCAGGCATACAACAAATATGGTGGTAGGTCGTTCTACACCACACCAGGCTCCGCCATGCTCACCTTCAATCGACCCTATCTCGAAGGACAGGGTTCTGGTCAGTATCTGAGTCTTGAATATGGCCTGATCTACTGGCTCGAGAAGAACAATTATGACGTGGCGTTCTGGAGCGATATGGACCTGCACGCTCGCGCGGGCGAGGTGCCGGCCCGGGCCGGCACACTCGTCCTTCCTTCTCACGATGAGTACTATTCACCGGCGATGCGCACTGGTGTCGTCGGCGCCATCGATGACAGTGTCAACGTAGTCTCATTCGGCGCCAACCAGATATACCGGCAGATCAGACCGAACACGACGGGTAGCCAGTTCGAGGTCTATGAGAGGTGGACAAACTGGCCAATGTCCACGACCTGGCGCTATCGTGGCTTGAGCTATCACGAACAGGTGATCTTGGGAGCAGAGTACGGGTGCCGGTCGAATGGCACCGTGACAACCGATACGAATTGGATGTGGTCAGGGGTCGAGCCAGGCACTCGACTGGAGGGCTTTGCGAACGGGGAGACCGACTGGGTTCATCCAGCAAGTCAGGTGCCTATTCCTTTTGGTACGACAATCCTCAACACGGCACCTCTGGACTTCTGTGCGATTTCGTCCGAACCTTTGCGAATGGAAGTTGTTGCCCGTACGGATGCATCAGGAGCCCGAGTGTTCGGCGGTTCCACGTTCGCCTACTCATGCTTCTTGATTGCATCGTGCCCGACGAACTGGCCGGCAGGGAAGCTACAACAGCCACTGGTCGTGAGCGACGAGGACGCGGTGGCGGTGGGTCAGATGGTGGCCCGGGTGCTGTCGTGGGCGAGTACGGGCGATACGGGGGCGCTCAGGGTAGCGCCTCCGAGCGCTGAGCTCATCTCGCCCAAGGGTGGAGTGGCTCCTCAGGTTGTCGAAGAGGACCGAATCGATCCACGTGAGTGAGCGAGGCCGCCGAGCGGCCTGCCATTAGGCGCGTGGCTATAGTCGCTCGTCGTGAACTCGGTCCTCGACGAGGCAGCGGTCCTCTGCCACGACATCACCGTGGTGGTGCCCGTCTACCGTGGGGAACGGACGCTGCCAGCGCTCGTCTCCGAGTTGCTGCCCATGGAGAAGCCGTTTCTCACGCCTCATGGGCACCTCGCCCGCGTGGCCGAGGTCATCCTGGTCCATGACCACGGACCGGATGACTCGGCGCAGGTCATGAGAGAGCTTGCAGCCGCGCATCCCCTGGTCCGCCCGATCTGGCTGAGCCGGAACTTCGGGCAGCACGCCGCGACGCTCGCCGGCATGGCGTCCTCTGGCGGCGACTGGATCCTGACCCTGGATGAGGATGGACAGCACGATCCGCGCTATCTGCCCGCGATGCTCGACGTGGCCATGGCCGAGCAGGCCAACGTCGTCTACGCCCGTCCGACTACCGTCGCGCCGCACGGCCACCTGCGGAACATCGCCTCCCGCGGCTCCAAATGGCTCATCGACCTGTTGGTGGGCGGGAGCTCCGCGTCCTACTACCAGAGCTTCCGCTTGGTCCTCGGTGAGCTCGGGCGAAGCGTCGCGGCCTACTCCGGCGCAGGCGTCTACCTCGACGTCGCGCTCGGCTGGGTCGCCGATGACGTCGTCACGTGCCCGGTGGTGCTTCGCGAGGAAGGGGACCGGACTTCCGGGTACAGCACACGCGCGCTGCTCTCGCATTTCTGGCGAATGGTGCTCACGAGTGGCACGCGGCTACTTCGCTTCGTCGGCGTGATGGGGGTCCTGTTCGCCCTACTCGGCGTGATCGTGGCTCTCGTGCTCGTTGTCAGCCGGTTGTTGGGCGCGGACGTCATCCAGGGTTGGACGTCGACAATGGTGGTCGTCCTGGTCGAGTACCGGAGCCGTGCTGTTCTCGCTCGGCGTAGTGGCTGAGTACCTCGGCGTGGCGGTCAACATGGCGATGGGTAAGCCGCTCTACCTGATCGTGCAGGATCCGATGCTCGGACCCATCGGCCGCAGGCCGGGCCGGGGGTGAGCGTGGACGGCCTCACGTGGGTCGTCGGAGCGGGAGGCCTTCTCGGGCGGCACGTTGTCCGGCGACTGGAGGAGAGCGGCAGCCGGGTCTTGACCCAGAAGATTCCATGGGGTGAATCCGCCGGGACGCGGGCGGCCTTGGGCGAAGGGCTGGACGCGCTCACACGACTCACCGGAGATGGCGCCTGGAACGTCGTCTGGTGCGCAGGGGCAAGCGTTGTCGCCACTCCACAGGATGTATCTGGAGCGAGAACGCGCGGTGTTCGACGCGTTCCTTGCGAACGTGGCCCGGCGCCCGGCCGCCGGCCCGAGAGGTGCGTTCTTCCTGGCATCGTCGGCCGGCGGCGTCTACGCCGGATCCGACGGGCCGCCCTTCTCCGAGAAGACGCAGCCGCGGCCGCTGGCACCGTACGGGTTCGTGAAGCTCGCGATGGAGGATGCGTTGGCAGCCCTCGCCCGGGCAACCGGGATGCGTGCCTTCGTCGGCCGGATCGCCAACCTCTACGGCCCCGGCCAGAATCTCAGCAAGCCCCAGGGCCTGGTGTCGCAGCTTTGCAGGGCGCGCTTCACCGGTCAGCCGGTGTCGATCTACGTGCAGCTCGACACGTTGCGCGACTACCTGCCTGTCGCTGATTGTGCCGACATGGTTGTGGCCGGGATCTCGGGCTTACGGCGACTACCTGCCACCGTTGATGACCCCGTGGTCGTCAAGATCTTGGCCTCCGGCCGCAGCACCTCGATCGCCGGCCTGATCGAGGAGACCAGGCGGGTGCTTCGCGCGCGGCCGCACGTGTTGCTCGGTGCCTCCCAGGTGGCCAGCGTGCAGTCGCGCGATCTGCGCCTGCGCTCGGTCGTGTGGCCCGAGCTGGACCGCTACGCGCGGACTCCGCTGCCCGTCGGCATCGCGGCGACCGCGGCCGACGTCCAGCAGCGCTTGAGAGCCCGCGGGAAGATCGCCCCGTGAAGCTTCTCGTCACCGGTGGCGCCGGGTTCATCGGCAGCCACTACGTCCGCACCGTCATCGGCGGGGCCTGGGGAGGCCCACGCCCCGAGCGGGTGACGGTGCTGGACCGTCTCACCTATGCCGGCAACGTGGCGAACCTCGCCGACGTCCGCGGTGACGACCGCTTCGAGTTCGTCGAGGGTGACGTCCTCGACGAGTCGTTGGTCGACGCCCTGATGGTCCGGGCTGATGCCGTGGTGCACTTCGCCGCGGAAAGCCACGTGGACCGTTCCATCATCGGCGCGGCCGACTTCGTCATGACCAACGTCGTGGGCACGCAGACACTCCTGGACTCCGCCCTCCGCCACCAGATCGACCGCTTCGTCCACGTGTCGACCGACGAGGTGTACGGGTCGATCGCCGAGGGAAGCTGGGACGAGGAACAGCCCCTGCGGCCCAACTCGCCCTACTCGGCGTCCAAGGCGTCCAGCGACCTCATGGTCCGCGCCTACCACCGCACCCACGGTCTACCCGTGTGCATCACCCGCTGCTCCAACAACTACGGTCCGTACCAGTTCCCCGAGAAGGTGATCCCGCTCTTCATCACCAACCTGCTCGACGGCGGGACGGTGCCCCTCTACGGCGAGGGCCTCAACGTCCGCGACTGGCTGCACGTCGACGACCACTGCAGAGGCATCCACCTGGTGCTCGGCCGCGGTCGACCTGGCGAGGTCTACAACATCGGCGGGGGTAACGAGATGACCAACCGGGAGCTCACCGAGCGACTGCTCGAGGCGTGCGGCGTGAGCTGGGATCGGGTCGAACAGGTGATGGACCGCCCAGGCCATGACCTGAGGTACAGCGTCGACGTGAACAAGATCCGCAGCGAGCTCGGATTCGAACCACGCGTGGACTTCGACGCCGGCCTCGCCGACACCGTCCGCTGGTTCGCCGACCACCGCGACTGGTGGGAACCTCTCAAGAGACGGGCTCAGCTGGCAGGTTGACGGATGTCATTCCCTGCTCGGCAGTCGAGGCGAGTCGAGGTCCCGGCGCTCCAGCAGGCTGAGGAGGTATGCACCGTAACCGCTCTTGATCATCGTCTCGGCGCGGCGACGAAGCTCCTCATCACTCAGGAATCCCTGGCGCCAGGCGATCTCCTCGGGCGCTCCGATCTTCAGGCCCTGCCGGTGTTCTACAGCACGGATGAAGTTGCCGGCTTCTTGCATGGAGTCGAAGGTGCCCGTGTCGAGCCATGCCGTACCGCGCGCGAGCACGTGCACGGCGAGCTTCCCCCGCTCGAGATAGTTGCGGTTCACGTCCGTGATCTCATACTCGCCACGCGCCGACGGCTCGAGCTCGCGCGCGATCTCGATGACGTCGTTGTCGTAGAAGTAGAGCCCAGGCACCGCGTAGTTGCTGCGGGGCTGGGCCGGCTTCTCCTCGAGAGAGAGTGCGCGGCGGGATTCGTCGAACTCCACGACGCCGTATGCCTGGGGATCCGTGACCCAGTAGGCAAAGACCGCCGCGCCGTCGATGTCGTTGAAGCGTTGCAGCTGAAGACCCAGCCCCTGGCCGTAGAAGATGTTGTCACCGAGCACGAGCGCCGACGCTTGCGACGCGACGAAGTCCGCGCCGATCACGAACGCCTGGGCCAAGCCATTCGGCTCGGGCTGATGCGCGTAGCTGATCGAGACGCCGAACTGCGACCCGTCGCCCAGCAAGCGAGTGAAGGCGTCAGCGTCGCGGGTGGTGGTGATGACGAGGATGTCGCGGATGCCGGCCAGCAACAGGGTCGAGAGGGGGTAGTAGATCATCGGCTTGTCGTACACCGGGATGAGCTGCTTGCTCACCGCCAGCGTGATGGGGTGAAGCCGCGTTCCGGAACCGCCGGCCAGGATGATTCCGCGCATGGATCGCAGTATTCCCTGCTGCGGCAGACTACGGCCGTGGCGACATCATCCAGGGGGCGAGCGTGTGGAGCGATCGGTCGAGACGCTGGTCGTGTAGGGGCGGACCGGCGTTGAAGCTTCGCGGATGAAAGGTCGTGCGCGTACGCGATGACACACCCAGTGGGCGTGGCCCTGACGCGCGACGGCGAGACCTCACAGGACTCGGGAGCGCACGTCGGTCTGGTGGTGCCCGATGTCGTGTTCGTCGTCGTGTCGGGCCTGCTGTCGGCCTTCGGGATCATCTGGCTTGCATGGTGGTCCCGTCACGGCCTCGACTTCACCGACGAGGGTTACTACCTGAACTGGATCGCCCACCCAGATGACTACGCGTCCGGCGTCAGCCTGTTCGGGTACGCATACCATCCGCTGTACGTCCTGCTGAACGGTGACATCCACCTGCTACGGCTGGCCAACGTAGCCATCACCTGGGGGCTCAGTTTCGCCGCGGGGTGGGTCGTCCTCGGGACCGAGGCCTTGGCCGGTGCCTCTGCAGTGGCCACCCGATGGGTGAGGTTTTCCTACAGCAGCGCGCTGGCGACCCTGAGCCTCCTGCAGTTCACCCTCTGGCTCCTCACCCCCAACTACAACACGCTGACATACCAGGCGATCGTGCTGGCCTGCATCGGTGTGGTCATGGGGCTCTACCGCGGCGGACGGGTCGCCGTGGTGGGCTGGGTGCTGGTGTCGTGCGGCGGGTGGGTCGCGTTCATGGCGAAGCCGACGAGCGCAGCCGTCCTCGCCCTGCTGATCGCGCTGTTGTTCGTCGTCGAGTGGAAGCGGGTGGTGCCTGCCCTACCCGTGGCCATCGGCTCGTTGGCCGCTGCTGCCGGGCTCACGGTCGTCGCGAGCGGGTTGTCACCGGCCGATCTCGCGGACGTTCTCGGCCGCGGCGCGGAGATCGCCGCGGCCCTGGGAGGGCACCCCGTATCCGCGCTGCTTCGAGTCGATCAGATCATCGTCCCGCCTGGCGATGTGCGCATGGTGATGCTGCTCGCGCTGTTCACCGTGCCGCTGACCATCGCGCTGGCCTGGCGCGACACTCGGACGACCAGGTTGGTCCACGCTGCCGCGCTGACTCTGCTCGTCGTGTCCTTCGTCGTGGCGATCGGCCGCGTCATGGACGGCTTGCTGCTGGCGACAAGCGACTCCATCGTGGTGTTTCTGCTCATCCCTGCCATCCTCGTGTTGCTCTGGTTTCCGCGCCGGGGCTCCGCAGAGGGATCATTCCTGAGGCTTGCCAGTCGAGTCGTCTTCTTTCTGCTCCTGCCGTTCGCGTACACGTTCGGCACGAACAACAACCAGTGGACCACCGCCAGCCGGGCAGGCTTCTTCCTGGCCATGGCTGCGCTGTGCGCGCTGCTTCTGGGGTCGTCAGGTGGCAGGTCGAGGCGGCATGTCCAGCCCCTCCTCGTCGCTTCCCAGGTGATCACCGGCCTGCTGTTGGTATCGGTCGTCGTCCATCCGTACCGCCAGGACGATCTTCGTACCGCGACGCACCCGGCGGTGGTCACACACGGATCTGACACGAGCCGCATCAACGTCTCCATGGACACGCTGCAGTTGCTGGACCAGGCCGAACGGGCAACGGAGGCGAATGGGCTCGACCGCTCCGTCGGCATCATCGACCTGACGGGCGAGTCACCCGGGATCATCTACGTCCTGGGGGGCAGACCCCTTGGCCAAGCCTGGCTGCTCGGGGGTTATCCCGGCAGCGACGAGGCCACGAGGTTGGCCCTCGAAGACGTCGAGTGCCCGGCCCTGCAGGACGCGTTCATACTCGTCAAGCGCGACGGGCCACGCAGCGTCTCGCCAAGCGTCGTGCAGCACGTAGGCCTTGCCTTTCCCGACGCCTACGAGGTCGTAGCCGAGATGGCCACGCCGAACTTGGGATCCCTCGTACTCTACCGGCCGCTTGACCCCGACCAAGCGGTCACGAACTGCCGCACGTGATCAGCGTGTGGAAGTCGCGAACGGCGCGTGTGGCGTCAGGGATCTGACCCACGCGCCATGCGCAGGAACGGCTGCAGCGCCTCAGGGTTGCGCAGGGCGTCGCGGCTGACCGCCATTTCGGGCGGGGTGCCGGCGAGGATCCTCTTCACCGGCACCTCGCACTTCTTGCCGTTGAGCGTCCGTGGGACGTCCTCGATGACCACGAACCGGTCCGGTACGTGGCGGGGCGAGAGCTGGGTGCGCAACGCATGCCTGAGCCTCGGTTCGACGTCCGCGAGCGAGGCGTCTGCGGCCAGCACGACAAAGCACAGCAGCTGTCCGTCGGTGCCCCCGGCTCGCGACGTGTCGATCACCAGCGAATCCACGACCTCCGGGAGCGCTTCGACCACGCGATAGAACTCCGACGTTCCCATCCGGACGCCGCCACGGTTGAGCGTCGAGTCGCTCCGGCCGTAGATCACCGCCGAGCCGCGGGTGGTGATGCGGATCCAGTCCCCATGCCGCCAGACACCCGGATAGTCCTCGAAGTACGCCTCGCGCAGTCTCGCCCCGGACGGATCGGCCCAGAAGAAGACCGGCATCGACGGCATCGGCCCGGTGATGACCAGTTCGCCGACCTCGTCGACGACCTCGCGGCCGGCCTCGTCGTAGGCGGCGACGGGTGCTCCGAGCATCCGGCACGACAGCTCCCCGAGCCACACCGGGACGTCGGGCGCCGCCCCCACGAACGCGGTGCACAGGTCGGTGCCACCGGACACGCTCGCGATCTGAACCCCGCCGCCGACCTCGTCGGCAACCCACCGGAATCCCTCCGGTGTCAGCGGGGAGCCCGTCGACCCGACCGCTCGAAGCGGCCCGAGGTCGTACGTCGAGGCGGGCCTGAGTCCGTCCTTCAAGCAGGACTGGATGTAGGGCGCCGAGGTGCCGAAGTACGTGATCCGCTCGTCGGCCGCCAGCCGCCAGAGCGTCCCCAGGTCCGGGTGAGCGGGGCTGCCGTCGTAGAGGACGATCGTCGCACCGACGAGCAGCCCGGAGACGAGGAAGTTCCACATCATCCAACCGGTCGTCGTGTACCAGAAGAACCGCTCACCCGGTCCGAGGTCACTGTGCAGCGCGAGGGCCTTGAGGTGCTCGATCGTGATGCCGCCGTGACCTTGGACGATGCCCTTCGGCAGGCCGGTCGTGCCCGAGGAGTACAGGACCCACAGTGGGTGGTCGAACGGCACCGGCTCGAACGCGAGATCGGCTCCGGCGTGACGCGCGAGCAGGTGATCCCAGGTCACTACGCTCGAGTCGTCCGATCGGGACGGGCCGGTGTCCCTGCCGAGGTACGGGACCAGCACGGTCGCTCTCAGGCTGGGCAACTGGGCCCGCAGCGCGTCGACGGTGGGCCTGACGTCGAACGCCCGGCCGTTGTAGAGGTACCCGTCGACTGCCACGAACAGGGTCGGCTCGACCTGGGCGAACCGGTCCACGACCGCCTGGACGCCGAAGTCGGGCGAGCAGGACGACCAGACGGCGCCCAGGCTCGCTGCCGCGAGGAACGCCACGACGGCGTGCGGCGAGTTCGGCACGAGCGCGACGACCCGGTCGCCCCGGCGCACGCCGAGCTCGACCAGGCCGGCGCGCGCCGCGGCTACCTGCGCACGAAGCTCGGCGTACGTGATTCGCCGGTCCTCACCGTCCTCACGGCGGAACACGACCGCGAGATCGTCGTCGGCCTTGCCGGCACCGGGTCGTAACGCGTGCTCCGCGTAGTTCAACGTGGCGCCCGGAAACCAGCGCGCACCGGGCATGACCCGCTCGGCGAGCACCGCAGAGGGCCGATCGTGGAACGCGACGTCGAAGAACTCCGCCATCGCACCCCAGAATCCCTCGGGTTCGGCGACCGACCAGCGCCACAACGCGTCGTACCGGGCGAACTCGAGGTCTCGTTCGGCCGCTGAGCCATCGACGGAAGGTCGCCATCCTGCTGCGCTCGACAGTGGCGGGATCCGGTTGCCAGAGCAGCTCCGGTGTACCGGTGTCCACGCGCATGCCTCCAGGTCCGCCGTCGAGGGTGGACGCCACTGTATGGCTCAGCCGACGATCGCAGTCACGCGCTCCGACGTGACGCGGGCCTCCCGTCCGGCCGCATCCTCGTGGCGGACGAGAACCGACGAGCCGCCGACGGTCAGACAGAGCACGTCCGGTGCCGCCAGGGCAGTCGGGATGTGCACCGCCTCGTCTTGGAGAGCAGCGCCAGGCGTGCTGGCGGGCCAGCGTGCTGATGCCGTCGAGCAGGTCGCGTGAGTACACCGCGCCCGTCGGGTTGTTTGGGTTGATGACAACGAGCGCCTTCGTCCGGGAGGGATCTCCGACGCGAGGTCATCGAGGTCCGGGTACCAGTCGGCCGCCTCGTCGCACAGGTAGAGGACGGGGGTGCCTCCGGCCAGGCTGACGGCAGCCGTCCACAGCGGGTAGTCCGGCGCCGAGATCAGCACCTGGTCCCCGTCGTCGAGCATCGCCTGCATGGCCATCACGATCAGCTCGGACAGTCCGTGGCCGAGATAGACGTCGTCGACATCGATGCCGGTGACGCCGAGCGCCTCGTGATGCTGGGCGAGGGCGCGCCGCGCCGACAGCACACTCCTCGAGTCGCTGTATCCCTTGTGCATCAGGGAGGCTGTGGAAGACGTCCGTCAGGATCTCGTCCGGAGCTCGAACCCGAACGGCTCTCTGCCACGGGTGGTTGAGCACCATCGGTGATGAATGTCATGAATGCGCGCCAGCCACCGAGGTTGGCGTGGTGCTTCAGGCCGAACGCCATACGCGCCCAGAAGGCCCACCGCCCGAAGACCCGATTGAGTGCCACCGCCCGGGCGTGGCTGTCCTTCGCGCTGCCCCATTGGGAGCCCGAGCTCACCTGCGGATGCGTCCCGAAGATCACGGGGACGGCATCACCGGAGAGCCCAGCACGCAGCAGATCCGCGATGAAGACGTACTCATCGCCGAGATGCAGATCGGCGCTGGCGCCGAAGCGCACATCGAAACGCACCCCCTTGGCTCGGACCTGGGACAGATCGATCAGCATCTCGTACGTCGCCGCCTTGGCGGAGTTGAACCGGGTGAGGCGCGTCACGGACAGCGGGTATTTCTTCCGCATCGATCCGGACAGATCCACCCCTTGGCCGAGAGCCAGCGCATGGCCGGTTTGCTGCAGGTGGCGGATTCCCTCGGCAACGCCGGGGAGATTCACCGCCACATCGTCATCACAGAACAGCAAGTAGCGGCCGCTCGCATGCTTGATTGACGCGTTTCGGCTCGTCGCAACCCCTGTTCCGGGAACGAGAACAATGCGCGCTCGCGCCAACTCAGTGTCACCTGACGGGGAACCACCCTGAACGCACACCAGCACCTCGACGTCCGGATCGATACCCGCCAACGAGATGTTGTGTGCCCTCGAGGCCAGGGTGGAGTACCCGATCGTGAGGAGAGTCGCATCCGACATGGCGCTCAGTTGTCCCCTCGTCGAGCGGATGCCCGAGCAAATCGCATCATGCTGGCCGAGAGCGTCCCGAGTTGCCCGGAGAGCAGGCGCAAGCCGAGGAACAGCACAATGGCATCCGCGCTGCTAATATCGCCGGACAGGGTGCGTAGCAGCACGCAGCCCAGCACGAGCACCATGGCCACGCTGGCCAGCATCGCGCCGAACTCCGCATCTCGGATTCGCCCGCCCACTCTTTGGGAAATCGCTACGGTTCCCGGGCGACTGCCCATCTTGACGTAGTCCTTCTGCAGGTCGAGCTGCCGGCGGTAGATCGCGGAGACCAAGGCCAGCACAATGACGCTCACGAGGACGTTGAGTATGCCCGTGGGCCCATCGATGAAGAGGAAGAGCGCGCTGAACGTGACGGCCTGGACCAGGCTGACGAGTACGCCGGTCAACTCGAATGCCAGTGCCCATTCCCAGCTCTCCTGGCTGGGACTGCGTGTTCGTCCCGAGGCCTCGAAACCGTCTCGGAAGACCCGCACGCGTCCCAGCCGGACCAGATGATGGGCGCCTCGGCTGATACCGAAGGCGAGGAAGAAGATGCCGATCTTCAGAATCGCAACGTTCGTGTCCTGGGTGAAGGTCTCCGGCCCGTCGATGATGAGTGACGAGAACAGCCTGAGCACCAGCACCTCCGAGACCGGAACGGCCGCCGTGACCACGATGAGGAGGCCGACGGCTACCCGACTTTTGCGGGTAGTGAACAGCGTCCTGAACGCGGCGAGCAGGTGCGCGAGCATGCGGGTCTAGGCGTTCATCGGGAGAGATACGTGGAGATTCCTGAGGTGACGGCCTGCTCGATTTCATCCAACTTACTCTCCGAGATCTTCTCTTTTGAGATCATGGATTCGAGGTTGAGGCGGCGCAGATCCGAATACACCGTAACGGGTTCGTATACGGTTTCCAGGCCGGCGCCCAGAGAGTAGTCCTTGTACTTGATTCCGGTACCGTAGACACTCGATTCGAAACCTTCGAAGGTGATCAAGTAGCAGGGGATGCCGTAACTATGACAGATGATCATCACGTGCATCGCACTGGTGACCACGGCGTCGTACTGGTTCAACTCGGCCACAAACGAACGGATCGCATTGGGGTGTGCCAGGAGCACGCCGAGTTCATCCATGTTGTCAGTGAGGGCAATCGGCAGATTGGCATGAGTGAAGTGCCGCACGAGAGCGATCCTGCCATTCGTCAACCCGCGTTCCAACGGAATGATGCGTGAGATGAGTGCCCCAGGGTCGCCGAAGCTCTCGATGCTCGGCCCACCGCACCGCTTGACTAGTTCGGCCGTGATTGGGCCACGAACGGAGATGTAGCGCGCTTTCCGGTCGAGCTCGATATCGGTGCTGCTGATGCCCGTGCCGACGACGATGGAGCTGGGTCTGATGAACCGGCCGATGGAGCCGACGGAGATGATGTGGGAATCGTGCGTGGGCGCCGTGGGGCTTTGGTAGACGATGGATCGGTCCGTCTTGGCGTCGAAGATCAGCGGGCTCAACCAGTCACCGAAGTTCCCAGGGAATGGGCGAGGCCACCAGGCCAGTTTGATCGGGTCCTCGTCCAGATTCTTACTCGCATACACCGAGAACGTATCGGCCGCCCGCTTCGCTGCGATCTCCGCCTCCGAGGGGATTCCACTGGAAGCCAACCGGCTGAACGCCTGCTCAACTCGGGACACCTCACCTCGCTGACCCGCCATGACGATTTCTTTGACGATGCGGTTGCGGTGCGCGGATCCCGCACCGTTCGGAGATAACCGGGCGACATCGAGGTCACCACCGGTGAGGATATGCGTCAGGCCGGAGTTATCGGCGATCTTGCGCAGAGACTTGGACGCCCGGTCCGGGAGTTTTCTTTCAATCAGCTTGGCCCCACGGAGCGCCTGATGCCGCACCCGCCGCATGAGCGGCACCCCGGCGGCGCCCTCGATGCGAGCATGCTGCTGCACGTTGTCCTTGAAGTGCCCGACATTGCCGCTGGCACCGAAGGAGAAGAACGCGGAAACGCCCTGCGGGTTCGCTGTTGCCTTGGAGAGGACGGCGATGGAGGGGATGATCTGGAAGGAGAGGCGCGAAGCGTTGGAGCGCCAGGACTCCTCGAAGAAGTAGTCATCCGTAGCCTTGATTTCAGCGTTGTGCTCAAGGAGGCTAGCGTCCTGGATGAACTTCCGCGCACTGGGTGTGGTGTTGATGCCGAAGAAGCAGGGCTCCCAGAACCTGGTGCGATTGACGTACCCGATACGCAAAGGAGAACCGAACCCACGCTGGAAGCCGATGATATCGGCGGCGAATTCGGCAACGTACTTGGGCAATTCCAGGAGGATGCAATCGACGTCGATCCAGAAGACCTTCTTATCCGGGTTCTCATCGCATACCCGGGCGAGGAATCCGATCTTCTTGCGGCAGATGTCGGCCCAGTCCTCACCCTCCGCCTTCTCGATCTCTTCGAGTTCGTAGGCGACGCTGAAACGCTCAAGGTTCTTCCGGAGCGAAGCGGCGTGCCCCCGGTAATATTCATCCGCAGTATAGAATGAGCATACGACGACGTTCGAAAGATCCATGGGTATCCTTTGCCGGACGAGCCTGCTGGAACAGCGCCGCCACTCGTGTAGCGGATTCGCGACCGAGAGCGTACCCCGTACGTGCGCGCAACGCCGGGCCGCCCGGTGCGGTGCGCGGAGCACGGCCGCCGGACTTTGCCGAGTGTCGGCATCGGTGCACGGTGAGAACGCTCCCGCGATGAGTGGCACCGTCCCTACCGCGCAGTGGTGAACAGCCACGTAAGGCTGCAGCGTAAGGCTTGTCGGGCGGGACGGTCGAGCTGCGATCGTCGCCGTGGTGCCCGTGACGATCTGCCGAGTCCGACGACGTGGGGCGGGTGCAGGGGCGCCTACGCCACATTCCGGCTCATCGCGGCAGTGCTCTTCGCCTCTCCAACCCTGGGCTAGATTGCGCTCGCATGTGCGGGGGTGGACGGCGCTCGCCCGCGATCAAGCCTGGGTTGGCGCCACTGTGGTGACCTGTTCGGACGCGACCCGGCGAGCCCGGCCGGCCTGGTCCTCATGGCGGACGAGAACCGACGAGCCGCCGACGAGGAGTGGCACCAGCAGCGCGTCGACAAGGGCGGTTCGCAGGTCGGTAGCTGGGACGAGCAGCCTCGATCCGTTCCCCAGGCCGAGCTGGGCTGCCCGATCGGAGGCGTGGGCAACGAGCCCGCCGAGCGTCAGCACCGTGCCCCCGTCGTCGAGCCCGGGCTCGGCCGGATCCGGTGGCGGGTAGGCCATCCGGTCCGGGTACGCGGGCACCTCCAGCGCGTAATCGAGCACGCCGGGCGGCAGCGGGTCCGCGAACCGGGCACCGAGCGGACGTAACGACAGCGCGACCACGTCGGGCGCGACACTCGCAGTGGCGGCCGTGAGCGTGTCCGGCCCGGTCACGGCGACCGCGGCGCCCACGGCTCTGCCCGTTGCGGCACAGGCACCGACGGCCCAGCACGCCATCGCCCACACCAGTGACTGCCAGTGTGCCGGCAGCATGAGCTGCACGCGGTCGCCGATGTCGGCGCTCAGGCCGTCGCGGAGCAGGCCCGCCGTCTTGGCCACCCAGTTGTCGAACGTCGTCACAGACAGCTCGATGCGCTCGCCCGTCTCGTCGTCGTAGTAGGTCAGCAACGGCCGCGCACCGTCCCGGCGCAGCTCGGCGAGAAGCAGGTCGTGAGGGGTTGTCAAGGCATTCAGCGGACAGTCTCGCCGGTCACCAGGTCGTCGTGCGCCGCCAGGAACGACTCGACGTCGCCGTCGCGGACGGCCGTCCACAGCAGACGCGCGTTCTCCTGGTCGTAGTTGACGATGCTGGCTGACCCGGCCCAACCCGTCCCATCGGTCGGCACGGTGAGGAATGTGACGTCCTCGGCACGCAGGCCGCGAAGCGACAGTCCGATGCGGACCATGTCGGTGGCAGAGAGCTCGTCGTCCACCCGCGCAGCCTCGCCGATGGTACCGGCGACGTCCATCAGCCGGCCGGGGTCGGAGAGGGTGTCCCGGCTCAACAGCGCGTGCATCAGCGCCCGCAGGTAATTCTGCTGGCGCTTGACCCGGTCGAAGTCCCCGGCGGGAAGTGCCTTGCGCTCGCGCACGTACTGCAGCGCCTCGTCGCCGCTGAGGGTGTGTGTGCCCGCCTCGTACGTCGTGCCGTCGTACGTGACGACAGGCTCGGCGAAGGTGAGCTCGACGCCGCCGAGCGCGTCGGTCATCGACCGGAACCCGCTCCAGTCGATGACGGCCAGATGGTCCATGCGCAGGTCTGTCAGTTGCTCGACGGTCTGGACGTACAACGCCGGCCCACCGAATGCGTAGGCAGCGTTGATCTTGCTTTTGCCGTGCCCCGGGATCGGCACCCATGCGTCCCGGGGGATCGAGACGACGAAGGCGTGCTCCCGGCTCTGGTCGATGTGCACGACCATCACGGCGTCGGTGCGTGCGTGGCCCTCATACGCGCCGTCCAGCCCGGCGAGCAGGATGTTCATGCTGCCGTCTTCGGTCTTCTCCGGCCGTTTCTCCTCCGGGATCTCGAACGCGCCCGGGATCCGCTCGATGCTGTTGGACACGTCGCGAACGACCCACCACGTTGCGCCGAACAGGCTCAGCACGACGGCGAGCAGCGCGATCAGCGAGATCACCAGGACCCGGCGCACGCGGTGGCGCCGGGCGGGGTTCTCGTCAGTCTGCTCTGTGCCGTGATCGATCGCGTCGTCCATGGTCTTCCGGGGTGATCATGCTAGGCCGTACTCAGCAGGATCTCACACCGTAACCGGGCCGGAGGTTACGCTGCTGCGGCCATGGAGGCGATCCTTCTGGTCGGCGGGTTGGGCACCCGGCTGCGACCGCTGACCGACCGCCTGCCGAAGCCGATGCTTCCTGTCGCGGGCGTGCCGCTCGTCGTCCATCAGATCGTCCGGGCGCGGGAAGCAGGCGTCGACCACATCGTGCTGGCGACGTCGTACCGCGCCGTGGTCTTCGCGGACGCGCTCGGCGACGGCTCGCGGCTCGACGTGCGCGTCGATTACGCGGTCGAGGACGAACCCCTGGGAACCGGGGGCGCGATCCGGAATGCGGCTGCTCACCTGCGGAGCGCTGAGGACGACCCGGTCCTCGTCTTCAACGGCGACGTCATCGACGGACACGACATCCGAGCCCAGATCGCGGCGCACGAAGCCGCAGGCGCCGACGCGACCCTCTATCTGACCAGGGTCGACGACGCCCGGGCCTACGGATGCGTGCCCACCGACGCGGCGGGCAGGGTGATCGCGTTCCTGGAGAAGGTGCCTGAGCCCGTCACCGATCAGATCAACGCCGGCTGCTATGTCTTCCGGCGCGCTGTCGTCGACGCCATACCGTCCGGCCGGGCGGTCAGTGTGGAACGCGAGACCTTCCCCGGCCTGCTCTCCGCCGGAGCCCACGTGCTCGGCGTCGTGGACCGCTCGTACTGGCGTGACCTCGGGACACCGGAGTCGTACGTCCGAGGCTGCGCCGACGTCGTGCTCGGCCTGGTCGACGCGCCCGCCCGGCCCGGTCCGGCGGGCGAGGTCCTCCTCCTCGAGGGCGCTGACGTCGCGGCCGATGCGAGGCTCACCGGCGGTACCTGCGTCGGCGTCGACGCCGTGGTCGGTGCTGGAGCTGTCGTCGACGGCTCGGTCCTGCTGGACGGCGCGAACGTCGGTGCGGGCGCCGTCGTGCGGGCCAGCGCCGTCGGCCGCAAGGTCCGCATCGGCGCCGATGCCGTCCTGGATGGCGTCATCGTCGCCGACGGCGTCGAGGTTCCGTCAGGTGCTCGCCCCGAACCTGGCGCGCGGCTCACCTGACTGGTCGCCGAGCGATCACGGCCGGGTCGGAAGGGCGGATGCTCCGGCGGGTCGGGCGGGCGGCTGCGGAGGCGGGCGTCTAAAGAGCGGGCCGTGGCATGCTTTCCGCCACGGCCCGCGGAGCCCGCCGGAGCATCCGCGCGTCCGATCCCCGACAAAGGGCTGCTACACGCCTAACGGCTCGGGCGAGTCGCTCACCGGGTGGTCCGTCACGAAGTCGCGCACCGCCTCGCCGGACAGATCGCCGCAGTACTGCTTGAAGCCCTGCTCGGCACCCCAGTGCGTCAGCGCGTAGGACTTGCCGTCCGGGAACGCGCCGCGGGAGGTGTCCCAGGGCGCCACCAGGAACTTTCCGCCGGCGGCTTCGACCAGCTCGCCCTCCTCGTCGGTCACCTTGGTCGCGAGGTCGCGCAGCGTGGACTCCTGGTCGTCGAGGACCGCCGGGTCGTACCACAGGATGGTGTACCCGTGCTCGAGGTTGTGCACGAGCCGCTCGATCTCGGGACGGTCCGACGGCGTGTAGAACTTCCGGGTGAACGCCGCGGGCACGGCGTAGTGCGGGCCGGACGTCGGCGGCGCCGAGGTGTACTCGATCGCCTCGCCGTCCGGACGGTGGTCGAAGTTGCCGGTCTGCGCCTCCTCGACGACCGGGTCGCACGAGGCCGCCGACAAGGCGACGCCGAAGTCCGACCAGTCGCGGCGGGCGGGGTCGTCGAGCCAGTTGCGGACCAGCGGCAGGGCCGCGGCGGTGACCAGCCCGAGCGCCACCACGACGGCGACGCCGACGAAGAGCATGGTGCGGCGACGCTCGGACGCGCGCTGCTCCCGGCGCATCGCCTCGAGCTTCTCGCGCCTGGCGGTTTCGGGCCTCTTCGCGGGCTTCTTGCTGTTCTTCGCCACAGTCGCGCTTCGCTCTCCGTCGTCGGTGCGGTCGAGGGATTCTACGGACGGCAGGCCAGGATGGTTCCGTGCGGGCACTCGAACGGGTTTGGAAGCCGCCGTGGCCGGTCGACGTCGCCGCGACCCTCGGAGTGCACAGACGCGGCCGCAACGACCCTGCCCACCGGATCATGCCGGACGGTTCCGTGTGGCGCACCTGCCGAACGCCAGACGGCCCGACGACGCTTCGGGTAACGACGCGTCTCGACGAGGGGAACGTCGTGGCCGCCGCGTGGGGGCCGGGCGCACCGTGGGTGCTCGACGCGTTGCCGAGCTGGCTGGGTGCCGACGACGACCCGGCGGGGTTCCGGCCGTCGCATCCGCTTCTCGTCAGGGCACATCGGCGGCACGCCGGCCTGCGCCTCGGGCGGACCGGGCAGGTCATGGAGGCACTCGTTCCCGCGGTTCTCGAGCAGAAGGTCACCGGTCAGGAGGCGTGGCGGGGGTGGCGGTCGCTGCTGCTCCGCTTCGGTGAGCCGGCCCCGGGCCCCGGGCCGGCCGGCTTGCGGGTCGTGCCGTCGGCGCGGCAGTGGGCGATCCTGCCGTCTTGGGAATGGCACCGGTCCGGAGTCGGGCCGGATCGGTCGCGCACGATCGTCCGGGCCGCCCGGGTTGCCGCGCGGCTGGAGGAGATCGCCGGCATGACGACCGTCGAGGCCGATCGCCGGCTCCAGGCCGTCCCCGGCGTGGGGCCATGGACGGCGGCAGAGGTCCGGCAGCGGGCGCTCGGGGACCCCGACGCGGTCTCCGTCGGCGACTACCACCTGCCTCGCCTGGTCGCGTACTCCCTGGCAGGTGAGGAGCGTGCCGACGACGCCCGGATGCTCGAGCTCCTCGAGCCCTACGCGGGCCACCGCCATCGCGTCTGCATGCTGCTCGCCAGCGCCGGGGTGATGCCACCCCGGCGTGGTCCCCGGATGCCGATCCGCGACTACCGGAGGTTCTGAGCTCTCGTCCCCCGGCGTGGCACGCTCAGCGGTTCCACAGACTCGGGCAAAGCGCCCACCTCAACGACGGTGAGGCGTGCCACCAACGTCGCCCAGCGTGCCACGCCGGACTTGCGCCCATGGCAAACGTGGGCACGGGTCAGCGGACAGCGATGAAATCACCCGGGTCGCGGGGCGGGCGGTCGCGGGGCGGGGCGGAGGCGTGGCCGACGGCGACGGTTCCCATCGGCTGCCAGTCGTCGGGCAGTTCCAGGACGGCGCGCACGATCTCGGGGCAGAACAGCGTCGAGGAGACCCACGCCGAGCCCAGCCCTTCCGCGGCGAGCGCGACGAGCAGGTTCTCGATGCCCGCGCCCATCGCGAGATGGAACATGGCCCGCTCCGACGCCGCGCGCCGCGCGTCGGGATACGCGTGTTCTCCGTGGGCGACCAGGCAGGGGACGACGAGGTACGGTGCCCGCCGCAGCACCTCACCGCGTGCCGTGCGTCGTGCGATCGCCGCCTCGTCGAAGCCGTCGCCGCGCAGGTCGACGACCCAGGCGTCGAGCATCGCGTCCAGCAGGCGGATCCGGGTCGTTTCGGACTCGACCAGGACGAAGCGCCAGGGCGTCGTGTGATGGGGGGCCGGCGCGGTCACAGCGGCCGCGACCGCGCGGCGCACCGCGTCCGGGTCGACCGGCTCGTCGGTGAACTCCCGCACCGTCCGCCGGGCAGATACTGCGGCGCGCATGGCCTCCGGGGTGCCGAGCCGGAACCGGTCGTCCTCGGCCGGTCGGATCAGCGCCGCGACGCCCGGACCGTCGTCGGTCGTCACGAGACGAGCCAACCCGCGCACCACCGCGACCGGGATGCCCGCGAGCTTCGTCCGTACGAGCTCCGACGCGGCAGCAATCTCGTCGGCGACCGCCACGACCGTCACCTCGAGCTCGTTGCCGAACGCGTCGCGTCGCCCACGCAGGTCGTCGCACACGACGACGCCGGCTGCCCCTACCGCGACGTCGATGACACCGTCACGCCACGGCCGACCCGCCGTGTCCGTGACGACCACACCGATGTCCACGCCCAGTCGGTCACGCAGGCCGGCACGCAACCGGCGCGCGGACGCATCGGGGTCGGAAGGAAGCACGGCCACACTTCCGGCCGGCACGTTGGAGGCGTCGACACCGGCCGCAGCCAGCACGAACCCGTGCCGAGTCCGCGCGATCCGGGTCGGCCCACGCGGCGTCGTCCATTCCGACACAACCCACTCGGTCTCGGCGTCGATCGCGTCCTCCCGGGTGACGCCGGTCAGTACCCGCCCCTCGGCCTTGCTCACCACCTTGCTCGTGACGACGACGATGTCGCCGTCGCGCAGGTCGTCGACGGTGGCCGCGAGCAGCGCCGACAGATCGTCACCGGCCCTGACCTCGGGTAGCCCGGGAACGCCGACGACGTCGTACCCGCTCACCGCAGTGACTCGGCCAGGTCGAGCGCCGCCCGGGCCATGGCGGCCGCCGCGTCGATGTCGCGCATCAGCAGCGGCACGGCTCGGCAGCGCACGCCGCTCGCCTCGACCACCGGGACGGCGTCGGCGTCACGCGTGTCGACCAGCCAGCCGTCCAACAGGTCCGTGAACAGTCCGGCGACGGCGGAGGCGGACGTCTCGACGCCGATCGCGGTGAGACACGCATCGGCCATGCCTCGGACCGGAGCGCCGGCGACGATCGGCGAGAGTCCGACGACCGGCGAGCTCGCTGCGACCGCTTCGCGCACACCGGCGACGGCCAGGATCGGCCCGATGCTCACGACCGGGTTCGAGGGCGGCAGCAGGACGACGTCGGCGGCCTGGATCGCCTCCAGGACCCCCGGGCCGGGCATTGCGGCCTCGACCCCCACGACGACGATCCGCTCTGCCGGGATCTTGGCGTGCATGCGGACCCACCACTCCTGGAAATGGACCGCCCGGGCGCCGTCGCCCTCGTCGACGACGACGTGGGTCTCGACCCGGTCGTCGGTCATCGGCAGCAGCCGGACGCCGGGTTGCCACCGGTCGCAGAGCGCCTCGGTCACGGCCGACAGGGGATACCCCGCGCCGAGCATCTGGGTCCGGACCACGTGGGTGGCGAGGTCGCGGTCGCCAAGGCCGAACCACTGCGGTTCGGCCCCGTATGCGGCCAGCTCGTCCTTGACGACGAAGGTCTCGTCCGCACGTCCCCACCCCTGGCCCTCGTGGATGCCGCCACCGAGCGTGTACATCACTGTGTCGAGGTCCGGGCTGACGTGCAGCCCGTGCAGGGTGATGTCGTCGGCGGTGTTGCCGATGACGGCGACATCGGCGTCGGGCACGGCGCGCAGCAGGCCGCGCAGGAAGCGCGCCGCTCCGATTCCGCCGGCGAGCGCGGTGATTCTCAGCACGCCGGCGACGCTACACCGGCCCTTCTCTCGGCCCACCGACCGACTTGATCATCCGTACGCGCTCCGGTTACCGACTCGCCCCATCCGGCAGGGCTTCCACCGCGAACCGACGCGGGGGCACCCGGATGATCATGTCGGGAACGACATCGACTCGCCCCGTGTGGTCGACGTGATCGCGCCGAGATGCCGGCGGGGAGTCGCGCGGATTCGCTCCAATAGCACGGATCTGCTTGACGGGAGCGTATTGCAGGCATGTAATTTCATCCGTGTCGTGCGGTGCGTCGTCGTCTTGGCGGCGTGCCACGGGGGACAAGGGTCGAGGGAGGCGAGCCGTGGACGAGTGGGACACCCTGCTCACGGGCGACGCCGAGGAGCTGAGCTGGCAGGAGCGCGCGCTGTGCGCGCAGACGGACCCAGAGGCCTTCTTTCCGGAGAAGGGCGGGTCCACCCGGGAGGCGAAGAAGGTGTGCCTGGGCTGTGAGGTGCGCTCGGAATGCCTCGAGTACGCGCTGATGCACGACGAACGGTTCGGCATCTGGGGCGGGCTGTCGGAGCGCGAGCGGCGGAAGCTCAAGAAACGGGCCGGCTGACACTCGGCGGGCCGCCTCGTCCGCCGACCGCGTAGGGTAGGGCAGCCCGGCCGTGGGGCTTCCGCGCGCCGGTTCGACTACAGCGGAACCACCTTCGAGGCATGCCGACCGACCCGATCTCGCCGCCGGATCAGCGCGGCGGTGCGCCGAGCGTCTACCAGGATCCTGGCGGGCCGAGTGTCTACGATGACCCCGGGCTGGGGTCCGACTCGGCCCTCGACGCCTTCGCCGAGCCGTACGAGCCGCTACCGGTCGATCCGGCAGCCCTGGTGGCTCACCACGTCACCGCTGTCCTGGTCGCCCACGACGGCCAACGCTGGTTGCCGCGCACGCTGGCGGCGCTCGCCGCATCCGACCACACCCCCGATCGCATCGTCGCCGTCGACACCAGCAGCCGCGACGCGAGCCCCCAGCTGCTCGCCGACGCGCTGGGCGGTCATGCCGTCGTCGCGATGCCGGCCTCGACCGGCTTCGGCGCCGCGGTCGAGGGCGGACTGAAGGCGGCCGACGACCACGCGCCCGTCCATCCGACCCGGCAGGATCAGGCCGAGTGGGTGTGGCTCCTGCACGATGACTGCGCTCCCGCTCCGGACGCGCTCCGGCGGCTCCTCGAGTGCGCGGTCCGGCGTCCGGACGCCGCGGTCATCGGCCCCAAGGTCCTGGGGTGGCGCGACGAGCGGCAGCTCCTGGAGGTCGGCGTCACCATGACCGGTGGCGGCCGCCGGCACACGGGTCTGGAGAAGCGGGAGTACGACCAGGGCCAGCACGACACCTCCAGGGACGTGCTCGCGGTCGGCAGTGCGGGGATGCTGGTCCGGCGGGACGTCTGGGACGAGCTGCGGGGGTTCGATCCCAAGCTGCCGATCTTCCGCGACGACGTCGATTTCGGCTGGCGGGTCAACCTTGCCGGTCATCTCGTCGTTGTCCATCCGGAGGCCGTCGTTTACCACGCCGAGGCGGCCGCGCACGGCAGCCGGCGTCTCGGGGCCACCCACGACCGGGCCCATCTGGTCGACCGGCGGAACGCGCTGCACGTGCTGCTGGCCAACGCACCGGCGGCGAGATTCCCGTTCGTCTTCATCCGCGTGGTGCTCGGCGGGTTGGCCCGTGCGGTCGGCTTCCTGTTCGGAAAGCAACCCGCGCTCGCCGCCGAGGAGATGTTCGCGGTGCTGGCCGTCGTGGGACGGCCGGTGCGGATGATCAGCGCACGACGGGCGAGGGCGCGCACCCGGCGGGTCGCCCAGGCCGACCTCCGCAAGTTCTTCCCGCCGCGCGGCCAGCAGCTCCGGCACGCCGGCGACACCGTCCTCGGGCTCCTCACCGGAACCGGCAGCGGCTACGACCTGCCGGGCCGTAGTCGCGCCGCGACCCCCGGAACGGACGACGACGACGAGCCGGTCGAGGCGGAGTCGCTGTTGCTCCGGGCGGTCACCAGGCCCTCGGTGCTCCTGGTGGGCGGACTGGTCCTGCTCACGCTGGTCGCGTCCCGCGGCCTGATCGGCGGCGGTCGCCTGACCGGTGGTGCGCTGCTGCCGGCTCCGGGCGGTGCCGCCGATCTGTGGTCCACCTACACGCAGGCCTGGCACGGTGTCGGGCTCGGCAGTCCGACGGCCGCTCCGCCGTACCTCGCGGTCGTGGCCGTCCTCGGATCGGTGTTCCGCAGCCCCTCGTTCGCCGTCGACGTCATGCTCATCGGGTCCGTCCCGCTCGCCGGCCTGACCGCCTACCTCTTGATTCGCCGGGTCGTCGCGTCGCGATGGCTGCGGCTGTGGGCCGCGGCCACGTACGCGCTGCTGCCGGCCACGACCGGCGCGATCGCCGCCGGCCGGTTGGGCACCGCGGTGGCGACCGTGCTCACACCGCTGATCGTGCTGGCCCTCGCCCGTACGCTGGGCCCGCCGGGCCGGCCCGGGCCGTTCCGGGCCGCGTGGAGCGCAGGACTGCTCCTCGCGGTCACGGCGGCGTTCGTGCCGCTGGCCTGGGTGGTCGCGCTCGTGGTCGCCATGGTCGCGATCGCGACGGTGTACGGCGACCGGGGCTCGGTCCTGCGGATCGTCGCCGCGTTGGCAGTCACGCCGGTCGTGCTCGCGCCGTGGACGGCGCAGGTGCTCCGCGAGCCTGTGCTCCTCGTCACCGAGGCGGGTGTTCCGGGGCCTGACCTGTCCGACTCGGCTCTCGCGCCGTGGGCGGTCCTGCTCCAGCACCCCGGTGGGCCGGGGATCGCCCCGGTCTGGCTGGGCCTGGGCGTGGTGCTCGCCGCATGGGCGGCGCTGTTCCGACCGGACCGCCGGGTGGCGGTTCTCGCCGGCTGGACGGTCGCCGGCGCCGCGCTCGTACTGGGGCTCGTCGTCTCCCGGCTGCCGGTGACCGGGCCGACGCTCGAGACGCCGGTCGCGGGCTGGCCGGGGTACCCGACGGTGCTTGTCGCCGGCGGGCTGCTCGTCGCGGGCGCCCTCGGCGCGGAGGGTGCCCGGCAGCGTCTGTCCGGAGCCAGCTTCGGTTGGCGTCAGCCTGTTGCCGTCGTCGTTGTGGTCCTGGCCGCAGCCACGCCGTTGGTGGGCGCGGCATGGTGGCTGGTCCGTGGTGCTGACGACCCGATCGAGCGACGCGACCCGACGGTGCTCCCGGCGTACGTGGTCGACGAAGGCGCGCGGCCCGAGCGGGTCCGCACCCTGGTGCTCAGCCGGGCTGACGACGGCCGGGTCACCTACGCACTGCTCCGCCAGTCCGGTCCCCGGCTCGGCGACGCCGAGACGGGCCCGGCTCCGGAACAGAACGCGGCACTCGACGTGGTCGTCGGCGATCTCGTGTCCGACCGCGGTGGGGCCGACGCGACATCGCTGGCCCCCTTCGCCGCGCGCTACGTGTACCTGCCGGCACCAGCGGACGCAGAGTTGGTCGATGTCCTCGACACCGTGCCCGGGCTGGTGCGGGCGAGCGCGCCTGAAGGTGCCGCGATGTGGCAGGTCAGCGGCAAGATCGCCCGGGTCACCGTGCTCGGCGGTGTGAACGGCCCCGTGACGGTACCCAGCACCGAGGTCGGCGCTGCCGGGGTGATCCCGCCCGGCCCAGCAGACCGTCAGCTCGTGCTCGCCGAACGCGCGGACCCGGGGTGGCGTGCCACGTTCGCCGGCCAGGAGCTCGAGCCGGTCACCGTCGACGGCTGGGCACAGGGCTTCACCGTGCCGGCCGACGGTGGCGAGATCGAGATCACCCATCGCGGTGCCGAGAGGACCGGATGGCTCACGGCTCAGCTCGTCGCTGTCGTCCTCGCCGTGGTGCTGGCTCTGCCTGGCATGCGCCGTGTGCGGGGCTCGGTCGACGGCGCCGCCGACCTCGATCCCGACGAGCCCACGTCGGTGGAGATGCCCGTGTACGAGGCGACCCCAGCCGCAGACCTGGTACCGGCCGGCGCGGTAGTGGCCGCGCCGGTGCAGTCGCGTCGGCGCCCGGCCGCGCCGGCCACGCCGCTTCCGCCGGAGGGCCCGCCGCAGCGCTCGAACACGACGGCCGAGGTGCCGGTCTGGCCTGTTGGGCAAACCGACCGGTCCACCGATCTGTCGGCACGGGAGCGTCCGCGGCGCCGATCCGAGGCCGCCGACCCGGCCGACGCGGGAAATGAGAAAGGCCCCTACGTCGGCCGTAGGGCCGCTGGCCGAGGACCCGGTCGCCGCCGGGCCACGCCGGCCGGCGACCACGCGGCCGAGGCCACGGAGCAGCCCGCGGACCCGAGCGGCCGGCGGCCGGCTCGAGGCGGCCGGCGCGCCAAGGGCCGGCGCAAGCGCAACGAGGGCGACACGTGAACCGCCGTGTGAGCACAGCCCTGTGGGTACCCGTCGGGGTGGCCGTCGTCCTGGGTGTCGCCGCCTTCGTGGGCCCACCGGACTCCGTCGTGCGGGACCGGCCCGGGCAGCTGGAGCCCGTCGTCCGTTCCACCGCCGTGTGCCCGTACATCGGTGGCGAGCCCAGAGCCGTCTCGCACGTCGGTGTGCTGCCGCTCGGCGGCGCAGCGTCGGAGCAGTCCGAGGCCGAGCCGGAACCCGTCGTCGTCCAGCCGCTGCTCGGTACCGACGTGGAGGCGACGACGCTGCTCTCTGCGACGGCACCGGGCGTGCTCGCTGCCGCGGAGGTCGACACGGCGACGGCTTCGGGCTACACGGTGCGCGCGGTCGGCGCACTGGCGCCCGGGCTTGCGGCAGAGCAGGCGATGCTGGCGCAGGGACCCGACTTCCGCGGGCTCGTCAACGGCCGCTGCTCGGCACCGGCACGTGAGCACTGGTTCGTCGGCGGCTCTGGCGAGGTCGGCCGCCGGGGGCGGCTGGTGTTGTCCAACCCGACGAACGTACCGGCCGTGGTCGACGTGTCGGTCTGGAACGAATCGGGACCCGTCGACGCTCCCGCGACCCGGGACATCGCCGTACCCGCACAGGGCCAGCAGATCCTTCTCCTGGACGCGCTCGACCCCGGCTCCGCGCAGGTCGCTGTCCGCGTAGTGGCGTCACAGGGGCGGGTCGCGGCGGCGCTGGAGGTCCGTGAGAGCGACGGCCTCCAACCGCAGGGAGTCAGCATGGTCCCGGAGGCGGTGGCCCCGGCGACGCGCGTCGTCGTTCCCGGTGTCCCCGGCCACGGTCAACGTGTCCTGCGGGTTCTTGCGCCGGGCGACACCGATGCGATCGTCGCGCTGCGGCTGCTAGGTACCGACGGGCCGTTCAGCCCGGTCGGCCAGGACGTTCTGACCGTGACCGCCGGCACCGTCCTCGAGGTGCCCATCGGCGACGCCGCGGGTGAGGTGCCCGTGTCGGTGTCGCTGGAGAGCGACGCTCCCGTCACGGCGGCCGTGCGGGTGGTCGACACGGCAGCCGACGGCCTGCCCGAGCTTGCGTACACGGCCGCGACCGCACCGCTCGAAGGCCCGGCGCCGGCCGTGCTCGGCCGGTCCGGGTCCGGGCTGACGACCAGCCTGCTCGTCGGCAACGTCGGCGAACTCCCCGCTCGCGCGCAGGTGCGTACTCTCGCTGCCGACGGTACGGTCGCGACCGACCAGACGATCGACGTGCCCGGGGGCAGCACCGCCCAGGTTGCCGTGGAGCTTCCGTCCGGGGCGTCGTGGGCGACCGTCGTGGTCGAACCTGCGGAGCCCGGAACGATCGTCGTCACGCGCGAGATTGTGGGCACCGACGACGACGGTGCGCTGCTGGACCTGATGCCGCTGGTGGCGCCGGCGGTCACGGTCCAGGTGCCCGAGGTCGCAGCCGAGCTCCCCACCGGCTTGGCCCCGGCCGGCCCCATCGAGCGCTGACCGGTCCCGTACTCGCGGAGCGTTCGGTCCACGGAGCAGGCGACAGCAGGCCTTCAGTCCTCGGGAGCGCCACCCAGGCCGTACCTCGGGTCTACCTCTTCCGGCTGGACGCCGAACAGCTCGGCCACCTGCTCGGCGACCATGTCTGCCACAAGGAGCCGCAACTGCCGAGGCGTCGGGGCCCGCGTCTCGACCGGCCGGCGGTAGACGACGACCCGCGCGGGCAACGCACCGACGGCGGCGAACGTGCGAGCCAACGGCACCCAGTCGCGATTCCAGTCGTCCAGCGCCGGGATGTCCTCGACGGCGAACTCGACCCGGGTGAGCTGCTCACGCCAGCGCCGGTCGAGACGTTCCACGGCCTCGAGCACGAGCTCGTCGAACCGTTGGGCCCTGCTTCGGGAGAGCGGCGAGCCGGCCGGCGCCAGCGGCCCCCGGAGGCCACGGCCGTGCCGGTTCCTGTGCGTCCCCGAAACCGGCCGGGCGTCGCGCCGGGGCCTGGGTCGTCGGCTCACGTCTGGCAGCGTAGCCGCGGGTCCGAGCGAGTGTCGTGGTCCGGCATGGCGCGCCGGGGTCGAGAGGTGGCCGAGTCGCGCTAACGTTCGGATCGTGAGCCCCACCCGTCGCTGTTCCCGGTCTGCCTGCAGCCGTCCCGCGGTGACGACGCTCACCTATGTCTATGCCGACTCGACCGCCGTTCTCGGCCCGCTGGCGACCTACGCGGAACCCCACTGCTACGACCTGTGCGCGGAGCACTCGCATCGCCTCGTCGCTCCTCGTGGCTGGGAGGTCATCAGGCTCACTCCCGATCCCGCGGCAGTCGGCCCGAGCAGCGACGATCTGCTGGCGCTGGCCGACGCCGTGCGCGAGGCCGCTCGGCCGCAGCCGGTCGACGGACTCCGCGTGAGCGAGGTCGGGCGTCGAGGACACCTGCGCGTGCTGCACAGCCCGGAGGCGTAGCGGCTGGCCGACCGGGATCCGGTCCGGCGATAGGGTTCACGCCGTGCGTGATCTCGCTGCCATCGTCAAGGCGTACGACATCCGCGGAATCGTGCCCGACGAGCTCGACGAGGACGTCGCGCGCAATGTCGGAGGAGCAGTCGTCGACGTCCTCGGCGTCCTCGAGGGTCCCGGCGCCGTCGTCGTCGGTCACGACATGCGCCCGTCGTCGGCGCCGCTCACCGGCGCGTTTGCCGACGGAGTCACGGCCCGCGGTGCCGACGTCGTCCACATCGGCCTCGCATCGACCGACCAGCTGTACTTCGCGAGCGGAAGCCTGGGACTTCCCGGAGCCATGTTCACCGCAAGCCACAATCCCGCGCAGTACAACGGCATCAAGCTCTGCCGCGAGGGCGCAGCGCCAGTCGGCCAGGACACCGGGCTGGCGCAGGTCCGTGAGCTTGCCGAGGCCGGTTCCTTCCCGGCGGCCGGCACGCCCGGCACGGTGGAGCACCGCGACGTGCTCGCCGACTACGCGGCCTACCTGCGCGGCCTGGTCGACCTGTCGGGCATCCGTCCACTCACGGTCGTCGTCGACGCCGCCAACGGCATGGCCGGCCACACCGTCCCGTCGGTGCTCGACGTCCCAGGCCTCACGGTCGTCCAGCTGTACTTCGAGCTCGACGGCACGTTCCCGAACCACGAGGCCAACCCGATCGACCCTGCCAACCTGCGCGACCTGCAGGCCGCTGTCGTCGAGCACGGAGCGGACCTCGGGCTCGCGTTCGACGGCGACGCCGACCGGTGCTTCGTCGTCGACGAGCGGGGCGAGCCGGTGAACCCGTCGACGCTCACAGCTCTGATCGCCGTCCGCGAGCTGGCCCGGGTACCGGGATCGCCGGTGGTCCACAACCTGATCACGTCGAGGGCAGTGCCCGAGATCGTGCGCGAGCACGGCGGGTCGCCCGTGCGCACGCGCGTGGGCCACTCGTTCATCAAACAGACGATGGCCGAGACCGGCGCGATCTTCGGCGGCGAGCACTCCGGCCATTTCTACTTCCGCGACTTCTGGCGGGCCGACTCCGGAATGCTCGCCGCGCTGCACACCCTGGCCGCCCTGGGCTCGGAGCCCGACGGCACGCCGTTGTCGTCCCTGCTCATGTCGTACGAGAGGTACGTCTCCTCGGGCGAGATCAACAACAGGGTCGACGACCAGTCCGCGACGATGGCCGCGGTCGAGACGGCTTTCACCGGGCGTCCTGGCGTCGGCATCGATCATCTCGACGGGCTGACGGTCGAGCACGCCGACTGGTCGTTCAATGTGCGCGCATCGAACACCGAACCCCTGCTCCGCCTGAACGCAGAGGCCACGGACCGCGCCACCATGGAGAACGTCCGCGACGAGGTCCTGCAGCTCGTCCGCGGCGCGAACTGACAGGAGATCGCGATGAAGCTCGATCCGGCTCTGCTGGAGATCCTCGCCTGCCCCGCATGCCATGCCTCGTTGCGTGCCGACGACGAAGCCAGCGAGCTCGTCTGCACCGGATGCGGCCTGGCCTACCCGGTGCGCGACGACATCCCGGTGCTCCTGGTCGACGAAGCCCGCCAGGCCTGACCGGTGTTCGTCGACGCCGCCCTGGACGACCCAGCCGCGCTGGAGTCGATCGACCCGGCACTGCGCGAGGTGGCGGGGTGGGGCGCCGAGGTGCGCCGCGTCGACGCTGCGGTGGCCGAGGCCTTGGCCCAGCTCAGCGCGCAGGACCGCCCACGGGCGGTGATCGCCGGCGGCGCCGACGGCCGGCTGTTCCGTGCCGTCCTGGAACCGGTCTGCCCTGTCCCGTTCGTCGCCTGGCCCCACCCTGGCCTGCCCGGGTGGGCCGGGCCCATCGACCTCGTCGTCATGATGTCGGTGGACGAGAGCGACAACGACGCGCTCATGCTCGTCGCGGAGGCTGTCCGCCGCGGGTGCTCACTGCTCGTGGCCGCACCGCCGGACTCTGCGCTGGCGAAGGCTGCCGCGGGCCGGAGCACCACGCTCCTGCCGGCGGCGACGACGGATGCCACAGCGCTCGCCGTGCCCGTGCTCCGTGCGCTGCACCTGCTCGGCCTGGGGCCCGAGGTCGAGGCAGAGCCGGTGGCGGATGCCCTCGACGACGTCGCCATCAGGTGCGCGGCGTCCAACCCGGTGGACCTCAACCCGGCCAAGGAGATCGCGCTCGCCCTCGCCGACGACGTGCCGGTCGTCTGGGGCGGATCGGTGCTTGCGGCTCGGGCCGCACGCCGGGTGGCCGAGGCATTGCGCGCGGCGTGCGGACGGCCCGCGATCGCCGGCGACGCTGGGCAGCTGGTGCCGCTGCTGGAGCGGGCGCCCGAGGCCGACCCGTTCGCCGATCCCTTCGAGGAGGGCGTGGCCATGTCCCGGCCGTCGCTGCTCGTGCTCGACGACGGTGCCGACTCGCCCAGCATCCGGATCGAGCGGGACCGGGTGCTCGGTGCGGCGGAGCGCGCCGCGGTGCGCGTGCACCAGGTCCGCGCAGCGGAGGGGCCCGACGTCGGCCGGTTCGCGGCGCTGCTCGCGACGGGGCGGTTCGCGGCGGCGTACCTGGCGCTGGGCCTCGGCCGGCCAGCCCCCTGACGCGCCGCGGCGCCGGGATCCGGGCTTGGTGTCGCCCCCTCCAAGCGCGTATGGCACGCTGGACCGCTCCACATACGGGGACAAGTCGGGCGGTTGAGCAGCGGTCCAGCGTGCCATCAGCAGCGGGTGAGCGTGCCAACCGGCCCACCCGAAGATCGCGGCGAACATGAAACCGTCATGGCTGATGTGACACCCTCTGCATGCCTGGTGAAGCACGCGCCCGGGCCTGGTGAAGGACCCGCCGAACCCTAGGCTCGGCGACGTGACGTACCTGCTCGAGAACCAGGTCCGCTCCTATGCCTGGGGCTCCACCACGGCGATCCCGGAGCTGCTCGGCGTCGCCCCGACCGGCGAACCGCAGGCTGAGCTCTGGATCGGCGCCCACGGCGGCGCGCCGTCGCACGCACAGACGGACGCCGGCTCGGTGCCCTTGGACGAGCTGATCAACGAGGACCCTGCGCGCATGCTGGGCGACGAGGTCGTCGCCCGGTTCGGGCCGCGGCTGCCCTTTCTGCTCAAGGTGCTGGCGGTCGAGCGGCCGCTGTCGATCCAGGCTCATCCGACAGCAGGGCAGGCCCGGGCAGGCTACGACGCCGAGAACGCGGCCGGCGTGCCGCTGGACGCGCCCGCACCGGTCCTATCGGGACCCCTTCCACAAGCCGGAGCTCGTCGTCGCCCTCTCGGACTTCGAGGCCCTGCTGGGGTTCCGCGGCCCGGCCGACGCGGCCGCGTTGCTCGAGCAGCTCGGGGTCCCAGGCCTCGACGACGCCATCGGCGCGCTGGCCGGGCCGCACGGCATCGCCGATGTCGTGCGCTGGGTGCTTCGACTCGAGCCGGACCGGTCCGCCGGGATCGTCGACCGGGTGGCTGCCTCGTGCGCCGAGCGGGCGAGCGTCGACCCCTTCGCGACGATGTCCCGGATCGCCCAGCTGTATCCCGGCGACCGCGGGCTCCTGTTGGCGCTGCTACTCGAACCCGTGCGCCTACGCCCGGGCGAGGCGTGCTTCGTGCCTCCAGGAACCCCACACGCCTACCTGCGCGGCGCCGCCGTCGAGGCCCAGGCCAGCTCCGACAACACGCTGCGAGCCGGGCTCACACCGAAGTACGTGGACGTGCCCGAGGTGCTTCGCGTCCTGGTCTACGAGCCGGCCCCCGAGCTTCGCCTGACGCCGATCCGGACATCGGCGGGCGACGAGTATGCGGTGGCCGATGTCGCGGAGTTCCGGCTTCTCCGGCTCCGGCTGGCTCCGGGGCCCGTCGTGCTCGCGGGCAGGGAGCCTCGGATCGTGCTGGTCACCGGGGGTCGCGCCCGGTTGACCGTCGACGGGCGCACCACCGAGCTGTCCAAGGGCGCTTCGGTGTTCGTCCCGGCTGAGCGTGAGCAGATTGCGCTGCTCGGCACCGGGATAGCGTTCGTCGTGACGACCGCCAAGGGGCGTTCGAGTACGGCAGGATGACCATCGCCCGATCCCGAGCGGAAGGTAGCCCGGCATGGCTGGCCACGGAACCAGGGCGGTCGTCGCGGCCCTGCTCGCCAACACCGGCATCGCGATCACGAAGTTCATCGCATGGCTGCTGACCGGGGCGTCGTCGATGCTCGCCGAGTCGGTCCACTCGGTCGCCGATGCCGGCAACCAGGTCCTGCTCCTGGTGGGCGGACGCAGGGCCACCCGCGAGGCGACGCCAGAGCATCCCTTCGGCTACGGCCGGGTCCGCTACGTCTACGCGTTCATCGTCTCGATCGTGCTCTTCTCGGTCGGTGGCCTGTTCGCGCTCTACGAGGCGTTCCACAAGTACGAGGAAACCCGCGACGGGCACCCGAACGAGCTGCTCGAGAGCCAGTGGTGGTGGGTGCCGATCGCCGTGCTGATCGCGGCGATCCTCATGGAGGGCTTCTCGCTCCGGACCGCCGTGATCGAGTCGAACAAGGTCCGCCACGGCACGTCGTGGGTCCAGTTCGTCCGGCGGGCCAAGGCGCCCGAGCTACCGGTCATCCTGCTGGAGGACCTGGGCGCCCTGATCGGCCTGGGGCTGGCGCTGATCGGCGTCGGGATGACGTTGCTGACCGACAACCCGTACTGGGACGTCGCGGGCACCGCTGGCATCGGCGTCCTGCTGGTGATCATCGCTGCCATCCTCGCGACCGAGATGTCCAGCCTGCTGGTCGGCGAGGGCGCGTCGGAGGAGAAGGTCGACGCCATCGCCGCTGCCCTGAGCGCCGACGGCGCGAGCCGGGTGATCCACCTGCGGACGCTGTACGTCGGCCCCGAGGACCTGCTGGTCGCGGCCAAGATCGGCGTCGACGCCACCCAGACCGGCGACGAGATCGCCGACGCGATCGACGCCGCCGAGAGACGCGTTCGCGCCGTCGCCCCCGAGGCGACGAGCATCTACCTCGAGCCCGACATCTATCGCGGACCCGCGCCCGATCGGGCTTCCCCACCGTCGCAGACCGGTGAGCCGACCTGACCCAAGGCTCGCGGTCGAGTACCGACGGCGTCGTGCGGACCGGGGCGCCGGTGGACCCACCTTCGCTGACGAGCTCGACGGACAGTGGCTCTGCGCGGCCTCCATTCGTCGGATTCGTCAGCGAAGCGCCCGCGCAGCCGTAGACTTCCGGTGGAACCGGCGCAGGTGATGCCGCAGGCCCAGACGGGCCGTGCCGGGGTTTGGGTCACCTACCCGTGGTCGCCGTTGAGCCGATCACGACGTGGTCGATCGCCGTGAGAGAGGAACGGCTCCTCGACCACGCCGAGATCGGCTGCTGTGGAGGCCTGATGGTCAGGTCCCGTCCGATCCCTGTCCGTCCCTCATGGGAGGTAAGAGAGATGTCGTTGGACTTCAAGGTTGCGGACCTGTCGCTCGCGGCGTTCGGCCGCAAGGAGATCTCACTCGCCGAGCACGAGATGCCCGGCCTGATGGCAATGCGTGCCGAGTACGGCGACGCCAAGCCCCTCGCCGGCGCACGCATCACGGGCTCGCTGCACATGACCGTGCAGACGGCCGTGCTCATCGAGACGCTCGTCGCACTGGGCGCGCAGGTCCGGTGGGCGTCGTGCAACATCTTCTCGACGCAGGACCATGCAGCAGCGGCCGTGGCGCTCGGCCCGGACGGGACCACCGACGAACCGCGCGGGGTGCCGGTCTTCGCCTGGAAGGGCGAGACGCTCGAAGACTACTGGTGGTGCACCGAGCAGGCTCTTCTGTGGCCAGACGACGGTGCCGGCTTGACTGGCCCGAACATGCTGCTCGACGACGGCGGCGACGCGACGCTGCTCGTCCACAAGGGCGTCGAGTACGAGAAGGCCGGTGCTGTTCCCGCAGCATCGCCGGGCGATCCGGACGAGTGGAAGGTCATCCTCGGCGTGCTGACCCGTTCGTCGTCCGAGGACTCACGGCGGTGGACCGCGGTGGCAGAGCAGGTCAAGGGCGTCACCGAGGAGACCACCACCGGCGTCCACCGGCTCTACGAGATGCAGCGCGACGGCGCTCTGCTCTTCCCGGCGATCAACGTCAACGACTCCGTGACGAAGTCGAAGTTCGACAACAGGTACGGCTGCCGCCACTCGCTGATCGACGGCATCAACCGGGCGACCGACGTGCTGATCGGCGGCAAGGTCGCCGTGGTGTGCGGGTACGGCGATGTCGGCAAGGGCTGCGCCGAGTCGTTACGCGGGCAGGGCGCGCGGGTCGTCATCACCGAGATCGACCCGATCTGCGCACTGCAGGCGGCGATGGACGGCTACGAGGTGACGACGCTGGACGCCGTCGTCGAGCGGGCCGACATCGTCGTGACGGCCACGGGCTGCCGCGACGTGGTCACCGCCGACCACATGGCCCGGATGAAGCACCAGGCGATCGTCGGCAACATCGGCCACTTCGACAACGAGATCGACATGGCCGGGCTCGCCGCCGTGCCGGGGATATCCCGCGTGGAGGTCAAGCCGCAGGTCCACGAGTGGACCTTCGCCGACGGACACAGCGTGATCGTGTTGTCCGAGGGGCGCTTGCTGAACCTCGGCAATGCCACCGGGCACCCCTCGTTCGTCATGTCGAACTCGTTCACCAACCAGGTGCTGGCCCAGATCGAGCTCTTCACCCGCACCGCCGAGTACCCGGTCGGCGTCTACACGCTGCCCAAGCAACTCGACGAGAAGGTGGCGCGCCTGCACCTGTCCGCGCTCGGGGTCGAGCTCACCGAGCTGAGCCAGACTCAGGCCGACTACCTCGGCGTGCCGGTCACGGGGCCGTTCAAGAGCGACCGGTACCGGTACTGACCGCTATGCCGGCGGCGCGAAGCCGCCGGGGGCGGGGTCCGGCTGCGCGCCCGGTTCGGGCACGGGCGCCGCGGGCGAGACGAGCGGCTCGTACTCCGGCACCACGGGTGCGCTGCGGTCGGCTGGGGCGCGCGGTGAGGTTGGACCACTCCAGGAAGATCGGAGCGGGTCACGGTCGCCTGCGCGAGCTGGGCGAGCCGCTGCGACTCACGTCGACCTCGCTCGCCGAGTACTGCCGCGAGGTAGGCCCACGCCGGCGTGCCGGCCGGCGCCGGAGGCGTGACCAACCGGGACATCTCGGTCGCCAACTGGGCGCCCATCTCGTCCCGGATCCGCGGCGACAGCTGCGGGTAGCGGGCCAGATAGCCGCGCGCGGCCAGCGCGAGGTCGCCCGGGAGCCGGGACAGCTCCAGGCCCGTGGCCCACGCGGCCAGCTGCGCAGGCACGGCCGGCATTGCGGCGCCGGCCTGTGGAGCGCGCTCGCGGACGACCACAGTCCCGGCCAGGATGTCGCCGATCCGCTTGCCGCGCTCGTTGAGCAGCGAGCAGATGACGGCACCTGCGCCGAGGGTGAGGTAGAAGTCGGCGAACACGCCGGCCAGGCCCACGGGTCAGGGCATGCCGGAACCGCACCGGGCCGCCGTCGTCGCGCACGACCCGCAGGCCGAGGGCCAGCTTGCCCAGTGACCGTCCCCTGGTCAGCGTCTCGACCAGGACCGGAAGGCCGACGAGCAGGCCGACCACGTAGACCAGCGCGACCGCCGTCCCCAGCGCCGGGTCGACGGCCGGGAGCAGGAAACCGAGCGCGGCGAACAGCGGTACACCGACGGCCAGCAACACGAGCAGATCGAGCGAGAAGGCGAGCGCCCGCGAAGGGAGTTTGGCCAGCCGCATCTCCAGCGGCACTGCCTCCCCGGTCACCAGCTCGCTCACGCTGGTTAGTCTGCCAGCCGTGGACCTCGACGCCTTCGTCGCCGCTCATCGCGACGAATGGGACCGTCTGGACACTCTGGCGCGCCGGGGCGGCAGGCTGTCCGGCCCGGAGGCCGACGAGCTGGTCACGCTCTACCGCAGGGCGTCCACCCATCTGTCGGCGGTCCGGTCGTCCGCCCCTGACGCTGCGGTGCTGGCCCGGCTGTCCGGGCTCGTGTCGCGGGCCCGCACGGCCATCGCCGGATCGCCGGACCCCGGTTGGGGTGACCTCCTGCGGTTCGTGACCGCCGCCTTCCCGGCGGCGGTGTACCGGTCCAGGTACTGGTGGGTGCCCACGGCACTCGCGTTCGTGGCGGTGTCGACGCTGGTCGCCTGGTGGGTCGCCGCGACGCCCTCGGTCCAGGCCAGCATCGGCGCGCCGGAGGAGATCCGGCAGCTGGTGGAGCACGACTTCGAGGACTACTACTCGGCGAACCCGGCCGGGTCGTTCGCGGCCCAGGTGTGGACCAACAACGCCTGGGTCGCCGCCGGGGCGCTCGTGCTGGGGGTGTTCCTCGGGCTGCCGGTGCTCTACATCCTGTTCGGCAACGCGGTCAACGTCGCCGTGTCGGCCGGTCTGATGGCCGCGCACGGGCGGCTGGACGTCTTCTTCGGGCTCATCACTCCGCACGGGTTGCTCGAGCTCACGGCCGTGTTCGTCGCCGCCGGCACCGGTCTGCGACTGGGGTGGACGGTGATCGATCCCGGCCCGCGGCCGCGCGGAGAGGCGGTCGCCGAGCAGGGCCGTGCCGCCGTCGGGATCGCCATCGGGCTGGCCGGCGTCCTGCTGGTGTCCGGCGTGATCGAGGCGTTCGTGACGCCGTCCGGGTTGCCCACCTGGGCGCGGATCGCGATCGGTGTGGTCGCGGAGGCCGCGTTCCTCGGCTACGTGTGGACGTACGGACGAAGGGCGGCGCTGGCCGGCGAGACCGGAGACGTGAGCGACGCCGACCGCGGCGACGCCCTTCCGGTCGCCGGCTGATCCCGGGGCGTCTCAGAGCTTGGCGGCGGCCTTCAGGGCCAGATAGGCGTCGGCCACCGCGGGCGGCAGATCGTCAGGGAGCGCGTCGACCACGTGTGCGCCGTGCCGCTCGAGCAGACGCGACACCCGGGACCGCCCGGCCCGGTCGCGCTCGGCGGCGGCGGCCCCGTAGACGGCCTCGGTGTCGCCGCGCGCGGCGGCCATCTCGGCCAACCGGGGGTCCGCGACGGCCGCGACGAGCACCGTGTGCCGGTGCGTGAGCTGTCCGAGCACAGGGAGGAGTCCCTCCTCGATGGGGCCCGCGTCGAGCCCGGTCAGGAGCACGACGAACGAGTGGCGGCCGGCCCGGCGCAGCACCTCGGCCGCGAGGGCACGATGGTCGGTCTCCAGCAGTTCGGGCTCGAGATTCGCCATGGCATCGACCAGCCTTGGCAGGATCTCGGTGGGCGACGAGCGCTCCACGCTGGCCCGGGCGCGGCGGTCGTACGCCAGCAGGTCGACGCGATCGCCGGCCCGGGTCGCGAGCGCGGCCAGCAGTAGTGCGGAGTCCATCATGGCGTCGAGCCGTGGCGCGTCGCCGACACGGCCCGCCGAGGTGCGGCCGGTGTCCAGGACGACGAGCACGTGCCGGTCACGCTCGGGCCGCCACGTCCGCACGACCACGCCGCCGCCGCGCGCCGTGGCCCGCCAGTCGATGGACCGGGTGTCGTCGCCGACGACGTACTCCCGCAGCGAGTCGAACTCCGTGCCGGCCCCACGCACCCGCACCGCCGAGCGCCCGTCCAGCTCCCGCAGCCGGGCCAGCCGGGAGGGCAGGTGCCGGCGGGAGTGGAACGGCGGCAGAACCCGAAGCCGCCACGGCACCGCGTGCGAGCCCTGGCGGCCGGCCAGTCCGAGTGGGCCGATGCTGCGGACCGTGACCCGGTCGGCTTTCCGGTCGCCACGACGGGTCGGCCGCAGGACGACCTCGACCCAGCGGCGCTCGCCGGTCGCGACGTCGAGAGCCACCCGTTCGGACGATGCGCCTGCCGACGGCGGCCACGCGTCGCGGAGCCGGCCGCGGACCCGTCGCCCGTCGTTCCGGACCTGCAAGGTGACGTGCGCGGTCTCGCCCAGCCGGACGGTCTGGTCGCCGGTCCGGTGCATCCGCAGCGAGCGGACCGGCCCGGCCAGGGCGGCGTCCAGGACGACGAGGAGGACGACGATCGCAGTGACCACCAGGACGCCACCGGCCGACGGCGCGGCCAGCCCGACCACGGCCGCGCCGCACACTGCGAGCAGCGCAGCGCGGCCGGTCAGCGCCACGGCGCGCAGGCCCGAGAGGAGGTCGACCCGGGCATCAGCGTGGCACCGCGACGGTCGAAAGCACCGTGTCGAGGACTGAATCCGCGGTGACGCCCTCCAGCTCGGCCTCGGGCCGCAGCGCGACCCGGTGGCGCAGGGTCGGCCGGGCGAGTGCCTTGACATCATCGGGGGTGACGAAGTCGCGTCCGGAGAGCCACGCCCACGCCCGGCTGGTCGCGATGAGCGCGGTCGCCCCGCGCGGGGAGACGCCGAGCTGGAGGGAGGGCGAGGACCGCGTCGCCCGGCACACGTCGACGACGTAGCCGAGGACGTCCGGTCCGGTCCGGACGGTGGCGACTGCGGCCCGCCCGGCCGCGAGCTCCGCCGGACCGGCGACCCGGCCGATGCCCGCTGCTGCAAGATCGCGTGGGTCGAATCCGTCCGCGTGGCGTTGCAGCACGGTGATCTCGTCGTCGCGCGAGGGAACGGCGACGGTGAGCTTGAGCAGGAAGCGGTCGAGCTGAGCCTCGGGCAACGGGTACGTGCCTTCGTACTCGATCGGGTTCTGGGTGGCCGCGACGACGAACGGAACGGGGAGCGGCCTCGGTACGCCGTCGACCGAGACCTGGCGTTCCTCCATGGCTTCGAGCAGTGCGGCCTGGGTCTTCGGCGGCGTCCGGTTGATCTCGTCGGCGAGCAGCAGGTTGGTGAAGACCGGGCCGGCCGAGAAGGAGAACTCCGCGGTACGGGCGTCGTAGACGAGAGAGCCTGTGACATCGCCCGGCATGAGATCGGGGGTGAACTGGATGCGCTTGGTGTCGACGTCGAGCGCGGCAGCGAGGGTCCGTACGAGCAGCGTCTTGGCGACTCCGGGCACCCCTTCGAGCAGGACGTGCCCCCGGCACAGCAGTGCGATCACCAGGCCGGTGACGACGGAGTCCTGACCGACGACGGCCTTGGCGACCTCGCGCCGCAGGGCAGTCAATGCCGCGTGGGCGCTCTCGGCGGTCGGCTGGTCGGTCGCCGGGGATGTCATGGCGTGCGTACCTCCTGCTCCAGGGTGTCCAGCGTGTCGGCGAGTCGGACGAGGGCGGCGTCGTCGGGCGGCGCGGGGCCGGTCAGGACGGCCGCGACCTCGGTCGCAGGTCGCCCGGTCCGGGTGGCCACGGCGTCCGCGACCGCCGCCGGACCGGCGTCGGGCGGCAAGCCGAGCCGCGAGCGGAGCCGTACGACCGCGGCGTCGCGAAGCGTCGCGGCCGCATGGTCGCTGGCCCGGCCACGGCGGTAGAGCCGGGCCCGTCCTTCGGTGGCTTCGGCGGCCCGGACCACGACCGGAAGTGGCTCGGTGACGACCCGGCCGAGCCGGCGCGCCCGCCACAGCGCGGCGAGAACGGCCGCGACGCCCAGCTGCCAGAGGACAGGGACGACCCAGTCCGGAAGCAGCTCCGTGAACGAAGCCTGCTGCCCTGTCATCTCCTCGATCGTGGGGCGATACCACACCAGCCGAGGGTTCCCGCCGAGCAGGCCGAGCGCCAAGGACGCGTTGCCGTCCTCGTCGAGGTACTGGTTCATGAGCGGCGCGCCCGTCCCGAGCACGACCAGCCGGGCGCCGTCGCCGATCGTGCCGACGACGACGGAACCGGCGCCGTCGGCCCGGTAACACGACTCGGCTGCGGCCGGCGCGTCGTAGAAGAGCCCGCCGACCCTGGCCGATCCGGCACGCTCCGCTTCCGCCAGGTCGCATCCAGGATCGAGCTCGTCGTCGTTCTCGGCGAAGGCGACCTCGAAGGCACTGTTGAAGTCGGACACGACGTCCGCCGGTTCGATCAGGACCAGGTCGGCACCGGCTGCGGTCAGCCTGGTGACCTGCTCGGTCGGGAGCAGGTCGGGGACCGTGACGAGAACGGTCGTGCCGACGCCGCCGGCGCCGACGGCGTCGTCGGCCGTGCGGACCTCCTCGACGCGAACCCCCTGCGCCTCGAGCAGACCAGCCAGTGCCCGGGAGCCGGACGGGTCGACGCCTGCGGGGTCGAGGTAGCCGCGGCGGCCCTGGCTGGCGATGACGCCCAGGACGATCGCGGCCACGAGCATCAGACCGACCACGATGACCACCGGGCGCCAACGCCGCCACCGCTCGGCCGGCCGTGGGTCGAGCGGTTCGGACGTGGTCGGCACTGCGGGTCGGGCGACGTCCTGCACCGGTGCGAGGACCACCGCCCTGAGCTGGCTCATGTCGGCACCGGGGCCGCTGTGGCGGCGAGCTCGGCGGCCTGCCCGGGCCTCGCCATGCGGACGGCCTCGTCGAGCCGCCGCATGTCGGCGTCGTCCGCTGACGTCGCCGCACGGCCGCCGTAGCGCACGCCGTCGAAGACCCTCGAGCCGGTCGCCAGGTCGCCGGCCACACCGGGCAGGATGGACCCGCCCGCGGCGGCGGCCTCGTCCGCGGTGCGTCCGGGTCTCGGGTCGAGCACACCACGCTCCTCCATGCCTGCTACCACGGCGCGGTACCGCTCGACCACGGCTGCCGACCAGTCGCCGCGGGCTGCGGCGTCATCGGCGTCCGCACGGTACTCGGCGGCGCTGCGCCGGCTGCCGGAGAACACCGCCTTGCCGCTCGCCGCGCGTGATGCCAGAGGGCCGACTCGGAGGACGACCACGACGGCAACCAGTGCCGCGCAGGCCGCCCAGGACGGCGACCCCGACCCAGCCGCTGAGCGCACCCGTCGTCCGCGAGAGCAGCTCGCTCAGCTGTTCGAAGAGCCACTCCACGGCCCGCTGGAGCAGCGATGGCTCGGCGTCGTACGAGGGGTCGGCGAGCTCGCGGCGCGCCAGGTCTTGCGCCTCGTCCCGGCCCAGGTCCACGGGAACGTCCGCGAGCCAGGACGTCCGTGACGGCGGGAGGGGGAGATCTCGGATCATGGGGAACGGGGCGCCTCCGGGCTGCCGGCGGTGCCCCCCGGGATCGACACGCCGGCCGCCCGGGCCAGTTCGATGTCGAGCCCCTCGCGGCGGATCCGGCGGTCGACGTAGAGAAGCGCGGTGGCGGCAGCCGTGAACGGTGCGGTGATCGTGGAGGCCACGATGCCACCGAGTGCGGAGATCACCAGCGGTCACGAGGAACTCGCCGTGTCGGAGGGTTCGTCGCCGACGCAAGAACACTGGCAGCGAGAACGGGACGCCGATGACCTGGGAGATGATGACAGCGATCAGCAGGACCAGCAGCAGGATCCCGAACACCCGCCACCACGAGCCCTTCGGACCAGCTCGGCCGAGCGGCGCAGCGCCCCGGCCACACCGGACCGGCTTCGCGACGGCTTGCCGCCGCCGGGAGCCGTCGACTCGAGCATGAGTGACGGGACCGGAGAGCGCGTAACGCACGTACAGCCAGATCGGCCATCGGTATCGCGGCCAGCGGAGACAGCAGAACCGCAATCGCCTCGCGGTGCCGCCGCCGTCAGCGCCGCTCGCACCGAGGGCGATCGAGACGGCGAGTCCGAGATCAGGAAAGGGGCCAGCCAGATCAGGCTGTAGAGCAGGGTGAGGAGCAGCAGCCGCGGCAGGCGCCGCCGCGCGGCCCGCCAGGCCTCGCCCGGCGGTGAGCTGCTCGCCGAGGACGGCCCGGCTCACGACGACGGTCAGGATGCCGGTGAGACAGCACCGTCGCTATCCAGGTGACGACCATCGACGACTGCCGCCGCCCCGAACAAGCCGGCCAAGGCGTCGAAGACCTCGGCGGGGTCGCGGTCGGGCGAGAGTCGACCTCGGCGGGTCGGCCGCAGCCGAGCAGCCGGTATCCCGCCCAGTCCGAGCAGTTGGGTCACCTACGGCGACGATCGGCGGACAGGCCGAGCATCGGGCCGGGATTGCGCCGGATCGTCGTGACGGCGCCGTCGAGGATCTCGCCGACCCCGAGCGGACGCAGCGGGATGACGCCGGGCTTCACAGTCCGGCGGCTGCCAGCCCCAGCCGGTGCCGGTGCCCCATCCGGGCTGTGCCTGTTGGGTCCAGCCGGCCTGCTGCGGAGGCAGGGCCGCAGGTGGTGGGGTCGGGCCGGGTGGGGGCGCTCCCTCCGGTCGGCCTGCGGGCGGCCCGGGCTGGCCGGGCGCCGTCCAGCCCGACGGCGGGGGCTGCCTGGTCGACCAGCCGGGATACGGCGGCTGGTCGCTGCCGAAATCGGGAGAGTCGTCGCTCGGTCGTTCCGAGCTCGGCGTGTCCGACATCGGCACTCGCTTCCCGGAGTTCGAGGGCGGCCGTGCGCCCTGGGGACAGGTCGCGCACATCGTGCCACGAGGGGAACCGGGTACGAAGATGCTGCCCACCACGCGCCCGAAGCCGCCGATTTTCACGTTTCGGCGACCGCAACCCCACAATGGTCGCATGAAGAGGGGACGCATTCTCATCGTCGACGATGACGGCTCGCTGGGCGAGATGCTCGGGATCGTGCTCCGCAACGAGGGATACGAGCCAACGCTCGTCACCCGCGGTGACGAGGTGCTTCCGGTGTTCCGCGACTTCAAGCCCGATCTCGTGCTCCTCGACCTGATGCTCCCGGGCAAGGACGGCATCGACGTCTGCAAGGAGATCCGGGCCGAGTCCGGGACACCGATCATCATGCTCACCGCGAAGACCGACACCGTGGACATCGTGGTTGGGCTGGAGTCCGGTGCCGACGACTACGTCGTCAAGCCGTTCAAGCCGAAGGAGCTGGTCGCCAGGGTGCGCGCACGGTTGCGCCGTACTGACGACCCCAAGCCCGAAAACCTGCAGGTGGGCGATCTCGCGATCGACGTCGCCGGCCACTCGGTCAAGCGCGACGGCAGCGCGATCCCGCTGACACCGCTGGAGTTCGACCTGCTCGCGTGCCTCGCTCGCCGGCCGTGGCAGGTGTTCACCCGCGAGGAGCTGCTCGAGAAGGTCTGGGGCTACCGCCACGCCGCCGACACGCGCCTCGTCAACGTCCACGTCCAGCGCCTGCGCTCGAAGGTCGAGCTCGACCCGGAGCGTCCGGAGGTCGTCGTGACCGTCCGCGGAGTCGGTTACAAGGCGGGTCCGGCCTGACGTGACCGAGGGCGTCGACCAGGCAGCGGGCGCCATCGACCTGCGCCGGCGGGGGGTCCGCGTGCTGTCCGACGCCGGCGAGTCCGCGCTGCGGGTGTGGCGGCGGGTGGTCGCGGCGTGGCAGCGGTCGATCCAGCTGCGCGTCGTCACGGCCACGCTGGCGCTCTCGGTGGCCGTGGTCTCGCTGCTCGGTGTGACCTTGATGCGTCAGGTGACCGACGGGCTGCTGAGTCAGCAGAAGGACGACGCGCTGGCCGAGGCTGCGGCGGGCATCGACATCGCCCAGGGCCAGCTCGACGGCCGGGACGATGTCGAGCCAGCAGCCAGTCCTCAGCTTCTTCGGCAGATCGTCCAGGACCTGACCAACCGCGGCGGCCCCGAGGGTCCGGACATCGTGCTGACCCGTGATGTCGGATCGCCGGTCATCTCGCGGACGGTCCGGGCCGGCAGCGTCCCGGAGGAGCTGCAGACACAGGTCGAGGGCCGGCCGTCACTTTTCTGGACCTACACGTCGATCTCGTACGAGCCCGCTCCGGACGGAGGCGACGAGCCGAAGCCCGAGCCCGGCCTGGCGGCCGGCGGCCAGTTGCGGACACCGAGCGGCACCCAGTACGGCCTCTACTACCTGTTCCCGCTGACCGAGCAGCAGCAGACGCTCGATCTCGTCCGCGCCGCGGTGGCCACCGCAGGGCTCGTGCTCGTGCTCCTGCTCGGGGCCATCGCCGGCCTGGTCACGCGTCAGGTCGTGACGCCGGTCCGGTTTGCTGCCCGCATCGCTGAGCGGTTCTCGTCCGGGCGCCTGTCCGAGCGGATGGTCGTACGGGGTCGCGACGACATCGCGCGGCTGGCCACGAGCTTCAACCAGATGGCCACCAGCCTTCAGCGTCAGATCGGTCAGCTCGAAGAGCTCTCGCGGGTGCAGCAGCAGTTCGTCTCGGACGTGTCGCACGAGCTGCGAACCCCGCTCACGACCGTGCGGATGGCCGCCGACGTGCTGCACGAGTCGCGTGACGAGTTCGACCCGGTGGTCGGCCGCTCGGCCGAGTTGTTGCAGGCCCAGCTCGATCGGTTCGAGTCGCTCCTGGGCGACCTCCTCGAGATCAGCCGCTTCGACGCGGGCGTCGCGGTCCTGAGCGCCGAGCCCATCGACGTCCGCGATCTGGTCCACTCGGTCACGGAGGCCGCAGCGCCGCTCGCTGCGCGCAAGGGATCCGGGGTGACGGTCGACCAGCCACGGGCGCCGTGCGTGGCCGAGGTCGACGCCCGCCGGATCGAGCGGGTGCTCCGCAATCTTGTCGTCAACGCGATCGAGCACGGCGAGGGGCACGACATACAGGTGCGCGTCGCTGCCGACGAAGGTGCGGTCGCGGTGACTGTGCGCGACCACGGGGCCGGGCTCAAGCCGGGCGAGTCCTCGCTGGTCTTCCACCGCTTCTGGCGCGCGGATCCCGCACGAGCCCGGACCACGGGCGGTACCGGCCTCGGCCTCGCGATCGCGCTGGAGGACGCTCGGCTGCACGGAGGCTGGCTCCAGGCGTGGGGCGAACCGGGGAGTGGATCGCAGTTCCGGCTGACGGTGCCGCTGTGCAGCGGCGACGACCTGACATCGTCGCCGATTCCACTCGTCCCCGAAGATGCCCCTCACGACGTCGGGCTCTCCGGTATCGGCAGCCCCTATCGCCGGGTGTCGGCGCCCGACGCCGAGCCGACGGTGGTGAGCCGTCATGGGTAGCAGGGGCCGGACCGGGCTGGCCTTCGTCATCTCGGCGGCCGTGCTCACGGGATGCGCCGGGATCCCGACCTCAGGCAGCGTGGTCGAGGGAGACCCGGTCCTCGAACCGCAGCCGCAGTACGCCGGCTTCGAGCCCGACCCTCCGGTACCCGGAGCCGACGAGGTCGGGATCGTCGCGGGATTCGTCGACGCCATGGCGTCCTACGAGCGCGACTACCAGACGGCGCGGGAGTTCCTGGCAGCCGATGCCACGGCGTCGTGGAACCCGGCCGACAACACGACGATCTACGACTCGGCTCCCACCATCGTGCAAACGGCGCGCGGCGCCGTGCGCGTCACGATCACCGTGGTTGCGACGGTCGGGCCCGACGGCTATGTCAAGGCGCCGCCCGGCCCGCCGAAGGACCTGGACCTCACTCTGGAACAGGTGGACGGCGAGTGGCGTATCTCGAACCCGCCGAGCGGGATCATCGTGTCCGACCTGGACTTCGCCAACGAGTTCGAGCCCTACAACCTCTACTTCTTCGACCCCGCGTTCGAGAAGCTCGTCCCGGATCCGGTCTTCCTGCCGGTCCGGGGCAGCCGGGCGACCCTCCTCGCAGAGGCCTTGCTGCGTGGGCCGTCACGTTGGCTGGCGCCTGCTGTCGCGACGGCCTTCCCGCCTGAGACCGGGCTGGGTGTTCCGGTCCGAGTCGACTCCGGACGGGCCACGGTCGAACTGACGTCGCAGGCCCGCACCGGCACGCCCGAGCAGGTCAGGTTGATGGGAGTGCAACTCGCCTGGGCGCTGAGCCAGCTCGACGGCATCCAGCAGGTGTCGGTGACCTCGGACGGGCGACCTCTGATGGCAGGCGAGGCGACGTCGATGCCCGTGGACTCCTATCCGGAGTACAGCCCGAACGTCGTGCCGCGGCGAAGCGATCTTTATGCGGCGGCTGAGTCCGGCTTGGTGGTCATCGGTGACTCCGGACCCGTTCCAGTGCCCGGGCCGCTCGGCTCGACGAGCGGCATCCGGGAGATCGCGGTGAACGTGGACGTGAACCGTGCCGCCACGGTGGACTCGACCGGGGAGAGCCTGATCTGGGCACCCTTCGAGAGCGAGGCCGTGCCGACCGTGCTGGCGACGGGCACGAACCTCGTCTCTCTGTCGTGGGACCGGACCAACCTGATCTGGGCGGTCGATCAGGCACCCGGGGGGTCGCGACTGATCGTGTGCGAGCCGGGGCGGGAACCCGCCACGGTCGCGGCCGCCGGCCTCGACGGCCGTCGGGTGGACGATGTCGCGGTATCCCTGGACGGCACCCGGGTGGCGTTCGCGAGCGAGGGTGACGTGCTGCTGGGAATCGTGCTGCGCGACCCGAAGCGGCCGGAGAACGTGCAGATCGACGCCTTGCATCCGCTCGCGCTCGACGGTCGGCGGGTCACAGACGTGAGCTGGGCGGGCCCGACCACACTCGCCGTGCTGGTCCAGGCGGAGGGTGCCGTACCGGAGCCCTACCGGGTCGAGCTCGCGCAGTCGCTCGCCAAGCCGGCCGGCTCGGTGCCAGGTGCCGACACGCTGACCGCGTCACCGGGTCAAGGGCTCGTCGTGAGCACGGTCGACGGGACCATGCTCCGGCAGGCGGCGAACCTGGAGTGGACCGAGATCGGCGACGCCACGGCGCCTGCCTATCCCGGCTGAGGCGCCTCGCCAAGCCGCCCGCGTCACGCATGCCTGTCGGCCCCCGCCGGGCGGGCTGCGGACCAGGTGCCACCCACAGGAGACGAGTGCAGGCGTCGGTCGTCCACAGGATTGACCGGGGCAGGGTGTGGGCGGCGGCGCGACGCGCCAGACTCCGCTCGCATGCGAACGGAGAGCGCATCCTGGCTTCGGCACGGGCTTGCCGCCGGGGCCGATCTCGCGCTGGGCAGCGTTTGCGCGGGGTGCGACGGGCCGGCCGGCCTGCTGTGCTCGACGTGTCGCGAGGAGCTGTGCGGGCCGGGCTGCATGGCATCCCAGCGACCCGGGGGCCTCCGGGTCGTGACGGTCTCCCCCTACGGGGGGACGGTCCGAGCGGTGGTGCTGGCCCACAAGGAGCGCGGCCGGTTGGCGTTGTCAGGCCCACTGGGCGACGCGCTCGCAGTCGCTGTCACGGGTGTGATCGAGGCGCCCGGCGGTTGCTCCGCGCTGTGGGGCCAGACCGGTCGCCCTGGTCCCGGCCCCGTCCGGCCGGCCGACGGTGCGCAACCGTGGCCACGATCCCCTGCTCCGCATGGCGCGACGAGCCGCCGTCGTCCTGCGTCGGGCCGGCCAGGGGTGCACCGTCGTACCGGCGCTCCGGCATCGACGCCGGGTGGCGGATCAGGCGGGACTCGGACAGGCCGCGCGGCTGGCCAACCTGCGAGGCGCGATGACCGTGCGCAGACCGGGCGCTGCACTCATGGCAGGCTGCTGCGTCGTTCTCGTCGACGACGTCGTGACGACTGGAGCGACGCTCGGGGAGGCGGCCAGGACGCTGCGCGGCAGCGGCGTCGAGCCGTGTGGCGCGGCGGTGGTGGCCGCCGCCGGCTGAGCCGGCCACCGGGGTTCCTGGGGTCGCACCGGGCACGGCTGGCGCCCTGGCCGATCCGGCGGGTGTCCGTCCGGGCCGGGAGCGGCTAGCGTGCATGCATGGCACCCGTCGCCCGCCGCCGTCACCGGTTGGAGACGCGGGGCGCGGCGTCCAGCCCCGGCTCGGGTGCCCTCCCGACTGGCTGACCAGACCTGGGAGGTCACGTGGAGATCGTGCTCAAGGGTCGCCGCGTCGAAGTGCCCGAGCGGTTCCGGCGGCATGTGTCGGACAAGCTCGCCAAGCTGGAGCGCTTCGACCACAAGGTCATCCGGATCGACGTCGAGGTCTCCAAGGAGACCAACCCCCGGCGCGCCGACAAGTCCGACCGGATCGAGCTGACCGTCCACTCCAAGGGTCCGGTCGTCCGCGCGGAGGCGGCAGCGGACGACCGCTATGCGGCGCTCGACCTGGCCGTCGAGCGCCTGTTGAGCCGGCTTCGGAAGGCCGCGGACCGCCGGCGGGTGCACCACGGCAGCCGTACGCCGATGTCGGTGGCCCGCGCGACCGCCGCGGCCGACGGTGCCGCGGCCACGGGGTCCGCGGCAGAGCCCGACGCCGTCGAGCCGCTCGGGCCGGACAGCGGGCCGATGGTGGTCCGCGAGAAGACCCACACCACCCGTCCGATGAGCCTCGACCAGGCGCTGTACGAGATGGAGCTCGTCGGGCACGACTTCTACCTGTTCGTCGACGAGAAGACGAATGCGCCCAGCGTCGTCTACCGGCGCCGAGGCTACGACTACGGGGTCATCCACCTCGACGTCTAGTCCTCCCGCGTGATCATCCGAGGGCGGTTGTCGGCAGCGGCTGGCACGATCGGCCAACGTGGCACCTCGTGACAGCCTGTCTCGCGCTCAGGCCCGCCGGATCGCGCTGGCCGCTCAGGGCTTCGCCGATCCCCGGCCCGTCCGACCCGACCGCAGGGCGCTGCGCCGGGTGCTCGACCACATCGGGCTGATCCAGATCGATTCCGTCAACGTGCTCTGCCGCTCGCACTACCTGCCGCTGTACAGCCGGGTCGGACCGTACCCGCAGGAGATGCTGGACCGCGCCTCGAGCCGGGCACCGCGCATGCTGTTCGAATACTGGGCGCATGAGGCGTCGCTCGTTCCCGTGCAGACCCAGCCGTACCTGCGCTGGCGGATGGCGGCGGCCGCCGAGACCGCGTGGGGCGGTGTACGTCGGATCGCGCGAGATGAGCCCCAGTTCGTGGAGTGGGTGAGCGACGAGGTCCGTCGGCGCGGGCCGGTCACGGCGAGCGAGATCGAGTACGACGCCCCGCGCCCGAAGGACGGCTGGGGTTGGAACTGGTCTCAGGTCAAACGGGCGTTGGAGTACTTGTTCTGGGCGGGTGAGATCTCCTGCGCCGGTCGCCGCCGGTTCGAGCGGCTCTACGACCTGCCGGAACGTGTCCTGCCGGCCGACGTCGTCGCCACACCCACGCCAACGGTGGCCGAGGCGCACCGCGAGCTGTTACGGATCGCGGCGCGGGCCCACGGTGTCGTCACCGAGCAGTGCGCGCGCGACTACTTCCGGCTCGACGTCGCGCCGGCCAGGCAGGGCATCGCCGAACTGGTCGAGGCGGGAGAGCTCACCGCGGTCACGATCGAGGGCTGGAGGCGCCCGGCGTATCTCCACCGCGACGCGCGGCTGCCGCGCCGGGTCGAGACGCGGGCGCTGCTCAGCCCGTTCGACTCGCTGATCTGGGAGCGGAAGCGTACCGAGGCCCTGTTCGGGTTCCGCTACCGGCTGGAGATCTATGTGCCGGCCGAGAAGAGGGAGTACGGCTACTACGTGCTGCCCTTCCTGCTGGGTGACCGGCTCGTCGCGCGGGTCGATCTCAAAGCCGACCGCCAGGCCCGGGTTCTGCGCGTGCAGGCGGCGTGGGTCGAGCCTGGTGCGCCGGCCGAGACACCGGAGGAGCTTGCTGACGAGTTGACCCAGCTGGCGATGTGGCTGGGGCTCTCGGACGTCGTCGTCACGGGCCGCGGCGACCTCGCGCCGGCCCTGCAGGCCACGCTCCGCGCAGCGTGACGCTGAAACTGCCGATCACGGGCACCACGCTGTCCTGCCGCGCCGTCAGCGCTGGTCTGCGGCCAACAGGTCGTACCAGTGCAGGTCGGCGAGGGTGCCGTCGCCGAGGCGCTCCGCTGCGCGCTCGACGCCATAGGCGGTGAAGCCGTTTCGGACGGCCGCCTTCTGCGAGGCGTCGTTCCCAGACGCGTGTGCCAACACCAGCCGGCGCAGCCCCAAGCCGCGCTCGGACGTGGGCGCGAAGGCATGCGAGATCATCAGCCGCACGGCCTCGGTCGCCACGCCGCGGCCGCGTGCGCTCGGCACCACCCAGTAGCCGACCTCGGCGCTGCCGGGGCCGTGGCCGTCGTCGATCCCCATCAGCGAGAAGGATCCGGCCGTAGCAGAGTCCTCGTCCAGTGCGACCGCCCAGTGCACGCCCCGACCCGTGGCGTGCTCGTCTTCCCGGCTTGCGATGTAGCTCAGCGCGGTCTCCCGTGTGTAGGGATCCGGCAGGCCGCCAAGCCACAACCTCGTGACCGGGTCGGTGCAGCCCTCGACCGCGGCGTCTGCGTCCGAGTCCCGCCAGCGGCGCAAGAGCACCCCGTCGCCCCGCAGGGTCGGCACGTCCAGCCACGGTCGGGCGGGCTCCATCGCGTCCCCGGGCCGAAGCGTCGCCACCCAGGCGTCGCGCCGCTCGCCACGCTGGGTGAGGTGGGACCGGACGGTCCCCTCGAGCTTGAAGCCGAGCCTCCAGGCCACCCGGCGGGATGCCCAGTTCCCGACGTGGGCCTGCCAGAGCAGGCGCGTCAGGCCCAAGCCCTCGGGATCGAACGCATGCGCGGCGACCAGTCGAACGGCTCGCACCATGAGCCCCGAGCCGCGCGCCGAGGCGGCGAGCCAATAGCCGACCTCGCCCGATCCCTCTCCGTCCAGGCTCAGGCCGATCATGCCGAGCACGCTGCGGTCGTCGGGGCTGCGGATGGCCCAGGTCAGTTCCCTGCCCGTGTCCCAACCGGGTGCGACCAGCTCACGGACGAACCAGTCCGCGTCGCGGCGCCGGTAGGGCACCGGCACGGTCGTCCAACGCTGGATCTCTTCGTCCTGGCAGAGCTCGGTCAGGCGGTCGACGTCGTCGCGAGTCGGCACGGCGAGTACGAGCCGGTCGTCGCGGAGTTCGTACGGACGCATCCCGGCATCCTCCCCTGTCGCCGTCGGCCGGGCCGAATCGTTATCAGGTCGGCACCTCGACGTACGATGGTGCGTTGGGGATGAAGGCGCCGCCGCGCGCCCCCGCGCTGCACCACCACTGCCTGTCTAGGAGTTGACCCGCGTGCCTGCCTTGTTCGACAAGATCCTCCGTGCCGGCGAAGGCAAGATCATCAAGCGCCTCGAAGGAATCATGGCCCAGGTCAACGCCATCGAGGACGACTTCGTCCCCCTCTCGGACGCAGAGCTCAGGGCCATGACGGGAGAGTTCCGGTCTCGGCTGGCCGACGGCGAGACGCTCGACGACGTGCTGCCAGAGGCGTTCGCCACCGTCCGCGAGGCGGCTCGCCGCACGCTCGGCCAGCGGCACTACGACGTCCAGATCATGGGCGGCGCCGGTCTTCATCTCGGCAACATCGCCGAGATGAAGACCGGTGAGGGCAAGACCCTGGTGTCGACGCTCCCGGCCTACCTCAACGCGCTGACCGGCAAGGGCGTGCACATCGTGACGGTCAACGACTACCTGGCCCAGCGCGACTCGGAGTGGATGGGCCGGGTTCACCGGTTCCTCGGTCTCGATGTCGGCGTGATCCTGGCCGGGCTGACACCGGCCGACCGGCGGGTCGCGTATGCCGCCGACATCACCTACGGCACCAACAACGAGTTCGGCTTCGACTACCTGCGCGACAACATGGCACTCCGTGCCGAGGACATGGTGCAGCGCGGCCACCCCTACGCGATCGTGGACGAGGTCGACTCCATCCTGATCGACGAGGCTCGTACGCCGCTGATCATCTCCGGTCCGGCCGACCAGCCGACCCGTTGGTACACCGAGTTCGCCAAGATCGCGCAGCGGCTGCGACAGGAAGCCGACTACGAGGTCGACGAGAAGAAGCGCACGGTCGGCATCCTGGAGCCGGGCATCGAGCGAGTCGAGGATTGGCTCGGCATCGACAATCTCTACGAGAGTGCCAACACCCCGCTGATCCAGTTCCTCAACAACTCGATCAAGGCCAAGGAGCTCTATCACCGCGACAAGGAGTACGTCGTCAAGGACGGCGAGGTCCTCATCGTCGACGAGCACACCGGGCGCATCCTCGCTGGCCGCCGCTACAACGAGGGCATGCACCAGGCGATCGAGGCAAAGGAGGGGGTGGAGATCAAGCAGGAGAACCAGACCCTGGCCACGATCACGCTTCAGAACTACTTCCGCCTCTACGAGAAGCTTGCCGGGATGACCGGTACGGCCATGACCGAGGCATCGGAGTTCAACAAGATCTACAACCTGGGCGTGGTGCCCATCGCGACGAACATGGAGATGATCCGGGCCGACCAGGCCGACTTCGTGTACCGCACGGAAGACGCCAAGTTCGCCGCCGTCGTCGAGGACCTCGTCGCCAAACACGCCAAGGGCCAGCCGGTCCTGGTCGGGACCACCAGCGTGGCCAAGTCCGAACATGTCGCCCAGCTGCTGCGCAAGAGTGGCGTGCCCCACGAGGTGCTCAACGCCAAGCACCACGACCGGGAGGCCGCGATCATCGCGCAGGCCGGCAGGCGTGGGGCCGTGACCGTCGCGACCAACATGGCCGGCCGCGGTACGGACATCATGCTCGGCGGAAACCCCGAGCCGATGGCGATGGCCGAGCTCAAGCAGCGCGGCATCGACCCGGTCGAGAACCCGGAGGAGTACGAAGCCGCCTGGGGTCCCACGCTGGAGAAGCTCCAGAACCAGGTCAAGGCCGAGCACGAGGAGGTCGTCGAGCTCGGCGGGCTCTACGTGCTGGGCACCGAGCGGCACGAGTCGCGACGCATCGACAACCAGTTGCGCGGCCGCTCCGGACGTCAGGGCGACCCCGGTGAGTCCCGGTTCTACCTCTCGCTGCAGGACGACCTGATGCGCCTGTTCAAGAGCGAGTGGGTCGACATGATCCTGCGCAGCCTGAACATCCCCGACGACCAGCCGATCGAGCACAAGCGGGTCAGCAACGCGATCAAGAGTGCGCAGACCCAGCGCGAGGCGCAGAACTTCGAGATCCGCAAGGATGTCCTCAAGTACGACGACGTCCTCAACCGCCAGCGCCAGGTGATCTACGACGAGCGGCGCATGGTGCTCGAGGGCGAAGACCTGTCCGAGCAGATCGCCAACATGCTCGAGGACTCCGTGACCGCCTACGTGCGCGGAGCGACCAGCGAGGGTTACCCGGAGTCGTGGGATCTCGACCAGCTCTGGTCGGCGCTGCGCACGCTGTACCCGGTGTCGATCAGCGCCGAGGAGATCGACGACGAGGTCGGGGGCCGCGACGGTCTGACCTCCGAGCTGCTGGTCGAGAAGCTGGTCGAGGACGCGCGGGCCGCCTACGCGAAGCGCGAGGGCGAACTTGGCTCCGAGGTCATGCGCGAGCTGGAGCGGCGGGTCCTGTTGACGGTGCTCGACCGAAAGTGGCGTGAGCACCTCTACGAGATGGACTACCTGCGCGAGGGCATCGGCCTTCGGGCCTACGCCCAGAAGCAGCCCCTCGTGGAGTACCAGCGCGAGGGCTTCGACCTCTTCGCCGCCATGATGGACGGCATCAAGGAGGAGTCGGTCGGGCTGCTGTTCAACCTCGAGGTGCAAGTTCGCCCGACGCCCGCCGAGGGCGCGGAAGACGCCGGCGCCCCTGCCGTGCCCGCTGCTGGGGCCGCCAAGGCACCTGTCGTCGTCGCGAAAGGTCTCGTCGAGGCGCGCCGCCCCCAGCAGCTGCAGTACACGGCACCAAGCGTCGACGGCGAGGCCGCGGTGGAGCAGCGGGTGGAGCGCGCTGCTTCGCCCAACGGCGCATCGCGCGCTGCCGGCACCGCTGCCGGGCAGGAGATCGACTTCGGCGACGTAGCCCGCAACGCTCCCTGTCCCTGTGGGTCGGGCAAGAAGTTCAAGCGGTGCCACGGCGACCCCCGCCACCGGGTGGCCTGAGGCTGCCGCCCGCACGATCGTGGCCCCCATGATCGGGAGGCTTCTTGCCGCCACCGCGCGGCTCGGGTGTTACAGGATGTCCAGGACGGTGCAGCACCAGCGGCCGTCGAGGCCCTCGAGGCGCATGGCCAGCGCACGGCACCGGCGGCCGACCTCGACGACAACCCCGACCTCGACGACACCGTCGCTGGGCGCGCACACCCGCACGGAGCGGACGAGCGGACGTGGTCCGTCGCTCGGCCGTCGGGCAGCGAGCTGGCGGGCGAGCATCGTGTAGACGGGCTCGTCGGTCCACCGGACCAGCTGCTGGAGCGGACGGTGACCATGCAGCGCCTCGACGATGCCCTGAGCCAACCGCGCCGACCAACGGCGCGGATCGGGCAGTTGGTCCGAGCCGGTGGGTCGGCGCGGTGCGAAGGCAGCCAAGGCGCTCTCGGCACCGCCCGGATCCTGTGCAGGGTGGCCCCGTGCCGGGACGTCGACCAGCCGCAAGGGCGCTGCGGGCTCCGGCACCGCCGGGACGCCGCTCGGTAGCACGTAGGCGAGGGCGAGCGATCCCTGCGTTGGCAGCGGGCGACCGGCTCGGCCGGGCATCCGACCAAGCGGCCGCTCCGGGTCGACCACCTCCTCGTAGGGCGGCTCGCTGGCCGGCAGAGGGACGCGACGTGCCGCCGTGCTGGGAAGTCCTGTGGTCGCGGGCATCGTGGTTCCCCGTTCGGTCGTGGGTCAGTGCACCGGCGGCGGGCGGAGCACCATGCCGGGCTGGATGAGGTCTGGATCGCCCCCGACGACAGCGCGGTTCGCGTCGTACCACCGGGGCCACTCCGAGGCGATCTCGGCGGTGCTCGCATCCGGGCCGAGGGTCTGTGCGGCGATCTCCCAGAGGCAGTCGCCGGGAGCGACGACGACGGTGGGTTCCTGATCGGTTCGGTGGGGAGAGTCAGGCCGGGTGGCGGCTGGGCCGACACCGATCGCGGGGCGTTCGGGCACCCAGCCGGGTTGGTCGGTGCCAGCGGGCCGGGTCTCCGCGGGCGTGTATGTGGGCCGCCCGATCCCTGGTAGGTCGGGCACCACGACGCGGTCGCCAGCGGCGGTTGTCGCGAGCGCGACACCGACCGGGTCCGACCAGGCGACCGTCGGCGTGGCCACCGCGACCGGCCCGGACGCGATGGCTAACCCGACCGCGAGCCGCGCTGCGCGCCGGGCGGCAACGGGTGTGACGCGCTCAGCGACATCGTCCGCCGCGCGCCCGACTGCGCCCGGCAGCCAGGTCAGCGTCGTGACGACGAGAACGGTTGCTGCCCATGCGAGAACCATCCACGCCAGCAGCGCCGCCGACAGGCCGACCAGCTCGTCGAAGCTCGCCGTACCGGCCCCGGCAGCGGCGAGTGGACCCCCCGTTCCCCACAGCAGCAGCCCGGCGCAGCCCAGCAGGCCGGCGGCGGTGGCTATCGGAAGAAGTGCCCGTCTGAGCACGGTTACCGCCTTTCGACTTCAGATGACTACGTTTACTTGTGATTGCTTAGTGAGAGCATCAGTATCTGTCAAGCGGTCATGCTGTCCAGTGGAGTAGTACGGTCGCCCGGGAGAACGGGCAGGCCCGGCGGCAGACGGAGGCGGAATGCGCTGGCAGCGGCTCTTCGAAGATCTCGAGGCGCAGGTGGAACGGGCCGAGCAGGCCTCGCTCGAGTCGGAGGTGGCAGACCGCACCCGGCGCGAGGTCGCACGCATCCGGCTCGCCGACCGGTTCCGGGCCGCCCTCGGTCGTGAGGTCACGATCCGGGTGATGGGCGTGGGGCCGGTGCGTGCCGTCGTCCAGGCCGCCGGGCCCGACTGGCTCCTTCTGGCTGAGCAGCCCGGAACCGAGACGCTGGTCCCGCTCTCGTCCGTGACGAGCGTGTCCGGCCTGGGTCAACAGGCCACCGTGCCGGGCGCCGAGGGACGGGTCGGTGCGCGACTGAAGCTCGCGTTCATGTTGCGTGGTGTCGCACGCGACAGGGCCCATGTCTCGATATCGCTCGTCGACGGATCGGCCACGGCGGGAACCGTGGATCGCGTCGGGGCCGACTTCTTCGATCTGGCCGTGCATGACGCGACGGAGCCGCGGCGTTCCGGCGGCGTTCAGAGCGTGCGTTCGATCCCGTTCTCTGCTCTTGCCGTCCTGCGCCGGACGGTGTGACATCACACCCAGCCGGCACGTGCCAGGCCGAGCCTAGGACGGCTTCTCCTCGTGGCCGGCGTCGCTCGATGCAGTTCGAGGCTGTGTGGACGTGTACTGCGCACCCAACGGATGGTTGTCGACGAAGTCGCGAGTCTCGGCGTAGAGCCGCTGTATGTACACCTCCAGCTCGGTCGCCTCGACCCGCCACTGACCGCGACCGCCGACCTTGATCGCGGGCAGATCGCCGTTGCGTACCAGGGCGTACGCCTGAGCCGACGAGATGTTGAGCACCTCTGCGACGTCGGCGAGAAGGAGAAACCGTGGGCTGTTCTGGGCCATAGCTTCTCCCTGCTTGATGGCACTTGGTATGGCTGCAGTCTGCCACGGGTTGCCTGCGGATGATTCCGGTTGTCCACAGAGCGCAGAGGTCTAGTCGGCTGCGGCGGCGCGGGGCTAGTCTCCTCGGCGGCACGTGATCGCCGCGACCAGGCGCGGATCTGGAGAGCGGCCCGTGGTCGCGACGACGAGGGAGCGACATTGCTTCGCACAGCCACCGACTCCGCCGCACCTCGAGCCATGTCCGTGGGCGCCGACGTCGCGTCGCCGCAGGCATCCCGACTCGCTCGACGGCGGTGGCTCGACCCTCGGTTGATCGCCGGGGTCCTGTTGGTCCTGGGCGCCGTCGTCCTCGGCACCAGGATCATCGCTGCCGCCGACCACACCGTGCCGGTGCTCGTCGCCGCGGCCGATCTCGCGCCGGGCCAGCCGCTCACCGCCGCGATGGTCGAGACCCGCGACGTCGTCCTCGACGGCAACCTCGACCTGTACTTCACCGGCGAGGTCGGTTCCGGGTACGTCGTCGTGCGGACGGTGAGCGAGGGTGAGCTGTTGGCCCGCTCTGCCGTGGCAGCAACGACCGACTCCACTCCCATCCGTTACGTGACGGTGGCGGTGCCCGCGATCGAGGCGCCGGCGGGGTTGGTCGCTGGCGCGGTGGTCGACGTGTGGCGCACGCCGCCGGAGCAGGACGTCGAGCGAGCGGCAACGCCGCTGCTGTCGGGTGTCACGGTCGCCGGGGCCGAGTCCGGCGCGAGCGGGCTGAGCGGCGCAGGTGGACAGGCTCGGGTCACACTCGCGGTGACCGGTGACGGAGACCTCGACGAGTTGACCGCCGGGCTGATCGCGGCTGCCCGCGACGGCCTCGTATACCTCACCGCGGTACCCGAGGGGCCCCGGTGACGGTCCCGGTCCTGACGGCGGTGACAGGTGCCCCATGGGAGTCCAGGCTGGTCGGGGCGCTGGAGAGCGGTCCCGGTGGACTCGCCGTCGTGCGGCGTTGTGTCGACGTCGCTGACCTTCTGGCGGCCGCCGCAGCAGGTCACGGACGGGCGGTGCTGCTCTCCGCCGATCTCCGGCACCTGGACCGCGAGGTCTTGCGCCGGCTCGGTGCGACGGGAGTCGCCGTGGTCGGTGTGGTGCCGGCCGGCGACGACCAGGGTGAGTTCAGGCTCAGGCAGCTCGGGGTCGCGAACGTCGTGACCGCGGAGGCCGGCCCGGCCGAAGTCGCCGAGGCCGTGACGATGGCGCTGGAAGGCATGGCCGAGTCGACGTCGCCCAACGGGCTGCCCGATCCGGCGGCGGCGCTTTCGGATCTCGCCGTCCTCGAGCCGGCCGGCCCCGCGACACCGGAGGTGGGTCGTGGCCAGCTCGTCGCGGTCTGGGGGCCCACCGGAGCGCCAGGCCGCACAACCCTCGCGGTCAACCTTGCCGCCGAGATCGGCCTGCTGGGCGAGGCCACTCTTCTCGTCGACGCCGACACCTACGGCGGAGCGGTGGCCCAGGTGTTGGGCCTGCTCGACGAGGCACCCGGTCTCGCCGGCGCCACTCGCGCTGCGAACAATGGCCAGCTCGACCTCGTGTCGCTCGCCCGTCATGCCCGCCAGGTGACGCCACAGCTCCGGGTCCTCACCGGGATCACCCGGACCGAGCGCTGGCCCGAGGTACGTCCGGCGTCACTCGAGGTCGTATGGACCCTCGCCCGTGGGTTGGCCAGGGTCACGGTGGTCGACTGCGGCTTCTCTCTCGAGCAGGACGAGGAGCTGAGCTTCGACACGGCCGCTCCACGCCGCAACGGCGCCACGCTGACGACCCTCGAGCAGGCCGACGTCGTCGTCGCCGTGAGCGCTGCCGATCCGGTTGGTCTGCAGCGGTTCGTCCGCGGGCTGTCCGACCTGCGTGAGACGGTCCCCGGCGCCGACGTCCGCGTCGTCGTCAACCGGCTGCGCGGGTCGGTCGTCGGCCCGGACCCGGACGCTCAGGTGCGCGCGGCACTGCAGCGTTATGCGGGGGTGCAACACGTGACGTTCGTTCCCGACGACGCGGCCGCGCTCGATGCCGCGCTCATGCGCGGTCAGACGCTGGCCGAGGCGGCAGCCAAGTCGCCGGCGCGGCGGGCGATCGCGCGGCTGGCGGCCGAGTTGCTCGGCGTCGCGGTCCCGGCCCGCAAGCCGCGTCACCGTTCCCGTGCCCGCGTCTGACGGCGCTCGAACTCTTCCCCCACGACGGGGAGGCCGGTAGGCGTGCCGTCGAGGCGAACCAGGGCGGACGAGTCCCGTAGCTCTTGGGGATGCGGGCGGCGTACAGGGTGGTCGGGCAAGGCGAGGGGGCGCGATGGGAGTCAGGCAGCGAAGAGAAGGAGCAGCCCGCCGACGGTGTAGCCGACCATGACGGTCAGCAGCGGCACCTGGGCGACGAGCGCTGTGCGCGCGGGGAAGCGCCGAACGGCCCGGTCGTGCGCCGACACGATGCCGAGGACATGCCCCAGCACGATCGCGGCTACCTGGATGCTCGCGACCAGTGTGGCCTGACCCGTGATCCACCGGTTCTCGGTGAGGTCGCGCGTGCGCAGCCAGTCGGCGCCGGTGCCAAGGGGATCTGAGAGCAGCACCAGCGTGTGCTGCCCCTCGAGAGCGAAGAGCGTGAAGTAGTGCGCGACGGCATACCCGACCGCGATCGGCACGACGGAGTGCGCGAACAGGTCCGGCAGCCCACGGCCGTCCACGCCGGCCAGCCGACCGGCCCACCACACCGCCCCGGAGAAGGTGAGGTGTACGAGTAGCACCGCGGTGACCAGGCCACCGGTGCCGGCCAGCGTGGGGTCGAGGCCGGATTCCTGCACCCATCGGGCCCACCACGGCGAGCTCGACGCGCTGTCGTACATCGTCGAGCCCAGGAGAGCGGCGACGACGGCGGTCAGGCCCGGTTGTGCGGGCAGCCCGTCAAGGTTCTCCAACGGGCGACGAGCGACGAGTCGCCCGTCGCTACGGCGGCCCAGCCACGAGAGCCGCCCCACGAGCGACGAGTACGCCTCGAACGGGTCGGCGTGGTCGAACCAGTGGGACCCGTACAGCATGGCGGCGAGGACCGACACGCCGACGAAGACCGCGAACCACGCCCTGATGACCGGCAATGTGGCCCGATCCGGCGCGACGAGCTCCAACCAGGTGAACGCAACCAGCCCGGTCGCGGCCGGCCACAAGCCGATCCGGCTGGGAAGCTGCCTGATTCCGACGGTCGGGTCGAGCCGCAGTGCGCGGCAAACCAGGAGGTGCAGCGTCCGCAGCGGGTTGACCAGCCGCCATACCGGTCCGAGCAGCAAGGACGCGGGGACGATGCCCACCCAGAGGAGGACGTAGACCACCCCAGCAGTCGGATTCGTCGCCAGGTCGGGCCCCGCCAGAGCGGCCAGAGCGACGTAGGCGGCCATGACGAGCCCGAGCGCCCGCAGCCCTCGACGCGTCCACGGCGAATCCGCGATCGTCGTCCACGCGCGCGGCAGAGGACGGCCGCTCTCGTCGCCCCTGTACCGCGACTGACGCCAAGCCAGGCCCAGGACGACGAAGGAGAGGACGAGCAGCCAGGACCGCCCCGGCGACGGCCAGCCAGAAGGGGATCGGCAGGTCCTGCCGACCGCCGACCCCGTGCGCGTGAACGGCCCTGCGGATCACCGGACGAGCAACTGCAACAGCAGCAGGTCGCTCTCATGCGTCTCGACCTCGAACACCCCCGGCTCGTCCACCGTGAACTCCACCGTTGTCGGCTGGCCGGCGATCAGCTCGGCCGTCTGGTCGACTCCGTGCACGTGAAGCTCGTCGTCGACGTCGCTGGTGACGACGAGCCGGACGGCGGTACCCGCCGTCACCTCGACGCGGTCGTCGTCCGTGCGCACCTGTCCGTCGGCGACGTCGACCTCGACCACGCGGACGGCAACATCGTCCTCGCCCGCAGCCGCCGTCGGTGAGTGCGCCGCTGCCGTAGGTGGGCGGGCTCCCGGCGTCGGCTCCTCGGAGGAATCGCCGCACCCCGCCGACAAGGCGGTCAGCGAGGCGGTCAGCGCAGCGGCCCCGAGCGTGAGGCGGACGCGATGCATGGGAGGCGGCTCCTGCGGCTGGGTGACGCCCTATCTTCGCCTAGATGGATCGACTGGGCCCGCTCGACGCCTCGTTCCTGTACTTCGAGGAGCGCGTCATCCCGATGCACGTCGGCAGCGCCGCGGTGCTCGAGGCCGCGCCCGCCGGGCGCCGTCGCGGAGACCGGCGCAGTGCTTTGGTGGGTGCGCTTGCGGAGCTGGACGACGCCCCGACCCGAGGGAGCCGCAAACGCAGCTGACCTACGCGGTGCGTACGGATGCGGACGGGCCGCGCGTCTTGCAGACTGAGCCGATGAGCCGCGCACAGGAGCCGCGACGAGGGCTCGTGCTGGGAGCGGGGGGCGTGCTCGGCGCAGCGTGGATGGTGGGCGCCCTGTGCGCGCTGGAGGAAGCCGTCGGCGTCGACATGCGCAGCTGCGACCAGATCCTGGGTACGTCTGCCGGCTCCGTCATCGCCGCCATGCTGGGCGCAGGCGTCACGCCGAGCCAGCTGCGCGACCACCAGCTGGGGCACATTGTCGACGGACCGCTTTCCGGGTTCCCGTGGGACTATGACCGCGCCACCGGCGGTGCGCTTGCCGCCGATGCCGCGCTTCGGCCTCGGGTCGACCGCCCTGGTCAGGAGCAACGTGCGCCGCCTGCGCCGGCTCCCACCCACGGCCGTGCTGTCGGCGCTGCTCCCTGTGGGTCGTGGCTCGCTGGAGGACCTCGGCAGTCTCGTCGAGGCCGTCGCGCCACGCGGCAGCTGGTCGAGTCATCCCGGCGTGTGGATCGTCGCCATGGACTACGAGACCGGCCGGCGGGTGCCGTTCGGCCGGCCCGGCGAGCCACCGGCCACGCTCGTCGACGCCGTGACCGCCTCGTGCGCCATTCCCGCCTGGTACTCGCCGGTCGTGATCGGCGGGCACCGCTACGTCGACGGCGGGACCTCCTCGGCGACGTCGGTCGACCTGCTTGCCGGGCTCGGCCTGGACGAGGTCTACGTCGTCGCGCCCGCTGGTCACGCTGAAGCCCGACCGCCCCCGCTCGCTGGTGGCGAAGATGGAGCGCCGCTGGCGGGCCGTGGTCACCCGGCGGTGCCTGCGGGAGGCGGCGAAGCTGCGCGCAGAGGGAACCCGGGTCACGATCCTGGGCCCCGGTCCGGAGGACCTCGAGGCCATCGGTGTCAATGTGATGCAGGTCAACCGCCGGATCAGGGTCCTGGAGACCTCGCTGCGGACTTCCGCCAGCGCACTTGCAGGCAGTGGCACCCTCCGTGGAGCGGGCGCCGGCTGATGCGGGTCTTCGTGCCGGCCACGCTCCCGATGCTCGCGGAGCTGCATGCCTCGGGGCGCCTCGACACAGTGCCCGACGGCATCGGCTTCGCCGTGACCCCGGCCCTGCGTGAGTGGTACACCGAGGGTGATTTCGAGGAGCTCGACTACGCTGCCCTCGCCGAGGCCGCCCGCGCGTCGCTCGACCTACTGGCCGACGATCGCGATGCGCCGCCCCGCCGCGTGGTGGTGGCGGTCGACGTGCCGCAGGCGGTGCCCGATTCGACGTACGGCCGCGCGGCGGTCCGGTTGGCCGATCCGGTCACGCTCGACCTCGTGGCGCCGATCCACGTCGACGACGGCGACGCCGAGGAGACCGTCGCCGCGGCGGTCGCCGCGCTGGACGCCGCCGGCGCGGGCGACGAGGACGCCGCGCATCGCCGTCGAGGAGCCGGAGGGGTTCGAGCTGCTCTGGTTCGCCACCCAGGAGCTCCCCGACCTCCTCTCCAAATGATCACGTTAAGTGGGTCTGTTGGGCCGTTACCAGGTGCCGAGACCTGGTAACGGCCCCAGACGCCTGGTAACGGCGGTCACCAGCGGCAGGTTGCCGAGAATCCTCCGTCGGTGGTGATGCGTCGACCACACCGTGGCACCATGAGCCCGTCCCCTCCCGCCGTCGAGGAGCGCCCGCGATGGACGCCGTCACCCAGGTTCCCGTGCCGGTGAACGAGCCGGTCCTCACCTATCCTCGGGGATCTCCCGAGCGCGCCGATGTCCAGCAGCGGCTGACGGAGCTCGCGGCCGAGCGCCATGAGCTGACCTGCACGATCGGCGGCGACCAGAAGCTGGGCGGCGGCGAGGAGATCGACGTCGTCGAGCCGCACGCTCGATCGCACGTGCTGGGCACGATGCGCAACGCCACCCAGGACGACGCGAGGGCGGCGATCGATGCCGCAAGGAGGCCGCGGCGGGATGGCGCGCCCTCACGTACGACGATCGCGCGGCCGTCCTCCTCAAGGCCGCCGAGCTGCTGGCCGGTCCCTGGCGGCAGACGCTGAACGCCGCCACCATGCTCGGCCAGTCCAAGACGGTCGCCCAGGCCGAGATCGACAGCGCCTGCGAGCTGATCGACTTCTGGCGCTTCAACGTCTTCTTCGGTCGCGAGATCCTCGAGGAGCAGCCGCTCGTCAACAGCCCCGGCGTCTGGAACCGCACCGACCACCGCCCGCTGGAGGGCTTCGTCTACGCGATCACGCCGTTCAACTTCACCGCGATCGGCGGCAACCTGCCGACCGCGCCCGCACTCATGGGCAACACCGTCATCTGGAAACCCAGCCCGACCCAGCAGCTGTCGGCTCACTTCACGCTGCGACTGCTGGAGGCCGCGGGTCTTCCGCCCGGCGTCATCAACCTGCTCACCGGCGACGGCATCGCCGTGTCCGAGGTCGCTCTCGCCGACCCCGACCTGGCCGGCATCCATTTCACCGGCTCGACGCCGACCTTCCAGCTGCTCTGGCGCACCATCGGCTGCGAACATCGCGGGCTACCGCAGCTACCCGAGGATCGTCGGCGAGACCGGAGGCAAGGACTTCGTCGTGGCGCACCCGAGTGCCGACATCGACGTCCTGCGGACGGCCCTGGTCCGCGGCGCCTTCGAGTATCAGGGGCAGAAATGCTCGGCCGCGTCGCGGGCGTACGTCCCGCGCAGCGTCTGGGACCGGATGCGTGACGACTTCGTCGCACTCACCGACTCGCTACCCATGGGACCAATCACCGACCTGTCCAACTTCATGGGCGCGGTGATCGACGACCGCGCGTACGCGAAGCATGCAGCGGCCATCGAACGCGCCAAGGCCGACGACGCCGTCACCGTGCTGGCGGGTGGCAGCTACGACGACGCCGAGGGCTATTTCGTCCGGCCGACCATCCTTGAGAGCACCGACCCGGAGAACGAGGTCTTCACCACCGAGTACTTCGGACCCATCCTCGGCGTGCATGTCTACGACGACGGCGACTACGACCGCGTGCTCGCCCAGATGGAGGGCGTCGCCGCATACGCACTCACCGGGGCGATCATCGCCCAGGACCGGGCCGCGATCGCCGAGGCGACGGACAAGCTGCGGTTCGCCGCCGGCAACTTCTACGTCAACGACAAGCCGACCGGGGCGGTCGTGGGCCAGCAGCCGTTCGGAGGCGCACGCGCGAGCGGCACGAACGACAAGGCCGGCGCGGCGCAGAATCTCATGCGATGGACGAGCACTCGGTCCATCAAGGAAACACTCGACCCGCCGACGACGCATACTTACCCGCACATGGCCTGAACGGCCTCCGACTGAAGACAAGGGGAATCCACGTGTTGGAGGACCGGCTACCCACCCGTCCGCTCGTCTCGCGCGCCGTGCGCCTGCTCTCACAACCGCGCCGGAGCGCGGCCGACAGCGCGCTCGTCACGGGTGTCGCACTTCGGTTGGCGGCGCTCGACAGCGACAGCGAGACAGCCGAGAAGCTCATCGAGGCCTCTGACCGCGTCATCGTGGGCGTCGCCGGCCTGGTCGGCGAGCCCGCGCCGCAGGCCGACTGGAGCGACACGGCGGAGGCGTTGGCACTGATGATCGCCGGACGAGCCACTGCAGCGGCGGCACCTGATGGCGTCGCGCTCGGCGCTCGGCTCGGCCGACAAGGTCCTCGACCTGTCCGACCGGCTCCGCCGTACCGCTGAGGAGGACGTCGACCGCGACGACCTCGGCCGGGCGCTCGCGAGGGCGGTCACCGGGCCGGCCGAGATGGTCGAGGCGCTGATCGAGCGGGAGCAGAGCGGACGGGCGGCGACCCACGAGCCGGTCGTCGATCCCGGGCCGCGGCCGCCGGGCCCGGGGCCGCGCGCCAGTCGGCCGGCTCCCGGCGAGCGGGGCGTGCCGCTGCGCGCCCTTGATGGCGGCCTCCCCGGCCGCTGACGCGGGTTCAGCGGCCAGGCGGACTCAGTCCGCGACGGGCTCGCGCTTGACGGCGACGAGAAGACCGTCGCCGACCGGCAGGAGCGACGAGAGCAGCAGGTCGTCCTCGCGCACGGCCTTGCCGAGCTCGCGGATGGCGACGGTGTCCGGGTCGCGCTGCGCCGGGTCGGCCACGCGGTCGTGCCACAGGGCGTTGTCGAAGGCGACCACGCCCCCATAGCGGAGGAGCCGGAGCGCCTGGCGCAGGTAGTCGGCGTACTCGGCCTTGTCGCCGTCGCAGAACACCAGGTCATACGCTCCGTCGGTCAGCCTCGGCAGCACGTCGAGCGCAGCGCCGGTGATCAGCCTGGTCCGGTTGTGGGCGATGCCGACCTCGGCAAACGCCTCCCGGGCCAGACGCTGGTGCTCGGACTCGATGTCGACGCTGGTCAGCACGCCGTCCGGGCGCATGCCGGCGAGGAGGTAGAGCCCGGACACTCCCGCACCGGTGCCGATCTCGACGACGGTCCGAGCGCCGATGGCGGCGGCGAGCATGCGCAACGCCGCGCCACCGCCGGGCCCGATCGGCACAGCACCGACCTCGCGCCCGCGCTGCCGCGCCCGGACGATGGCGTGATCCTCCTCCACGAACTCCTCGGCGTAGGCCCAGGACTCCGGCGTGATCGCGGTGACGATGAGGGCCTCCTCGAACGAGTGGGTCGCCCCGAAGCCTAGTGCTCCACGGATGACGGAATGGGAACCCGCACGAGGGTGCGACGCGTTGCCGGGTCGTGGGTGCCGGGAACACCCGCGTCGACGCTGCGGTTGGCCACAGAAAGGACGATGGGTCACGATGACAGTGGTGCTCGTGCCCGCGCGTCCTCACGAGGGAGGTCCACAGGTGGCCGACGCAGAGCTGCCCGGTGCCGGCGAGTCCGGCCTACCGGCACCACGCGCCGTCCCGGCTCCCGAGGACTGGACGCCTCCGTCGTGGGACGAGGTCGTCCGTGAGCACTCGGGCCGAGTCTTCCGGCTGGCCTACCGGTTGACCGGCAATACCCACGACGCCGAGGACCTCACCCAGGACGTCTTCGTCCGTGTCTTCCGGTCGCTGTCGTCGTACACCCCGGGGACGTTCGAGGGTTGGCTGCACCGGATCACCACGAACCTGTTCCTCGACACGGTCCGCCGCAAGCAGCGCATCCGCTTCGACGCGCTCGCCGACGACGCGGCCGAGCGGCTGCCCGGTCGCGAGCTGCCGCCCGACCGGGTGTTCGACGACCGCATGCTCGATGCCGACATCCAGGCCGCGCTCGACCAGCTGCCACCCGACTTCCGTGCGGCCGTCGTCCTGTGCGACATCGAAGGACTGTCCTACGAGGAGATCGCGGCCACGCTCGACATCAAGCTCGGCACCGTACGCAGCCGCATCCACCGAGGCCGCGCCCAGCTGCGCGCTGCCCTCGAGCACCGCGCGCCCCGGCCGGGGACACACGATCACGCGATCCCGCCCGAGGCCCGGGAGGAAGCGCCGTGAAGCACCTCGGTGAGCGCGTCACCGCACTGGTCGACGATCAGCTCGGCCACGACGAGCGCGATCGCGCCCTGGCGCACGTCACCCGGTGCGAGCAGTGCCGTTCCGAGGTCGAGCGTGAGCGCCAGACGAAGGCCGCGCTGCGGCGCCTGCCCGACGTCGAACCGTCGGTCGAGTTCGTTCGCACACTGCTCGCGCTGGCCGAACCGGGGGACCCTCTCCCGCCGGAGCGGCGGCCCTTTCCCGGCCCAGCGACGCCCGCAGTCGGATGGCGAGCCCGCGACAGCCGCCCGGGCGCCGGGCGTCCGGCCGGTGTCGCCGGATCGCGCCGCCCGGAGGGCCCGCCGCGGCTGACCCGGCGCCGCGGCCGGGTGCGGCTCGCCGCAGCCGGGGTCTTCTCCGTTGGAGCCCTGACCCTGGTCCTGGCCACCATCGGTGGGCCGGCGGCGTCCGGCCCCGCACCGGCGACGATCGTCCCACCGATGGAACAGTTCACTGTCGAACACGCACGGTCTACGGGATCGCTGCCATTCGTCGAACCGGCCGCTTTCCTGGTGCCGGCCGGGTTCGCCTCGAGTGAGGGTCCGTGATCGGGCACCTGGTCCCGGCAAGACGGCCGTCGGTGTCGTTGGTGGCGCTGGCGGTCCCGGCGATCGCAGTGCCCGTGCTGGTCTGTTCGATGTCCGTCGCCGCGGCCGCACCGGCCGACGAGCAGGGCGACGACTTGGGCGCGGTCGCATTGCTGTACCGCGCGATGGAGGCGCCACAACGCGTTTCCTACACGGGCACGCAGTACGTCGCTGCCTGGTCGGCGCTGGAGGGCGGAGCGTCGGCCAGCGCCGTGGTCGACGTGACGCACCGCGCCGGCGGCGCGACCGAGGTGCGGACCCACGGCGCCGAACCGTTGTCGGTCGTCGACGATCGCAGCAGTGCGGGCTGGCTGGCCGAGGGTGGCGGACCGGTGGGTCTGCTGGTCCGCGGGTACGAGGTCGCCGTCGTCGGCCTGGCGACCGTGGCCGGCCGTCCAGTGCACGTGGTCGAAGCTCGGCGTCCCGACGGTTCCGCCGCCGCGCGGCTCTGGCTCGACACCGAGTCGGCGCTTCCGCTGCGCCGCGAGGTCTACGACGAGGACGGCACGACGCGCACCGCGAGCTCCTTCGTCGAGGTGCATCTGGAAACCCAGGTCGCTCCGACCGGCACGGTGTCTGAGCGGGGTGACTCGTCCGCGACATCACTTCGTCACGGGGACCTGGAACGGCTTCGGGACGGCGGATGGAGCTGCCCGGCCAGCCTCGGCGGCGGGTTGGCTCTCTACGAGGCGCGCCGTGTCGGCGACGCCGTCCAGCTGAGCTATTCCGACGGTGTCGTCACGGTGTCGGTGTTCGAACAGCAGGGTCGGCTCGATCCGACCATGATGCACGGCTTCGCGGCACGCCAGGTCGACGGTGGCGTCGTGTACAGCACGCCCGGACCGCCGGCCACCTTCATCTGGTCGGTCGACGACTGGGTCGTGACCGTCGTCGCCGATGCGCCCGCCGACACCGTCGACGCGGTTCTCGCCGCGTTGCCGCCGAACGAGCCGCAGGAGAGCAGGGGCTTCGTGGCGCGGGTCGGCAAGGGGGCCGAGCGCCTGGCGTCATGGATCAACCCGTTCGACTGATGGCCGGCGGGGGAGATCAGGGCATGGCACACGGGCACGGATCCCCCACGACCGGATGGTCCCGCCCGGGTGGTGCCGAGCTGCTGAGCGCGCCGTGGCGGGCCCGCTCCGACGGGAAGGCGGAGCAGACATCGGACGACGCCCCCACGACTCGGTACGACCCGTGGGCGGTCGTCGGCCGGGCCCGGGCGCCGGAGGGCGGCGACGCAACGTCGCGGACCTCGCGCCGCGGTGCATATGCCCGCCGTGAGACCAAGCCACCTCGCACCCGCACTCTGGTTGCCGCGGGGACCGCGATCGCCGTCGTCGCCGGCGGTGTGGGCGCGGCGATCGGGACGATCGTCGCGAACCGGGTCGACGACCTCTCGGCGGGCACCGTCACGGTCATCGGCGCGGACCCCGCGGTGGTCGCCGAGCGCCCGCCCGACTCGGTCGCAGGCGTGGCAGCGGCCGTCGTGTCGAGCGTCGTCAGCGTCTCGGCCGGGCAGGGGACCGGCTCCGGTTTCGTGATCTCCGCGGACGGCTACGTCGTCACCAACAACCACGTGGTCGCCCCCGCGATCGGGCAGGGTTCGATCGAACTGGGGTTCTTCGACGGCGGCACCGAGACGGCAGAGATCGTCGGCCGGAGCCCGAGCTATGACCTGGCCGTGCTGCACGTGGATCGCGACGACCTGGTGCCCGTGGTGCTAGGCGACTCGTCAGACGTGGTCGTCGGCGATCCGGTCATCGCGATCGGCAGCCCGCTCGGCCTCGAGAGCACGGTGACGAGCGGTATCGTGTCGGCGCTGGATCGGCCGGTGACCGCGGGCGGGCAGGGCGAGGCATCGTTCATCAACGCCCTGCAGACCGATGCTGCGATCAACCCCGGCAACTCCGGCGGACCGCTGGTCGACGGAGCCGGGCGCGTGATCGGCGTGAACTCGGCGATCGCGACACTCAGCATGGGGGTCACCGGCAGCATCGGGCTCGGCTTCGCCATCCCGATCGACCAGGCTCAGCGCACCGCCGAACAGATCATCGCCACCGGCGAAGCCGTCTACCCGGTCATGGGCGTGCGCCTCGACGAGTCGTTCGACGGCCCGGGCGCGCGGATCGACGCGAACAACACAGACTCGCCGGCCGTGACACCCGACGGGCCGGCCGCCGGGGCCGACATCCGGCCGGGCGACATCGTCGTCGAGGTCGACGGACGTGCCATCGACAGCCCGGAGGAGCTCATCGTCGTCCTGCGCATCCAGGAGCCGGGCGACCAGGTGACCCTGGTGGTGGAACGCGAGGGCAATGTCCACGAGGTCAGGCTCACCCTGGGATCGGCGGTCGGCTGATCCGGCCCGTACTCTGGATGCAACGGGGCCGTGCTCGACCCCGCCCCGGTCAGGCAAGGAGCTGCGGTGTTCGACATCGGTCCGCCCGAGATACTCGTGCTGCTGATCGTCGGGCTGCTCGTGTTCGGACCGGAGCGGCTTCCGGAGATGGCGCGCCAGGCCGGCTCCTGGATCCGCGACCTGCGCCGGATGGTCGCCAATGCGCGCCGCGACCTCTCCGACGGGCTCGGCGTGGACGAGGCGGACCTGCGCAAGCTCAAGGACCTCAACCCGAAGTCCTACATCCGGCGCAATGTGCTCGACGGGGTGGGTCTCGACGACCTGGGTCTCGACGACCTGGGTCACGACGACGAGCAACGCCGCCGCAACGGTGGCACGGTCGCCGAGCCGGCGACGGAACCCGGCAAGGCCGTGTCAGCCGGTGGTCACACGGCCGGGCCTGCCGCGGCGCCACCGTACGACCCCGACGCCACTTAGCCAGCGGACCGCCGAGGCGGCAAACCGCCGAGCGGCGGCGTCAGCTCAGCGCGTGGCCGGCGTGAGATCGAGCGACAGGCCGGCCAGGCCCCGGCGGCGGTGCGAGAGCGACCGGGCGACCTCACGAAGGGCCTCGGAGGCGGGCGCCGCAGGGTCGGACACGACCAACGGGATCCCGGCGTCGCCTCCTTCCCGCAGCCGGACGTCCAGCGGCACGTCGCCCAGCAGCGGCACCGACGCACCGAGCCTGCGGCTGAGGCCGGCTGACACCTGCTGACCGCCGCCGCGTCCGAAGACCTCGATCCGATGCTCCGGGCCGCAGTGCGGGCACGGCAGATACGACATGTTCTCGATCACGCCCGCCACCTGCTGATGGGTCTGGATCGCGATCGACCCGGCTCGCTCCGCCACCTCGGCGGCGGCGAGCTGCGGTGTCGTCACGACCAGGATCTCGGCGGACGGCAGCAGCTGGGCCAGTGAGATCGCGACGTCGCCCGTCCCCGGCGGCAGGTCCAGCAACAGGATGTCGAGGTCGCCCCAGAACACGTCGGAGAGGAACTGCTGCAGCGCACGGTGCAGCATCGGACCCCGCCACGCCACGGGCGCGTCGCGGTCCGGCTTGAACATCTCGGTGGAGATCAGCTTCACACCGAAGGCCGGCACCGGCATGATCATCCGCTCGACGATCGTCGGGTGGGTGCCTTCGACACCGAGCATGCGTGGAGCCGAGTGCCCGTAGATGTCGGCGTCGAGCAGGCCCACCCGAACCCCGTCGGCGGCCATCGCGGCTGCCAGGTTGACCGTCACCGACGACTTGCCGACGCCGCCCTTGCCGGACGCGACCGCATAGATGCGTGTAAGCGAGCCCGGCTTGGCGAACGGGATGTCCCGGTCGGTGCGGCCACCTCGAAGCTGTTTGGACAGGTCGGCCCGTTGCTCGTCGGACATGACGTCGAGGGCGACGTCGACCGCGGTCACTCCGGCCACGGCCGAGACGGCCGCCGTGACGTCTCGGATGATCGTGTCGCGCAACGGGCAGCCGGAAACCGTGAGGAAGACCTCGACGCGCACCCGCCCGTCGTCGGCCACGTCGACGGTCTTGACCATGCCGAGATCGGTGATCGGGCGTTTGATCTCGGGATCGTTGACGGTCGCGAGCGCGGCTGTGACCTGCTCGGTCGTGGGGCGGGGGCTCATGTCTCGATGCTACGTCCGAGAGCGGCTGGACCTAGGATTGGGGCGTGACGGCGGCGCAGATCTCCCGGGATCGCGTCACACCCGAGCAGCTCGAGGTGTGGCGGTCGTTCCTGCGCGCGCACGGGCTGATCGTCCGGCGGCTCGAGGCCGATCTGATGGACCGCCACAGTCTGCCGCTCGCGTGGTACGACGTCCTCGCCCGGCTGGTGGAGGCCGACGACCACAAGCTGCGGATGAGCGAGCTCGCCGAGCGGGTCATGCTGTCACCGAGCGGGTTGACCCGACTGGTCGACCGTATGGTCGAGGCCGGCATGGTGAGCCGTGAGACGTCGGAGAGCGACGCGCGGGGCTTCTACGCGGTGCTGACCGAGGACGGCTACGAGAAGTTGCGCTCCGCGACGGGCACCCACCTGCGCGGGATCCTCGACTACGTCCTGTCGCGTTACACGGACGCCGAGCTCAACCAGATCTCCGTATACCTCGGCCGCCTCCAGTCCTGACATCCGTCGTTGGCCGATCCGTTGCCGAGTGGACGGTCGACCGTTGCGCAAACGTCACCGACGCCCGCTAATTCCCTTTCATGAGGGTGCTTCGGGTCTGCTCCGTCTTCCAGCCTCCGGCCACTGCCCTGCGCGGGCGCGGCGCGCGCTTCGACCCCATCGGTGGGATGCAGACCCATACCCATGAGCTCAGCACCGCGCTCGACCGGCTCGGTGTCGAGCAGACGGTGGTCACCACCCGGCCACCGACGGCTGCGCGGGACGAGGCGCTCGGAGCGCACGGCCGCATCATCCGGCTGGGCCTGCCGATCAGGCACTTCCGCCAGCTCTACAGTTGGCCGGCGGCGCCACTGCTGCCACGCCTGGCCGCGCATGTGGACCTTGTCCACGTGCACCTGGGCGAGGATCTCGCTGTCGTTCCGCTGGCGATGCACGCCGCCCGCCTGCACGGCAGGCCGCTCGTCATGACCGTTCACACCAGCGTGCGCCACACGCTGCGGAGCTGCTGGCGCACGCGCGTGGATGCTGAGGCATGTCGGCGGCTACTTCGAGCGTCGTGGCACCGAGGTCGCGGCCGCAGTCATCGTCCTGGTCCCTCGGCTCGCCGCCCTGATGATGTCCGAGGGTGTCCGGGCGCCTGTTCACGTGATCCCGTCCGGCGTCGTGCCGACTGCCTTCGAAGACGCGACTCCCCACCCCGCGACGTCGGCGATTCCCGGGCCGCGGGTGGTGTTCCTCGGCCGGCTGCACATCCAGAAGCAGGTCGACGTCCTCGTCCGCGCCGCCGCAGCGCTACCGCGCGCGCAGATAGTTCTCGTCGGTGACGGCCCGGAGAGGGGTTCGCTGGAGCGGCTGGCTCGGCGGACCGGCGTCGCGGACCGGGTTCACTTCGTCGGGTTCGTGCCCCACTGCGACGTCTCGTCGGTGCTCCGGATGGCCGACGTCCTGGTGATGCCGTCCCGGTACGAGGAGCTCGGTACCGCCATGCTCGAGGCCATGCAGGCCGGCGTGCCCATCGTGGCGTCCGACACCGGCGGCATCCCCGATGTGATCACCCACGGCCGCAACGGCCTGCTCGTACCGCCGGGCGACGCGGCAGCGCTGGCGAGCGCCATCTCACGCCTGCTCGCCGACCGGCAGCTCGCCGCCGAGCTCGCGGCCGCGGCGAGGGCGGACGTCGGACGGTACGACTGGACCGTCCTCGCGAGCCGTGTCCTCGCCATCTACCGCGAGGCGCTCGACGCGAGGACGGGGATCGCGGAGCGGCCCTCGGTCGCGTGACAGCAGGGTCACGCCCAGAGTGGACGGAAGGCGCCCAGGGCCGCGCTCGCGGCCACCGCTGCGGCCACGAGGACGAACGCACCGGCCACCAGGACGACATCGGAGCGGCGGACGACCTGCGGGCGGGCGACCGTCCGCGGTCCGGTGGCGTCGAAACCGCGGGCGTCCATGGCCAACGCGAGCCGCGTGCCGCGGCGCACGGCGCCGACGAGCAGGGTGAACACCGTTCCGCCGAAGAGCCGCACGTGCGCGAGCGGGTTGCGCCCTGCGTCGACGCCACGGGCCCGTCGGGCCATCCGGATCGTCCGCCACTCGCTCGCCATCAGCGGCAGCAGGCGCAACGCGGCGAGCGACGCGTAGGCGAACCGGGGCGGTACCCGCGCGTTCTGGACCAGCGAGTCGGCGAGGTCCGTGGGGTCGACCGTGAGCAGCACGACGACGCCGGGCAGGGCGATCGCGAGCAGGCGCACGATCACCGCGAGTGCCGTCAGCCAGGGCTGGTCGTTGTCGCCGAAGAGCAGGGTCGTCACGCCGACCGCCGTCACCGAGATCAACAGCGGCCAGCCCCGGCGGAGCAGCACGTTGATCGCCACTCCGCCCGCCCTGAGCGCCAGCAGCACGGCGACCAGCACCAGGGCGGGCGTCACCGGGTCGTCGGTCAAGGAGACCCCGGTGCCGAGCACGAAGCACGCGGCCAGCTTGGCAACCGGGTTGGCGCGCGCGAGGCGGCCGGTTCCGACCGACGGCGAGTGGACGTCGAGCATCAGGCCGTCACCTCCTGGTCGGGAACCGGCGCGAGGCGGCCCGCTTCGAGGGTGACCACGCGGTCCGCGAGCGAGGTGACGATCCCAGTGTCGTGGGTGACCGCGCAGATCGCCCCGCCCGCATCCCGGTGGGCAGCCAGCAGGTCGATGAGCTGTATCCAGGTCCGCCGGTCCTGCCCGAACGTCGGCTCGTCGAGCACGAGTACGGACGGGGAGGTCGTCAGCGCGGTTGCGACCGACAGCCGGCGCTTCTCACCGCCGGACAGCGTGAACGGGTTCGCGTCGGCGAGGCGAGTGAGGTGGAGCTGGTCGAGCAGGTCGTCGACGCGCCGCGCGACAGCCGCTGCGGCCGCCCCACTCCGCGCGGGCCCGAACGCGAGCTCGTCGCGCACCCGGCCGGTGAGGAACTGGTGCTCGGGATCCTGGAAGACCGTGCCGATCCGGGTGGCCAGGTCTCTCGCCCGCCAGCGGTGCGGCGGCCGCCGTGCATCCGCACCGGCCAGCCCCGGAGCCGCACGGACGCTCCCGGCAGTGGGCGCGACAAGCCCGGCCAGGATCGTCGCCAGCGTCGACTTGCCCGAGCCGTTCGGGCCGACGACGGCCAGCGCCTCGCCCGCTTCCAGGTGGGCGGAGACGCCCGACAGGACAGGTCGAGGGCTGCCTCGGTGGGTGAAGCCGACGTCCATTGCGACCAGAAGCCGCGCAGGCGAGTCGCTGCCCGTGCCGGCCGGCCTGGCCCGTCGGCGGCGCTCCGGCAGCGGGTGGTCCGGCACCCAGACGCCTGCGTCGGCCAGCCAGCTGCCGTGCTTGCCGAAAACGTCCGCCGGTGCACCGTCGGCGACAATGCCGCCACCGGCTTCGATGACGACGACGCGGTCGACCAGGGGAAGCGCCTCGGCGACCCGGTGCTCGACCAGGACCGTCGTGACTCCCGTCGACTGCTGCGCGGCCGCGACCGCTTCGCCGACCAGACGGGCACCGTCGGGGTCGAGGTTGGCCGTGGGCTCGTCCAGCAGGAGCAGCCGCGGCGACAGGGCGAGAACCCCCGCCAGGGTCAGCCGCTGCTGTTCGCCGCCGGAGAGCTGGTCGGTACGCCGGTCCCGCGCGTACGGGAAGCCGACGGCACCCAGGGCGTCGTCGACGCGCCGCCAGATCTCGGCGTCGGGCACGGCGCGGTTCTCCGGGCCGAACGCGACGTCGTCGCCGGCTCGGGCCATGACCAGCTGGGTCTCGGGATCCTGGAGCATCAGACCGCTGCGGTCACGGGCGGCCCGCGGGTCGAGGCCGTCGACCGTCAGCCGGCCTTCGGCGTCGCCCGCGTTCGCCGGATCCAAGAGCCCGGCGAGCGCCGCGAGCAGCGTGCTTTTACCGCTCCCCGACGGACCAAGCAGCAGCACCCGCTCGCCGGCCTCGACGGTGAGGTCGAGCCCCCGCACGGCGTGGGAGCGGCGCCCTACATGGCGCCACCCCCAGCCGCGGGCCTCGACCCGCGCCCCTGTCACGAGCAACCGCTCAGACCAGGTCCCGTTCGCGTCCCGACGGGAACGCGTCGAGGGCGCCGGTGGCGGCGAGCCGGCGGACGAGGAACCACGAACCGACCCCGGCGATCACGACGGAGCTGGCGACGAGGATCGCGAAGAACGACACGAGCCACCCGGTCGACCAGGTGCGGTAATAGTAGTACCAGTCCAGCGACGCCGCCGCGACGCCGGCAGCCGCGGCCGCGAGCAAGGCCACTGGCAGCCCGAAGCGCCGGTAGCCCAGCGCCAGGAGGAAGACCAGCTCGGGCGCGAGCCCCTCGATCAGGCCGTACCAGATCACCTGCGTGCCCCAGACCGTACCGAGCAGGGCGCTGACTGTCGACGCCAGCAGCATGGCGAAGACCGCTGCGCCCGGCTTGCGGACGACGAGCATCGTCAGCACGCCCGGCACCAGCCACACGCCGTACATGAACGCCTGGGCCGGCGGGAAGGCCGTGAAACCGGCCACTGTGGTATTCCAGAGGTTGCCCCAGGCCCAGAAGACGACACCGAACGCCACGGCGAGCACCGCCGCAACGACGATGTCGACGGTGCGCCATGCGTACCGACTCGCGGCAGGCTGTGTTGCCCGCTCGTCCTCGACCGAGGCCTCGTCTCGGTGGACCTCGGGTCGTTGCTGCTGACTCATGGCTGTCCCTCCTGCGCTGTCAGGAGGAGTGGCTTCGCGCCCTCGTCACCTGCGACGGCGCGCCACGGAAATCACCCGTGGACGCGCCGCTGCACATGACTGTCGACTCCCTGCGCCGGCATTACCCGGATCAGGTTCGAGGGTCTGCGGTGTGACCCGCACTCTCAGCGCTGCAGCGCTCCCCTGTCGTGTGAACTTGTGAGCATCAGCCTACACGGGGTCGTCCTGGCGCCGACGAGATCGGCGGTCCCGGGCCAGCTCGTCGGCCAGGTCACGGAGCTCGGAGCGCACGAAGTCGCGGGTGGCCACCTCGCCGACGGAGATCCGCAATGACGCCACCTCGCGGGCAAGGAACTCCATGTCTGCCCTGGACCGCGCGTTGACCTCGCGATCCTGCTCGAGGTTGACCCGGTCCCGGTCGTCCTGGCGGTTCTGCGCGAGCAGGATCAGCGGCGCCGCATACGACGCCTGGATCGACAACAACAAGGTAAGGAATATGAACGGGTACTCGTCCCAGCGCAGGTCCTCGGGTCCGAACCAGTTCCATCCCACCCAGACCACGATGAACACGGTCAGGTAGGCCAGGAACCGGCCGGTGCCCAGGAAGCGTGCGATCCGCTCGGAGGCCTGGCCGAACAACTCGGGATCGACGCTGGGCCGCCGTAGGCCGCCCGGCACCCGAGGCTGGTCAAGTCGGCTACGTGCCACTGCCGGCCTCCTCCCTGGTCGCCCGGACGCGCCACTCCTCGCCCAGCAGGTGGTCCAGGACGTCGTCGACGGTGACGACGCCGAGCAGGCGACCGTCGTCGTCGACGACCGGACAGCCGACCAGGTTGTAGGTGGCGAACACGCCGGCCACCTGCTCGAGCGAGGCGTCGGGAGGCAGCGGTTCGAGGTCGGTGTCGAGCACGCCCGACACGAGCGAGGACGGCGACTCGCGGAGCAGCCGCTGGAAGTGGGCGATTCCCAGGTAGCGGCCGGTCGGCGTGTCCAGCGGCGGCCGGCAGACGTAGACCATGGCCGCCAGCGACGGCGTCAGGTCCGGGTTGCGGATCCTGGCCAGGGCTTCCGCGACCGTCGCGTCCGGGGACAGGACGACCGGCTCGTTGGTCATCATCCCACCGGCGGAGTAGTCCTCGTAGGTGAGCAGCTGGCGGACGGGCGCGGCCTCCTCGGGCTCCATCAGGGTCAGCAGCGTCTCGGCCTGCTCGGCGGGAAGGTCGGCGAGCAGGTCGGCGGCATCGTCAGGTCCCATGGCCTCGAGCACGTCGGCGGCCCGCTCGCCGTCGAGGCTCCCGAGGAGCTCCTGCGCCTCGGAGGCGTCGAGCTCCTCGAGGACGTCGGCCAGCCGTTCGTCGTCGAGGGCCAGAGCGACCTCGCGGCGGCGCTTGCCGGACAGTTCGCGCAGAACCCCGGCCAGGTCAGCTGCGCGCATCTTGTCGAAGGCCGCGAGCATGTTGGCGGCGCCCTGGACATCTTCGGGGACGGTGAACCCCGACAGGTCGTCGAAGACGTAGACGCGCGTCTCGCCACGGCGGCCGAACCGCTTTCCCCGGCGATGGGCTGCGACCTTCGTCACGATCCAGTCGCGGGTCCGGGTCTGCTCGAACGCGACGTCGGAGACCGTCACCTCCTCGCCAGTACGCTGTACGGTCACCCGGCGGTCGAGCATCTCGCGCAGCACCAGCGTCTCACCCTGGCGCTGCTCGAACCGGCGCATGTTGATCACGCCTGTGCTGATGACCTGACCCGCATCGATGCTGGTCACACGCGTGATCGGGAGGAAGATCCGGCGCCGGACGGGCACCTCGACGACGAGCCCGAGCACCCGCGGGAGCTTGCCTGGCAGCGGAACGGTGACGACGACGTCGTGAACCTTCCCCACCTGATCGCCGTGCGGGTCGAACACGGCCGTTCCGGCCAGCCGCGCGACGTAGACCCGGGTCAGCGTCCCGCTCATGGCCGCAGGCTACCGGCCAGAGCGTGGGTAGACTGACACGCCGCGGTCACCCCGACCGCTCCGACCGCACCGCCGAACCCGAGGTCCACACCGATGCTAGTCGTACGACCTGCCCTGGTGGCGGCGACTCTCTCGGCGTGCGTGCTGATGATTGGCGGGTGCGGCGGGGAAAGATCGGCGGCACCGCTGGCCGAGATCGCGTCCCACGAGCAGGCGGCACCGGCCGAGAACGGCGTCGACCAGAAGAGCCCGGACCAGGCGCTCGCGACCGTGTTGACGGCTTTGGAGTCCAAGGGCTCGTACCACGTCACCGGCACGACCGCCAGCGGCGGTGCGATCGACATCTCGTTCAAGGTCGGTGCCGGCGCCTCCGGGACCGTCGACTCAGGGAGCCCGGTGACGCTCGTCGCGCTCGAAGGCCGCGTCTACGTCACCGGAGACGCCGAGTTCATGGCCACCAACGTCGGTCCTGACGCCGCGGCCCGGATGGCCGGCAAGTGGCTGCTCCTGCCGCAGGACTCGACGTCGAGCTTCGCGATCTTCGCCGATGGCATGACCTTCGCCGACCGCGTGCTGGGGGCGCAGGGTCCGGTCGAGATGACGGACGTCCGCGACGTCAACGGGCTACCTGCGCTCGGGTTGGTGTTCGCCGAGACGGGAGGGACGCTCTGGGTGTCGGCCGAGGGTGACCCGCTGCCGATCCAGTTCGACGAGAAGGGTGCCTCCGGCGGCACCGGCGTCCTGACGTTCACCGACTTCGGCGCCGAGGTGGCGATCCAGGCGCCGGCTGCCGAATCCGTCGTCGACGCCGAGAGCCTGCCCGCTCCGTAACGTGCGACGCCGCCCCCTGCCTCGTGCGACGGCTGATCAGCTCGGGCCGGGCTAGTGCGCGTGCAGATCGGGCGCCCGGCGCTGCCGCCGGTGAATCACGGGCGGCAGCCGGCCGATCGTCGTCGCGGGCGAGGGAACCGGAGCAGCGGCGAGGGAGCCGGACTGATGGGCCCCCGGCCCCTCGGGCACCTCGCCGGTGGGCTCGAGCCGAGTGATCGTCGAGTGCTCGGCCCACCGGTCGACCAGCTGGTCCGCGCCGACGGCGTTGAGGCGCTGCGGACGCAGGACGCCCACCGCGACCTGCCACTCGGCGGTCCGAGGGGCGATCGTTGCGGCGCGAGCGATCCACGACACGACCCGCTCACGGGAGTCCTTGGCCCGCGCGGTGACGACGACCCGCTGGGCGCGCTCGATGGCGGGCAGGAGCTGTTCGTCGCCGCCTGACACCACGTAGGCGGCGCCCTCGTGCCACACGTACCAGGCGCCGCGCGGCCAGCCCGAGCCGTCGTACTCGAGCCAGACGATGGCCGAGCGTTTCATCGTCTCGTCGACGAGGGCGGCGAGCATCGCATCGCTCACGCCGCCAGCCTCCCACAACCGGCAGACCCACCGGGCGCGCGAGACGGTGCGCCGGCCGGGGCTGCCGAGCTGAACCGAGCCGGACGTGAGAAACCCAACCCTGCTCTGACCTCGGCCAACCTCGGCGCCGTCGGTACGCTCGCGAGCACCGCTCACGCCCGGAGGTCGTCGCATGGCTCGCCCGTTGCGGTTCCGCCGCTCCTGCCTGGCGGTGCCGGGCTCGAGCCCGAAGATGCTCGAGAAGGCTCAGGGCCTGCCGGCCGACCAGGTCTTCCTCGACCTGGAGGACGCCGTCGCGCCGCTGGCCAAGGTGGACGCTCGCAAGAACGTCGTCGCCGCTCTGACCGACGGCGACTGGAGCGGCAAGACCCGTACGGTCCGGGTGAACGACTGGACGACGGAGTGGACGTACGGCGACGTGATCGAGGTCGTCGACGGAGCGGGCGCGAACCTCGACTGCATCATGCTGCCGAAGGTCCAGACGGCTGAGCACGTCGGCGCGCTGGACCTGCTGCTCACCCAGGTCGAACGATCGACGGGCCTCGAGGTCGGGCGGATCGGGATCGAGGCGCAGATCGAGAACGCGCTCGGGCTGGTCAACGTCGACACGATCGCGCAGGCGTCGCCAAGGGTCGAGACGATCATCTTCGGTCCGGCGGACTTCATGGCGTCGATCAACATGCGCTCGCTCGTGGTGGGTGAGCAGCCCACCGGCTACGACGTCGGCGACGCGTACCACTACATCCTCATGCGCATCCTGATGGCGGCCCGCGCCTACGACAAGCAGGCCATCGACGGTCCGTACCTGCAGATCCGCGACGTCGAGGGGTTCCGGCGTGTGGCCGGACGGTCGGCCGCGCTCGGCTACGACGGCAAATGGGTGCTGCACCCGGGCCAGCTCGAGGCGGCCAACGAGGTCTACAGCCCGTCGCAGGAGGACTACGACCACGCCGAGCTGATCCTCGACGCGTACGACTGGTCCACCTCCGAGGCCGGTGGCAAGCGGGGAGCCGTCATGCTCGGCGACGAGATGATCGACGAGGCGTCCCGGAAGATGGCCCTGGTGGTCTCCGCGAAAGGCCGGGCCGCCGGCATGACCCGCACGTCGACGTTCCAGCCTCCCTCCAAATGATCACGTTAAGTGGGCGTGTGGGTCCGTTACCAGGTCTCGAGACCTGGTAACGGCCCTAGACGCCGGGTAACGGATCGCGCCGGGTAGGGTCTGCCGGTCGTGGAGCTCGTGGGTCTCGGTGGCGGTCGGCCTGAGCGGCTGGATGGGCCGCTTCGAGCTCTCCGGCACGGAGAACCTGCCCTTCGCAGGTCCGGCCATCGTCGCCGTCAACCACACGACGATCGTCGACACCCCGCCGGTCATCGCCGCGCTGTACCGGGCCGGTCTGCGGCCCAGTCGGCCGTGCCACCGCGAGGGCTGCGGCACGAAACACGGCCACATCCGCTTCCTGGCCACCGAGCTCCTGTTCCGGCATCCGCTCCTCGGGCCGTTGGTGCGGCACGCCGACTTCGTACCGGTCGGGCAGGGGAGGTCGGCCAAGGCGGCGCTGCAGGCAGGCATCGACGCGCTGAAGCGGAACGAGATCGTCGGGATCTACCCCGAGGGCGATGTCGACGCGAGCTCGGACGGTGCCCCGCGAAGGTTCCGGATCGGCGTCGGACGGCTCGCGCTCGAGTCCGACGCCCCGATCGTCCCGGTCGCACATCACGACGCCCGCGCCTTCGGCACCGGCTCGATCGCGCAGAGCCTGCGCGGCGCTCTCACCTCGGTGGTCCGGCGCCCGACGGTCCGGATCAGAGTCGGCCGGCCGATCCAGGCGGCCGAGTACGCGGGCCGTACGCTGCACGAGACCGTCTCGCTCGTGCAGGAGCGTGTGACGGCCGTCTGGCGCACCCTCGCCGGCTGACCGCCAGCCCGTCGAACCGAAACCCGGTGGCGCCGCCGCGACCCGGTGGCGCACCGTGATGGCGGAATTGTGGCGTCGATCACTTATTGTTCTGCCAGGCAGGAACGGAAGGGAGGCGGCTCGATGCAGACGCTTGTGCTCAACGCCTCCTATGAGCCCCTGGCAGTCGTGTCGGTGCGGCGGGCCGTCGTACTCGTACTCACCGAGAAGGCCGTCATGGAGCATGCGGACGACGAGCGGCCGATCCGGTCCGCGACTCGCCAGCTCCCGATGCCGCTCGTGGTGCGACTGCTCAAGTTCGTGCGGGTGCCGTACCGCCGCAAGCTGCCGTGGTCCCGCAAGGGCGTGCTCGACCGCGACAAGCACCGGTGCGCCTACTGCTCACGCAAGGCCAGCACGATCGACCACCTGCTGCCGATCTCGCGCGGCGGAGAGGCGCGGAGCTGGCACAACACGGTCGGCGCGTGCGTCCCGTGCAACCAGGCCAAGGCGGATCGCACCCCCGGCGAGGCGGGTATGCGCCTGCTCGTCAAGCCTCACGAGCCCAAGGCGCACGCCGCGCTGGTGCTCGCGATCGGCGTGACGGCAGCGGAGCAGCTGCCGGCCTGGCTGGTCGCGGCCACGGCTTGAAACGCCAACCAGGGTGAACTGCGTCCGCAGGCCGGGGATGCATGTGAGGTCTTTCACGGTGACCTGCCGACCCGCCCGGGTCGATACTCGCGGATAACGCTGCGCGCGCGAAAGGAACCGAGCCGATGGGCCGTCTTGCCCGGACCGAGGGACTGTCCGACGTCCAGACCGAGATCATCGCGACGGTCCGGGAGTTCGTCGACAAGGAGATCCTGCCGGTCGCGACCGAGCTCGAGCACGCCGACGAGTACCCGACCCAGATCGTGGCCGGCCTCAAGGGGCTCGGCCTGTTCGGGATCACCATCCCGGAGGAGTACGGCGGCCTGGGTGAGTCGCTGCTCACCTACGCCCTCGTGGTCGAGGAGCTCGCCCGCGGCTGGATGAGCGTCTCGGGCATCGTCAACACGCACTTCATCGTCGCCTGGATGTTGGCTCAGCACGGCACCGAGGAGCAGAAGCAGCGCCTGCTGCCCGCGATGACGACGGGCGACGTGCGCGGCGCCTTCTCCATGTCCGAGCCCGGATGCGGGTCCGACGTAGCGGCCATCCGCACGAAGGCGACGAGGCTCGACGACGGCGCGTATCGCATCGACGGACAGAAGATGTGGTTGACGAACGGCGGGTCGGCCAACCTCGTCGCGGTGCTGGTCAAGACCGACGAGGGAGCCGATTCGGTCTACCGGAACATGACCACGTTCCTGGTGGACAAGGAGCCAGGGTTCGGCGAGGTAGCTCCCGGGCTCACCGTCCCGGGCAAGATCGACAAGATGGGGTACAAGGGCGTCGACACCACAGAGCTCGTGTTCGACGGCTTCCGCATCGGCGCGGACGCAGTGCTCGGCGGTGAACCAGGTCGTGGCTTCTACCAGATGATGGACGGCGTCGAGGTGGGCCGCGTCAACGTGGCGGCCCGGGGTTGCGGGGTCGCGCTGCGCGCGTTCGAGCTGGCGGCGGAGTACGCCCAGCAGCGCGAGACGTTCGGCAAGAAGATCGCCGAGCACCAGGCCGTTCAGTTCCGGTTGGCCGAGATGGCGGTCAAGGTCGAGGCGGCACACCAGATGATGGTCATGGCAGCCCGCACCAAGGACTCGGGGAGGCGCAACGACCTCGAGGCGGGCATGGCCAAATATCTCGCCAGCGAGTACTGCAAAGAGGTCGTCGAGGACTCGTTCCGGATCCACGGCGGTTACGGGTACTCGAAGGAGTACGAGATCGAGCGCCTCTACCGGGAGGCCCCGATGCTGCTCATCGGCGAGGGGACGGCCGACATCCAGCGCATGATCATCGGTCGGCGAGTGCTGGAGGAGTACGCCCTGCGCGGCTGATGCGGTGGCGGCGCCGGCCGCTTACGGGCAGACTGCGCATGTAGTGATCACCGAGGAGGACGGCCATGGCCAGCCCCGTACCAGGACTCCCGACGGGCCTCTCCGTCGCCACATATGACTCCTATTCCGACGCCCAGCGCGCCGTCGATCACCTCTCGGACCAGAAGTTCCCCGTCGAGAACCTCGCGATCGTGGGCACCGACCTGCGCCAGGTCGAGCGGGTCACCGGCCGGCTGACCTGGGCCAAGGCGGCTCTGGGCGGCCTGGCGACCGGCGCCTGGCTGGGCCTGTTCGTCGGGCTGCTGCTGGGCCTTTTCACCAACGAGGGCTGGGGTCAGATCATCCTGTTCAGCGTGCTGTGGGGGGCGCTGTTCTTGCTGATCTTCGCACTGGTCGGTTATGCCGCGACGGGAGGCCGGCGTGACTTCACGTCGCAGAGCGTCACGATCGCGGGCAGGTACGAGATCTTCTCACAGCACCAGCACGCCGAGCGGGCCCGCGAGCTGCTGGCCAAGCTCTCGCTCCAGAGCCCCTAGAGCCAGCCGTTGCGCCTGAAGCCGCGGTAGAGCAGGACGCATGCGGTGGCGATCACGGCCAGCACGAGCGGATAGCCGAACCGCCAAGTCAGCTCCGGCATGTATTCGAAGTTCATGCCGTAGATCCCGGCCACTGCCGTCGGAACTGCGATGATCGCCGCCCACGAGGTGATTCGCCGCACATCCTCGTTCTGCACGATCGAGAGCTGGGCCAGGCTCGCCTGGAGCATCGATGTGAGCAGCTCGTCGTAGCTCGTCACGGTCTCCTGGACGCGAGTGAGGTGGTCCTCGACGTCGCGGAAGTACTCGGCAACCTTCGGATCGACGATCTTGCCGTAGTTGTCGGCCAGCATCCGCATTGGCTGACGGAGCGGGCTCACGGCCCGCCGAAGCTCGAGGATCTCGCGCTTGAGCTGGTAGACCTGCCCGACCTCGCGGCCGCGGCTGTTCGAGAACGCCAACTCCTCGATCTCGTTGATGTCATTGTCCAGCCGATCGGTAACGTCGAGGTAGTTATCCACTATCTGGTCAGCGACGGCGTAGAGAACGGCCGCCGGACCGTGCGAGAGCAGGTCGGGGTCGCCCTCGAGCCGTTCGCGGGCCAGGGCCAGCTCACCGTGCTCGCCGTGCCGGACGGTGACCGCGAAGCAGTCGCCCACGAACACCATGACCTCGCCGGTCTCGACGATCTCGTTGGTCTCGGTGACGGCCTCGTGTGGTACGTATCGCACGGTCTTGAAGACGGCGAACAGGGTGTCGCCGTAGAGCTCGAGCTTCGGCCGCTGATGCGCGTGGACCGCGTCCTCCACGGCCAGCGGGTGCAGAGCGAACACCCCCGCGATCCGATCGAGCTCTTTCTCGTCCGGCTGGTGCAGCCCGATCCACACGAAGCCGTCGTTCTCGCGTGCGCTGCGTAAGGCGTCGGTGTAGCTCGCGACGTCCGCGCGGGTGCCGTCGCGGTACAGCGCCCAGTCGACGACCGCCATCGCGCACCTCCATGACGCCTCGTGATGGTATCGGCTGCGAGCGAACGGCCAGCGCCCGCGGAGCAGGCGGTGACGTAGTTTGCACCCGTGGTCCGGTTCCGCTGGCGCGACGTGGACGCCGCGCACGCATCGCGGGTGACGACGCTCGAGCTCTTCTTCGACCTGGTCTTCGTCTTCACGATCACACAGCTCACCGGCCTGCTCGAGCACGATCTCTCGCTGGCTGGCGCGGGGCGGGTGTGCCTCGTCTTCGGCGTCCTGTGGTGGATGTACGGCGGCTACGCGTGGATGACGAACAACGTGCCGCCGCGCCGTCCCTCGCAACAGCTCCTGCTCCTGATCGGCATGGCGGGATTCTTGGTCGCCGCTGTGGCGCTGCCGGGCGCATTCGACGACACGGGCGTGGTCTTCGGGCTGGGCTATCTCGTCGTCACCTGCGTGCACCTGACGTTGCTCTCGCAGTCCGGTTCGATCACGGGCCTTGCCCGGTTGGCGCCGCTGAACCTGTCGTCGGCGCTGTTGGTCCTGGCGGCGGGCTTCGTCGATGGGCCTGCGATGTACGCCTTGTGGATCGCCGCGTTCCTCCTGCAACTGGTCACGCCGTACCTCGGCGTCGCGTGGCGCTTCGAGCTGAACTCCGCGCACTTCGTCGAGCGGCACGGGTTGCTGATGATCGTTGCGCTGGGCGAGACGGTCATCGCGATCGGCCTGGGCGTCGACGCAGAGCATCTGACCGCCGGCGTCGTCGGCACCGTCGTCCTGTCGCTGGTCCTGCCGGCGTCGATGTGGTGGTCGTACTTCTCCGGCGACGACGACGCGGCTGAGCGCGCACTGGCCACGGCCGATCCTGGCCCCCGCGCGGTGCTGGCGATCCGCGCGTACTTCTACGCGCACATCCCGATGCTGCTCGGCATCGTCGCCGCAGCTGCTGGCATCCACGAGGCGATAGCGCACCCGGGCGAGTCGATGGACCTGGGCGGTGCGCTCGCGCTAGCCGGCGGTGTCGCGCTCTTCTTCGCCGGTGAAGCCGAGTTCCGGCGGGTCCTCCGGGTCGGCCCGGCCCTGCCCCGCGTCGTCGTGGCACTGGCGGCGCTCGCGACCATTCCGCTGGGCCTCAGCCTGCCCGCCGTGGTGCAGGTGACGGCCCTGATCGTGGTGATCGTCGGTCTGCTCTGGTCGGAGCGGGCACTTCCCGTCGTCGTGGGGACGTGAGCGGGTGACGCTCGCCCAACGGTTCCGCCGGCACGCCGACGCGTTGGACTCCAGCGCCCCCCTTTACACGGCGTTCCTGCGTGGCATGGCCGACGACTGGGAGGCCGGCGGCGCTGTCCGGGACGTGTACGCCGGCTGGGAGTCCGCGCCGCCCGGCGCTGTCGTCCAGCTGAGGTTGCTCGGCGGTCTCCACCGGTTGGTGCTGACCGGCCGGGCACCGCAGCTGTCGCCCTTCTACCGCAGCCTGGGTGGCACCCTGCCGCCCGATGGTGCCTGGTCCATGGCCCGCGAGGTCGTAGCGGCACACGTGGACGAGCTGCGTGCGGCGCTGGACATCGCTCCGCAGACCAACGAGGTCGGACGAGCGGCTGCGCTCGTCGTCACCCTGTTCGACGCCGCGACCAGGACCGGTCTGCACCGGGTGCGGCTCTTGGAGGTCGGTGCGAGCGCAGGGCTCAACCTGCTCGTGGACCAGTTCCGCATCACTGGACAGGGGTGGGAGTGGGGCCCACAGGGCTCCCCGGTCGTGCTCGAGGGCTTCGTTCGGGGCGTTCCGCGGGTGGTGCCGATCGAGATCGTCGCCCGTCGGGGCTGCGACCTGGCCCCGATCGACCCGACGTCCCCAGACGGCCGGTTACGGCTGCGATCGTTCGTCTGGCCGGATCACGTCGACCGGCATGCCCGGCTCGACGGCGCGCTCCGCATCGCCGCGCGGAAACCGCCCGTCGTGGACCGGGCCGGCGCAGGCGAGTGGCTGCCCGTCCGGTTGACCGAGCCGATGGCGCCCGACGTGCTCACCGTCGTCTGGCACTCCGTCGTCTGGCAGTACCTTCCCGACGGCGAGCGGCAGACGGCGGACGAGGTGATCGCCCGGGCCGGGCCGCGGGTGGTCCATGCCGCGATGGAGCCGGATCCCCAGCGTCCGCTTCGGCTGCCGGAGCTCACCGTCACGACCTCGCGCGACGGCCGTCCAGAACGCCGGATCCTCGCCGAGGTGGGATACCACGGAGACCCGGTGCGCCTGCGGGCGTGACCCCTGATCAGGACGCGACGTCGCGGCCGAGCAGGTCGTCCCAGGTCTCGCGGCGCACGACCAGCCGGGCCCGCCCGCCCTCGACGAAGACGACCGGTATGCGTCGTGCGCCGTTGTAGTTGTTCGACATGGTGAAGCAGTAGGCGCCGGTCGCGGGGACCACGAGCAGATCTCCGACCCGCGGATCGCGCAACGGCACGCTCTCGCTCAGCACGTCGCCGGACTCGCAATGCCGGCCCACGACGGTGACTGTGTCGCCGCCGCCGACCCGGTCGGCGATCGTCGCCTCGAACCGTTGCCCGACCAGCGCGACCTCGAGGTTGTCGCCCATGCCGCCGTCCACTGCCACGAAGGTGGTCGTGCCGGGCTTGACCGTCGTGACCGTGTACACGGTGACGGCGTTGCCGGCCACCATGCTGCGGCCGGGCTCGATGAGGATCCGGGCGTCGGCGGGCAGGTGCTCGCGGGCTGCGCCGACCAGAGCGTCCAGGTAGCTGTCGACACTCGGCGGATGGTCGCTGTACGTATATCGGGCGCCCAGACCTCCGCCCAGGTCGTAGACGGGGTACTTGCCGAGAGCGGCCAACGGCGCCACCGCCGCGGCGAGCTCCTCGACGACCATGATCTGGGAGCCGACGTGGGTGTGCAGTCCGTCCATCCGCAGCCGCTCGCTCGCCTCGATCCGGGCGACCGCCTCGCGTGCGGCGGGTGGCGAAAGACCGAACTTCGACCCCTCGTGCCCGGTGGCGTGCGCCGCATGAGTGGAGGCCTGCACCCCCGGGATCACCCGGACCAGGCACGCCTGGACGCGTCCACGTGGGACGAGCGCTTCCAGCCGGTCGATGTCGTCGGTGTTGTCGACGACGACGGTGCCCACCCCGGAGTCGATCGCGAGCTGCAGCTCCTCGGTGGTCTTCGCGTTGCCGTGCAACACCAGGGTCGCGGGGTCGGCACCGGCGGCCAGCGCCGTGACGATCTCACCGCCCCCGGCCACGTCGATCCACAGCCCCTCGGACACCATCACCCGTTGGACCGCGGTCGACGGGAACGCCTTGGAGGCGAAGACCACCTGCGAGTCCGACCATCGGCTCGTCAGCGCCGCGAGGTAGCTGCGGGCCCGCTGCCGCAGCGCGACCTCGTCCACCACCAGGACCGGCGTGCCGTAGTCGTGCGCGATGTCGTCCAGCCGGCAGCCACCGACCACGAGCGTGCCGTCACCGTCGAGCGATGTGCCGGGCGGGAAGAGTCCGACCAGGTCGTCGGTACTCGTCACCGGGCGGCCAGCTCCTCGGCCCTGGCGCGTGGAACCACGACGACGGGCACGGGGGAGTGCCGGACGATCTTGGAAGCCCGAGATCCCAGGAAGACCCGGGCCGCCGCTCCGATGGCGGTCGAGCCGACCACCAGGACGTCGCCGTCCCTCCACTCGACGTCGTCGAGCGCGCCACCCCAGTCCTCACCGTGTCCGATGACCGCCTCGAGCGGGAACGGCGCTGCCTCTAGGCCCCCGACCCGCTGGAGGGCGTCCCGGCCGGCCGCCTGCATGCTCTCGCTCCAGGCACCGACGAGTGCATCGTCCGCCACCCGGCCGACCCCTGCCGTATACGGGGGCCGGGGCCTGACGGCGAAGGAGGCCAGCCGCAGGGACGCACCCGTGCGCGCGGCGACGACAGCCGCCGCCACGACCAGGTCGTCGGCCTGTTCCGACCCGCCGTATGCGACCGTGACCCGGGTGACCTTGCCCGCGGCCCCGGTCCGGAACCCGCGCGTCGACAACGCGACCGGGAACGGCGAACTGTGCAGTAGCCGGTCGCTGACGCTGCCGGGCGCGACCTGTCCGAACACCCCGGCAGAGGACGAGCCGAGCACGATCATCGTGGCTTCGTGCTCGGCTGCGGCGTCGAGCAGGCCGCTGGGCGCAGACCGGGCATGCCTCGCGGAGAAGACGGCCTGGACGTCCGGAGCGATGTCGGCGCGCGCCTTGTCGAGCGCCTGCTTGGCCAGGTCGTCCGAGGTAGGCCTGGTACTCGGCGTCGATCCGCGCCACGCCCGGCAGCCAGGGTGCCGGAACCACGGTGCACACGACCAGGTCGTCGCCCGCCGATCGGGCGAGCATCGCCGCCAGGTTGAGGACGGCTCGGTCCCGCCCCTCCGGCGGGTAGCCGGCGAGGATGCTCATATCTCCTCGTCCGATTCGGTCGCCAGACCGACGTGCTCGTGCCTGCCCAGGTGGGAGTGGTGTCGGCTGTACGCGAAGTAGAAGATGAAGGCGACCGCGACCCAGATGACGAACACGTAGATCGTCTTCGGCCGCAGGTCCTGGATGATCCACAACGCGCCGGCGATCGCCAGGATCGGGGTCAGTGGATAAAGCGGGACCTTGAAGCCGCGCGGCAGTTCAGGGTGCGTCTGGCGGAGGACGATCACCCCGATCGAGACGACGATGAACGCGACCAGTGTGCCGATGCTGGTCATCTCGGCCAGGAAGTCGATCGGGATCAGGCCGGCGAGCAGGCCGATGACGACCGCGACGATGATCGTGTTGGGCACCGGGGTGAGCGTGCGCGGGTTCACCTGGTGGAACAGCTCGGGGATCATCCCGTCGCGCGACATCGCGAACAGGATGCGAGTCTGGCCGTAGAGCACGACAAGGGTGACGCTGAAGATCGAGATCACGGCGCCGGCGGCAATCACCGTGCCGGGCCACTCGGAACCGGTGATGTTCTCCAGGATCTGGGAGAGGCCAGCCTCCTGATCCATGAACTCTTCGGTTGGCTGTGCTGCGACCGCGACAAGTGACGTCAGGACGTAGAGCGTCGTGACCGTCAGTAGCGCGATCAAAATGGCCAGCGGCAGGTTTCGCCGCGGGTTCTTCGCTTCCTCACCAGCGGTCGAAACAGCGTCCAGGCCGATGTACGAGAAGAAAATGATGCCTGCGGCGGAGGTGATGCCACTGACCCCGAAGCGGGCGAAGTCGCTGAGGTTGTCCGAGTTCCACCCGGTGATGCCGATGACGATGAACAGGATCAGGACGCCAATCTTGATCAGCACCATGATGGCGTTGACTGTGGTGGACTCGCTCGCCCCCCGGATGAGCAGCAGGGCGCACAGGACGATCAGGATGACCGCCGGCAGGTTGAACCAGCCGCCCTGCTCCGGCGCGTTGGACAGGGCTTCCGGGATCTCGAAGCCGAACAGGTTGTCCAGCAGTTGGTTCAGGTACTCCGACCACCCGACGGCGACGGCTGCCGCGGACACGCCATACTCCAGCAGCAGGCACGCGGCGACTCCCATGGCCGTGAGCTCACCGAGGGTGGCGTAGGCGTAGGAGTAGGACGACCCGGACACCGGAACCGCGCCGGCAAGCTCGGCGTAGCAGATCGCCGTCAGGCCTGCCACCACACCGGCGAATACGAAGGACCAGACGACGGCCGGTCCCGCGATTGGCACGGCCTGGGTCAAGACGAAAAAGATCCCAGTGCCGATCGTGCCGCCGATGCCGATCGCAGAGAGCGGCCACAGCCCGATGGTGCGTTTCAGTTCGCTCCGGTCGGTGTCGGTCCCGGTCTCGGCGGACATCTCCTTGACGGGCTTACGTCGCGTGATCTGCTCTCGCAGCGTTGCCATGGTTCCTCCAGCCACCCGAGTGCGTACCTGCCCGGTCGCTGAGACCCGGTCCCGATGGCCAGACCGTAGGAGCGGGCGGTCCGGGCGGGAAGGCGACAGGATGTCGATCAAGTAGCCGCCCGTTGGACACGGTGGCCAACACGTTGACGCGTTGGGCGTGCGCCCGCCCTCAGTGTTCGTGGTGGGCGTGGTCGGTGCCGGTGTGGCAGGCCTCGCTGTCGGCCTTGGTTGTCGGTGCGACGTCGATGGCCGGGTTCTGGTCGAAGAAGCCAAATGGCTTGAGCCAGAACGAGATCGTGTCGACGGACATGATCGGCCATTCCTCCGGCCGGGTGATGTGGTGGATGCCGAAGACGTACCACAGCACCACGTCGGAGTTCTCCAGCGATTCGTCGTCCTTGATCCATTCGGTCATGCCGGTATCGACCGTCGACTGGGTCGGGTAGTTGCCACATGGCCACCGTTCGTCGTCGTGGTGCCTGGTGACCCATAGCGTGTGGCCGATGACCGGCGCGCGCACGTACTGCGGCGTCGAGGGATCCATCATCGCCGGGTATGCCGCGCCGGGTACGAGTTTGTAGGCGACGTTGGTGCCGTGCCGGTTCGTCTTCGTGGGGTTGACAACTTTCCAGCTCCGCTGGGTCGACCAGTCGTAGTCGCGGGCTCCTTGGGTTTCGGATGTGATCGGCGTGGCCTCGGTGACGACGGCGAGGCCGTACGGGTTGTCCGGCGACACTGGGGGAGCGATGGAGTCCACTTCGACGACCGTGTTTGCCCCGCCGTCGACGTCGAGGTCGAGCCGTGCAACGAGAAAGTGTTGGTGGAACGGTGCGTACGTGCGGTTGTCGACGACGGTTCCATACGGTGGCGCGGGCTCGCCCTCGGCGACCGGTGTCGTGACCAAGATGCCGGTGGCCCGAACCTCACACTCGATGTTTCCGTCCTGGTAGAAGCGCCAGTACACGAGGTACTCGTAGTTCGCGACGGTGGCGTGGCAGGAGACAACCAGCCGGCGTTGGCGGCGGACCTCGGCGCCGGTGACCGCGTCCACGTGCTTCCAGAGGACGGCGTTGTCCTCCTCGTGCAGGCAGATGGCGTTCTTGATGTCGTACGGCGCGCCCGAGGAGTCGTGCAGCACCGCATCGACGTAGACGATCTCACCTAGGCAGTCGCAGCCGAGCTCCAGCGAGGAGGTCATGAAGCCGAGGCCCCACTCGCCGATGTCATAGGCGGTCCGGCGGTAATGGTCGAACGTGGGATCGCGGTAGGGCACCACCATCTCGGCGAACGACATCCGGTACGCGATGTCGCGCCGGGTTCCGTGATCGTCGTATGCCACCTGGTAGATGACGGGACCCTCGCGATAGTTGAAGCCGAGACGCATCGACCAGTTCTGCCAGCGCAGCTCGGTGCCATCGAGCGTGAACGAAGCGCCCTCGGGCTGAGTGATGTTCAGGGGCTTGAGGTCCGAGCGCTGCTCGCCGGTCCACGGCCCGGGGACGTACTCCCCCTCGACCCTGGGTTGGCCGTAGTCGTGGTGGTCCTCGATCTCGAGCAGTTCGAGCGTGTTCATGTCGACGATCAGCTTCAGGCCGGAGATCGGATGGGCGTACGGGTTACCATCGGGCGTTTCGCGGGCCCACAGATCACACCAGCCGAGACGTCGATCCCGGTACTGCTCGGGCATCAGCGCCTTGCCGTAGGTCCAGACGTCGATCAGCACCAGACTCAGGTCGGTGAATCCGCGCTCGGCCAGCTTGGCGATCACCTCCGGGTGCTTCCGCAACGTCTCGTCGCACTTCGTGGTACTCGTCCACAGTGAAGTTCGGCGTGACGTCTGGGATGTGTTCGAACGACGTGACGGCGTCCCCGGTCAGGTCGACGGTCGCCTCGTAGGTCTGGTTGTCCGCGCGGTTCCAGACCACCGCGAAGGAGGTCCGCGGTACAGGGTCGCCTGCGCGCCACGCCCGCACGTCGTCCTTGTCCGGTTCCCGCAGCTCGATCGAGGCGAAGCGGAACGTGTCGGTGACGTGGCCGTCGCGGCGCAGGATGGCCGCAGTCTGTCGGAATTCCTCTGCGTTCAACGGCTCGAGCGGATGTTCTGCCACGGCAGAGACCCCTTCCTGCCCGAGATCCGGGCCCCGCGCCGCATGTTGCGTACGAGCCTGCCCGGAGGATGGACGACCATCGACCGTCATGCGACGATACCCGAGGAGGCAGACGTGAACGGTGGGACGAATGACGCTGTTCCCGACCGGCCCCGCACGCCAACACTCACGACGATCTCCGAGATTCGCAGCTTCTTCCGGACCAACACCCGGCCGATCTTCTTCGTCGGTCCGACTGCCTTCAATCTGCTGGGCATCGATCGATGGGTGCGCAACTTCCAGTACCTCGTCTACTACGACTCGTGGGATAGCGCCCATCCGCGGGTGTTCACGCCCAAGAACAAGCCGTACGTCGAGTTCGAGAGCAGCGAGGAGATCAACAACTACCTGCTCCGCGACGCCGAGGTGCAGGCCCACATAGCCTCCCGGGTCGGGTCCTCCGGTGTGGCACCGATGGTCGCGATGGTGTTCTTCGACGAGGAGACCGAGCAGATCTGCGGGGAGCTGGGCTACGAGCTGATCCTGCCGCCCGACTCGCTTCGCCGCCGCCTGGACTCGAAGATCGTCACGACCCGCCTTGGGGAGGAGGCCGGCGCGCCGTCGGTGCCCAACGTCCTCGGGCGGGCAGAGAGTTACCCCGAGCTGAGCAAGCTCGCGGCCGACGCCGGGCTCGGCTCTGACCTGGTCGTGCAGACGCCGTACGGCGACTCCGGCAAGACCACGTTCTTCATCAAGGCCGAGGCCGACTGGGACACGAGCGCCGAATACATGATCGACGAAGAGCTGAAGGTGATGCGGCGGATTCGCAACCGTGCCGCGGCCGTCGAAGCGGTGAACACCCGGCACGGCACCGTCGTCGGGCCGTTCATGACCGACCTCACCGGCTATCCCGAGCTGACCCCGTACAAGGGTGGCTGGTGTGGCAACGACCTCTTCCCGGAGGCGCTGTCGGAGGCGCATCGGGCGATCGCGATCGAGCACGTGCGGCGGCTCGGCGACCGCCTCCGGCAGGAGGGCTACAAGGGATTCTTCGAGGTGGACGTCCTGGTCGACCTCGACTCGGACAGCGTCTACCTCGGCGAGCTCAACCCGCGCATTTCCGGTGCGTCATCGATGACCAATGTGACGGCCGGCGCCTACGCCGACATCCCACTGTTCCTGTTCCATCTGCTCGAGTTCATGGACGTCGACTACGCGGTCGACGTCGACGAGATCAACGAGCGGTGGCGCGACCTCGCCGCGGTCGACGTCTGGGCGCAGCTGATCATGAAGGAGCCCACCGACTCGGTGGAGCGGATCCTGGAGGCGCCGCGCACCGGCACCTGGCATCTCGCGGACGACGGCAAACTGAGGTTCGTCCGGGTGACGAACGACTGGCACGAAGTCACCCATGAAGACGAGTGCTTCTACATGCGTGTATACGGCCCGGGCGACTACCGCTTCAAAGGTGCCGACCTCGGCATCCTCGTTACCAAGGGGCGGATGCAGACCGCCGACGGTCTCACCGAGCGCTGCCGCCGGTACATCACCGGCATCCGCTCGGCATACCAGAGCGAGCCGCCGCCGGAGACACCAACGGTCATCCCCATCGGGTACGTCAAGTAGGCGCACCCTCGCTCGTGTGGAGGGCAGTACGCGATGCCGGAGAAGAAGGCGTTCCACAACATCATCAACGGCGAGGTCCAGCAGGCCGCCGACGGCGAGCTGATGGACCTAGTCAATCCGTCCACGGGTGAGGTCTACGCGACGGCGCCGAACTCGTCGGCAGTCGACGTGGACCTGGCATATCAGGCGGCCGGCGCGGCGTTCGAGAAGTGGCGTTGGTCGACGCCGAGCGAGCGGCAGCGGGCACTGCTCAAGTTGGCGGACGTGATCGAAGAGAACGCCGCGGAGCTCGTCGCCATCGAGAGCGAGAACACCGGCAAGCCCATCGGTTTGACGATGTCGGAGGAGATTCCTCCGATGGTCGACCAGATCCGCTTCTTCGCTGGCGCGGCCCGGGTGCTGGAGGGTAAGGCGACGGGCGAGTACATGCGCGGCTTCACCTCGTCGATCCGCCGCGAGCCGGTCGGCCCGGTGGGGCAGGTGGCCCCGTGGAACTACCCGATGATGATGTCGGTCTGGAAGTTCGCCCCCGCGCTGGCGGCGGGCGACACCGTGGTGCTCAAGCCGTCCGACACAACGCCAGCCTCCTCGTACTGGATGGTCGAGAAGATGCAGGACATCTTTCCGCCCGGGGTGTGCAACCTCGTCTGCGGCGACCGTGAGACGGGTGCCGCGTTGACGGCCCACCCGATTCCGCAGCTGGTGTCGATCACCGGCTCCACCCAGGCCGGCATCGCGGTCGCGACGGCAGCTGCGAAGGATGTCAAGCGTGCCCACCTCGAGCTCGGCGGCAAGGCGCCCGTGCTGGTCTTCGACGACGCCGACATCGAGTCCACGGTTGAGGGGATCAGGGCCGCTGGCTACTTCAACGCCGGCCAGGACTGCACTGCGGCGACCAGGGTCATCGCCCAAGGCGGCATATATGAGGAGTTCCTGGCCGCCTTGGCCGAGGCGGTGAAGAAGACCAAGACCGGATACGACCCCGACGACGAGGACATCTTCTTCGGGCCGATCAACAACGTGAACCAGCTCGGACACGTCGGCGGTCTAGTCGAACGCGCTCCCGCCCACGCCCGACTGCTGGCAGGAGGCCACCGCCAGGGCTCGACCGGATTCTTCTTCGAGGCAACGCTGATCGCCGACCTCGAACAAGGCGATGAGTTGGTAGAAAAGGAGATATTCGGACCTGTTGTGACGGCACAGCGGTCGAAAGACGAGGACGAGGCGGTCGAGTTCGCCAACAGCAGCGAGTACGGCCTTGCCTCGTCGGTGTGGACCAGCAACGTCGGCACGGCCGCGCGGATGGCCGCCCGGCTGGACTTCGGCTGCGTCTGGATCAACACCCACATCCCGCTCGTCGCCGAGATGCCGCACGGGGGCTTCAAGCATTCCGGGTACGGCAAGGACCTGTCGATGTACGGCTTCGAGGACTACACGCGGATCAAGCACGTGATGCAGTACCACGGGTTCGAGGGCTGACCGGCACGGGTCCGCCCTCAGCCACGGCCTCGTTCGCGTCCCGCGACGATGCCGACAGGTCCGGTCGGTCGGAGCTCGTCAGCCATCTCGGCCGGGCGTAGCTCGGCCAGATAGCGGCCAGCAGCGGTGAATGCCCGGATCGTGTCGAGCAGGTAGGCGTGATCCTGCTCTGTCGGCCACGAAGAGAGCTTCACCGCGACTGTCCGGGTGCCGCGGTCCACGAACACCATCTGACCGTGGATGCCCAGGCCCAGCTGGATGTCACCGGACGGGCCGGGCACGAACCAGAACTGGCTGCTGTACCAACCACCAGGAAGGACCGGCTCTGATTGGGAGGCGGCGAACGCGCCCCGGATGTCAGCGTCGAGATGCCTCGCCTCCAGCAGCCACAACTCGGGGATCACTGCCTGCTCGCCCACCCATCCGTCGTCGAGCAGGAGCTGGCCGAACCTCGCCACATCGCGTGCAGTGGCGGAGATGCCACCGTCATGCACGGCCGTGCCGACGCTGTCACAGGTGATCTCGGCGTCGTACTCCGCGCCCATCGGCCCCCAGATCATGCTCGAGATCAGGTCGGCCATCCGGATCCCGGACGCTCGCTCGCAGACCCATCCGAGCATGTCCGTGTCGGCCGAGCGGTAGACGAAGGGGCCGCCGTGCGGTCCTTCGGTGCCGAGCGAGGCGAGATAGGCATACATGCCGACGTGCTCGGAGCCACCGTCCGGTCGCCAACCCATGTGCCGTTCGATGACCCGCACCTCAGCGTCGGGGTTCTGGTACGCCTCGCTGAACGCGACACCGGTACGCATGTCGAGCAGGTGCCGCACAGTCGCCCCGTCGTACCCGGAACCGGCGATCTCGGGCACGTAGCGGGCGATCGGTGCGTCGATGTCCAGCCGCCCATGCTCGGCGAGGACACCGGTGACGCAACCGACGATGGACTTCGAAATCGACATCAACAGATGCGGCGTGTCCTCCCGCATACCCCCGAAGTAACGCTCGAGCACAACCTGGCCCTGGTGCATGACGAGGACGGCGTCCGTCCAGGTGTCGGCGAGCACTGCACCGAGTGTCGACGGGCCCGACTCGAGACGAGTGACGGCGACGTGGTCGGGCTCGAGCAGATGGTCGGCATGGTCGAGCGGCCGTGCCACAACGCCACGTGCGATTCGCTGAGTAGGGATCACCTCGCGCAAGTGCTGGAAGGACCACCTGTTGAACGGCGGTTCCTGCCAGTTCTCCAGGTTCACCAGCGACTCTCGCGCTGGCGGGAAGCCCTCCATCGGGGCGTCTTGGGACATGCGGCGCACCCTATCCGTTGTTGCGACAACTGTCGGAGGTGTTGTTGCCGGGTGACGGTCGTCCGAAACTCCATGCGCCGGGATGATGACATTGCGACCCTGGCCCATGATCCCCGGTTAGTCCTCGCCTGGCTCGCCGCCGATTCGGTTGGGCCGCTACCTCCACTTGGCCGCGCTCTGGCCGTCACCCAGCCACCAGTAGTGTGCTGATCACCGAGGCCTGAGACCCTGGTCGAACCCGACCAGGATCTCGATGGTCTCCGCCACGGCGAGCACCTGGGAATCCTCGCAGCGCCGGCCGAGCACCTGCAGGGACACCGGCAGACCGTCGTTGCCGAGCCCGATCGGCAGCGCGCAGGCCGGCAGGCCGGCCAGGTTGGCGTCGTAGAGAAGTGGGGCCCAGTCCAGGTCAGGCAGGACCGGGATATTGCCGATCGTGTCCGGATGCCGCTTGCCGTGCGGGAACGCCTCGCACCCCAGGGTCGGAGTCAGCAGAACGGTGGCCCCCGTTCGCTCGAACAGGTCGACGTATGCGCGGTGGATTCGCTCGCGAGCGAACTGGGCCTTGATGTACTGCCCGGCCGTGACGTCGCCACCGGCTTCGATGAATCCTGCAGCGCCCTCGCCCAGCTCAGATCGATGGTGTGCGAACTCGTCGTGCTCGGCGTAACACGCTTCGGCGAGAGCGATGGCACTCCAGATGTCGACAGATGTGTGCAGGCCAGGGGTGTCCTCCACGATCTGAACGCCGGCGTCGGCGAGCCGGTCGACTGTGGCTCGGAATGCCTGACGCACGTCGTCGTCGAGCGAAGCGAACCCGAGGTCGTCCGAAACGACCACGCGAGCCTTGGCTGGCTCCGGCGCGCGGGTGTCCGGCAGCACCTGCGGAAGGCTGTGCCGGTCGCGCCGGTCGAATCCTGCCACAGCAGTGAGCATCAGCCGGGCGTCCGCAACCGAGCGGGCCAGTGGGCCAAGGGCGACCAGCGTCTTCCAGCCGGCAGTCGAGGGCTCGTGCGGGACTACCCCGAAGGTCGGTTTGAACCCGACGACACCGCAGAATGCTGCCGGTATACGGATGGATCCGCCCCCGTCACCACCAAGCGACAGCGGTCCGCAGCCAGCGGCCACGGCGGCGGCCGCCCCGCCGGAGGAACCTCCCGCCGTCCGGTCGAGATTCCACGGGTTGGACGTACGTCCGAAGACCTCGGACTCGGTGATTCCGAAGTAGCAGAACTCGGGAACCGTCGTCCGAGCGAAGATCACCGCTCCGGCGTCCTCCAGCCGCTGGATCGCGCCGACGGTCTCGGTCGGGACGAAGCCCTTGCGGGCGCGGGATCCGGCCGTGCTCTCGACGCCGGCCATCCAGTGCGAGTCCTTGGTCGTGATCGGGATTCCGCAGAGCGGCTTTGCCTTCGATCGTCGCGTCCGGCGGGCGAGCATGGCATCGGCCGCGTGGGCCGCATCCCGGGCTCTTTCGTCGAGCCGGACGCTGAACGGGTTGACCGTCGGTTCGATTTCGTCAGCGCGCCGGAGCATCGCGTCGAGCGCTTCCACAGCCGACAGCTCGCGGCGGCGGAGCGCGGCGCCGAGCTCGATTGCCGACAGCTCGCAGATATCCACGGCGCTCCCTAGGCGTTGGCCGTCGCCGCTTGGTCACCATGCGCCCGATCGGCGACCGTGCCGAACGCCGCGTCGACGAGGTCCAGCCCCTCCTCCAGCAGGTGCTCGGGGATCACCAGGGGCGGCAGGAAACGCAGTACGTTGCCGAAGGTTCCACACGTCAGCACCACCAAACCGGCCTGGTGACAGGCTTGTGCCACCGCCTGCGTGGTGGCCGGGTCAGGTGTCGTGGAGCTCGGCGTGACCACCTCCACTGCGAGCATTGCCCCGCGGCCCCTGACGTCGCCGATTGCGGGATACCGTTGCTGGAGCTCGCGGAGCCGCGGCAGCATGATCGATTCGATCCGCCGCGCTGCCCCGATCAGGTCATGCTCCTTGATCGTACGGATCGCGCCCAGCGCCGCGGCACATGAGACCGGGTTGCCGCCATAAGTGCCGCCGAGGCCACCAACGTGGATACTGTCCATGATCTCGGCACGGCCAGTTACGGCCGCGAGAGGGAGGCCACCCGCGATCCCTTTGGCGGTCGCTATCAGGTCAGGGGTCACTCCCTCGTGCTCGCAGGCGAACCATGCGCCGGTGCGCGCGAAGCCGGTTTGCACCTCGTCAGCCGCGAAGACGATCCCGTTCTCTCGACAGTAATCCGCGAGCGCGGGCAGGAAGCCCTCGCCCGGAACCACGAACCCACCTTCGCCCTGAATAGGTTCGATGAGCACGCACGCGACGTTCTCAGCGCCGACCTGCTTGTCGATCATGCTAATGACCTCGACGGCCGCCTCTGGCCCACAGTTCTCCGGGCCGGTCGGCCACCTGTACGGGTAGGCCATCGGCATCCGGTAGACCTCGGGGGCAAACGGTCCGAACCGGTGTTTGTACGGCATGCTCTTCGCCGTCAGCGCCATGGTCAGATTGGTCCGGCCGTGGTACGCGTGGTCGAAAGCCACGACGGCCGGCCGACCGGTGTGCGACCGGGCGATCTTTACAGCGTTCTCCACGGCTTCTGCCCCGGAGTTGAACAAGGCGGAGCGCTTGTCGTGGTCGCCGGGGGTGAGGCTCGCGAGCTCCTCGCAGACTTCTACGTAGCCCTCGTACGGCGTGATCATGAAACAGGTGTGGGTGAACTGACCGACCTGATCGCGGACTCCGGCAACTACCTCGTCGGCGGCGTTTCCGACGCTGACAACAGCAATCCCGGACCCGAAGTCGATCAGTGAGTTGCCGTCGACGTCGACCAGGACACCGCCGCCGGCCCGGTCGACGAAGACCGGCAACATGGTCGAGACGGCCCGCGACACCGCTGCCGCGCGCCGCGTCGACAGCGCAACCGAGTGCGGCCCGGGGATCTCGGTGACCAGGCGCCGCTCTTGCGGCAATGCGGGGCCACCCGACGGTTCAGGGCTCACGGTCGACCTCCTCGGTGCAAAGCGGTGACCGCGTCATGGCGGCCGGGGGCTCGAACGTTCGTGCTTACTGGACTGTAGGTCTGCGCGATATGGCCGGGTCATGGCACCGTAGGACAGTTCGGCAAGCTGACTTCGACACCATGTCGAGGAATGATGCCCGTCACGCTGTCTTCCCTGCTTCGTCAGCCTTCGCTGGGCCTGACGGCTCTCACCGGCCGCGAGGCGCTCGATCGTGAGATTGCCTGGGTACATGCGAGCGAACTGCTCGATCCCACCCCCTATCTCGATGGCGGTGAACTACTGCTCTCTGTCGGGATGTGGCTCAGGCCAGGCGCGGCGGTGCGGAAGGCCGGCCAGGTGAGTGCTGCAGCGTATGTGGAGCGCCTGGTCCGAACGGGAGTCGCCGGGCTTGGCTTTGGTGTCGGGCTGACGCATGCGGAGGTGCCGAGAGCGTTGATCGAGGCGGCCTCGACTCGCGAGCTCCCACTTATCTCGGTGCCGAAGACGACACCGTTCATTGCCATCGGTCGGGTGGTGTGGGAGGCGATGGCGGCCGACCACAACGCAGAGTTGATGCACACCTTCCAGGCGCAGCAGGAGCTCACTCGTGCCGCCATTGCAGCCGGCACCGGCGGAGTGGTCCGCCGTCTTGCCGAGCGGCTCGGCGGGTGGGTGGTTATGCTCGATGCCGCCGGGTCGGTCGTTCACGCAGCACCAGCTGGAGCCGCCCGAAAAACGCCATGGCTCGCGCAGGAGCTGGAACGTCTCCGCGATGTCGCTACACCGGTGAGTACGACGCTGTCCGTTGACGGCGACCAGATCGTCGTGCAATCGCTCCGGCCGGAGCGTCGCACTCGTGGCTTCCTCGCGATCGGTATCGCGTCGCGTCCCACTGCCGAGCAGCGCAATGTGCTCAACACAGCCGTGTCGCTGTTGACGCTTGTGCTCGCCCAGGCGAGCGCCCTGAGGACGGCAGAAGCCCAGCTCCGGACGACGATCTTCGATCTGCTGGTCAACGGTGACCTGAACCGCGCTGACCGGCTCGCGACGGACATGTGGGGCGGCCTGCCATCAGGGCCGGTGCGGATCGCGCTTGTCGCTGGAGCGGCCGCTGCCCTTGATGACCTCACCGACGTCCTGGACGCAGCGGCCGCATCGTCGACGGAGCGACTGTTCTTCGCGACGGTCGCCGAACGGGTGGCGGCCGTCTATCCGGCGGCTGCCCGGATACGGGAGCAGGTCCTTGCAGCGGCCTGTGCTTCGGAGTCGCTCACGGTCGGCGAGTCGACGGACGCGGGGCTGGCAGAACTCGCTCGGGCGCACCGTGAGGCTGAACAGGCGCTGCGCATCGGCATCCGTCACCACCGTCGCCAAACCCAGTTCGCGGATATCGGGGCCTCGGCAATTCTGGAGTTGCTGGCGACGCCACAGGCTGCGGCGTTCGCCGCGTCGCTGCTTCGTCCGCTGACTGAGCACGACTCCACCGGGCGGGGCGACCTGGTCAGGTCGCTGGGCGTCTGGCTCGATCACAACGGACAGTGGGATGCCGCGGCCGCGGCGCTCGGAGTTCACCGTCATACGTTGCGGCATCGGATTCGCCGCGTCTGCGAGTTACTGGGCCGGGACCTGGACGTTGCTGCCGTACGGGTGGAGCTTTGGACCGCAATCCAGCTACTCGACGGTAATCGGAGCCGGTGGGAAGGGCTTCCGACCGCGCGGTGAAAGGGTCACTACGGCTCGTCCAGAACCAGGGAAGGGGTGTCTTTGCGAAGTATCTCGCCGCGGAAGAACGCCGGTTCCCTGACCTGCTGCCAGAACATCAACGCCACGCCCGCGACGATGAGGCCGAGCCCGAGAATGAGCACGAGTCCGACGCCACCGATGCTCGCACCGCTGCCGTAGTCGGGCGATGCGCTGTCGCGAAGGGTCACCACGAACACGAAAAGCAGGCCTAGCCCACCGAGCAGCGGGAAGAGCAGTTTGAACACGACACTTTCCGCGTCGAGGAACAGCTCATTGCGGAAGTACCAGATGCATGCGAATGCGGTCAGCCCGTAGTAGAAGCAGATCATGATGCCGAGGGAGTAGATGGTGTCGGTGAGGACGTTTTCGCTGAGGAAGGTGAGGATCGTGTAGAACAGGCCCGCCACGATCGCTGCCGCGATCGTGGCGTAGGACGGGGTGCGGTGCTGCGGATGCACCGTCGCGAACTTCTTCGGGAATGCCCCATAGGTCCCCATCGCCAGCATGGTGCGCGAGGCCGGCAGGAACGTCGTGGTCAGACTTGCGGCACTCGAGGCCAAGACTGCCAGGAAGAGGAACAGGTCGAGCGGGCTACCCAGGACCGGCTCGGCCAACGCGCCGAAGACGTTGTCGGAGATTTCCTCATTGCCCAGGCCGAGTCCTTCGGTTCCCACACCCGCGTACATCTGGGTCGCAACGGTCACGATCAAGTACGTCAGCAAGATCGACAACACACACAGCAGCGCCGCGCGGCCAGGAGTCTTCTCCGCCTCCTTCGACTCCTCGTTGACGGTCAGGGCGGTGTCCCACCCCCAGAACGCGAAGATCGAACCGGACAGCCCGGCGATGAACGCCGACAGGGTCAGCCCGGACAGGCTGAACCAGTCCCAGCTGAACGGCACGCCGGTTGCCGAATCGCCGGACTTGACCAGCGCAACCACCGCGAACAGCGCGAGCACGACCAGCTGGAAGCCCACCAGTACGAACTGGACCCTCTCAGTCGTGGTAATCCCCCGGTAGGACACCCACGCCGCGACCGTGAGGAAAATGAGGCACGTGATCACGTTGACCAGCTTGTTCTCCCACAGCGCACCGAGATCGTCGTTGTTGATGAGCTCACCGAGGAACTGGTAGAAGAACTGCACCGCGACACCGGCGAGGTTCGACAGCACGATCACCGTGGCAAGCACCGCCGCCCAACCGCCCAGCCAGCCGATGTGTGGGCCGAACGCCTTCGTCGTCCACGTGAACGACGTGCCGGAGTCCGGCGCCACCTTGTTCAACTCCCGATAGGCATACGCCGCAAAAAACATCGGCAAGAACCCGGCAATGATGACGACCGGCATCTTCGCGCCCGCCTCGGCCACCAGGATCCCGATGGTCGCCGTCAGGGCATACGCCGGCGCCACCGACGAAATGCCCAACACGGTGCCGCCGAGCAACCCGACCGCATTGTGCGTCAGGCCCTTGTCCCGGAGGTCGGTTTCGATCTGGTGATGCGGGTCGTGCGCCTCGATCTCCATGAGGACCTCGCAGTGTCGCAGCCGCTCTTGTGATCACCTTAGGGCGTTGCCCGTCCGTGGAGAAGGGTCGGAGAAATGTCGTCCCAGTGCCCACCCTGCTTCCGGAATGCGATGCCGGACAACATCTCCAGCACCACTCGGTTGGCCAAGAACGCTGTGACGTCTGCTGTGTCGAACGGGGGCGACACCTCAACGACATCCATCCCCACGACCGGAAGCTCGATCGCAATTCGCCGGACCGTATCGAGCAGCTCGCGCGGGGTGAAGCCGCCGGGCTCGGGTGTGCCGGTGCCCGGCGCCGAGCCTGGATCGGTGACGTCGATGTCCACTGAGACGAAGACCCCGTCGCAGTCGTCGGTCGCAATCGCGAATGCCTCGTCGAGGCAGGCCGGCAGGCCGCGGTTGACGATCTCGTGCATCTCGAACGAACGCATGCGCTGTCCGGCCATCCAGTCGAGTGTCTCGGGCTCCGGCCAATACCCGCGTAGCCCGAGTTGCAGAAAGCGATCGCCGCGGCAGGCGCCGGACTCGATCAGCCGCCGCATCGGCAGGCCGTGTCCGATGAGGGAGCCGAACTGGAAGTCTCCGGTGTCGGCGTGTGCGTCGAAGTGGATCACCGCGACGCGTCCCCAGCCGACCGCGCGAGCGACACCCGTGACGTCGGGCCAGGTGATCGTGTGGTCGCCGCCGAGAATCACCGGAACCGCGTCAGCCTCCCTTACCTTCTGCACGGCGGCTTCAAGCGCATCCAGGGGCTGCCGAGCTTCGACGCCGGGCATCTCTACGTCGCCGGCGTCGACGACGGTCAGGTCCTTCAGCGGATCGACCCGCAGGGCCAGGTGGGGGCGGGAGGCGTCGTGCGGCAGGTAGTCGGTGGTGCGGATCGCCTGCGGGCCGAACCGGGCTCCCGGACGGTAGGACGTGCCGGCGTCGTACGGCGCGCCGATCACCACCGCATCGGCGTCCCGCAGGCCGGTCGTGTCGGCGAGGTCGCACCGCTCGACGCCGAGGTAGGTGACATCCGGTCCGTACATTCCGCCATAGCGCGCCATGGCAGTTACTGTCCCACTCTGGCGCAGCCGGCGCTGTGCACGATGGCCAGATCTGCCGCCAGACCGGACCGGGTGGCCTATTGTCAACTGACGCGGACCCGATCTACCGTCCGGCCATGCATAGCGTGGACGCGACCACCGAGCAGATGATCAGGTCCGTCCTCGCCTACGCGGAGAATCGGCTCCGGCTGGACCCGGTCCCGCTCGACCAGGGCTCCCGCGACCCGGCGGAGCTCGCCGCGGTGACGGCCGGCCTGCTGGCCGACGAGGGGAACAACCCCGACCAGGTCCTCGGCGTCTACGCGTCGATGCTGGCGCCGGCGGTGATCTCTGCCGACAGCCCGCGCTTCCTCGGCTTCATCCCGGCCGCGCCGACCAAGGCGTCGCTGCTGTTCGACATGCTCATCTCGTGCGCCTCGATCCAGGGCATCTCCTGGCTGGAGGCCGCCGGCGCCATCCACGCCGAGAACGAGGTACTGCGGCTGATCGCCGACCGGGCCGGGCTGCCGGATTCTGCCGGCGGGTGCTTCGTGTCGGGGGGGTCCGCGGGCAACCTGTCCGCGCTTGTCGTCGCCCGCGAGACGGCCAAGGGCAAGGCCGCCGCCGCCGCAGCGGCGCGCCGGTGGCGGGTGGCGGTCGGTGCCGACGCACATTCGTCGATCGTCAACACGCTGCGGATCCTGGAGATGGACGCCGTGACGGTGGACACCGACGACCACCGGCTCACCGGTCCAGCGCTACGGGCGGCCATCGACGCGGACGGCGACCCCTCGTCCCTGGCCGCCGTGGTCGCGACGTCGGGCACCACCAACGCGGGGATCGTGGACGACCTCGCCGGCGTCGGTGCGGTCGCCCGCGAGCACGGTCTGTGGTTCCACGTCGACGGTGCGTACGGCGGTGCCGGACTGTTCGCCCCGAGCGTCCGGCACATGTACGAAGGCATCGAGCACGCCGACTCGTTCGTCGTCGACCCGCACAAGTGGATGTTCGCGCCGTTCGACTGTGCGGCGCTGCTCTACCGCGACCCGGCGGCTGCGCGGACCGTGCACACCCAGGACGCGTCGTATCTCGACGTGATCCACGACAAGCCGGCCGAGTGGAACCCCACCGACTACGCCTACCACCTGACCAGGCGGGCGCGCGGGATGCCGTTGTGGTTCTCACTCGCGGTGTACGGCGTCAATGCCTACACGGAGGCGATCGAGACGGCGATCCGGCTGGCGAGGGAGACCGCCGCCGAGATCCGGTCCAGGCCCTATCTCGAGCTGGTGCGGGACCCCGACCTCTCGGTCGTCCTGTTCCGGCGCCCGGGCTGGGCGCCGTCGCAGTACACGGACTGGGCGGACCGGCTGCTCTCCGACCAGGTGGCGTTCATCCCGCCGTCGGCCTGGGAGGGAGAGACCGTCGCCCGGTTCGCGTTCCTGCACCCGCAGACCTCGATGGACCTGGTCCGGGAGATTCTCGACCGGATGGCGTGACACGCTGTCGGCCATGCAGTTCGGGCGTACCTATGAGGAGTTCGAGGTCGGTGCGATCTACAAGCACTGGCCGGGCAAGACGGTCACCGAGTCCGACGACCACCTGTTCTGCCTAATCACGATGAACCACCACCCGTTGCACCTGGACGCCCACTACGCCGAGGAGTCGACCCAGTTCGGGCGCAACGTCGTGGTCGGCAACCTCGTCTACTCGCTGCTCCTCGGCATGTCGGTTCCGGACGTGTCCGGGAAGGCGATCGCCAATCTGGAGATCGAGAACCTGCGGCACCTGGCGCCCACGTTCCACGGCGACACGATCTACGGCGAGACCACCGTCCTCGACAAGCGGGAGTCGGCGAGCCGGGACGACCGGGGGATCGTGCACGTCGAGACCCGCGGCTACAAGCAGGACGGCACCCTGGTCTGCACATTCCGGCGGCGCGTGCTCGTGCCGAAGCAGAGCTACCTGGATGCCCGCGGCGGCGACCAGCCCGGCCGCCCGACCTCCGCCCAGCAGGGGACGGGTCAGGATGAGAGCTGATCCCGGTACGAGCGGCGCCGTGGAGCTAGGCGCCGTCACCGGCGCCGTGGATCGACACGTAGGTGGCCATCAGGACGTCACGTCCCTGGTGGTGAACCGGGCCCAGGCCAGCGTGCCGAACACCGCCACGTAGGCCGCCTGGGTCAGCAGGCCGGCCCCGATGTCGTCCACCGGCACCGGGTCGCGGAGCAGGTCGCCGAACGCGAGCCACCAGTGCGTGTACAGGTACTCGTGGATGACCGAGACCTGGGGGATCGTGTCGAGGATCTGGCTGATCACGGTGATGGTCGCCGCCGCCGCCATCGCGCCCATCGGCACCTCGGTCAGGGTGGAGGCGAAGACCCCGATGGCACCGACCGTCGCCAGCATCGCTGCGATGTACAGGGTCACCAGCAAGGCCCGCACCAGTGCGTCGCCGAGCCCGACCGTCGTACCTGACAGCAGCGTGACGTCGCCGGCGGGGAAGAGGACCAGCCCGGCGACGATGCCGACGCCGACGACCGTCGCCGCAGAGACCGTCGCGAACGCGGCGACGCCGGCGTACTTGACGCCGAGCAGCCGGGTGCGGCCGGCCGGCACGACGAGCACGTTGCGGAGCGTCCCCGTGCTGGCCTCGCCGGCCAGCGACTCGCCGGCGACGACGGAGATGGCCAGCGGCAGGAACAGTGGCAGGGCGACCACCACGGAGGCGAGGCCCAGGAAGAGGCCGTTCTGCGTCACCTGCGTCAGGAACGGCGGCCCGTCGCCCGCCGCCGGCGCCGCTGCCCGGATCGCGATGCCGAGCAGGATCGGCCCGCTGGCCAGCACCGCCAGCATGGCCAGGTTGCGGCGGCGCCGGAACACCAGCCGGAGCTCGGACCGCAGCAGGCGGGTGCTCACCCGGCGTACGGGAGTCGCGGACACGGTGAGGTCGGTGACGACCAGGTCACTCGTCGACATCGAAGCCCTCCCCGGTCAGCTGCACGAACATGTCCTCCAGGTCCGGTTGCTCGAGCACGAGCTGGCGCACCGGGATTCCGGCCGTGACGAGCGCCTCTGTCAGCCGCTCGCTGGAAGCGTCTCGCAGCTCGGCGACGACGCCGTTCGCGCGGATGTCGGGTTCGCCGGTGCCCGCCCGGTGGAGCACCGCGGCGGCCGCCGCGGGCCGCGATGTCTCGACCCGAACCCGGGTGGCCGACGCCTGCCTCAACTGACCCAGCGAGCCGGCGAAGACCAGGCGCCCGTGGCTCATCACTCCCACGTGGCTGCACACCTGGTCGACCTCGGGGAGCAGGTGGGACGACAGGAAGACGGTCGTGCCGCTCGCTCCGACGTCACGGATGATGGCGCGGACCTCGCGGGTGCCCTGCGGGTCGAGCCCGTTGGTCGGCTCGTCGAGTACGAGAAGTTCGCGCGGCTTCAGCAGCGCAGCAGCGAGGCCGAGACGCTGCCGCATGCCCAGCGAGTAGGCGCGGTACCGCTTGCCGGCGGCGGCGGCAAGTCCGACCCGGTCGAGCGCTTCGGCGACGCGGCGGCGCGCACCCGCGCCGGTCACGGTGCGGTCCGCGGCGTCGAGGCGCAGTAGGTTGTCGCGCCCGGACAGGTAGGGATGGAAGCCGGGCCCTTCGACGAGCGCGCCGACCCGCGGCAGTACGCGAGATGCGCCACCGGGCATCGGGGATCCGAGGAGCTCGATCTCACCACCGGTCGCTGACACCAGCCCCAGGAGCATCCGTATCGTCGTGGTCTTGCCGGACCCGTTGGGCCCGAGGAACCCGAAGACCGAGCCCGTGGGCACGTCGAGGTCGAGCGAGTCGACCGCGACCTGCCCGCCGGGGAAGCGCTTGGTCAGGCCTCTGGTGCTGATGGCAGCCCACCCGTCCGACCGGTCGTCGACCTCCTGGTTTCCGGCGCGCTCCACGACGTCAATGGTCACGCGTCGCTCCGCTTTCCGCTCGTCCCTCGAACGGTGCGCCGCCGATCGGGTGGTCGTCGTCACGACGTGACGCTTTCGGCGGCCCGTTCCAGCACGTCGGGGGTGACGGCGCCGACGAACAGCCGGCCGTCGTCGAGCAGGAGGGCCGAGACGAGGGCAGTCTCGAGCAGCCGGCCCGAGCCGTACGAGCCGCTCACCGTCGCGGTGGAGCCGAGCAGGGCGTCGAGGATGCCGCTCTCGTCGGACTCCGGCAGGGTGACGTCCGGAACCACGAGGACGGATGTCCAACCTTCGCCCACGACCGTCGGCAGACCGCGTCCGGTCTGGGGAGCGGCGTCGTCCTTCATGGCGTCGGCGTGGGCGCCGAATCCGCTGAGGTCCTGCTCCTCGAGGGTCGCGCCGGGAGGTGGGTTGAAGCGGAAGACGTCGTCAGAGGGCTCACCGAAGGTCACCGTCGTGAAGCCCACCTCGAACGCGGGCTCGTCCTCGCCGTCCGCGTTGACCTGGACGCGCAGTGGCATCGAGGTGTCGCCGTCGACCGCCAGCCGGACGTCGCTCACGAGCGAATGCTCGTCGCGGGGGCTGAGCACCAACTCGTAGGCAGCGCGGCCGGCGACCTCCGCCGTGCCGTCGACTACCACCTCGGTGCTCGGGTCGACGACGCCGAGCAGCAGTTCTGCGGCCTCCCGTGGGTCGACCGGTGCCTGCGGAGTCGCCTCAGGTTCTTCACCCCGGTCCGGGAGCGTGAAGTGTTGCGCGGCGTTGGTGGCGCTGGTCCATACCCAGGCGTCCTCGCCGTCGCGGATGACGTTCGTCTCCTCGAGCGTGCCCGTGAGCGCGAACCGTGCCTGCTCCGGGGACGAGTACCAGATCCGTGCCGTGTGCGACCCGGTGAGCAGCGCCACGGGCCCGGTGCCGTAGGTGGCGGCCTCGGGCAGCTCTGGCAGGCCCAGCCGGGCCGTCTGGACCACGGTGCCGGAGAACGGCTGCTCGGAAGCGGCGACCGACGCGAGCAGCTCGGCCGCGGTCCGGTCCGGGAGGTCGGGGGATGAGGCGCCGGCGGCCGCGCCGAACCCGATGGCGGCGGCCACCACCATCGCGGCGCCGACAGGCACCGCCCACCGGGCGCGCCGGGAACGGAAGATCGAGACCATGACCACTCCAGAGTCGAGTTCGTGCGTTCGGCGTCCACTCTGCCCCGCGGCACCTGTGAGAGCGCTGAGAATGGATGAGCGACCTCACAGCCACTTCACAGTCCGGACACGGCAGGCTTGGGCACGTGCGGATACTGGTCGTCGAGGACGAGGTCCGGCTGGCGCAGGCGCTGCAGCGTGGTCTGCGGGCCGAGGGCTTCGCCGTGGACCTCGCCCATGACGGTGAGGACGGGCTGCACCGTGCGCGCGAGGAGTCGTACGACGCGATCGTGCTCGACGTCATGCTGCCGAAGCTTTCCGGGTACCGGGTCGCCAGGGCGTTGCGCGCCGAGAAGAACTGGGTGCCCGTGCTCATGCTCTCGGCCAAGGACGGCGAGTACGACGAGGCGGACGGGCTCGACGTCGGGGCGGACGACTACCTGACCAAACCGTTCTCCTACGTCGTGCTGGTGGCCCGGCTCCGGGCCCTGCTGCGTCGCAGCGCGCAGCCGCGCCCGGCGGTCCTCAGCGCGGGTGACCTGTCCCTCGATCCGGCCGGGCACGTCGTGTCGCGGGGTGGTGCGGAGATCGCCCTGACGCCGCGAGAGTTCGCGCTGCTCGAGCTGTTCATGCGGAGGCCCGACGAGGTCCTGCCCAAGGCGGAGATCCTGGCCCACGTCTGGGATGCTCACTACGACGGCGACCCGAACGTCGTCGAGGTCTACGTGGGCTACCTGAGACGCAAGATCGACGCGCCGTTCCACCGGCGGGCGTTGCAGACCGTGCGCGGCGCCGGATACCGGTTGTCCGGGGACGGCGGCTGACCGTGGTCGCCGGCCCGACATCGGCGGTGCACGGTCGCGACGGGCGCTGGCCCGCCCTGAGCCTGCGCGCCCGCCTCACGGTGGTGGCCACCCTGCTGGTGGCGCTGGCCCTCGTGGCGGGCACCATCCTGCTCGTCGTCGCACTGCACCGGTCGCTCGTCGCTGCGCTGGACGACTCGGCGCGGCAGCGCGCCCGTGACGTCGCCAACCTCGTCGACACCGGGCAGCTGCCGGACCCTGTTCCGGTAGCTGCTGGGACGCCGCTGGTGCAGGTGGTCGACGCGGACGACCGGGTCCGGGCGGCGTCCCCGGGTGGGGACCGGCTGGTACCGATCCTGCTGCCGGACGACGTCGCGGCGGTCCGTGACGGCGCCGTTCGCACCATCGACGGCTCGCGGCTCGGGCTTGCCGGCGAGCTTCGCGTGGTCGGCGAACCCGCCGGGACCGAAGACCCCCAGACCGTGCTGGTCGCGATGTCGCTCTCCGAGGTCGAGAGCAGCGTGGCGGTGGTGCGGACGGCGCTGATCATCGGAGCGCCGCTGCTGGTGGCCGGGTTCGGCGTCGCATGCTGGTTCCTGGTCGGATCCGCATTGCGTCCGGTCGCGGCTCTCAGACGCGGAGCCGAGGAGATCACGACGACCCAACCGGCTGCGCGGCTGCCGGTGCCGGTGGCGGACGACGAGGTCCGCCGGCTGGCAGTCACGCTCAACGACATGCTGGGACGCCTGGAGCGCTCGGGCGCACGGCAGCGCTCCTTCGTCGCCGACGCGGCCCACGAGTTGCGCAGCCCGCTGACCGCGATCCGGGCCCAGCTCGAGGTCGGGCGCGCCCACCCGCGCGATACGGACTGGGAGCAGACGGCCGCCGACGCCCTCGCCGACGTCGAGCGAATCTCCCGCCTGGTCGACGACCTCCTGGTTCTCGCGCGGATCGAGGACGGTGGGCCCCGGCGGTCGCCTGCACCGGTCGACCTGGCCCAGGTCGTCGACGATGTGACGGCGCGGGCGGCCACGGACGTCGTGCTCCGGCGAGTCGGCGACGACTCTGTCTCGATGCTCGGTGATGTCGACGCCGTCACCCGCATCGTCGCCAACCTGGTCGACAACGCGGCCCGGCACGCTCGCAGCGAGGTCACCGTCGACGTGCGCCGGAACGGCGCCGACGGCACCGTCCTGACCGTCACCGACGACGGCCCCGGCATCCCCGCCGAGCATCGGGAGACCGTGTTCGAGCGGTTCACCCGCCTCGACGACGCACGCAGCCGCGATGCAGGCGGCGCCGGCCTCGGCCTTTCGATCGTGCGCGAACTCGTCCGGGCGCAAGGCGGCGACGTGCGGCTCGAGGACAACGCCCCCGGCCTGCGCGCCGTCGTGCGTCTGCCGTGACGCATCCGGGAGGATGCGATTTCGGAGCATCCGACGACCATCCCTTCCACAGCGGCCCGCGCGTCGCGGTTGACGGGCTGGTGACGATCACGGGACCGTCGTCCGCGTGAAGGGCGATCCGACCTGCCCCCGGTGCGGCGGCGAGATCCGGCCACCGGGCGTGTGGTCGAGCCGGTGGATCTGCGCCACGCACGGCGACGTCTTCCCGCTGCAGCCGGTGCCGGCGCCGAGCGCACGGCTGGCCCGCCAGCTCGGCGAGCGTTCGGCCGTGCCGCTGTGGCTTCCGTGGCCGCTGCCAAGGGGCTGGGTCGTCAGCGCGATCCTGCACGTGGGCGACGACGTGTCCGGCGTGCAGGCGACGGGCATCGTCACCAGCGGCCCCAACCCGCTCGGTGGGCCGGCCGACCTGTTGTTGGTCGCCGAGGAGCAGGGGGTCGGGCTCGGTGCCCGGTACGCCGGGGTGGAAGGCGCCGATCCGGGTGGTGCCGTCCAGCTCGAGCCGCACGCGAAGCTCGAGGTCGAAGGTCGGCCGGTGCCGCTGTGGTGGGTCGACAGCGCTAGCGACCGCGCGGCCTACGTGGGGCAATGGCGGGGCCGGTGGCTGTGGGCGGTGCTGCGGCCGCAGAGCGCAGGGGTCATGTTGCTCGAAGACGTCCCGCTCACCGATCTTCGCGGCCTCGGACATGAGGCCGACCTGCTGCCCTACGGCGCGCCGCCGCCTTGGCTGGCCAGCTGAGCAGACCGGCGGCCTACGATTGCTGACATCCACGACCACGCGGCGGGGGACCAGTCTGTGCGCATCGACCTGCACGTTCACAGCAGCGTCTCCGACGGCACCGACCGCCCGGACGAGCTGGTGCACCTCGCCCGGTCAGCGGGGCTGGACGTCTTTGCGCTCACTGACCACGACACATTCGACGGCTGGCCCGCCGCGACGAGCGCTACGCCGGGGGCCGGGGTCGTCGTCGTTCCGGGAGTAGAGATCTCGACGCGGCTGCGCGGCGCCGGCGTGCACCTTCTCGGCTACCTCCCCGACCCCGCGTACCCTCCTCTCGCCGACGAGCTGACGCGGGTACGTGGCAGCCGCTCCGGCCGGCTGGCCGAGACGACGCGGCTGCTCACCGAGGCCGGCTTCCCGATCGAGGTGGGCGACGTGCTGGCTGCAGCGGGCTCGGCGTCGACGCTGGGCCGGCCGCACGTGGCCGACGCCATGGTCGCGAAGGGCTACGTGCACGACCGGGCCGAGGCCTTCGATCACTGGCTATACGAGGGTGGCCCGGCGTATGTCCCCAGGTACGCGGTGGCGACCTCCGACGCGGTCCGGCTGGTGCGCGAGGCGGGCGGAGTCTCGGTGCTCGCCCACCCCTGGGGTCGGGGTTCCCGACGGGTGCTCCATGCCGACGCCATCGGCGCGCTCGCCGGCGCCGGCCTGGCCGGTGTCGAGATCGACCACGAGGACCACTCGGCCGATGACCGGGCGGCCCTGCGCGAGATCGCGGGCTCGCTCGACCTCGTCGTCACCGGCTCGAGCGACCACCACGGCACCGGCAAGACCGGCCACCGGCTCGGCGTCAACACGACCGCGCTCGCCGAGTACGAGCGGCTTCTCGATCGTGCCCGCGAGGCAGCGGCCGCCGCCGGCCGCGACGTCCCCCGGCTGGGTATGGCATGACGTGGAAGCTGTTCGGCGAGGCCTTCGTCACGCTGTGGTACAGCGTAGTGATCCTCCGACTGCTCAAGGACTCGGGCATCCTGCTGGTGACCCGGATCGCGGGCCTGCTGCTGGCCGCGATCGCGGTCCAGCTGGTGGCCGAGGCGGTACGGGCATTCGTGGAGGGCGGATGAGCACGGTGGAGCAGCCGGCGCTGGAGGGCATGCCTCGGCGTCTCTACGCTGCGACGCCCACGCGCCTGACCACGTGGTTGGACTGTCCGCGCCGCTACCGGTTCGCCTACCTCGACCGACCTGCGCTGCCGAAGGGGCCGCCGTGGGCGCACAACACGCTGGGCGCAGCCGTCCATCTCGCGCTGGCGGAATGGTGGCGTTTGCCGCTCTCCCGGCGGACGCCGGCCGCAGCGGGCGCTCTGGTCGGGCGGCTGTGGCGCCCCGAGGGCTTCCGCGATGCCGGCCAGTCGTCGGTGTGGCGGGAACGTTCACGCGAGATGGTCGAGCGATACGTGGGCCGCCTCGACCCGGCCGCGGAGCCGCGCGGCATCGAGCGCACCGTCTCGCTCGTCCACGGTGGCGTGGCCCTGTCCGGTCGCGTCGACCGGATCGACGAGCGCGGCCAGGAGCTCGTCGTGGTCGATTACAAGACCGGGCGCCATGTGCTGTCGGTCGACGACGTCCGAACCTCGCTGGCGCTCGCCGTCTACGCGGCAGCCGCCACCCGCACGCTCCGGACACCGTGTCATCGGGTCGAGCTGCATCACCTGCCGACGGGTGACGTACACGTCTGGGAGCACGACGACCGCACACTGGAGCGGCATCTGAGCCGGGCCGACGATCGTGGCGGCCGAGTGCGCCGGTGCCGACGCCGCCTTCCGGTCGGGCAAATCCGGTGACGACGTCTTTCCGCCGCGACCGTCGGCGATTTGTGGCTGGTGCGACTTCCGCCGGCATTGCCCCGAGGGCCAGGCGCACGCTGCCGAACGTGCGCCCTGGTCGGGTCTCGCGCCCGATTACGGGTGAAGCCGACTGGGAGCAGCGCGCTCGATGGCCAACTACGCCCGACTGCTCATGGATGCGGAGCCCAGACACTGGTTGGCCGGCCTGCTCATCTCGTGCGTCAACGGGAGCCGAACGCGTCCACCTCGAACCAGACGACCTTGCCGTGGGTCGACGGGATGCTGCCCCAGCGGGTCGACGAGCGCAGCCACGATCTCGATCCCCCGCCCGTGCGGCGAGTCGGGCGGCGGGAACTCGAGCGCAGCAGGTCGGTCGCCCGCGGCATCGTGCATCTCGACCCGGACCCGGTCGCCGGCGGCGGTCAGCCGGAGTTCCAGGGGCGGCCGGCCGTGCAGCAACGCGTTGGTCACCAGCTCGCTGACCAGCAGGAGGGTGACTTCCTCGGCGCCGTTCAGCCGCCAGGCGCGGAGCTGCTTGCGGACCAGATGCCGCAGGCGTGGTACCTCACCGGGATCCGTCGACAGCGGCACCCGCAGTTCATACGGGCCGCCCCGACTGCTCCCGCGAGTGGTCACTGCGGCATCGAACCCAGTTCGTTCATGCCCCGATCCTCCCGCGGTCGAGCTCGACCCCCGCCCAGAATTCCACCAGCGCGGCGACGGTCCGGGCGGGCTGCTCGGCCGCCGGGGAGTGCCCGGCGCCCTGGATCGCCATTGCCGGCGCGCCCAGCCGGGCGGCCATCTCGACGCTGCTCGCCGACCGGCCAGCCGTCGTCGGCCGCACCGAACGACACCATCACCGGAACGCCGGTCGCCTTGAGCGCGTCGACCTCGTCCTCCGCGGTCGTCAAGTGCAGGGTCATCGCGCGCAGCGACTCCGGATGGTTGGCGAGGAACCTGCGCCGCATGAACAGCTCGATCTCCGGCGGTGGCTCGGGGGCAGCCAGCGACCGCTCGTAGGCGCGCTTGGCCTCCCAGGTCGCCGGCAGCCCGATCGCCGGGATCGCGTCGGCCATGGCGCGGAGGAGGTCGTGCCGTTCGACCGGCTGCGGACCCGGGCCGGAACACAGCAGGGTCAGCGAGGCGACGGCGTCGGGATCGGCGATGGCGGCCGTTCGGGCGACCAGGCCACCGAACGAGTGGCCGACGAGGTGGACCGGCGTGGTCGCCACGGCACGCGCCATGGCGAGCAGATCGTCCGCGAGCGCACCGAGCGCATAGTCGCTCTCGAGTGCGGAACCCGAACTCTCGAACTGGCCACGCTGGTCGAGCGCCACGACGTGGTAGCGATGGGCGGCGAGCGGGGCGAGCAGCGCGACGAAGTCCTCCTTGCTCCCCGTCCAACCGGGCACGAGGAGCACGGTAGGCCCGACCGAGCCGGCCTCGAGAGCTGCGAAATCCCCTCGTGGCGTGACGATTCGGGCGGCGCGGACGCCATCCGGCAGCGACAGGAACGGCGGCGTGCTCACGCCGCTCACGGTACCCAACCCCGGCCCGCTGGGCGCATACGGCGCACCCGTGCTCTCCCGGGCACAATGTCTGGCATGAGGCGTCCGGCATGAGGCCAACGTGACCCGGGTCATTGCCGTCACGAACCAGAAGGGCGGCGTCGCCAAGACCACCACCGTCGCGTCGCTGGGGGTGGCGCTCGGGGAGTTGGGCCAGCGAGTACTGCTGGTCGATCTCGACCCGCAGGCCTGCCTGACGTTCTCGCTCGGTGTCGACCCGGAGAATCTGGAGCTGTCGATCACGGAGGTTCTCGACGGCCCCGCGACGGCGTCCGACGCGCTGCTCCCGCTGACGTCCGGCGTCGACCTCCTGCCGTCGGACATCGAGCTCACCGGGAGGTCGATCGGCTCCGACGGTGCGCTGCGAGCCGCCCTGCGGCGGGTCGTCGGCGCCTACGACTGGGTATTCCTCGACGCGCCCCCGTCGCTCGGCGCTCTCACCGTGAACGGGTTGGTGGCCGCGCGGGAGGTACTTGTCCCACTCCAGTGCGAGACGCTGTCGCACCGCGGGCTCGGCCAGCTTCTCGACACCGTGCACGACGTGCGGGGGTCGGCGAACCGGCGACTGCGCCTGCTCGGTGTGCTGCCGACGATGTTCGACGGCCGGACCACCCATGCGCGCGCGGTGCTCGACGATGTGGCGTCCCGTTACCGCCTGCCGGTGCTGCAGCCCTCGATCCCCAGGTCTGTGCGGTTCGCCGAGGCGCCGGCGCTGGGCCGGACGGTCCTGGACACTGCCCGCCGGTCCCGCGGCGCGCAGGCCTATCGCGATCTTGCCCGGGGCCTGCTCGACGGCACTGCGGTACAACATTACGCGGGGTGATGATCGGCAGGGCCGGGACGCGTACTCTCGGGGACGTTACCTACGGGGCCACGGGTGTCGGGGGAGAGGGAGCGGTCGGATGCCAGGGCGCCAGCCAGCGTCCCGCCGAGAGTCCCGGGGGACGACACGGCGCCGGGTGGGGTTGCGGCGCGCCGTCGCGGTCGCCACGTCGGTAACCCTCGGCGTTGCCCTTCTCGGCGCGCTCGACGCCCTGCCGTTGCCGGAGGGTCCAGGTACCCGCCCAAGCAGCGCCCTGCCGGGTCCGCACCTCGACGACGACGTTCTGCCCCTTCTCGAGGGCGCGACTCCGTCCCGGCCGACCGCGGTGCCGATGTCACCGGCCGAGATGGCTGCGCCGGCGCCGACGTCCGTGGTCACCGCGCCGCCGCCGGCCGCCGACGTCAAGCCACCGGCTCCCCCAGCACTGCCGGCGGCCAGTGGGTCGGGGAAGCGGATCGTGTACGGCATCTCGGGCCAGCAGGTCTGGCTGGTCGACGCCGCGAATGTGGTCGTCCGCACGTACATGGTGTCCGGCAGCAAGTACGACCAGCTCGACCCGGGTACATACGAGGTGTTCTCGAAGTCGGAGATGGCTACGAGCTGGCACGGCACGGAGACGATGGAGTACATGGTCCGTTTCCACCGGGGGGCCAGAGCGAACATCGGCTTCCACGACATCCCGGTCGACGCCTCGACAGGTGCCGATGTGCAGACGCTCGCCGAGCTCGGCACGCCGCTGTCCGACGGGTGCATCCGCCAGGACGTCGTCGACGCCAAGGCCCTGTGGGACTTCGCCCCGGTCGGGACCCCTGTGGTCGTGCTCGCCTGATCTCGAACCGGCTGGCGCAGCGCGCGTGCGTGCGCCCGCGTTCAGTCGGGAAGGTCGGGCGAGGCCGACGACGAGCCAGGCCGGCGGCGGCGCCGGCGGCGTCTGGCCGGCGCCTCTCCGCCGCCGCTGTCGGACGGGGAGGCCATGGCAGTGGCCACTGGCCGGGCGGGGGTCTCCCCGGGGGCGCTCGCCGGCCCCGGGTCGGTCGCCGCAGCGACGGGTTGGCCTCCGCGGGTGCGTCGCCGGGTGCGATCGCGCCGCGGCCGCCGCTCGGCAGCGCTCTCGTGGTCGGCGTCGGTCTCCCGTTCGGGTCGGTCCGGCCGGGTCGAACGCTGCCGACCGCGGCCGCCGCCGCGCCCGGCCCCGTTGCGGGAACGGGCCCCGCCCTGGCCCGACTGCCGCCCGAAGCGGCCGCGACCGGTTTCGCCGAGATCCTCGACCTCTTCGGCGGAGAGACCCGCCCGGGTCCGCGCGGCTATCGGCAACCGTCCGGTCGTGCCCGGCGGGATGCCGAGGTCGTGGAAGAGGTGCTCGCTGGACGAGTAGGTCTCGGCCGGCTCGTCGTACGGCAGGTCGAGAATCCGGTTGATCATCTTCCACCGGGCGACGTCGTCCCAGTCGACGAGCGTGACGGCGACGCCCGAGGCACCGGCGCGGCCGGTGCGTCCGATCCGGTGCAGGTATGTCTTCTCGTCCTCGGGGCAGGCCACGTTGATGACGTGGGTCACGCCTGTCGACGTCGATGCCGCGCGCGGCGACGTCGGTCGCGACCAGCACGTCGACCTTGCCGTTGCGGAAAGCGCGCAAGGCCTGCTCGCGCGCGCCCTGCCCGAGGTCGCCATGGACGGCCGCCGCCGCGAATCCGCGCGAGACGAGCTCGTCGGCGAGGCGCTGGGTCTGCCGCTTGGTCTTGCAGAAGATCATCGTCAGGCCGCGGCCCTCGGCCTGCAGAACGCGTGCGATGATCTCGTCCTTGTCCAGCGAGTGGGCACGGTAGACGAACTGAGCCGTGGTCGGCACGGTCTGGGTCTCGTCGGGCGACTCCGCGCGGACGTTCAGCGGATGGCGCATGTAGCTGCGGGCGAGGGTGACCACGGCCGCCGGCATGGTGGCCGAGAACAGCATCGTCTGGCGCAGTTCGGGGGTCAGCCCGACGATCCTCTCGACGTCGGGCAGAAAGCCCAGGTCGAGCATCTCGTCGGCCTCGTCCAGCACGAGCACCTTGACGTGGCCGAGGTCCAGGTGCCGCTGACCAGCCAGGTCGAGCAGGCGGCCGGGGGTACCGACGACGACGTCGACGCCAGTGCGCAGTTTCTCGACCTGGGGTTCGTACGCGCGACCCCCGTAGACGGTCAGGATCCGCACTCGCCGGACGGTGGACGCGGTTTCCAGGTCGGCCGTCACCTGGACGGCGAGCTCACGGGTGGGGACGACGACCAGCGCCTGGGGCTTGCCCGGTGCGGCGGCCTGGTCGTACTCGCGGTCGGTCGGGGCGACGATGCGCTGCAGCAGCGGCACGCCGAAGGCGAAGGTCTTGCCAGTGCCGGTGCGGGCTTGGCCGATCAGGTCGCTGCCCATGAGCGCGACCGGGAGGGTCATCTCCTGGATGGGGAAGGGCTCGGTGATGCCGACGCGTTGGAGCGCGTCGGCGATGGGGTGCAGGACGCCAAGGTCCCGGAAGGTGGTCAGGGCGTTTCGCCTCTTCGGTCGTCGGGGTCCTCGAGCGACCGCCGTTCGTCGCCACACCGCGGGGCTCGACTCACCGTGGTGGCAGGGGCCTCGCCGCGGGCCGCGCGGACGCCGGGGGTGTCCTCGAGGGGCGCCCGTTTCGCCCGGACGCCGTGCATACAGCGACAACTGTACCGGGAAGACCGCCAGAATCCCCGTTGATCACGGCGAAGGGGTGGGCAGGGGATATCGTGCGCGGCATGAGCGAGGGCTCGCCGAATCCGCAGGCCGCGCCCAACGAGGCCGCGTACCAGGCGGCGGTCGTCGATCTACTGGGGGTGCTCAGCCTCGGTGAGCTGACCGCATTCGAGCGGCTGGCAGCGGACGCGGAGCTGGCGCCGACGCTGGCCGACAAGGCGGCCCTTGCGGCGATGGCGGTTGCCGAGTTCCACCACTTCGAGCGGCTGCGCGATCGGCTCGGCGCGCTCGGCGTCGATGCCGACGAGGCGATGGCGCCGTTCCGCGAGCCGCTGGAGGCCTTCCACGACCACACGGCGCCGTCCGACTGGCTCGAGGGCCTGGTCAAGGCCTACGTGGGCGACGGCATCGCCGCGGACTTCTACCGCGAGGTCGCGGTTTATCTGGACGTGGGAACCCGCGACCTCGTCCTCGAGGTGCTGGCCGACACGGGACACGCCGACTTCGCGGTGGAGCGGGTCCGCGATGCGATCGAGGCCGACCCGCGGGTCGGAGGGCGGTTGGCGCTGTGGGGGCGAAGGCTGGTCGGCGAGGCGTTGTCACAGGCCCAGCGCGTGGCGGCCGAGCGCGACTCGCTGTCCGCCCTGATCGCAGGCGGTGTAGACCGGCCGGGCATGGACCTTGCCGCCATCGGCCATGTGTTCGCCCGGCTGACGGAGAACCACGCCAAGCGCATGGACGCGCTCGGGCTGACCGCCTGAGCACACGCCAGGGATCGTGCTTCAGCTCAGGTGCGACTGGCCCGCAAGCGCGTCACCGCCCAGACACCGAGTCCAGCCAGCGCGATCTGCACGAGGATCTCGATCCAGTCGATGCCTTCGGTGTCGCTCAGCGAGCCGACGATGAACGAGCCGATCAGCGCCGCGATGATTCCGATGACGATCGTCAGCCAGATGGGAATGCTCTGCTTGCCGGGCACAGCCAGGCGGCCCAGAGCTCCGATCACGATTCCGACGATGAGGGCCGAGATGATGCCGGAGACCTCCACAGCGCCTGCCTTTCACGGTGCCCACGGACGAAACGAACCTGCCGGGGACAGCCTGCCGTGTCCGTGCCCGTCGCGCTACGCATGTGCCGTCCCGGCGTGTCGCCTACAAGGCCCCGAAACCAACCCGGCGCTCGACCGGCTCGCCGATCTCGACGTAGGTCAGATGCGTGGTGAGCACGATGACCCGGCGGCCGCGCTCGTCGGTGAGGTCGAGCACGCCGCTCTTGCCGCTCAGGGCGTCGAACACGGCCTTCTCGACCTCCTCGGGAGTCTGGGCGCTCTCCAGGACGAGCTCACGCGAGGCGTTGTGAACGCCGATCTTGACCTCCACGGTCACCCCTTCGGTGCTGGCGGGCACTCTTCGCGCCCTCTGTCGGTCCTCGGCTTGCCAGGTTAGTCGAGGCCGGCTGCGCGGAGGCGCGGAGCCGAGTGCGCCGTCGGCGAACGGAGCAGGCGCGTCAGCCGGGTCCGGCGAGGCCGCCGAATGAGCGTCAGCCGGCGTCGTCGCGCTTGGGGAATCCGCGGATGCCGCGCCAGCCGAGCGTGGCGACGAGCTCGGCAGCGGCGTCTCGGGGAATCGAGCCGTTGGCGTCCAGCCAGTAGCGGGCGGTCACCTGGGCGACGCCGACCAACCCGATCGCGAGCAGGTGGGACTCCTCGACGGGCAGCCCGGTGTCCTCAGCGATGATCTTGGCGATCTCGTCGGCGCACGCGACGTTCAGCCGGTCGAGCCGCTCGCGGACCGCGTCCTCGTTGGTGAGGTCGGACTCGAAGAGCAGGCGGTACGTGCCGGCGGGGTCGTCGACGAACGCGAAGTACGCGCTGATTGTCGCCGTCACGCGCTCCTTGTTGTCGTCGGTGGAGCGCAGCGCAGCGTGCAGCCGGGTCAGCAGCTCTTCGCTGCCGTCGTCGACCAGCGCGAGGTAGAGGTCGAGCTTGCCGGGGAAATGCTGGTAGAGCACGGGCTTGCTGACACCCGCACGGTCGGCGATCTCGTCCATCGCCGCCGCGTGGTAGCCGTTGGCGACGAAGACGTCGCGCGCGGCGCGCAGGAGCTGGGCCCGTCGTGCTATGCGCGGAAGGCGAACGCCTCGGGCGGGCAGGTCGGGCTCGCTCGTCACAGCTCTCCTCGGTGGCTGGAAGGTCGCCTGGTTCCGTGGCGCGATCCGCCTGGTGGCCGGATCGTACCTCCGGCCTGTCAAGCGCCCTGGTGAGTGCCGGTCAGCGGTAGTCGTCCTCGTCGTAGGCGACGACCCGCTGCTGCTCCGCGGCGTCGGCCGGGTCGACGTCGTCGGGAAGCTCGCGGGCTCGCCGGAATCGCGCTCGACGACCTCCTGCCTCTGCTCCACGGCGTCGGCCTCGGGGGCGTCGTCGCCGGCGGAATCGGGAAGGTCCGGCTCGGCGGACCAGATGGGCGTGTCCGCGTGGATGTCGCTCTCGGACATGGACCTGACCTCCTCGAGCGCCGGGGCGGCACGGCCGCAGGGGACCGAGCCTACTGCGGACCATCTGCTCCTACGATCTGCGTGTGGACAGCGGTCGCCTGACGTTCTGGCCGGGTGAGCTCGTCGAGCTGGCGGGTGGGACGGTGCTCCACGTCCGTCATGCGGAGCCGACCCGCCCCGGCACTACGCCCGCCGTGCTGGTGCACGGGCTCGGCGGTTCGTCCACCAACTGGACCGGGCTGATGGCAGAGCTGCGCGACATGGTCGACCAGTGGGCGATCGACCTGCCCGGCCACGGCGAGTCACCGCCGGCTCGCAGCCACAGCGTCGGCAGCTATGCGGGCGTGCTCATCGCGTACCTGCGCTTGTTCGACCGCCCCGTCCACCTCGTCGCCAACTCGATGGGCGGATTGGTCTCGGTCCTCGTCGCCGGGCGGCGGCCCGACCTGGTGGCGTCGTTGACCCTCGTCTCGCCGGCAATGCCGCACCTCCGGCTGCCGTCCGCCGCGCGGGAGATGGCGCTGGTCGCGGTGCCGCGCCTGGGCGAGCGGTTGTTGGCCCGCATCAATGCCGAGCCGGTCGAGACCCAGGTGCGGCGGCTGGCGGAGGTGCTTTACGGCGACCCCGACGCCATCGGGTCGGACCAGCTCGAGTTAGCGGTGCAGGAGCGGAGCCGGCGGCTCGGGCAGGCGCACGCTGACATGGTGCTGCTCCAGTCCCTGCGGTCCATCGTGCGCCACTACACGGTCCCACGGTGGCGCTCGGCCTGGGCTTCCGCCCGGCTGGTGTCCTGCCCGACCCTGGTGCTGATCGGAGGCCGCGACGTGCTCGTCCACTCCTCCACGGCGGCCCGATGGCGCCGTACGCTGCCCTCGGCGCGGGTCGTCCACCTGCCGACGACCGGCCACGTCGCGATGATGGAACGCCCGGCGCTGGTCGCATCGTTCATCCGCGACCATCTGGACCGGGCGTCTTAGGGCTTGGGACGGGCGCCCCGGGAATGGCGGTCGTAGTGGCACCGTTGGCTCGGACGAGATTGCAACCTCGCTACGGAGAACGATGTGTCGCTGCCCCCGCTGGTCGAGCCCGCCGCTGAGCTGAGTGTCGACGAGGTCCGCCGCTACTCGCGGCACCTGATCATCCCCGACGTCGGCATGGCCGGACAGAAGCGCCTGAAGAACGCTCGCGTCCTGGTCATCGGTGCCGGTGGCCTGGGTTCGCCGGCGCTCATGTACCTCGCCGCCGCGGGGGTGGGCACGCTGGGCGTCGTGGACTTCGACGTCGTCGACGAGTCCAATCTGCAGCGCCAGGTGATCCACGGACAGTCCGACGTCGGCACCCCGAAGGCGCTCTCGGCCAAGGCCAGCGTCGCCGAGATCAACCCGTACGTGAACGTGGTCGTGCACGAGGAACGCCTCGACAACGACAACGTCATGGAGATCTTCGCCGGGTACGACCTCATCGTCGACGGCACCGACAACTTCGCTACGCGCTACCTGGTCAATGACGCCTGCGTGCTGCTCGGGAAGCCGTACGTCTGGGGGTCCATCTACCGCTTCGATGGTCAGGCAAGCGTGTTCTGGGCATCGGCTCCCGGTGGCACGGCCCCCTGCTACCGGTGCCTCTACCCCGAGCCGCCGCCGCCAGGCATGGTGCCCTCCTGCGCCGAGGGCGGCGTGCTGGGCGTGTTGTGCGCGTCCGTCGGGTCGATCCAGGTCACCGAGGCGATCAAGTTGCTCACCGGTGTCGGCGAGCCGCTCCTTGGTCGGCTGATGGTGTACGACGCGCTGGAGATGTCGTACCGCACGGTGAACGTGCGCAAGGACCCAGAGTGCGCGATCTGCGGCAAGAACCCGACCGTGACCGAGCTTGTCGACTACGAGGCCTTCTGCGGCGCGATCAGTGACGAAGCCGCTGAAGCGGCCGTGAACTCGACGATCTCGGTCCGGACGCTGGCCGACTGGCTGGATGCGCGTTCGCGCGGCGAGCGTGACTTCGTCCTGGTCGACGTGCGCGAACCGAACGAGTACGAGATCAACCGCATCCCGGGTGCGGTGCTCATCCCGAAGGGCGAGTTCCTCACCGGCGACGCGCTGGAGAAGCTGCCGTCGGACCGGCAGGTGGTCTTGCACTGCAAGTCCGGGGCGCGTTCGGCCGAGGCGCTGGCGGTGGTCAAGGGAGCCGGGTACACCGACGCCGTGCATGTCGGCGGCGGCGTGGCCGCCTGGGTCAACCAGATCGACCCCAGCCAGCCCTCCTACTGACCCCACCCCCGTTGATCATGCAACTTCTGCGCGACACGCCGGTCGTTGCCGGCGGCGTGTCGCGCAGAAGTTGCATGATCAACGGGGTCAGAGGAGGTTGCGTTTCTGCATCTGGGTCCAGAGAACCCAGCCGGGCAGGATGGGCAGCCAGAACGAGATGATCCGGAACAGCAGGACCGACGAGACGGCGACGCCGGTGCTCACCCCGATGGCCGTGACGCCCGCGGTCAGCGCTGCCTCGACGGCGCCGAGGCCACCCGGTGTCGGAACGGCCGCCCCGACCGTGTTTCCGACCAGCTGGACGACGGCGAGCGCGGCGATGTTGACGTCGGCACCGAGCGCCTGGAGACACGCGTAGAAGCAGAACACCAACGCTGCGGACTGGAGCAGGATGCCGCCGACGGCCTCACCCAGCTTGCGCGGGGTGCCGAACAGGTCCAGAAGACGAGGCAGGCCGCGTGCTGCGAAATCCTCCCAGAGTGCCTTGGCTCGGCCTCGGATCGGCGGGGTGAGCAGCAACAGGCCCGCGAGAACGACGACGCCACCGATGATCGCGAGCGTCGTCGGCGACGGTTGAAGGCTCGGCGCGGCGGACGACCCGGTCGCCAGGCCGAGCACGACGATCAGCGGGATGGAGATCGCCACGTTGCCCACCTGGTTGGCGGCGACGCTGGCCGCGGCCAGCGGCCCGGCCACCCCGGCGCGGGTCAGCAGTCGGATGTTGATCGCCGCCGTGCCGACTGTGGCCGGCGCGATCAGCCGGACGAAGCCGAGCGACACCTGTGCGCCGAACGTCCGCCAGTACGGAACTCGTTCGGGGACGAACCCGAGAAGCGCCCAGGATGCACCGACGAAGCTCACCGCCATCGAGGCGACCGCGATCGCGATCCAGGCCCACTCGACACCGGCGATCAGCGAGGAGAACGAGACCTCGGTGAGCTGGGTGCCGACGAGGTAGACCGCGACGACTGCGCCGACACCGGTGAGCAGTGACAACGGGCGCAACCGCTCTAGCCGGATGGTCTCGTCCTGTTCGACGTTCGTGCGGGCGACAACGCCGTCGCGGAGCTCGCTCAGCAACGCTCGTCGGCCCCTGAGCCCGCGGCGGGTCGAACGGGCTAGCGCGATCGGCTGCATGAGAGGCACGGCGGCGGCCACCCGTTCCGGTCCGAGGATGTCGAACGCAGTGGCGACCGCGCGCTCCGCGCCGGTCACGAGTCCGACGCCCACCAGCGCCTGGGCAAGATCCACTCGAAGCGCGAGGTCTGGTGCGGCGATCTCGCCACCGGACGGGTTGAGCAACCAGATCCGGCGATCGTCGCCGATGAGGATGGACCGCCCGGACAGTCTTCGGTGGGCGACCTGGTTGTCCTGCAGGCGGCCGAGCTGTCGCCACAGGTCGTGCAACATGGCGTCCGTGACCTCCCTCGCCGGCACGTCGGCGAGGGGCCGGCCCGCCACGTGGTCGAAGACGATCACGACCGCGTCGGAGCCGATCTCGAGGGCGTTCCGGAGCCTCGGCGTCCGAGCACCGGCCCGGCTCACGGCGAGTGACAGCAACGCGGTCTGGTCGAGGGCGTTGCGCATGGTCAGCGCTTCGCGAGGGAGCACCTCTTCTCGCGTGCGGATCTGGGCTATGGCCCTCCCCAGCATTCCCGCGCCTTCGTTGTCGCGGTCGAGGACGAGGACGCCGAGGGCTCCATTGCCGGTCTCGACGATGTATCGGCGGTGCTGGTCGACCTGGTCGGCGCGGACGCTCCTCACATCGTGACCTCGGGCGCGCAGCAGGGCGGCGACGGCGCGACCGTCCGGTGCCGTCGACGGCCGTCCGCTGACCAGCCGCACAGCGAGCCCGATGATGCGGCCGATGCCGAGAGCCAGGACCGTGCCGGCAACAGTTGCTCCTCCTTCGAGCAGCCCCACCGCGAGGCTGGCGCTGATCGCGAACAACGCCGCCCGGCGAACCTGTTTCATGTCCAGCCAGGCCGTGACCGTGATGATGGCGACGAGTAGCGCGGGGTAGGGAGGAACCGGTCCGGCGGCCTGGTCGAGCCTCGCCGGGTTGAACGCGTCGCCGAGCACGTCGAGCCCGGCGCCGGTCAGCCACAGTGAGACGAGTGCGGCGATGACGGCCGCTGTGATGCCGGCCACCAGGACCTCAGCGGTGGTCCTCAGCCGGCCCCGGACCATGAGCAGGACCACCAGCACCGGCGGCAGTACGACGCCGACCAGGCCTGCGGCGAGCGAGAGCACCTCGACCGGACCGGGCGGCAGCCGGTCGCCGAGCTCACGGAGATCTCGGCCGAGCCCGGTCAGCGTCCGCTCGGCGATGATCGCGAGGCCGACGACCGCCGCGAGGCCGATCGCGGTCAAGACCAGCCGGAAGATGTCCAGCGGCCTGCGGGTACGTCGAGGTAGCGGAGGTTCCTCCACCGGGATGTCCCGGACCGGAATCCGCATGTCCGCCACTTCCGTCTCCGCCATCGGGGTCGATGGTTCCATGCCCGGCTCCGGGGGGCACCGTCTGTACGCGGGAGCGGCCCGCCGTGGCGGCACGGGCGTGGCCGCCCCGGCCCGCCGACCGGGCACGATGGGCGCCGTGGACGACGAGTACATCGAGGCGGTGCTGAGCCTCGTCGAGCGAATCCCACCGGGCCGAGTGATGGCGTACGGGGCGGTCGCCGAGGTGGTCGGCGAGACGGTCGGTCGGGGCGGGCCACGCCTCGTCGGCGCCGTCATGTCGTCGTACGGAGGCGCCGTACCGTGGTGGCGGGTGGTGACGGCGTCCGGGCGGCTACCACCCGGGAGCGAGGTACGGGCGCGCCGGGAGCTCGCAGCCGAGGGTTGCCCGATGAACGCGGACGGCACCCGGGTCGACATCCGCCGGGCCGCCTGGCGGCCTGACACCTGAGCTGCTTCGCGAGCCTTCGGCATCGAGGTCTGGCGAGGAGTGTCGGCGAACGGGTCCTCGGGTGCACCGGCGCGTGGCGGCGGCGCTGTCGGCGTGCCGTGGTGGGATGGCGACGTCTCGACGTCCGAGGGGTGGGGGCCTGGTGCGGGAGCCGGCTGTACGACTCGTGCGCATGCCGCGGGCCGCGGTGTCCGGACCCGTGCTCGACGCCGCGCAGCGCGAGGTGGTCGAACACCGCGGCGGGCCGCTGCTCGTGCTCGCCGGGCCTGGCACCGGGAAGACCGCGACGCTGGTGGAGTCGGTCGTCGACCGGGTCGAGCGCGACGGCGTCGACCCGGAGCAGATCCTGGTCCTCACGTTCAGCCGCCGGGCCGCGGCGGAACTCCGCAACCGGATCGCCACGCGGTTGGCGCGCACGGTCCGCGAGCCGCTGGCCAGGACGTTCCATTCCTACGCGTTCGGGCTGTTGCGGCGTGAGGCCGTGGTGCGCGGCGAGCCGGCGCCCCGGTTGCTGACCGGCGCCGAGCAGGACCTGTTGATCCGCGACCTCCTTCGCGGCGACCTCGACGAGCTCGGTGCCGACTACTGGCCCGAGCGGCTGCAGCCCGCGCTGGGCACCCGGGGCTTCGCCGAGGAGCTGCGCGACATGCTCATGCGGGCGGTCGAGCGGGGTGTCGGTCCGGTCGAGCTGGCCGCGCTCGGTCGCCGGCGGGGCCGCGACGACTGGGTGGCGGTTGCCCGGTTCGCCGCGCAGTACGTCGGCGTCACGGGCTTGCGCCATCCGCCCGCGTACGACCCGGCCGAGCTGGTCCGGGCCGCCGTCGACCTGCTGCGTGACGAGCCCTCGCTGCTGGCCCGCGAGCGGGACGCCCGGGCGTTCGTCGTGGTCGACGAGTACCAGGACTCCGACCCGGCCCAGGAGGAGCTGCTCGGCCTGATCGCCGGCGGCGGTCGCGACCTCGTCGTCGTCGGCGATCCCGACCAGTCGATCTACGCCTTCCGGGGCGCCGAGGTCGAGGGCATCCGCCGCTTCCCCGAGCGCTTCCGCGCCGCCGACGGCTCGCCCGCTCCGGTCCACGCCTTGACGGTGTCGCGCCGCAGTGGACCGACGCTGCTCGACGCGACCCGCCGCGTGGCCGGCCGGCTCGGCGGCCCACGCCGGCACCGCATGCTCCGCCCGGGCGACCCCGACGCAACGGGTGAGTTGTCTGTCGCACGTGCTCGCCAGCGCGAGTCAGGAGGCTGCGTTCGTTGCCGGCCGCCTGCGGGAGGCGCATCTGCTCGACGGCGTTCCGTGGGACTCGATGGCCGTGCTCGTCCGAGGGGCCGCCGCGCTGCCGGTGCTGCGGCGTGGTCTGGCCGGAGCAGGTGTCCCGGTGGCCGTCCAGCTGGAGGAGGTGCCCCTTGTCGACCAGCCCCCGGTCCGGGCGCTGCTCGACGTCCTTGCGCTCGCGGCGGGCCGCCGCACGCTTGACGCCGACACCGCCTTCGGGCTGGTCACCGGCCCGCTCGGCGGCACCGATCCACTTGCCCTGCGCCGGCTGCGCCAGGAGCTTCGCCGCCATGAACTGACGACCGGCGGCGGCCGGGCTTCGGCGGAGCTCCTGGTCGAGGCTCTCCGGCAGCCCACCGTCCTCGCACCGCTGGATCGCAACGCCGTTGCTCCCGCGGCCCGCGTCGGCGCCCTCCTCGCCGCCGCACACGACGCCGCCGCCGAGCCCGGCGCGACTGCCGAGGACGTGCTGTGGGCGGTGTGGTCGGCGACAGGTCTGGCGGCCCGGTGGTCGCGGTCAGCGCTGTCCGGCGGCCCCGCCGGCGCGTCCGCCGATCGCGACCTCGACGCCGTCGTCGCATTGTTCGACGCCGCTGCCCGGTTCGTCGACCGGTTGCCCGGCGAGGGGCCGGCCGGCTTCCTCGAGCACCTGCGCGGTCAGCAGATTCCCGCCGACACGCTGGCCGTCGGAGCTCCGTCGGGACCGGCCGTCCACCTGATGACCGCCCATGCCGCGAAGGGTCTGCAGTGGGACGTCGTGGCGGTCGCCGGTGTGCAGGAGGGGGTCTGGCCAGACCTCCGGGTCCGCGGCGGCCTGCTCGGCACCGAGAGCCTGGTCGACCTGGTGGCAGGGCGCGACGACTCTGCGGTGGCTCGGCAGAGTGCACGGTTGGCCGAGGAGCGACGGCTGTTCTACGTGGCGGTCACGCGGGCGCGACGACGCCTGCTCGTCACGGCCACGGCGGCCGAGGACACCCAGCCGTCACGATTCCTCGACGACCTCGACCCGCTCGCCGCCGCAGCCGAGGAGCGCCCGATCGAACGTGTTCCCCGTGGGCTCGACCTGCCGTCGGTGGTCGCCGAGCTTCGCCGGGTCGTATGCGACCCGTTGCAGGCGGGGCCGCGGCGGCGCGGTGCGGCACGTCAGCTCGCTCGGCTGGAACGGGCCGGCGTGCGCGCGGCGGCTCCGGCGCATTGGTACGGGCTTGTGGCTGTGTCTGACGACACGCCGCTGCACGCCGAGGGCGAGCCGGTCCGCGTGTCGCCCTCGAAGGTCGACGAGTTCCAACGGTGCGAGCTTCGCTGGCTGCTCAAGGCGTGCGGCGCGACCGACACCGACACGACCAGGGCGGGCGTCGGGTCTCTCGTGCACGCCCTTGCCGAGGGTGCCGCCAGAGACGACTGGTCCGAGGCCCAGCTGCTCGCCGAGTTCGACCGGCGGTGGCCCAGCCTCCAGTTGGGCGACGGCTGGGTCGGACGGCGCGAGTACGACCGCGTGCGGCGGATGGTCGAACGGCTCGGCCGCTGGCTGGTCGCCAACCCGCGCACCGTGATCGCGGTCGAGGAGCCGTTCGACATCGAGGTCGGCCGGGCCCGTCTCGTGGGCCGCGCGGACCGGCTCGAACGCGACGAGCAGGGCCGCCTCCACATTGTCGACCTCAAGACCGGCCAGTCCGTCGTCAAGGACGACGACCTCGCCGTCCACCCACAGCTCGCCGTCTATCAGCTCGCCGTCGAGCGAGGTGCGTTCGACGAGGTGGCCGGCGGCGAGCGCCGTTCGGGGGGCGCGAGCCTGATCCAGCTCGGCGCTCCCAAGGGCGACGCCCGCGAGCAGGTGCAGCAGCCGCTGGTCGACGCCGACGACCCGGCGTGGGCCGCCGAGCTGGTCGCGAGCGCTGCCGAGGGCATGGCCGGTGCCGTGTTCCGCGCCCGGAGGACCCCCTGGTGCGGCTACTGTCCCGCTCGCCCCTCGTGCCCGGTGCACCCCGAGGGCGCGCAGGTGACCAGGTGATCACCCGGGAGGTTCTCCCGACCTCGCATGCACGGGTGCTGCTGACACCCGAGGAGCTCGCCGAGCGACTGAGGCAGAAGCCGCCGACTCCGGAGCAGGCGGCGGCGATCGCGGCTCCGCTCGGGCCTGGGGTGATCGTCGCCGGCGCCGGCTCGGGAAAGACCGAGACGATGGCCGCGCGCGTCGTGTGGCTGGTCGCCAATGGGCTGGTCCGCCCAGAGCAGGTGCTCGGCCTCACGTTCACCCGCAAGGCGGCTCGTGAGCTCGGTGCCCGGATCCGTCGCCGGCTCAGCCAGCTGGCTGCCCGCGGCGTACTGGAGGCAGCGCTCGAGGCAGACCCGAGCCTGCTCGACGGCGAGCCGACCGTGGTGACCTACGACTCGCTCGCTGGTCGCATCGTGGGCGAGCAGGCGCTCCGGCTCGGCCGGGAACCGGCCGCGCGGCTGTTGACCGAGGCCGGCACCTGGCAGTACGCCACCAGGGTGGTGGAGGCGTACGCCGGCGAGATGAGCGACGTGACCCATGCGCCGTCCACCGTCGTCGACCAGGTGCTCTCGCTGCACGGTGACCTGGCCGGCCACCTGGTCGATCCCGCCGAGCTCGGCTCGTTCGCCCGGCGGTTCCGTGCCGAGGTCGACTCACTGCCGCCCGTACCGCGGATGAAGGGCAGCTACTACGCCGACGTCGTGAAGGCGCTGAAGGTCCAGGACGCCAGGGCCCAGCTGGTGCCGCTGGTCGAGGCCTTCCGTGCCCTCAAGCGCCAGAACGAGACGGTCGACTTCGGTGACCAGGCCGAGTTGGCCGCGCGTCTGGCGGCAGGGTTCCCCGAAGTCGGCGAGGCAGAACGCGAGCGCTATGCGGTCGTCCTGCTCGACGAGTACCAGGACACCAGTCACGCGCAGCTGGTCCTGCTCCGCGCGCTGTTCGGCGCGGGTCATCCGGTCACCGCTGTGGGCGACCCGTGCCAGTCCATCTACGGCTGGCGCGGCGCCAGCGCCGGCACCCTGACCGCGTTCCGCCGTGAGTTCCGCACCGCCTCCGGCGACGACGCGGGCCAGGGCTCTTTGACGACGAGTTTCCGCAACGGTGCGAACATCCTCGCCGCCGCGAACCGGCTGGCCCTGCCCTTACGCGCCGAGGGCCTCGAGGTGCCGGTGTTGTCCTCGTTCCCGGGTCAGCCAGACAGCCAGGTCGTCGCGTCCTTGCATCTCACGGCCGACGACGAGGCCACCGACATCGCCCGACGTGCGCGAGCCTTCTGGGACTCCTCGGTCGAGGGCCGTTCGGTGGCGGTCCTGGTCCGAAACAGAAGCCAGATCCTCCGGATAGACGCCGCGCTGCGCGCCGCCGATCTGCCGGTGCAGGTCGTGGGAGTCGGCGGCCTGCTGAGCACACCCGAAGTCGGCGACGTCGTCGCCACACTGCGGGTGCTGCTCCACCCGGGCCGTGGCGATGCGCTGATGCGGCTGCTGACGGGCGCCCGCTGGCGGATCGGCCCGCGTGACGTCGACGCGCTCGCCCGGTGGGCCCGCCGACTGGTCCACGGGGCCGCAGCCGAGGACGCCGACCCCGATGACGTCGACGAGCACAGCATCGTCGACGCCCTTGACTCGCTGCCTGGGACGGGCTGGTTCTCGGCCGAAGGCGGCCGTCGTTTCGCGGCGCTCTCCGCCGAGCTGCGCGCCTTGCGCCGGCGGGCCGGGCAGCCGCTGCCCGAGCTCGTGCACGATGTCGAGCGCACTCTGGGCCTCGATTTCGAGGTCGCCGCCCGCAGTGGGCCGAATGGACGCGCCAATCTCGACCGCTTCCTCGACGTCGTCACCGAGTTCGCCGCGGGCGGCGAGGGTCCGACGCTCACCGCCTTCCTGGCCTATCTCGACGCCGCCGAGACGGCCGAGCGGGGGCTTCGGCCCGGGGAGGTCGAGGTCGTCGGGGACCACGTCCAGGTCCTCACCGTCCACGGCGCCAAGGGGCTGGAATGGGATGCCGTCTTCGTCGCCGGGCTGGTCGACGGCGTGTTCCCGGCCGGTCATGCGAACGACCGGGCCTGGCTCGGCAAGCCCGGCGAGCTGCCGTACCCGCTGCGTGGAGACGCAGCCGCCCTGCCGCGGCTCGACCTCGAGCAGGCCCGTGACCAGCAAGACGCGCGCGACGCGGTCCAGCGCTTTGCGGAGGACTGCGGGCGGGCCGGGCGACTCGAGGAGCGGCGGCTCGCCTACGTGGCGGCGACTCGGGCCCGCCGGCTCCTTGTGTGCACGGGCTACCGGTGGGCCGACGGCAAACGCCCGCGCCGGCCGTCGGCGTTCCTCACCGAGATCCGCGACGCGTGCGACGACGGTGCGGGCGAGGTCGGAGTGTGGGCGGACGAGCCCCAGCCCGATGCGGCCAACCCACTCGACGACGTCGTCGAGGAGTTCCACTGGCCGTACGACCCGTTGGGCGCGCGACGGGCCGTGGTCGAGGAGGGTGCGGCCATGGTGCGGGCTGCCGGGGCCGGTGACGATGTCGCCGATCTGCTCGAGGAGGCGGAGGTCGGTGCGGCCGCCGCGGAGTGGGACCTCGAGGTCGAGCGCCTGATCGCCGAGCGTCAGCGGTCAAGCGTCGACCACCCGGTCGAGGTGTCGCTTCCCGACCACCTCTCCGTGTCCCGGCTCGTGCTGCTCCGCGACGATCCTGACTCGCTCGCTCGTGCGATCCGCCGACCGGTTCCACTGGCGCCCGCCCCGTTGGCGCGGCGCGGCACGCTGTTCCACGCCTGGCTGGAGTCGCGCTGGGGCTCACCGCGTCTGCTCGACGTCGACGAGTTGCCCGGTTCCGCCGACGACGGTGCTGCGCACGACCGCGAGCTCGCTGCGCTGCAGACAGCGTTCCTCGCCTCCGACTGGGCTGCGCGGACGCCGCTCGAGGTCGAGGCGCCGTTCGAGCTGCTTGTCGCCGGCGTACTGCTGCGCGGCAGGGTCGACGCGGTGTTCCCGACCGGTGGCGGCGGAATCGAGGTCGTCGACTGGAAGACGGGCAAGCCCCCTCGCAGCCGCGCCGACGAGTCGGTACGCGCCATACAACTGGCGGCCTACCGGCTGGCCTTCGCCCGCCTGCGCGGCCTGCCACTCGAGCAGGTCGGCGCCGCGTTCCACCACGTCCGCGAGAACGTCACGCTGCGACCGGTCGACCTGCTCGACGAAGGTGCGCTCGAACAGCTCATTCGCGCCGTCCCGGAAGCGACCCAGGGTCTCGGCGATGGACCCGATGCTCGCCGTGCCTGACCACGGCCTGCCGCAGGACGCGGGTCAGACGGTGCCGGTGAAGCGGTCCGCCAGGTACGCCCGTTTCGCGGGCTCGTCGCGGGCGGAGTAGAGGTAGTGCGTCCAGGCTTGCTGCTCGTGCAGAACAGCGCCGAGCTCCCACACGCAGAAGGTCGCCCTGTGACCATCCTGCGTGACCCGCTGGAACGGGCCGCCGTCCTTCGTGTAGGCGGTTTCCCACAGCTCGTTCTCGTTGCGCCACGTGCACACGATGAGGAAGAAGAACGAGTCGCCGCACAGGTGGAGAACGGCGAAGCCGAGCTCGCCGGCGAGCTCGAGGCGGCCCGCCTCGGTCTCCGAGCGCAGGAGGTCGCGCGCCTCGCGACCCACCTCGTCGGAGATCACGGCCTCGGACCGGCGGACGTCGTACCACTTGAGGTGGCTGCCGGTGAGGGCGATGTCGTCGCCCGGAGTGATCAGCTTGGGGTGGTGCTGATAGTCACCGCGGAGGTCGCCGATGCCGGTGAGATCGGTCTGCGTCTCGGTCATGTCCGCAGCGTAGGTCGGAGCACCGACAGGCGGAGGGCGTCAGATGTCGACGTCGACGACGAGCGCGCAGTGGTCGGAAACGGCAAGCCGCCGAGCGGTCACAGCCTGGACGGCACCGAGGCCGATGCCATGGCCCAGCGCGTGGTCCCACTGCACGCGCGGCCGCCATGACGGGTAGGTCGGTGAGCGCGCCAACTCGGCCCAGCGGGTCAGCGTGCCCGGCAGCCCCCCGGGCAGGTTGAGGTCTCCGAGCAGCACCTGAGGCCCGGGCAGCGGAGCCAGCCAGCGGACGATCGCCCGCAGCTGCCGGACGTTCCAACCCGGGACGAACGACAGGTGTGCGGTCGCGACGGTGAAGGCGCCGTCCGGCCCGACGACGACCGCGGCGAGGGCGACCCGAGGTTCGTCCGCCACCGGCGTGAGCCCTCGCCGGCCGGGGACGTTCAGCGGAAGCCTTACCGGGGCGGCCGGGAAGCTGCGAGCCTGCCAACGCAGGATCCGCAGCCGTGAGACGAGCGCGATGCCGTAGGCCGGACCAACCGGATCCGAGAGCGGATCGGCCGGAGCCCAGCGCTGCCCGGGTGTCCCGGTCAGCGCTGGAGCGAACCGCCACCAGGGCGCGTCGAGGACCTCGGCGACGACGGCAGCCTGGTCGGTCTTGCCGCTGCGGGGCTGGCCGCGGTCCACCTCCTGGAGGCCGAGCACGTCTGCGTCGAGCGTTGCTGCGGCATCCCGCAGGTCGGCCTCGCGCACGGCCCCGGACGCGACACCCGAGCCGTGCAGGAGGTTGAACGTCGCCAATCGCAGAGTCGCCACGCCCACGAGGCTACGAGGTCACACCGAGCCGGACATGCGGGCAGCCCGCGCCCTTACGCCACGAACCGGTGCCGGGCGGCTATGCGGTCACGGTCGCCAGGGCGATCTCGGCCATGGCCGAGAAGGTGCGCTCTCGCTCCTCCGCCGTCGTGTGCTCGCCGGTGATCAGGCTGTCGCTCACGGTGCAGACGGTGAGCGCTCGGGCGCCGTGCTTGGCCGCGAGTGTGTAGAGAGCCGCGGTCTCCATCTCGACCGCAAGGACGCCGTACTCACCCAGCCGCTTCCGCAGCTCGGGCCGGTCGGAGTAGAACGAGTCCCACGAGGCGATCGGGCCGACCTGCACCGGCACCCCGGCACGCTCGGCTTCGTCGACGCAGGTGCGGAGCAGCCCGTAGTCGGCCGTCGGTGCGTAGTCGACCCCCTCGAACCGCAGCCGGTTCATCGACGAGTCGGTGCAGGCGCTCATGGCGACGACCAGGTCGCGTAGCGCGACCTTTGCCACCAGGGCTCCACAGGAACCCACGCGAACGAGGGTGCGGGCGCCGTATTCCGTGAGCAGCTCGTGGACGTAGATCGCGAGCGAGGGCTGGCCCATGCCGGTGCCCTGTACGGAAACCCTGCGGCCGCGGAAGCTGCCGGTGAAGCCGAGCATGTTCCGGGTGCGCGAGTAGCAGGCGGCGTCGTCGAGGTACGTCTGTGCGATCCACTCCGCACGGAGCGGATCGCCGGGGAGCAGGACGGTATCGGCGATCTCACCGGGACGTGCGGCGATGTGTGTGCTCACGAGCGACGACCGTATCGGGCGCCGCCGGACGATGTGCCTGGCGGCCGTTCTCCGGCCGGCTACCCGTAGGGTCGACAGCCGTGGACGCCGCGCCGACGCATTCCCTCCTGGCCCCCCTGGCGCTCTCGCAGTCCGTGGTGGATCGCGCCGCACACCGACGCACCGACGACGCGTGGCTCGCGGCGGCATGGAGCGACCCTCGGACGGGCATGTTCGTGGTCGCGCGGGGCAAGGCGCCCGTGCACGACGGCCGCCTCGAGCTCGGGTCCACTCGCGACGCACCGCCGGGCGAGCGATTCTTCCTCGGGGTGGACGAGGCGGGCGCCGCCTACTTCGCCGTCCACGTCGACGCCGAGCACCCCGACCCACGCGCGGTGACATTGCGCGAGGCGGCGACGACGCTCGACGCCCGGGACGGTGGGCTCATGGTCCACGCCGTGGCGCTCGCGAACTGGCACCGAAACCACCGACACTGCTCGCGCTGCGGGGCCGTGACCGACGTGACGTACGCGGGACACGTCCGCAGGTGCCCCGATGACGGCTCGGAGCACTATCCGCGGACCGACCCTGCGGTGATCGTGCTGGTCGTGGACGAGAACGACCGTTGTCTGTTGGCGAGGAACGTCCGCAGTCCACCCGGCCGGTTCTCCACCGTCGCCGGCTTCGTCGAGCCGGGCGAGTCGCCCGAGCAGGCCGTTGTCCGTGAGGTTGCCGAGGAGACGGGGATCGTCGTCACGTCCTGTGCGTACGCGGGCAGCCAGCCGTGGCCGTTCCCGTCCAACCTGATGATCGGCTTCTACGCACGGGGCAAGAGCGACGAACCCCGCCCGGACGGCGACGAGGTCGTCGAGGCCAACTGGTACTCCCGCGCCGAGCTCCTCGCCGCGTTGGGCTCGGGTGAGATCGTGCTGTCTCCGTCCGCAGCGATCTCGCGTCGCCTCATCGAGGGCTGGTACGGCGCCGCGCTCCAGCCGTGAGCCAAGGTCAATACGCGGTCGCGGCGAGCTTGGCCCGGACCTCGTCGGCGCTTGGGTTGGTCAGCGCGGAGCCGTCGGAGAAGACGAGCGTCGGCACCGTCGCGTTGCCGTCGTTGACCGAGCGCACGAGCGCCGCCGCGGCCGGGTCGGCGTCGATGTCGACCTCGACGAACTCGACGCCGTCACGTTCGAGCACACGCTTGAGGCGGTGGCAGTAACCGCACCAGGCCGTGCTGTACATGGTGAAGGACATCAACGCTCCAGACCGGCTCTTACGCGGACGAACGGGACAACGCGCCCCGCGCCGGCCGGTGTTCCTCCGTCCCGTTCACGGACGCCCGTATCGCTGGTTCCCACGCCGTCGGAATGGCCTGTCAGGATGGGCGCCGTGTCCAGCTCTGCCGAGGCCGTCCTCGCCGCGCTCGATCCCGAGCAGCGGGAGGTCGCGACGGCGCTGACCGGCCCGGTGTGCGTCATCGCAGGCGCGGGCACGGGCAAGACGCGGGCGATCACTCACCGGATCGCGCACGGCGTCATCTCGGGGGCATACGACCCCCGCCGGGTGCTCGCCGTCACGTTCACCACGCGGGCGGCCGGAGAGATGCGCGGACGGCTGCGCACGCTCGGTGTCGACGGGGTGCAGGCGCGCACCTTCCACTCGGCCGCGCTGCGCCAGGCCCGGTACTTCTGGCCGCAGGTCACCGGCGGCGAGCTGCCCGAGATCACGTCTACCAAGCTGCCGCTGGTGGGAGCCGCGGCGAGCAGGTGCCGCGTCGCTACCGACCGGGCCGTGCTGCGCGACCTGGCCTCGGAGATCGAGTGGGCGAAGGTCAGCAACGTGCTGCCCGCGGCTTATGTAGGGGCGGCGACTGCGACCCACCGCGAGGTCGCAGGCGTCGATGCCGACACCGTCGCCCGGGTCTACGCCGCATACGACGACGTCAAGACCGACCGCGGCCTCCTCGACCTCGAGGACATCCTGCTGGCCGCGGTGGGGCTGCTCGCGAGCAAGCCGGGCGTCGCCGAAGCCGTCCGGGCCCAGTACCACCACCTGGTCGTCGACGAGTACCAGGACGTCTCACCCGTGCAGCAGAAGCTCCTCGACCTCTGGCTGGGGGAGCGCGACGACGTCTGCGTCGTCGGCGACCCCGCACAGACGATCTACACCTTCGCGGGCGCTCGCCCCGACTACCTGGTGCGTTTCCCGCGGCGCTATCCGCAGGCTCGCGTCGTCCGCCTGGTCCGCGACTACCGGTCCACGCCTCAGGTCGTCGCCGTGGCCAATGCCGTTCTCTTACGTGGCACCGATGATGCGTCCCGAGCCGGTGTCCGGCTCGAGGCCCAGCAGCCTGACGGTCCGCGCGCCGATTTCACCGAGCACGCCGACGAGGTGGCCGAGGCCGCCTGGGCGGCCGCTGAGATCGCGAAGCTCAGCGCCGACGGCACGACGCCGCGTGAGATCGCGGTCCTGTTCCGGGTCAACGCGCAGTCCGAGGCCTACGAGCAGGCGCTCGCCGAGGCCGGCGTCCCGTACGTCGTGCGCGGGGCCGAGCGATTCTTCCAGCGCCCCGAGGTCCGGCAGGCGACGATGCTGCTGCGCGCCGCCGTCCGCTCGGGCGATGGCGGGACGGACGCGACGTCTCCGGCTCCGTCGAACGACACCCTGGCCGCGCCCGACGCCGCGGCCGCGACGGCAGCCGTGCTGAGTTCGGCAGGCTGGTCCGTGCAGGCGCCGAACACAGCGGGCGCATTGCGAGAGCGGTGGGAGTCGCTCGCCGCTGTGGTCGCGCTGGCCGAGGAGGTCGTCGCCGCGGACCCGGCGGCCGGCCTGCGCGAGGTCCTCGCCGAGTTGGAGTCCAGGGCGGCCGCCCAGCACGCGCCTGTCGCCGACGGGGTCACGCTCGCGTCACTGCACGCAGCCAAGGGCCTCGAGTGGGACGCCGTGTTCGTGGTCGGCTGCCACGAGGGCACGCTGCCACTCGCCTACGCGGAAACGTCCACCCAACTCGCCGAGGAGCGCCGGCTGCTCTACGTCGGCATCACGCGGGCGCGGCGGTGGCTTCGCATCTCGTGGTCGCTGGCCCGCACGCCTGGTGCCCGCGGCTCGCGGCGGCCGAGCCGGTTCCTCGACGGCGTCCTGCCGGTCGGCATCGCGTGGTCGGATGCTCCTCCTGCTCCTCCGAACGGTGCGCGCCGAGGCCGATCCCGGACCCTCCAGCGGTGCCGGGTCTGCGGTGCGCCGCTGTCTGCGGCAGCGGACCGCAAGATCGGTCGCTGTGCCGACTGTCCGTCCTCGGTCGACGAGGCGCTGTTCGAGCGGCTGCGTGCCTGGCGGCTCGAGCGCGCCCAGGAGCAGAGGGTCCCGGCGTACGTCGTCTTCACCGACGCGACGCTCACCGCGATCGCCGAGACGAGACCGGTCGACCAGCAGGCGCTGGCGGCCGTACCGGGCGTCGGTCGGACCAAGCTCGACCGATATGGTTCCGACGTGCTGGAGCTCTGCCGGAATCTGAGTCAATAAATGTATTGCTCCTTACCAGAACGAGGTCTACTGTTTTCCTGACGCCCGTGCCGCGCCATGGGGTCGCACGCCATCGAGACGACGAGAGGAGGCACCTGTGAAGATGACCGATTTCTACGGGCCGCATGACGGCAGCGGGTTCGTCACGCCGGTGTCCTCCGGCAACCGCCCGCTCGGCGTCGAGCGCGTCAAGGAGCGCTTCATTGCACCCGATTCGGTCCCGTCGACGGGTGAAGTGCGTTCGCAGGCAGCCGTCAATGCCGCCATGACGCCGTCCGTCGCGCAGGACCAGGGCCTCTCGGGGACCCGGACCTGGAGTCCACCGGTATAGCTCCATCACGCCGGCGCCTTCCAGGCCGCGGAACCCGAAACCCGGGATCCGCGGCCTTTTCCATGTCCCGTCCGGACCGAGACACGAAGGGAGGTGACCATCGTGATGCTGGCGAGCGTCCTCGACCGTGCAGTCGACACCGACGCGGCGATCCCCTGCCGGACCGATCCCGAGCTGTGGTTCGCCGAGTCGCCCGCTGACGTCGAGCTCGCCAAGTCGCTGTGCCACGAGTGTCCGGTCCGATCACAGTGCCTGGCCGGCGCGCACGACCGGCGCGAGCCTTGGGGCGTCTGGGGCGGAGAGCTGTTCGTCTCCGGCGTCGTCGTCGCGCGCAAGCGGCCGCGTGGCCGTCCACGCAAGACCGAGGTAGCAGCGTGACCGACCATGAACGCAATTGCGCGTCCGCATTCGGCCAACGGCGAGACAAGGGCGCGGGCAACAGGCCCGCGCTCCCGACAGAACGAGAGATCCGATGAGCCCGACCCACCGCTACGACCCGATCACCAAAGTCCGCCAGTACGTCGACCCGATTCTCAGGAGCACTCAGATGAGTTTGATGAATGAAGCCCTTGCGCGCGCGCAGTATCGCGAGCGCCTCGCCGAGGCTGAGCACGAGCGAATGGCCATGCGCGTGGTAGCCGCCCGTCGGCACAAGCGCCGGGCCGAGCGCGCCGCCCAGCGCGCCCGCCGGCTGGCGGGCATGGCGGTAGCACGCTCGGTTTAGCCCCTTACGCGGGATGGCCGGATGCAACCGCCTGCGCATCCGGCCACCCACCCGCGGGACGGCCGGATGCTCCGGCGGGCTCCGCGTTCCGTGGCGGTGAGGCATGCCACGGAACGCTGTCTAGACGCCCGCCTACGCATCCGGCCACCCACCTGCGGGACGGCCGGATGCTCCGGCGGGCTCCGCGTTCCGTGGCGGTGAAGCATGCCACGGAACGCTCTCTAGACGCCCGCCTACGCATCCGGCCGTCCCGCTTTCCGTTCCAGCCGCACGGCCCAACGTTCGCGGTCTGTTGGTGGGGACGTGGCAGACCGACGCACCGGTTCGACAAGACTGGGTTGTCGTGGACTCGTTGCGTGACCGCGCCGTGGATGCGCTGACGGACCCTGTTCTCGCCGAGGTGGTGGATCTCGTCGCCTGGCCGGACGACGGTGCGGTCGTCGTGTCCAATGCCGGCGGCACCGTTCGGCTGCGGCCGGGTGAGCCCGACGAGCTGGTCGAGGGGGTCAGCCCGGTGGCCAACCAGGACCCGATGGCCTTTCTCCCGTATGACGAGGAGTGCGCCAACCCGTCGCCTCCGAACGCGGGCAACGCGTACCCGTTTCCCGGCGAGCGCCTGCTCTCGCTCTTCTCCGACACCGCGCGCGCGCCCGATCTCGCCGTCGTACACACGCCACGGCACTTCTTCCCCGAGGTGGGCGGGCACCGGGGCGAGCACGGGAGCCTTGACGTCGTGCAGTCCCGGGCGCCGCTGCTGCTGTCCGGTCCCGGTGTCGAGGCGACCGGCCTGGTGGACGACCACGCGCGGCTGCGCGACGTCGGCCCGACGCTGGCCTGGCTGGCCGGGGCGACGCCCGATGCGTCGACGGGACGCCTGCTCGACACCGCTGGGGTACCGGTCGACGGAGCGGTTCTGGACGGACTGGTCGGGCGCGGTGCCCGCTGGGTGCTCGGCATCCTGTGGGACGGTGCTCACTGCGGCGATCTGCTGCACCTGGCTTCGCAGGGCGAGCTGCCTGCGATCGCGCGCCTTCTCGGGCGAGGCTGTGCGCTGCGCGGCGGCGCCGTCGCCGAGTTCCCGAGCCTCACGCTGACCAACCACACGTCGATCTTGACCGGGGTCGGTCCCGGCCGGCATGGCATCCTCGGCAACCGGTTCCACGACCGCGACACCGGACGCACCGTCAACGCGAACGACGCCACCACCTGGCATCGATCCGGAGAGTGGTTGCGGCCGGGCGTGGCGACGGTCTTCGAGCAGGTGTCCAGGGCGCGCCCAGGGGCGGCGACCGCCTGCGTGAACGAGCCGGTGGACCGGGGGGCCGGGTACTCCACGATGGCCGTCATTCGCGCGAGCGGTTCGTCGGACGGCGCGACCAGTCTCGCTCGGGCGCTGCCGAACCCGGACGGGTCGCCGTACCTCGGCACGCGGGAGCATGTCGCGGATGGGTACTACGCGTGGGCGACCCAGGTCGACGACGCCGGCGTCGACCAGATGCTCACGGTCTGGCAGCGACCGTCCGACGCTCCGGCGTTGACCTGGTGGTCGCATGCGGTGACCGACGCTGGTCACCATGCCGGCGGGCCGCGCTCGCCGATCGCCCGCGACTCGCTCCGCGACGCCGACCGCAGGCTGGGCGCGTTCCTCGACCATCTGGACCTGATCGGCGTGGCGGACGACGTCGTCATCCTGTTGACGGCGGACCATGGGTTCGAAGGGGCGGATACGACGTGTCGCGGGGACTGGGACGATGCGCTCCGGTCGGCGGGCGTTCGGTTCCGCGACGAGGGACCCGGATTCGTGTATCTGGGCGAGGGGATGGAACTATGAGACGACCATCGGAGGGGAGCGATGAGCGTCACCTGTGATAACTGCGGAATCCAGGCCGTCGGCGACGACGTGCCGCTCGGTTGGGTGAGCAGCGTCGAGAACGGCGCCACCCGGCACTACTGCGAGATCTGCTCGCGCGAGAACCTGCGCGCGATCGAGGCCCGGCTCGACCCTGCGTGGTGGTGACGGAGACGGGCATCCCGCAGACGCTCAGGCGGCGAAGCCGGGGAGCCAGTGTTCGAGCTCGGCCCGGAAGGGCGCCTCGCAGTCGAGCTGCGAGAGCACACCGAGCCCGCCGATCCAGACCCGGTGGATGAGCAGGTACGACGGAGGCAGGTTGAGCTTGAGTCCGATCGTGTATCCCGGACGCCGAGGGTCGTTGATCCGCGCGAACTGCCCACGCATCCAGGGCCGGTCGAAGTGGAACCGTTCGACCGCTGCAGGCTCCAGGAATGGTGCGAGGTAGTCGTACAGCGCCTCTGGGTCGATCCGTATGTGCGGCTTGACGAAGCCCTCGTCGCGCAACCCTTCGAGCATCTCGTCGGCTTGCCCGGCCAGGGCCCGTCGCATCAGCTCGCCGATCGAGCGCGGCAGCCCTTCCGGCAGCCGGGCGACGGCACCGTAGTCGAGCACTCCGAGCCGCCCGTCCGGCGTGATCCGGTAGTTGCCCGGGTGCGGGTCGGCGTGCAACAAGCCGGCCCGTGCCGGCCCGGAGAACAGGAACCGCACGTAGAGCAGGCCGGCCCGGTCGCGCTCCTCCTGGGTGCCGGCGGCGATCACGTCGGAGAGCGGCCTGCCCTCGAGCCAGTCCGACACGAGGACATGCTCGGTGCCGTGGACGAGACCGGGGACGGCGAACTCCGGGTCGTCGGCGTAGGCGAAGGCGAACCCGTCCTGCGCGTCGGCCTCCATCCGGTAGTCGAGCTCCTCGACGACCCGGTCCTTGAGCTCGTCGAGCAACGGACGGACGTCCAGGCCCGGGATCAGCGAGCCGAACACCCTGCCGAGTCGGGTGAGCTGCCCCAGGTCGGCCCGCAGCGCGTGGCCGGCGCCCGGGTACTGGATCTTGACGGCGACATCGCGGCCGTCGCGCCAGGTCGCCCGGTGGACCTGGCCGATCGAGGCGGCTGCCGCGGGGACGTCGTCGAAATCCCGGAACCTGCGCCGCCAGTGCGACCCGAGGTCCTCCCTCAGGACACCGTGAACGATCTTTGCCGGCATCGGCGGCGCGGCGTCCTGCAATCTGGTGAGCGTCGCGCGGTAGGGGCTGGTGAGCTCCTCGGGGAGCGCGGCCTCCAGGATCGACATAGCCTGGCCGAACTTCATCGCGCCGCCCTTGAGCTCGCCGAGGATCTTGAACAGCTGTTCGGCGGTGCGCTGCTGAACCTCCGCGGCAACGAGCTCGGCCGGATGCCCGCCGAGCCGCTTGCCGAACCCCAGCGTCGCCCGGCCGGCGATGCCCAGCGGGAGCGCGGCGAGTTTGGCGGTACGCGTTACGGCTCTGCGCGGCAGGTCGCTCACCTCACCATTCTGTCGTGATGCGGGCTTGCTCCGCGCGGTGGTTAGCCTGATGGCGTGCGGGCGGCAGTACTAGGCCTCTCGGTGATGGTGGCTCTCGGCGCCGTTGGGGCCGTTGCCGTTGCCATCGTCGACGGACGGCGTGGTGACGGGACCGGCGCCGCGTCCGCAGACCGTCCGTGCCCGGAGCTGGACCCGGCCGTGAGCACATCCGGTCCGCAGGTCGTACCGCCGCGACCTGGTGCGGAGCCGGCCGCGTACACCGTCGAGGTGGTCGGTCGGACTCCGCACGACGAGACGGCGTTCACCCAAGGGCTGGTCCACGCAGATCACCTCCTGTACGAGGGGACGGGAGAGTACGGAGCCTCCACGATCCGGCTCGTGCAGCCGCGGAGCGGCGACGTCCTGGTCGAGCAGCCGTTGCCCGACTCGATGTTCGGCGAAGGGGTCGCCGGCCACGCCGGCCGGCTGTACCAGCTCACCTGGCGTGAGCAGCAGGTTCTCGTCCGGGACCGCTGCACGCTGCGCGAGCTCGAGCGGATGACCTACGACGGCGAGGGGTGGGGGCTCACGGGAGACGGCGACGTGTTGTGGCGCAGTGACGGAACAAGCAGACTGTTTGCGCACGACCCGGAGACCTTCGCCGTGACGCGGACCGTCGAGGTCCGCGACCGCGGCGTACCGGTCGAGCTGCTCAATGAGCTCGAGCTCGTCGACGGCCAGATCCTCGCCAATGTCTGGATGAGCCCGTGGATCGTGCGGATCGACCCTGCGTCCGGCGGGGTCACCGGGTGGATCGACGCGTCCCCGCTGGTCGACGAGGTCGGCTCGACCGAACCCGACGAGGTGCTGAACGGCATCGCGGTCGACGCTGGATCCGGCCGACTGTGGCTGACCGGCAAGCGCTGGCCGACCGTGTTCGAGGTACGTGTCGTCCCCGCGGCGAACCGGCCCGCCCCCGCTCTCTCCGACTGACCGAGTTTCGGGAGGTGCGGCGACGCGGCGCCGGAGGGTTACCCCGCCCACGTGCACCCGCACGCCGGGTGGGGACGCCAGCCTCGACGTCGCGGCAGCCCATAGGGCAGGCGGATCTCCACGGTTCCGTCGAGCGCGGCGGGCGTGAACCCGTCGACATGCGCCAGCACCTGCTGGGCGGCGAGGGCGGCGACTTGGGTCGCGAGCGTGACGTCGCATGCCGCGACGCCCGGCGGTTGGTTGTCGGCCTGGGCGAGGACACGGGGCCACGCCGGGTCGCGGTCGGCGCGGTGCAGGTCGTGGCAGCGCAGGCAGGACGACCGTCCGGGCAGGACGAGCGGCCCGACCACCCCGGTCGTCTCGACAACGCGGGCGACCAGATGGGCGACTCCGAGCCGGAGCAGTGCCATCGCCTCGTCGCGGCCGGTGCCCCGGCTCGGCGTGAGCACGACGAGGTCGGGCCGGTGGGGTGAATCGTCGCCCCGGTCCGGCAGTGACTCGTCGAGTGCGGCAGCACGCGAACGGCCGAGATCGCGGCGGTCGTGGCCGCCGGGCGCGAGGTCGCCGGGCGTGATCCGGGCGTCGTCGTCGGCGGTGACCGTCCCGACGCCGGCCGCCGCCAGGAGCCTCGCGACGACGGCGCCGACCCGGCCCGCGCCGCGCACCTCGACGCGCGATCGTCGACGGGCTTCGGCTGCCGCGGTGCCACCGTCGGGCGCACCGGTCAGCAGCCCGAGGCTGGCCTGGTCCGGCGCGAGGACGTCGTCGAGGTCGGTGGGGTGGGTCACGTCACCGTCGACCAGAACCCCGGCCGCATGGAGGATCTGGATCAGGCGATCTGCGGACGACGGATCGCCCCCGGCGTGCCGCGCTGCATCACGCAATGCCCGCTCGTCGTGTGCGCCGTCGAGCGCCCGGAACACGGTCGCGTCGACCGGCCCGAGCCCGGCCACGACGATCGCCCGCATCGGGTCGAGGCCGATCTGGACCGTGGTCGTGTCGCGCCATACCTGCGGACAGGGCCGGGTGGACGAGCGGGCGCACGGCGTACCTCCCCCGGACAACGCGAGCCATCTACAGGTAGCCATCCTGCCGGTCGGCACCGGCGGGTGCCCGGTGTCGTCCACAGGACGGCCGCATGGTGAGGGGCGGCCACCCACGCCGGGTGCCGCCCCTTCGCCAATGAGCCGCGCTGGGCTCAGGCCCTGCCGAGGATCCGGTTGAGATTCGTCGAACAGACCGGGCAGACAGCCTTGGCCATCCGCGTGCCCTTGTCGTTGACGACGACGTAGCCGGTCGCCTCGCGCTTCGCCTTGCACTTCACGCAGTAGAACTCGCCCGAGTAGGTCTCGGTTTCGGTCTCGGCCATGGTGGCCTCCTGTCTTCGTCTTGCTGTCGGTGAGCGGGAGCCGGATCTCGGCGGGACCCGTTCGTCGGCGACACCCTACGGCAGCCGGCGGGCGAACGAGCCGCTACCCCGCGGAGCCGCAAGCTTGGGCCAGTCCGGACGATTCCCGCAATCCCGACAGTCAACCCTCCGTTTCCGCGGTGCCTCGGCGCCGGCTGCTCGAACGCGCCCGGACTGGGCCCCACGTGCTGCCGGCCGTCCGGCCGCCCGACTGCAGGGTGTCGAGGCGGCCGTCCGGCCGGCATGCGGCGGGGTCCCGTCCCGTCAACCGCTCTGCGCGCCTTCCCCGTGCGTGCGACCGGCCGACGGACCGAGGGGGCCCGTCGCTCGCGACCGTATGGCGGCGCAGTGACCCGGTCAACGCGAACGGTCCAGATCCGTCCACTACCTGTGGAAAACTCTGTGGACCTCCTGTGTAGCACCCCGTGCTCATTGTGGATGGGCGGTGGGAACTGCTGTTGACGACGGCGAGGCCGGATCGTGAGAACGGGCGCTGACCTGCCCGGACACAATCCACCGGGTGTGGACGAGAAGTTTCTGTCCGGACCGGCCGGTACGGTTCGCCCATGGACGAGCCAGTTGTCGAGGTTCGCCGGTCGGCTCGGCGGCAACGCACGGTCACGGCATACCGCGAGGGCGGGCGGGTCGTGGTATGCCTCCCGGCGCGATTCAGCAAGGCCGAGGAGCGCCGCTGGGTCGACACCATGCTTCAGCGGCTGGCGGCCAGGGAGAGCCGCCGGCGGCCGAGCGACGAGAAGCTGCTCACCCGCGCCCGCGAGCTCTCGCGCCGCCATCTGGACGGACGCGCCGACCCGCGCAGTGTGCGCTGGTCGGGTGACCAGATGTCGCGCTGGGGCTCGTGCACGCCTGCCGACGGCTCGATCCGCGTGTCGAAGCGCCTCAAGGGTGTCCCGCCGTGGGTGCTCGACTACGTCCTCGTGCACGAGCTCGCGCATCTGCTGGTCGTCGACCACGATGCGGCGTTCTGGTCGCTCGTCGACCGCTACCCGCGGTCGGAGCGTGCACGCGGCTTCCTCGACGGCCTCACCCATGCCGCCGGCATCGACGACGACGCGTGGTCGGCGGACGTCGAGGTGTAAGCGGCGGTCGCCGTCGCCACCAGCGCGTCGACATCCGAAGGCGAGGGGAGCTGGTCGTACGGGAACCATGCGAGTTCCAGCGATTCCTCACTCCGCCGGGGCACGCTGCCGGGTGGCGCGATCGCCAGGTACTGCACGTCGAGGTGGTGCTCCACGACGCCGGGTCGGCACGGAGCCGGATGGCGGTCGAGGCGCACCGGATCGCCACTGAGGACGAGCCCGAGGATGCCGCTCTCCTCGGTCGCCTCGCGTAGCGCCGCCCCGGCAAGCGTGGCGTCGCCGGCCTCGCAATGACCGCCGGCCTGCAGCCACATTCCGGCTTTGCGGTGCAGCATCAGCAAGATCTCGCCACGCTCGGGCGAGACGATCAATGCGCTCGCCGTGACGTGGGCCGGAACGCAGGTGCGCGCCAGGCCATCCGGATGCGTCGACAGGTGGGTGAGGAAGTCCCGACGCAGGACGTCCTGGTCCCGATCGGGCGCCGCCCAGGACTCGAGCGTCCGGACGGCGTCGTCGTGCAGGCTCACTCGGGTTCGTCGTCAGGATCGCGGGTCGGGCCGGTGTCGTCGAGCGACGAGACGTCGAGTTCGTCGCGGGCCAGGAAGCCGGCCGGGTCGACCAGATCGTCGGTGGACGGCACCAGGTCGGGGTGAGCCCACACGGCGTCGCGGGCGTCGACGCCGCGCGCCTCGCGGATAGCCGTCCAGAAGGCTGACGCCTCGCGCAGGCGCCGCGGCCGGAGCTCGAGCCCGACCAGGGTGGCGAACGTCTGTTCGGCCGGACCACCTGTCGCTCGGCGTCGGCGCACCATCTCGCGCAGCGCCGGAGCCGACGGCAGTCGGCCGTCCGTCGCCTGTGTGACGACGTCGTCGACCCAGCCCTCGACCAGGGCGAGGGCGAGCTCGAGGCGCTCCAAGGCGGCGTTCTGCTCCGCGGTGGTGGGCTGGTCGAACAGGCCGCCTTCGAGAGCTTCCTGGATCGCCTCAGGTCGCTGTGGGTCGAGCTCGCGCAGGGAGGACTCGATCCGTTCGGTGTCGACCGTGACGTGCCGCGCGTACTCCTCCACGAGCGATACCAGGTGTGAGCGCAGCCAGGGCGCGTGTGCGAACAGGCGCAGGTGCACGGCCTCGCGCAGCGCCAGGTAGAGCGTGACATCGCGCTCGTCGAGGCCCAGCCCTTCTCCGAAGGCGCGCACGTTCGCGGGGAGCAACGCCGGGTGGTCGGCGGCCAGCGGAAGACCGACGTCGGCCGAGCCCACCACCTCACCGGCCAGCCGGCCGATGGCCTGGCCTACCTGCGCACCCCACATGGACACGCCCACCTGCTGCATCATGCCGACCAACGGCCCTGCCGCCTGGGCCATCTCCGGGGGCAGCGCCTTCCCCATGGCCTCTGAGACCCGCGCAGCCACCGGCTCCACCAGTCCCCGCCATGCCTCCTGCGTGCCTTCGACCCACTCTGCCCGGCTCCATGTCCGCGGCGAGCCACCCGTCGCCGGGAACGAGGTCGCGTCGTCCAGCCAGGTGTCCGCGAGCCGGAAGGCGTCCTCGACCGTGCGCCGTTCGGACGCGCTGACCGAGCGGTCGCCCGCGGCGGCCACGACCTGGCGGGCCGACTGGTTGGCCAGATCCCAGTTGACCGGCCCACCCTTCCAGGACAGCATCTGCCCGAGCTGCTGCAACATCGCGCCGATGTCCGGCGCGCCGCCGGGTCCGCCGGAGCCCAGCGCCCCGAACAGCTGCGTGAACGGATCGGTCGGCGGGTTCGATCCGCCTGTCCCCGCCGCGTCGTCGCCGGGGCGCTGCGCCGGCACGCCGGTGTCGTCGTCCGGGTCGTCGCCGGAACCGAAGCCGAAGGGGACGTCGCTCATCGCACGGCCTCAGGCAGGATGTGAACCGGTGGGGAGCGCCTCATGTGCTCCACGGTAGTAGCAGGAGGAGACGTCGTGGGCAGGCGGCCGGGCGTGGTTCGCGTTCGGCGCAACGGTTCCCTGGCGCCGGTTGTCGGCATCGTCGGCGCCGCAACCGGTGCGGGCCGCGTGCTGGCCTCGCGCATGGCCGCGCGCGCCGACGTCCGTATGGTCGTGGCCGTCGATTCTGTGCGGGGCGACGTCGACGGCGTCACGTGGCGGGTCCTCGATGTCACCGATCCGGCTCTGGTCTCGCGGCTCTCTGGGTGCGACGTGGTCGTGCACGCCGCCGTCGACGTCGCAGTCACGGACGAGACGGCCGAGCGGACGCGGCACAACCTGCGTGGCACGCAGACCGTGCTGACCGCCTCGGCGGCGGCCGCCGTCAAGCGGGTCGTCGTCGTCACCAGTGCGATGGTGTACGGCGCGCTGCCCGACAACCCGCTGCCGCTGCCGGAGGACGCGCCGCTCCGGGCGACGGCCGACGGCGCGCTGATCAGCGATCTGTTGGAGATCGAGGCGCTGTGCGCACGGTCACGGCGCTCGCACCCCGGCATGGCCGTCACAGTGGTCCGGCCGGCAGCGCTCGCCGGACCGGGCGTCGACACCGTGCTGACCCGCCACTTCGAGGCGCCCCGCCTGCTGGTCGTGCGGGGCAGCAACCCGGCCTGGCAGTTCTGCCACATCGAGGACCTGGCGTCCGCGCTGGAGACTGTGGTGCTGCGCGGGCTCGAGGGCCCGATCACGGTCGGGTCGGACGGGTGGCTGGGGCGCGCTGAGGTCGAGGCACTGTCGGGGAAGGCGGGCATCGAGCTGCCGGCGTCGTTCGCGTTCGGGACGGCCGAGCGGCTGCACCGGATCGGTGTCACGCCGGCGCCGGCCAGCGAGCTGCACTACGTCACGCACCCGTGGGTGGTGTCCTCCGCTCGGTTGCTCGCGGCCGGCTGGCGGCCGTCGTACGACAACGCGATGGCTTTCGAGGCACTTCTGGACGAAGTTGCCGGACGACATGCGGTCGCATCGCGTCGGATCGGCCGGCGGGAGACGGCGACGCTGGGCGCTGCAGGTGCGACCGTCGCCGTGCTCGGTACTGCCGCAGTCGTGCGCCGCGCTCGCCGTCGCCGTCGCTCCTGAGCGGTAGGTTCGCGGACGTGGGCGTCGTTCGGCTGCTGGACATGCGCGACGAGCCGCTGTCCGTCGACGAGGTTTTGGCCGCGGTGAGCGACCAGGGCGCGGGCGGCACTTGTGTCTTCGTCGGCACCGTCCGCGAGGTCGACGGCGGTCGCGGGGTGACCGGGCTCGGCTACACGGCCCACCCGACTGTGCGGGACGTCCTGCGCGATGTGGCGGATGAGGTCGTAGCCGCGTTCCCGGTGAAGGCGCTGGCGGCGGTTCATCGGGTGGGTGACCTCACGGTGGGCGACGTCGCCGTCGTGGTCGCGGTGGCCGCGCCTCATCGGGGGGAGGCCTTCGACGCGTGCCGTCGGCTCATCGACGAGCTCAAGCGCCGCGTCCCTATCTGGAAGCACCAGCTCTTCACCGACGGCGACGAGGAGTGGGTCGGCTCCCCGTGAGACGGTGCCCTCCCGGCTGCCCGGATCGCGCGCTGGGAACCGTGACGGACGTTGCGCGCGTTACGACGGAGCCCGACGTACGCTTGTCCGGCCCACGAGCCGTCCCTGCCGGTGGCCCGCCCGGACCGACCAGTGAGGAACCTGCGCCCGCATGACCCGTCGTTCCGCGACGTTCGCCGTCGCCGGCGCCCTCCTCGTTGCCTTGGTCGCGGTCGCGTCGCTGCTCCCGGTCCCGTACGTCGTCTACTCGCCCGGCCCTGTCGAGGACACGCTCGGCGAGTGGGAGGGCGAACCCGTGATCGAGATCGATGGCGCGGAGACGTACCCGACCGAGGGCATCCTCGACCTCACGACGGTCGGCGTCACTCCGGCCGATCGCAAGCTGAATCTGGTCAGCGCGCTACAGGCCTGGGTGGACCAGGACCGCGCGGTCGTCCCGCGGCAGCTCGTATATCCGGAGGACATCACCGCCGAGGAGTCGCGCGAGGCCAACGCCCAGCTGCTCGAGCGATCCCAGGAGACGGCCAAGGTCGCTGCGCTGCGCAAGACCGGGCACGAGGTCCCCGAATCCGTGGTCGTCGACTCCGTGCTCGACGGAGCGCCTGCCGACGGTGTGCTGAGGCCGGGTGACGTCGTCGTGTCGGTCGACGGCACGACCATCGCGACCCCGCAGGACGTCGTCGACGCCGTTCGAGCGCACACTCCCGGCGAGACCGTCGAGTTCGTCGTGCAGCGCGATGACCGCGAGCTCACAGAGACGATCGCCACCGAAGCTGCCGAGGACGACGGCCGTGCGATCGTCGGCTTCAGCCCCACCATCGGCTACGAGTTCCCGGTCCAGGTCGACGTGAACATCGACGACCGGATCGGTGGCCCCAGCGCCGGGATGATCTTCGCACTGGCGATCTACGACACGCTGACGCCCGGTGCGCTGCTGGAGGGGATGCACGTCGCCGGCACCGGCGAGATCTCGGCCGACGGCGACATCGGCCCGATCGGTGGCATCGAGCAGAAGATCGCCGCGGCCTCCGATGACGGCGCATCCCTCTTCCTGGCACCCGCCGACAACTGCGACGAGGCGGTCGGCGCCGACAACGGCGACATGAGGGTCGTACGGATCGAGACGCTCGACGACGCCATCGCCGCTGTCGAGGCGGCGGCCGCGGGTGACACGGACGCGCTGCCCTCCTGCGCTGCAAGCGCCTGAGCGCCACGTCGCGGGCCCCGCTGCCTGGGCGGTGCGGAGCACGAGCGGCGCTGGCCTGCTCAGGCGGCTTCGGGTCGGTCTTCCTCGCTGCTTGGTCGCTCGTCTTTCGCCGCGGGTTGCTCATCGGAGGCGGGACCGGGGTCGAGGGCGGCCGGGGTGGTCTGGTAGCGGTGGCCGGTGGGGCTGGTCCAGGTGAGGATGGCGCCGGGTAGATGTGTGAGGTGCCACCGGCCGCTGGTCTTCTGCTGATGGTGGTAGCGGCATAGGCCGGCCAGGTTGCATTCAGCGGTCGGCCCGCGCGGGTGGGGCACGCTGTGGTCGAGATCGCATCTCCAGGCCGATCGTCGGCAGCCTGGGAACCGGCAGGTGCCGTCGCGGGCCCGCACGTGCCGGTCGAGGCCGGCGGGTGGTCGGTAGGTGGTCGTGCCGTAGTCGAGCAGGGTGCCGCTGGCCGGGTCGGTGAGTAGTCGTCGCCAGACGCTGTCCGGGTCAGCCGCGATCTGCCGGGCGAGCTCCGCCGGGACGGGCCCATAGCCGGCGAGTTCGGCGGGGTCGTCGGCGACGCCCATCAGGGTGGAGATCGGCACGGTGATGTGGACAACCGTCTGGGCCGGCCGGCGGAACCGACCGGCGGGATCGGCCGGGTCCGGCCCGCCGCGGACACCGGGAGCACCGTCGTCGGTGGCGGTCCAGTCGTCGTCGGTTATGGTTCCGTCGTCAGCGGTGGAGGGCTGGTTGGCGTTGGAGTCGGTTTCGGCGAGGGTGCGGACGCCGTCTGTCCGGAGGGCCTCGACGGTGCCGTTGGCGATCAGGTCGACCAGGCAGTCGGCGCGGCGAGCGTCCATGCGCCGGGGGTCGTCGGCGCCGAGGGCTCGGGCAAGGGTGTCGACCGCGCCGTATGCGGCGTGCGCCTTGTCGGCGGGCAGGAGGGCGGCGAGGGTGGCCATGCCGTCTGGCTGCAGCCACAGCTCGACCCGGCGCTGAGCCGCCGCACGCTGGTGCCGCTGGCCGGCAGCAGCCGGATCGGCGCGGAACACGACCCGGTCGACTCGTCCGCGCAGCTTGCCAGGGGTCAGCTCCGCCGCGTCGGCAAGCACCTGCCGCTCGACCTCCCGCAGCAGCCGCCGGGTCTCGGCGTCGTCGGCGGGCAGTACGGCGGTGTGTTGGCAGATCACCCTGGCCTGGGCCTCGTGGATGATGCCGGACCGCAGCGCGGCGAGGGTGGCCGACAGCCGCCCGGCCAGGTCGAGCGCGACACCGAGCCGGTGGGCCGCGGCCGGCCGGCCGATCCGCAGCGCGGTGGCGATCTCGTCGACCGCGACGTCGTTGACCGCGGCGATGCGCGCACCGGGCGTCGGGCTGGTCTCCAGCAGCGCCTCGTCGGCGCAGTGCGCCAACTCGGCCATCGCCGCGCACTGCACCGCCGCCGCCCACGAGCGCAGCCGCTCGGCGGCCCGGACCACCTCCACCAGCGCGAACCCGCTCAGCCGGGCCGGGTCGAACCGCTCCAGCTCCGCGGCCAGCTCCGGCGCCGGCAGCCGCTCCCAGTCGGCGGCCATGTCTTCGAACATACGTTCGAGTCTAGATGCTCACTCCGACAAGCCGCCGCCCGGGCAAGACCGAAGTTGTGGACAACGCAGCATCACTCGGCGAAGGTCGCCGCCAGGGCGGCGGCCAGCTCGGGAGCGAGCTCGGGGTCCTGGACCAGGTCGGTCTCGGACTCGTGCCCGCGGACGCGGAGCACAGACGACCGGGTCCCGTCGCGAAGGACACCGACGACCAGGCGCACGTCGGCGCGGTCGGGATGCTCACGGGCCCAGCTCGCGGCCTCGTCCGGCGAGTCCGGCAGGTCGTCCTCGGCGCGGGGCGGGAGCACGATCCGCTCCACGACCAGGGCACAGCCGACCACTGTCGGCGGCCACGCGATCGTCGCCAGCACGTCCTCCAGGGAGCGGTCCGGCAACTCCTGCTCGACCGGCGTGAGCTGCCCCCCGGGAGTCGCGGTCGGGTCGATGCCGAGCTTGTCCGCGAGGGCCGGCTCACGCCCTACCAGGTCCGAGGTCGGTGCGAGCGCGTACAGGCGCGGCGACTGGTCCCAGCCATCGTCGGCGACGTGCCGCTCGATCTCGGCGAGCGCCAGACCAAGTGGTGGCGACGACATGACCGAATCGTTGCACGGCCGCTGCGCGCGAGTCCGAGCCGGTGATATAGCTTCGACGGGGTGAGCCAGGACATCCCGCGCCCTGCCCAACCGTTCCGTGCACGTGGCGCGTCGACCCGGCGGCCCCGGGCGCTCGTGCCGACCCTGATCGTGCTCGCCGTTCTCGCGGTGCTGTATGGGGTGGCGACGGCGCTGTGGACCGACCGGCTGTGGTTCCAGTCGGTCGACTTCGTCAGCGTCTTCACCACGAAGTTGCTCACCGAGTCCGGTCTGTTCATCGTCTTCGCCCTCGTGATGGCCGCGGCCATCACCGTCAACGCCGTCGTCGCGTACCGGCTGAGGCCGCGCTACCGCCCGATGAGCGTCGAGCAGCAGAGCCTGGACCGGTACCGGGACGCGATCGACCCGATCCGCCGCTGGGTGGTGATCGGCGCGTCGATCCTGTTGGGGCTCATGGCCGGCGGCAGCGCCGCCGGGCAGTGGGAGACGTTCCTGCTGTGGCGGAACGGCCGGGAGTTCGGCACGACCGACGCTCAGTTCGGCGTCGACCTCGGGTACTTCGCGTTCGACTATCCGTGGTGGCGATTCGTCCTCAGCTTCGGGTTCGTCGCCGTCGTCCTCGGCCTGATCACGGCGGCGGTGACCCACTACGTCTACGGCGGCATCCGCCTGCAGACTCCGGGGGAGAAGGTGACCTCGGCCGCGCAGGCGCACCTGTCGGCGCTGATCGGCCTGTTCGTCCTGCTCAAGGCCATCGCCTACTGGATGGACCGCTACGGCCTCGTCATCGACGACGGCGAACTGCTCACCGGCGCCTCGTACACCGACGTCAACGCGATGCTGCCGGCCAAGACGATCCTCATCTTCATCGCCCTGATCTGCGCGCTGCTGTTCTTCGTCAACGTGTGGCGGCGCTCGTGGACGCTGCCGGGTATCTCGCTCGGCCTGCTCGTGCTGTCGGCCGTTCTCCTCGGTGGGTTGTGGCCTTTCCTGGTCCAACAGTTCCAGGTGCGCCCGAGCGAGGCGGACCGCGAGCAGCCGTACATCGAGCGCAACATCGAGGCCACCCGCACGGCCTACGACGTCGAGAACGTGGAAGTGCAGCAGTACGCCGCCACCACCGTGGCCAGAACTGGTCAGCTCGCGGAAGATGCGGCAACGGTGCCGGGTATCCGCCTGCTCGACCCGAACGTCGTTCCCCATACCTTCCAGCAGCTCCAGCAGGTACGCGGCTTCTACTCGTTCTCGGACCCGCTGGACGTCGACAGGTACGAGGTCGACGGCGTGACCCGCGACACTGTCGTCGCCGTGCGTGACGTCGACATCACCGGCGTACCTGACGAGCAGCAGAACTGGATCAACGAGCACACGGTGTACACGCACGGGTTCGGGTTCGTCGCCGCGTACGGCAACACCCGCAACGCCGACGGGTCACCGGTCTGGGCGGAGGAGGACATCCCACCCGTTGGCGAGCTCGGCGACTACGAGCCGCGGATCTACTTCGGTGAGACGTCGCCGGAGTACTCCGTCGTCGGGGCACCGGAGGGCGCGGAACCCGTCGAGTTCGACATCCCGGAGGACCCGGATGCCGGTGGGGAGCAGCGCCAGAACACCTACGAGGGCGAGGGTGGCGTCCCGGTCGGTTCGTTCATCAACAAGTTGCTCTACGCGACGAAGTTCCAGGAGGGCAACATCCTGCTCTCCAACCGGATCAACTCCGACTCGAAGATCCTCTACGACCGCAACCCGCGGACGCGCGTAGAGCACGTCGCGCCATGGCTCACGGTCGACGGCAACCCGTACCCGGCGGTCGTCGACGGCCGGGTGGTGTGGATCCTCGACGGCTACACCACGCTCAACTCGTACCCGTACGCGCAGCGGGTCTCGCTGGAGGAGGCGACGAGTGACTCGCGCACCGCGCTGCAGGCCGTCGTCGCCCAGCCGCAGGACCACGTCAACTACGTCCGCAACTCGGTCAAGGCCGTGGTCGACGCGTACGACGGCACGGTCGCGCTGTACGCATGGGACGAGGACGACCCGGTGCTTCAATCTTGGCGCGACGCCTTCCCGGACACGGTGCAGGACCAGTCGGAGATCCCGGACTCGCTGATGGCGCACCTGCGCTACCCGGAGGACCTGTTCAAGATCCAGCGGGAGCTGCTGGCCTCGTACCACGTGACCGACCCGTCGGTCTTCTACGGTGGGCAGCAGCGATGGATCATCCCGGACGACCCGTCGGCTCGTCTCGAGGTCGCCGAAAAGCAGCCGCCCTACTACCAGACCATCCAGCTGCCGGAATCCGACACGGCGAACTTCTCGCTGACGACGACGTTCGTCCCACAGCGTAGGCAGAACCTGGCGGCCTTCATGGCGGTCAACGCGGACGCGCGCAGCGAGGACTACGGGCAGCTCACGATCCTGCAACTTCAGTCCGATACCCAGATCGACGGACCCGGCCAGGTGGCGAACAACTTCGAGGCCGACCCTGAAGTGGCTCAGGAGCTATCGCTACTGCGCCAGGGTGACGCCGAGACGATCACGGGCAACCTGCTGACGCTCCCGGTCGGCGGCGGCCTGCTCTACGTGCAGCCCGTGTACGTGCAACGCGCCACCGGCGACGCGGCGTACCCGCTGCTGCGGCGCGTGCTGGTGTCGTTCGGGTCGCGGATCGGGTACTCGGACACGCTGCAGGGCGCCCTGGACCAGATCTTCCAGGGCGACTCGGGGACGGTGACGGGGGAGGAGCCTGGCACTGAGGCGCCGCCGCCGCCGACAGACGGCGAGACACCGCCGCCGACGCCGCCGCCGTCGGGCGGGACGGATCTTCAGGCGGCGCTTGCCGACGCGCAGCAAGCCTTCAACGACGCCCAGACCGCCCAGCGTGCTGGCGACTGGGCCGCCTACGGTGAGGCCCTTGAGCGACTGGAGGCGGCCCTTGCCCGGGCAGAGGCCGCCTCGGGCGGCGAGGCGACGGTGGCGCCCTCCGGGTAGTCGCGGGTTGGCGCCGCACACCGCGTCGCAGACTGGTCAAAGGTGAAGCGCGACGCTCTGGCGTGTCGTGTCGTCCCAGTCCGGTGTGTCGTGGCCATGGTGGATTTGGCGCGGCTGGCGGATGTCGCGTAAACTGAGCGTCACGACGCGGGGTGGAGCAGTTCGGTAGCTCGCTGGGCTCAT
>CAWDDG010000002.1:0-197562 GCA_963801065.1 uncultured Actinomycetota bacterium | reverse complement strand
TGCGAATCGAGCTCGACGAACTCGCCATGCCGCTGAAGGAGCAGGTATCGGTCGTCGGCGGAGATCGACTCCAGCGCCTTCTGCCGCGCTTCGGCGAGCGCCCGCGTCATCAGTGGCAGCTTCAGCCGACGCATCGACTCCTTGTCGTCCGGCGTGACGGGGAAGTAATGCTCCTGCCGTTCGCCGTCGATCATGACGACATGCGGCACAGGCCGATCGGGTGTGACCCGATCGCCTCTCAGTCGCTCCAGTGCTTGGTCGTGGCCTTCCCGTCCAGCGCGAGGGCACTGATCGGGATCTCGAACTCGGTGTGCACCCGATACTGGCGTCCGTCGATGGTGACGCGACGATCACAATGAACGTGGCGAACGGCATCAGTAATCAGGTTGTGCCACGCCTTGCGGAGGAAGCGGACCTTCCGGCGTCCGCGTGACCAGGCGACGAACTTGTCGGGACGCAGGTGCACCGGCTGGCCTGCTCGGCTGCTGCCGCCCGAGTTGTGCTCACAACCGCGTACGAACCTACGATCAGGACCACTCAGCGTCGTTTCCCGGGTCGCCGCCTACCGGAGATGGTGTTACTTCTGTGGTGTGGTTTGAACAAGCCAGTCTTCGAAGCGGGGGTCGAGGTTGAGGGCGTTAGCGCTGGGTAGAAGTGTGCGTTCGTCAAGGAGGGCACCAAAGTAGCGAGCCTCGGGATCGGCAACGACTTCTCGCGGGTCTCCTCGAAAGGTCAGGCTCGTGCGGATCAGCTCATCGAGACCGAACTGCTCTGGTCCGGCGATCTCGATTGTTCCGTTGATGGGCTCGCCAACAGCTGTGCGTGCAACCGCGTTGGCGACCGCGTCAGCTGCGATGGGTTGGATGAGCGCGTCCGAAAGGCGAACCGTGTTGCCGTCGGTTGCGGAGTCGGCAATGCTCTTGACGAACTCGAAGAACTGGGTCGCATGCACGATCGAATAGGTGATGCCGGATTCCTTGATCAGCTTCTCTTGCGTCATCTTCGCTCGGAAGTAACCGCTCTCCTGCAGACGTTCCGTGCCGACGACGGACAGCGCAACATGATGGCCCACACCGGCTGTCTTCTCGGCTGCGAGGAGGTTGCCGGTCGAGGTCGTGAAGAAATCGAGCACCGCATTGTCCTCGAACGAGGGTGAGTTGGATACATCGACGACGACCTGCGCGCCGGCCAGTACCTCGGCCAGCCCCTCGCCGGTAAGGGTGTTGACGCCAGAGTTGGGTGACGCGGCGATCGCCTCGTGGCCGCGCTCGGCCAGCCTCGCGACAAGCTTGGAGCCGATGAGCCCGGTGCCACCGATTACTACGACTTTCGTCATGATGGGCCTTCCATGTGTTCTCTTCCTTGGCAATGGGTTGACGCTCGGTGACGTCTCAGGCTGCAGTGAGCCGGAGACGTCTCATTTAGGGTGCGGTCGGCACGGCTTTCGCGGGCTCGGCTTGTCGGACGGGTCACCCTGCTGCTGTCTGCGCTTGGTCAGCCCTGCTGCGCTCGCGCGTGGCTCGTCGCCCACTCGAGCGCGTAGTCGGCCACCTGCTCCCAGCCAGGCTCGACACCGGTGAAGTGTGAGCGGTCCGGGAACTCGTAGGTCTCAGTGGTCGCCTCGGAGTTGCGGTACTTCTTCGCGTTCGAGCGGATCACCGAGGGCGGCATCAGGTGGTCTTTGCCGCCGATGATGAATAGCAGCGGAGCACGGTCGTCCAGGTCGTAGTCGACCCAGGTCTCCTGGTGGCCCGGCTTCCAGTTGGCGATCAGGCCGTAGGCCCACACCCAGTTGCCGGGCGCCGGGATGTGGAGGAGGTCGTAGGCTGCGTCGGACTCCTCCCGGCTGTACGTGTTGGCGAAGGCGTAGTGGAACTGCTCCTTGGTGAAGCCCACCGCGCGGTGCCGGTTGGCCGGGTTCTTCAGGACCGGGAACAGGGACCTGATTTGGGACGGCGGGTTTACCCGCACGCCCTCGGGTGGCGCCGAGTCGATCGACCACGGCGGCGGCGCCCAGGCCGCGGTTGACCAGGAGTTGGGTGAAGGTGCCGCCGAAGGAGTGGCCCATGATGATCGGCGGACGTTCCAGGCCCTCGACCACCTCGCTGAGATGGTCGAGCGTTTCGGGGACGGACGCCGCGGCGATGATCTCGGGCTTTTCACGCAGCGCCTCCACCTCGATCTCGAATCCCGGGTACGTGGGCACGATGACCTCATGTCCCTTCGCCCGGTAGTACTCCACCCAGCGGTCCCAACTTCGGGCGGTCATCCAAAGCCCGTGGATCAGCACGATCGGCGGGGCATTGGTCGTCTGCTCGCTCATGGTGCTCCTTCTGATAGGGCTGCAGCCATCGTCGGACCCCCGGGCAGCGGTCGCAAGACCCCGCAGGGATCAAGTCGCGGCCCGGCCCGGCGCACGCGCTGCACAATCTCCGGGATCGCCCGTTTCCGTGAACCTCCTAGCCGTCCGCACATCAAGCAGAGGAGGGCGTGTGCGCTCCGCTCGGGACGCCCGGCAGGTCTCACGACATTGGTAAGCGGGCAGAGTGCGGTCGCGCTCGAAGTGGCGCCCCCGCGATAGCCATGCGCTTTGTGCTTCAGGTTGACGAACTTGGGCTTCCGGTCACCCTCTGGCCGCAAGCGCAGCGACACAGCCGAGGTTGGCCACCGGCCCGCTTTCAAGATCCTCATCCCGAGTTGGCCCGACCCTTGCGAGTATTTCGTCCAGCCTCCCATCGAATTGTCGGTTCGCGGCTGTCCGATCGGGGGCGCCGTGTGAGTCTCTTGACGCTGCTCAGGCTGATGCCGTAGCGCTCAGCCAGCGTCCGCTGTGTAGCCCCCACTCCGCTGTCGCGGAGCAGGTCGCTGATGATCTGCTCGCCCAACCGATCGACGAGCCGCCAGCGTCGGTGAGCCACAGGACGGGATGCGGTGCTCCCGTGGTGGATCTTGATACCGGTCATCGCCTGGGTAGCCAGCGCCACCGTCTCCACGGCTTCGGGGTTCGAAAGACGTCCCCTCAGCTCCACAGCCATCGGGTACATAGAACCGTACCGCCGTACGAATCTATGTACCCGATGACGATCCGACGGCCGACGCGAGGCTTGGTCGAGTTCACCGTGCCATCCCGCCCACGCCGCGCCGCCGCGTTCACCTCCGAGAAGCTCCGAGTAGGGGGCGGGCCTTGGGTCCCGTGCCGTCAGATGCCCGGCTCACTGGGCCGGATGTTCTTGTTGTTGTGGAACACGTTCTCGGGGTCATATCTCGCCTTGATCTCTGCGAGCCGCACGTAGGTGTCGTCGCCGTAGGCCTCAAGAACGCGGCTGGTGTCGTCGTCGGAATCAAGGAAGTTGACGTAGACGCTGCCGGCGCGGTGCGGTTGGAGGGCTCGGAGGAATCCGCCCCGCCCAAGCGGTCTCGGCCGCGGCGCGCTCGGCGGACTCGTCAGGAAGCCACACGCCTTCGATGACGATGTTGTGGGCCACGTCGCGACCGGCGTAGGCGGTGGCGTCGTGGGGAACTCGGGCGACGGCGCCACCGAAGTGGAACATCACCGCGCACGACCGGGGCGAGCCGGCGGCGTAGGCGTGGTCGACGATGACGGCGATGGCTTCGTCGGAGAGGCCGACGAGGTTCGTCGACTTCCAGGAGTAGTGCCACCCGTGGGGGACGGTGTCGTCGATGCCGCCCTGGAAAGCGACGTACGGCGAGGGTGCGAGCAGGTCGACGAGCGGCGTCCCGAACCGGCGGAGGGCCTGCAGCGCACGCTCGCCGTCTTCGACGGCGCCGGCGTAGCAGCACGCGACGGCGATGGCCGGCCGCCAGTGCAGGTTCTCGGGGATGTCCGGCAGCGGGGGGACGGTGCCGAGCCTGATGACGCTGCCGAGCTCGTCGGGCGCGTCGGCGACGAAGTCCCGGTAGAAGCGCAGCACGTCGGTGGTGTCGTCGGCCGCCCACAAGACAAGCCCGGCCATCACGGTCGGGCCGACGGGGTGCAGAGCGAATCGGAACGAGGTGACCACGCCGAAGTTGCCGCCGCCGCCTCGGAGCGCCCAGAACAGGTCGGGGTGTTCGTCGGCGGATGCCCGGACGATGCTGCCCTCGGCGGTGACCACCTCGGCGGCAAGCAGGTTGTCGACGACGAGCCCGTATTTGCGCATGAGGAAGCCGATGCCGCCGCCGAGGGTGACCCCGGCGACGCCGGTGTGGCTCACGATGCCGCCGGTGGTGGCCAGACCGTGGGCCTGGGTCTCGTGGTCGACGTCGCCCCACAGGGCGCCACCCTGTACCTGGGCCGTGCGTTCGGCGGGGTCGACCGAGACGGCGCGCATCGCGGAGAGGTCGATGACGATCCCGTCGTCGCACACCGCGGTGCCGGCCACGTTGTGGCCTCCGCCCCGGACCGCGATCTCGAGGTCGCGGTCTCGTGCGAAGCGCACCGCCGCGGCCACGTCGGCGGTGCCGCTGCAGCGGGCAATCAGTCGGGGTCGTCGGTCGACCGTGCCGTTCCATACGGCTCGGGCGTCGTCGTAGTAATAGTGGTCGGGGGTGATGAGGTCGCCTCGGAGCCCGGGGATCTGGACGGTGGTTGGTGCAGTCATCGTTCCTCCTCTGGTCGATGGGCTCATCGCAACATCGGGGGGAACCGAGGAGAAGTCAGCTATCTGGACTTCGGAGTAAAGAATCTGGACTTCACAGAGAGCGCGAGGCGCCGGACACTGCGTTGATGAGGACCTACGGTCAGTACTGCCCGATCGCCCGCGGTGCGGAGGTCTTCGCTGAGCGTTGGACGCCGTTGATCATCCGCAACCTGCATCTGGGCTGTGAGACCTTCGGCGAGATCCTCGAGGGTGCGCCCGGGCTGTCCCGCACCCTGCTCACGCAGCGGCTAAAACAGCTCGAACGCCTCGGCATCGTCGAGTCGGCACCGAAGGCTCAGGGACGCGGTCACCATTACCACCTCACGAGCTCCGGCCACGATCTGTTCACGGTCTGCGAAGCGCTCGGCGAGTGGGGAGCTCGTTGGCTCGAGATTGCCCCCGAGAACCTCGATCCGTTCGTGGCGTTGTGGTCGATGTGCAACGCCCTCCGCCGGGATCGACTACCTGACCAGCGCGTGGTCATCCGGTTGGATTTCACGGGCTTCCGGCGCCACGAGCGGTACTGGTTGCTGCTCGAGCACGGCGAGACCGAGATCTGCAAGACGTACCCCGGTCTCGACGAAGACCTCTACATCACCGCCGAGGCCGAAGCCTTCGTCAAGTGGCACGCCGGCCAGCTCACCTGGGCCGAGGCACTCCGCGACTCCCGCATCCGGCTCGACGGTCCGTCGTGGCTGACACGAGCCTTCCCAACCTGGAACGCCCGCAGCATGTTCGCCCACATCAAGCCCGTCCCGGGCACTGCCACCGCGAACTGAGGTCTTCTGCCCCGAGGGAATCGCGCCCGATACTCGACGCCGAGCGCCGACCCATCCATCAAACCCGCTGGACGTGACAGTGGCCTTCGCCACCTGGCAGAGCGAGGTCCCAGCATTCACCGAGCCCATCGCTGCTTGCCGTGCGACCCGACGTGGCTGACCCGCGTCCAGCATGTGGGCATCGACGTCGCCCACCTCGGGATCGGCCCGGGTCGGCGTACCCACCAACGAGAGTCGTCGTCGGACATTCGTTTGGCGTCCAAACCATCTCCCAGCCGCTGGCACGCGATGTTGACTCCGTCGATCGTCGGCGCGTACGAGACAGTCACCCGACGCCGGTGTCAGAGCTAGTTACCTCGCTCACGCCTCAAGATCCGCTTCACACTGGACAGACGATGCTGTAACGCTCAGCCAGGATTTCTTCGTTGCTCCTGCACGCCCGCCTACTACAAGTTCGCCGATGATCTGACCACCGAGGCGATCGACGAGCCGCCAGCGCCGCGTGGGCGGGAGAGGGGATACCGCCTGAACGGTGCACTTGATCCCGGCGACCGCTTGGGCAGCCAGCGCCACCATCTCGAGGACCTCAGGGTTCGACTAACGTCCCCTTAGGTCAACCATGGCGGTCTTACCAGAACGCCGGCCCGCAAGGTCGTAGCAGCAGGCCCGCCGAGGTACCAATCTCGTGGGCTGCGTCCACCTGGGCGCCGTTCGTCGTAGAACGAGCGCGGCGACGCCGCCGCCCCCACAGTCCGACCACCAGATCCTCCGGCAACGCGTACGGCCGGCGCCGCCCAGGCCACTCTCTGCGATCGCAGAGTCGCTCCCACGGGCGGCGGCCCTGCCACGTACACATCTGTCCCATCAGCGGCCGCTGAGCCTCGTAGAGGCGCAGGTCAACCTGCTCAACCATCCGGTGCGACGGTTGACACACTTCGCGACGAGGGGCAGTGTCGGCCGGATCGGGCAGGTGAATTGACCGGGGGCTCTCATGAATCGCGTGCAGCGCACGTTCGTCGCAGTCCTTGCCGTCGTCGTGTTGCCGAGCGGGCTCGGTGCTCTAGGCAGCGCCGGCGCCTCGGCGGCCCCGAACCAATCGGCCGCCGGCAACGATCGCTTGGACGTGTACGTCGGCAAGCTCGATCTCCGCCAGCTCGCCGAGCTGCGCGCATCCGGGATCGACCCCCACGAGATCGCCGCCCAACCGACCAGGGGTGCCGAGGTCGACGTGGAGGTCGTACTGAGCGGCGAGCAGGCCGAGGCGCTCGCCGAGGAGGGCGTCGAGCTCGCCCCCAAGGAGATCGACGGCCAGACCGCCGCTGAGCTTTCCACCCTGCAGGCCGCCGAGGGCTACACCGTCTATCGCACCTACAGCGAGCCGGGCGGCATCAAGGACGAGATCGAGCAGGCCGCAGCCGACAACCCAGCGATCACCAAGCTCGTCACCATCGGCCAGAGCGTGCAGGGGAAGGACATCCTCGCGCTCAAGGTCACCAATAGAGCCACGCAGACCAAGGACGGGCGCCGCCCGGCGACCCTGTTCTCGGCGCGCAGCACGCCCGGGAGTGGATCACCCCCGAGATGATCCGCCGCCTGATGCACCACGTGCTCGACGGCTACGGTAGCGATCCCGCCCTGACCGAGCTCGTCAACGAGACCGAGCTGTGGTTCGTTCCGGTCGCCAACCCCGACGGCTACGACTGGACCTTCGAGCCCGACCAGCGCCTGTGGCGCAAGAACCTGCACGACAACGACGGCGACGGCGTGATCACCCCGGTCGACGGCGTCGACCCCAACCGCAACTACCCGACCAAGTGGGGCTACGACAACGAGGGATCGTCGCCCGTGTTCGGCAACGAGACCTACCGCGGCACGGCCCCGGCGTCCGAGCCGGAGACCCAGGCTCTCGACGGGCTCATGCGGCGCATCGGTTTCGAGTTCATGATCAACTACCACTCCGCCGCCGAGCTGCTGCTCTACGGGCACCGGTTGGCAGGTGTCGACGCCGACGCCCGACGACGTGATCTACGAAGCGATGGCGGGCGACGACGCCAACCCCGCCGTGGCCGGCTATGACCCCGACATCTCGGCCGAGTTGTACACCACGAACGGCGAGACGACCGAGCACGCCCACAGCACCTACGGCACGCTGGCGTTCACGCCGGAGATGTCGACCTGCGAGACCGTCAGCGAGGCCGACCCCGACGACGAGTGGGACCCCGCCGACTGCGGCAGCGTCTTCCACTTCCCCGACGACGAGGAGTTGATCCAGGCGGAGTTCGAGAAGAACATCCCGTTCGCCATCGCCACCGCCCAGTCGGCGCTCGACCCCGACGATCCGGTGTCGGTCGTCGGCATCGAGACCACCGACTTCGTCGTCGACAGCTTCGACGTGTCGTACGGGGACCCGCAGCCGGTCGCCGTCACGGCGCGCCGTTCGCTGCGCGACCTTCGGCTCAACTACTCGATCAATGGTGGCAGCGCCCAGTCCGTGCGGGTGTCGGAATGGGACGGCGGCGAACGCTTCGGCGGTGAGTCCGACGTCTATTACGCCGAGTACCGCGGCGTGGTCGAGGGTGCGGATCCCGGCGACTCCGTCGAGGTGTGGTTCAGCGGTGTGAAGCCTCGCCAGGGACCGATCCAGAGTGACCACTTCACGTACACGGCGGCCTCTGACGGTGGCGACGTGCTGATCATCGCCAACGAGGACACGACGGGCGTGAACCCCGTGTACCCACCGGGCACCACTGCCAAGTACGTCGACGAATACGCCGCGGCACTCGACGCCAACGGCGTGAGCCACCAGACCTGGGACGTCGACACCCAGGGCGTGCCCCATCACCTCGGCGTGCTCGGCCACTTCGATGCCGTCGTCTGGGAGCTGGGCGACAACCGGCTGACACAGGATCCCGAGGACGAGCTCACCGACACGTTCCTCTTCGGCCCGCTCCCTGACCTGGCCGTCGCGGAGCGCCAACAGTTCCTGACCCTCGCCGTGCGCGACTACCTCAACGAGGGCGGCAAGCTGCTGCACACCGGCGAGACGGCCCAGTACTTCGGGTTGCTCGGCGGGTCGATCGGCGGCATCTACTACGGGCTCGACGGCGCGCCCGAGGAGGACTGCGTCGTCAGCGAGGACTTCTTCAGCGACTGCTTGCTGCTCGCCGACGACTTCTCGCAGTACTACCTGGGAGCGTTCGCCCGCACGACGTTCGGAAACCCGGTTGGCGTGGAAGGGACGGGCAACCCGCTCGAGGGCGCCACGGCCAACTTCGGCGGGCCGGCGGTCGCCGACAACCCGCTCGACGAGGCGGGTGCCTTCACCCTGACGAGCGACATCCTCCCGCCCGACCAGTTCCCACTGTTCGCCGGCGAGGCGTCGAGCACCTACCTCGGGGCCGGCGGGGTCAACCCCTTCGGACCCGTCGAGGGTGAGTTCTACGTCGGCGGTGTGCACGCCGACGGCTCCTACATGCGGCTCACCCGCACCGTCAACCTGTCGTCGGTGTCGGCGGCCCAGACCCCGGCGCTCGAGTTCGCCCTCTCGTTCAGCACCGAGCTCGGCTACGACAACGTGATCGTCGAGGCGGCGCCCTCGGGAACCCAGCAGTGGACGACGCTGCCCGAGGCCGGTGGGCTCAGCGACACCGTGCCGCCGACCGAGTGCGAGGCAGGGTTCCTGCTCGACATGCACCCGTTCCTGCTCAACTACCTGACACCGGGCAACCCGTGCGCAACCACGGGCACCACGGGGTCGTGGAACCGCATGACCGGCGACTCCGGCGGCTGGCAGCAGGTGGCGTTCGACCTGTCGGCCTACGCCGGCGGATCGGTGGACGTGTCGATCAGCTACGTGACCGACCCGGCCAGCGGGGGCATCGGCACGTTCATCGACGACACCCGCGTGACCGCGGGCGGCAGCGTGCTCGACGCCGACGGTTTCGAGACCGAGCCAAGCCTGTGGACCATCCAGGGTGCGCCGACCGGCAGCCCGGGCAACCAGGGCGACTTCGTCCGCTCCACGGTACTGGTCGAGGTGGCGGCATCGGTCACGACCGGCGATTCGGTGCTGCTCGGCTACGGCATCGAACAACTCGCCACACCGGCCGAGCAGGCCGACTTCGTCGGCCGCATCATGGCGTACCTGTTGGGATCTCCCTAGGAGCGCGAGAAGCCGACAGCCGACCCAAAGTAGGGTCGCGCTGGACCGCCTCGAGAGCCCGCTGTCGACCCCCATTGCCTCGATGCATGCGCGAAGATGAGTGCGCCCCGTCATGATTGTGGAGGGCGCGAGCGGCGCAGTGCCAGCCGCGAGGCGCGGAGCCGCCGATGGGCTATCCCTGGCCGCCGATCATCTCGGCCGGGCGACGCGCGTGCCATCTACTCGGGTGAGACGACTTCGACGTGGGCGGCGACGATCCACCGGTTGTCGAACGGGTTGTCCAACTCGCCCAGCTGGTCGCCGCAGAACTGCTTCTCGACGGGCTGCTCGCGGTAACTCGCTGGCGTTTGGGTTTCAAAGCGAGAGTTGTTTCGATGGTCTACTCACGACGGGTGACTACTCCGACTTATGTTACGTTCACCCCCGAGGAGCTGATCACCCGGATCGGGCACCGGTTCACCCGGGTCGAGCCGCGCCGGCGGGGTATTACGCATGTGAGTCGGCTTCGCGGATCTCCAGCCATGGGCTTGTGAGGGTGTGCTCCTCGTCGACACTGACCTCGATGCAAGCCGGGACGCGCCGGTGAGCAATCGGCCGGCGTCAGGACGCCGAGCCCGTACGTCTCCGAATCGCTATTCCGTACGGCTCTGTTAGCTCTCTGATCGCTCACACGTGTGTTATGCTGCTCCGAATATTCTTCAAAAGGAGAAAAGATGAATGATCTACAGAAGATGGAGGAGGAGAATGGCGTTCTGCGATGGGGTGGGCTAGCCGGTATCCTGGGTGGCATCCTCTTCATTCTCGTCTTCGTTATAGTAATCGCGTTCGTCGGACTGGACCCTCCCAAACCCGAGGGCGAGGTTATGAGGTTCCCCGACATAAGAGCAGCGCGCACGGTAGAGAATAGCCTTTACCTGGTCGTCGTCATCTTGTGGGTCACCCACTTCCTCGCCTTGTATCGTGCTCTCCGGGGGACCAGCCTCGCGCCCGCTCTCTTCGGGAGCGTCCTGGGCATTCTGGGTCTCGGGGTGCTCGCGGCCGGAGCTCTCCCGCATGTCGCTACCGCCCCGATCTCCGACCTCTATCATGCTCCTGAGGCGACCCTCGAGGATCAGGCGACACTCGTCCTCTTGTGGCAGGCGACCCAGGGCATATTCGATGCGTTGTTCGTCGTAGGGCTCCTCCTCCTGCCGATAGGTCTCATTGCCCTCGGGGTGGCCATGCTCGGGGCCCCGGCCTTTGGCAAGCGCATTGGCAGGGTGAGCGTGGTGCTCGGAGTGGTTGGGGTCGTAGCCGCATCTACCCTTCTGGTCGATCCTCAGTCTCCTATCGCCTTTGTCGTGGTTCTATCACTCATCGTCTTCCATCTCGTCCTGGGATGGAAGGTCTACAGTCTGCCGAAAGCCCCGTAGGGAGTCTTGAAGATAGGAAAAGGGTGGCGCTCTGAAGGTAATGAAGGAAGGAAAAGTGGACGCGCCCACATCATTCGAAGGGGACTTATCCTCGATCTACCCATGGGCAGCCTCTGAGTTATGATGATCACCCGGCCACCGGACGACGAGGGTCCCAGCAGCCTGCGTGGCGGAAAGTTGCTGGCTGTGACCGGATGCTAGTGGGCGTCGCCGGCAGAACGGCGGCCGAGGGTGAGCATGGCGCGGTGGACCTGCAGGGGTGACAGCGGCGGCTGGGGCAGCGGATGGGCGCGATCGGCGCGGAAGCCGTCCAGCAGGAAGGCGAGGTGCCGTCGCCATGCGTCGGGGGCGCCGGCGGCGCGGCCGGCCTGCAGGACGCGGGTGTTGGCCCAGGTCACAAAGGCAAGGTCTTCGAGGGTGAGGTCGGCCCGGAGCTGCCCGCTCTGCTGGGCGCGGTCGACCACCTGGGCGACCAGGTCGAACAGGCGGGTCTTGACGGCCTCGACGGTGGCGGCGCGCGGGAACCGCATGCTCATGGCGTCGTTGAGGCCGCGGTCGTCGGCCTGCAGCCGGCAGGTGTCTTCCAGGTAATAGGTGAACCCGTCCCAAGGGTCGTCCATGGCCAGGGCCTGCTCTGCCGCATCGACGTGCGCTTGGACGGTGTCGGCCAACACCGCATCCAGCAGCTCCACGCGGCTGGGGAAGCGACGGTAGAGGGTGCCGATGCCGACCCCGGCTTGGCGAGCGATCTCCTCCAGCGGCGCCTCGAGGCCGTGGTCGCAGAACACCTGCCGGGCGGCGGCGAGGATGGCGTCGCGGTTGCGCTGGGCGTCGCGACGCAGCGGCCTGGCGGGTCGTGCGAGGTCGGTGGGGCGGTCTGCGGTCGTCATGACGTCAGTGTAGCGGGAATACGGAGGGCTGCCTCCGCCTTGTGCGATGATCGATGCTGTCAGGCAAGGGGAATGGGAGATGAGGACGATGGATCAGCAGGTTGAGCAACGGGCGCGGGACGCCACCCTCGTGGAGGACGCAGCGAGGATCCGGGTCATGGGGACGCCAATCCTGGAGGCGCTGCCTTCCCGTGGAGCAGCCTACGAACAGGTCGACCCCTTCATCCTCGTGCATGAAGGCCGGTTCCGCCCTTCCGAGATGTCGGCCAAGGACACCAAGCATCCGCACCGAGGCTTTGACAACCTTTGGTACGTGCTGGAGGGCTCGATCAGCACCGGCCACAGCACAGGACCAGGCGGATCGATGGAACGTGCGCAGCTGGGCGAGGGCTCGCTCCTCGCGCTCAGGGCCGGGCGGGGCGTGTGGCACGCCGAAGCGGTGGGAGCGGACGAGGTCGAGGAGGGTTTGGTCGACACCGAGTTTCGCGGCGTGCTGTTCTGGGTGAACCTGGCCCGCAAGGACAAGCAGCTCGAGCCGAGCGCGCAGGTGGTGCGGCCGGAGCAGATCCTGGTGCGGCAGGAGGGCGACGCCATCGTTCGAGTGCTGGTCGGCGAGGGCTCTCCTGTGCGTCTGGGTACGCCCGCGCTCATCCTCGACGTCGAACTGCCCACAGGCGGGCAGGTCACGACTTCCGTGCCGCCCGGGTTCCAGGGCTTCGCGTACGTGCTCGACGGCGAGGCCGCGTTCGGGGCCAACCTGCGCCCGGCGAGGCCTCCTCAGCTCGTCTTGCTAGGTCCCGGAGACGATTTCGCGGTTACCGACGCCGCCCCCGGCACCCGGTTCTTGCTCATGACGGGGCAGCCGTACGGGGAAGTCCCCGTGTTCAACGGGCCGTTTGTGGATTAGCCCGCTATCTAGCTCTTAGCCGAATTCACCGATGCGGTAATGGTCCTAGGGCCGGACGCGGCGGCACCGGCACGAACCCGGAGCAGCTGTTCGCCGTCGGCTATGCCGCGTGCTTCCAGTCAGCGCTCCTGTCCGTGGCGCAGGGTCGGAAGCTCGATGCATCGGACTCGAACATCACGGCGCGCGTCGGAATCGGCCCGACCGGACACGGAGGCTTCGGCCTGACGGTCGCCCTCGACCTGCACGCGCCGCACCTGTCGCGCACCGAGGCCGTGGAGCTCATGGCTCGTGCGCACGAGCGTTGCCCCTACTCGAACGCCACGCGCGGCAACGTCGACGTCACGCTGACAGTCGACGGCATGCGATCGGAACGATTGGCGGCGTGAGGATGAACGGCTCACGGTGGATGCACCTGTGACAACTCGACGTGGGCGCGCCTCCAGCGCCGCTCTCGCGAGCCCGTCCCCTTTCGACTTGCCCGTTCGTCGTAGAGGCGACAGTCTCGATTCGAGGAGGACGGACATGAAGTACCTGCTGCTGATCCACTCCGGCGGCGAGGTCTGGGCACGTCTCAACAGCCTCGGCGAAGCGGAGCAGAAGCAGATATCCGCGGAGTACCTCGCCATCACTGAGTCGCCCGGCGTCCTGGGAGGAGAGCAGCTGCGCCCGGCTGACACAGCCACCACCGTGCGCGTAGAAGACGGACGGACGCTGACCACGGACGGACCGTTCATCGAGGCGAAGGAAGCCTTGGGCGGCTACTACGTCTACGAGGCGGCCGATCTCGACGCGGCAATCGCGCTGGCTGCCCGGATCCCGGCCGCCCGGATGGGCGGCGCGATCGAGGTGCGCCCGATCGTTGAGCGATAGGACACCAATCGAGCAGGTCTTCCGCGACGAGTGGGGGCGAGTGCTCGCAGCCTTGGTCGGCATCTTCGGCGACTTCGATCTCGCCGAGGAGGCCGCTCAGGATGCCTTCACCGCCGCCGCCGAGCGTTGGCCCCGCGACGGCAACCCGGCCAATCCGCGGGCCTGGCTGGTGACCACGGCGCGTAACCGTGCGATCGACCGCATCCGACGTGACCGCACGCTGGTCGCGAAGACGCGTCTGCTTGCCGTCGAGGCGGTGGAGGACCAGATGGAGGAGACGCCGTTCGTCGACGAACGGCTGGAACTGATCTTTACCTGCTGCCATCCGGCGCTCCAGCTCGACGCACAGGTTGCCCTCACCCTGCGCGCGCTCGGCGGCCTGAGCACCGAGGAGATTGCCCGCGCGTTCCTGGTTCCGGCGCCGACGATGAAGCGCCGACTGTCGCGCGCGAAGCGCAAGATCAGGGATGCGGGCATTCCGTTCAGCGTTCCGCCCGACGAGGTGCTTCCCGACCGGTTGGCGGCTGTGCTCGCGGTGGTCTACCTGATCTTCAACGAGGGCTACGGCGGCCGCTCCGAGCTGGCTGCGGAGGCGCTCTGGCTGGGGAACTCGCTCGTGGACCTGATGCCGGACGAGCCGGAAGTGCACGGCCTCTATGCGTTGATGCTGCTCGACGACGCCCGCCGCGACGCGCGGTTCGAGGGCGGGGAGCTCGTCCTGCTCGCCGACCAGGACCGCTCGCGCTGGGACGATGCGCAGATCGCGCGCGGGCGTGCGGCGCTCAACCGGGCCTTCGCGCTACGCGGCCGCGGCCCGTACGTCATCCAGGCGTCGATCGCGTTGGTGCACACCGAGGAGCCGCGGGACTGGCCTCAGATCGCGGCGCTGTACGGAGAGCTCATCCAGCTGACCGACTCTGCGGTCGTCGAGCTCAATCGCGCGATCGCGGTCGCCGAGGCAGACGGCCCGGCGGAGGGGCTCGACCTCGTGGAACAGCTCGATCTCGGCGGGTACCAGTACTTCCACTCGACGCGAGCCGACCTGCTCCGCCGCCTGGGTCGTCGGGACGAGGCGCGCGCGGCGTACGAACGGGCCCTCGATCTCGCGCACGCCGAGCCGGAGCGCCGCTTCCTGCGACGGCGCGTCGCGGAGCTCAGCGACTAGCTCTACTTCGCAGCCGAAGACGCGTCCCCTTTCGCGCCTCCCGTACGTCGTCATGACGAGACGACGTGGGAGGACTGACATGAAGGACACCGCACCCGCCCAGAGCCTGGCCGCCCGAGGGCCCGCGATGATCGGCGCGGATCGGACGAAGTGGATTGCCCTGGCGCTCCTGAGCGCCGTGCAGTTCATGGTGGTGCTCGACGTCGCGATCGTGAACGTCGCGCTCCCGTCGATCCAGTCGGAGCTCCACTTCTCGCAGGAAAGCCTGCAATGGGTGATCAGCGCGTACGCACTCGTCTTCGGCGGCTTCCTGCTCCTCGGCGGCCGGATGGCGGACATCATCGGGCGTCGGCGGGTCTTCATCGCCGGTCTCGTCGTCTTCTCGCTCGGCTCGCTCTTATGCGGGCTCGCGTGGAGCGATGGGTCGCTGATCGCCGCCCGCGCGATCCAGGGCCTCGGTGCGGCGACGATCACGCCGTCCGCCCTATCGATCCTGACCACGACGTTCGCCGAAGGCCGCGAGCGGAACATCGCGCTCGGCGTCTGGGGAGCGGTGGGTGGCTTCGGAGCCGCGGCCGGTGTTCTGATGGGCGGCATCCTCACCGACCTCCTCTCGTGGGAGTGGATCTTCTTCGTGAACATTCCGGTCGGCGTCATGGGGCTCGTACTCGCTCCGATCCTGCTCGGCGAGAGCCGTGATGCGGACGGTCACAGCCACGATGTGCCGGGTGCAGTGCTCATCACCGGAGGGCTCAGCATCCTGGTGCTCGCGATCACTCAGGGCCAGCAGTGGGGCTGGAGCTCGCCGAAGACGTTCGGCGCATTCGTCACCGCGGCGGCCCTCATCGTCGTCTTCGCGCGCTGGGAGCGGCGGCAACGGGATCCGCTGTTGCCGCTCTCGATCTTCCGGCTGCAGACGCTGACGGCGGCGAACATCGCCGGGTTCATCGTGGGTGCGGCCATGTTCGCCATGTTCCTGATGCTCACGCTCTACATGCAGCAGGTGCTCGGCTACTCGGCGCTGAAGACCGGCGTCGGGTATCTCGCCGTCGCGGGTACCGCCGTGGTCTGGGCGAACGTCGCAGCAGCTGCGGTGAGTCGTGTCGGCGTCAAGCCGGTGCTCGTCCTCGGCATGACGCTCCTTAGCGCCGGGCTGCTGTACTTCACCCAGGTGTCTGTCGACGGCTCGTACTGGGCCGATCTCTTCCCCGGCTTCCTGATCCTAGGAGTCGCGATTCCGTTCGCGTTCGTCCCAATCACGATCGCGGCCCTTGCGGGAACGAAGCCTCACGAAGCGGGTCTCGCCTCAGGACTGATCAACACGAGCCAGCAGATGGGTGGCGCTGTCGGTATCGCGCTGCTGTCGACCATCGCGGTCTCCACGACCGAAAGCGGGCTTGCGAGCGGCAGCGAGCTGCCGTATGCGCTGACGGACGGCTTCCAAGCGGCATTCTGGGTCGGCGCGTTCATCGCGTTGGCCGGGGTCGTCGTCTCGATCTCCCTCGTCCGTGGCCGCGATCTCCGGCCGCAGGAGGCAGTGGTACCCGGGCCGGCGCTCGACGCGGCGCGGTAGTCGCTCGTCCGACTCTGCGGCGGATCTGTTTTCGCAGCTCGGTTGCATTGGCGAGTTGGTCGACGATGCTGTCGACATCGTCGAGCGTTCCCGTCGACAAGTGGGTGGTTGCGGGCCAGGGAGTGCGAGCATCCGCTCATGGCCGCGCACAGCGAAGGCGTTGGTTCGCCGGCTGGTCAGACATCGACGGCCAGGCGGACCGTCATCATGTCGCCTACCTCGAGCCCTTCGGCCTCCCGCACCCACGCCTTCACCGGCACGATGTACCGCCCATCCTTCGGGAACAGCGACGTCTTCCAACCGGTTCCCCCGATCTGCGCCGTGACCGGAATCATGCCCCAGCCGTAGGTCACGAACGCGGAAGACGCTTCCAGCTCACCGCACTCCTCTTCCGGAACGGTGATGAAGTGCCACGGCGCCGGGCCCTTCCAGAACCACATCTCGCCGCTGAACTCCAGGTTCATTCGATCAGGATAGGAGCCAACCAGTTCCAGCAGACGCGCTCACGCGTCCGGTTGACCTGCACTCGCGGCCGTGTTCGACATCCGCTCATGGCCGATGGCGAGCGTCGCCGGCTAGCACATTCTTGTGAGCGGACAGCCGCTTGGGGTACCACTCGGTTGGCCCTTCGAGAGCGAGTCGATACCCACCTGGTGTACGGATCAGCAGACGCCGATACAGCCATCCTGGTGCTGGGTCGTGTTGCTCCATCTCGAAGTCAATGCCCGCGGCGCGGCACACGTCGGCGGCTCGACCAACGTCTGCAACACGGATCTGCCATGTAAGGACACTGGGTGGGTCGTCCGTTCAGTCGTCGCCCTGAATACCGAGCCGCAGCAGCGTGTCCGAAGGAGCGCGAGCCCGGGGGTAGCGTGGCCGCATGACCGAGACGTCTGTGCCGGAGCACAGGCCCCTGCAGCCGGCCAAGGCCGCGCCCGATTTCGAGCTCCGGTCGACGCCCAGCCAGACGGTGAGGCTGTCTGACTTTCGTGGGCGGCCGGTGATCCTCGTCTTCTATCCCGAGGATTGGAGCCCCGTCTGCACGGATCAGCTGGCGCTCTACCAAGAGGTGATGCCGGAGTTTGGAAAGCACGACGCGCAGCTGCTCGCGATCTCCGTAGACGGCGCCTGGAGCCACCTGGCGTTCGCCAAGGACCGTAACCTGCGCTTCCCGCTGCTCGCGGATTTCGAGCCCAAGGGCGCGGTGGCTCGCGCGTACGGCGCCTACCGGTTCGACGACGGCACGAGCGAGCGGGCACTGTTCGTGATCGACGCCGAAGGCATCGTGCGCTGGAGCGACCTGTCTCCCGTGGGCGTGAATCCAGGCGCCGATGGCATCCTGCGCGCGCTCGAGGAACTGGGGAACGAGGGGCCGACGTCGTGAGCGCGACCCAGTGGAAGCCGGTGCTGACGATGCCGCTGTCGGAGGACCGGGATCACGTGCAGGGATCGGCCGACGCACCGCTGACCCTCGTGGAATACGGCGACTTCGAGTGTCCCTACTGCGGCGCCGCGTATCCGATCGTCAAGGAGATCCAGCGGAGGATGGGTGAACGGCTCCGCTTCGCGTTCCGCAACTTCCCGATCACGACATCACATCCGCACGCCGAGGCCGCCGCGGAGGCCGCCGAGGCGGCCGCGCAGCAGGGAGCGTTCTGGGAAATGCACGATCACCTGTTCGCGAACCAGAACCGACTCCGCGACGAGGATCTCCACTCTTACGCGGCGGAGCTCGGACTCGATGTCGAGCGCTTCCGCCGGGAGCTCGTCGAGCACGTGCATGCCGATCGCGTCCGTGAGGATTTCCTGAGCGGTGTCCGGAGCGGGGTCAACGGCACACCCACGTTCTTCATCAACGGAGTGCGTCACGATGACTCGTTCGACATCGATACGCTGTTCAACGCCTTGGGGCGAGCCGCAGAGGCGAACGCGGGTCCCTGATCGGCATCGACGAGGCCGGGCGCCGGATTCGGGCGACGGTCCCGCTCGCGACCACAATTACTTCGAGCCCAACGTTTGCTGGCCGACGCCGATGTGCGCCAGCCGCACGACGTGTCGGCGGCCGGAGCCGCGCAATGCCAATAGGAACGAAGTGAGGATGTGAACGGGCATGATTAGTGAGTCGATTCGGCTCGGGAGGATCTTCGGCGTCCGGGTCGGGCTGAATCTCAGTGTCCTGGTCATCCTCGGGATCCTCGTTGTGGGTCTGGCAACAGGCCGGTTTCCAACCGTCTATCCCGACTACAGCACGGTGGCGTACGTACTCGCCGCGCTTGCCGCCTCGCTTCTGTTCTTCGTCTCGCTGCTCGCACACGAAATCGCCCATGCAGTGGTCGCGCAGCGCAATGGCATCGCCGTCGAGGGGATCACCCTGTGGCTGTTCGGCGGAGTCGCTCAGTTGAAGGGGGAGCCTGCCTCGCCCGGTGCGGACTTCAGGATCGCGGTCGTGGGACCGCTGGCGAGTCTTGCCGTGGCGATCGTCTCCGGGATCACGGCGGCCATTCTCGATGTCGCCGGCGTGTCCGATCTCGTCGTCGGCGTGTTCGCCTACCTCGCGGTCGTCAACGTGATGCTCGCCGCGTTCAACCTGATCCCGGCCGCGCCACTGGACGGTGGCCGGGTGCTGCGAGCCGGTCTGTGGGCCTGGCGTGGTGACCGCGTCCGTGCCGCGGTAACCGCTGCCCGGGCCGGGCGCGTCTTCGGGTACTTACTGGTGGCCCTGGGCTTCCTGCAGGTGGTAGTGGGCGCTGGCATCGGGGGACTCTGGCTTGTGCTCATCGGGCTGTTCCTTGTCAACGCCGCGACGGCTGAGGAGCAGCAGACCCGTGTCGCAGAGGCCCTCCAGGGCATCCGCGTCAGCGACGTGATGACGGCGAGTCCGGTGGCGGCGGATCCTGAGGAGTCGCTCGATCGCTTCATCAGCGAGACCGCCTGGGCACACCGCTATTCGTCATATCCGCTCGTAGGCCCCGACGGTCGGCTGCTGGGGCTAGCCACGCTCAACCGCATCCGCGCGGTACCAGCCAGCCGTCGCCAGGCGACCACCTTGAAAGACATCGCCTGCGCCCCGGACGATGTGCCGCTGGCGAGGCCAGACGAGACGCTGGTCGAACTGTTGCCGCGTATGCGCGGGTGCACCGACGGACGCGCCGTCGTTGTCGACGACGACAGACGAGTCGTCGGAATCGTCTCGCCGAGCGATATCAGCCGGGCAGTCCAATTGCCGGATATGCAGGGATTTGACCCGTACCAGGGTCCCCGCGGTGCGGACGTCACCTCGGCCATCGTCGGGCGAGGCTCGTGATGCCGGTCAGGTTCGGCGTGCCCGATCAACGAGGGCGCGGGGGTCGTCGGCGTAGAAGCGCAGCTCGGTGATGGGCTCGTGGCCCTTCGGCAATGGGACCGTCACGGGGCGATGCAGAACGACGTGAACGTTGGTCTGGCTTGCTATGCCGATGTGCAGGGCGGTGCCGGACTGGGTCTGACTGAGCTGGACGGTGCGGGACCTGGGTAGATCGCGGCGATCGACTCGTAAAGCGGCGATGGCATCCCATGGGATCGCGATGTCGACCGTGGTGCCGTACCGGATGCGGAGCCCGGAGTCGCCGACGATGTGCGGGTGGACCTTGAGGCTCGCCAGCAGCCCGAGCATCCAGGTCAAGCCCCATACTCCCAGCGCCAGCACGATGACTCGCGCGGTCGCCCACGGCAAGATCAGGTGAGCGACCGGGACCTCGATCGCGGACACGGCGATGAACACCCAGAGGAGCGGCGTCACGGCACCGGCGTAGCTGAACGGCTCTGCGCCGGTGTCGGGTACACGAGGTCGTCGCATCGTCCAGCGGTACAGACTCCGCCACACGCCCAACTCGAACGAGACCGCCTTGCGCACCAGTGCGGGTATGACCGTTCGCGTGGCTTCCTGGTTGGCTTGTGTCACTGGCTGACCTCACGATCCCGTGAGACTCCGTGGTCGCGGAGACGTGCCAGGATCTGATCCAGGCCGTCGACGAAGCAGTCGAACTGATCGTCAGTCATCCCCGAGAAGAGGATGCGGGCGAGTTCCTTCTGGCCGCGTTCCAAGGCCTCAGCTGTCCGCGCTCCATGCTCGGTGAACGAGACGAGGGTCGCCCGACGGTCCGTGGGATGTGGCTCTCGGGTCACGAAGCCGGTCGCGACAAGCGCGTCGACAAGCCCGGTGATGCTGCGAGCGCTCACCTTCATGGCATCGGCGAGGTCCCTTTGTGTCGTCGGGCCTCGTTGACCCAGCTCCCACACCATGTGGGCACGCGAGACGGTCAGGCCGTCGCGAGCCAGACCATGGGTCATGTCGTCGTTCAAGACCACGACGAACTCGAGTATCCGGTCGAGTGCCGCACCATGCCTGTCCACGTCCGCCATATCGTGATCTATCCTCACTATGTGCTAGCTTCACGAATACTACCCGATGGTGAGGCGCACCGCGTTCGACGACGTCGACGCGCCGCGCCGAGCCTTCAGCCGAATCGCCCACTCTCGGCCGAGGACCGTGCGCAGCCGAGGGTCTTGTCCCTACGGGTGGGGTCGGCAAGAGGTGGGCAAGCCACTGTCAGGCGGCGCCGTCGAATACTCAGGCCCGAAGCTGGTAGAACCGCCAGAGTCCGAAGTCGTCGATCGGGAGCACGACAACCTCGCCGAACCCTGCCTCGGTGGCGTACTGCCGAAGTGTGTCAGGGCGCATGACGGTGCCGGTTGCCGCGGACGGCTGGCTGGACAGCCCATCCGGTAGACAGATCAACAGGCTGTAGCCGTACATGAGTTTCTCCACGTCGTCGCCCGGTGGCGCGAAGGTGTCGGCGACAGCCTCGTCCATGACGACGACTGTGCCGTTGTGGCTACGTGCCCGGCGCATGGCGGCGAGCACCTCGACCGGTCTCGACATGTCGTGGATGCACTCGAACGCGAACAGCGCGTCGTGTGTTTGCCGCTCTAGCACGGCAGCGTCCGCGTGGTGGAACCGCACTTGTCCGTCCAGGCCGGCGGCGTCGGCGTTTTGACGGGCGAGCTCCACCGACGCGAGGTCGAGGTCGTAGCCGTCGACCGACGACCCCGGATAGGCGCGCGCGAGAGCGATGCTCGACCATCCGCTGCCACATCCGATGTCGGCGATGCGGGCTCCGGGTCGTCCGAGCACGGCGTGGACATCGCTCACGCCGGCGAGCGCACCGGCCAGCCGGTGCTCGAACCAGGGCCGGTTCATGTCCGCCTGCGACTCGCGCATGTCAACTCCGTACTGTGCCCAGCCGACGCCACCACCGCTCCGGTAGGCCTCGACCAGCGCAGGCAGCTGAACGGCTGCCGCACTGAACATTCGGGCCAGCGGCGCGAGGTAGGCGAGGCTGTTCTCGTCCGTGAGCACCTCGGCCGCTCCGCCGGGCAGTGAGAAACGGCCGTCCTCGCCCACCGTCACGATGCCGCTCGCCGCCTGCTGCTCCAGCCACTCGCGTGCGTACCGCTCAGCGCCGCCCGCCCTGGCCGTGAGCTCGGCTGCCGTCGCGGGCCCGCCATCGGCGAGCGCGCGGTACCAGCCGAGGCGGTCGCCCAGGTAGACAGCAAGCACGTCCACCATGCCCAGGGTGGCGGCCACGAGGCGCTCGGCGAACTCGTCGGACGACGGCGACGTCATCGTCCACCTCCTTCAGCAGCGCACGGTACGAGGCAGGCCCCCATCCGAATGATGGCCAGATCCTGGCACGGGCCGCGCTCTGTGGTCACATGAACGGCCCGGGCGCATCAGAGGCCATACGTCTCCAACAGGCGCAGCCACACCTCGCTGACTGTCGGAAAACGCCGGAACCGCATGCCAGAGCCGGTCGATCGGCATTTCGGCCGTCACCGCGATGGTCGCAGAGTGCAGCAGTTCGGCGACGGCTGGATCAGGGTGGATGCTTGGGGCGATGGTCAACTGGACGCGACCGGGCCGGGCGGCGGTCGCGGCGGCCGGACTGGCGGTGGCGGTGCTCGTCGCAGCCGGGCCGGAGCCGGCCCGCGACGAGCCGCTGTCGAAGCCGGACCGGATCGTCCTCACGCCGACGTCGGATCCGGCATCGTCGCTTGCCGTGACATGGCGGACCGAAGCCGACGTCCTCGGAGCGCAGGCCGAGCTCCGTGGGCCGCGCGGCGGGGCGGCGCAGCAGGTACCGGCGGTGAGCTCCGCACGGCTCGTGGCCGACGGGTACGCCGCGCGGTCACACACTGCGGTGTTCGACCACCTCGATCCGGGCACGACCTACACCTACCGTGTCGGCGACGGGACAGACTGGAGCGACTGGTCCGAGTTCACCACGGCGACAGCCTCGCCGGAGCCGTTCACCTTCGTCTATCTCGGCGACGCGCAACGCGGCCTCGGCCAGCAGTGGGCCCGATTGGTCGAGCAGGCGGCAGGGGACGTGCCGGGGGCACGCGTGTGGCTGCACGCGGGAGACCTCGTCGACGACGCCGACTCCGATGCTCAGTGGGGCGCCTGGTTCGACGCCGCTGCGCCGTCGGCCACCAGCGCCCTGACCATCGCCGCCGCGGGCAACCACGACCACCACGATCCGGCGCGGGTCTCCCGCAGCTGGCAGCCGCAGTTCGCGTTCCCTGAGAACGGCCCCGGGTCGGGCGGCGTGCCCGCCGAGACCGTCTATTACGTCGACTACCAGGGCGTCCGGTTCGTCGTGCTCAACTCCAACACCGCGCTCGCGGCGCAGGGCGACTGGCTCGACGACGTCCTCACGGCGAACCCGCAGCGCTGGTCGGTGGTCGTCTTCCACCACCCGGTGTTCTCGACGGCGGGGGACCGGGACAACCCGGAGGTCCGCGAGGCCTGGTTGCCGATCCTGGAGGAGCACGACGTGGACCTCGTGCTCCAGGGCCACGATCACACATACGGACGCGGCCGGATCGCGGAGCACGGCCCGGTGTACGTCGTGTCGGTCTCGGGGTCGAAGATGTACGACCTCGGCGATCCCGACGGGTGGGGCCGGCACGGTGCCGAGCTGCAGCACAGCGCGCAGGACCTGCAGACATACCAGGTGGTCCGGGTCGACGCCGACACGATGCGGTACGAGTCGCGGACCCTGTCAGGCGCCGTCCAGGACGCTTTCACGATCGTCAAGGACGAGGGCGCCAAGCGGGTCGTCGAGGTGCCGTGAGGCCCGCCGCGTGGGCGCCGGGCCGACCCGGCGTACGTTGATCTAGCCGGCAGCCCGGAAGCTCGGCCGCCGCCGATGCGCGAAAAACGAGTGGAGATATGACCGGAGACCTCGAGACCAGTGAGGCCGACGACCTCGACGTCGACCTGGACGCGCCGACCGATCATCAGCGCGCCGGTGGTGCGGGCCGTGGGCTGGGGTCGCTGCTGACGATCGGGGGTGCCGTCGGCTTCCTTGCGGCCTTCGTGCTGACCGTCGAGCGGATCGAGCTGCTCGAGGACCCGGACTACGTCCCGAGCTGCAGCTTCAACCCGGTGCTCTCGTGCGGCTCGGTCATGAAGACGTGGCAGGCCGAGGCGTTCGGCTTCGCCAACCCGCTGATCGGCATTGCGGCGTTCGCGGCGGTCACGACCATCGGCATCGTCCTGCTGACGGGAGCAAGGTTGCCGCGGTGGTTCTGGCTGGGCCTTCAGGCGGGGACGGTGTTCGGCGTCGTGTTCGTGCACTGGCTGATCTACCAGAGCCTCTACGACATCGACGCGCTGTGCCCCTACTGCATGGTCGTCTGGATCGTCACCATCCCGATCTTCTGGTACGTCACCGTGCACAACGTCCAGGCGGGGCACATCCAGGTGTCCGCAGGCGTGCGTCGGGTCGTGGTGCGCAATCGCAACTTCGTGCTCGTGCTCTGGTTCCTGGTGATCGCGGCCCTGGTCCTCGTCCGGTTCTGGGACTACTGGTCCTCGCTGGTCTGATCGCCGATGCGTGACGTCAACCGCTGCGTCGGACTTGAATAGCGAGAACGCCGAAACAAGGCGCAGACGGCCGGTTTGGCGACCTTCTCGCTATCGAAGTCCGGTCAGGCCCTTGACCCGGTGACGGCGGGCCGCCGGTCACGCGGTGCGCTACCCTGATCTACGTGCGAGGCCTGCTCGTCCTTACCGGGCCGCGCTGACCTGCAGCGGACGCCACGAGCGTCGCGTCAGCGCGGCGGACCCCTCCTGTGCGAGGGTCTTCCAGTTTCCGCAGGGCCGACCACGATCGACGAGGGACGACGACACCCGATGAGCGAGACCCAGACCCGCGACGCCGCGAGCGCCGACACCGACGCGGCGCCGCACCGCTACACCAGCGCCCTGGCCGCCGAGATCGAGCGGCGATGGCAGGACCACTGGGAGTCGGAGGGCACCTTCGAAGCGCCGAACCCGACCGGTCCGCTGGCCGGCGACGTGCAGGGCAGGGAGAAGTTCTTCCTGATGGACATGTTCCCCTACCCGTCCGGCGAGGGGCTGCACGTCGGACACCCTCTGGGGTACATCGCCACCGACGTGCTCGGTCGGTACAAGCGCATGTGCGGCATCAACGTCCTGCATGCCTTGTCGTACGACGCGTTCGGGCTACCGGCAGAGCAGTACGCCGTCCAGACCGGCCAACATCCGCGGATCACGACCGAGGCCAACATGGCCAACATGCGTCGTCAGCTGCGGCGCCTCGGGCTGGCCCACGACCGGCGCCGGTCGTTCGCGACCACCGACCCCGGGTACGTCCGGTGGACGCAGTGGATCTTCCTGCAGATCTTCGAGTCCTGGTACGACCACGAGGCCGCCGACGGTCGCGGGCGGGCGCGCCCGATCGCGGAACTGGTCGCCGAGTACGAGTCGGGCCGCCGGCCGACACCTGACGGCCGGGCCTGGTCCGAGCTCGGCGAGCTCGAGCGGCGTCGCGTCGTCGACGCGCAGCGGCTGGCGTACGTGTCGGACGCGCCGGTCAACTGGAGTCCGGGCCTGGGCACCGTGCTCGCCAACGAAGAGGTCACCTCCGACGGTCGCAGCGAGCGGGGCAACTTCCCGGTCTTCAAGCGCAGCCTGCGCCAGTGGATGCTGCGGATCACCGCGTACGCCGACCGGCTGATCGACGACCTCGACCGGATCGAGTGGCCGGACAAGGTCAAGACGATGCAGCGCAACTGGATCGGGAGGAGCGCGGGCGCGACGGTGACCTTCCCGATCACCACCGCGAACGGTGATCACCACGCGCTCGAGGTGTTCACCACCAGACCGGACACGCTGTTCGGCACCACCTTCATGGTGGTCGCGCCCGAGCATCCGATGCTCGACGCGCTGACGGCGTCGGCGTGGCCGGACGACACCAAGGATGCGTGGACGGGCGGGCACGCCAAGCCGGCGGAGGCGGTCGCGGCATACCGCGCCGCCGCCGCAGCCAAGACCGAGGTGGAACGCCAGACCGAGGGGCGCGAGAAGACCGGCGTCTTCACCGGTTCGTTCGCGGTCAACCCCGCAAATGGCCAGAACATCCCGGTCTTCGTCGCCGACTACGTGCTGATGGGTTACGGCACCGGCGCGATCATGGCGGTCCCGGGCCAGGACGAGCGCGACTGGGAGTTCGCCGAGCGGTTCGACCTGCCGATCGTCCGCACGGTCGCGCCACCCGAGGGCTGGGCCGGCGAGGCTTACCTGGGCGACGGGCCGGCGATCAACTCGGCCAACGACGAGATCAGCCTGAACGGTCTGGGCGTCGCCGATGCCAAGACGGCGATCATCGGCTGGCTCGAGGCCAAGGGTCTGGGCGAGGGGACGGTCACGTACCGGCTCCGCGACTGGCTGTTCAGCCGGCAGCGGTACTGGGGCGAGCCGTTCCCGATCGTCTACGACGAGCACGACCTCCCGGTGGCCGTGCCGGACTCGATGCTCCCGGTCGAGCTGCCCGACGTTCCCGACTACTCGCCGAAGACGTTCGCGCCCGACGACACCGAGTCCGAGCCGGAGCCACCGCTGGCCCGGGTGCCGGAGTGGGTGGAGCTCGAGTTGGACCTCGGCGACGGGCCGAAGCGGTTCCGACGCGACACCAACACGATGCCGAACTGGGCCGGGTCGTGTTGGTACGAACTGCGATACGTCGACCCCACCAATGCAGAGCGCCTGGTCGACCCGCTGAACGAGCGGTACTGGATGGGACCGCGGTCGCCTGGCGACCCCGGCGGTGTCGACTTCTACGTCGGCGGGGTCGAGCACGCCGTCCTGCACCTGCTGTACGCGCGCTTCTGGCACAAGATCCTCTTCGACCTGGGCCACATCTGCAGCGAGGAGCCGTTCTACAAGCTGTTCAACCAGGGCTACATCCAGGCCTACGCCTATATCGACGAGCGCGGTCAGTACGTACCCGCGGATCGGGTCGTGGAGACGGGCGACGGCGATTACGCCTACGACGGCAAGGCGGTCAACCGCGAGTACGGGAAGATGGGCAAGAGCCTGAAGAACGTCGTCTCGCCGGACGACATGTACGAGGCGTACGGCGCCGACACGCTGCGCGTGTACGAGATGTCGATGGGGCCGCTCGACGTCTCCCGGCCGTGGGAGACCAGGGCCGTCGTCGGATCGCTGCGCTTCCTGCAACGGCTGTGGCGCAACGTGTTGTCCGAGGAGACGGGGAAGCCGGTCGTCGGCGACGGCAAGCCCGACGACGCCACCCTCAAGGTCATGCACCGCACCATTGACGCCGTCCGCACCGACATGGAGGCGCTGCGGTTCAACACGGCCATCGCCCGGCTGATCGAGCTCAACAACCACGCCACCAAGCTCGTGACGGTCCCGCGCGAGGTGGCCGAGGTCATGATCTCGGCTGACGGCGCCGTTCGCCCCGCACGTCGCGGAGGAGCTGTGGTCGCGACTGGGCCACGAGCAGTCGCTCGCATACGAGCCGTTCCCGGTCGCGGACCCCGCCTATCTGGTGGAGGAGACGGTCACCTGCGTGGTGCAAGTGGCGGGCAAGGTGCGGGACAGGCTCGAGGTGCCGCCGTCGGTCGACGAGGACACGCTGCGCGAGCTGGCTCTGGACTCGCCTGCCGTGCGGCGGGCGCTGGACGGGCGGGGCGTGCGGACCGTCGTCGTCCGGGCGCCGACGCTGGTCAACGTCGTCCCGGAGTGAGCCGTCCGGCACCGGGTACCCTCCCGGCCATGGGCCGGGACGTCGCGATCGTCACCGACTCCACGGCCTATCTCGACGCCGGGCGAACAGTCCGACACCGGCATCGTCGTCGTGCCCGCTCCAGGTGGTCGTCGACGGGCGCTCCTTCGACGAAGGCACGGCTATGGGCCCCGCCGAGGTCGCTGATGCGCTGCGGCGACGGGTCCGGGTCAGCACCTCCCGGCCGAGCCCGCGGGCGTTCCTCGACGCCTACGAGACCGCCGCCGCCTGGCGGCGCGTCCGCTGTCGTGTCCGTGCACATCTCCGGCCTTCTCTCCGGCACGGCCGACGCGGCCCGGCTGGCTGCGAGGGATGCACCGGTGCCGGTCGAGGTCGTCGACTCGCAGTCACTGGGCATGGGCCTCGGTTTCGCCGTGCTGGCTGCCGTCGAGGCGGCCGACCGAGGTCTCGCGGTCGACGAGATCGCCGAGGTCGCGCGCCAGCGGGCGCAGCGGTCGTCGTGCTTCTTCTACGTCGACACCCTCGAGTACCTGCGGCGCGGCGGACGGATCGGACCGGCGGCGGCGCTCCTGGGTACTGCTCTGGCTGTGAAGCCCTTGCTGCACCTGGCCCAGGGCCAGATCCTGCCGCTGGAGAAGGTACGCACCTCGTCGCGCGCCGTCGCGCGACTCGAGGAGCTCGCGCTCCAGCGGGCCGGCCGGACCCGCGTCGACGTGGCCGTGCACCATCTCGACAACGCCGCGCGGGCCGAAGCCCTCGCGTCGCGGCTGCAGGCCCGGGTGCCCGCGCTCGGTCAGCTCGTCGTGGCCGAGGTCGGCGCGGTGATCGGAGCGCACGTCGGGCCGGGCCTGCTCGGCGTCGTCGTCTGCCCGCGCTGAGACGATCCACGCCCCGGCCCGCATCCCGTGGGTGCAACCGCACGAGGGCTGTCCACAGGCGCCGCGTCACAGATCACGTCGTCCACAGCGTGGTCCGATGGAAGGGCGCCACCGGACCGCTCTTCCTAGCGTCGCTGCATGCGACTCGCACGAGTCAGGCGGCCCGACAGTGAGCGGGCGCGAGCTGCCCGCCGTCGGATCGCCGCACTGACTGCCCGCCCACGGGCGGCGGCGACGGCCGTCCGGTCCGGCTGGGTGCCCGAGGTGCCACCGGGCATCCGCTTGGGTGCGGACGACGGAACCTGGGACGAGTCCGCGGACCTGCGGCACGCGTCACCGCGCGACGCCTCCCCCGACTCGACGAGCCCGCTTGACGGCTCGGCCGTCCTGGATCGGCTTCCGCTCGCCGTGCGCACCGCCGTCGAAGCCGTGCCGGCGGGGTTGCGGCGAGGACGGCTCGGGCTCGAGCGCGGCCATGCCATGGTCGTCGTGCTCGTCGTCCTGCTCGGTCTCGCTGTCGCCGCTCTCCTGCTGGGTCTGGGGCGTCCTCGGGTCCAACCCGTCGGGCCGTCGGCGACGGTGGTCGCTTCTGGAACGCCCGCATCGGGGCTGCCGGCATCGACGTCCGAGGCGAGCGGGTCGGCGGACTGGGGAGGCAGCTCCAGGGGAGCTGGTCGTCCACGTTGCTGGCAAGGTACGCAGCCCCGGCGTGGTCAGGCTTCCGACCGGGTCCCGGGTGCTCGATGCGCTCGAGGCAGCAGGCGGCGCCCACGACGGTGTCGACCTGGCAGGGCTGAACCTCGCCCGCCTCGTCGCCGACGGGGAGCAGGTGCTCGTCGGCGTGGCTGTGCCCGCGGGCGCCGGCCCGCCGGGCACCGGTGCGCCAGGAGGAGCCGAGGCGCTGGTCAACCTCAACACCGCGACCAGTGAGGAGCTCGACACCCTGCCGGGCATCGGCCCGACGCTCGCCGCGCGGATCCTCGACTGGCGGGAACAGCATGGGCGGTTCACCTCCGTCGACGAGCTGCAGGAGGTCACCGGCATCGGGCCCAAGAAGTTCGAGGAACTCGCCGGTCTGGCGACCGTGTGACCGGGTCGGCCGATCGGCCGTGATCTGAGGCTGGTACCGGCGGCCGCCGCGACGTGGGCAGGAGTAGTCACCGGTGTGGCGGCACCGACGCCAGCGGTGGTGGGCACGGCAGTCACAGCGGCGCTGGCTGCGGTCATCATCTCTCGGCGCGTTCGATCCGCGGCGGTCACGACTCGCGGCACTCGCGGCCCTGGCCTGTCTCGTCGGCGGCGCGTTCACTCGGTGCCGCTCGGGCCGCCGGCGTGCGTGCGGGGCCCGTCGACGACCTGGCGGCCGGAGGCGCCGCCGTGCATGTCGACGGCGTCCTCGTCACGGACCCGCAGTTGCGAACGGATGGCAGGCGGCGCCGACGAGTCCTCGTATGTGATCGCGCGGCTGCGGATCGAGATGGTGACCGGCCGGGGTGCCGCCGCTCGGGTGCGCACCCCGGTGCTGTTGCTGGCGACCGACACCGAATGGGCGGAGCTGCGGCCGGGCCAGGAGGTGTCCACGCCCGGTCGGCTGGTCCCCGCACGACGGTCGCGGCGACGTCGCAGGAGTCTTGCGGGTGCACGACCCGCCCGAGACGGTCGACCGGCCGGGGTGGTCCAGCCGCCTCACCGAGCCACTGCGAGCTGGACTGCGCGAGGCGGTCTCGGGGCTCTCGCAGGATCCGCGCGGGCTGGTACCTGCGCTCGTCGTCGGTGACGAGAGCATGATGACGGACGACGTCCGCGAGGACATGCGGGCGACGGGGCTGACCCATCTGACGGCCGTCTCCGGCACGAACGTCACGATCCTGCTGGTGGCCGTTCTGGGCTCGGCCCGGTGGGCCGGCGTGCGCGGATACGGCCTGCCGTTCGTCGGAGCGCTGGCCGTCGCTCGGCTTCGTGCTGCTGGCCCGGCCCGAGCCCAGCGTCCTGAGAGCTGCGCGCGATGGGTCTGGTGGCCCTGGCCGGACTCACCGTTGCGGGCCGGAGGCGCGGCGTTCCGGCCCTCGCCGCCGCCGTCGTCGTCCTCCTGCTGGTCGACCCATGGCTCGGGCGCGACGCCGGCTTCGCGTTGTCGGTGCTCGCCACCGGCGGGATCCTGCTCCTCGCACCGGCATGGCGCGACGCCATGCCCTGGCTTCCCCGTCCGGTGGCGGAGGCCTGTGCGGTGACGTTGGCGGCGCAGGCCGCCTGCGCGCCGGTCGTGGTGGCGATCGCCGGACAGGCGAGCCTCGCGTCGATACCGGCGAACCTCGTGGCCGCGCCGGCGATCGCGCCCGCGACCGTGCTCGGCGCAGGCGCGGCGGTCGTCTCGCCGTTGTCCTCCTCGGTGGCCGCCCTGTTCGGCTACGGCGCGGGCCTGCCGGCCGCCTGGATCGTGATCGTCTCGCGTCACGGCGCGGACCTGCCCGGGGCGGTCGTGGCCTGGCCAGATGGCGCCGTCGGTGTGCTGATCGCCGCGGCGCTGGCGATCTGCGCGGTGGTCGTCCTCCCGGCGATGCTCCGGCGGCCGATGACGTCGGCTGCGGCCGCTCTGGTTCTCGTCGTCATGGTCGCCCGGGCGCCGACGCCGGGTTGGCCACCACCCGGTTGGCTCGATCGTCGCGTGCGACGTCGGCCAGGGCGACGCGCTGGTGCTGCGGGCTGGTGACGGCTCCGCTGTGGTCGTCGACGCGGGCCCGGACCCGGCTCCCGTGCGGCGGTGCCTCGACTCGCTGGCAATCGAGCAGGTGCCGCTCCTCGTCTTGACGCATTTCCACGCCGACCACGTGGAGGGCGTTCCGGGAGTGCTGGACGGCAGGCAGGTCGCGCAGGTCCTGGTGTCGCCGCTGGCGGATCCGGGCGAGCAGGCCGATCTCGTCCACGGCTGGCTCGAGGAGGCTCGAGTACCCGCCTCGATCGCCCGGGCCGGAGAGGAGATCGCGATCGGCGAGTCCGTGAGCTGCGCGTGCTCTGGCCGCGGCGGATCATCAACGACGGGTCGCTCGCCAACAACGCCAGCATCGTCCTCGACGCGCAGGTCGCGGGCCTGCGCATCCTGCTGACCGGCGACATCGAGCCGGAGGCCCAGCGGGCGCTGGTGCGCGCCGAACCCGGGCTGCGTGCCGACGTTCTCAAGGTTCCGCACCACGGTTCTATGCACCAGGAGCCGGAGTTGCTCACCGGTCTGGGCGCGACGCTTGCGCTGGTCGCGGTCGGTGCGGACAACCGCTACGGTCATCCGGCGGCGGCGACGCTCCGCGTGCTGCAGGCGGCAGGCATGACGGTCCGCCGGACCGACGTGGACGGCTCGATGGCGGTCGTCCGCACACCGGACGGCGGGTTGGCGATCGTCAACGGGCCACGCGTGCCCGCGCATTGAGCACATCCGCGCTGCCCGGGCAGACCGGAGTCCGGCCACGATCACGTCTTTCGAGCAACGTGCCATCCTGGGGCCGATGCCTGCGCCTCTCGCCCTCGACGCCCCGGTCACGCTCGTCGTGGGCCCGGAGGCTTTGCTCGCCGAGCGTGCCGATCGCGGCCGTGACGCGGGCGGCCCGTGCGGCCGATCCTGATGCCGACGCTACCGAGGTCGCCGGTGCCGACCTGACGGCGGCAGCGTTGGCCGAGCACGTCAGCCCGTCGCTGTTCGCGAGCCGTCGCGTCCTCGTGGTCCGCGACGTGCAGGACGTCTCCGAGACAGCAGCCGATTCGCTGTTCGCCTATGCCACGGCACCGGCCGATGACGTCCACCTGATCCTCGTCCATCCAGGTGGGCCGAAGGCGAAACGGCTGCTCGACGCGCTGCGTGCGGTCGGTGGTGCGCGCGGTCGTCTGCGAGCGCGTCACCCGCCCCGACGACCAGGTCGCGTTCGTCCGGTCCGAAGTTGCCGCAGCCGGCGGCCGCATCGACGAAGCAGCCGCGCGGCGCCTGGTCGAGGCGGTCGGCGGTGACCTGCGGGGTCTGGCCTCCGCCGCGGCGCAGCTCGCCGCCGATGCCGACGCCGGCGTCGTCGACAGCGCGGTCGTCGCGACCTACTTCGAGGGCCGGGCCGAGGTCAAGGGCTGGGTCGTGGCCGACCGTGCCGTCGAGGGCCGCACGGTCGACGCGCTCGAGCAGCTGCGCTGGGCGGTGGAGACCGGCACCGACCCGGTCCTGATCACGGCGGCGCTGGCCACGGCGGTACGCTCGCTGGCCCGACTTGCCGGCGCGCCGCGCGGCGTCCGCGACGCCGACCTGGCCCGCGATCTCGGTGTGCCGCCCTGGAAGGTTCGGATCCTGCGGAACCAGCTGCGCGGGTGGACACCCAGCGGGCTGGTGCGGGCGATCCGCGCGGTCGCGGCCGCCGATCTGCAGGTCAAGGGCGGGGGCAACGACCCGACCTTGGCCTTGACGACGGCCGTCGTCGAGATCGGCGCCGCTCGAGCGGCGTGACGCGGCCGGCCCGGTGGGGCGGCACTCAGAGGGACGCGGCGCGCTTCGCGATCGCCGACTTGCGGTTGGCCGCCTGGTTCTTGTGGATCACGCCCTTGGAGGCGGCTCTGTCGAGCTTGCGTGCGGCGTCGCGGGCCAGCGTGGTGGCCTGCGTCTGCGTCGCCGGCCTCGGCGGCGGTGTTGAACTTGCGCACCGCGGTCTTCAGCGAGGACTTGACCGCCTTGTTGCGCAGCCGGGCCTTCTCGTTGGTGAGGATGCGCTTCTTCTGGGACTTGATGTTCGCCACTCAGGTGCCTCGTTCATGCGATAGGTGGTTGCGGACTGGTCGTGGGCTGCGGCACGCGTGGCGACCTCGGTCGGTGACTCCCGGAGGACTTGACGCGAACCTGCGCGCCCGCGACTGTCGTCGATCAACGGGTGCGCACGCGACCCCACAGGTTACCAGCGCGGCCGAAGGCTCACCAAACCGCCGGTTCGGCTCAAGGCCGGTACGGCGGCGCCACGCCCCAGCCTCCGCGGACGGTCGCCCCGCAGTTCGCCGACAGCACAGCAGGTCAGTCGACGAGGCGCTGTGCTTGTATCCGGGCGTCCCGGGCAACCTCGTCGACATCGGCGGTCGTCAGCCGCCCGCTCCTCGACCACCGGTCGTCCGTTCACCAGCAGCAGGGCGAGCGGTGGGAGCGAACCGAGGACCAGGGCGGCCACCTTGTCCTCGATCGACGAGTGCTCGACACCGTCCACGTACCACATCGCGATGTCGGCGAGCTTGCCGACCTCGAGCGAGCCGATCTCCGCCTCACGGCCGAGGACCCGCGCGCCGCCCATCGTCCCCACCCGCAGCGCCTGTCGCACGCCGAGTGCGGACGGCCCCTTCCGGGCTCTGGCGAAGAGCAGCGCCGCACGCAGCTCCGCGCCGAGCGACCCGTTCTCGTTCGACGCCGTGCCATCGACGCCGAGCCCGACCGGCACGCCGGCCGCAAGCAACTCCGGCAGCCGGGCGATCCCGGTGCCGAGCCGCGCGTTCGACGACGGGCAGTGCGCGATGCCGGTTCCCGTCGAGGCGAACCGCGCGATGTCCGCGTCGCTCAGGTGCACGCAATGGGCAATCCAGACGTCGTCACCGAGCCAGCCGACACCCGCGAGATAGTCCGTGGAGCCCTTGCCGAACACCTGGTGGCAGTACTGCTCCTCCTCGACGGTCTCGGCGCCGTGGGTGTGAAGCCGCACGTTCTTGCTTCGCGCCAGCCCCGCCGCCTGGCGGAGCAGGTCCGTCGACACAGAGAACGGCGAGCACGGTGCCACGCCGAGGCGGAGCATCGAGTCGGGGGACGGGTCGTGATGCGTGTCCACTGCCTCGCCGTCGCGTCCAGGATGGCCGTCGATGCTCTCGACCGCGAAGTCCGGCGGCAGCCCGCCATCCGAGACCCCCCGGTCCATCGAACCCCGCGTCGGGTGGAATCGCAGTCCGAGCTCGCGCGCCGCCCTGATCTCGGCGCCCAGCAGGTCGCCGGCCCCGCGCGGGAAGACGTAATGGTGGTCCGCGGCGGTGGTGCAGCCCGAGAGGAGCAGCGAGCTGATCGAGCCGCGAGCCGCCGCGTAGACGACGTCCTCGTCGATCCGCGACCAGGTCGGGTACAGCGCTGACCAGCCATTCGAACAGGGTCGCGTCCTGTGCCAGGCCCCGCGTGACCCACTGGTAGAAGTGGTGGTGGGTGTTGACCAGGCCCGGCGTGACGAGATGCCCGCTGCCGTCGATGCGGCGCACGGCTACGTCGTCGGCGTACGAGGGCGCGGCGCCGGCGCCTACGGCGACGATCCGGTTGCCCTCGACGACGACGTGCCCAGTCGGGAACTCGGTGTCAGCGACATCCACGGTCGCGACCGTCGCGTTCTCGATCACGAGCCGTTCCGCCATGGCCGTCACTGTGTCACGAGCCGGCTCGGGCCGGCCGGTAACTGCGGCGCTCGGCCTCACTAGGGTGATCAATGAGAGACGGCGGCGCGGAAGGGCAGGTGGTCGTGACCGGTGGTCTCGGGCTGGACCGATTCAACGCCCTGCCCGACGAGCGGGCCGGCACCGTCCTGCACGCGTGCTGCGCCTCGCCGGCGTGGGTGCGCAGCCTCGTCGCCGGACGGCCCTACGGCAACGCCGACGCGTTGTACGCAGCGGCTGACGCCGCGCTGGCGGATCTCAGCGAACGTGAGGTCGACGAGGCGATGGCCGGGCACCCGAGGATCGGTGATCGACCCGAGAACGCCTCGTCGCGACGCGAGCAGTCCGGACTGGCTGGTGCTGACGAGCACACCCTCGAGCGTCTGGCCGAGGCCAACCGCGCATACGAGGAGCGGTTCGGGCACGTCTACCTCGTCTGCGCGACCGGCAGGAGCGCCGACGAGATGCTCGCCATCGCCCGCGATCGCCTCGGCAACGATCCGACGACAGAACGCCGAATCGTCCGGGCCGAACTCGGGAAGATCAATCGGATCCGGCTGGAGAGGCTGGTGTACCAATGAGCACCGTCACGACGCACGTGCTGGACACGGCTCGTGGCCGTCCGGCCGTCGGCGTGTCCGTCCGCCTGGAGCGCCTCGGCGACGGGGCGCCGGAGCCGGTCGCCGAGGAGGCCACCGACTCCGACGGGAGGGTCCGCCGCCTCGGCACCGATGATCTGGCCCGCGGCGCGTACCGGCTGGTGTTCGGCACCGGTGACTATTTCGCAGGCATGGGCGTCGACGCGTTCTACCCACGGGTCGCCGTCGACTTCACCGTTGACCCGGACCAGCACTACCACGTTCCCCTGCTGGTGAGCCCGTACGCGTACTCGACCTACAGGGGGAGCTAGTCGTGGGCATCGTCCTCGGGCCCAACCGGTACGGCAAGGCCGAGAACCGGCTGCTCAGGGTCGACCGCGACACCCCACGGCACGAGATCCGCGACCTCAACGTCTCCACCTCGCTGCGTGGTGACTTCGCCGACGCCCATGTGACCGGTGACCAGGCGAAGGTGCTGCCGACCGACACCCAGAAGAACACTGTCTTTGCATTCGCCAAGGAGCGCCGCGTCGGCCAGATCGAAGAGTTCGCGTTGGCCCTCGGCCGGCACTTTGTCGACGACATCGAGCCCGTCGACCTGGCCCGGGTCGACATCGAGGAGTTCGCCTGGGAGCGGATCGAGGTCGACGGCCGCGGCCATGACCATTCCTTCGTTCGCACCGGCCCAGAGGTGCGAACCACCGCGGTGACGGTCGAGAGCGGCGCCGCCTGGGTCGTGTCCGGCCTGAAGGACCTGACCGTGCTCAAGTCGACCGGTTCGGAGTTCTCGGGATTCCTGACCGACCGGTACACGACCTTGCCGGAGACCTGGGACCGCGTGCTGGCGACCTCGCTGGAGGTTCAGTGGCGGTACGGGACGCTCGTCGTCGACTGGGCCGTGTCGTACGCCTCGGTCCGCGCGATCCTGTTGTCGCGGTTCGCGACGACGCGCAGCATGGCGCTGCAGCAAAGTTTGTGGGAGATGGGTCGTGGCGTGCTCGAGGAGCGCCCGGAGGTCGCGGAGATCAGGCTGTCGGCGCCGAACAGGCACCACATCGCGGTCGACCTGACCTCGTTCGGGCTCGAGAACCCGAACGAGGTCTTCCACGCCACCGACCGGCCCTATGGCCTCATCCGCGCTACCGCGGTCCGCGACGACGCGCCGCCGGCGGGACCTGCCTGGGAGATGTGATCACGGGGGAGCTCCGGCGGCGCCGTGATGCAGCGACCGCAGCGCGAGGAACACGTCGACCCGGTCCTCGAGGCGGGACAGATCCTTGCCGGTCAGCGCCTCGACGCGGGCGATCCGGTACCGCACGGTGTTGACGTGCAGATGCAGCGCCGCGGCCGATCGGCTCCATGAGCCGTCGACGTCGAGGAAGGCATGGAGAGTCGTCGAGCAGGTCGGTGCCGTGCCGTGCGTCGTGGTCGAGCACCGGTTGCAGCACGCGGCCGGCGAACGCGCGTCGGACGTCGTCCGGCACCGTTGCGAGCAGCAGAACATGGGACGTGAACTCGTCACCGGTGACGAGGGACGCCGCGCCGCCGCGAAGCGATGCCAGACGCTGCGCGTGACGCGCCTCGTCCAGCGCTCCGGTCAGTGCGTCGGGCGTGGCGAGGGCGGACATGCCGACCGCCAGGCGCAGGCGCTGCAACCCCGGCTCGAGGCGGGCGAGGCCGGCCCGCAGTCGTGGCAGGTGATCCGTCCCGGGCGTCGGTACCAGGCTGATGGCCAGGTCGTCATGCGTGCCGGTCAGTGGGGCGTCGGCGAGATGCAGGCTCAGGTCGTGCAGGACCGCGCGGGCCAGGTCGAGCAGATCGGGCCGGCCGGTGACCGCTGCCGTGACGGCCAGGAAGGGACCGGCGGGATCGAGGCCGAGGTCGCGAATCCTGGCCGCAGTCTCGGCCCGGCCGGCCTGCCCGGCCGCGACGAGGGCGATCACCTCGTCGGCGATCCGCTGCTCGACCCGCTGGCCGTCGGTCAGGCGCGTCCGCTCCAGCGCGAGGGCATCCGCGAGCTCGTCGACCGCGCCGCTGCGGTCATCGCTCCATTCCCGACGGTCGCCTGCGCAGACGAGGAACCAGGAAGTGAAGCGATGGGTCAGCCGGGACCCGACCGGAAGGACCGTGTAGGTTGCGTCGCCGGCCGCGACGACCAACGGAAAACGGTCCTCCACCAGGAACGCGCGGGTCAGCGCGTCGAGGTCCGCTGAGAGCAGGGGCGACGCTGCACCGAGGTCGCGTCCGGTCGGCGTCATCACGCGGCAATGCACGCCGACCGTGTCGGCGACAAGTGAGAGCAGCGCATCGATTCCCCGGCCTTCGGCCACGGCGGAGAGCAACTTGCGCTGGCGGTCGAGTGCGGCGGCGAGACGGCGGTCCCTCTCCGCTTCGCGGCCGCTGGCGATCCGATCGCTGACCTGGCTGAACGCGACCTCGACCGGCACCTTGAGCAGGGGAAGGTCGTGCCGCCTGCAGGCGTCGACCAGGTCGTCCGGAATCGAGCCCAGCGCCGCCTCGCCCGCCGCCAGGGCCACGACGTCGTGCTTGGCGAGAGTCTCCACGAACCGCTCGCTGTCCGATGGATGCCGGTGCCACATGAGACCGGTGAGCACGAGGGCGCCCGGCCGGAGGTAGCGGCCCGGGTCGAGCAGGTCGATGGTCGTGACCGAGAGCAGCGGCCGGTCCAGGTGGCGCTCGCCGTGGAGCACGGTGAGGCGCAGTGCAGGGTCGGCCACCAGCTCGCGCAGCAGCACTGGAGGATCCTACAAGAAATGGTGGTCCGCGGTCCTCACCTTTCGTGCTCCCTGCGGCTGGCCCGGCCGCATGGGGCGCGCTGTACTACGAACGAAATCGATGGGGAGTACGAGATGGAGTTCCTGCAGCCACTGACCTGGGCCGACGCCCTGGCGGCGAAGGCAGGACGGCCTGACGCGGTGCCGCTCGCCGGCGGCACCGACGTCATGGTCGAGCTGAACTTCGACCGGACGCGGCCGACGGCTCTGCTCGACCTGACCCGGGTGTACGACCTGGCCGAATGGGCGACCGCGGGGGAGCACATCCGGCTGGGTGCGGGGGTGTCGTACACCCGGGTCATCACCGAGCTGGGTGGGTGGCTGCCCGGGCTGGCCAAGGCGTCGCGGACCGTCGGCTCGCCGCAGATCCGCAACCGGGGAACAGTCGGGGGAAACCTGGGCTCCGCTTCCCCCGCGGGCGACGCCCATCCGGCGCTGCTCGCCTCTGACGCCGTGGTCGAGGTGGAGTCGACCCGGGGTGTACGCCGCATCCCGGTGACCGACTTCTTCACCGGCGTCAAGCGCAACGCGCTCGAGCCGGACGAGCTGATCAAAGCGATCCTGATCCGGCCCGCCACCGGACCGCAGGAATTCTCCAAGATCGGCACTCGCAACTCGATGGTGATCGCCGTGTCGTCGTTCGGGTTGGCCCTGTTCCCCGACGAACGCCGGGTCGGCACCGGCATCGGGTCCGCCGCGCCCACACCGCGGCGGGCGCCCGAGGCCGAGTGGTTCGCCGCCGATGCGCTGGACTGGACCGGCCGCGAGGACCTCCCGGCGGAGGTGGCCGCCCGTTTCGGCGAGCTGGTCGCCGATGCTGCGGCGCCGATCGACGACGTCCGGGGCACGGCGCGCTACCGCCTCCACACGCTGTCGGTCATGGCGCGGCGCACGCTCGGGTGGGCCTGGGCCGCTTATCGGAGGGCGTGACCGCCAATGCGAGTGACCGCCATCGTCAACGGCGAGAAGAAGCAGGTCGACGGCGTCTGGGAGGGCGAGAGCCTGCTCTACGTCCTGCGTGAACGGATGGGTCTGCCCGGTTCAAAGAACGCCTGCGAGCAGGGTGAATGCGGCTCGTGCAGCGTCTATCTCAACAGCGAGTTGGTGTGCGCCTGCCTGGTGGCGGCGGGTCAGGCCGAAGGCCGCGAGGTCCGCACCGTCGAGGGGCTGGCCGGCGACCAGGGGCTCGACCCGGTGCAACAGGCCTTCGTCGAGGCGGGCGCCGTGCAGTGCGGGTTCTGTACGCCCGGCCTCGTGGTCGCTGCGCACGACCTGCTCCAGCGTGTGGACCGGCCCGACGACCTCGAGATCCGCGAGGCGTTGGCCGGCAACGTGTGCCGCTGCACCGGCTACGAGAAGATCCTTGACGCCGTGCGGCTCGCTGCCGCGCGGAAGGCGGGCTGACCCTTGGTCGCGTCTCCTGAACTCGGGGCCCGAACGCCGGTCCGTCCTCCGTACCTGTCTCAAGATCTTCGAGAGGCTGCGGTCGTCGCCGGCGGTGTCGGCGAGAGTGCTCCGCGCCCGGACGGAACGCTCAAGGTCACCGGCGAGTTCGCGTACTCGAGCGACCTGTGGGCCGACGACATGCTCTGGGGCGCGACGCTGCGCAGCCCTCACCCGCACGCGCGGATCGTGGCCATCGACGTCGGCCCCGCGCTGGCCACACCGGGCGTCTACGCCGTGCTCACCCACGACGACGTGCCGGGCGAGAAGCTCTACGGGCTCGAGCGGGCCGACCAGCCCGTCCTCTGCGGCAGCACGGCCCGCTACCACGGCGAGCCCGTCGCGGTCGTCGCCGCCGACCACCCCGAGACCGCCCGCCGCGCGGCCACGCGGATCGAGGTCGACTACGAGATCCTGGCGGCGTCGACCGACCCGCGGCGGGCCACCGACCCGGCCGCGTCGCCACGCGTCCACCCCACCGGCGACGTCGTGCGGCACCTCACGATCCGCAAGGGCGATCCTGATGCGGTCGCCGAGGTCGTCGTGGCCGGCGAGTACGAGGTCGGCATGCAGGACCAGGCCTTCCTCGGCCCGGAGTCCGGACTGGCGGTGCCGGCCGAGGACGGCGGCGTCGACCTCTTCGTGGCGACCCAGTGGCTCCACGTCGACCGGTCGCAGGTTGCCGCGTGCCTCGGGCTGCCCGAGGGGAAGGTCCGGATCACGCTGGGCGGGGTCGGCGGTGCCTTCGGCGCCCGCGAGGACCTGTCGATGCAGATCCACGCCTGCATGCTCGCGCTGCGCACCGGCAAGCCGGTCAAGATGGTCTACTCGCGCGAGGAGTCGTTCTTCGGCCACGTCCACCGCCACCCTGCGGTCCTGCGCTACGAGCACGGCGCCACCCGGGACGGGCGGCTGGTCTTCGTCCGGGCTGAGACCATCCTGGACGGCGGTGCCTACACATCCAGCACGCCTGCCGTCGTCGGCAACGCCGCCACGCTCGGCGTCGGGCCGTACGACGTCCCCAACGTGAGCATCGACTGCTGGGGCGTCTACACGCACAATCCGCCGTGCGGCGCCATGCGCGGGTTCGGTGCCGTGCAGGCGGCATTCGCGTACGAGTCCCAGATGGACCGGATGGCCGCCGAGCTGGGGCTCGACCCGGTGGACTTCCGCCTGCTCAACGCGATGACCGAGGGTTGCACGATGCCCACCGGACAGGTCGTGGACTCGGCGGCACCGGTCGCCGAGCTGCTCAAGCGGGTGAGGGACGCACCACTCCCGCCGGAGCACGGCGCCGGCGACATCGACATCCGGAACCTTCCGGGCGGCGTGTCGAACACGACCCACGGCGAAGGTGTCGCCCGGGCCGTCGGCTACGCGGCGAGCATCAAGAACGTCGGCTTCTCCGAGGGCTTCGACGACTATTCGACCGCCCGGGTGCGGGTGGAGGTCGTCGGTGGCGAGCCTGTCGCCAGCGTGCACACCGCGGCGGCGGAGGTCGGTCAGGGTCTGGTCACGCTCGTGGCGCAGATCGTGCGGACGGAGCTCGGCGTCGAACAGGTGACGATCCTGCCGGCGGACACGTCGGTGGGCAGCGGCGGCTCGACCTCGGCGTCCCGCCAGTCATACGTCACCGGGGGTGCGGTCAAGGCCGCCTGCGAGGCGGTGTTGCGACGGGCGCCCGACCTGCACGCCCTGGCGGACGGTTCTGTCGTCGAGGAGACGGTCGAGTGGCGGCACCGGCCGACGGTCCGGCTGGACGAGAACGGGCAGGGCAACGCGCACGTCCAGTACGCCTTCGCTGCACACCGGGCAGTCGTCGACGTCGACGTCGAGCTGGGTCTGGTCAAGGTGGTCGAGATCGCGACCGCGCAGGACGTGGGCAAGGCGATGAACCCGGACGCGATCCTGGGCCAGATCCACGGCGGCACCGCCCAAGGGCTTGGCTTGGCGCTCATGGAGGAGGTTCTGGTCGTCGACGGCGTGATCCGCAACCCGTCGTTCACGGACTACCTGATCCCGACCATCCTCGACATGCCCCCGATGTCGGTCGACGTCCTCGAGCTGGCCGACCCGCACGCGCCGTACGGCCTACGGGGTGTGGGCGAGCCACCGACGGTCTCCTCGACGCCCGCCATCGTTGCGGCCGTCCGGGCGGCGACCGGCCTGGCGCTCCGCCGGGTCCCGGTGCGCCCCGAACACATCACCGGAACGTCGTAGGCGTCTTTTCCCGAGCCACGGTGGGCGAGGGCGGCGTTCGGGCGCATCCGATGCGCTCAGGTCCAGCCGTACCTGTCGCGGAGAGCGGCGACCACCCGGTCGAAGCGCTGGCGCTCCAGGGACGCCGCCTCACGGCGCATGGCCTCGGCATGCACGCGCAGAATGCGGTCGACACGAGCCCATGACGGGCGCCCTTCTCCGTCCCACGCACCGCTGCCGATCGGCACCCAGTCCCGGTCATCGTCGTGGTCCTGGCTGGAGAGCTGGACGGCAAGCAGTGTCCCGATCTCTTCCCTCGCGACGACGAGTACCGGCCGGTCCTTGCCTCGCCCGTCGTTCTCCTCGTAGGGGACCCAGGTCCAGACGATCTCGCCGGGGTCCGGATCGCCGTCGGTGTCCGGGTTGTAGGAGGTCACGACCTGCCCGGCCACATGTGCCTGCGTGGTCGCGAACGGCCCGCTCCGGCCGGGGACCTCGTCCTGCTGCGCCGGAGGCTTGCGGCGCAGGCGGGAAGGCACAGCGGAGCGAACGACCTGGTTCACCACGTCTCGCCAGCTGACCACGCGCCGCACGCTACCCGGGTCGCGCGAGTCGGGATCTACGCCGGTGGCCGGCTACCCGCCCTGATGCCATGATTCGCGAGTGACGGTCACGCCTGAGGATCCCGGCCGGGTCTTCGCTCGGATCGACCAGTCCGGCCTGGCGCCGGCGCTGATGGCGTACCTGGACCGGGTCGCCGCGCTCCCCGAGATCAGGGCCCAACGGGCGGCAGCCGTCGAGCTGATGGCCGTCGGTCCGGGCCTGCGGGTGCTCGACGCCGGGTCCGGCCTGGGTGAGGTCGCGCGCGAGCTGGCCAGGTTGGTCCGGCCCGACGGCGAGGTGACCGCGGTCGACGTGAGCGCGCAGATGATCGACGCTGCCCGCGCTCGGGACCGGGGATCGGGCGTCGTATATGAGGTCGCCGACCTCACCGACCTGCCGTTCGCCGCGGACTCGTTCGACCGGACCCGGTGTGAGCGGGTTCTTCAGCATCTGCAGGACCCGGGCCTGGCCGTGGCGGAGATGGTGCGCGTCACCGCGTCGGACGGCCTGGTCTGCGTCCTCGACACCGACTGGCGGTCGCTGGCCGTCGACGTCGACGATCCGGACCTGGTCGCGCTGGTGACCGCCGATTTCGACAAGCGCGCGCCGCAGCCTGACATGGGACGGACGCTGCGGCGACGCCTCGTACGGGCGGGTCTGGTCGATGTCGAGGTCAGGGTCCAGCCGTTCACCTACACGTCCGTGGCGGACGCCGGGACGATCTTCCCGTTCTTCGACGAGAGCATCCCGCCCGAGGCCCAACTCATTCCCGACGACGTGCGCGACCGGTGGTTCGCGACGCTGCGTCGCGCCGACGCCGAGGGCACCTTCTGGGTGGCCGCGTCTGGGCTACGTTGCCTGCGGCACCGTCCCCGAGGCCGCCGCCTGACCGACGCCGGGCGACGCGGCGGCGTGGGATGATGGACGGCGATCCCATCCGTCCCACGAGGAACTCCGTGCCCCCGACCCCGAACGGCCTGGCGCCGGCCGCGACGCCGCCCGAGCTGATACGCAACTTCTGCATCATCGCCCACATCGACCATGGCAAGTCGACGCTGGCCGACCGGATGCTCCAGCTCACCGGCGTAGTGGACGAGCGGACGATGCGCGCCCAGTACCTGGACCGGATGGACATCGAGCGCGAGCGTGGCATCACGATCAAGAGTCAGGCCGTCCGGCTGCCCTTGACGGGCGCCGACGGGCGCACCCACGTCCTCAACCTGATCGACACTCCCGGGCACGTCGACTTCACCTACGAAGTCAGCCGCAGCCTGGCGGCCTGCGAGGGGGCCGTTCTGCTCGTCGATGCCGCCCAGGGGATCGAGGCGCAGACGCTGGCCAATCTCTACCTGGCGCTCGAGAACGACATGCAGATCATCCCGGTGCTCAACAAGATCGACCTACCTGCCGCGCAGCCGGAGAAGTACGCAGCCGAGCTCGCCCGCCTGATCGGCTGCGACCCCGGCGACGTACTCCACGTCAGCGGCAAGACGGGCGAGGGTGTCACCGAGCTGATGGACCGGATCGTCGCGGACGTGCCACCCCCGGTGGGCGACCCGGCCGCGCCCGCGCGAGCGATGATCTTCGACAGCGTGTACGACACCTATCGTGGCGTCATCACGTACGTGCGGGTGATCGACGGACATCTGTCCCCGCGGGAACGCATCCTGATGCTCTCGACCAAGGCCACGCACGAGCTGCTCGAGATCGGCGTCATCTCCCCTGAGATGAGCCCGAGCCTGGGCCTGGGCGTCGGCGAGGTCGGCTACCTCATCACCGGGGTCAAGGACGTCCGACAGTCGAAGGTCGGCGACACGATCACCAATGCCGGCAAACCGGCCGCCACGGCACTGCCGGGTTACCGCGAGCCCAAGCCGATGGTGTTCTCCGGGCTCTACCCGATCGACGGCTCGGACTACCCGAACCTGCGCGAGGCCCTCGACAAGCTCAAGCTCAACGACGCGGCGCTGGTCTACGAACCGGAGACGTCAGGGGCCCTCGGGTTCGGCTTCCGCTGCGGCTTCCTCGGCCTTCTGCACATGGAGATCGTCCGCGAGCGGTTGGAGCGCGAGTCCGGACTCGACCTGATCTCGACGGCACCCAACGTCGTCTACCGCGTGATCCTCGAGGACGGCACCGAGCACACGGTGACCAACCCGAGCGAGTTTCCGACCGGGAAGATCGCGTCCGTGCACGAGCCAGTGGTCCGCGCCACTGTGCTGGCGCCCAGCGACTTCGTCGGCACGATCATGGAGCTGTGCCAGGCGCGGCGCGGGACGCTGCTGGGTCTGGACTACATCTCCGAGGACCGGGTCGAGCTGCGCTACACGCTGCCGCTGGCCGAGATCGTCCTCGACTTCTTCGACGCGTTGAAGTCTCGCACCAAGGGATACGCGAGCCTGGACTACGAGCCCACCGGTGAACAGGAAGCTGCCCTGGTCAAGGTCGACATCCTGTTGCACGGCGACACGGTGGACGCGTTCAGTGCAATCGTCCACCAGGACAAGGCCTACTCGTACGGGGTGGCCATGGTCGGCCGGCTGCGCGAGCTGATCCCGAGGCAGCAGTTCGAGGTGCCGATCCAGGCGGCCATCGGGTCGCGGATCATCGCCCGCGAGACGATCCGGGCGATGCGCAAGGACGTTCTGGCCAAGTGCTACGGCGGTGACATCACGCGCAAGCGCAAGCTGCTCGAGAAGCAGAAGGAGGGCAAGAAGCGGATGAAGATGGTCGGCCGCGTCGAAGTGCCGCAGGAGGCGTTCATCACCGCGCTCTCGTCCGACTCCGATGGTGGTCAGACAGCCAGGAGGTGACCAACAGGAGCCGGTCGGCGCGTGCGCCCGATGGGTAGGTTCACCCGGCCCAGCGCGCCGGACATCAGGTCTGGCTCGAGGGATGTTGGTGGAGACGCGACGCTGGCCTTCGGGCGCTCCGCGAGGACGTACGCTGGTGCCCGAGATGCTCGTAGTGCACTGGAATGGGCAAAGTTCCACCCGAGGGACTCCCGCCGGAGCCCACGACGCAATAACGTTCCCCCACCAGGACCCCATCGGTGCCGGTCCGGGACATGGAGGATTCGAATGACTGACGTCGCGACCGATCCGGCCGAGCTCGTCAAGGAGCGGCCGGCGTCTCTGGGGCGGATGTTCCTCGACCGCGTCGAGGCCACGCCCACGCGAGAAGCCTTCCGCTACCCGGTCGGTGGGGACTGGAAGTCGCTGACCTGGCAGGAGACCAAGGATCGCGTGTGGGCGATCTCGGCCGGTCTGCTCGCGCTGGGCATCGAGGCCGAGCAGCGGGTCGCGATCGCGTCGTCCACCCGGGTCGAGTGGGTGCTCGCCGACCTCGGCATCATGTGCGCCGGCGCGGCCACGACGACGATCTACCCGTCCACCACCCCCGACGACGTCGTCTACATCCTCACCGACTCCGGGTCGCGGATCGTGTTCGCCGAGGACGCCACGCAGGTCGGCAAGGTCCTCGAGCATCGGGCCGATCTGCCCGATCTGGTCAGGGTGGTGGTCTTCGACGGCGAGGGCGACGGCGACCTCGTCATCACGTTGGCCGATCTGGAGGAGCGGGGCCGGGACCTGCTCGCCGAGCGGCCCACGGCGGTCAGCGACGCCGTCGAAGCCGTCCGTGCGGAAGACCTGGCCACGCTGATCTACACCTCCGGCACCACCGGGCGACCCAAGGGCGTGCGGCTGGTCCACGACAATTGGACCTACGAGGGCGTTGCGATCGACGCGCTGGGGATCCTCGGGCCCGACGACGTTCAATACCTGTGGCTACCGCTGTCGCACTCGTTCGGCAAGGTGCTCGAGGCGGCCCAGCTGCGGATCGGCTTCGCGACGGCGATCGACGGCAACCTCGACCGGATCGTCGAGAACCTCGGCGTCGTGAAGCCGACCTTCATGGCCGGCGCGCCACGGATCTTCGAGAAGGTCCGGGCGCGGGTCATCACCACCGCCCACGGCGAGGGTGGTGCCAAGGCGAGGATCTTCGACTGGGCGTTCGGTGTCGGCCAGAAGGCGTCCGTGCTCCGCCTGCAGGGCAAGGAGCCCAGCGGCATGCTGGGGTTGCAGCACGGCCTCGCAGACAGGCTGGTGTTCCACAAGATCCGTGACCGGCTCGGCGGGCGGGTCCGGTTCTTCATCAGCGGCTCGGCCGCGCTGTCACAGGACGTCGCCGAGTGGTTCCACGCTGCCGGGATGACGATCGCGGAGGGGTACGGCCTCACCGAGACCAGCGCGTTCACGGCCGTCAACCTGCCGGACGACGTCCGCTTCGGCACGGTCGGCCCGCCGGCACCCGGGACCGTGGCCAGGATCGCCGACGACGGCGAGGTACTGCTCCGCGGTCCCGGCGTCATGCGCGGATACCACAATCTTCCGGAGCAGAGCGCCGAGGTGTTGACCGACGACGGCTGGTTCCGCACCGGCGACATCGGCGAGCTCGACGGTGGCTACCTGCGCATCACCGACCGGAAGAAGGACCTGATCAAGACCTCGGGCGGCAAGTACGTCGCCCCGCAGAAGATCGAGGTCATCTTCAAGGCTGTCTGCCCGTACGCCAGCCAGATCGTCGTTCACGGCGACTCCCGCAACTACGTCACGGCGCTGATCACTCTGGATCCCGACGCCATCTCGACCTGGGCCGAGCAGAACGGCATGGCCGGCGCCTCCTACGAGGAGCTGGCGAAATCGCCACGGGTCCGGGCCATGATCGGTACACACGTCGAGGAGCTCAACGCCCGGCTCGAGCGCTGGGAGACGATCAAGAAGTTCGAGATCCTGCCGGAGGACCTCACCGTGGAGGCCGGCGACCTCACCCCGAGCCTCAAGGTCAAGCGCAAGGTCGTCGAGAGGAAGTACATAGAGGTCCTCAACGGGATGTACGACGGCTGACCCCCGCCACCCACACGGCCCGGGCGACCGCGTAAACCGCCCGTGCCTGGCATCACCGAGGCTGTCGCACGACAGGTGACCCCCGGCTCCAGGCCCGAATGGCACGCTGGACCGCTCCACATACGTGGACCAATCGGGCGCTGGAGCAAGGGTTGAGCGTGCCAATTGCAGCGGTTGAGCGTGCCAAACCGGCCCACCCGAAGCTCTTGGCGATCACGAACCCGTCATGGTTGTTGCCACCCTGGTCCGTCCGGGCCCGTCCCGCACTGTGAACGGAAGCAGGCATCCATGACCACGGTGTACCGATATTCGTTCGACAAGCGGCTGGTCGCCTTCTGGGGCGTCTTCGGCGTTCGTCCAGCGACGGACGGAGTCGCCCTCACCGACGACGGTCGGCTGCGGGCGACGTTCGGCCTGCTCAAGCTCGAGACCCCGCTCGAGAATGTCGACGGCGCCCACATCACCCGGAACTACCGCTGGTGGGACGGCGGCCGGCGCCCGGGTCTCGATGAAGGACGGCGGGCTCACGTTCGGAACGAACGCGAACGCCGGCGTGTGCATCCACTTCCGCGAGAAGGTGCCGTCGCCGCTCAACCGCAAGGGCCACCCCGCGCTGACGGTCACCGTCGAGGATCTCGAAGGGTTGACGAAGGCGCTTGCCCGCCCGTGACGCCGAGCGTCGCGCTTCAGGCCCTAATGGCACGCTGGACCGCTCCACATACGCGGACAAGTCAGGCGCTGGAGCAACGATTGGGCGTGCCATTGACAGCGGTGGAGCGTGCCAACCCCGGCCGATCCGAACCCTTCGGGCCGGTCACGAACCCGTCATTTTGCGGCGAAACCCGCGGCGGACCTGGTGAGGCACAGGTTTGCCTGAGGTAAAGCGTCGCCGTTCTGGCAGGCGACGGCGCCGCCGTTCGGCAGGCGACAATGGCTACGTGCCCTCCACGCTGCCTGACGGTGAACCGGCGCCGGCCGACGGGACGCTGCCGCCCTCGTCGCTTGCCGGCCTGGGAACGCGGCCGTTCGGCATCTACCTGCACGTGCCGTTCTGCACGACCCGGTGCGGCTACTGCGACTTCAACACCTATACGGCCGATGAGCTCGGGCCGGAGCCCGGAGCCTCCAGGGCATCCTGGGCAGACGCCGCCGTCACGGAACTTCGCCTGGCGCGAACCGTCCTCGGTGAAGCCGTGGTCGAGGTGTCGACGGTCTTCGTCGGCGGCGGCACACCGACCGTGTTGCCTCCCGACGACCTGGGCAAGGTCCTACGGGCCGTGGACGACGAGTTCGGCCTGGCCCCCGGCGCAGAGATCACGACGGAGGCCAACCCCGAGTCCGTGACACCCGCCTCGTTGGAGGGTCTCCTCGCAGCCGGCTTCACCCGGATCTCGTTGGGGATGCAGAGCGCTCGCCCCCATGTGCTCGCCGTCCTCGACCGCGTGCATACGCCCGGGCGCCCGGCGCATGCCGTCCGGGAGGCCCGGCAGGCCGGCTTCGGGCACGTGAACCTCGACCTGATCTACGGCACGCCGGGGGAGAGTCTCGACGACTGGCTGGTCAGCGTCACCGCAGCGATCGACGCCGGGCCGGACCACGTGAGTGCGTACGCCCTCATCGTGGAGGAGGGGACGAAGCTCGCGGCACGCATCCGGCGGGGGGAGCTCGCGGAGCCCGACGACGACGACCAGGCCGACAAGTACGAGCTCGCTGACGACGTGTTGTCGAAAGCGGGATTCGGCTGGTACGAGGTGTCGAACTGGGCCACGTCGGAAGCGGCGCGGTGCGCACACAACGGGCTGTACTGGACGGGCGGCGACTGGTGGGGGGTCGGCCCGGGTGCGCACAGCCACGTCGGCGGCACCCGATGGTGGAACGTCAAACATCCGGCCGCCTGGGCGGGTCGACTCGCGGCGGGCCGGAGCCCCGTCCACGCGCGGGAGATTCTCGACGCCGGCACCCGGCGGGTCGAGCGCGTCCTGTTGGAGACCCGCCTGGTCGAAGGGCTCGACGTCGCGCTGCTGGACGACGGCGGTTGTGCCGCGGCCGGCCGACTCGCCGCTGACGGGCTTCTCGACGCGACGCAGCTCGACGAAGGCAGGGCGGTGCTGACCCGGCGGGGTCGTCTGCTGGCCGACGCCGTCGTGCGTGACCTGCTCGGTTGAGGAGTCCGCAACCACCGGCCGCCGTCGAGGATCCGTGGCCGAGTCTGAGCAGGGTTGGAACGGCGCTGAAGCGGAGGGCATCCCGGCCGCCCAGATCTGGGCGAAGCTGGGTCTCGCCTGACGACGCGATCGCGTCGTCAGCCTGCTATCGCACGAACCGGATCGTGATCGGGTAGCGGTAGAGTCGGCCGGCATTTGCCCGGGTAGCACCGGTGATCACTGCGACGAGGTAGATCAGCCCGAGGACGATGAGCATGACGATGCCGATCAGGACGAAGACGAGCACACCGCTGATCGCCGCGTAGATCAGCACGCTGAGATTGAAGTTCAGCGCCTCGACGGCGTGATGACGCACGAACGGTGATCGGTCACCCCTCAGGAGCATGATCACCAGCGGGCCGATGAACCCGAACGCGAACCAGGCGGTCAGGAAGGCCGTCAAGTGAGCCAGGACCGCCCAGGTGCGGTCTTGCTCCGGGACCGAGGCCGGCGTCGGCGGTGCGTCATCGCTCACGGGTCAACTCCCGGGCTCGGGGTCGGGCTTCACAGACTAGTCGGCCGTCACGAAGCCGATGGGTTCGTCGACCCGCCCGCCGCACCAAGGAGCGGACCTCAGGCTGCGGCGACGCCGACGGTGATCGCGCCGAGGTACCCGTCGCCGTCTTCGCGCAGTGTGAGCAGCGTCTGCTCGTCGTAGATGTTGTCGGAGTCGTTGTCCGTGTCGCGCTGCCCCTTCTGTGCGTAGGGCTCGTCGGCGTACACGGCGTCGGTGACGGCCTCGTCGAAGAAGAACTGGGTGGTGAGGAGAGTCCTGCTGTCGAGGTGCACCTTTGCGTGGATGTGCACGGTCCGGCCCCGGTACCAGCCCGGGTAGACAGTGAGGAACTCGACGATGCCCTCGCTGTTGGTCACCTGAACGCCGCGCAGATAGGTCTCTTCGTCCGTTCTGCTGCCCCCCGCACCGCCACCGGTGGACGCCGACTCGAAGCCGGAGTAGACGCCGAGGGCGTCGCAGTGCCAGATGTCCACCGCGGCGCCGAAGACCGGCTCGCAAGCGGCGTCTTGCACCCGAACCGCGAGCCGCAGCGGGGTGCCCTCGCGGTCCTCTCGGATGTCACTTCGTATGGCGTCGACCTCGAAGTAGTACGGCCCCTCGGTCTCCTCGGGGGTGAGTGTGCACGTTGCGCTGACGTCGAACAGGTCGGCAGTCGCGGGCGTCGACGTGGTCTGCGGCTGGACCGTTGCCGTACCGCCGTCGGACGTCGGCACCTGTGCTGAGGTCGTCACATCCGACGCTGCTCCGCCATTGCGGGCGCAGGCGGCCAGCAGCGCGGTCAGCCCCACGCCGCCGGCGGCGGTAAGAGCGGCTCGCCGACTGATCTGTTGCTCCATGCACAACTCCCGGGCTCGCGTTCGATGATGGCGTGCCTCGAATGCTCGCCAGGCTCCCTGTGCGAAGGCTGAGCCCGGGCTGTGGACCTACTGAGAATGCGTGCGCAAATCGAAGTTGACGAACGCGGACGCCGGGATGCGTCGACGCCGGACCGGCGAAGGTGAACGGGACCGCCCATCCGCTCGCTGCTCGACGGAAGGCCGGCCCTGACCACGTAGACTTGGCACTCGGAAAACGTGAGTGCCAGTCGACGGAGGAGGTGTGCCGCAGTGTCACTGGATGACCGCAAGCTCGACGTCCTGCGCGCCATCGTCGAGGACTACGTGGCCACCCAGGAGCCCGTCGGCTCCAAGGCCCTGGTCGAGCGGCATCATCTCGGCGTCTCGCCGGCCACCATCCGCAACGACATGGCCGTGCTCGAGGAGGAGGGTTACATCGCCCAGCCGCACACGAGCGCCGGGCGGATTCCCACGGACAAGGGGTACCGGCTGTTCGTCGACCGGCTTTCGACGGTCAAGCCGCTCTCTCCCGCCGAGAAGCGCGCGATCCAGACCTTCCTCCACGGGGCGATCGACCTCGACGACGTCGTGACGCGGACGGTGCGGCTTCTGGCCCAGCTGACACGGCAGGTTGCCGTCGTCCAGTACCCGTCGCTCACCCGGTCCACGGTTCGCCACGTCGAGCTTGTCCCGCTGGCGACCACCCGAGTCCTGCTCGTGCTCATCACCGACGCCGGCCGGGTCGAGCAGCGGGTGGTGGAGCTACCGCACGAGGCCGACGACGTGTTGCTTGCCGAGCTCCGTGCCCGCCTGGGCCAGTCGATCGCCGGCCTGGACACCAGAGGGGTAGCGAGAGCGATCGAGTCGCTGCCCGAATCCTTCTCACCGACCGACCGCAAGGTGGTCGCCGCCGTTGCGGCCACATTGCTGGAGTCGCTGGTCGACAAGCACGACGAGCGCCTCGCCGTGGCGGGCACGGCCAACCTCGCTCGCTACGGTCAGGGTTTCGACCAGGAGCTCGAACCTCTGCTGGAAGCGCTCGAGGAGCACGTTGTCTTGCTCCGACTGCTGGGCGAGGCGACCAGCCCGATCACGCTGACCGTACGAATCGGACAGGAGAACGCGCCTTCGGGCCTGTCGGCCGCGTCGATCGTGACCACCGGATACGGTCCGGGGGAGCGGGCGCTCGCCAGCATGGGAGTGCTCGGGCCCACCCGAATGGACTACCCCGGAACAATCGCCGCGGTGGGAGCCGTTGCGCGTTACGTCAGCCAGATCCTGGCTGGGAACGACTAGGAAACTGGGAAGACTTGGTGCCCACCACCGACCACTACGAGGTTCTCGGCGTCCCGCGCGACGCGTCGACCGAGGAGATCAAGAAGGCGTACCGCAGGCTTGCGCGCCAGCTGCACCCTGATGTCAACCCCGATCCGGCGACGCAGGAGCGGTTCAAGAAGGTCACGAACGCCTACGAGGTGCTCGCCGACGCCCGCAAGCGCGAGATGTACGACCTCGGCGGCGATCCGCTCGCCAGTGGCGACGGCGCAGGTGGCGGCTTCGGCGCCGGCTTCTCCTTCACCGACATCATGGACGCCTTCTTCGGGGGCGCGACGACCGCGCGCGGGCCACGCAGCAGGGTCCGGCGTGGCCAGGACGCTCTGGTCCGGCTGGAGATCGAGCTGGCCGAAGCGGCGTTCGGCGCCACCCGTGACCTCCAGGTCGACACGGCCGTGATATGCCGGGCCTGCCAGGGCGCCGGAACGTCGCCCGGCACCCAGCTGGTCACCTGCCAGACCTGTTCGGGTCGGGGAGAGGTCAGCCAGGTCCAGCGGTCCTTCCTCGGCCAGGTCATGACGACCCGGCCCTGCCCCCAGTGCCATGGGTACGGCACGTACAACCCACGGCCGTGCGTCGAGTGCGCCGGCGACGGCCGGGTGCGCACCCGCCGCAATCTCACGATCAAGATCCCGGGCGGCGTCGACGCCGGCACCCGGATCCAGCTCGCCGGCGAGGGCGAGGTAGGCCCCGGCGGTGGCCCGCCCGGCGACCTCTACGTGGAGCTGGCCGTTCGACCACATCCGGTGTTCGCGCGCAGCGGCGACGACCTGCACTGCACGGTGGCGCTACCGATGACGGCCGCGGCTCTCGGCACCACGGTCGAGCTCGAGACGCTCGACGGGGCCGAGACGCTCGAGGTCAAGGCGGGCGCCCAGCATGGCCAGACGCTGACCGTGGCGGCGCGAGGGGTTCCGAGGCTGCGCGGCACCGGACGCGGCGACCTGGTGGTTCATCTCGAGGTGCGCACGCCGACGCGGCTCGACGCTCGGCAGGAGGCCCTCGTGCGCGAGCTCGCCGTCCTGCGCGACGAGGAACGTGTGCATGGCCCGGTCTCGTCGCCGGCATCCAACTTGTTCACGCGGCTGCGAGACGCCTTCAAGTGACGTGAGGGCGATGGGGACGCAGGTCGCCACTACTCGACGGTGAAGTCACGGGTGTCGGACATCGGGGGCCGACCTTCGCCGTTGGAGGGATCGCTCTCGCTCACGATGACGGTGTACGAGCCGGGTTCGAGCTCGAGGGAGAGCTCGAACGGCGTGAACGTCCCGGCCGCCGTCGTTATCGTGTAACCGTCCTGCAGCAGATCGCCGTCCTCGCCGAGGATCTGCCAGAGGACGTTGGCCTCGTAGACCGCGGCTTCGCCGTCAACGGTGAACCTTCGTCCGACGACGGCGCCTTCGGCCGGGTTGTTGATCTGGACCAGCTGTCGGACATCAAGCTGGGGTGCGCGCCGGATCGGGTCCGAAAGGTCGATGTCTCCCCAGATCCGCTCGGCGGGCTCGCCATCGACGAGGATCCGCACGGGTAGCGCGCCGTCTCCTCCTGTTGCCGCGACGGCCGCCGTCACGGTGTAGACGAGTTCCTGCGTCGCCAGCTCGGCCTCGTCGGCGCTGGCATCTGTGTGATCGGCCGGTCCGACGAGGTCGACTTCGATGACGCCCTCGTCGATCTGCACGGACTCCACGTCGGTCGACGCGTCCCACAGGCTCCGGTAGTCGGGGTCCCGCGCGGGCTCGGCCAGCATGGTCTTGACCGCAGCCACGACCGGGCCGTCGGGGGCCGGGACGTCGCGGAACTCCCGGACCAGCCGGAAGCTGCCGTCCGCCTGCTCGGTCACGTAGTAGACCGGAACGTTCGCGTTGTCCACCGCCGCAGGTGGCGATGTGAGCTCAGGATCCGGTGACGTCGGTGGCGGAGCCTCACTCGGCCCGGACGTCGAGGGATCGGGGCTGGGGTCGGATGTTGCCATGGTGTCGTCGGACGGTCCGGTCACCGTTTCGTCCTGGTTCGACCCGCCCAGCACGACGACGCTCCCGGCCACGACCGCGGAGGCAGTGACGATTCCCGCGGCCAACCCGAGCGCGAGCGGCGTGCGCCAGAGCGGGGGCCGCGCGGTGCGCCGACGGATACGTGCCAGCGCGTCGGGGCTCGGCAGGACCTTGTCGGCCTCCGCCCGCAGCGCGCGCCGGAGGAGCTCCTCGTCCCGCGACTCGTCGTTGTTCATGCCCATTGCTCCAGGTTCGCGCGAAGCGTCGCCATGCCCCGCGACGTGTGGCTCTTGACGGCCCCTTTGCTGATCTTCATCGCCTCGGCGATCTCTGCCTCCGACAGATCTGCGTAGTAGCGCAGGACGAGTGCTTCCCGCTGCCGGGGAGGCAGTGTGCGTAGCGCGTCGACCACGGCGTGGCCCGCGACCGCCCGGAGCGCGCCCAGCTCGGCGCTCGGCATGTCGACCGGCGCGTCGTCCGGGTGCCGAGCCGCCACCGCCCGTCGGCGCTGGATGGACCGGGTGTTGTGGACGACCGACGTGCGCAGGTATGCCGCAGCGCTGCGCGGGTCTCGCAGCCGTCGCCACCGGCGGTGCAGCGCCACGAACGCATCTTGGACGGCCTCCTCGGCAACCGCGTGGTCCCGGAGCAGCAGTGCAGCGAGCCGGACCATACCGGCGTAGTGAGCCGTGTACAGCTCTGTGACGAGCCGGTCGGCGTCGGTGTCCACGGCCCGCCCTTCGCTCGCACCGACCAACGGCGCCAGGCCCGGTAGAGCCGCGGCACCGATGGGCACCGGGAGGGCTACGTCCATGTCAATACGGACGCGCCACACCACGTGCCGGTTTACCGGCTCCACCGTAGGCCGTTGACCACGCCCGTACGATGCGGGCGTGAGCGTGTCCGCGGACTGCCTGTTCTGCCGCATCATCGCGGGTGAGGTGCCGGCAACGATCATGCGGGAGTCTGAGCGAGTGGTGGCCTTCCGCGACGTCTCGCCGCAGGCGCCGACCCACGTCCTGGTCGTTCCTCGCGACCATCATCCGAATGTCGCCGCGCTCGCGTCAGCCGACCCGGACACCCTGGTCGAGATGGTTGCAGAGGCGGGGGCCGTCGCCGAGGCCGATGGGCTGGACGCGTACCGGCTGGTCTTCAACACCGGGGCCCAGGCCGGCCAGTCGGTCTTCCACGTGCACGGTCACGTGCTGGGCGGACGTGACATGCACTGGCCGCCGGGTTAACAAAAGGGACCTCCGCGAAGTCGGCCGGTAGCATGGGCGCGTCACGTAACCGAGACCGGAAGCAGGCGCGAACAGGCCGCCAGGCCGACCATGGCCGAGACACAAGGGGCCACCCAGCGGGCCCAGCACAGGATCGTCGTCCCATCGAGCGTGCCGATGGTGAGCCTGCTCGGCTCGGGTGACGAGTTGCTCCGCGTCGTCGAGGAGTCCTACCCCACGGTCGACATGCTCGTCCGCGGCAACGAGATCACCATGTCGGGCGAGCCCGGCGTCATCGCGGAGGCCGAGCGCGCCCTGGACGAGATGGTCGCCGTCGTCCGCACCGGCCAGGGCCTGACACCGGAGGCCGTCGAACGAACCGTCGCGATGCTCCGCGCGCGCACCACGGAACGTCCGGCCGACGTGCTGACCGCCAACATCCTGTCCAACCGCGGGCGCACGATCCGGGCCAAGACGCTGAACCAGAAGCGCTACGTCGATGCCATCGACAAGCACACGATCGTGTTCTCGATCGGCCCGGCTGGTACCGGCAAGACCTACCTCGCCGTCGCCAAGGCGGTCCAGGCGCTGCAGGCCAAGCAGGTCACCCGCATCCTGCTGACCCGTCCGGCGGTCGAGGCGGGCGAGCGCCTCGGCTTCCTGCCGGGCACGCTGTCCGAGAAGATCGACCCGTACCTGCGTCCGCTGTACGACGCCTTGCACGACATGATGGACCCAGCCACGATCCCGCGACTCATGACCGAAGGCACGATCGAGGTCGCGCCGCTCGCCTACATGCGTGGCCGCACCCTCAACGACGCATTCGTCATCCTCGACGAGGCACAGAACACCTCGCCGGAACAGATGAAGATGTTCCTGACCCGGCTGGGCTTCGGTTCCAAGATGGTGGTCACTGGCGACGTCACCCAGATCGACCTGCCGAACGGCACAGACAGCGGCCTCAAGATCGTCGAAGGCATCCTGGACGGCCTCGACGACGTCCATTTCTGCTGGCTGTCCAGTCACGACGTGGTACGGCACCGGCTGGTCGGCAAGATCGTCGATGCTTACTCGCGTTACGACGCTGAGCAGAGCGCCGGACGCCCTCCGGCTGGCGGCCGCGGCCCGCATCGTGGTGAGCGCCGCCGGGCCTCCGGGGGCCGCTCGTGACCATCGAGGTCAACAACGAGACCACGACCGAGCTCGACGAGAAGGCCCTCTCCGACCTGTGCAGGTTCGTGCTCGACCAGATGCGGATCCACCCGCAGGCGGACCTGGCCGTCCTGCTGGTCGATCCCCAGACCATGGAGCAGCTCCACGTCCAGTGGATGGACGAACCCGGACCCACCGACGTCCTTTCGTTCCCGATGGATGAGCTGCGCCCGACGCCCGACGACGAGGAGCCCGAGCCGGGGCTGCTCGGCGACGTCGTGCTCTGCCCCGACGTCGCGAAGCAACAGGCCCGCGCCGCCGGGCACTCGCTGGAGGACGAGCTCCACCTGCTGACGACCCACGGGATCCTCCATCTTCTCGGCTACGACCACGCCGAGCCGGCCGAGGAGCGGGCGATGTTCGGGTTGCAGAAGCAGCTGCTCGACGACTGGCGGGCCGGGAGGAGGGCTCGCCGGTGACATCCGGCGCGATATCGATGCTCATCGTCGCCGCTGTCCTGGTCATCGTGGCGGGCCTGCTGGCGATGGCCGATGCCGCGTTGACGGCATTCTCGAGGTCGCGGGCAGACGGTCTGGTCGCGAGCGGTCGCCGGGGTGCGCAATGGGTGCGTCGGCTGGTGGACGATCCGGCGGTCGTCCTCAGCACCGCTCTGCTACTTCGACTCGCGGCCGAGATCACGGCGGTCGTGCTGGTGACGGTGATCTGCCTCGACGCATTCGACGAGCAGTGGCTGGCCGTGCTCGTGGCGGCCGGCGCGATGCTCGTCGTGTCCTTCGTCGTCATCGGCGTCGCGCCGCGAACGCTGGGGCGGCAGCACGCAGAGCAGGTGGCTCTGGTCACGGCGCGACCCCTGCTGACCATCACCCGGGTCCTCGGCCCGTTGCCACGGCTTCTCATCCTGCTCGGCAACGCGCTCACGCCGGGAACGGGCTTCCGCGAGGGGCCGTTCGCGAGCGAGGCCGAGCTGCGCGAGCTCGTCGACCTGGCCGAGGCCGGGCGCGTGATCGAGTCCGGCGAGCGGCAGATGATCCACTCGGTGTTCGAGCTCGGTGACACCATCGTCCGAGAGGTCATGGTCCCGCGCACCGACGTCGTGTTCATCGAGAGCAACAAGACGCTCCGCCAGTTTCAGTCGCTTGCGCTGCGGAGCGGCTTCAGCCGGATCCCCGTCGTCGGCTCGGGCGGGCTGGACGACGTCGTCGGCATCGCCTACCTCAAGGACATCGCGCGGCGGCTGTACGACAACCGCGACGCCGAGTCGGTCGAGCGGGTCGAGTCGGTGCTCCGGCCGGCGTTCTACGTCCCCGACTCCAAGCCGGTCGACGACCTCCTCCGGGAGATGCAGGCGCAGCGAACGCACGTCGCAATCGTCGTCGACGAGTACGGCGGCACTGCCGGGGTCGTCACCATCGAGGACGTGCTCGAGGAGATCGTGGGCGAGATCACCGATGAGTACGACACGGAGGACGTGACGGTCCAGCGCCTCGACGACGGCTCCGTTCGGGTGAGCTCACGGCTGCACGTCGACGACCTGGGTGAGCTGTTCGGCATCGAGCTCTCCGACGACGACGTCGACAGCGTGGGCGGCCTGATGGCCAAGCAACTGGGCCGCGTTCCCATACCAGGCGCCGAGGTCGAGGTGGGCGGGCTCCGGCTGGTGGCGGAGGGTCCGGCCGGACGGCGCAACCAGGTCGCCACGATCGTCGCGAGCAGGGCGGAACGTGTCGAGACGGTCAACCGACGGCGGGAGAACGGGTGACCGAGCTGGATCCGGAAGACGCAAAGATCATCACGCTGGCACGCGCCGCACGGGCCCGCACGGGCGCCGCCGAGGGGGCAGCGGTCCGCGACTCGGACGGACGCACCTACTCGGCGGCCACGGTGACGCTCCCGTCGCTTCGGCTGTCGGCGCTCGAGGTTGCCGTGGCGATGGCGGTGTCCAGCGGCGCTGCTGGTCTCGAAGCTGGAGCGGTCGTGACGGCGTCGAGTCCCGGTGGGCTCGCGTCGGGCGAGCAGGATCCGGCCGGCCTGGCGGCAGTTCGCGACGTCGGCGGCGAGGGCACGCCGGTGATCATGGCCGACCCGAGCGGTACCGTGTTCAGGACCATGATCGGCTGACGGTCACGCTGCCTACGACGCAATCGGGAGATGGGCATGGCTGAAGGCGTAAAGGGCCCCGCTTCGTACTTTCCTTCAATCGAGGCCAAGTACGGCCGGCCAATCACTGAGTGGCAAGCCTTGATTCGATCTTCGAGCCTGACTAAACATATGGAACTCGTGGCGTGGCTCAAGACCGAGTACGGGCTCGGCCATGGACACGCAAATGCGCTGGTCGCACATACCCTCAAGCAGGACGATCAGCGCTCGGCCGGATAGATGAGTCTGTGCCAAGGCCAGCGCACCAGCGACAGCCGTCAGCCTACGATCAGTACCTGACACGCATCCGCGACCTGTGACCGATCAGTTCCGCGCGCCCGGCCGGTCTGACCCACAGACACCGTACGCACGGAAGGATGGCGACCATGAAGCTGACAGTGACCACGTTCGTATCGGTCGACGGAGTGATGCAGGGGCCAGGCGGGCCGGAAGAGGACCGCACCGGCGGGTTCGAGCGCGGCGGCTGGCTGGTGCCGCACTTCGACGACGAGACCGGGCAGTTCATGGACGAGACGTTCCGGCGGGTCGATGCGTTCCTTCTCGGCCGGCGGACGTACGAGATCTTCGCTGGCTCGTGGGGGAAGATGGCCGATCCGGGCGACAACCCGGTCGCGGTCGGGCTCAACACGCTGCCCAAGTACGTGGCGTCCACGACGCTCAAGGACCCGCAGTGGGCGAACACGACCGTGCTCTCCGGCGAGGTCGCCGCGGCGGTGCGCGAGCTGAAGGCGCAGCCGGGGCGGGACCTGCAAGTGCACGGCAGCGGCACGCTGGTGCGCTGGCTGCTGGACAACGACCTGGTCGACGAGCTCAACCTGGTCGTCTTCCCCGTCATCGTGGGCGACGGCACGCGGCTGTTCGCGGCCAAGGGCCTGGACACGGCGCTCGAGCTGGTCGAGTCGCGGACCACGCCGAAGGGTGTGACGATCCAGGTCTACCGGAACGCCGGGCGCCCCGAGTACGGGACCGCCGAGGTCGAGTGAGGGCTTTCGGGTCCAGTGGTGATGCGCGTCCGCGGCTAGCTGGTTGACTTGCCGGCGTGAGCGCCTGTCGCGAATGAGTCCGCCGCGGCCTGGATCGCGGCGACGTACTCCCGCCACCAGGCCTGGTCGCCGATCGCGTCATGATCAGGACCCGCGCGCCCGTCGATGAGCTCGCGGACGATATCTGCATGGCCGGCGTGCTGAGCAGTCTCGGCGACCATCCGAATGAGCAGGACACCCAAGGTCGTGTCGCGCCTGCCCTCCGACCAGTGGGCCACCCAGCCGGGGGCCTGCAGGTCGAGATCCGCGATGGTCTGGTCGCCGTGCGCGCAGGCGCGCTCGTAGAGTCCGATCAGGTATTCACTGGACTCACCGGGCGTCGCCCACATGTCGGCGCTCTCCCAGATCGAGCCGTCCTCGATCCACGACAGGGTCTCCGGCGACGGCCGCTTGAACGAAGCGCCGAGGTACCCGTACTCCACGCCGGCCAGGTGCTTGACGAGGCCGAGCAGGTTGGTGCCGGTCGGTGTCATGGGTCGGCGCAGGTCGTATTCGCTCAAGCCCTCAAGCTTGGACAGCAGCCCGGCCCTGCCGGCCTGCAGCTTGCGATGCAGCTCCTCTTTCAGATCGGACACACCCTGCTCCTCTCGTCAACGGGTGCCTGCACGCCGTACCCAAGCATCTCCGGAGGAGCCATCCAGCGATGCTGCGCTGTACCTCGAGCGAGAGCAGGCCCGGGAGGGAGCGAGCTCATCAGCAGCGCCCGAGACCACCGAGGGTCCTGACCGGGTCCACGCACGGTGGTCTGTCTCACGGAGTGTCTGGACTGGTGGGCCCGGCGTGGCAGATGAACCGCCCTGTAACAGGTCGAGTGGCCGACACGTTGTACGCGGGTCAGCAGTCGCTCCGCTCATGGCTCCATGACGGTGCGGAGAGCGGCCTGGGCCGCGTGCCGGGCGGCGGTCGCGTCGGCACCCTCGACAAGTGCCGCCAGCGTCGCGCCATCCACCACGGCGAGTGCCACGGTGGCAGGATGGGACACTCGTCACCGTGACGACGCCAACCGACCGTCCCTACCGATCCGGGTTCGCGTGCTTCGTCGGCCGGCCCAACTCGGGAAAGTCCACACTGACCAACGCACTCGTCGGTGAGAAGGTCGCGATCACCTCGAGTAAGCCTCAGACGACCCGTCACGCGATCCGCGGGATCGTCCACCGCGACGACGGCCAGCTCGTGCTCGTCGACACGCCCGGCCTGCACCGTCCGCGTACCCTCCTGGGTGAGCGACTCAACGACGTCGTCCGAACGACATGGGCCGAGGTCGACGTGATCGGCTTCTGCCTCCCTGCCGACCAGAAGGTCGGTCCCGGTGACCGGTTCATCGCGACCGAGATCGCCAAGGTCCGTCGTACCCCGAAGATCGCCGTGGTGACGAAGTCCGACCTCGCGTCACCGGATCAAATGGCCGTCCAGCTCACCGAGGCGAGCATGTTGGGCACGGAGCTCGGCATCGACTGGGCCGAGGTCGTGCCGGTATCCGCGACCACCGGTGCGCAGCTCGACGTGCTGGCGGACCTGTTGCTCGCGCAGATGCCCGAGGGCCCGCCGCTCTATCCGGCCGGCGACCTGACCGACGAGCCCGAGGAGACGCTGATCGCCGAGCTGGTCCGGGAGGCGGCGCTCGAGGGCGTCCAGAACGAGCTCCCGCACTCGATCGCCGTCGTCGTCGACGAGATGCTTCCACGCGAGGATCGGCCCGCCGACCGGCCTCTGCTGGACATCCATGTGAACGTCTATGTCGAACGCGAGAGCCAGAAGGCCATCGTGATCGGTCGCGGCGGCTCTCGGCTGCGCAACGTCGGGACCCGGGCCCGCGGGCAGATCGAGCGGCTGCTCGGTACCCAGGTGTTCCTGGATCTGCATGTCAAGGTCGCCAAGGACTGGCAGCGCGATCCGAAGCAACTGCGCAGGTTGGGCTTCTGAAGCCGGTCGCGAGGCTGCGATCCACCAGTTGATCATCTCGCATGGTGAGAGCCGGCAGGCGGCGCGGCGCGTGATCGCCTAGGCTCTCGACTCGTGCGGCGCTTCGGCCTCCTTCTTACCCGCCGCGGCGGGGCCAGCTAGACCGGCTCCCTCGCCGCGGGGATGCGCGCTGCCGGTCGCGCCAGGCGAGTGCCGAGGAGCCACCAACGATGTCCGAGATCGTGACCGCAGTACGTCCATGGCCGCCGGTGCAGAGGCCGTCCGGGATGCCACTGCGCCGATACCGCCCCTTCCACGAGCAGTTCGCGGTCGAGTTGCCCGACCGTGCCTGGCCCTCTCGCCGGATCGAGTCCGCCCCACAGTGGTGCGCCGTCGACCTGCGCGACGGCAACCAGGCGCTGATCGACCCGATGAGCCCGGAGCGCAAGAAGCGCATGTTCGACCTGCTGGTGAGCATGGGCTACAAGGAGATCGAGGTCGGCTTCCCGTCAGCGAGCCAGACCGACTTCGACTTCGTCCGTCAGCTCATCGAGGGCGACCAGATCCCCGACGACGTCGTCATCCAGGTGCTGGTCCAGTGTCGCGACCACCTGATCGAGCGCACATTCGAGTGCCTGCGCGGAGCCCGCCGCGCGATCGTCCATCTCTACAACTCGACCTCGATCCTGCAGCGTCGCGTCGTCTTCGGCCTCGACCGGGACGGCATCACCGACATCGCCACCACGGCGGCTCGGCTCGCGCAGAAGTACGCCCACGCCACCACTCCCGACACCGAGATCTACTGGGAGTACTCGCCGGAGTCCTACACCGGCACCGAGCTGGAGTACGCCGCGGAGATCTGCGACAAGGTCGTCGATGTGCTCGACCCGTCACCGGACCGCAGGATGATCGTCAACCTGCCGGCGACTGTCGAGATGGCGACGCCGAACGTCTACGCCGACTCGATCGAATGGATGCACCGCAACCTGTCTCGCCGTCGGTCGCTCGTCCTGTCGCTGCATCCGCACAACGACCGCGGTACGGCCGTGGCGGCCGCTGAACTCGGACTGCTTGCGGGGGCGGACCGGGTCGAGGGCTGCCTGTTCGGCAACGGCGAGCGCACCGGCAACGTGTGCCTCGTCACGCTGGGCATGAACCTGTTCAGCCAGGGCATCGACCCGCACATCGACTTCTCCGGCATCGACGAGATCCGCCGTGCGGTCGAGTACTGCAACCAACTGCCGGTCGGTGAGCGGCACCCCTACGGCGGGGACCTGGTGTTCACGGCGTTCTCCGGCAGCCACCAGGACGCGATCAAGAAGGGCTTCGACGCCCTCGAGCGGGAAGCGAAGGAGGCAGGTACGGCGATCGAGGACGTGCGGTGGGAGGTCCCGTACCTGCCGATCGACCCGAAGGACATCGGGCGGAGCTACGAGGCCGTGATTCGGGTCAACTCGCAGTCGGGCAAGGGCGGCGTCGCGTACGTGATGAAGGCGGAGCACCAGCTCGACCTGCCACGTCGCCTGCAGATCGAGTTCTCGGGCGTGATCCAGGCCGTGACCGACGGCGAAGGCGGCGAGATCGAGCCGAACCGGATGGGTGAGCTGTTCCGCGCCGAGTACCTCGACCGAAGCTCGCCGCTGGCGCTGAACTCGGTCCACACGTCGGCGGCGGCCGGCGAGCGTGACGCACTCGAGGTCGGTGTCTACGTCGACGGTGAGCACCGCGTCCTGACCGGCGTCGGCAACGGGCCGATCGACGCGTTCGTGAGTGCATTGGCCAGCGTGGGGTACGACGTGCGTGTCCTCGACTACGCCGAGCACGCGCTGTCGTCGGGCACCGACGCGACCGCCGCCGCGTATGTCGAGTGCGCGATCGGCGGCGAGGTGTACTGGGGTGTGGGCATCGACCCGAACATCCTGACCGCGTCGCTACGGGCCGTGGTCAGCGCCGTGAACCGGTCGGCGGGTGGCTGACGCGAGCCGCCTGACCGTTCTCGGCAGCTGCGGCGCCTGGCCGGAGGCGGGCCGCGCTGCGAGCGGATTCCTGCTGGAGCACGACGGTTTCCGGCTGGTCCTCGACCTCGGTTACGCGACGCTGCCGCGGCTCCTCGCACACTGCCCGGATGGCGACGTCGACGCGGTCGTTGTCACTCACGAGCACCCCGACCACTGTGTAGACCTGCACGGCCTCTACCGGGTGCGATACTTCGCGGCGGATCGGCGGCCGCGGGTGCCGCTCTACTGCACGCCAGGGGTCATGACCCGGCTCGGTCCGCTCGAACCGGACGGCGCCCTCACCGACGTCTTCGACGTCCGCCCGCTGCCAGGACAGTATGACGTTGGCCCGTTCCGGCTCGAGAGCAAGCTGCTCCCGCACTACGTGCCGAACGCCGGCGTCCGCCTGACGGCCTCCGGCCTCACGGTGGCGTACACCGGCGACACCGGACCCGACGCCGCCCTGGCCGGGCTGGGCTCCGAAGCGGACCTCTTCGTCGTCGAGGCAACCGGCCAGGCCGAAGGCGTCGGCGTCCTCCGTGATCCGCCGACACCGCGCTTCCACCTCACGGCCGGCCAAGCGGGGGAGTGGGCGAGCCGGGCCGGCGCCGAGCGGCTGATGCTGACTCATTTCTGGCCCGGACTCGATCGCGCCGTGTCGCGGTCCGAGGCCCAGGCGGCATTCGGGGGCCGGGTGCTGATCGCCGAGGAGGACCTGGTCGTCCCGCTCGGCTAGCCGCGGCCTACTCGCCCAACCCCGGACCCACCCGTCAGCGGGCCGTTGAGAAGTCGAGGAAGGCGTCCGGCTCGGGATCGTCGGCGGCGGCTGCCACGCCGGGAAGCGTCGGTTTCGGCCGTCGGGGCTCGCGTACGCCAGCTCCGCCGGCCCGTGGCGGGTGCCAGCCCGGATCGTCGTCCGGCCGGTCGAAATCGTCGGGCTCGTCGAGCAGTTCGCTCGGCAGGTCCTCGCGGTCGGGCCACGGTCGGCCGGGTCCCCATGGGACCCGATGTCCTCGACGCCGCCGTCTCGCCATGCCCCCAGTGGACGCCGGCAGCATTGCCCAGTCAAGGTCACGCGTCGGTTGGTGGTCGCTCCGGCACGGATCCAGCGGCACAATGACGTGGTGCAAACGGAAGGATGGCTCGGCGTGAGTGTGCGATTGGCGTGAGCGGACTCGCAGGGATTCTCGCTGGCCGACGTCGGCCCGGCGTCTACGTGTGGCGCTCACACACGCCTGCCGCCGAGATTGCCCACTCCGCGGAGCACGCCCGTTGGCGACCGTTCCTCCTCGACGGACGCGCCGTCACGACGAGGGCTCAGTTCCTCGATGCGCTCGCGACCGCCTGCGTGTTCCCGGCCCGGTTCGGACGCAACTTGGACGCGGCCGCGGACTGTCTTGCCGACCTGTCGTGGGCGACGTCGGAGAAGGGGTTCGTGCTCCTGTACGACGGCTGGGGCATGCTCGCCCGCACCGAGCCGGACGCCTGGAATGCTGCGAGAAGCGTGTTCGAGGACACGTGCGCGCACTGGGCGGCTACGCGGACGCCGTTCGTCGTCCTTCTGCGTGGTCCCGGTCCTGACGACGACCTGACCGAGCTCGCCTGATGAGTGTTCCGGTCGGGTCTGGACGAAGCTCTGCCTGCTGGCGAGCGGCGCGGCCGAGTGCCACGCGTTCATCGCAGGAGCGAGAATGACACGGTGAGCCTCTACCGGGACGAGGGTGTCGTGCTGCGCACCCAGAAGCTCGGCGAGGCCGACCGGATAGTCACGCTCCTGACCCGGAGCAACGGCCGGGTGCGCGCCGTCGCGAAGGGCGTGCGGCGCACGACCAGCCGGTTCGGCGCGCGGCTGGAGCCGTTCATGCACGTCGACCTGCAGCTCGCCACCGGCCGCTCGCTCGACATCGTGACCCAGGCAGAGACCATCGCGCCCTACGGCATGAGCATCACCAGCGACTACGCGCGGTACACCGCCGGCACGGCGATCCTCGAGACCGCGGAACGGCTGGCTGCCGAGGAGCGCGAGCCCGCGTTGCAGCACTACCTCCTGCTGGTGGGCGCGCTGCGCTCGATCGCCGAAGGCACGCACGACCCCGGGCTCGTGCTCGACGCGTATCTCCTACGCGGATTGTCCGTGGCAGGGTTCGCTCCCAGCTTCGCCGACTGCGCCCGCTGCGCGGCTCCCGGCCCGCACCGCTTCTTCTCGGTGCCGACCGGCGGCATGGTGTGCGCGGATTGCCGCCCGTCGGGCACCGTGGCACCGGCCTCGACGACCGTCGATCTGCTCGCAGCCCTCCTCACCGGCGACTGGACGGTCGCCGACGCGAGCGACCAACGCACCCGCCGGGAAGCGAGCGGTATCGTCGCCGCCTTCCTGCAATGGCACCTCGAGCGTGGACTACGCTCACTCCCCCTGGTGGAGCGTGTGTGAGAGGGAGTTACGCAGCCCCCAGGCCACATCCCTCGGGAGCCCGGCCGCCGCGCATCCCACGCGAGCTCGTCCCCCGGCACGTCGCGGTCGTCATGGACGGCAACGGGCGCTGGGCCCAGCAGCGGGGACTGCCACGCACGAAGGGCCACGAGGCCGGTGAGGCATCGCTGCTCGACGTCGTCCACGGCGCCGTCGAGCTCGGGATCGGCTGCCTGTCGGCGTTCGCCTTCTCCACCGAGAACTGGAAGCGGTCGCCGGACGAGGTCCGCTTCCTCATGGGCTTCAACCGCGACGTCATCCACCGCCGTCGCGACGAGTTGGACGCGCTCGGCGTGCGCGTACGGTGGGCCGGCCGGCGCCCGCGGCTTTGGAAGAGCGTCATCTCCGAGCTCGAGGACGCCGAGCGCCGCACCCGCGACAACGACGTGATCACTCTGCAGTTCTGTGTCAACTATGGTGGCCGGGCCGAGATCGCCGACGCCGCTGCTGCGCTCGCCGCCGATGTCGCGGCCGGGAAGTTGCGTCCGGGCAAGGTGGACGAGAAGGCCCTGGGCCGCTACCTCTACAACCCCGACCTGCCAAACGTCGACCTGTTCGTACGGTCGTCGGGCGAGCAGCGCACCTCGAACTTCCTGCCCTGGCAGGCGGCTTACGCCGAGTTGGTCTTCCTCGACACGCTCTGGCCCGACTTCGATCGTCGTCATCTCTGGCAGGCCGTCGAGACGTTCGCTCGTCGGGACCGGCGTTACGGCGGCGCCGACCCGTCGTCGACGGCACTGTGACGGCATGCCGTACGAGCGGGGCCAGTCCGCCGTCATCGTGCCGGTCACTGCGGTCGAGTCCCTCGTGTCGGCCTGGCGTCGGCGCTTCGACCTCTCGGCAGCGCACGGTGTCCCGGCGCACGTCACCGTCCTGTACCCGTTTCTGCACGAGAGCAGGCTGGACGGGGAGGTGCTGAGGCAGCTCGGCGAGCTCTGCGCCGCCACTCGGGCGCTCGACGTCGGTTTCGCACGCCTGGCCCGCTTTCCGAACGTGCTCTACCTCGAGCCGGAGCCTTCCGACACCTTCCGACGGCTCACCTCCGCGGTCGCCGAGCGCTGGCCCGAGGCGCCGCCCTACGGGGGCGCCTACGTCGACGACATCCCGCATCTCACGGTCGCCCACGACGTGGAGGAGGCGGTGTTTGCCACCGTCGAACGCGACGTCGCGCCGCGGCTGCCCGTCCGGACCCGGGTCGAGGAGGCCTGGCTGTACGTGTACGACGGTGAGAGCTGGCATCCTCGCGTCCGGCTGCCGTTCGGCTGAACGGCCGGGGCCGAGCGACGAGCAGCGCTTCAGCGCAACACGCCGCCGTCAGCGTGGGGCAGCGCGTCGCTGGCGGCCGGCCTCGTAGAGGACGACGGTGGCAGCGCTGGCGGCGTTGAGTGAGCTGGCCGAGCCTCCGATCGGGATCCGCACGATGGCATCGCACGCCTCTCGCCACGCCACGCTCATTCCCGTCGTCTCGCTACCGACCACGAGCAGCGTGGGACCGGTGAAGTCGTGTCCGTCGATGTCGACGGCGCCGGACTCGTCGGTCCCGACGATCCTTGCGCCGCCATCGTGGGCCCATGCGATCACGTCCGTCGGCGAGTCGGCCCTGACGACCGGCACTGCGAACAGGGACCCCGTGCTCGCGCGCACGGCCTTGGGGTCGTAGACGTCCGCGGCATGGCCGGTGACGACGAGGCCGTCGGCGCCGAACGCGTCGACCGACCGCACGAGAGTGCCGACATTGCCCGGACTGGTCGGCCGGTCGAACACCACGGCGAGCAGCCGGGACGAGGCCGCGATCCGATCCAGCCGGTCCGGTCGCATCTCGACCACGGCGACGAGCTCGGGCGGTTCGTCGGCCTTCTCGCCCAGCTCACCGAGGAGGTCGGCCGGGATCGCCACGTGCTCAGCGTCGACGCGGTCGAGGATCTGCGCCGCCCACCGTGAGCGGATGCCTGTCGCTGCGTGGAGGAGTGCGCGGACCGTCCAGCCGTTTTCCACGGCCAACGTGATCGGCCGGACGCCCTGGACGATGAACTCACCGGCCCGGTGGCGCTTGGTCCGGTTGGCGAGCAGCGCCTGCCATTGCTGGAAACGGGCATTCCGAGACCTGACAGCCGTTCGCATGTCAGTGCTCGTCGTAATGCTGACCGTGCTGGGCGTGCAGGTGACCGCCGTGCAGGTAGTCGGTGTGGTCTTCGTGCGGCACCCCCGGATGGCCGCAACGCTCGTCGTGCTGATGGGCGTGCTGTTCCGCCGCAACGTGAGCACCTGCCAGCCGCGCGTCGCTCTCGGCGGATCGCACTGCGGCGCGCCGACGGCGCACCAGCGAACCGAGCGGCCAGGCGAGGACGAACCCGAGGAGCGCGATCACGACGATGCTCGCACCAGGAGCCACGTCAACGTAGTACGAGAAGACGACTCCGGCGATCGACGGGATCACGCCGAGTGCGAGGGCGAGGACAAAGGTCCCCCGGAAGCCCCTGGTGAGCTGCTGAGCCGTCGCCACCGGTACCACCATGAGCGCGCTGATCAGCAGCAGCCCCACGGTGCGCATCGCGACGGTCACGGTCACCGCGGCCATGACGGCGATGAGCAGGTTGTACGCCCGCACCGGTAGGCCTACCGCCCGGGCGAACTCTTCGTCCTGGCACACGGCGAACAACTGTGGTGCAAGACCCACCGCGAGCACCAACAGGATCGCGGCGAGGACGACTATTACCCACAGGTCGGTCGTCGACACCGTCGTGATCGATCCGAACAGGTAGGTGTTGAGGGTCGCTGCAGTGCTGCCCGCCAGTCCGGTGAGCAGCACACCGCCGGCGATGCCGCCGTAGAACAGCATCGCGAGCGCGACGTCGGCCGAGGCTCGGCCCCGTTCCCTGACGAGCTCGATGGCCGTGGCGCCGAGGGTGGCCACGATCACCGCGGTCCAGACCGGGGCCCAGCCGGTCAGCAGGCCGAGCGCAACACCGGTGAGAGCGACGTGGCCGAGGCCGTCGCCCATGAGCGCCAGCCGTCTCTGGACGAGGTACGTGCCGACCGCGGGTGCTGCGAGCCCGGTGAACAACGCCGCCAGCAGCGCCCGCTGCATGAAGTCGAGTGAAAGGATCGTCATCCGAACAGCCCGACGTCGGTGTCGTCGCCGTGGCCGTGCTGGCGCGGCATCTCGGCGACGGCGGGCGGTAGGGGCATCGGACCGTCGTGGACCACTCGCCCAGCATCCAGGACGACGCCACGGTCGACCAGTGGTGCCAGCGGACCCATGTCGTGCAGCACGAGGAGCACGGCCCGGCCGGACGCGACGAACGTGCGCAACGCCCGGGCGAACGCCTCTTGGCTGCGCCGGTCGACGCCGGCGTTGGGCTCGTCCAGCACAAGCAGATCCGGGTCGCTCGCGGCCGCTCGGGCGATGAGCACGCGTTGCTGCTGGCCGCCGGAGAGATTCGTGACGCTTTCCTCCGCCAGGTCGGCGAGACCGACCAGGTCGATGGCCTGGTCGACGGCCTCCTCGTCTCTGCGGGTCGTTCGGCGAAAGGGACGGCGGTGAGCGAGCCGGCCGGACGCCACGACCTCGTTCACGGTTGCCGGGACTCCGCTGGCCGCAGTGGTGCGCTGCGGGACATACCCGATCCGGCGCCAGTCCTTGAACTCGGCCATTGGGGTGTCGAACAGCCGGATCTCGCCCGCCACCACCGGCAACAGCCCGACCGCGGCACGGACGAGCGTCGACTTGCCGGACCCGTTGGCGCCGAGCAGCGTCACCACCTCGCCTGGCCGTACCCGCAGGTCGACCCCGTGCAGCACCGGCAGGTCGCCCAGCGCGACCGTCGCGTCGCGCACGTCGACGACCGTGGGAGTCATGAGCAGCCGTTCGCCTTCCGCAGGGCGTCGAGGTTCGCGTGCATCAGGGTGAGGTAGTCCTGGCCCTCAGTCTGGTCGGCGAGACCCTCGATCGGGTCGAGAACCGCCGTGGCGATTCCGAGATCGTCGGCGATGGTCTCCGCGACCTCGGGGCTGACCAGGGTCTCGTAGAAGATCGTCGTGACACCCTCGTCCTCGACGACCTGGCGCACCTCGGCCACCCGCGCCGGCGAGGGTTCCGCGTCCGGCGAGATGCCGGAGATCCCGACCTGCTCCAAGCCGTAACGGTCGGCGAGGTAACCGAACGCCACGTGGCTGGTCACGATGGTGTGGCGCTCGCACGAGGCGAGAGCCGTCTCATAATCCTGATCGAGGGCGTCGAGCTCGCCCACCAGATCGTCGGCGCGCTCCTGGAACGCCGCGGCCGATTCCGGAGCCAGCTCGGCGAGCCGGTCGGCGACGGCCTCCGCGATCGCGACCATGTTGGTCGGGTCGAGCCAGACGTGGGGATCGCCGGCGAGGTCTCCGTGCCCGTCCTCGTGGCTCTCTTCGCCGTGTTCTTCCTCCTCCTCGGTCGTCGGTAGGAGCTCGACCGTCTCGGCAACGTCGAGGGCCCGATCGGCGGCGTTCTGCTCGACGGCTTCGTCGACGGCCGGCTGGAAGCCGTGCAGATAGAGGACAAGGCCGGCATCGGCGATGCTGCCGACTTGCTGACCGGTCAGCTCCATGTCGTGGGGTTCGACGCCGGGCTGTGTCAGGTTCTCGACGGTAGCGTCCGGGCCCGCGATGCGCTCAGCCACGAAGGCAAGCGGGTAGAAGGACGCGAGGACGGTGGGAGTGTCGCCGGATGCCGCCTCTGGGTCATCGGAGCCACACCCGGCCAGGGCCAGCCCGGCGGCGAGTGCCAGCCCGGCGGCGACGGCAATGGCGGTAGGGCCGGCGGACCGGCGACTAAATGTCATGAGAGCCATTCTCATCAAGCCCTGCGCCGGGTGTCAAAGAGGCTTCGTACGGCTGCGAGTCGATGCCGTGGCACGGTCGAGCGCGTCTGCTGCGTGGCTCACGCCGCGAGCAGGGCGATCCCGACGCCTGCGACCAGCAGGCCGAGGCCCTGGATCCGGCGCAGTCGCTCGCTGTAGACCAGCCGCGCGAGCAGGACCGTCACGGCGGGGTAGAGCGACGTGATGACCGCAGCAAGGCTGAGCATGCCCGCGCGGCTGGCCAACAGGTAGGCCAGGTTGCCCAGCGCGTCGAACAGGCCGGCCGGGATGGCGAGCCAGAGGACTCCCCGGTCGCGGGAGAGCCGGATGCCCAGCACCAGGACGGCGACGGCGGCGACCACGACGGCGGCTGCGCGCGAGCCGACGAGCGGCCACATGCCACTTGCCGGGTCGGCGTGCCGGACCAGCACGAAGAACAGGCCGAAGCCGACGCCGGCGGCGAAGGCGAGCAGAGCGCCTCGGCCGGCACGTATCCGCCCGCGCTCGTCGCTCTTCTCCAGGCTCACCATGGCGATGGCGGCGAGGCAGAGGACGATCCCGACGTAGACCGCCGCGCCGAGCCGCTCTCCGATGGCGAGCGCATAGCCGATCGGAATGACGGCGGAGGTCAGCGCCGACACCGGTGCGACGACACTCATCGGGCCGGCGGCCAGCGCGGCGTAGAGCAGCGGCAGGCCGATCCCACCGGCCAGGCCGGCGAGCGTGCCCCAGGCCAGCGCCATCCAGGTCGGCGTTCCGGGCACGGCGAACGCCACCGCGAGCAGTGCGACGAGACCGATCGGCGTGCTGACGAGCAGCACCGCGAGCGGCGCCGCGCGTCGCGAGGCCGAGCCGCCGAGAAAGTCGCCGGTGCCGTAGAAGATGGCGGCTCCGAGCGCGAGCAGGACAGTCACGGACGGTCAGTTTAATGGTCTAGACGGTCATTGAACAATACCAGCCCCAGCGTGAGACGATGCCCGCCATGGCCGAACCCGGTGACATCTCGCGCGCCGTGGCGCTCAATGTGCGAGCCAACCGCACCGAGCGCGGCTGGAGCCTCGACGCGCTGGCCGCACGTGCGGGGGTGAGCAAGGGCGTACTCGTGGCGCTCGAGCAGGGACGTGGCAACCCCAACCTCGGCACGCTCGTGCGGGTCGCCGACTCGTTCGGCCTCCCGATCACGAGTCTCGTGGAGATCGGTGAGACTCCGCTCGTTCGGGTCGTCCCGCCCGAGCGGCATCTGTCGCTCTGGAAGGGTGCGTCGGGCGGCCGCGGGACGCTGCTGGCGAGCACGGAACCGCCGTACGCCGTGGAGTTGTGGCGGTGGGAGATGCGTCCGGGGGAGGTCCGCGAGTCCGCTGCGCACGGGTCCGGCGTGCGCGAGATGGTCCACGTGGAGTCCGGCACCGTCGTCGTCACCGTCGACGGTGACGACCACCGGGTGACTGCCGGATCCACCGCGGTGCTGCCCGGTGATCGACCCCATGGCTACGCACCCGAAGGCACCGAGCCGGCACGGTTCACGCTCGCCGTCCTCGTTCCGCCTGCGTCGTCCAAATGATCACGTTAAGTGGGCCTGTGGGTCCGTTACCAGGTCTCGGCGCCTGGTAACGGCCTAAGACGCCCACTTAACGTGATCATTTGGAGGGCGGCGTCAGAGGACGCCGGCGGCCCTCCCGACGACGACTGCGACGAGAAGGACGAGTACGGCGAACCGCACCGCCCGCGCCCCTGGTCCCAGGCGCGGCCAGGCCAGGGTCAGCAGCCACGCGAGGAACAGCGCAACCAGGCCGAGCAGCAGTGGACCCCATGGCGACGGCGCGAGCAGCCCTCCGAGCAGCATGACGGCCGGAACGGTCGCGACCAGCCACTTCGGTGCCCTGGTCAGTCTGATCAAGACCGGCCGGCTGGCCCGTTCGAGCGCGCCGCGGAACCCTTGGGGCGCCGTCGGCGGTGCGGCGGCCGGTCGTCGGCTTCCGCCCGGCCGAGGTGCCCGCGACCGGGCCCCCGGCGCGGCGGGGCGGCGGTTGGCCGTGCGGCGGGGACGGGGCCGGTTGCTGGACACGGTGCTCCTCGGGCAGTGGCTGGTCGTACGGTGGAACGCCACCATCGTCCCGCACCGGCAAGGAGCGCAATGCTGGCCGTCACCCGATATCGCGTCGATCCGGGCGAAGCCTCGTCGTTTCTCGAGCAGGCCCGCGCGGCGCTGGCGGCGCTGGCGGAGCGCCCTGGGTGGTGCGGTGGCCATGTCGGTCGCGCGACGGACGACCCGACGCTGTGGATCCTCACCAGCGAGTGGGACGGCGTCGGCTCCTACCGACGAGCCCTGTCGACCTACGAGGTCACGGTGACGGCAGGTCCGCTCCTTTCGCGGGCCCTCGACGAGCCGACCGCATTCGAGCTGCTGACCGGTGTCGACGGCCACGGGTCGGCAGTAGCGGCCGACGCAGCCGAGGTCGGTATCGGTGAGGCGGCCGCTCCCGTCGTCCCGACCGATCTCGACTGACGATGACCGACGGTCACCGGCACACCGGCGAGGCCGGCCTGCCGTCCGTCCCGGCGGTGCGCCGGGCCGTGGTCGCAGTATTGGTGCCGCTGATCCTCGCTACCGTCGCTGGCCTCGTGTTGCTGTGGCCGCGAGGTGATCTGCCGCAGGCCGAGGGCGCGCAGCGGTCCAATGCGACGATCCTCGAGATCCGCGAGTGCGCTCAGCAGGCCGAAGCCACAGGCGACGAGTGCCGGGAGGCTGAGGTACGCGTCGACTCGGGCGCGGACCAGGGCTTGCTGGTGACCGTCCCGGTGCCCTTCGGGTCGGGCGCACCGGACTTCGAAGCCGGTGACAAGGTCGTACTCGGCGCGGTCGCGGACGTGCCACTCGAGAGCCGGTACGAGCTGGTCGATTTCCAACGCGATGTGCCTCTGCTCGTGCTCGCGGTCACGTTCGGGCTGGCCGTGTTCGCCCTCTCGCGCTGGCGAGGACTCGCGGCATTGGCCGGCCTCGGGATCTCCATCGCCGTGCTCGTCACGTTCGTGCTGCCGGCGCTGCTTGACGGAGGACCACCGCTGGCTGTTGCCGTGGTCGGAGCGGCGGCGATCATGACCGGCACGCTCTACCTCGCCCACGGCTTCTCGCTCCGCACGTCGGTGGCCCTGCTCGGCACACTGATCAGCCTGGCTCTCACCGGTGTCCTGGGCCTGGCCTTCACCCAGGTGGGCCAGTTCACCGGTCTGGTCGACGAGTCGTCACCGTACCTGGGAGCCGTGGCGGAAAGCCTCGACATTCGCGGACTGCTGCTCGCGGGCATCGTCATCGGGGCGCTCGGGGTGCTCGACGACGTGACGGTCACCCAGACGGCGGCGGTGTGGGAACTGGCCGCGGCCGACCCGGACGCGTCGCGCCGGTCGTTGTTCCGAGCAGGGCTCCGGATCGGCCGCGAGCACGTCTCGGCCGCCGTGAACACGCTGGTGCTCGCCTACGCGGGCGCGTCCTTGCCGCTCCTGCTGCTCTTCGCGGTGTCGGGTCAGGGCGTGCTCGACACGGTCACGAACGAGCTCGTGGCGCAGGAGGTGGTCCGGGCGCTGGTCGGCGGTCTCGGCATCGTGGCCGCCGTGCCCGTGACGACCGTGGTGGCCGCCCTGGCCGTGCGCGAACGTCCGCGCCGCCCTCGAGGTCGTCGGGCCCTAACCGCCGTCGAGGCGCGGGACTGAGCCGGCCGAGGCCGGCGCCGTCAATCCAACGGCGGCTGGGCCAGTCGGGCCAGTTCGAGTGCCTGCTCGGGGAACCACACGCCGGCCGGTGGATCGGCGTGGCCGCGGACCGGATCGATGCCGCCGCCAGGCGCCCAGCGCGTGCACTCGCCATCCGACTCGCCCGGGATCTTGACCCAGAGGTAGGCGTCGATCAGCGGGCTGGACGTCGCCGTCGTCGGGCGCAGCCCAAGGCCGCGGTCGGGCGGGTTGCACCAGTCCTGTGGGTCGCCGGGCGGGTGGTCTGCCGGTGGCGTCCACGGCCCGAGGCCGTTTCGGCTGGTGTCGACGACGAAGTGCCTCATCTCCGACGGCGGCGGCATCGCGAGGCCGGCGTCGGCGTACTGCTGGACGTACTGCTGGTCGGTGAGCACCCAGGTGTCGAAATCTGCCGGGTTCGCGGGGAAGTACTGGCTTCCGCACCAGGCGACGTTCCACCAGTCGCGCTGTTCGGCCAGGTAGAGGCACTGCGAGGTCCAGGTGCCGTACTTCTCCAGCTTCCGCTGCTCCTGGTAGTTCGACACGTTGACGAAGAAGCCGTCGGCCCGTTCGACGCCGGCCTTGATCAGCCGGTCCGACAGGTCGCCGACGCCGAGCCAGCCGCTGTGTGTGCCGTCGAGGTAGACCGCGGCGTTGGGCTGCTCCTTGATCCTGTCGACGGCAGTGTTGAGCTCGGTGAAGCGGGCAGCGGCGAGCGAGGCGTCGCCTCCGGAAGGCTGGCACCACTCGAGCTCGCCGTTGATGGTCGTGTACCACGGGATGATGCCGAGCCCGTCGGGTTCGAGGATCACCATGACCTCGGCGTTGCCGATGCCTGCGGCGAAGCCCTCCATCCAGGCCAGGTACTCGTCCGTTCCGGATGCGCCGCCGGCCGAGAACTGCGAGCAGTCGCGGTACGGGATGTTGTAGACGACAAGGACGGGAACCGACTTCTTCGCCTCTGCGCGCGCGACGGTGTCCCGGACGTCCTGTTGGACCTGCTTCGGTGTGCCGCCCTCGAACCAGACGGCCTGGGGCGTGTCGACCATCGCCCGGATCAGGGCCGCGTCTCCCCGAGCGCCTTGCGACGTCAACGCCGCGATCTGCTCGATCGCGCCGTGGTCGGGCTTGGGGACGTAGAAATGCCTGCGGTCAGCGGCGGAAGCTGCCGGGGAGGCGAGCACGCTCACACCGACCGCTGCTGCGAGTGCCGTCAGCGCGAGACCGCTCCGCCGAGACATAGGTGTGGTCATTGCGCGCCTCCTGCTCTCGGTCGATGCGCACTCCCTACCGGCGAGGATCACAGCGGGTGTCGGCACTGGCAATACCCTGGTGAGAACGCTCCCAATCCATCTCACGATGCGAGACAGCCCGCTCCGCGGAGAGAGTGCCGTCCTGGTCGGTGCGACTCACGAGGCTCGGTGGCGATCTCCGGCGAGCACCTGCGGGGGCAGCCGGTATCCTGGTTCGTCCGACCAACCTCGCCGACCGCCAGCCGGATGGAGTGACCGCCCCAGTGGCCGCTGACAAGACCATCGACTCGCTCATCTCCCTCGCCAAGCGCCGAGGCTTCGTCTACCCGACCGGGGAGATCTACGGCGGCACCCGCTCCGCCTGGGACTACGGCCCGCTGGGAGTCGAGCTCAAGGAGAACATCCGCCGTCAGTGGTGGCGGTCCATGGTGCAGATGCGTGACGACATCGTCGGGCTCGACTCGGCGGTCGTGCTGCCGCGCGAGGTGTGGGTTGCCTCGGGCCACGTCGACGCGTTCGTCGATCCGCTCACCGAGTGCCAGTCGTGCCATCGCCGGTTCCGGGCCGACCACCTCGAGGAGGCGTACGAGGTCAGGCACGGACACCTCCCGGAGAACGGGCTGGCCGACGTCAACTGCCCCAACTGCGGCGCCAAGGGCTCGTTCACCGAGCCGAAGATGTTCAACGGCCTGCTCAAGACGTTCCTCGGGCCGGTCGAGTCCGAGGAGGGGCTGCACTACCTGCGGCCCGAGACCGCGCAGGGCATCTTCATCGACTTCCTGTCGGTCATGAACTCGTCGCGGCGTAGGCCGCCGTTCGGCATCGCCCAGGTGGGCAAGGCGTTCCGTAACGAGATCACGCCAGGCAACTTCATCTTCCGCACCCGCGAGTTCGAGATGATGGAGCTGGAGTTCTTCGTCGAGCCGGGCACGGACGAGGATTGGCACGAGTACTGGCTCACAGAGCGCTGGCAGTGGTACGTCGGCCTCGGTATCTCAGCGGACAACCTGCGGTATTTCGAGCACCCGCAGGACAAGCTGTCGCACTACTCCAAGCGCACGGTCGACATCGAATACCGCTTTCGCTTCGGCGGCACCGAGTTCTCCGAGCTCGAGGGCATCGCCAACCGCACCGACTTCGACCTCTCGACGCACACGAAGCACTCCGGCACCGACCTCACCTACTTCGACCAGGAGAAGGGCGAGCGCTGGACGCCGTACGTCATCGAGCCGTCGGCCGGCCTGACCCGATCGGTGCTCGCCTTCATGCTCGACGCGTACGACGTCGACGAGGCGCCGAACGCCAAGGGCGGCGTCGACACCCGCACGGTGTTGCGCTTCGACCCGCGTCTCGCACCGGTCAAGGCGGCGGTGCTGCCTCTGTCGCGTAACGCCGACCTCTCGCCGAAGGCGCGCGACCTCGCCGCACAGCTTCGGGCGCGGTGGAACGTCGAGTTCGACGACGCCGGCGCGATCGGGCGGCGCTACCGGCGGCAGGACGAGGTCGGCACGCCGTTCTGCGTCACGGTCGACTTCGACACGCTCGCCGACGACGCGGTGACCGTCCGCGAGCGGGACTCGATGGGACAGGAACGGATAGGCCTCGACCAGGTCGAGAGCTACTTGGCGGAGCGCCTGCCCGGTTGCTGACCACGGGCCTAGTCTCCGAGGACAGCCGTCTCGAAGGAGTGACGTCCGTGACCGATGTCCGAGTGCACGGCTACGCCGTCGAGCGTGACGACGAGATCTTGACCCCGGGAGCCCTTGCGTTCGTCGGGGAGATCCAGCGCAGGTTCGGGCCGCGGCGCGACGAGCTGTTGGGGCTGCGAGCTCAGCGCAGGGACGCCACCGCTCGCACCGGCCGGCTCGACTTCCTACCCGAGACCACGCACGTCCGGGAGGCGGACTGGACGGTGGCCACGGCGCCGAGTGACCTCACCGACCGGCGCACCGAGATCACCGGGCCGACGGAGCGCAAGATGGCGATCAACGCGTTGAACTCCGGGGCGCGGGTATGGCTGGCCGACCTGGAGGACGCGAACACGCCGCACTGGTCCAACGTCGTCAGCGGCCAGGTGAACCTGTTCGACGCCGTGCGCGGCACGATCACGTTCAGCTCGCCGGACGGCCGGCTGTACGCGTTACGTGACGACGTCCGTCTGGCGACGATCGTCGTGCGACCGCGGGGCTGGCACCTGAACGAGCGGCACGTCGTCGTCGATGGAAGACCGACGGCGGGTGCCTTCGTCGACTTCGGTCTCTACGTCTTCCACAACGCGGCCGAGCTGCTGCGCCGCGGCAGCGGGCCGTACCTCTACCTGCCCAAGATGGAAAGCCACCTCGAGGCCCGGCTCTGGAACGACGCGTTCACGTTCGCGCAGGACCAGCTGGGCATACCGCAGGGGACGATCCGCGCCACGGTCCTCATCGAGACCATTCCCGCCGCCTTCGAGATGGACGAGATCCTCTACGAGTTGCGCGGCCACGTCTCCGGGCTCAACGCCGGTCGCTGGGACTACCTGTTCAGCATCATCAAGAACTTCCGCGACGCGGGGCGGGCGTTCGTCCTGCCGGACCGGGCCGACGTCACGATGACGGCCCCGATGATGCGCGCGTACACCGACCTGCTCGTCGCCACCTGTCATCGGCGCGGCGCCTTCGCGATCGGTGGGATGGCGGCGTTCATCCCGAGCCGACGTGACCCGCAGATCAACGAGCGCGCCCTGGCGAAGGTGCGCGAGGACAAGGAGCGGGAGTCGGGCGACGGGTTCGACGGTTCGTGGGTGGCGCACCCGGACCTGGTCCCGGTCTGTACGGAGATCTTCGACAAGGTGCTCGGAGACCGCCCCAACCAGCTCGAGCGCCGCCGCGACGACGTGCGGGCGAGCGCCGAGCAACTCCTCGACGTCGGCTCTGTTCCAGGTGCGCCGACGGCCGGAGGCCTGCGTACGAACATCGACGTCGGCCTGCGCTATCTCGAGGCGTGGCTGGGCGGCAACGGGGCCGTCGGCATCCACAACCTGATGGAGGACGCCGCCACCGCCGAGATTTCTCGCTCCCAGATCTGGCAGTGGGTGCACAACGACGTGGTGCTCGACGACGGCCAGACCGTCACGCCCGAACGCGTACGCCGCGTGACCGACGATGTGGTGGCGGCGATTCGCGCCGAGCTCGGCGACGAGGCGTTCGCCGCGAGTCGATACGCCCAGGCGCGGGAGCTGTTCGAACGGGTCGCTCTGGACGACGACTTCGTCGACTTCCTGACCTTGCCGGCGTACGAGTCGATCGACTGAGCGATCGGCACGGATCCGGAGACCGCGGCGATGGCAGAGGCCTGATGGCGTGGTGCTCGATCCGGCGTTCCTCCGTGCGCTCGACGACAGGCTCACGGCGGCCGACGAGCGTGCGGAAAGGCGGTACCCAGGCGACTCCGGGACCCGGCAACCGGTGCACACGGTGTACGTGCCGGCCTCGCGCTACGGCGCGGGGGTCGTGGCCGAGTGGGGTGCTCGGGCCCAGTGGGTACTCGCAGAGCACGGCGGCGGTCCGGCCGGTCTGGCGCAGACGCTGGGCTTCGAGGTCGCCCCGGAGCTCTACGAGCGTGTGGTCCGAAAGCTCGACCGGGAGCCGGTCGAGGACCTGCGCATCGACTTCGAGGACGGCTACGGAGAGTTGGGCGACGAGCGGGAGGACGCACACGCGGTAGCGGCAGCGGAGGCGCTGGCCGCGTCGTTGGCAGACGGCACCGCGCCGCCGTTCGTGGGCGTCCGGTGCAAGGGCATGGAACGGGCGACTCGCCGACGAGGGCTGCGGACGCTGGACCTCTTCCTCGCCGAGCTGTTGGAGCGGGCGCCGGTCCCGGACGGGTTCGTCGTCACCTTGCCGAAAGTCGTCGCCGTCGAGCACGTGGCGGGGTTCGTCGAGGTCCTGACGCGGCTGGAGCAAGGGCACGGCCTGCCTGACGGGCGGCTGCGCCTCGAGGTCCAGATCGAGACACCCCAGTCGGTGATCTCGTCGGACGGCGACGTCGCGGTTGCGCAGATCGTGGCCGCAGCGCAGGGCAGGTGCTCCGGTCTGCACTTCGGCACCTACGACTACGGCGCTGCGATCGGCGTCGCGGCGAGCCTGCAGAACCTGGCGCACCCCGCCGCCGACTTCGCGAAGTCCGTCATGCAGGTCGTAGCGGCGGGCACCGGGGTGCGGTTGTCGGACGGGTCGACGAACGTGCTGCCCGTCGGCGACGGGTCGGCCGTCCGGGCGGCATGGCGGGAACATGCGCGGTTGATCCGGCGCTCGCTGGAGCGAGCCTTCTATCAGGGCTGGGATCTGCATCCCCATCAGCTGCCGAGCCGTTACGTCGCCACGTACGCCTTCTTCCGCCAAGGCCTAGCCGCCACGGCGGAGCGGTTGCAGGCGTACGTCTCCGGTGCTGAGAGCGGGACGCTCGACGAGCCGGCGACGGCGCAGGCGCTGGCCGGCTTCCTGCTCCGCGGGCTCGACTGCGGTGCCCTCGACGAAGTCGAGGTGAGCGCGGCAACAGGTCTGGACCGGGAAGCGCTGGACCGCGCCGCACGCCGGCACCCCGATGATCACGGTAGAAGGTGAGTCGGCATTGGCCGTGCTCGATCTCCTGTTGCGGGCTCCGCGGGTGGTCACGCCCGCGGGCGAGGAGGCGCGGTGCGTCGGCGTCAGGGGCGGCCGGATCGCGGCCGTCGAGTCGCTGTCGGCCGGCCTCGAGGCCGACCAGGTCGTCGAGCTCGGGGACGACGTCGTCTTGCTACCCGGACTGGTCGACACCCATGTCCATGTCAACGAGCCCGGCCGGACCGACTGGGAGGGCTTCGCCACAGCCACCCGCGCGGCCGCCGCAGGCGGCGTGACGACGATCCTGGACATGCCGCTGAACGCCATCCCGCCGACCGTGGACGTCGGCGCCCTCGCGACAAAACGGGACGCCGCCGCAGGTCAGTGCTTCGTCGACGTCGGGTTCTGGGGCGGAGCAGTGCCGGGCAACCGCGACTCGCTGTCCGCGCTCCAAGAGGCGGGCGTCTTCGGCTTCAAGTGCTTCCTCTCACCCTCGGGGGTCGAGGAGTTCCCGCCACTCGGCTACCGCGAGTTCGAGGAGCAGCTGCGGGTCGCAGGAGGCCTCGGCGTGCCGATGCTCGTCCACGCAGAGGATGCGGGGGTCATCGAGCGGGCGCCGGCGGCGGGTGGCCGTGGCTACGGGGACTTCCTCCGCTCCCGGCCCCGCGACGCCGAGAACCTGGCGATCGCGCAGGTCGTCGAGGCGGCCCGCCGGACCGGTGCGAAGGCCCATGTGGTGCACCTGTCGAGTGCTGATGCGATGACGACGATCCGCCGTGCACGCGACGATGGCGTGTCCGTGACCGCGGAAACCTGTCCGCATTACCTGTGCTTCACCGCCGAGGAGATCCCGGACGGAGCAACGCAGTTCAAGTGCTGCCCTCCGATCCGCGAGGCAAGCAACCGCGACCTGCTCTGGGCCGGTCTCGCCGAGGGGACCATCGACATGATCGTGACCGACCATTCTCCGTGCCCGCCGGACCTCAAGGTCGGCGACTTCGATCGCGCCTGGGGAGGTATCTCGTCGCTTCAGCTCGGCTTGCCGGCCGTGTGGACGGAGGCACGGCGGCGCGGCCGCACCCTCGCCGAGGTCGTGCGCTGGATGGCTGAGGGACCAGCCGCCATGGCCGGCTTGCACCGCAAAGGACGCGTCGCGGTCGGCTACGACGCCGACCTCGTCCTCTTCTCGCCCGACACGCAGTTCGTCGTCGAGCCCTCGACCCTGTATCACCGCCACGCCGTGACGCCCTACGCGGGACGATCGTTGACGGGTGTCGTGCGGAGCACCTGGCTACGCGGCGTGCCGGTCGACGGCGACGACGCACGGGGTCGGCTGGTCACCCGGGGGGCGGCATGACCGGCGATTTCGCTGCGCTGCCCGATCTGGCGGCGCGCGTCCTCGGCGCCAGTGTGGTCTATGCCACCGACGAGCTCTTCGCGGACCGTGAGAACCTGATCCGGCCCGAGCCCGCAGTCTCCTCCACGGCGTTCGGGAACAAGGGCAAGGTCTACGACGGGTGGGAGACGCGGCGGCGACGCGAGCCGGGCCATGATGCGGCCGTCGTGCGGCTGGGCGCTCCCGGGATCGTCCGCGGCGTGGTCGTCGACACCAGCTTCTTCCGTGGGAACTATCCGCCGCAGATGTCGGTGGAGGCGACGTCGGCGGAGGGCTACCCGTCGCCGGTCGAGCTGCAAGCGTCGTCGTGGGAGACGATCGTGGACAGGTCCGCTGTGGCGGGCGACGCGGCCAATCGTTACTCCGTCGAGTCGGACCGGCGTTGGACGCACGTGCGGCTGTCGATCTACCCCGACGGCGGCGTCGCCCGGTTCCGGGTTCATGGGGAGGTCGTGCCGGATCCGCGCTTCCTGACCGGAACGGTCGACCTTGCCGCGCTGGAGAACGGCGGCACGGTCGTCGACTGCTCGGACATGTTCTACTCGTCGCCGGTCAACCTCATCCTCCCCGGCCGGGCCCGGAGCATGGCCGAAGGCTGGGAGAACGCCCGCCGGCGCGACGACGGCCACGACCACGTGACGTTGCGGCTCGCCGCACCGGGTCGAGTGCGCGCCGTCGTCGTCGACACGTCGTACTTCGTGGGCAATGCGCCGGGGTGGATCCGGGTCTGCGCGGCGGATTCGCGGGACGTTTCGATCGACGACCCGGCCGGCTGGGTCGAGGTCGTGCCACCGACCAGGACCCAGCCGGACACCCGCCACCACCTGCTCGTCGCGCCGGGTCCGGCCGTGACCCACATCAGACTCGACGTCCACCCCGACGGCGGCTTGTCGCGGCTGAACGTGCACGGCGAGATCGAGCCGGCGGCACTCGACGAGATGCATCGTCGATGGCTGGCAGCCCTGCCAGCGGGCCACGCCCGGTTCTGACGGCAGGCACGGACCGGAGTTTCGGACCTGGGCGCAGGTGGGCAAGAAGTGGATCAGCAGCCACGCATCGGAGCTGTGGCCCTTCAGTGAGAGGACGACCGGAGCCATGGTCCGCACCGCGACCCGCTTCTCCGCCGCCACGGTGGTGCTCGTCATCACCGGGGTCATCGCCGCCCTGATCGCCCTGGCGATCATCCTCGTCCTGGTCGACGCCAACGCCAGCAACATGATCGTCAACGTGATTCTCGACATCGGCGACTTCTTCACGACGCCGTTCCAGGGCATGTTCCCGCAGTCCGACGCGGAGCGCGACGTCCTCGTCAACTGGGGGATCGCGCTGCTGGCCTACCTCGCCGTCGGTGGTCTCATCGCGCGGATCGTGCGGTAGGTGCGTCGCCAGGCATGCCGAGGGCCCCGGTAGGGAGCCGGGGCCCTCGGGTTGTGGCAACCCTGCTGGCGACGGGTGGGCGCGCGAGCAGGGGCCGCCTTCCGGTTGGTTATCGCGGAATCGGAGGAGCGGGTGGTGTTGCCTTGGCGTCGGCCGGAAGATCCTGAGGCGGTCCGGCGTGGTCCGCGGCGCTGTGGTCGGCTGGGTCGGGCATGTGCTGTGGCACCTGATCGGATCGGCAGCGCGGTCGGTGGACCGTCCGGGACGCCGGCCGGCCGGTGCTCGTCCGCCTTGCCCTGATGGCCTGTGCCCTCGGGTTGCTGGCCCTGCTCGCGAGCCCACTCGCTGATCTCCCCGCCGTCGACGCCGCCATCCTGTGCGTCCTCGGCGACCTCTTGGCCGAACTCGGCCGCATCCGGGAAGTCGATCGGTGTCACGGACTCGATCGCCGTCTCGACGCGCTCCTGCGCCGCATCGGGCAGAGCACCTGCCGCAGTGGCGGCGGTCAAACCGGTCAGCGCGGCTGCGAAACCGGTTGCGACCTTGGCTCGCAGGCTCATGGCAGCGAACTTCGACAACGTCTCTCCAACCCTCGTGCGTCGTTTCGCCCCGTCGATGGGGAAGACGCCCGCTGCCATGCGCTCGGCCAGCTCGAGGGTGGGCCGGACTGGTCGCTGTGCGGCCGATCGGAGCGATTGGACAACGCCGGCGAGCGGCTCGAGCTCCGGCGGCACCTGGGCACCACGGAGCACGTCCTCGATCGAGGCGTCGTCAAGTGGGCGTTGTGTGGACATCTCACCCACGTCATCGCCCCGGTTGTTCACAGGGGTACGCCCTCCCGCTCGATTCTCTTTCGGAGAGCATGAAGCGCCCTTCGCTGAAGTGCTTTGACGGCGCCGACGGACTTGTCCACGATCGCCGCGACTTGTTCGACGGTGAGGTCACCCACCACCCGCAGAATGAGCACCTCTCGCTGGTCCGGTGACAGGCCCGCGCACAGCTTGTACACCAGCTGGCTCCCCAGGGCGTCGAGGGCCTCCTTTTCGACGTCGCCGCCCGGCTGGTCGAACCCGTCGGTGTCAGCCGTCGGGGACCACAGGCGCCGGGCCGCCCGTCGGCGCTCGTCGATCAGCCTCCGGTGGGCGATCGTGAACACCCAGGACCGGAACTTCTGCTCGGAGCCCTTGAATCTCGGTAGCGCGGTGAAGACACCGAGGAACACCTCACTGGTGACGTCATCGGGCTCGGCCGCCCCCTGCAGGCGGAGATAGCCGCCAACGACCGGGGCGAGGTCGGCGTAGAGGCGCTCAAAAGCCCACGGCGCGCCGGAGCGCGCCGCGTGGAGAACGCCGTCGAAACCGTCGCCGATGGTCAGTCGGACCCTCTCCCACCTGTCGGGTCATCACTGTCATCGTCCCCGCCCTGCAAAGAGGTACGGGTTCAGCCGTGCCCGCTCGTAGGGCGGAGGATAGACGTAGGGCTCGGCGTCGTCGCGCAGTGGTTGCGCTCACTGGGGGACAATGGCAGCGCGATGACACTGACGACCGAGCGCACCATGGCAGGCGCCGTGAGCCGCAGGGCAGGGACGCTTCGCATCGGCCCGCTCGAGGTGACCCCGCCGGTGGTGCTGGCCCCGATGGCGGGCATCACCAACGCAGCATTCCGCCGGCTCTGCGCCGAGCAGGGCGCCGGGCTCTACGTCTGCGAGATGATCACGTCGCGCGGCGTCGTCGAACAGGACGCCAAGACGCTGTCGATGCTTGTCTTCGACGCCGCAGAGGACGTCCGGTCGGTGCAGCTCTACGGCGTCGACCCGCACTACGTGGGCGAGGCGGTGCGCATCCTGGCCGGCGAGCACGGTGTCGGTCATGTCGATCTCAACTTCGGTTGCCCGGTGCCGAAGGTGACACGCAAGGGCGGCGGAGCCGCGCTGCCTTTCAAGCGCGCCCTGCTCGACCGGATCCTGCGGGCCGCCGTCGGCGCCGCCGAACCGTACGGCATCCCGGTCACCATGAAGACCCGGAAGGGCATCGACGACGAGAACCTCACGTACCTCGACGCGGGCGTGATCGCGCAGGACGCGGGCTGCGCCGCGATCGCCTTGCACGGCCGCACGGCGGCCCAGCACTACTCGGGCGCTGCCGACTGGGGCTCGATCGCCCGGCTCAAGGAGCTTGTCGCCATTCCCGTGCTGGGCAACGGCGACATCTGGGAGGCTGCCGACGCAACGCGCATGATGTCGCGGACCGGAGCCGACGGAGCCGTCGTCGGGCGCGGTTGCCTCGGGCGGCCGTGGCTCTTCCGCGACCTGGCGGCGGCCTTCGCCGGTACGCCGACCCCCGCCCTGCCGACGCTGGGCGAGGTGGCATCGATGATCCGCCGCCATGCCGAGCTGCTCGCGGAGCTCATGGGCGAGGACCGTGGGCTGCGTGACATGCGCAAGCACATGGCCTGGTACCTCAAGGGTTTCGCCGTTGGCCAGGAGGTACGGGCCGCGCTCGGCATGGTGTCGTCGATGGCCGGGCTCGACGTGCTGCTGGCCCGCCTCGACCCCGATCAACAGTTCCCCCTGACCGAGATCGGAGCGCCGAGGGGCCGCCAAGGCAGCCCGCGCCGGGTCGCACTTCCCGAGGGCTGGCTGGACGATCCCGACGGGACGACCGGCGATCTGGCCGCTGCCGAGCTCGGCATCTCCGGCGGCTGACCGCACCGGGCAGGCTAGACCTCTGCAAACGGCGGGGCAGGCTCGTGATGTCGCACGACCCGTGCCTATCGTGATCGAACTGACGCCGCCCCCGGCGAGGTTCTGCCGAGGCGGGAGCGGCTAGGCTCCGGCCAACCGGATGTGCACGGAGGGCCGACGAGTGCCGCAGTTCGTCTTCGACTTCTCGCAGGGAAACAAGGACCAGAAGGACCTACTCGGAGGCAAGGGCGCGAACCTCGCCGAGATGACGAACCTGGGGCTTCCCGTGCCGCCAGGGTTCACCATCTCGACCGACGCGTGCCGCCACTACCTCGCCCACGGGAAGGAACCAGACGGGCTGGCGGACGAGGTCGGCCGACATCTGGCTGCCCTGGAGGACCGCATGGGCAAGCGGCTTGGCGATCCCCAGGATCCGCTTCTCGTCTCGGTCCGGTCGGGCGCGAAGTTCTCCATGCCGGGAATGATGGAAACGGTCCTCAACGTCGGGCTCACGGACGTGTCCGTTCACGGACTGGCGACTCGCGCCGGTGATCAGCGGTTCGCTTGGGATTCCTACCGACGACTGCTGCAGATGTTCGGCAGGACCGTGCTCGGCATCGACGGCGCGCACTTCGAGGAGCGGCTGGAGGCCGCGAAGCATGCCAAGAACGTCGAGTCCGACCTCGACCTCGACGTCGACGACCTGCTATCGCTGGTGGGTGAGTTCAAGGAGGTCGTCCGGGACGAGTCCGGCAAGGACTTCCCGCAGGACCCGCGGGAACAGCTCGACCTCGCCGTCCACGCCGTCTTCGACTCGTGGAACACCGAGCGGGCCCGCCTCTACCGCCGCCAGGAACGGATTCCCGACGACCTCGGTACCGCCGTGAACGTCGTCGTCATGGTGTTCGGGAACCTCGGTTCCGACTCCGGCACCGGCGTCGCGTTCACCCGAGACCCCGCGACGGGACAGCAGGGCGTCTATGGCGACTACCTGGCCAACGCCCAGGGCGAGGACGTCGTCGCAGGTATTCGCAATACCCTCCCGCTGGCAGACCTCGAGCAGTTGGACAAGAGCTCGTACGACGAGCTGCTGGACATCATGTCCACCCTGGAGCGCCACTACCGCGACCTGTGCGACATCGAGTTCACGATCGAGCGCGGCAAGCTGTGGATGCTGCAGACCCGCGTGGGCAAGCGCACGGCGGCTGCCGCATTCCGCATCGCCGCGGAGCTCGTCGACGAGGGGCTGATCGACGAGGACGAGGCGCTCTCCCGGGTCAGCGGCGAGCAGCTCGCCCGGCTGCTGTTCCCCCAATTCGATGCGGCCGCCGAGCGCGAGCTCGTCGCGAAGGGCATGGCCGCGAGCCCCGGCGCGGCGGTCGGAAGGGCCGTCTTCGACTCCGGTCGAGCCGTCGAGTGGGCCGACCGCGGCGAGCCGGTGATCCTGGTGCGCCGTGAGACCAACCCCGACGACCTGCGGGGCATGGTGGCCGCGAGGGGAATCCTCACCTCGCGTGGCGGCAAGACGAGTCACGCCGCCGTCGTCGCCCGCGGCATGGGACGCACCTGTGTGGTCGGCGCGGAGGCATTGCGGGTCGACACCGGTGCCCGCGAGTTCACCACCCCTGACGGTGTGCATGTGTCGGAAGGCGACCTCCTCTCCATCGACGGCGGCACCGGCGAGGTGTTCCTCGGGGAGGTCCCGGTCGTCCCCAGCGCCGTGGTCGGCGCCCTTCAAGGCGACGAGCCGGAGGGCCTGTCCGAGGGCGAGCAGGAGGTCGTCGCGGCCGTCCGACGGATCATGATCCGTGCCGACGAGCGGCGCCGGCTCGGGGTGCGCGCCAACGCGGACACCCCAGACGACTCCCGGCGCGCCCGCACACTGGGCGCCGAGGGGATCGGCCTGTGCCGGACCGAGCACATGTTCCTGGGTGAACGACGCAAGATCGTCGAGCGGGTGATCCTGGCGCAGTCCGACGACGAGCGCGACCGTGCGCTGGAGGAGCTGCTTCCCCTCCAGCGCGACGACTTCACCGAGATCCTCGAGGCGATGGACGGGTACCCCGTGACGATCCGGCTGCTCGACCCGCCGTTGCACGAGTTCCTGCCCGACTACACCGAGCTGTCGGTTCAGGTTGCCGTTGCCGAGGCGACCGGCGAACCGGACAAGGAGGCCGCGGCGCTGCTCGCCGAGGTCCAACGGCTGCACGAGCAGAACCCGATGCTCGGCATGCGCGGGGTCCGGCTCGGCCTGGTCGTGCCGGGGCTGTTCTCGCTGCAGGTGCGGGCTATCGCCGAGGCGGCTGCGTCGTTGCGCCGGCGTGGCCTGGACCCGCAGCCGGAGATCATGGTCCCGCTCGTTGCGGCCGTCCAGGAGCTGGAGGCCATCCGCGAGATGGCCGCCGAGACGGTCGCGAAGGTCGCTGGCGAGACCGGTGTCGAGCTGTCGTTCCTGATCGGCACGATGATCGAGCTGCCCCGGGCGTGCGTGACCGCGGCGCAGATCGCCGAGGCGGCCGAGTTCTTCTCCTTCGGCACGAACGACCTCACCCAGACGGCGTGGGGATTCTCCCGCGACGACGTCGAGGCGGCGTTCTTCCCCGCGTACCTGGAGCGCGGCATCTTCGGCGTCTCGCCGTTCGAGTCGCTCGATGTCGACGGCGTGGGCCGACTGGTGTCGATCGCCACGACGGAAGGCCGCGCAGCCCGAAAGGACCTCAAGGTCGGCATTTGCGGCGAGCACGGCGGCGATCCGGACTCGATCCACTTCTTCGACTCGATCGGGCTCGACTATGTGTCGTGTTCGCCCTTCCGAGTACCGATTGCCCGTCTTGAGGCCGGCCGCGCCGTGGGTGCTGGTGGGAGCGACACGCGCTGAATCGTTATCTGCCGTTTACCCGCCCCACACGGCTGACTCCGCTAGGGTTCCGATGTTTCGGGGGAAGCGTTGAATCCGTCGTCTGAGGGGAAGCAAGCACATGCGTCGCCAACTATTGGCTACCACAGCAGCCATCGGCACCACACTTGCCGTGGGGATCGCGGTGTTCGCGGTGCCCGCGATCGCCACCCACGTGACCCCAGTAACCGTTCCCGGCAATCCCACCTGTTCTACGTTGGCACCTGGTACGACCGAGTTGAAGGTCGACCCGGGCGCGAGCGGGACGTTCGACGATGGGACGCTCTTTGTAACGATCACCGTCCACGACACTGCCATGGGACCGACTTTCGACTGGTCGTCCAACCTCGGTGTGGACGCCGTGTTCGCCAAGGGCGGGTCTGAGGGCGGAAACCTCTATGTGTACGACCCGGAGGCCATTGGAGACACCGGGCTGCATACTCCGGTGACCGGCGGATCGGGCAAGTGGGCAGGCCTGAGCCACATCTCGTTCTGCTACGACGAGGACGACTCGCCGCCGCCGACCAACGGCGAGACCACGCCACCCAACGGCGAGACCACGCCACCGGCCGACCAACGGCGAGACGACGCCTGCCGAGTGCCGACCGAGGTGCCGGCTGGTGTCAACGGCGACAGTGGCAGCGGTTCCGCCGGGCTGGTTGGTCTGATGATTGCGGGCAGCGCTGCAGCAGCCGGGTTCGTGCTGTTTGCTCGCCGCCGCGCCCTGTATGACTCCTGATCCGACGTCCCACCCGGCTCGCCGGGTGACCCGAGGGCTGGCCCGGTTGATTGCCGGGCTGGCCCTCGTGGCCGTCGCGGCCGCGTGCGGGTCCGACGACGATGCGGATCCGGCGGCTCAGTGGTGGGACCGGATTCCGAAGTCGGCGCTGGAGCCGACGCCGGAGCAGACGGAGCAGGTAGACCAGTCGCACGTGCCCCTCGACCCCTCGCTGAGCCAGGCGAAGGCCATCAAGGGGCCGTACTCGCTGCGGATCCCGCGGATCGGCGTGGAGGCGCCGGTCGTGGCCATCCAGAGCAACGAGGACCGTGTGCTCCTACCTCCGCGTGACCCTGGTCTCGCCGGGTGGTGGAGCGACGGCGCCGCTCCGGGCGCACCGGAAGGGTCGGCGGTCGTCGTCGGTCACACGGTGCGGGCCGGCGGTGGTGTCTTCGACGACATGGGTGACTTGCGTGGCGGAGACACGATCGAGGTCGAAGGGGCGGACGACGCGCTGACGTACCGGGTCGAGTCCGTCGAGGTGATCTCCAAGGGCGATTTTGCCCGCTTGGCCGAGCAAATCTTCTCCCAGAGCGGGCCGGGCCGACTGGTCGTCATCACCTGTGACGACTGGGACGGCACGGCGTGGCGGTCCAACATCGTGACCGTCGCGACGCCCGCCTGACCGCACATCCGCAGCCCCGGGCGCATCCGCGCCCGGGGCTGCGGCTACGGTTCTCCGGTGTCCCGCAAGGTCGTCCGCCGAGTCATCCTGCTGGTCGGCGCCCTGCTTCTCCTGTGGGTCGTGTCCGTACCAGTACGGATCTGGTGGGACGCACGTCAGGAGGACCACCGGCCCTCGGACGCGATCATCGTGTTGGGTGCCGCGCAGTACAACGGGCGGCCCTCCCCGGTCCTCGAGGCCAGGCTGCAGAAGGCGCAGTCGCTCTGGGAGGACGACGTCGCGCCGGTCGTCGTCACCGTCGGTGGCAGCGCAGAAGGCGACGCGACGACCGAGGCCGAGGCAGGGCGCGAGTGGCTGGCCTCGAACGGGCTGCCGGCCGATGCCGTCATCGCGGTGCCCGAAGGCGACAACACCCAGAGCAGTCTCGACGCCGCCGGTGAGCTGTTCGACGAGCGGGGTTGGGAGACGGCCGTCCTGGTGACCGACCCATGGCACACGTTCCGTTCGAAGGCCCTGGCCGACGCCGCCGGGATCGACGCCGTGACCGCGCCGGCGCGGTCGGGACCCGTCGTCCAAACCCGGGAGTCGCAGTTGCGCTACATCCTCCGGGAATCACTCGCGTACTTCCGCTGGCGGCTGACCGGACAGTCCGGCCAAGGCACGCTGGACGCTTTCTGAGCGTCCCCGCCGTTAGCCTGCAGTGCGATGAGCGGGTACGAGGACAGCGATCGTGAGCGGTGGGCCCCGGAACCGCGCAAGCGGTCGGGCCGGACGCCCTTCGAACGCGACCGGGCCCGCGTCGTCCATTCGGCCTCGCTGCGCCGGCTGGCGGCCAAGACGCAGGTCGTCGCCCCCGGTACCGACGACTTCGTGCGGAACCGCCTCACGCACTCGCTCGAGGTGGCCCAGGTAGGCCGCGAGCTCGGCAAGGCACTGGGCTGTGACCCGGACGTCGTCGACACCGCGTGTCTGGCCCACGATCTCGGCCACCCTCCGTTCGGCCACAACGGGGAGACTGCGCTCGACGAGATCGCAGTCGGCATCGGCGGCTTCGAGGGCAACGCGCAGACGCTGCGGCTGCTCACCAGGCTCGAGGCCAAGGCGTCACATCCTGACGGCCGGCCGGCAGGGCTGAACCTGACCCGCGCCAGCCTGGATGCCGCCACGAAGTACCCGTGGCTGCGCGCGGCGGGCGCAGCCAAGTTCGGCGTCTACACCGACGACGTCGAGGTCTTCGAGTGGCTGCGCAGAGGTGCGCCGCCCGGCCGGCGGTGCCTGGAGGCGCAGGTCATGGACTTCGCCGACGACGTCGCCTACAGCGTCCACGACGTCGAGGACGCGATCGTGGCCCGGCGTCTCGGTCCCGGTGCCGTCCTCGCGGATCCGGGCGAACGCGCCCGGGTCGCCGCGCAGACACAGGACTGGTACCTGCCCGATGCGCCACCGGAGGAGGTGCTCGAGGCGCTCGACCGGTTGCGGGGGCTGCCGTACTGGGTGGCCGCGTACGACGGTAACCGCCGCACTCTTGCTGCGCTCAAGGACATGACCAGCCAACTCATCGGGCGCTTCTGTGGCGCAGCGCAGCGGGCCACCCATGCGGCGTATGGCGGCGGACCGCTGACTCGCTACGCCGCCGACCTGTCCGTCCCCCGGGAGACCGAGGCAGAGGTTGCAGTCCTCAAGGGCCTTGCGGCGGTGTACGTCATGACGGCGCAGGACCGGGCACCGCTTGTACGTCAGGCAACGCAAGATACTGCACGAGCTGGCCGCGGCCCTCTCGGCGGGCGCGCCTGAGAGCCTCGAGCCCGCGTTTCGCGGGGACTGGCTGGCAGCACCGGACGACAGCGCCCGGCTGCGGGTCATCGTCGACCAGGTCGCGTCGCTCACCGATGTGTCTGCGCAGGCCTGGCACGGTCGATTCGGCGGGCGTCGTTCTGCCCGGCCGGCAGAGCGTTGACATGGTCTCAGGTGCAGGGAAGCGTCAGCGACGTCCGCCATGTGGCCATGGCGATGTCGGTCGTCCTGTTGGTCCCCGGATGTGGCGACGACGCGGCCGACACCGCCGAGCCCTCTGCGGGTGGAATCACCGTGACCAGTCCAGCCTTCCGCGACGGCGCCTCGATTCCGGTCGAGTTCACCTGCGACGGCGACGGAGGCTCGCCGCCGTTGGCCTGGTCCGGGGTGCCCGAGGCCGCCGCGGCGCTTGCCCTCGTCGTCGACGACCCGGATGCGCCCGGCGAGACCTATGTGCACTGGGTGGTCGTCGACATCCTCGCGTCGGCGACCGGTGTCGGCGGGAGCAAGGTGCCCGAACGGGGCGTGGAGATCACGAACTCCGGCGGTGGAAGTGGCTACATCGGCCCGTGCCCGCCGGAAGGCGCGCATACATACCGCTTCGCTCTCTACGCGTTGACGGCGCCGACCGGGTTGGCCGAATCGGCGTCCCGGGAGGAGGCGTTCGACGCGATCGAGGGGCTCGCCGTGGCTGACGGCATACTCACCGGCGTGTACGAGCGCTAGGCGATCAGGTCGAGTCGAGTGAGAACGTGTTGACATCGGGGGCAGTCGCGGTTGTGGTATGCGAATGACCTACGTGATCGTTGGCGGCGGGCTCGCAGGCGCCAAGGCGGCCCAGACCCTTCGCGCCGAAGGGTTCGACGGGCCGGTCGTCCTGGTGGCGGCGGAGGCGGAGCGTCCGTACGAGCGCCCACCGCTGTCCAAGGGCTACATGCTCGGGTCCGACGACCGTGACTCCGCATTCGTGCACGCCGAGTCCTGGTACGCGGAGCACGACGTCGACCTGAGGCTCAGTACCCGGGCCACCGCGCTCGACACGGCTGTGCACGAGGTCGAGCTCGACGGCGGCGAGCGGGTCGGCTACGCGAAGCTCCTGCTGGCGACCGGTTCGACCCCGCGCCGCCTCGACGTCCCAGGTGCGGATCTCGACGGCGTGCTGTATCTCCGCGAGCTGCCGGACGCCGACCGGATCAAGAGTGTGCTCGGGCCGGGCCGCCGGATCGGCATCGTCGGCGCCGGCTGGATCGGGCTCGAGATCGCGGCTGCGGCCCGTCACCACGGTTCGGACGTCGTGGTCGTGGAGGTGGCCGACCTGCCCCTGCAACGTGTCCTCGGCGACGAGGTGGCCCAGGTGTTCGCCGACCTGCATCGTGAGCACGGCGTCGACCTCCGATTGGGTACCGGCGTCCAGGAGATCCGCGGTGACAATGGGCGGGCATCGACCCTGGTCACGTCCGAGGGAGACGGGGTCGGCGTCGACGCCGTGGTGGTCGGAGTCGGCATCCGGCCGGCGATCGAGCTCGCCGAGGCGGCCGGGCTGACGATCGAGGACGGCGTCGCCGTCGACGCGGCTCTGCGGACCTCCGAGCCGGACGTCTATGCCGCCGGCGACGTCGCCGCCGTCGCGCACCCAGTGCTCGGAACGCGGGTGCGGGTCGAGCACTGGGCCAACGCATTGAACAGCGGCCCGGTCGCGGCACGATCCATGCTCGGGCAGGATGTGGTGTACGACGCGCTGCCGTTCTTCTACACCGACCAGTACGACCTGGGGATGGAGTACATCGGCCACGCACCGCCGGGCGGGTACGACCAGGTTGTGACCCGCGGTGACGTGCCGAACCGCGCGTTCCAGGCCTTCTGGCTGCGTGACGGCCGTGCGGTTGCGGGCATGCACGTCAACCTCTGGGATGACGGGATCGCCCCGCTGGAACGCCTGGTGCGGTCCAGTCGAATGCTCGACCTCTCCCGTCTGGCGGACCCCGACGTCCCGCTCGACGAGGTCTGACGCCGCCCGCGTCCACGGACACCAACACGCCAGCACCACGGCACGCCGCCAAGGCGATTGGCACGCCGCGCAGCGCCGATTGGCACGCCACATGGCGACGCCAGCGCCCGGTTCGTCCCGGTTCGTGGAACACTCGGGCGTGCCAATCGGGATCCGGGAACGGGTCGAGCGTCGGTATTTCGGCAGGTGTCGAGACCGCATCGGCGGCCGCGCGTGGGCGCCTGTGGATGACCGCAGCAGAGCGTCACCCGGTCGGCCAAGCTGCAGCACCATGGCCGAACTCCCGTTGGTCTTCAGCATCGAACAGGCAAGGCAATCCGGGCTGACCGACGCCGCCGTGCACTATGCGGTGGACAGGGGTCGCCTCGTCCGCGTGCGCAAGGGCATGTACTGCGCCGCCGAGGTCTGGGACGGCAGCGCCGGCTCGCCGGTCACGAGACACGTTCTCGAGGCGCGGGCGGCGTGGCTCTCGATCGGTCGGCGAGGCTGGGCGAGCCATTACACCGCGGCGCTGCTCGACGAGCTGCCTGTTCCGTACGGACAGCCTCGCGTCGTGACGCTGTCGCAGGGTGCGCGATCGGACGGTCGCCGCCTGTACCGGCCCGGCCTCCGGCTCCGGACGGCGATCGTGGATCCCATCGACATCGGCTCCGAGTGGGGCATGGCGGTCCTGCGTTCGGCGCGCACTTCTCTGGATGTGGCCCGGTGCCACGGCTTCGCGGCGGGGCTCGTTCTCGCCGATGCGGCGTTGTCACGTGGCCGAGCCACGGAGGCCGAACTCCTCCGGATCGCGGCCGCCATGGCCGGATGGAACAGCTCGGCGGCGCGGCTCGTTGCCCGCCATGCCTCAGGTCGCCGCGAGTCGCCCGTCGAGTCGGTCTCCTTCGCGGTATTCGTCGACCGGGGCCTGCCGCTGCCCGAGTGCAACGTTTGGCTGGACGGGCAAGGTCGCGGAGGCGTTCGGGCTGACTACGTCTGGATGGCGCACCGCCTGGTGGGAGAGGCGGACGGGAGGGTCAAGTACACCGATCCCTTCGGGGAGCCGACGCGAACGCTCGTGGAAGAGAAGGCCCGCCAGCTGCGGATCGAAGAGCGCGGCTTCGTGGTCGTCCGGTGGACAGGCGCGGAGATCCACAATGACCCTGACCGGGTCATCGACCGCATCGTTCGACAGTCCCGGATCGCGAGTGCGATGTACGGCGTGCCATCGCTCCTACCGGGTGTTACCTCACCCCACCGGGCGGCGTAGGCCCTGGTGACGCGATTGGCACGCCCCGGCCTCACAATTGGCACGCCGCACGGTCGTGATCGCGTCCTGTTTCACCTAGTTTGTGGATCAGCGCAGCGTGCCAATCGCACAAGGGGCCGCGATTCGCGCGGACAGCAACCGGCTGACCCTCCTGCGGACCTAACCTGGGCGAGAGGCCAGCCCTGTGGACCTAACCCCGGCCGTGAGGCGGCCTACCTCGTAGACTCCACGCGTGGCTGGGCGGATCCGCGACGAGGACATCGCAGCCGTCCGTGAGCGGGCTCGGATCGACGAGATCGTGGGCGAGTACCTCACGTTGAAGGGCGCCGGCGGCGGCTCGCTGAAGGGGCTCTGCCCGTTCCACGACGAGAAGTCCCCGTCGTTCAATGTCACGCCCGCACGCGGCATGTGGTACTGCTTCGGCTGCGGTGAGGGCGGCGATGTCATCTCGTTCGTGCAGAAGCACGACCAGCTCTCGTTCGCCGAGGCCGTCGAGCGGCTGGCCGACAAGGTCGGCATCCATCTGCGGTACGAGGAGAGTCGGGCGGGCGGCGCACCGCAGCACAACCGCGAGCAGCGCACCCGTCTGATCGAGGCCCACCGCGCGGCCGCCCACTTCTACGCGGAGCAGCTGGCCGACTCACCAGAGGCAGCCTCCGGACGCCGGTTCCTCGACGAGCGCGGCTTCGACCGTGATGCGGCGGCCCGTTTCGGCGTCGGCTACGCACCGCGCGGCGGGGAGCAGCTGCGCAAGCACCTGCGCCAGACGGGCTTCACCGACGAGGAGCTCGTGACCGCCGGCCTGGTCGCCCAATCCCGCGGTGCTCCGTACGATCGGTTCCGCGGTCGGCTGGTCTGGCCGATCCGCGACCTGCTCGGCGACGTCGTCGGGTTCGGCGCGCGCCGCCTCTACGACGACGACCGGATCGAGGCCAAGTACGTCAACACGCCCGAGACGTCGATCTACAAGAAGAGCCACCTGCTCTACGGCGTCGACCTGGCAAAGAAGGAGATCGCACGCCGCTCTCAGGCCGTGGTCGTCGAGGGGTACACGGACGTCATGGCCTGCCATCTGGCTGGCGTCGAGACGGCTGTCGCGACGTGCGGGACGTCGTTCGGCGACGACCATGCGCGCGTGCTGCGCCGGCTCCTGCGCGACCAGGACGAGTTCCGCGGTGAGGTCGTGTTCACGTTCGACGGCGATGCGGCCGGCCAAAAGGCTGCGATGCGTGCCTTCGAGGGCGACCAGCGCTTCGTCGGCCAGACGTTCGTCGCCATCGAGCCCGAGGGGCTCGACCCGTGCGAGCTCCGGCAGCGATCCGGCGACGCGGCTGTGCGAGAACTGGTCGCGCGGCGTCAGCCCCTGTTCCATTTCGCGATCCGCACCATGCTGGGCGAGGCCGACCTCGACAACGCCGAGGGCCGAACACGCGCGCTCGACCGCACCATCCCGCTGGTCGCGCGCATCCGCGACCACGCGTTGCGCGACGAGTACGCGCGCAAGCTGGCGGGATGGGTCGGTGCGCCGGACGAGCTCGCCGTGGTCCGCCGGGTTCGCGCATCGGCGGGCGCACCGGATCGCGGACGAGGGCGACCTGGCACGGGCCTGGCTCCGGGACCGGGCCAGCAGGCGCTCGGCATACCCACACACGGAGACGTCGACCCGCAGACGCTGTCGTTGGAGCGCGCCGTCCTGCGGGTGGCGGTTCAGCGTCCGGCGCTGGCCGGGCCGGCCTTCGACGACCTCGACGACGAGGCGTTCCTCTCTCCGTCGTACCGCGCCCTGTGCGAGACGGTCGGCAAGGCGGGCGGCTGCGCCACCCAGGGGGGAGGGCCGGCGTGGGCGGAAGCCCTGCTGGCAGCGGCGGACGACGACGTCACGCGGCAACTGATCACCGAGCTGTCGGTCGAGCCGGTGCCCGCCGACGATGCCGCACTCCCTCGCTACGTCGAGTCGGTCGTGCTGCGGATGCACGAGGTCTGGGTCTCCCGCAAGCTGGTGACACTCAAGGCGAAGCTCCAGCGCACCGACCCGTCCGAGCAGACGGAGCGGTACAACCGGCTGTTCGGCGAGCTCATGACGCTGGAAAAGCACCGCCGCGATCTGCGGGAACGCGGCCTCGGGAACGGCGCCTGACTGCGGCTCTCGGGGTGACTTTCGCCAAGCCTCGGCGAAAGCATGGCAGGATTGGCGTGTGCAACACACGCTCGCGGGCAGGCCCGAAACGGTGACGCAGGCGAAAGTGCTCAAGATGCTGCGCGACGAGGGACCGTTGTCGCGGGTCGAGCTCGCCGACCGGCTCGCCGTCTCGCGGACCACGATGGCCAGTGAGGTCGCCCGGCTGGCCGAACTCGGCCTGGCCGAAGGTGCCGGACCGGCAGCCTCGCGCGGCGGACGACGCTCGACGCTGGTCGACCTGTCCTCCGAAGTGCGCTTCGTCGGTCTCGCGATCGGGGCCACGGCCATGTCGGTGGCCGTCACCGACGGCCGGCTGACAGTGCTGGGGCAGCAGTACATCGAGATGGATGTCCGGCTGGGCCCCGAGCACGTGCTGGCCAAAGCGCTGGAGCTGACTCGCAAGGTGCTGGCCGAGCAGGGCGTGGCCCGGCCGGCCGGCGTGGGCATCGGTGTTCCCGGTCCGGTCGACTTTCACGGCGGCGCGCCTGTCTCGCCGCCGATCATGCCTGGCTGGGACGGCTATCCGGTGCGCGACGCCATGGCCCGCGAGCTCGGGTGTCCGGCGCTGCTCGACAACGACGTCAATGTGATGGCGCTGGGTGAACAGCACTCGGGTGTCGCGAGGTCTGCCCGTGACTTCCTGTTCGTCAAGATCGGCACGGGTATCGGGTGTGGGATCGTCGTGGACGGGCAGCTCTACCGAGGCGTCGACGGATGCGCCGGCGACATCGGACACATCCGGGTCGAGGAATTCGGCCCGATCTGCGCGTGCGGCAACACCGGCTGCCTGGAGGCGTTCTTCGGCGGGTCCGCCCTGGCGCGCGACGCGCTGGCCGCGGCTCGCAGTGGCAGGTCGCCCGCCCTGGCCGCCCTGCTCGAGGAGAAGGGTGAGCTGACCGCCGTAGACGTGGCCGCTGCTGTCGCGCAGGGCGACGCGCATGCCGTCCAGATGATGCGCGACGGCGGGCATCGGGTCGGCTGGGTGCTGGCCAGCCTGGTGTCGTTCTTCAACCCCGGCCTCATCGTCATCGGCGGCCGCGTCGCTCGCCTGGGGCATCCGCTGCTCGCCGAGATCCGGGGTGTCGTGTACCGGCGGTCGCTGCCGCTGGCTACCGGTAACCTGCCCGTCGTGCTCAGTGAGATGGGCGACGACGCCGGCGTCGTCGGCGCCGCAGCGTTGATCAGCGACGCGGTGTTCGCCGCCCAATGAGCAGCCCGCCCCCCGGGCTCCGCCGGGCGGGCGGGCTCAGTCGGCAGGGGAGCGTCAGCCTCGCAGCGCCAGCATGGTGTGGGCACTGATCGTGGCGTGGCGCAAGGACTGACCGGGGTCTCCGCTACCGCCGGGCGCGTTGTCCTGCTCGTAGTTCGGGTTGTGGTAGCCCCTGGCGCCTATGTTCGTCAAGAACGTCTCGAAGTCGATGTCGCTCCGCGGGTCGCCGAACGGGATGATGTTGTAGCCGTTGCCGACACTCGGAGGCTGGTCCGCCGGTCGCCGTCCTTGGCGTGGAAAGGGCGTAGCGGATCGACTGCTCTGCGACCTGGTCGAGTGGATCGAAGATGTCCTCGACGCGGTTGCCGTCCCAGTCGTAGCGCCATCGCCACGGGTGTTGGGCGACGTACGCCCAGTAGATGTCCATCTCGAGCACGCCGCGCGCGATTCCGGGTCGTCACGCCACCCGGCGCCGGGTTGGGTGCGCCCCCACCAGGGTTGTTGGCGTTCTGACCGTAGCCGGCGAACTCGATCTGTGTGGTCGAGATTCGCCAGGTACTCCAGCTGCTCCCGCCAGCCGCCTGGCAGCGGCACTAGCGGCCCCAGATCCGTCGGGTCCTCCGGGAAGTCGGGCCCGCCCAGGAAAGCCCAGCGCGGCGCTGGCCGCGATGCCGATCCGCGAGGGAACATCGCGCTGGGTGAACGTGATCGTGCCCATCTTGCCGCGGGGGGTGGAAAGCGGGGGAGAGGCGGTGCCGCGCTGGATGGGCTACCGGAAACCGTCGAGGCCAGGGGAAGATCGGCCCATGCCTGCCGTTGCCGGAGTGGACTCATCCACTCAGTCCTGCAAGGTCGTCGTCTGCGATGCCGACACCGGACAGGTGCTCCGTGAAGGCCGGGCGTCGCACCCCGACGGCACCGAAGTGCACCCTCGGCACTGGTGGTCCGCTCTTCAGCGGGCCACCGACGGTTTGCTCGACGGTGTGGAAGCGGTCTCGGTCGGTGGGCAGCAGCACGGCATGGTCGCCCTGGACGAGACAGGCGAGGTGGTTCGACCGGCGCTGCTGTGGAACGACACCAGGTCCGCCGGTGCGGCACGCGAGCTGATCGACGAGTTGGGCGGGCCGAAGGCATGGGCCGATGCCGTGGGGCTGGTGCCGGTGGCGAGCTTCACGGTGACAAAGCTGCGCTGGTTGGCCGCGCACGAGCCGGAGGTCGCGGCCCGGGTGACCCGCGTGCTGCTGCCGCACGACTGGCTGACCTGGCAGTTGGCTGGCGCTCGTGGCGAACCCACCACTGACCGTGGCGACGCTTCCGGTACGGGCTACTGGTCGGCGGCTGAGGGCCGGTATCGCCCCGACCTGCTGGAGTTGGCCTTCGGAACAGCTGTCGGTGTGCCGAGAGTCGCCGGACCGGCCGAGTCGGTCGGTGCCGTGGCTGACTCCACCGTCGGTGCCACCGGAGCGGTGGTGGCCGCCGGAACCGGCGACAACATGGGTGCTGCCCTCGGATTGGGGATAGAGCCGGGAGACGTGGTGGTGTCGCTGGGCACGAGCGGAACGGTCTTCGCGGTCGCGGAGACGCCCTCACACGACAGCACGGGTCTCGTCGCCGGTTTCGCCGATGCCACCGGGCGGTTCCTGCCGCTGGTGTGCACACTCAACGCCGCCCGGGTGCTCTCGGCGACCGCGACGATGCTCGGAACCGACCTGACCGGCCTGGACCAGCTGGCCCTGCAGGCAGCGCCGGGTGCCGGCGGGCTGGTCCTGCTCCCGTACCTGGAGGGTGAACGCACGCCTGATCTGCCGGACGCCACAGGGTCACTGATGGGCATGACGCGAGCCGCTATGAGCCCCGCCAACGTGGCCCGGTCATCGGTCGAGGGCATGCTGTGCGGCCTTGCTGACGGCATCGATGCCCTGGTGGCACAGGGGATTCCGGTACGACGGGTGTTGTTGATCGGCGGCGCTGCGCAGTCTGCCGCCGTCCGGGCCGTGGCGCCGATGGTGCTCGGCGTCCCGGTCGTCGTACCGGCACCCGGGGAGTACGTGGCGCACGGGGTTGCGCGACAGGCCGCCTGGGCACTCAGTGGTGAACCGACCGCACCAGCGTGGCCGACACTGGCGGTCTTCGCCGACACGACCGTCTTCACCGCAGCGGACATCGATGTCGAACGAGGCCGCGAGGTGCGAGCTGCGTACACGCACTGGCGAGACTTTGTCCACGAGCCGTGCGAAGTTCGGCGTTGACAGGGTCAAGAACCGGGATCGACATCACGATCTGGTCACGGTGCCTAGGAGCTTCGGTCGCTGGTCAATCACCGCGGAACCACCGGTCCGATGGCGACTCGTGAACGATGGACTAGGGTAAAACCGCAGGTAACCGGCCCGTTTGGCACACCGTTCGGGTTGCTCAGCCCTGGCAGGGCCACCGTCCGGCAACCCCGCGGTCGCGGTCATGTCACCGCAAGAAGATGATGGCGAACTCTTGACCATCGGGCGGCGCGTCCTTAGTTTGTTGGTCCAACCGACGAAGAGGAGTGACCTGGGTCACGCGCGTCGGTCTTGACGAGGATGCGGCGCGGCCGGAAGGGAGTCGTCCATGAGCGATGTGCAGCCCTCCGACCGCATCGCCGCTCCGGCCGACCAGGTGTCGCTACGCCGCCACAATCTCGCGGTCGTCATGCGGAGCCTGCGTGACGCGGGACCGCGCTCGCGGGCCCGGATCGCCACCGATACCGGGCTCAACAAGGCCACCGTCTCCAGCCTGGTCGCAGAGCTCGCGGTGTTGGGTTTGGTGCACGACGGCGAGGTGGAGCGCGCTGGCGGGATCGGGCGTCCGGGTCAGGCGGTCGAGCTCGACGGGCGGGTGTGTGGGCTCGGCGCCGAGATCAACGTCGACTACCTGGCTGTCCTCGTCCTCGACCTACGTGGTGAGCAAGTTCTCTACAGCCGGATCCCCTTCGACGTGCCGGCTGCCGGGGACCAGCGAACGCTGGACCGGTTGGCGAGCTCGATCGAGGCAGCGATCGCAGATGCGGACCGCCAGGGCCACGACGTTGCCGGCATCACGGTTGCGGTGCCTGGGTTGGTGGAGACCATCCCGGGGGTACTCCGCAACGGCCCGAACATCGGCTGGCGCGAGGTACGCGTCGCCGACGAGCTGGCAGCCCGGTTGGCGCAGCCGGAGATCTCGGACTCCGCGGGCACTCGGGCGGCGGGCGGCGGGCCGGCCGGTGCTGGCGTCACGATCCGGGTGGACAACGACGCCAACCTGTGTGCTCTCGCCGAGTACGTGATGGGGGCTTCGGCGGGCGTATCCGATCTGGTGTACCTCACCGGTGAGATCGGAGTCGGTGGCGGCGTAATTTCCCAGGGCCAGCTGCTGCGCGGGGCCAACGGGTACGGCGGCGAGGTCGGGCACATGCCGATCGCCGAACCTCTTCACCTGTGTGGGTGCGGCCGGCGCGGCTGCTGGGAGACCGCCGTCGGTCTGGCTGCTCTTCTGCGCGAGGTTGCCAACCAGGGCGACCCCGTGACCGACCCGTCGGTCGACCTCGAGGTGCGGCTGGCAGAGATCCGGAGACGCGCCGAACTCGGTGACGGCCGAACGCTGCGTGGACTCGAGGCAATCGCAACCAGCCTCGGACTCGGAGCGGCGATCCTGGTGAACATCTTCAACCCGCGAGTGCTCGTGCTAGGCGGATACTTCGCCGTCCTCGGCGATTTCTTCCTCGAGGCGATGGAGACAGAACTCGACAAGCGAGTGGTCGCGACCGGGCGCGGCGGGTGTCGGGTCGAGTTGTCGACGCTGGGCTTCACGGCGGCTGTTCGCGGCGGAGCTCATGTCGCCGTCGAGGCAGTCTTGGCCGACCCGACGTCGGCCGTCCGTGCTGCGATTCCTGCCGACGTGCGTGGAGGGAACCCATGACAAGGCCCCTATTGCAGATGCAGGACATCGTCAAGGAGTTCCCCGGGGTGCGCGCCCTCGACGGGGTCGACCTCGAGGTCGCGCCGGCCGAGGTGCACTGCCTGCTCGGTCAGAATGGCGCCGGCAAGTCGACGCTGATCAAGGTGCTGTCGGGCGCCCACCAGCCCGACAAAGGCACGATCATCTGGCAGGGCGATGAGATCCGGCTGGCAAACCCGATCGCCGCAATGCGCCGGGGGATCGCGACGATCTACCAGGAGCTTGACCTCGTCGACGGCTTGACTGTCACCGAGAACATCTACCTCGGTCACGAGGTCAGCACGTTGGGCTACACGCGTCGTGGCGACGCCCAGCGCGCCGCAGGCGCCCTGCTGGCTCGGCTCGGACACAGTGAGATCTCGCCGCGCTGGGAGGTAGGCCGCCTGTCGGCGGCCGGCAAGCAGATCGTCAGCATGGCCCGGGCGCTCTCACACGACGTGAAGCTCATCGTCATGGACGAGCCGTCGGCAGTTCTCGACCAGGAAGAGGTCGCGCGGCTGTTCAAGGTCATCCGAGATCTGACCGCGGAGGACGTGGCCGTCGTCTACATCTCGCACCGGTTGGAGGAGATCCGCGACATCGGCGACCGCGTCACCGTGTTGAAGGACGGGCGCACGGTCGCCACGGGCCTGCCCGCCAAGCAGACGCCGACGGCCGAGATCATCAGGTTGATGACCGGCCGGACGATCGAGTACGCGTTCCCGCCGCGCCGGACAGAACTGGCCGACGGCCAGCCCATTCTCGAGGTACGGGGACTCACCCGCGTGGGGGAGTTCCGCGACATCGGCTTCGACGTCCGGCCCGGAGAGGTCTTCGGCTTGGTCGGGTTGGTCGGCTCGGGCCGTTCTGAGATTCTCGAGACCGTCTTCGGAGCCCGCAAGGCGACGTCGGGAACGGTCAGCCTGGACAGCCGACGTCTGCGACCTGGTTCGGTCCACGCCGCCGTTTCGGCCGGGATGGGAATGGCCCCGGAGGAACGCAAGAGCCAGGCGCTCCTGCTCGACGAGTCGGTGGTCAACAACTTGACGGTGGCGTCATTGGGACGCTTCGCCCGGGCGTCGTTCGTCCAACGTGGCGACGAGCTCGTGGCCGCGACCGAGCAGGTCGACGCACTGGACATCAGGCCGAATGACCCCAGCCGAGAGGCGCGAACACTGTCGGGCGGCAACCAACAGAAGGTGGTCCTCGGTCGTTGGCTGCTGAAGGGCTGCAAGGTCTTGTTGCTCGACGAGCCCACCCGCGGCGTCGACGTCGGGGCTCGCAGCGAGATCTACGAGCTCATCCGCAAGCTCGCCGACGACGGCGTCGCGGTCGTCGTCGTGAGTAGCGAAGTGCCCGAGGTGCTCGGGCTGGCGGACCGCGTGCTGGTGCTTCGGGAAGGCCGCGCGGTCCACTCCGGTCCAGCAGACGAGATCGACGAGTCCCGGGTCCTGGACCTGGTCATGGAAGGGAGTGCCGCGTGAGCGAGCAGACGACTCCGCCGGCCGCTGTCACGCCGCCGCCGGACGAACACCAACGCGTCGAGACGCTGGCTGAGGAGACCGGACGTCCCGCCTCGACCTTCGCCCGGGTGATGCAGAGCTCGGTGGGGCGGAATCTCGGCCTGGTCATCGCGCTGTTGATCCTGGTGATCGTCGGCGTGGTCACCGCCGGTGACAACTTCGCGAGTACGGACAACGTGCTGACCATCCTGCGTTTGGCCTCGGTGATCGGCGTCGTCAGCATCGGGATGACGTTCGTGATCATCGGCGGCGGGATCGACCTGTCGGTCGGCGCCATCGTCGCCCTGTCGTCGGTGTGGGCGACGACGCTGGCGACCCAGACCTTGGCCGAGGACACCCATTGGATCGTCATGGTGTTCGTGGCCGTCGCCGTCGGCATCGGTTGCGGGCTGGTCAACGGCACGCTCATCGCCTACGGGCGGATGGCGCCGTTCATCGTGACGCTCGCGATGCTGGCCGCCGCCCGTGGCCTTGCCGAGATCATCTCCGACCGCAAGACCCAGATCGTCGACGTCAACGAGTTCGTCGACTTCTTCAACAGCAGCCTGCTGGGCGTCCCGCGGTTGGTCTGGATCTTCGCCCTGGTGTCGATAGCCGGCTGGGTCCTGTTGAACCGGACGACCTTCGGGCGGCGCACGGTCTCGGTCGGCGGCAACGCGGTCGCGGCCCGGCTCGCCGGTATCAACGTCAAGCGGCACACCGTGATGCTCTACGTCCTACTCGGCCTCGCCTGCGGCATCGCCGCAGCCATGCTGACCGCCCGGACGACGACGGGCAGCTCGACGCATGGCCTGCTCTACGAGCTCGACGCCATCGCCGCGGTCGTCATCGGCGGGACACTGCTCACGGGCGGACGGGGCACGATCGTCGGCACCGTCGTGGGTGTGCTGATCTTCACGACGCTGACCAACGTCTTCACGCTCAACAACCTCGACACGTCGACCCAGAACGTGGCCAAGGGCGTGATCATCGTTCTGGCTGTCGCGCTGCAGCAGCGCGTCGCCGCACGAAACGGATCCACCTAGCGGGAGCTCACTGTTCCTATCCCTACGACATCGGCTCGACCCGGACGGAGATCCGGGCCCCACCACCGCAAGGAGACAACATGTCCGCACGATCCAACCGGCCGTTCCGGCGGCTGCTGTCGACGACCGGCGCAATCGTCGCTGCCGGCGTTCTCGTCGTCGGCTGCACAAGCAACGAGCCGGATGAGGGCAACGCCGACGCCGGCGCCGGTTCCGACTCGACCGATGCGCCCTCCGGCGGCAACGACGAGCCCGGCGACACCGTCACCATCGGCTTCTCCGGCCCGCTGGCCGACCACGGCTGGCTTGCCGCTGTCAATGACTCCGCGGTCGAGACGGCGGAGTCGTACGAGGACATCGAGCTCGTCACGGCGACGCCGACCAACGATGCCAGTGTCCAGATCAGTCAGATCGAGACGTTCATCAACCAGGACGTCGACGCGATTGTGCTGCTGCCGACCGACGGTGCTCAGCTGACCGACATCGCCATCCAGGCCATGGAGGCCGGTATTCCCGTCGTCAACGTCGACCGGGAGTTCTCCAGCCCGTTCGCCGCCCGGACGACGATCCTCGGCGACAACTACGGAATGGGCGTCTCGGCCGGCACGTACTCCTGCCTGCTGATCGAGGAGAACGGCATCGCCGACCCGGTGATCGCCGAGATCGCCGGCATCGACTCGCTGCCGTTGACCCAGGACAGGTCCCGCGGTTTCGCCGATGCGCTGGCGACCTGCGACCAGGAGGTCGACAACCGGGTGGCCGCCGAGTTCACCGTCGAGTCCGGCGAGGAGCAGGCCTCGAACCTGCTTCAGGCGGCATCGCAGATCGACATCATCTGGAACCATGACGACGACCAGGGCGTCGGCGTCAAGCAGGCGTTCGACAACGCCGGCCGCGACGAGTTCTTCTTCATCGGCGGCGCCGGTTCGTGCAACGCCATGCAGTGGATCCAGGACGGAGAGATGGAGTCGACCGTTCTCTACCCGCCGACCCAGGCAGCCGACGGGATCAAGCTCGGCCGCCTGCTGGCCCAGAACAAGAGCATGTCCGACCTGGTCCAGGTCGAGGTGCCGCGCCGGATCGTGCTCAACGCGCCCGTCGTCACCGCCGACAACGTCGAGGAATACCTGCCGCTCTGCTTCGAGTCCTGACCCCTAACCCCCGTTGATCATGCAACTTCTGCGCGACACGCCGGCGGAGGCTGTCGCTCGCGGACCCTTCGAGTCGGCGTGTCGCACCGAAGTTGCATGATCAACGGGGATCTACGCGCAAGGGACGTGTGCACATGACGATTGAGAGCAGGCCGACGCTGGGGATCGGCATGGTGGGCTACGCGTTCATGGGGGTGGCCCACTCCCAGGGCTGGCGCAACGCCCCGAGCTTCTTCGACCTGCCACTCGTGCCCCGGCTGGCCGTCGTCGGTGGCCGGAACCGGGACGGTGCCGCCGCTCTGGCCGCGCGGTTCGGCTGGCAGGACGTCGAGACCGACTGGCGTGCGCTGATCGCTCGCGACGACGTCCAGCTCGTCGACGTCTGCACGCCGGGCAACACGCACGCCGAGATCGCCATCGCCGCGCTCGAAGCCGGCAAGCACGTGCTGTGCGAGAAGCCGCTGGCCAACACCGTCGACGAGGCTGAGGCGATGGCCGCCGCTGCAGAGGCCGCCCGCGCCCGTGGGATCCGCTCCATGGTCGGGTTCACCTACCGGCGAGTCCCCGCGATCGGGCTGGCCCGCAAGCTCGTCGCCGACGGTCGGCTGGGCGCGATCCGTCACGTGCGAGCCCAATATCTGCAGGACTGGATCACCGACCCAGAGGCTCCGCTCTCCTGGCGGCTGCAGAAGGACAAGGCTGGATCGGGCGCCCTCGGCGACATCGGTGCACACATCATCGACCTGACTCAGTACGTCACCGGCGAGCAGATCGTCGGTGTGAGTGCGCTGCTGGAGACGTTCGTGAAGGAGAGGCCGATCCCGGAGTCGTCGAGCGGGCTGTCCGGCGTCGGAGGCACCGAACGCGGTGAGGTGACGGTCGACGACGCTGCACTCTTCCTGGCCAGGTTCACCGGGGGCGCGTTGGCGACGTTCGAAGCAACCCGCTTCGCGTCGGGACGCAAGAACGCGATGCGGATCGAGATCAACGGCTCGGCCGGCAGCCTGTCCTTCGACTTAGAGGACATGAACATCCTGCACGTCTACGACCACACCGAAGACCCGGAGGTCGCGGGGTTCAAGCGCGTCCTCGTCACCGAGCCCTCTCACCCCTACGTGTCCGCATGGTGGCCGGCCGGTCACATGCTCGGATACGAGCACGGTTTCACGCACCAGGCCGTCGACCTGGTGAGGGCAATCGCCGAGGGCAGGGATCCCGAGCCGTCTTTCGCCGACGGCTTGGGCGTTCAGCGGGTGCTGGCCGCCGTGCAGCAGAGCGCCGCGAAGGACAGCGTGTGGACGGAGGTGCCGCGGTGACGTCGTACGTGCCCAGCAGGGAGGATCGGTTCAGCTTCGGTCTGTGGACGGTCGGTTGGCGGGGCATCGATGTGTTCGGGGGCGCGGTACGTCCGCCGCTCGACCCGGTCGAGGCGGTGCACAAGCTGACGGCGCTCGGCGCCGCCGCGGTGACCTTCCACGACGACGACCTCGTTCCACACGAGGCCACCCGCAAGGCGACGCTCGACCGGTTCGCCAAAGCGTTGGCCGAGACCGGGCTCGGCGTCGAGATGGCCACGACCAACCTGTTCAGCCACCCGGTGTTCAAGGACGGCGGCTTCACGGCGAACGACCGCGACGTGCGCCGCTACGCCATGGCCAAGGTGCTGCGCAACGTCGACCTCGCGGCCGAGCTGGGCGCGAGGACGTACGTGCTCTGGGGCGGTCGTGACGGCGCCGAGTCCGGCGCCGCCAAGGACGTCGCTGCCGCGCTCGACCGCTACCGGGAGGCGATGAACGTCCTGTGCGCGTACGTCCGGGACAAGGGCTACGACATCCGGTTCGCGCTCGAGCCCAAGCCCAACGAGCCTCGCGGAGACATCCTGTTGCCGACGGTCGGCCATGCGCTTGCCTTCATCAACGCGCTCGACGAACCTGCGCGGGTCGGTGTCAACCCGGAGGTTGGTCACGAGGAGATGGCCGGGCTGAACTATGCCCACGGGATCGCCCAGGCGCTCTGGCACGGCAAGCTCTTCCACATCGACCTGAACGGCCAGCACGGCCCTCGATACGACCAGGACCTCCGCTTCGGCGCCGGCAACCTCCGTGGCGCGTTCTGGACGGTCGACATTCTCGAAGGCGCCGGGACGGGGCAGCGATACGACGGATTCGTCCACTTCGACTACAAGCCGCCGCGCACCGAGGACATGGGCGGCGTGTGGGAGAGCGCGCGGGCCTGCATGCGCAACTACCTGATCCTGCGGGAAAGGGTGCGCGCCTTCCGGGCGGACCCCGAAGTTGCCGAAGCACTCGAGGCGGCACGCGTCACCGAGCTGGCGCTGCCCACGCTGGCGCCCGGTGAGTCGCTGGACGACCTGCGGGCCCAGGCGTTCGATGTCGACGCCCTGGCAACGCGCGGCATGAACTTCGAACGACTCGACCAGCTGGCGATGGAGCACCTGCTCGGAGTGAGGAGCGAAGCGGAGAGCGCGAACACGACCAGGCAGCTCGGAGTGAGGAGCGAAGCCGAGAGCGCGAACACGACCAGGCAGCCGGGCACTCACTGACCTAGACCCCGTGCGGCGGAGAGCCCCGAGCCCGCCGCATGGTCGTACCTGAGACGAGGAGGCACGGACAGATGGCACGACCGATCACGCTGTTCACGGGCCAGTGGGCCGACCTGCCGTTCGAGGAGATGTGCCGGCTCGCCTCTGAGTGGGGCTACGACGGCCTCGAGATCGCCTGTTGGGGCGACCATTTCGAGGTCGACAAGGCGCTGGCCGACGACTCGTACATCCAGGGCCGCAAGGACGTCCTGGCCGGGCACAACCTGCAGGTGTGGACGATCTCCAATCACCTGGTGGGCCAGGCAGTGTGCGACGACCCGATCGACGCCCGGCACAAGGACATCCTCCCGAGCCGAATCTGGGGCGACGGCGACCCCGAGGGTGTGCGTCGGCGTGCCGCCGACGAGATGAAGGACACGGCCCGTGCGGCCGCCAAGCTTGGTGTCGGGACCGTCGTGGGCTTCACCGGCAGCAAGATCTGGAAGACCGTCGCCATGTTCCCGCCGGTGCCGGCAGCGATGGTCGACGACGGGTACCAGGACTTCGCCGACCGGTGGAACCCGATCCTCGACGTCTTCGACGAGGAGGGCGTGCGCTTCGCCCATGAGGTGCATCCGTCCGAGATCGCCTACGACTACTGGACGACGGTGCACGCCCTGCAGGCGATTGGGCACCGGCCGGCGTTCGGGCTCAACTGGGACCCGAGCCACTTCGTCTGGCAGGACCTCGACCCGGTCGGATTCCTGTGGGACTTCCGCGACCGGATCTACCACGTCGACTGCAAGGACGCGAAGCGCCAGGTGGGCAACGGCAGGAACGGCCGGATGGGATCGCACCTGCCCTGGGCGGACCCGCGGAGGGGCTGGGACTTCGTGTCGACGGGCCACGGCGACGTGGCGTGGGAGGCATGCTTCCGCATGCTCAACACCATCGGCTACGACGGCCCGATCTCGATCGAGTGGGAGGACGCCGGCATGGACCGGCTGGTCGGTGCTCCGGAGGCGCTTGAGTTCGTCCGCAGACTCGCCTTCGACCCGCCCTCGGCTGCCTTCGACGCGGCATTCAGCTCCGGCCGGGAGTGACGCACCGTCAGCTACTGAGCGTGGCTTCGACCAGTACGCCCCGGCCCTCCTCGCCCGCGACCTTCTGCTCCTGGACGAGGCCCACGCCAGGCGCGTAGTACTTCTCCTCGATGATGTCGGGTTCGAGCGGGTTCCAGTCCTGGGTCACGAGGACGTCGGTGAAGTCACCGAAGGGAACGGACACCGACTCGCCGAGCCGGACCACCTCGCCCATATCCTCGGCCTCGCCCTCGTAGAACTCCTGGCGGTAGGCGTCCCCGACCGCGGGGTCGGCCAACATGACGATCCCGGGAAGTGCGCCGTCGACGCCGGCCTCGAACGACCCATCGTGGTCGACCAGCTCGCCGTCCTCGTAGTTGTCGACGTCCTCGCCGAGATACCAGACGTTGCCTTCCTGATCCTGGGCGTACCAGTCACGGGTGTCCTCGATGAGCTGGCCGTCGACCATGACGGTGTCATGTACGACCGTGGCAGAGATCCCCATGACCTGCTTGCGTTCGTCGGTCACGACGACTTCGATCCGCTCGGTCTCGCCGTCGGCGTTGATCTCCTCGTAGAGCCATCGGTTGCCCGAGGCGAGTGGGAAGTATGGGTTGTCGATCGCGTCGACGAAGGCTGCCGGGTCGATCTCGGGCTGGTAGTTGCCGCCATCGCCAGGGTCGATGGCAGGTGGGTCGGTGCCCGTCTGGTCGCCCGTCGGCTCGGACGGTGCCGTGGTCGCGCCGTCGTCCCCGCACGACGCGATCACGAAGCCTGCTGTGAGCGCGAGCGCCCACAACGACAGACGTCCGACGGATCGTGTCGTTTTCATGATCGTCCCTTCCGATGCGGGCCACGTGGAGCGACCATGCCGTGGGCATCCTGAACGCCGACTGAATCGGTGCCGTGCCTGCCCCGGAACGCTGAGCTCACGGTGCCAGCGAAATTCGTGGGGGGCAATCCGGCCGGGACACGGCACACTGGATCTCGGACCAAGTCGAGGTTGGTGGCCGTGGTGCGGGGATCGGTGCCGGAGCTGGCGAGTACGCCGGCAGTGCCGGTCCAACGCCGCCCTGACCAGTTCGCCGCCGACGAGCCCGAGGATGGGGAAGCGAACCACCGAACTCCCGACCTCGCCGTGGTCGACGACGAGCCGGTCGAGCTCGACTCGGTCGTGGTCCCGAGCTCCTGGTCCTCGGCCGAACGTACGCCCGACCTCGTCCGCCAGTACCTGCGCGAGATCGGGCGGGTCCCGTTGCTCACCGCGGTGGAGGAGGTCGAGCTCGCCCGGTCCGTCGAGGCCGGGCTCTTTGCGGAGGACCGCCTGGAGAACGCCGACGACCTCGACGCCTCCCTGCGGGCGGAGCTGACCCAGCTCGCCCTCTACGGCCGGGAGGCGAAGCGCCAGCTCATCGAGGCGAACCTGCGGCTGGTGGTGTCGGTAGCCAAGCGATACGTCGGCCGCGGCCTGCCGCTGCTCGACCTGGTTCAGGAAGGCAACGTCGGCCTGATCCGTGCCGTGGAGAAGTTCGACTACGTCAAGGGCTACAAGTTCTCGACATACGCGACGTGGTGGATCCGACAGGCCATCTCGCGCGCGCTGGCCGACCAGAGCAGGACCATCCGGATGCCGGTGCATGTCGTGGAGAGCATGAACAAGGTGCTGCGGGTCCAGCGCCGCCTGGTCCAGGAGCTGGGTCACGAGCCGAGTCCGGATCAGCTCGCGGCCGAGACGGGTATCGACGCGGCTCGCGTCGTCGACCTGCTCTCATTCGCGTCCGAGCCGATCAGCCTGCACACGCCGGTCGGCGAGACACCCGACAACGAGCTGGGCGACCTGATCGAGGACGGCGACTCGGAGACGCCGGCCGAGTTCGTGGCGCAACTCATGCTCAAGGACCACATCGACCAGGTGCTCGACTCGTTGGGCGAGCGCGAACAGGCGGTGGTCCGGCTCCGTTACGGGCTCGACGACGGCGAGGCGCGGACGCTGGAGGAGGTCGGCCGTCAGTTCGGGGTGACACGTGAGCGGGTCCGGCAGATCGAGGCGAAGACGCTGGCCAAGCTGCGTCGTGGTCGCTTCGCGGCCGCCCTCCGCGAATACCTGCGTTGACGGGACGCCACTCCACTGGTGAGATCGGCGGGTCTCTGGCCTGCGATCGTGAGGTGAGTGTCGTGCGGGGGTTGCAACGCGCCGGCGTGGGGGTGGCGTTGGGGGTACTGGTGCTTGCCGGTTGTGGAAGCGAGGACGACGGTGCTTCCGCGGATTCCGGCCAGGAATCCGGGCAGGTCGACGAGTCGCCCGGGTCGGACACTGCTACCGAGCGGGGTAGCGACACCGAGGGCTTCTGCGCAGAGCTCGAGGCCGCGGGGGAGCGGTTCGAGGCTGCGCTCGAGGAGCCCGCGCTCGACGACCCGCAGGCTGCGGCCGAGTCGCTGGCCGAGGCGGTCGACGTGATGCGCGGGGTCGACGCTCCGTCCGAGATCGCGGCCGACTGGGCGGTCATGGTCGAGTTCCTGGACACCATGGCGACCGCGACCCGCGAGCTCGACCTCAACGACCCGACCACGGTGGCGGAGCAGGTGGAGGAACTCGGCCGGCTCCTCGACGACGAGTCGGGCGAGCTCGAGGCGGCGGGTACGAACATCGAAAACTTCCTCAGCGAGGAGTGCGGGATCTCGCCGAGCTAGCGCAGCGGCGATGATCGAGATCTCGGCGGCACGGGCGAGATAGTGTTCGGTCGTGCCTGCGCTCTTCCGCCGTTCGTCGCGGATAGCGGGCCTCGCGCTGGAGGCCGGCGAGCGCGTACTGGCGACAGCGGCGGCCACGTCCGGTGCCGTCGTGGCCACCGATCGGCGGCTGCTGGTCCCGGTGGCCGACGGGTTCCACGGCATCGGCTGGGAGAGCGTCGACCGCGCGAGCTGGGACCGCGACGGCGAGGTTCTGGTCGTCGTCGAGTCCGTGCCGCTCGGATCTCCACCGCGGAATCACAGGCTGCGGGTGGAGGCACCGGGCCGGCTGATCGACGTCGTCCGAGAGCAGGTCACTGCGAGCGTGGTGATCACGCGGAACGTGCCGATCGCGGGCGAGCGAGGGGTCCGCGTGACTGGTCGGCGCCGACCCGGGCTGGCTGGCTTGAGCTGGGTCGTGGCCGTCGACGCAGCGCTGTCGCTCGACGATCCCGGTGTGCGCGCCCTCGTCGACGCTGCCGTTGCCGAGGTGCGGGCCGAGGTCGAGTAAGCGGCCGTCGTCTCGCTCCGGACTCCTCCCGGACGTGATGCTCCCGCGGTTGGACTCGAACCAACAACCTGCCGGTTAACAGCCGGACGCTCTGCCAATTGAGCTACGCGGGATGGGGCCGCCACATCGGGCGGACGACGCAGAAGGTTACCAGGGGCAGACTGCTGGTTCCGAATCGCCGAGCGTGATTCGACCCATCCGCCACGCCGCGCCCGGCGCCACCGCCGACATCAACGGCGCCGGTGTCCGTACGTGTTCCTGGCCCAGTTGGCCGCTTGTCACACTCGTTCGAGCTCGGCGGGGACGGCGATGACGTCGACCATGGCGCCGTTGCGCAGCACCGTCAGAGGCAACGGTGTGCCGATCGCGTCGGCGAAGAGCAGCCGCTGCAGGCTCTCGGCGGCCGCGACAGGCGTGCGGCCGGCAGACAGGACCAGGTCGCCGGCCTTGAGGCCGGCCAGGTCGGCTGGTGCTCGCTCGACGACTTGGACGATGCGCAGACCCTGGCGCTGTCCAGTGCGCGCTGCGATGGGCGCTGGCACGGGTGCCGGCGTGCTCACCAGACCGAGGTAGGCGCGCCGGACCCGTCCCTCGCGCATGAGCGTGCCGATGATGCGTTTGCTCGTCGCATTGATCGGCACGGCGAGCCCGAGTCCGATCCCCGCCACTGCGGTGTTGATCCCCACGACCCGTGCGCTGGCGTCGGCCAGCGCGCCGCCAGAATTGCCCGGGTTGAGGGCTGCGTCAGTCTGGATGACGTCTTCGACGACACGCGCCGCCTGCCCACTCCGCGTGGGAAGGGAGCGCCCGAGCCCGCTGACGACCCCCGCGGTGACGGATCCGGCCAGGCCGAGCGGGCTTCCGACCGCGACCACGAGCTGGCCGACGCGCAGCGCCTCGGCCTCGCCGATCTGGGCGGCCTTTGGTGTCTCGCCGCGCGCCCGGACGATCGCCAGGTCGGAGAGCGCGTCGGCGCCGACGACGTCGAACGTGACTTCGCTGCCGTCGCCGAACGCTGCCGTTCCACGCTCGGTCCTGCCCACGACGTGGGCGTTGGTCACGAGGTAGCCGTCGTCGGTGAAGACCACCGCGGAGCCCGCACCCTCGTAGGTCATGCCACGGCGTGAACCCCGTACCCGCACGCTGGCGACATGCGGCAGCAACTCCTGCGCCACCCGCGTCACGATCCGGGAGTATGCGTCGAGTGGTTCGTCGCCTTCCTCGAAACCCGGAACCGGAACCGTCTGCTCTTCACTCATCGGCGTCTGCCCGTCGGCTCTGATTACACGATTACACGCTGACCAGGGTAACGGGCCAGCGCGCAATCGTGTTCCGGCGATTCGCTCCTTCTGTTTCCCCACGGCGAACGAGGAAGGCGCCGATGTAGCACCACAGCGCGGCCGTGACGATCGAGCCGCCGTATTCGGCGAACCCGACGCCGACCGGAACGGAGATCACCATCAGGTCGGCGACCCAGCGGGACAGGGTTCGGGTGCGCCACGCCCATGTGGCCAGCCAGCACATGCCGATCCAGGCGAGGAGATTCCCGGGAGCGCCGACCAGGCCGAACCACGCCGGGCTTTCGCCGATGATCAGACCCACGAGCACGCCGAGCCCGACGGCCATCGGGCCGACGGCGATCAGGACCAACGGTGGCCGCGGGGCCCTGATGGCGCGCCGAAGCCCGACCAACGCAGTCAGGCTGAGCAGCAGCCCGATCAGGAACGAGCCGTCGTTGGCGTAGTCGACAGGGCTCTCGCGGTGGTGATCGTGCTGGGTCTGCTCGATACAGATGGTGGTCAGCCGACGATCCCGATCGCGCTGGCCCTGGCCGCCTTCACGCTGGGCTCGGAGGTCGACGCGCCGAAGAGCTGGGTGCTGGGCGTTGCGTCGGTCGGTGGACTGTGGGCCGCCATGCTCGTCACCGGTGCGGCGGCCGCCGACCTGGTCATCGTGTCGTTGCGCTATGGCGCCCCCGCAGCACTCGGGGCGGCTCTGCGCAGCCGTGACAAGCGCGCCGCGACGCTCGCGACACGAGCAGAGCTGGCGGAGGCGGAACGCGAACAGAAGGCTCGTGTCGCCGTGGCCGCCGAGCGAGCTCGCATCGCCCGGGAGCTCCATGATGTCGTAGCCCACTCGCTCAGCGTCGTTGCGCTGCAGACCCAGGCCGTGCATCGTCGGCTCGGTGCCGCTCAGGCGCGCGAGATCGACGACCTCCGTGCCGTCCAGTCCACTGCCCGAGAAGCGCTCGGCGAGCGAGAGGTCGACGTCCTGCGTCTGCTGGCACGCGGGAGCTCCAACGCCGAGATCGCTGCGTCGTTGGTCGTGAGTGCTGCAACCGCGAAGACACATGTCGCGAGCATCTTGGCCAAGTTGAACCTCCGGGACCGGGTGCAGGCGGCGATCTTCGCCTACGAGAGTGGCCTGGTCCGTCCCGGTGAGCCGTGAGCCGTGCTCTATCCTGCGGGCCGGGACGCGCGATCAGGCCACAAGCGCCAGAACGTGACGCTCCGCCCGGGGCGGTAGCTCAGCCGGTTAGAGCAGGGGACTCATAATCCCTGGGCCGTGGGTTCGAGTCCCACCCGCCCCACCACACATGTATGCGATCTCGGTCGACACTTGCCAGATCGTGCTCGGCTGAGTCTTTTCACCGTCTCGGCTGATGGTTGACACCGGTCTCGGTTGATCCTTGACACCCGTCCCAGTTCGATCCTGGTCTATTGGTCGAGACGGAGGGGTGGGCCGTGCTCAGGAGAGCTCTCTGTGGTGGAGAGCAGCGGTATCAGGCTGTCCCGGGTTGTCCCCATGAGCCCCGCCGATCCCGACGACTCGGCGGGGCTGCGAGGTTGAGGTCAGGTGTGGCAGCGGGTGAAGAAGAACTCCGCACCCGTTGGCGTGGCGTTGAAATGCTCCAGTTCGTGCTGGTGGAACCTCGAGCCGTCCGACCCGGTGCCGCCGATGTTGAAGGTGAACGTGCCGTTCACGGCTTTGCCGTTGTCGTTGAAGCCGCCCCAGATCGTGACGTGTCCGGTGAACGTCGGCAGGCTGGGGTCCTCAAAGGGCACGGCCACGAACGTGCCGGTCTGGGTGAACGTGGCGTGGATGCGACCGTCCTCGAACACGGTCACGTGCTCGATCACTTGGTCGTCGTGGTGACCGTGAACAGCGCACCGTCTTCTCACCCCGGCCCGACGTCGACGAACGTGTCGACGACGTTCTTGGCGGTGGTGGTTTCGGTGACGGGTGGTGCAGCGCATCGCGGTGAGGGCGTGGTGGCGAACAGCGCGATCCGGCTCAGTCCATCTCAGCGGCGGCTGAGCTGGTGGGCCTTGGCGTCGAGGCTGGCGAGCACCTGCTGGAAGGACTCGTGGAAGCCGGCGACGCCCTTGTCCTCGAGGGTCAGCCCGACGTCGTCCATGTCGATGCCGACGGCGGCCAGCCGGCGCATCACCTCGGCGGCCTCGTCCACGCCGGTGTCGATGGTGCGGGCCAGGCTGCCGTGGTCCTCGAAGGCGGCGATGGTGGGCTCGGGCAGGGTGTTGACGGTGTCGGGGCCGATGAGCTCGTCGACGTATCGGGTGTCGGGGTAGGCGGGGTTCTTGGTGGACGTCGAGGCCCACAGCGGCCGCTGGCGGTGCGCGCCGAGGCCGGCCAGGCGTTGCCACCGCTCGCCGGAGAACTGCTGCTGGAACAGCCGGTAGGCGAGCTTGGCCTGGGCGACCGCGGCCCGGCCGCGCAACCCGAGCGCCTCGTCGGTGCCGATCGCCTCCAGTCGCCGGTCGACCTCGGTGTCGACCCGGCTGACGAAGAACGAGGCGACGCTGTGGACGCGTCGACGGGTCCCCGCCGCGCCGGTGAACGTCTCGAGCCCGGACAGGTAGGCCTCGATGACCTCGGCGTAGCGGGTCAGGGAGAAGATCAGGGTGATGTTGATGCTGCGGCCCTCGGCGATCATCGCCTCGATGGCGGGGACGCCCTGCGCGGTCGCCGGGATCTTCACGAACAGGTTGGGCTGGTCGATCCGCTCGTGCAGCCGCGGGCGGCGGCGATCGTGGCCCGGGTGTCGCGGGCCAGTTCGGGGGCGACCTCGACCGACACGAAGCCGTCGTTCCCGTCGGCGGCGTCGAACACCGGGCGCAGGACGGCGAGGGCGGCGGTGATGTCGGCGACGACCAGCTCCCAGTAGGCGTCCTCGACCGAGCAGCCGGCCGCCATCAGCGCGGAGAACTGCTCGTCGTAGTCGGCCGAGCCTTCGATGGCCTTGGCGAAGATCGTCGGGTTGGCGGTCACGCCGCGGATCCCGTCGGCGACCATGCGAGCCAGGGTGCCGTCGCGCAGGTAGCCGCGGGTGAGGTTGTCCAGCCAGGGGCTCTGGCCATGCTCGGCGTACAGGCGTTGCAGCTTGGTCATCGGGTTTCCTTCCGGCCGGGCAGACGCGTCCCGGTGACGGCGGAGTCGTCGAGGTGGCCAGATGCGTCTGGCCTGGTGGTCGCATGCACGGGTGCCGCGGCACGGCTCGGACGCAGCACCGTCCGATCCCGGGGTCGAGCACCAGGGTGTGCCGCTGGTCGTCCGAGCCCTCCGCGACTCCTCGCAGCAGCTCCAGGTTCAGGTGGCACACGGTGTCGGTGTGCTGCCGTGCCAGCCGATGGAACGGGCAGTTGCCCAGCACGATTCCGCCCGCACCGTCCGGTCGGGGTTCGTACCCGTGGTCCTCGAGAACCTTCTCCAGCGAACCGGCGCCGGAGCCCAGGGCCCGGCCGGTGTCCCGGCTATCCGCAGCAGCGTCTCCCCCGCCGGCTCACCGGTGCGGGTGGACTCCTCGATCGCGGTCGACCAGCAGCTGGCCGGCGAAGTCGTAGCGGCGTTCGGGAACGGTGACCGCGACCTCGCCGGCCGCTCGGCTGTAGAGCTTGGACGGGCGTCCCGCCCCGGCCCGGTCCGGCCGGTGAGCCGCCTGAACTCCACCGTCAGCAGGCCCTCGTCGGCGAGCCGGTCGAGGTGGAAGGCGGCAGTGCTGCGCGGCGAGCCCCAACGCCTCGGCGGCCTCGTCCCGGCTGACCGGTGCATCGCTGCGGGAGACGTGCTCGAACAGGGCCCGGCGGATCGGCTCGTCCAGCGCGCTGACGGCCGCCACCCGATCCGCCAACGGCCGCTGCTCCATACCCACACTGTAAAGTATAAAACTCTTGATGAAAGAAGCCGTGAGCCTTCTAACGTGACACGACAAAGTTCTTTTAGAGAGGAGTCCGCCCATGACCAACCATCCCCCGACCCGACCACATAGCCGCGCGTGGCGCTTGGCCGCTGCCCCGTCGCGGCAGGCGTTCCTGCTCTTGCGCACGGTCTTCACCGTGGCCCCGATCGTGTTCGGGCTGGACAAGTTCGCGAACGTGCTGACCGACTGGCCCGCCTATCTGGCGCCGGTGATCAATGACATCGTCCCCGGCACGGCCCAGCAGGCGATGTACGCCGTCGGCGTGGTGGAGATCCTCGCCGGCGTCGCCGTTGCGCTGCTGCCGCGGTACGGCGCGCTGCTGGTCGCCGGCTGGCTGGCCGGAATCATCGTCAACCTGCTGCTGATCCCCGACTACTACGACATCGCGCTGCGCGACTTCGGCCTGCTCGTCGGCGCGTTGGCGCTGTCCAGGCTTGCGGTCGCGCACGACGGGCGCGGGCCCGGAGGGCTTCGATGACGGCCGCCGCAGCCACCCGGCACCGGCCGGCTTCCGGGACGCCCCGGCTGCGGATCGTCGGCCCGCCGAGCGGAACCGGACCTGGTAGCCGCCCGGCGAGCCGTCGCCGACCTGCTCGTCGCGTTGGGCCGCGACCCCACCGACGAGCATCTGGCCGAAACGCCGGCACGGGTGGCCGACTCCTACGCCGAGATGCTCACCCCGCCCGCGTTCGACCTGACCACCTTCCCCAATGACGAGGGGTACGACGAGCTGGTCGTGGCCCGCGAGATCCCCGTCCACTCGCTGTGCCAGCACCACCTGCTGCCCTTCCACGGGGTCGCGCACGTCGGCTATCTGCCCGGCCAGCGGATCCTGGGCCTGTCCAAGCTGGCCCGGGTGGTGGAACTGTTCGCCCGCGACCTGCAGGTCCAGGAACGGCTGACCCAACAGGTCGCCAACTGGCTGCAAGTGAACCTGGCGCCCAAGGGCGTCGGGGTCGTCATCGAAGCCGAGCACCTGTGCATGTCTCTTCGCGGTGTCCGCGCCGCTGGAGCCCGCACGGTCACCTCTGCCCTGCACGGGGCGCTCCGCGACGACGACCGCACCCGGCAGGAGTTCTTCGCCCTCGCCGTCGCAAGCCACTGACCACCCCACCCGAACCCAGGAGTTTCCACATGGCACAGCATTCGTTCCTCATCGCCGGCGGGGGCCTCGCCGGAGCCAAGGCTGCCCAGACGCTGCGCGAGGAGGGCTTCACCGGCCGGATCCAGATCGTGGGCGCCGAGCCCGAGCGTCCCTACGAGAGACCGCCGCTGTCCAAGGGCTACCTCAACGGCACCGCCGAGCGCGACACGATCTACGTCCACGGGCCGGGCTGGTACGCAGGAACACGAAGTGGAGCTGCTCCTGGGGAGCCCAGCCGTCGACCTCGACCCGGCCGGCCACAAGCTCACCCTGGGCAACGGCACGATCCTCGGCTACGACAAGCTGCTGCTCGCCACAGGCTCCGCGGCCCGCCGGCTGCCCGCCACCGACCTGCATGGGCTGTACTACCTGCGCGACGCGCAGGACGCCGACGCGCTGCGCGCCGCGCTGACCGTCGGCGGCCGCCGGGTGGTTGTGGTCGGCGCCGGCTGGATCGGGATGGAGACAGCTGCTGCCGCCCGCGGCCACGGCAACCGGGTGACGGTAGTGGACCCACAGCCGACGCCGTTGCGCGCCGCGCTCGGCGACGAGCTCGGCCAGATGTTCGCCGATCTGCACCCCGAGCACGGCGTCGACCTGCGCCTCCGCAACCGGGTCGCAAGCGTTCACCAGTGCCAATGACCGCCGTCACCGGACTCGTCACCGAGACCGGCGAGACACTCGCCGCGGACATCGTGGTGGTCGGCGTGGGTGCTCAACCCAACGTCGGGCTCGCCGAGAACGCCGGGCTCACGATCGACAACGGGATCGTCGCAGACGAGGCCATGCGCACCTGCGACCCGGACATCTATGTTGCCGGCGACGTCGCCAACACCTACCACCCGCTGCTCGGGCGGCACCTCAGGGTCGAGCACTGGGCCAATGCGCTACACGGCGGCCCGGCAGCAGCCCGGTCGATGCTGGGTCAACATGTCGGCTACGACCCGGTGCCGTACTTCTACACCGACCAGTACGACCTCGGCATGGAGTACTCCGGCCACGTCGAACCCGGCGGCTACGACCAGCTCGTCTACCGCGGCGACCGCCCCGGACGTCAGTTCATCGCATTCTGGCTCAAGGCAGGGCGAGTTGTAGCCGGCATGAACGTCAACGTCTGGGACGTCACTCCCGCCATCGAACACCTCATCCGCTCAGAAGAGCCCGCCGACGTCGACCAACTCACCGACCAGGACATCCCACTTGACGCACTCATCCCCTCGGGCGTGCCGGTTCGGTGATCACCCTTATCAAGAAGCCGCGAGTCGATGACTCGCCCGTTCCGCCATTGCCCCTGACACTGGCGGGTGAACCGAGCGTCCAGCCCGCTATCCGGGAACCGACGGCAAACTTTCAGTCCCGAAGATCTATACACGCTCGCCGAACGCCTGCCAATCCGTACCGCATCCGCCACGCGCATTCGCAACGAACGCTCACCTCCACAGTATCCGAATCGCACCGTCCACCAAGCTTCACCGCTTTATAACATCACCTCTATCGCCACATCGAGTTCCGCCATCATATCTCACCAACTACACAGCGTGCCACAGCTCTTCAGCGCGCACAACCGCCGCCATACCGGTACCTTTCACTGCCGCTCGCTACCTCTAGCGCAGCCAACCGCCCATCGCACAGTTGCTGAACGCGCCGACAACTCCCGCCGATCCTGATCAGGCCAGCGCCGTGCAGATCCGCCGTACGCTGCTATTTACCGAGCCCTCTCGCACTCGTGTATCGTAATCCTGCTTGTACTCCCCGCTTGCACACAGTGCTCGCACCTATCCCTAGCGCATCACTCACCACCGCTTCCTGCTACCAGCTCACTCTGCACCTGCAGCGTGCACGCGCGTCCGCCTCCTACCAAACATCGCAACCCTTCCACCCCTACATTCACACCCACGCCCTTAGCCCAACCCCAAACCCAAACCATCCATACCCCTCCCCCACTCATCCCTTCTCCCCTCGCCCCACCTACTTCTATCGCATCCCCCCACCCCACAACACCACCTCCCTCCCACCCCCAACCCCCAGGTCGCCTTCCACGAGCCATGCGCAAACTCTGGGAAGATCACATCACTGGACCAGACTGGCCATCACCTTCGCTGACGGATCGCCGGCTTCCACGCCACCGCGGCCGTGTGCAAACCAGGTCGACATCGGCAACGCGATCAAGCCCTTCTACGGCGACGCCGCCGGTGCACAGCTGACCGCGCTGCTGCACGATCACATCATCATCGCCGTCGAGATCCTGCAGGCGGCCAAGGCCGGTGACACCGACGCCTTCAACGAGGCGAACGCCCGGTGGTACGCCAACGCCAACGACATCGCTGACTTCCTCTCCGCCGCCAACCCGCGGTTCTGGCCGAATGACGTCATGAGGGCGGACATGAAGACACACCTCGACCAGACCCTGACCGAGGCCGCGCATGAGCTGGCCGGCGACTACCCCGCGAGCGTGGCCGACTACGAACAGGTGCACCTCCACATCCTGGCCATGGCGGACCTGCTGAGTTCGGGCCTCATCGGCCAGTTCCCATCCCACTTCCACTGAGCGACACGGCAGCGTTTCGCCATTCGCGTCACAGCGCGGCCGGTTCGGGGAGACGCGGACGACGTCGGTGTGTCGTTGGGATGGCTGCGGAGCTGGCGCATCAGTTCGCGCTCCATCGCGGTAAGCAGGTTCTCGGCGTCGTCCTCCTCGACCTCGACGTCCTCGTTGCGGGTCACCCGGAAGGTGTGATGCTGGAGCACCTCCATGCCGGGGAAGAGCTGCGCGAGGTGGGCGGCGATGACGTCCTCGAGCCGGACGAACCGCTGCTCGGCCACTGGCAGGAACCGCGGGAAGTTCGGCGGCACCTTCACCCGGGCGAAGTGCTCGGTGGCCGTTCGCGGGTTGCGAACGACGACCGCGAGGTTGAGAGAGAGCCCGGAGATGTACGGGAACGGGTGCGCGGGGTCGACCGCCAGCGGAGTCAGCACCGGGAAGATCCGTTCTCCGAACAGCTCCCACAGCCGGACGTGTTCTGCATCGTCGAGATCGTCCCAGCGGGCGATCTCGATGCCCTCCTTCTCCAAGGCGGGCAAGACGTCGTGATGGAAGCAGTCGGCCTGGCGCGTCATGAGCTCCCGGGTACGCACCAGGGTGCCCTCGTGTACCTCACGGGCAGCGTGGCGGAAACTGCAACCGGATTAACCCAGCGCACGGGCAGCCGGCGTGGCATGGTTCGTGGCAACGAAATGACGTTCACCATGGTCCGCTGGTGGTGCTGTTGGGGACGCGGTGGGGGCATAGTCGCAGGTAGGGGCCATAGTTGCCGCGATGCTGCGTCCTTTTAATCCGCGGGTTGTGGGTTCGAGCCCCACGGGGCCCACCACGTTTTTCGCTGGTCAGAGCGCTGGAGCGGTCAGTCTAGGGCTTGTCAGACTGGCTCGGGGCGCTCCCGTCAGCCAAAGTGGCAGCCAATGTGTCGGAGCTATTCTCCGGCGCGGTGGGCCAGAGCACGTCTGCCCTGCGGTGTGCAGCGTCGCGGGCGAGCGGTCGATCGCGACCACCTCGACGATGTCTCGCCACGCCTGGCCGCGCGCGTTTCGCCAGGCCACCACGGCGGCGCTGGTGCGCCCGGTGACCTGCCCCAGCAGGCCCTGATCGCCGTGCAGGTCGACGAACACGGTCTGCCACGGATCGGTCAGCCGCCACTTGCCCGTCTGCGGGTTGCGCACCCACCAGAGGGTTTGGGTACGTGAGAGCCACTCTTACGCACGGGCGAATGAAGGGGATCGATTCGGCGAGCGGGGTGGGTTCGGTGATCAAGCCACCACGCCGACGCATAAAGTCGACAGGTGGGGAGCGAGGTCGAAGACCAGTTCTCGGCGGGGAACGAGGCACTTGCCGCTGGAGACTGGGCCGGTGCCCGGGACTCCTTCCAGGTGGCGCTGGAACAGGAGGAGACCGCCGAGGGCCTGGCCGGTTTGGCGGATGCTGGGCGTGCCGTTCACGTCCGGAGACGTGCTGGCCATGCGGAGGTTCCCGAGGTCATCCGTCGGACCCGGGTACACATCCGTGTGGCACCGCGATCCGGAGGATGCGTGGACCATTTGGGTCGATTCCGAACCCTTGCACGCCTTTCCGCGCTACTTCGGGAGCGGCGTGGAGCGAGTCGTTCGCGCCGCGATCGACGTCTCGCGGCCATACCCGCGACGGATGATCCTGAAGATTGAGGGACGAGAGCTCGACTGGGAGATCATGCTCGCCCCGACCCGGGCGACCCGCTTCTTCAGCGCAGTGGGCCAGGCGACCCCGGACCTGCTGTGGCGCCGACGCTCCGTGCTCTCGTTTATGGCCGCCGTCGCCGGCCCGATGCTGCGAGCAGGGCGCTTGTCACTGCAGGGAACGCGCCGAACGGGCAATGGTTCAAGGCGAACCCCAAGTCGATCTGGGCGGTGATCGGCGGCCGTGCTTCCCTCCACGGCGCCGATCTGGGAGGCCCCGAGCCCCTCCCCGAAGCCGCGTCGCTGGGTGATTTCGTGATCCCCCAGCGAGGGATCTTCGCCGTCGGCCAGGCCCTGTTTGAGCCCTTCGACGAGGGCCGCCACAAGGCGGTGCCATCGAGGGAAGCCGCCATGGCGGCACGCCCCTCCCGTCGATGAGTCCCGAGGTTTCGATGACGGACCGTGTGGCGATATCAGATCTGCTCGAGTTCCCCCTGATGCAGGCGATCTTCGGGCGCCGCTCCCGCCGGTTCGGGCTGGGGATGGAGATCCCTTCGGGGCCCTTGGCGTTCACGTCCCGATCCGCCCCCGAGCCGCTGTCGGAGCTGGAGCAGGCGATCCTGGTCGCCGCGGCCACCGGGGTAACGGGGTGGAACTTCGGCATCCCCTTCTCACCGAGCCGGCCGATGGAGCATGCGAGCCCCACCGTGCGGTTCACCGGTCGAACGGCCCCAACGGCCGCAGGGATCGGAACTCCCGTGCTCTTCTACACGACCGACGAGGGCACGTACGTGACGAACACTCGAGACGTCGTCCCGGCCGGCGTCCGGGAGTCGCTGGAGAGTATGGCTGACACGGAGCAGGTCATATCCGTGTGCCGAGACCACACGGTGCAGCTCTCGACCACCCGACTGGACCTGCCGCCCGCACCGCCTCACATGTTCGAGCCCAACATCTGGATGGCGAATGCACCGGGCTCGATGTTCATGATGCCGATGGGCGACGCCAGCGAGGAGTTCCTCGGCTTGCTGGCCGTCTTCGTCGAGCACGGCTACCTGATCGCGGACGACCAGGCGGGGCGGCCCGCGGGAGACCTAGCCCCGTTCATCCGCTCTGGTCTGCTGGATGAGCGCAAGCCCTTCCCGGTCTCGATGCTCCAGCAGATAACCTACGAGGCGAACTGCGCCGAGGTGGCGTTCATGGCGCACAACGTGGCGCTGACGCTGCAGGCCATGGGGTTGGGAGGCCTCTACTACACGGGACTGAATCGCTGGAGCATCCTGGGGGCGTTCGCCGAGGAGGGCATCGAGGGGCTGGGATTCCGCTTCGTTAAAGACGAGCGATGGACCATGCCCCACCCGGTCGGGCTCGACGGCGTGTTCGAAGCATTGTGTCCGCCATACTTCCCGGACATGCGCGCGGCCGTGCAGGCCTTCGTGGAGCGGAAGTTCGGCCCCGGTGGTGCGTACGATCCAGGCGTCTGTGGTCCCTGGAAGCGGGCAGCCGAGATTAAGCGAACCGTCGAGCCTTACAGCGACGACTTCGTCCATTGCCTGGGCGAGGTCGCGCAGTACGTGTACGAGAAGCACGGGAAGTTTCCTGGGACGCTCACGACGCTTGTGCTGCCGGGCTTCGTGCAGGCGCATCACATCGATACAGAGTTCTACGATGCCCATTACCAGTCCGGCGCGTATTTACCAACCCACGCCGACCATATGCGGCGGTGGCATGGCAGCGGAACCGACTGACAAAGAGGCTCTTCAACTTTGAGCGAGCACGGTGACGTTGGTGACGTTCACCTTGTGCTTTTTGGAACAACCGGTCCTTGGGCCGGCGAGACAGAAGCGGGGCCGTAGCGACACGTGCCAGGCTCAGCCCGGAGCTCGTGTGGCCCGCGACTTGGGGCACGGATGAGGACAGAGGGACGGGGAGACGCCGTGGAGCTGCCCGCGGACGTGGTGGCCGGCCAAGCGATCTACAACCGGGTCACGCTTGCCGCCTACGACGTCGGTGTGCTTGGCCTGTCGTGCCGCCTGGTGTGGCGCTGTCCCAAGGCGGAGATGCTCGCCGGCTACAACCGCAACGTCGGGGCCCGCCATCTGGAGTTGGGCGTCGGGACGGCGTACTTCTTGGACAGGGTCCGATTCCCCGATGCACGGCCATGGGTGACCCTGGTGGACCTCAATCCGACGGTGCTTACGGTCGCCGCGCGCCGGATCTCGCGCTACCAGCCACAGGTAATTCAGGCCAATGTGCTGGAGCCGCTGCCCGTGCCGGCCGGGCGGTACGACTCGGTCGGCATGAACTTCCTGCTGCATTGCCTGCCCGGCGACTGGCCAGCGAAGGGGGCGGTGTTCGCCCATGCCGCCACCGCCCTGCGCCCTGGTGGCCGCGTGTTCGGCGGCACGATCCTGGCCGACGGCGTGAACACGACCGCGCCGGCCCGAGCGCTGATGCGCCTGTACAACTCCCGCGGCATCTTCCACAACGCCCGCGACGACCTGGCCGGCCTGGGCGAGGAGCTGGCCGGCCGCTTCGCCGAGCACCAGCTGACCGTTCGCGGCTGTGTGGGACTGTTCGAGGCCAACACCGCCCCACACACAGCCAAAGCTCGTGAACGGCGTGCCAGCCGTCACCGCTGATCGCCAATCGCAGCAGGTCCGCACGGACGTCTGGGATCGCCGTGGGCGGCGCCGACCAGCTCGCGTGGCATGGTTCGTGGCATGAAATGACGTCAACCATGGGCCACTGGTGGGGCTGGTGGGAGACGCTGTGGGGCATAGTCGCAGGTAGAGGCCACAGTGGCCGCAATCCTGCGTCCTTTTAATCCGCGGGTTGTGGGTTCGAGCCCCACGGGGCCCACCCACCGCTGACCTGCGACTTTGCATGATCGCTTGGACACGTTGCGTTCCCACTGGCCACGTTGGTCAACAGGACGCCGTACTGCCGGCTACGTCGCGAACCGGCCCACGTTGCTGGACGTCGCACAACCGTTTACTCCCTTCGCGCGTTGCGGCGAGTTGGCTGGTCGGCGTCGAGCTGGTGAGCCCGATCTTCGATGACCGTGAGGGTTAGGGTTCGGGTGTGCGTGGCCGCCTGTAGTCGAATCGCTCGGCGGTGAAGGAGAACCCGGAGTGGACGAGACTGTGGCCATGGCCGGTGCGATCGATCGAGGTCGTGAGTCCTTCGGACGGCGGGCGTGGCTGGACGCGTATGAGCAGTTGTCGGCCGCGGGTGGCGAGGCGCAGCTGGAGCTGGAGGATCTGGAGCGGCTCGCGGCGGCGGCGTACCTCGTTGGCAGGGACGAGGAGAGCGTCGACGTCGTGGGCGGGTGCGTACCACGAATGCACGCGAGTCGACGATGTCGCCCGGGCCGCCCGCTGCGCGTTCTGGTTGGCCTTCGTCCTGCTGAACAAGGGCGAGCTCGCCCGTGGCAGCGGGTGGGTGCACCGAGCGCAGCGGCTGCTCGACGGCGGCGGCCGAGACTGTGTCGAGCACGGATACCTGCGCTACTGCGCCTCCCTGCGCTTGGCATTCGACGGCGACGTCGCGGCCGCCGGGGCGGGCTTTGCCCACGCGGCCAAGATCGGTGACCGGTTCCGCGACCCGGAGCTGGTCGCGCTGGCCCGGGTCGGTCAAGGGCGATGCCTCATCTATCGCGGAGAGATCGCCGAGGGCATGGCGTTGCTCGACGAGGCGATGGTGGCGATCACGGCGCAGGAGGTGTCCCCGACCGCGGTCGGTGACCTTTACTGCACGGTGATCGAGGGGTGCCAGGAGGTCTTCGACGTACGTCGGGCCCAGGAGTGGACGGCGGCGCTCAGCCGCTGGTGCGACTCGCAGCCTGAACTTGTGCTATACCGCGGCCAATGCCTGGTCCACCGCGCCGAGCTGATGCTGCTCCGCGGTGCCTGGTCGGACGCCGCGACGGAGATACAGCGAGCGTGCGACCGGCTGGCCAAACCCACGAGCCAGCGTGCCCTCGGGGCTGCCTACTACGTGCGGGCAGACATCCACCGCCTGCGGGCGAGTTCGCCAAGGCAGAGAGGCGTACCGAGAGGCCAGCCGATGGGACGGCACCCACAACCCGGCTGGCGCAGCTCCAGCTTGCTCAGGGTCGAGTCGATGCCGCCGTCGCCGCCATGCGCCAGCCCTCGACGAGGCCGAGGACGCCGTGGCGCGGTCAAGGCTGCTGGCCCCGTACGTCGAGATCGTCCTGGCCGGCGGCGACGTCACCGCCGCACGCGACGCCGCCGGAGAGCTGTCGAGAATCGCGGCCGAGTGGAACACGCCGTTGCTCCACGCCCTCTCTTCGCATGCGACCGGGTCGGTCCTCCTGCCGAGGGCACGCCCGTGCCGCGCTGGCCGCGCTCCGCCGGCATCGGCGGGTTGGCGCGACCTGGACGCGCCCTACGAAGGGGCGCGCGCCCGTATGCTGATCGGCTCGCCTGCCGGGCATTGGGGGACGAGGACAGCGCGGAGATGGAGCTCCACGCGGCGCGGTCCGTATACCAGCAAATCGACGCGGCGCACGATCTCGTCCGCGTCGAGGAACTATCGAACATCATGGCGCGCCCGGACCGCGGGCGGGTTAACCGCCCGAGAGGTGCAGGTGCTGGCGCTGGTGGCGACCGGCAAGACCAATCGGGCCATCGCCTCCGAACTGGTGATCAGCGAGAAGACGGTCGCCGCCCATGTGAGCAGCATCTTCACCAAGCTGGGATTGTCGTCCCGCTCGGCTGCGACGGCCTATGCCTACGACCACCATCTCGTATAGGCGCTGCCTCCACAGAACTACCTACACACGCCCACGGCGATTCGATGATTTGCCCGATGCGGCAGCGGCCCCTACGTTCGTACCAGTTCGTCACGCAGCGGACGACGTGAAGGACGAGGCGATGGCAACGAAGGAAGAAGCAGCGACGACCGGCGAGGAGGAAGTCGCACCACCGGAGGCGTGGGACGCGATCGCCGCGGGTTACGACGAGTTCGTCGCGCCCGGCGAGGCGTCGTTCGCGAACGCCGGTCTCCGCCTTGCGGGCCTGAACTCGGGCGAGCGCTTCCTCGATGTCGCGGCCGGACCGGGCGGCTTGAGTCTGCCGGCCGCGCGGCTCGGCGCAAGGTGCTGGCGACGGACTGGTCGCCGGCGATGATCGAACGGTTCGAGGCGCGCGTCCGCGCGGAAGGGCTGTCCGACGCGGAGGGTCGTGTCATGGACGCCCACGCACTCGAGATCGACGACGACACCTTCGATGTCACCGGGTCGCAGTTTGGGGTCATGCTCGTGCCGGACCAGCCGCTCGCGCTGCGCGAGATGGTCCGGGTGACAAAGCCCGGCGGGCGGGTCCTGCTGATCGCATACGGCTCACCGGCCGAGTTCGAAACCCTGCAGATATTCATTGCGGCGCTGCAAGCCGTGGTCCCCGACTTCGAAGGATTGCCGGACGATCCTCCGCCGCTGGAGTTCCAGGTGGCGGACCCGGAAGTGTTGCGCCGGCGACTGGCGGACGCGGGCCTGAGGGACGTCACCGTGGACACGACCCACCAAGAGAGAGTCGAGTTCGGTTCCGGACACGAGATGTGGAACTGGGTGTTGGGAAGCAACCCCATAGCCGGGATGATCGTCGGCGACCTCGCGAGGAGCAACAAGCCACCATGCGGCAGGTACTCGACGGGATGCTCCGTGAACGTACCGGCGGCAATGGCCGCACCTTGCTGACCGCCCCGCTCAACATCGGCGTCGGCACGAAATAAGAACCGGTGAAACGCCGCCGCAGTCGCGGTGTCGGCAGCGCAGGCTTCCGAGAGGCAACAGCATGAGCCCAGGCGCATCTTCGCTGCGGCAGCACAGCGCCAACTCCCTCACCCATGAACCCGTTGGATCGCGTGCACTAGTCGACCGGTCGCCATCGCCGCGAAGCTTCGACGCTGTGGTCGGACCCTATTCAGGTCGTTCAGCCACCGTGATGATCACCTCGGATTCCTCCTCGAAATCCTCGGGCGTCAGCTCCTCAAGACGCCGGCAGGTTCTCCCAAGGAGTGCCTGCTGCCTCTCTTGCTGGAGAGACTCCCAGCGTTGCCCGCACCACCCGAGACTCGTCCTCCGGGAGACAAACTCCTCACAGGTGGGTCGTTCGACGAACGACTCGACCCTCGAGACGGCAACGGTGAACCCGGCCGCCTGGAGCTCCCTGTTCACCTTCCGGGTGTGTTCACTAACTCATGCCAGGAAAGCTTCTCGGCGAACTCGGTCGCACCCTCGGCGTCGAGCTCCTCGACCCACTGGCTACGGCCCGCTCTCGCGCTCCTCACCCCACGTGAGAAGGCCGATCCACCCGCCGGGCTTCAGAACCCGCCAGGCCTCAGCGAGCCCAGCGATGGGTCGAGGCAGGTGGAACAACATGAAGGCCATGACCACTGCGTCAACGGAGCCGTCTGCGAACGGAAGCTCCGCAGCGTCGCCGACGAGGAGCGGGAAGTCCCGGGGACCCAGGGCCACCATCCCCTCGGTTCGATCCAGGCCAACGATCAGTGCCTCCGGCGCCGCCTTGTCAAGGTGCGGGAGGAGCGCTCCCACCCCACAGCCCAGATCGAGAACCCGCCGGGCCTCCTTGAGCGGAAGCTCGTCGAGCAGCCATCGGGCCAGACCCACGAGAACGGGGGCCCACAGGTCGCGATAGGCCTCGGCCTCGGAGCTGTAGTGGCGGGTGATGCGCAGACCGGATACTTGAGCTCGGTCGGATGGTGGGGTTGGTTTCATCGGGGCAAGCGTACGTTGCCTCGCGCTCCGAGCGTCTGGCCGACCGCATCCTCCGGGAGGGGTGTTCACGTAGGTCGCTTCCGGGTCCCGAACCCGAGCCGTCCAAAATCAGATCCACGCGCTCCGGATGGGGACCCATGTTCCTGCCCGCAACTTAGGATGTGATCCCGGAGGCCGACGAGTCCTTTCGTTGTTGTGGCGAGGAGGACCTGAGCATGTGCCATGGGCCCAGCTCTCGCCCGCCGATCCCTCCCGTGTCTAGCGGCGCGGGAGGCGGAAGACGGATCGTCCTTGAGGCGAGCGACGGAAACCGGTTCGCCGCGTTCAATGCGACGACCGAAATCGCCGACGCCCCAGGCGTGGTGATCCTGCCCGACGTCCGGGCGCTGCATCCCTTCTATGAGGAGCTGGCGCTTCGGTTCGGCGATGCCGGAGTGCGTGCGCTGGCCCTCGACTACTACGGCCGGACGGCAGGAACCGGGAGCCGTGGAGACGACTTCGACCACAAGGCGCACTTCCAACAAGCGACCGATGACAACGTCGGTCTCGACGTGGCGGCCGCCGTGGCCTACCTGCGCTCGTTCGAGGGGGGCGGGGCAATCGCCGTGTTTACGGTGGGATTCTGCTTTGGTGGCAGGATCTCCTTCAACCAGGCGGCCAGCCCACAGGGCCTCGCCGGCGTGGTCGGCTTCTACGGCAGGGTGGCGGAAGAGGAGCCTGGGGACCCCACCGCCCCAGTGGTCCAGGCACCGAGGTACCGGTGCCCGGTGTTGGGCCTCTTCGCAGGCGCCGACCCGAAGATCACGGCAGCGCACGTTGAGGCCTTTCGGCAGGCACTTGACTCCGGCCGGATCCGCAACGAGCTCGTCATGTACCCGGGTGCCCCGCATTCGTTCTTCGACCGCGCTGTCACGGAATACGCGCAAGCGTCGCAAGATGCCTGGACCCGCGTGCTCGCCTTCATCCACCGGGATCCAGGCGATGCGCTCCAGCCCAGGCGGGGACCCATCCGGTAGAGATAGGTTCCCGCTCGACGACCCATCCGAGGTACTTGTCGGGGGCGTCGTCCAGTTCCTCGGCATGTCAGCGGCTTCGCGCTCTGCGGCCGTGACGCCTGCCGAGCCATGGCCCGCGGGCGGCCGCCCCACCCGAGCCGGTCCCGGCGGGCGGGCGTGACCCCGCTTTCGGCCGATTTCCCGTGGATGGCCCGAGCATCAGTCGGTCGTCCACAGCGGGTCGCGATGAACCTACGCACGACGACCGGTCAAGCGTTACCGGCCGCCTTCGCGCGTGCCCTCTCGATGCCTGCCCGAGCGAGCAGGTACGCAATGACGACGGCGCCGACCGTTCCGTAGCCGGTTCACGTCGACCGCGGGCCGCCACACCACCCGGCCCTGCTTGATGACGTACGCCCCCGCCGGCCGGGCGATCAGGCCGAACCCGCCGCCCTCACCCTCCTGGCCGCGGTCGTCGTGCCGCCTCCGCCGCCCCCGCCGCCCGCCACGGCAGCGGCGGTGATGACCGTGACCCCCTCCTTCTGGTAGGGCTCGGCGAACACCCCCTCGACCGTGATCGCATCGCGGACGGTTGACATCAGCTGATCGAGCCTCACGGCACCTCCATCGTGGGGACGTTCCCCGGTCGGACCGTCCGAGCGAGCAGGTTCGCGGGTACCCCGCTCCCCAGCAGACGATGCTCAGCCGAGCTGGGCCAGGAATCTTGACGCGGAACAATCGCACCAGATCCTGGAGCTGACGGCCGTGGCATCAGTCGTGGCATCAACTGGCGGCTATCCGTGTGGTCGTAGGCCACCAGAGGGGCCACCTGAGGCCATAGCCGCTGTTAGAGGCCGCGGTGGCCGTTGTCGGGGCTCCTCATAATCCCTGGGCCGTGGGTTCGAGTCCCACCCGCCCCACCACACATGTATGCGATCTCGGTCGACACTTGCCAGATCGTGCTCGGCTGAGTCTTTTCACCGTCTCGGCTGATGGTTGACACCGGTCTCGGTTGATCCTTGACACCCGTCCCAGTTCGATCCTGGTCTTTGGTCGAGACGGAGGGGTGGGCCGTGCTCAGGGAGCTCTCTGTGGTGGAGAGGAGCGGTATCAGGCTGTCCCGGGTTGTCCCCATGAGCCCCGCCGATCCCGACGACTCGGCGGGGCTGCGAGGTTGAGGTCAGGTGTGGCAGCGGGTGAAGAAGAACTCCGCACCCGTTGGCGTGGCGTTGAAATGCTCCAGTTCGTGCTGGTGGAACCTCGAGCCGTCCGACCCGGTGCCGCCGATGTTGAAGGTGAACGTGCCGTTCACGGCTTTGCCGTTGTCGTTGAAGCCGCCCCAGATCGTGACGTGTCCGGTGAACGTCGGCAGGCTGGGGTCCTCAAAGGGCACGGCCACGAACGTGCCGGTCTGGGTGAAGGTGGCGTGGATGCGACCGTCGTCGAACACGGTCACGTGCTCGATCACATTGGTCGTCGTGGTGACCGTGAACAGCGCACCGTCTTCACACCCCGGCCCGACGTCGACGAAGGTGTCGACGACGTTCTTGGCGGTGGTGGTTTCGGTGACGGGTGGTGCAGCGTAGGCGGGTGTCCCGATCAGCAGCAGCAGGCCTGCCGTGAGGGCGCCAGCGAATAGGCGACGTAACATCGTTCCCCCATTCGGTTATTGTGCCCGCGCCGGAGACAGGCACGTCGAAATGAACAAGTGCGGGCGCTGGTGCCGAGACCCCCCTCTGCGTGAGCGCCGCGACTCACCCTCCTCCGGTCATCCTCGGACGTCTAGACAGTCGCTGGAGTTTCTTGGGACAGGCCGGGCGTCCCTAGCGTCTGACGTCCGCCGCGTCGAGCCACACGGCCGTGAGGCGGTACCGCGGTTTGTCGTCCGAACGTATGCGGGCGGCCGACTGCCTGCGACCCGAGCGCACGGCGCCGGTGAATCTCAAACCCACCAGGCGCCGTCGGGTAACTGCCCGAGGACGTGATGGTGGTTGGCCGCCTACGGCCGGTTCACGCTCGCCGCTCACACCGTCGGCGTGATCGGCATCGCGCCGGCTGGTGTTGAAATGCCCAAAGCCGAGGACGCTCGCCATGTAGGCGGCGTTCGCGCTTTTCGTCTGCCCGGCCATCGGGTCGGGGATCTGTCGTCGACCGGTGTCAGCGGTTTCCGGGACGCACGAGGCCTGATTCGTAGGCGAGTACGACGGCTTGTACTCGGTCGTGCAGGTGGAGTTTGGCGAGGATCCGGCCGACGTGGGTCTTCACGGTCGCCTCGGAGAGTACGAGTCTTTCGGCGATCTGGGCGTTGGAGTCTCCGGTCGCGATCTCGACGAGCACCTCGCGCTCGCGGGGCGTGAGCGGGCCAAGGATTTCGTCGAGGGGCTTGGAGGAGGTTGGTAGCCGGTCGGCGAAGGCATCCAGCAGCCGTCGGGTCACGCTGGGGGCGACGACCGCGTCCCCGGTGGCGACCGCCCGGATCGCGGTCAGCAGGTCCGGCGGCGGCACGTTCTTGAGCAGGAATCCGCTTGCGCCGGCTCGCAGGCCGGCGAAGGCGTACTCGTCGAGGTCGAACGTGGTGAGGATCAGGACCCTGGATCGGCTGCCGGAGGTGACGATGCGCCGGGTGGCCTCGACGCCGTCGAGCCGCGGCATCCGTACGTCCATGAGAACCACGTCCGGCTGGTGCTGCGCGACGACCCTGACCGCCTCCTCGCCGTCTCCCGCCTCAGCGACGACCCTCATGTCCTGCTGGGCGTCGAGCACCATCCGGAAGCCAAGCCGCAGCAGCGGTTGGTCGTCGACGAGCACCACCGAGATCGTCACGGCGGTGACTCCACCGGCAGGCGTGCACAGATCCGCCAGCCGGTGCCGTCGGTGGGGCCGGCGTGCAGGCTCCCGCCGTAGACGGCGGTGCGTTCGCGCATGCCGGTGATGCCGTGGCCGCCGATCGGGAGTCATCGGGCCGGTGCGCGGCACGCCGGCGAGGTGGCCGTTGTCGGTGACCTCGATCTCCACGTCGTGGGCGAGGTAGCGAAGCTGCACGGTGGCCGTGACCGCTGGACCTGCGTGTTTGAGGGTGTTGGTCAACGCCTCCTGGACGATGCGGTAGACGGTCAGGGACAGGCCGGGGCTGAGCGGGACCGGTGATCCCTGAACGGACAGTGTGACCGGCAGCCCGGCGGACTGGGTCCGGCCAATCAGCGCGTCTAGCTGGTCGACGCCCGGCTGCGGTGTCAGGTCCTCTTCGACATGAGTCGAGCGAAGCACGCCGAGTAGCCGGTGCATCTCGGTCAGCGCTTGTCGGCCGGTCTCGGCCACGGTGGCGATGGCGCGTCGTGCCTTGTCCGGTGAACTGTCCATGACGTAGCCGGCGCCGTCGGCTTGCGCGACCATGACCGACAGGCTGTGCGCGACCACGTCGTGCATCTCCCGGGCGATACGTGTCCGCTCCGCCGCCGCCGCGATGGCCGCCTGCGCGTCGCGTTCGCGTTCCATCCGTGCGGCACGCTCCTCGACAGCGGCGAGATAGGCCCGGCGGGTGCGGATGTTGTCGCCCAGGACTGCCGCGGCCGCCATGAGAGCCGTGGCGGTCACAATGCCCCCCTCGATCGACGCGGCCGATGACAGCAGTGCGCCGAAGATCCCGACGTAGGTTCCCAGCAGCGCGGCCACCGCCTGCCGGCGCGAGGCGTACGCGGCGACCGAGTAGATGGCGATGAGCGTGACGTAGATCAGGGTGTTCGCCGGGACGTCCGCGACGATCTGCACCACGTCGACGGCGACCACCACCGCAAGAACCGGAAGCGGCCGCGAACGCCGCCACCGCAGCGCGAGGCAGGCGGCCAGGTCCAACGGCAGGGCCCAGCCCGGCTGGTGCGCTCTGTCCAACGCCCAACCGACGACGGTGCCAACGCACAGGACGACCACGATCGCCCAGTCCAGGACCACCGGCCGGTGTCGCACCAGCGTGGCTGCGGCGCGGTTCACCCTTCGAGAGTAGGGCCGGGCGTTCGCGCCGCCATCATCCTGCGCGCCTATCTGCCATACGCCGGCAGGCGCACGGGTGCGACGGCTACGCCCGCTCCGCTGACGGGCTCGAGCACCCCATCTCGGGACAAGCCGGGCCGCGGTCATTCCACAGGTCGATACCGCGGGCAGCGACCTACCACCTCACGACCGACGCCAAGACCCGTCCCCAGGCGGTCGCCGCCGGTGGCCTCGCATTCCTACCTTCAGGACCAGCCGGCCAGATCGACCGGCAATCCACTGAGGAGCTAACCATGATCGAAGCCCGCGGGCTCACCAAGCGCTACGGCGACACCCTGGCCGTGGACGACCTCTCCTTCGAGGTCCGGCCCGGCCGGGTCACCGGCTTCCTCGGCCCCAACGGGGCGGGCAAGTCGACCACCATGCGGATGATCCTCGGGCTGGACGATCCGACGTCCGGCTCGGTGACCATCGACGGCCACCGCTACGTCGAGCACGAGCGGCCGCTGCGGCAGATCGGCGCCCTGCTCGACGCCAAGGCAGTGCATCCCGGCAGAAGCGCCTATCACCACCTGCTCGCGTTGGCCCAGACCAACGGCATCCCACCCCGACGCGTGCCGGAGGTCCTCGAGCTCGTCGGCCTCGAACACGGTGGCGCGCCAGCGCGCCGGAAGGTTCTCACTCGGCATGGGCCAACGGCTCGGGATCGCCGCGGCGCTGCTCGGCGACCCCGCGGTCCTGCTCTTCGATGAACCGGTGAACGGGTTGGATCCCGAAGGCATCCGGTGGATCCGCGAGCTGCTCAAGTCGCTGGCGGCGGAAGGCAGGACCGTTTTCGTCTCGAGCCATCTGATGAGCGAGATGGCACTGATGGCCGAACACCTCGTCGTCATCGGGCGTGGGCGGTTGATCGCCGACGCCAGCGTCGACGAGTTGGTCGGGGGCAGCTCACTCAACACCGTCCGAGTCCGGTCCCCGCAGGCCGAGCAGTTCACCTGGACCCTCGCCGCCAACGGCGCTCTGGTGGACAGGGCACCCGACGGCACGCTCTCCGTGAGCGGCCTCGAACCGGCGCGGATCGGCGACCTCGCCGCCACCGACCGGATCACCCTGCATGAGCTCAGCATGAAGCAGGCGTCCCTCGAGGAGGCCTTCATGGAGCTCACCGAAGACAGCGTCGACTACCGCGCCAGCATGCTCGACACACCGATGATCACCGCGAATGGAGCCACGTCATGACCACCCTCAGCCTGCCCAATGCGCCCGTCAGGCAAGGCGCACCCGCATCCCCGAGACGTCCTGCGAGCCGAGCTGACGAAATTCCGCTCGTTGCGGTCGAGCTACTGGTCCATCGCCGCAACCGCCGCCGTCACCATCGGCCTCGCCGTCCTGGTCACCCAGTCAGCGGTCGGCACGTTCGCAGACCTGAGTCCCGCGGAACAGGCGGCATTCGACGGCACCAGCAAGAGCCTTGCCGGGCTGCTCCTGGGACAACTGGCGATCGGCGTCCTCGGCGTGCTCGCCATCACCTCGGAGTACTCGACCGGGCTCATCCGAACCAGCCTTGCCGCAGTGCCACACCGGCGCACGTTCCTTGGCCGCCAAGGCGGCCGTCGTCGGCCTGGTCGCGCTGATCGCAGGCACCGCCATCTCATTCGCGGCATTCGGCATCGGCCAGGCAATCCTTCACCAGCAACACCTCGGCGACTCGCTCGCCGACCCGGGCGTGGCGCGAGCTGTCTTGGGTGGAGGGCTGTACGTCGCAGTCGTCGCGGTCGTCGGCCTCGGGCTCGGCGCCGTGATCAAGCACACGGCGGGCACGACCGTCGCGCTCGTCGGACTCGTGTTCCTCGCCCCCACCCTGATGGACGCACTGCCAGCGTCGTGGAGCGGCGTGACCGACTGGACCCTGCCGGCCGCCGGTCAGGCCCTCGCCACCGCCGGTGAAAGCGCAGGCGTTCTCTCACCGGGACGCGGACTGCTCGTGTGCCTGATCTGGGTAGTCGGAAGTCTCGCCGCCGGGGCCCACGCAATCACCCGAAGAGACGCCTGACAAACGCTGACGGGCGGCCGCTCCCGGACACGGGGCGGCCGCCCCACGCGCAGTAGCGCGTGAACGCGGGTCGAATGCACCTGTCCGATCTGCCGGGTCGCTGCCATCGGTGCGCCGGGTGGCCATGTGGGCCACGATGGGCTGGTGAGCGCCCGTGGTGATCCGCCCGGAACCGGCAGGCGTGGGCGGTCCGCCCGCCGATACCGGCCCGGGCGCGCCGACTGGGCGTTGGCTGCGCTGCTCGTCGTGCTGCACATGCTGGCTCCGCAAACTGGGCAGCCAGTCGAGACCACGGCCTGGCAGGAGGGGCTGGCACTGCCGTTGGCCCTTGGCCAGGGACTGCCGCTGGCGTGGCGACGGCAACGGCCGGTGGCCGTCGCCACCTCCGTGCTGGTCTGCTATGCGGCGTACGTGGTGTTCGTTGGTTTCGTGCCGCCGTTCGCGGCCTGGGTGGTGATCTGGTCGTTCGCGACCACGGGCGCCGAACGCCGACGGTCGATCTTCGCGGCGTTGGTCGCCGCAGGAGCGACCGTCGTGCTGGTGGCCGTGGGCGAGCTGATCAGCGCGGGCAGTGGCGCATCCGCCCTCATGGTCTCGGCCACGGTCATCGTGACGCTTGTCGCGGTGCTGGTGCGCAGCGAGCGCGGCCGCCTCGACGCCGTTCGACAGGGGGCAGCATCAGAGGAGCGGCTGCGCATCGCCCGCGACCTGCACGATCTGGTCGGTCATGGGCTGAGCGCCGTCACGGTGCAGTCGAGCACCGCCCGGATGGCGCTCGACGCGGGCGACTCCGCGACCGCACGGAGGGCTCTGACCGCTGTGGAGTCGAGCAGCCGTGCCGCGCTGCGTGAGATGCGCCAACTGTTCGGCGTGCTCCGCGACATCAGCGACGAGCGAGCCGGCGATGACGCCGACGCGGGCACCGACAACGCGCCCACGCCCGGGCTGGCCGACATCGCCCGGCTCGTGGAGAACATCCGGCTTGGCGGTGTGGCTGTGACGTCGGAGACGACCGGAGATGTCCTCGATGTTCCTCCGGCCGTCCAGCTCTGCGCCTATCGCGTGGTGCAGGAGGCATTGACCAACGCGGTCAAACACGCGCCCGGCGGGGTCGTCACCGTCCGCGTCGTCGGGTCCGCCCAGACCCTGGCTGTGGCGGTGGAGACCACGGGCGGCACGCCGTTGGGCGGCCAAGTCGACAGCGGCGGCTTCGGTCTGGAGGGCATTCGGACCCGTGTGTCCGCCGCGGGGGGTCACGCCCGTATCGGCCCCACCTCGGAGGGCTGGCTGGTGGCGGCGGAGCTGCCCGTGCAGCACGAGGAGACTCGCTCGTGATCCGGGTGGGGATCTGCGACGACCAGGCGCTGGTGCGGGACGGGCTGCGCGTCCAACTCGGCCTGGCCCCAGACATCGACGTCGTCGGCGAAGCATCCGACGGCGAGCAGGCCGTCGCACTCGCCCGACGCGAAATGCCCGACGTTCTGGTGATGGACATCCGCATGCCGGTGCTCGATGGCATCGAGGCGACCAGGCACATCGTGGCCGATGCCGCCACAGACCGAGTGCGCGTGCTGATGCTGACCACCTTCGACCTCGACGAGCACGTCTACGCCGCTCTCTCCGCCGGTGCCAGCGGATTTCTGCTCAAGGACGCGACCCCCGACGAGATCGTGCACGCGATCCGGGTGGTCGCGGCCGGCGAGTCTCTGCTCGCGCCCACGGTCACCTCCCGCCTGGTCCGGGAGTTCGCCACCCGTCCCACCGCCGGGCGACCTCGCGCCGAGCTGCTCACCTCGCTGACCGAGCGCGAAGTCGAGGTGCTGCTCCTGGTCGCGCAAGGGCTCTCAAACGCCGAGCTGGCGGACCGTCTCGTGGTGAGCCACGCGACGGCGAAGACGCACGTGAGCCGGATTCTCAACAAGCTGGGACTCCGCGATCGGGCGCAGCTCGTGGTGGCGGCCTACGAGGCCGGCCTCGTTGTGCCCGGTGCCCACTGAGCGGCATTCCCGCCGTACATCTCCCGACGTACGACCTCACCTCCAGCCGTACGCCGAAGTGCGATCCCGCGGCCGACGACCCGAACGCGCGTAATCCCTAACTTCGAGGAGAGCCGCCAGGACGCGGCCATTCCGACGAGGGAGGACATCGTGCTAATCGAGCTGAATGGATTGACCAAGCGCTACGGGCCTGTCACCGCCGTGGAGGATCTCACCTTCTCTCCGGCGCCGGGCCGGGTCACCGGTTTCGTCGGCGCCAACGGCGCCGGCAAGTCCACCACCATGCGGATGCTGCTCGGACTCACCCGCCCCGACTCCGGCACCGCCACAATCGACGGCAAGGCGTACGCCGAGCTCCAGAACCCGTTGCGGTCGATCGGGGCCATGGTGGACTCCAACGTCTTCCACCCCAAGCGCAGTGGGCGCAACGCCCTGCGAGTGATCGCGCGGATCGCGGACATCCCCGACCGCCGCGTCGACCACGTGCTCGCGATCGTCGGCCTCACCGACGCCGCCGGACGGCGGGTCGGCGGCTACTCGATGGGCATGCGTCAACGTCTGGCGCTGGCCGCGGCACTCCTCGGCGACCCCGCGACGATCGTGCTGGACGAGCCGGCCAACGGCCTGGATCCGCACGGCGTGCACTGGCTCCGCGGCCTGATCAGGGCGCTCGCGTCCGAGGGCCGCACGGTCTTCGTGTCCAGCCACCTGCTGGCCGAGCTCGCCCAGACCATCGACGACGTCGTGATCATCGCCAACGGCCGGCTCGTCACCCACGAACCGATGATCGGGCTGCTCGAGCGCACCAACGGCGCCTCCCTCGAGGAGATCTACCTCGACCTCACAACCACCACCCGGACGGCTTCGTCGCAGCACGACATGGAGGAACTGGCATGAAATCGCTCATCTACGCCGAACTGCTCAAGGTACGCACGACACGCATGCTGGCCGGAACCGTCGCGGTGATCCTGCTCATCGCCGCGGCGCTGCCGATCTTCTACGGACTCGCGGCCGGAAGCGGAGACCTGCCGTCTCTCGTCCCGGAGAGCCTCGCCGACATGGTGACGGCCCCGAGCGGGCTGGCCGGGGGCGCGGTGCTGCTCATCGGCCTGCTCGCCTCCGCCGGCGAGTTCCGGCACCGCACCGTCTACACCACCCGGCTGGCCGAGCCTCGCCCGCACCGGGTGCTCGCGGCCAAGCTGGCTGCGATGACCGTCATCGGCCTCGCCGTCGGCGTGGCCGTGGACATCGTCGCCGCCGGGGCAGGCAGTGCCGTGCTGGCGCACCACGGTCTGGCGATCGAGCCCTTCTCCCACGGCATCCCGAGGCTCGCCCTCGTCATGCCCCTCGTGCTCGCCCTGTATGGGGTTCTCGGCGTCGCCATCGGCGCCGTGCTGCGCAGCACCACGGCGGCAGTCGGCGCCACGCTGATCTGGGCATTCGTGGTCGAGGGCATCGTTCCGGCGTTGACCAACAATCCCGAGCTGGTCAACTGGCTCCCCACCGGCGCCCTACGGGAGGTCCTCAGCACCCAGCCGACCCCCGGCCAGCTCGCGCCACTCGCGGCGGCTGCACTGCTCCTGGGCTACGCCGCAGCGCTCGTCGCGACCAGCGCGGTCCTCGACCGAAGGCGCGAGCTGTGAGCCGTGGTACGTCAGAGCAACGATGAGCCGCACCAGCTGACCAAGCGAGACCTTCCCAACTGCGATCATGAGATCCATGGGGTCCACGCCGCGACGCGTGGACCCCATGCCGCGACTCCCCTTCCACAAACTGGATGAGCGCCGCAAGGCAGGCACCGAAACCTCCGCACAGCCGCTACGAGGCGGCTACCGCGCGGTGTGTCGGAGCTCGACGCACGCGCCATAGACCGTCGAGCGAGGGTCGCTGAGCGAGGCGTTCACCTCCGCAACGTCGTTCGTCTCGACTGGGTGCCCATTCATCGGATGGAGGACGAGATCATTGAAGCTGCCCATGCCGCCGAACATGCCCAGTGAATCCGCTGCGGATGCTGCTGGATGGGAGGACACTGACCGGCGTTCGGACCGGCTAGAAGCGTCCCGTGAGGGGGCATGTGATGAAACGGATCATCGTCTTGGCAGTGGCGGCGGTCGCTGTGCTGCTGCCACCGGCTGCGGCGCAGGCAAACTCGCCGGCCCAGCACTTCGAGTTCGACGTGACGGGGGAGGTTCTCGCGACCTGCCCGAGTGGCACCTACACGATTACGGCGGGGTCGATCGCCATCGTGTTCCACGAGGGGGTGGCCGCCAACGGCAACACGAACTTCACCGTCACCGAACGCCCTCGGGGCGTGGTCCTTGTGAATGAGCTCGGCGAGGTATTCACGCTGAGAGGTGCCAACTGGTTCGGCGGCACGTCCAATGCCAACACCGGCGATGAGGTCCTGACCGCGACTCACAAGATGTCGATCATCCAGGCCGGCGGCGGGGTCGTGGAGACGTTCAACATGGTCGAGCGATTCCGTGACGGCGAGCTGATCACCACCCACTTCGGCAGCTGCATGTGGCCCTAGCCCCGTGCCCGGGACGTGCGTGGCTACCCGAAGCGTCGCGGGCGATTTGTGCAGTCGCGCGCACCGGGGGACTCAGCCGGCCCCACCGCATCCGCATGACCAGCTACAGCTGTACGAGCTGGCTGCTGCTCGGCAGCGGCGTCGCCGCCGCGGTGTCCCTGGTCAGCCTCGGCTACGCCGAGCACGCGCTCGTCGACCATCCGGGTTCCCCGCCGGGTGCGGCGTGGGTGATTGATTCCAGGACAAGGATGCGCTCGATCTGCTCCGCCTCTACGCGTCGTCCCGACCGATGACCTGGTTGCGAGTCTTCAGCGTCTCCTCGGCTCCACCCTCGCACGCCCAGTTACCGGAGATGCCCTCGAGCTGATGACATCGTTGTTCGGCATGCCTGACGCCGACGGCATTGCCATGGCTGTTCGGGCAGCCGGGACCGCGGAGGACCCCGTGGCGATCGCCGGCCCACTGGTCGCACACGTCGATGAGCTGCGGGACATGTTGGAGAACCAGTAGTGCCGACCCTGCGGTGTGGTCGGGCGTGACATCATTCGTGACGCGAAATGGAGTCAACCGGTGGGGTTTCAGGCACACGCTGGGGCCAAGTCCGGGGTCGTGGTGGATGAAGACGGCACCACGTGATCTTCGGGTTGACTCTAGGCGCTGATCGGCGCCGGGGTCACAGGCTCTCGTAACCGAGCCGGTAACGGAACCTCAGAAACATCAACCGCAGGTAGGTCTCCATCGGGATCGACGGCCGCCCAACCGCCGGGTCGAAATGCGGACGGAACGGGTCGAAGAACGCCGGATCATCCAACAACCGGTCCACCAACTCCAACTCGACCGGCAACCGAAGACACTCCTCCGGCAAGATCGATTCCCACAGAGTCGGCTGGTCGCCTACCGTACGAAACACGATGGCCTCGATCCCTTCTAGCCCAAGGGGTCGAGGCCATCCTCTCGCTCCAACACCACCCCACAGCGGATCACCACGCCGACTTTTTCAGGGGCAAGCAGCTAAGCCAGCCGGGTCAGGCCGCTGCGTCCGGTGACCTTCGTCTTTGCGACCAGGTTGGCTACATGTGTCTCGACGGTGCGGGGTGAGAGCACCAGCCGCTCTGCGATCGCCCCGTTGGTCAGCCCTTCACCGACCAACTGCAGGACATCCATCTCCCGGCTAGTCACCCCTAAACCGCGGAGCCGGGCCGGCACCACGGTGTCGCCCCGGCCTTGCCGCGGCACCGGGGCGCCGGCCCTGCGCAGCACCTCCCGGCAGCCGGTAGCCAGCCGGTCGTCCCCGCGCCCGACGAACACCGCCAGCGCCTCCCGGGCCCAGCCGATCGGGTCTCCCCAGCTTCCGGCGAGCGCGTCGCCGGCGACCAGCAGCCGGATCCGGTGCTGCCACCAAAGCCGGGAGCCCATCGCGGCATCGGCGGCGGCGAGCAACTGCTCGGCCTCGGCCGGCCGATCCCGGCGGCCGGCGTCGACCGCGTCGGCGTAGCCGAGCAGCGCGCGGTTCTCCCAGTTCACCCCGGACGGGCGGGCCTCGGCTCGGGCCTGTGCCCCCTCCCGGTCGTCCAGGGTGCGCACCAGCGCCCACAACCCGTAGGTGGGCGCCGGCGCCGTGGTCGGACTGCTACGCATGAACTCGATGGCCCGGTCCAGGCATTCGGCCAGCCGGGCCCGGTCGTCGTCGAGCAGGGCGACGTGCGCGTACACCGCGCCCCAGATGCCGGCGTTGACATCCAGGTCGTCCGGGGCGAGCCGGCCGGCGTCGGCCACGCAGCGCTCCATCGCCGGGGTGTTGCGGCGGTGCGCGTGCGCGGCGGCCTGGAAGAACAGCGCGGTGGCCCGCAGCTGGTCCATCCGCAGCCGGCGGGCATGCTCAGCGCTGCGCTCGGCGTGCACCAGTGCGGCGTCCGCATCCCCGTGCAGCAGGCTTGCCGCGATCTGCACGTCGACCGTGGCCGCCAGACCCAGCGCGCCGGCGTCCAGGGCGAGCGCCCGGGCCCGCTCCAGCCGGATCGTGGAGCCGTCCAGCAACAGGTCCACGGTGCCGAGCTCGTGCAGCGCGGAAACCCGTTCCAGCGGCAGGTCGTGGTCGATGGCCAACCGCTCGGCGGCCAGGAACGCGTCCCGGGCCGCCCCCAGGTCGGTCACCCGCGCGGCACGGCCCAGCACCTCCAGCGCCTGGCAGGCCACCGACCACTGGTTGCGCTCCTCGGCCTTGATGAGCGCCAGCTCGGCGATGCTCTGTGCGTCCTCCGGCTTACCGCGTTCGTGCGCCAACCGAGCGGCCAACACTCTGGCCCGCGGGTCGTCGGTGTCCGGCAGCGCGGTCAGGCCGGAGGCGGCGACGTCCCACCGGCCGGCTTCGGCCGCCACTTCGGCCAGCGTCAGTCGGACCCAGGTCTCCCCGCGTGCCAGCAGGTCCTCGCCCAGCGCCAGTGCCCGGTCGGTGTCACCGACATCGGCCAACACCTCGACCAGCACCGCCTCCGCCTTCCGGCGCAGCGCCGGCTCGTCCGCGGCCAGGGTCGCGGCGCGGGTCAGCTGGGCGTCCGCTGTGTGCAGCGCGCCGCGGCGGCGGGACTGCCTTCCGGCGGAGAGGTACAGCTCGGCGGCGCGGGCGTCCTCCCCTGCCGCCATCCACAGCCCGGCGGCCAGGTCGTAGGCCATCGGCTCGCGCCGCTCGACGACCGCGGCGGCGGCGCGAGCGAGCGCCCGGTGCTCCGGCGGCAGCAGGTCGGTGCGCACCGCGTCGCAGGTCAGCGCGTGCCGGAACCAGAACGTGTCGGTGTCGGTGGCGTCCACCACGACCAGGCCGGTGGCCACCGCGGACCTCAGGCCGGCCAGCACCACCTGCTCGGCCAGTCCGCTGATCTCCGGGATCATTCGCCAGTCGAACCGGCGGCCGAGCACCGCGGCGGTCTCCACTACCGAGCGCGCGCTCGGCTCCAGGCCAGCCAGCCGGCTGCGCACAGTGGCGGCGAACGTGCGCGGCACGTTCGTGGTCAGCGGGCCGGTCAGGGTCCCGTCCGGGGCCAGCGCGCCGACTCCGACCAGCCCGGTGAGCAGCTCCTCGACCAGGAACGGCAACCCGTCGGCATGGTCGATGACGAACACCACCAGCTCTTCGGGCGGGGCCTCCGACAGGCACGACTCCACCACCCCGCGGACGTCCCGCGGGCCGAGCCGGTCAAGCGGGATGATTTCGGCCTGGCAGGCATGCGCAAGGTCGAGCAGCCGCTGCGGCGGATTCAGCTCGTCCCGGGCAGTCGCTACCAGCACCACCGGCGAGGTGCTCGCCGCATCGGCCAGGTAGCTCAGCACGTCGAGGGTGTCCGGGTCAGCCCAGTGCATGTCCTCCAGCACCAGCAGGGCGCCGGACGGGCCGGCCAGCGCGGTCACCAGCCGCAGGATCGCCTCGCCCAGAATGACCCCGCCGCGCGGGTCGGGCTGGCCTTCGATGCCGGCGTCCGGGAGCAGCGCGGACAGCGCCCGCAAGTACGGCCGCAGGCCGTTCTCCCGAGGCAGCGGACGGCCCCGCAACGCGGCGCTGAGCGCCTCGGCGAGCGGGCGGTACGCTTCGCCGGACGGCACCGCCCGGCCGAAGAACACGCTGACGCCGGCTCGCCGGGCCACCGCGCTGGCTTCCCGAATCAGCCGTGACTTGCCCACCCCGGCCTCGCCGTGGACGAGCACCATCCGCCCCGTGGTAGTCCTCTCCATGCCTTCCAGCAGATGGCACAGCCGGTCTAACTCACCGCCTCGGCCGACCAGCCTGGACGAGGACGCCTGCCAGGGTGCGGTCAACTGTTCCGTCCCGGTGTCTCCAGCAGGAGCGCAAGTTGCTGTAGCGCACCGCGACTCGCGGCCAGCACAGAGTAGCGGCGGGACAAGCCTAGCGGGACCCCGGAACCCGGGGGGCCGGACGACATCAGCAGACGACCTACCGCATCACGTCGACAGAGTGTTTTCCGCGGCGAACGAATGTAGCGTCTATCTTTACGGTCGGGGGCTCCCCCCGTGGCCCTCGGCCGCCTCCGGGCGTTGGTGGCGCGTGCTCTCGCGCCGTCGGCCCGCTTCGGGTCCGCCCCGTTGGCGGGGGTGAGCAGGTATTGCCGTCTCGGCACGCTGCGGGTGGACTGCGCCGCCTCCAGTTGACAGGCCCCTGGCCACGGCTGGGCTGGTCAGGGCTCGCTGGTCGGCGATGCCAATAGATCACCAAGACCGAGAGGTGATCACGGGAAGGGCCGACGCGCCTTCACAAGGGCAATGGTCACCTTCACCGACGGCACCCAGCGCGAATACGACACGATCCTCCGTAGCGCGGGATCGGTCGGTGAGGGAGGGGTATTGACAGCACCTCTATCAGGCAAGGTACTACCGTCTGGCCCGCACAGAGGACGCGAACTCGCGTCACGTCGGCTCGAGCCGCGCCTTGGGCCTGAGCCGACCCGCGGCCGTTGTTGAGCCGGCGGGAACGGCCGCCTCCTTGGCTAACACTCGGAATGACCGTGACCGGCGGCGTCCTCTATTTTCGTCGGTGGTGAAGCGCTCAGCGGCGGGCAGCAGGCGACCCCGTCGGCGGCGTCGGTGACGACGACTTCCATGAGCCTGCTGATGACCGCAGAGTGACCGGAGCAGGAATGCGTGAGCGGCACCTCCCGGCATACGTCGATGCTGCTGCTCACCACCTCGTGGTCGTCGAACCGCCACGTCTTCGTTCATAATGGCGGTCGCCACGGGCCACGGAGGGCCGATCCGGGGAACTGGCGCGAGCGCGCTACGTGATCGAAATGGTCCACGAGCCCGCGGCCTGTACGTGGAAGAATTGAGGTCCCGAGTCGATCTGGCCCTGCGGGTTGACGACGGAGCGGTAACCCCCGTTCGGGGTCAACGTGCGCACGGCGAAGATCCGTCCGTTGTCGTTGGGGGTGATCTCGGCGAGTAAACCGTGGCCGGTGAAGTGGATGACCAGATCTCCCTCGCCCTTGAACGACTTGTCGAAGGTGGGCATCGCGGACAGCGGCATCACCTCTACCCGCCACGGACTGCTGGCCGTGACCTCGAAGCCGGTCGAGTTGCCACCTTCCCAGTCAAGCGGCCAGACGCCCTCGTACGGATCGGTGGTCACGACCACAACGTCCTGCGTGCCCCGCGCCCGCACTTCGAAGCGATTCGACCTCCGATTACCGCTGATTCGCACGGCGGCCGGACCAGGCGCGTTCTTCCTCAGCCACACGATGCCGTCGCCTGAGCCGGTGAACACGATGCTAGCTGCGGGTGTCGAGCCGCCTTCGGCCTGGTCTCCTGGCCGCCCGCTTACCGCTTTGGTACCAGCTTCGCTGCCCGACGCGGTGCTGTGGCCTTCGGGCGCGTAGCGCGCCAGCAGGTCGGCGAGGGGGTCCTCGGCTTGATTGTTGTTGGCTTGGTCACGCTGCTCGGCCGGCTCTGGCCGTAACTCCCGCTGCGAGTCCAGGGTGAGCCGAGCCAGCCGCCGACCCTCAATGGCAGCTGACAAGGATCTAGGCGCCTTCGAGGTAGGTGGCCTCCGCGGTGGGTCGTTCTGCTCAGGGTCGTCGGGCAGCGAGGCGGTTGGGGCGGCCGCTCTCTTGGGGGGTGGGGTATTCGGTGCGGCCTGTGCCGGTGCTGGCGCGCTCGGTGCGGCCTTGCCTACGGGAGGGCTCGAGGCGGCCTGCTTGGGCGGCGGGGCATTCCCAGCAGCAGCTGTTTGCGGAAGCGGGGGGCGGGCGGAAGCAGCCTTGTCCGGTGGCGGAGCGCCGGTCGCTGGGCTGGCCACCTGGATGGATGGCTCGCCGCCGTACGCAGGCCGCAGCTGACGGGCGCGCTGAAGGAACACCGCGAGCGCTATCAACACGAGCCCTGCGACCAACGGCGCGACCAACCAGGGGACGCCGCGGTCTGGAGACCCTTCGCTCGACTCCGTTGGTGCGGCTGGCGCTTGGCCGGCATCCGGCAGGTTGACGATGGTTCTGTATTCCTGGTCACCAGTCTGGAACGTGACCTGCGCCACCGCAGGAAGCGCACCAGGAGCCTCGAACGTGACGAGGTATTGGTCGCCCAACGTGGCGGCTAGGTCTCCGAAGGACTGCACGATGTCCTCGGCACTGGTCGTCACGACGCCGCCGCCCGCTTGCTCAACGACGGATGGCCAGAGGGTATCTGTGCCGGTCTGTATGACGTTGAGGACCGCTTCGGAGTGCAATACGGCTTGGCTCAACCGCACCTGGTCCGTGAGCTGTCCCTGTTCGTCGCCATCGGTGTAGACGATGATCGCGCGTGGCCCGGGCGGAGCGGACTCGAGGGACTGGGCCGCGAGCAGGGTCGCCGCCATGGTGGCACGTGAGCCGCCGACCCGCAGCGCACTTATTGCGCTTAGCGCCTCGCTGCGGTGCTCACTCAAGGGTGCGACGACCTCGGGTTGGCCCGCCGCTGTGACCACCATGGTGTGCGCACCATCGGGAAGCCGTAAGAGGAACTCGGTCGCCGCGTTCTGCACCGTGGCGAGCTCTTGCGACGTGAGCCCGGATGCCGTGTCAATCACCAGGGCGACCGAGAGGTCGCCGGACGCCATGGGACTGACGGTGGTGGCGACGGGCTTCCCGTAGATTGTCACCGAGCACGATTCCGCTGCCGATTCGTTCTGCGGCGGTGTGACGGGCGGTTCGACCACCATCGACACGCGCGGCGCCGAGGCGGTGTGGACCGCGATCACCCGGAGCTCATCCCCAGCTGCAGCGGCCGGATGGGAGGCCCACAGAAGCAACAAGACAAAGCCAACCGCGGTGGACGCGATCAGCCTGCGCGCGCTACCTCGGTCACGAGGCCCGATCAGCGAAGACCACGAAGTTTTCACTGTATCCAGTAGCCCGATCATATGGTCCCCCGCAAGTAACCAGTCGGAGCTCAGGTTCGAGCGTCGGGTAGTACACCAGGTCGCTGGGGAACGCCACCTTCCTGTAACTACCCTGCCGGGTCACGACGAACTGTGCCGTGGTGCCGTCAGCCCGATCGACCAGAATCTCGTCGCCGCGCTGCAGCCAGCGCAGCCGGGAGAAAACGGCCGGACTGGTATTCCAGCGCACGTGCCCCATGATGACGGCCGGTCCGACCTGCCCTGGCCGGGGGCCGCCTTTCCACCATCCGGCGACGCTGGGGTCCTCCGGCACCTGGATGCTCTTGTCGTCATTCAGCCCGAGGGACTCCAGCCCGGTGTCCACGTCGATTGCGGGGATGCGCAGCCGGACCGGCAGAGCGGTCTCGCTGTGCGTTCTGGTCGAGCGGTAGGTCGACAGGTTGGAGTGCGGCGTGAGCCTCGGTGTCGCCGACGCTGGAGTGGCCGGCGGCGCCGACATGTCGCTGGCGTCGGCGGCCGCGCAGCCGCCGAGCAGAAGCACCGCAAGCAGGTAGGCCCACGCCGTCGGGGTGGTCAGACGGCGTATTGCGGGCACGTCACCCACCCGCGATGGCCGCCGCCGTGCCGCCGCCGGTCTGCGCTGCGCCCTTCGGGCTCCCGGCAGCCACGGTCTCCCCGATCGCCGTGGCAGCCTGGTCCGCAAGAGCGAACATGTGTTGGTACGCCTCATAGGACACCTGGTGCGCCTCGCGGTAATCCGCAGCGGCGTATTCGTTGATCTGCTTCAGCAGCATTTCCTCGTGCATCACGAACGCGTCTGCCAGCGCGGCCGTACCCAGTCGCCCCTGCGTCGAGGTGGACAGGAAGTGCGCGAAGTCGGAGTTGAACCCCGTAAGCCGGTCCTGTGCGACATCCTGCGCAGCATCGTCCTGCTGTGCCAATGCCTGGGTGTAGGCGACGAAGGCGTCGATGTGGTCGGCCCACAGTGACTGGAACGAACGCGCGCTCTCCGCGCCGAACACACTCTCGATCATGGCCGTGATCTCTCCAGTGTTCTGGTCGAGTGTGGCTGCGGCGACGGGGAAGTCCGGATAGTTGGAGATCCCGGACCGCATGGCATCGACGGCGAGTTCGGCGTGTTCGCCCAGCCGCATGCCCAGCTGGGATTGCAGCTCGCGGGCCGGGCTGTCGAAGTCCGCCGGCAGTTCCCCGCCTTCCCCGGTCACGATGCCAGCCGCAAGCGCCTTCCCCAGCGGGAACATGTGCGCGTAGCTCTCTCGCTCGAGCTGGAAGGCGCGCTCGTAGTCTTCCGCGGCATACGCGTCCACCTGCTCCAGTAACTCGTCCACGTGCATGCGCAACTCGTTGGCCACGACGTCAGCCGGCATCGCCTGGTGGGTGGCTTCGCCGAGAAACTCGCTGAGGTCGATCACGTAGCCGTCCAGCTGGCGGCGTGCCTCCGACTTAACCGCCGCATCATCATCGGCGACCCCACGGGCATAGTTGAACACGTACGTGACGTGGTTGAACCACGCCCGTTCAAAGGTCTCGGCCGCCTTCGCACCGTAGACCGCCCCGATCGACGCTGCGATGTCGGCGGCATTCTTGCTCAACGCCTCGTCGGCGGACTGGGCTAGATCCTCGTCACCGCGCAGACGTGCGCGGGTGAGCCGGACCGTCAGGATTGCGTGCTGGCCCAGCAGCTGTTCCAGCTGTGCGCGCAACTCGACCGGACCCGGTTGTTCGACAGCCACCGGGTGCCCCGTCGGATCATGGCTGGCCGCGTCGGCGGTAGGCCGACCAAGTTGGCCAGCCTGGTCGGTGTCCGGCCCCGACGAACATCCCATAAATCCGGCAATGGCGACACACGCCGCCATTCCCCCAACAGCCACCCTGGCCAACGGAGAAAACGGGTACTTCACGGAACCTCCCCCCGAGCCCATGACAGGCAGGACCGGCACACGGTACACGGCCGAGCCCACCCAGGAGAGGTCAGGCCGGGCCAGCCCGGTTAAGTCCGGGACCGCGGCCGACTAACTCAGGGTGCCGCTCCCGCTCGCCGCGTGCCAGGCCACGATCCGCTGGGCGAACACGTCGAGGATGAATGCGACGTAGACGAACCCGGCCCACGTCCTGACATAGGTGAAGTCAGTAACCCACACCCGGTTGGGTGCCACGGCGGTGAAGTCGCGGTCGAGCAGGTCACCGGCCCGCTTGCCGTCCTTGGCCGGGATCGTGGTCCGAATCCCCTTGTCACGCCTGATCCCGGAAAGGCCGAGCAGCCGCATCGCCCGGTCCACGGCACCGAAGGACGCGTCGGGCAGGCGCCGACGGCGGACCAGCGCGGTCATCTTCCGACGCCCATACAGCCCCTCGGGAGTGAGCTTGCCGCGGCCTTGGTCATCGACGATCCAGGCCAGGTCGCGGACCGCGTCGACGACCTGGGCGTCGGTCACCGTGCGGGCCGCGATCACCCGGTCGGTGCGCTTCCAGGCCCGGTAGGTCCGTGCGGCGATCTGACAGCCCTGCTCACGCAGCACCCGGCAGATCGACTCGACCGCATAACCCTGCCCGCGCAGGCTGTCGATGAAGCCCATCATCAGCGGTTGCGGGGGTCACAGTTCCCCCGCGAAGAAAGACGTCGCCGCCTTCAGGATCGCCACATCCTCGCGCAGCCGGCGGTTCTCGGCCTTCAACGCCCTGATCTCGGCCAACTCCTCGCTGGTCGCGCCCTGGCGCTGCCCACCGTCGATCCGGGCCTGGACCACCCAACGACGCACGGACTCCTTGCCCACACCGACCTGCCGGGCCACCGCCACAGCGGCGGCCGTCAGCGAGGAGTACTCCTGCTGGTGTTCCAGGACCAGCCGCACAGCACGGGCCCTGACCTCGTCATCGATCTTCTTCGGCATCGTGCACATCCTTCCAACTCAGAAAGATGCGGCATCAAACCCCGGGCGCTTCACTGTGCCGGGAGGTGGCCGACTCGATCTCGTGGCGGCGGTTTGCCCGGATCCCGCTCGGTGGCCGGGTGCCGCATCCGATCACGCTGATGAAGATCACCACCCGGTGCGGGGAGGGCGCGGTCGGCGGGTTGAATGAGACGTTGCTGGCCAAGGCCGCCGGGCAGAAGCTGCTGCGCACGCACAAGGTCCGAGCCGACACCATGGTGGTGCCGGCCGATGTGGATATCCGACCGAGTCGGGACTGCTGGCCAAGGCGGTGGCCAAGCATGGGCCGCACCGTGCGCCGGGTCCAGGGTGCTGGCGCGGCGACTCGGACCCGGTATCGGGATCGGCGGCGTTCGGCGGGTCGGCGGGTTCGAGCGATCGCCTCCAAGCTGCGGTTGCGTGGGGATGAGTCCCGGGCGGCCACCCGCCGGCTCACCGGCGAGCTCGCCGAGTTGGCCGCCAAGACGATGGCCGATGCGGCGGCGGTGCTGCGCAACGCCCGCCGTCGGCTACGCAGGGAAGGCGACGCCGTCGGCGGAGGGCTGCGCCGCGCTGTTGATGATCTGACCGAGCTGATCGAACGCACCGCCACGGTGGTCGCCCAGACCCGCACCCGGCTGTCCGGCGACACCCCCGACGGGGCGACTCGGCTGGTCAGCCTGCACGACCCGGACGCCCGCCCGATCCGCAAGGGCCGGCTGGGCAAGCCGGTGGAGTTCGGCTACAAGGCCCAGGTCGTGGACAACCCCGACGGCATCGTCCTCGACCACACCGTCGAGATCGGCGCACCACCGGACGCACCCCAGCTGGCACCGGCGATCGCCCGGGTAGCCGCCCGCACCGGCAAGCCACCGCGGGCGGTCACCGCCGACCGCGGCTACGGCGAGGCCGGCGTCGAGGACGACCTGCACGCCCTCGGCGTCACCAACGTCGTCATCCCGCGCAAGGCCAAACCGTCAGCGGCACGACGCGAGCTCGAGCATCGACGACCCTTCCGGCGACTGGTCAAGTGGCGCACCGGATCCGAAGGCCGCATCAGCACACTCAAGCGCGGATACGGATGGAACCGCAGCCAGCTCGACGGCATCCACGGAGCCCGGATCTGGTGCGGACACGGAGTCTTCGCCCACAACCTGGTCAAGATCAGCGCACTGACCACCTGAACCGACCCGACCGGAGCCCCCCGCCGCTCCCGCCCCACCGCCCGCGGTCATCCCTCACCGGCAACCGACTTCTTCAGGGGCAAGTAGCTAAGTCCGGGACCGCGGCCGACTAACTCAGGGTGCCGCTCCCTAGCCGCCGGCGCGGGCGGTAAGGGAAGCTTCGAGCAGGATGACGCCCGTAGGCCACGACGCCCGCCGTCAGGACAACAGGAGCAACGGGGGTCCAGCTCGGTTGGGCCCTGTCGGTCAGCGGGTCTGCCCTCGGATGGCGGGGGTGAGGGCAGCCCTTGGACGACGGGCGTCATCCTTTTGCGTGACCCCGAGGGCGGCCCAAGTCGGTGCGGCCCCGGAGGTCGTCTGCTCTCACGCGGCTTCCGTACACGACGAACCTGATATCCCCATCGAGGGCTGTGCCGGAGCACAAGGATGGTTGCCCATTCGCGGACGTTCGCAAACCCGTTCTCTGCGCGGCCGAATGCGCATTCTCGATCGCGTTTCGAACGTTACTGAGCGGTTAGGAGGAGCTTGCGCATTCTCACGTGCGCTTGGGGACGCGCGTGGTATCTATAGCCGGTTGCCCGGTCGCGTTCCGGGCCTGTGCCGAAGGAGCCGATGATGCGTCTCAGGCGGCGTATCGGTGTGCTTGCTGCCCTGGTCCTCGCGGTCGGGTTGGTCGTCCCGGCCGGCCAGCAGTCGGCGCACGCTGATGATCCGATCTTCATCCCCTGGTCCTCGCAGCTACCGGGGCTGACCGACGAGTACAACCCGAGCAGCGCCAACGATTGCGTGGCCGGCCGGATGAACTGCGTCCGCGCGCTGATCCGGGAGATGGAGCGCCGGTTCGAGCCGCTCGGGCGGTCCTGCGACCACAACGCGATGTTCGCACTGGCCTACCTGCGCACCACCCAAACCTACCTGTGGGCCGCGCAGCAACCTGGCTTCTTCCAGGACACGCCGTGGGTTAACCACGAGGACGCAGTGTTCGCGAAGTACTACTTCAACGCCTACGACAACTGGCTGGCCGGGAACCGGTCCCAGGTGCCGCATGCCTGGCTGATCGCGTTTGACTCCGCCGCGGAACGCCGGACCACCGGCTCCGGTGACCTATTGCTTGGCATGAGCGCGCATATCAACCGCGATCTGCCGTTCACCCTCGCCGCGATCGGCATGGTGACTCCAGAGGGTCAGAGCCGCAAGGCCGACCACGACAAGGTGGACGAGTTCCTCAACAAGGTGATCGAGCCCATGCTGGCCGAGCTGGCCGCGCGGTTCGACCCGGACACGGTCAAGATCGAGACTCCGTTCGGGGTCGGTCACGCCGGGCTGTTCCAGCTCATCGCGGCGTGGCGAGAGCGGGCCTGGCGCAACGCCGAACTGCTGGTCAGCGCGCCGACTCCGGAGCTACGAGCGGCGGTGGCGCAGCAGATCGAGCTCACCGCGGCAGCCGAGGCGACCACGATCGTGGCCAGCAACAGCTACCTGCCCCCTATAACAACGACCGTGCGGAGGGACGCGTTCTGCGCGAGCAACAACGCCAACCCGCCGCCGGCGCCATACGCGTTCGGCATGCCCAGCGCCTATTGATCCGCCCAACTGCTGGCGGACTCGCCCTCCAGTGAAGACGGCGGTTCAATCCTGGAGCTGACAGCCGTGGCATCAGTCGTGGCATCAACTGGCGGCTATCCGTGTGGTTGCAGGCGACCAGTGGGGGCCGTGCTGAGGCCATAGTCGCTGGTGGAGGCTGTAGTGGCCGGTGTCGGGGCTCCTCATAATCCCTGGGTCGTGGGTTCGAGTCCCACCCGCCCCACCAGTCACACACCGGTTACGGGTGATCCCGAGCATGCCCCCGAACGCGAAGGTCGGATGTTCGCGCTCATAGCCGAAATCCGGTTGTTGTCTGTGGACCAGGTCAGGCTGGAGCGATCGTCCGGATCATCACGCAGTTCTTCTGTCCCTTCGACCGCTGGTAGGTGAAGCCGGCCTCCTCGTACATCCTGCGGGTGCCGTTGTAGAGGAAGGAGGACGACATTTTCTTGCCTTCGGGCTGCTTCGACATGTCGTGCGGGTATCCCTCGACCACCCCGCCGCCCGCCTGGGAGATCAGGTCCAGCGCTCCTCGTAGTGCCAGCGCCGCGACGCCGCCGCGCCGGTAGCGTCGGTCCACGAAGATGCAGGTGATCCGGTAGTCGGGCGCCGTAACGAGGCCCGCCTCGTACTCCTGTCGATGATGGATGTTCGGCAGTTCCCCCGGTGGCCCGAACTCCGCCCAGGCCACGGCCTCGTCGCAGTCGAAGACCAACGCGGCGTGTGCACGCCCGTGCTCGACCAGTTGGCACTTCAGATCACGATTGCTCTCGTAGGTGCGGTCCTTGTCGCGTGACAGCGAGTGGAAATAGGTGCACCAGCACCCGCCGAACACGCCGTTGTGCCGCTCGACAAGGTCGGCGAAGGCACGCCAGGTGTCGGGCGCGAGCGGCCGGATGGTGAGGTCGTCCGTCGAGCGATCGGCAGGCATTTGGACAGCCTAGAACGCATTGCGGACGATTTCGTCCGGTGATCCGGCGACGGCTCGCAACCATCGGGGCAACGTCCGCATCTAGCCGAGAGTCGGACGTTGCGATCCGGCCGATAAGGCAAGACCCACCCGCAAGCGCGTCATTCCGGCTCCCCTCTGTTGTCAACTGTGGGTCAGGAGGTTCTCGCAGGTCTGCTCTTCCGAGGCCGTCGAGGTGCGGCGTAGCGTCGTGGCTGCGGGTCCGGGAGTGGCTGATCCGAAGTGTCGATGAGCGGGGGCAGGTCGACCGCGCTGGATTTTTGAGACGCCCCGCAGTGCCCTCCCGGATTCGCACTCTCGACGCGTTGGGCATCGGCAACGAGCTGGCGGTAGATGGCGTCGGAGATCCGTCGCTTCAGGCAGCGCATCGCTTCCATCGGCTTCTTGCCTTCGGCTCTCTTGCGTCGGTAGTAGGCGCGGCCCTCGGTGTCCAACCTGATCTGGGTGACCGCGGCGATGTGGATCATGTGGTTGACCCGACGGTTCCCCGCTCGGGACAGGCGGTGGCGGTTCTGCTCGCCGGAGGATGCGTCGAGGGGTGCGGTGCCGGTCCAGGAGGCGAACCGGTTGCGGTCGGCGAACCGGGCGACGTCCCCGACGTCGGCCAGGATCCGGGCTGCCACGACGGCGCCGACACCATCGATGTCCATCAGCCGTGAGTCCCGGGCCAACACCATGGCCTTGGGCTCGGCGGTAGCCTTCTTGATCTTGCTGTCGACTGCGATCAGCTCGGCCAGTTCCTCCGCGGCGATACGGCGTCGGGTCTTGCCTGCGATGTCGCGCGGTCGCACCGTGGCGAGCATCCGTTTGGCCTGAAGTGCGGTGATGTCTCGCTTGGCCTGGCCGGGAAGGAGTTCGCCCAGCAGCGCCTGGAGCCGGCACACCGTCTGGACCCGACGTCGGGTGAGCGCCTCGCGTCGATCGGTCAGCATCCGCAGCGCTTCGAGCTCCCCGTCAACCCGCAGGATCCGTAGGTTCGGAGTCCGGACTGCGACGACCGCCACCGCGTGCGCGTCGTGGGCGTCGGTCTTGCGGTTGTGGCCGGTGTCGAAGAGCCGAACCCGCGCGGCGAGTTTGGCCGGCACATCAACGACCTGCTCGCCGGACTCCAGCAGCCGCTGCGCGAGCGGCCGGCCAACACCGTTGGCACCCTCCACCGCCCATACCCGCTCGGACCACGACTTCACGTAGTTCCTCATCGCGAAGTAGCCGGCCCGGTCGGTGGTGAACCGGCCCGAACCCAGCATCTGCTCGAGATGGTCGACGACCTCGATCGTCGCAGACAGCTTGTGGGGATCGACCCCGATGATGACCTGCTCCATGCGCTGCTCCCGCCTTCGCTCGTACCGAATGGGACGGCGAGGTGGGCATTGCTACTACGAGCAGGGCAGTCCCCTCTTGAGCCACGCCTCGTCACGGTGCCCGACGGGCCGCAGACCGGAAGTGAGCCACACCCGTGGACACGGGTGGGCAGCCCAGAAGAGAGCCGCCCACCGAGCACCTGGACCGAGTCTGGCCAGACGCCGGTCCTGCGGGAAGTCTCTAGTAGCCCAGAATGACGTGGTCGCGCAACACCTGATCGGACCTCACCATGAGAGGGTTTGTGGCCGGTCTTGAGGCGAAGCGGCGAGGCCCGGTGGGCGCGGGACGAGGGACAATCGCGGGGTGACGACTTCCCGCGACCTGTATCTCCGCATCCGCGAGGCCTCGGTCGCAGTGCTCGACCTGATCAGCATCCAGCTCGGCCGCCGCCTCGGCCTGTACGCCGCCCTGGCCGCCGGCGAGGTCAGCGCACCGGAGCTGGCCGACCGGACCGGGCTCAACGCCCGCATGGTGCGCGAGTGGCTCGAACAGCAGGCCGTCACCGGCTTCGTCGAGCTGTTCAGCACCGACGGCGAGCCGGACCGGTGGCGGTACCGGCTACCGGAGGCGACCCGGGAAGCGTTTACCGATCCGGACAGCCTGGCTTTCGCCGCTCCGATGGCCGACGAGGTGCTGCGGGTGCCCGGGCGGACCGGCGACCTGGAGGTCGCGTTCCGTGCCGGCCGCGGGATGCATCAGCCGTACCACTGGGTCGAGGGCCGTCCGGACGGCACGCGCTCGATGTTCCTGAAGCTGCTCGGCTCCGAGTGGCTGCCCGCCGTACCGGACTTGCACGCGCGGCTGTCGTCGGCGCCACCGGCGCGGATCGCCGACATCGGCGTCGGCAGCGGCTGGTCCAGCATCGCCATGGCGCGGACTTACCCCGATGTGCTGGTCGACGGCTACGACCTCGACGAGCTCGCGATCGGGTACGCGCAGCGGCATGCCCACGACGCCGGACTGGATGACCGGGTGACCTTCCGGGCCGGTGACGTGACAACCTTCGACACGTCCGGACGGTACGACCTGGTCACGATCTTCGAGGCACTGCACGACCTGTCCCAGCCGGTCGAGGTCCTCGGCCAGCTCCGCGCGACGCTCGTCGAGGGCGGCAGTGTGCTGGTCGCCGACGAGCGGGTGCCCGACCAGATCGTTGCCCCGGGCACCGTCCTCGACCGGGCGCACTACGGCTGGAGCGTACTCAACTGCCTTCCCGCCGCGATGACCGATCCGGACTCGGCCGAAACCGGCACCGTGATGCGGATCGACACCCTGCGCCAGTACGCCGCCGGGGCCGGATACTCCGCGGTCGAGGTGCTCCCGATCGACCACGACGAGTGGCGCTTCTACCGGCTACACCCCTAGCCGGCCGGCTGATCCTCGGCTCGCCGCGTACACCCTCGCCTCACACCCGTGATCGGGCTCCACCAGACGACGGCTAACAAAGCGAGCAACGCACCTTCGATCCGGAGCACGGCGTGATCCCAGCGACGAGCCATTTCCTCAGACACCAAAAGCGGAGACGAGCAGCATTCCGCCGCATAGTGCGGCTGGCCGAGGTTCGGCACGAGTGAGAGATGCAGTGCCTCATCCTGCTGCGGCGTCCGCTCGCTCCGGCGACGAGCTCTGGCGCACCGGCGGCCGGCCGGGCACTGGCTGGTACCCGTCGAACGTGGGTTCCAGGACGCCTTCGCCACCGGTCAGGTCCGGCAGTTGGCGTTGGAGCTCGTGCAGCCGAGCGGCGACGAGCCGTACCTCGAGCCGGGTCAGGTCGGCCGTGGCGGTCTGGCTCATCAGCTCCGCGCCCCACCGGGTGACCACGCGCTGGACGGCGGCGGCGTTCTCGGTCGGTACCTCGAGCAGCACCCGCAGTACGGGCTCGCAGACCACGGTCTGAGCCCGCGCGAGCGCCTGCTCGACCACGACCGGCGTCACCTTCCGGTAGTCGAATGAGGTGCTGAGCGGTCCGCGCTTGGACGGCGGCCCGTCCCAGGTGCTGTAGCCGCACTCGACCAGGGTCACCACGCAGTCGGTCACCTGCCACCCGTAGCGGCCCCGGGCCAGGGCACGCCGGACGTGCTTGTCGATCGCCGCAGCGAAGCCCGCGGCACTACGGAACAGGTACAGCGGCATGTCGTGCGCAGGGGCGTCGACGACGAAGGTGAGGCCGGAGCCGGGCCGGCCCGGTGCGATCCGGAGCCCGATCGTGGCCTGGTAGGGGTTCGACTCGGTGTTGAGCCGCTGGACAGCGGACCCGACACCGCGGGGTCGCTCGATGTGCAGCACGCTCGCGTCGGCGAACTCCACCTCGATGCCGTACTCCTCGGCGAGGGTCGCGCCCAGCACCTCTTGCTGCACGCGACCGTAGAGCGACACCGTGGGCAGCCCGTCCTCGCCGGTGTGCACGCCGATCAGGGGGTCCTGGTCGGCGAGTTGGGCCAGTGCCTGGCGCAGCGCCGGGCCCTGGTCGCGGCGTACGGCGCTGACCGATGCCTCGAGCGTGGGCGGTGGGAAGTGGTGCTTCTCGGCCGAGTCTTCGGCGCCGAAGCCGTCGCCGACCCGGACCGCACTGAGGCCGTGGAGTCGGCCGATCTGGCCAGCTGCAACGGCGTCCGCGCGGACCCATTCGCCCTGCTCGAACAGCTGTACGCCCGAGACCTTGCCCAGGCGGCCGTCGGGCAGAGCCAGTCGGGCCCGGAGGCCGACCGAGCCGGTGAACATCCGGACGTAGGCGACCTTCTCCCCAGCCGCTCCCCGCTCGACCTTGAACACCCGGCCGGAGGGCTCGCCGGTCGGGTCCGGTGCAGTCGCCGGCAGCAGGGCCCCGATCCCGGTCATCAGCTCGGGGACGCCTGCGCCGGTGGCCGCCGACCCGGCGAAGACCGGGTGCAGCACGCCGGCCCGGGTCTGGGCGGCGATCTCCGCCCGCAGCCGGGCGTCCGGCTGGGCGCGCCCTTCGACGTACGCCGCCAGAAGGGTGTCGTCGCGCTCGGCCAGCGCGGCGGTCTCCCGCTCCCGGAAGTCGGAGTCGTCGGGCCGGAACGCGTCATACGACGCGGCTCGGCTACCCGCTCCGGTGACGCAGCCCATCGGCAGGATGTCCGGGGTCAGTCGGCGTCGGATCGCGGCCAGCACGTGGTCGAGGTCCGCGCCGATGCGGTCGACCTTGTTCACGAACAGCAGGGTCGGCACCTGCAAACGCTGCAGCGCCCGCATCAGGATCCGGGTCTGCGGCTGGACACCCTCGACGGACGAGAGCACCAAGATGGCGCCGTCCAGCACCCCGAGAACCCGCTCGACCTCCGCGATGAAGTCGGGGTGGCCCGGGGTGTCGACGACGTTGACCGTGGTGCCCGCGAGCGGGAACGACACGACCCCGGCCTTGATCGTGATGCCGCGGCGGCGCTCGAGCGCCAGGTTGTCGGCGCGGGTGGTGCCGACGTCGACGGATCCCGGCTCGTCGATGACTCCTGCGAGGTGCAGGAGCCGCTCGGTCAGCGTGGTCTTACCGGCGTCGACGTGGGCGAGGATGCCCAGGTTGAGTGAGCGATGTGGCGGCTGTGTGCGCACGCGTGATCCCTTCGAGGAGGCGGAACTGGACGGGAGCGTGCGCTGCTCGCATCTGGCTACCTCCTCGGGATCTCGGGCCGGGCCGTCCGGTCGCGATCACGGTACGACGTGCCTGCGCTGCGCCACCACGGGTTTTCCGGCAGCGCCTACTCTCATGCACTGATTGGCGCAGTCGACGATGTGCGTCATTCCGCCGCGATCGGATCGCGGTCGCCGGCACATCCGAGGCTAGCGTCGATCCACCCAGGTTCCACGTCGCGTGTCCGGTGACTGTTGGCTGGCACCTGGTCGGGCTTTGCGCCGCGGGAGGTGACTGGGTCACTCTTCCGAAGGCGCGGATTGACCGCGAACAGCTCACCGCTGATCTCCGGGTAGCGCCCGTGTGCGTTCTGCTGGACCGAGACATGCCCAGCGACGCAGCGCTCATCATCGGGAGACAGGGTCGTAGGCGAACTCGATCCGCACCTGGTGCGTCCCGGCGGGAAGCTGCGAGCTGGGCCTGGTCGCCCTGTTGGCGTCGCTGGGTGCAATCGACCGGTTCTGGAACGTCCCCGCAATCATGCGCGGACGCACCCACGTTGGCCGTATACGCCGCACCGTGCGCGGCGAAGTGGTGTTCGCGGCAGCAGTGCTGGGCGTGGTCGGTGTCCTTACCAGCTTGCCGCCACCGGCCGACGCGGCTGCCCATGATCGGGACACCGCCGACGAGCATGCCGAACACCCGACCGAACAAGCCGGAATCGAGGTAACCGGCAGCGACTTTCGTCACTACCGTGCGAGTCACGCTCCGGCTCGATCCCGGCCGGAGTGGGCGGTCGTGTGGCGCCACAACCGCCGTTTCGGTGCTGCTTGGGTTGGCGGCTAGGGTGTCAGCCGGCTGAAGTACTGGCTGGCGTTGTTCGGCGCAAAAGCCTGTCCGAACATGGCGGTCGCGTCGTCACCGGCGTTGTCCAGGCCCATGTAGTCGCCAAGGAAGTAGCCGCGGGCGAACGGTGCGTTGCGGATGTTGAACGAGGTCGGGGTGATGCGTTCCTCCTCCCAGCTGGCCGGATCGGCGCAGCTCTCGCTCGCCGATTCGCAGCTGACCGCGAAGTAGTCGGTATCGAGTGACGCCGGGTCTGCGGTGTTGTTGCGCAGGTCGTAGTAGGTCACGACCACCGTGCCGTTGCTGTCCACGTGCACCGACGGGGTGAACGCCTGCTGGTCGAAGTTGGGTTCACCGGTCGGGGTCCTGTTGACCTTGATCGGCGCCGACCAGGTCTGCCCCAAGTCGGTCGACTGGGTAAACGCGATGTTGTCGTGGTCGACCAGGAACAGGCCGCCGTCGAACCGGGCGTCCATCCACACCGCGTACAAGTTGCCGTTGACCGGGTTGACAGCCGCGTCGGGGATGAGATCGCCGGCGCGGATCGGGCAGGCGCCGTTGTCGGTCGGATCGGGGCACGGCACGTCCTCGACGTCGATGGGTGTCTCAAACTCGCGGCCGATGATCAGGCTCATCGGGATCATGTCGTTGACCCGGGTAGGCAGGGTCCAGGTTTCGCCGCGGTCGTCCGAGCGGATGTAGGAGATCTTCACCGGGCCGATCCCGCCGCGGCGGTTGGACGCGTTGGTGATGTCGGCGAAGAAGTTGAACAACGATCCGCCCCTGCTCGCCGGCTCGACGACGATCTGGTTGCCGAGGGTCTGTTTGTTGGCCCCGGTCTCGTAGATCTTGCGGGCCGGCTCGAACGAGTCGCCGCCGTTGGTCGTCCGGGTGAAGTAGATCGGTCCCTTGAAGGCATCCCTGGCCACGTTCTCCGGTTGGACGATCGCCCCCGCCGAAACCTGCACTCGGTCCCACACCGCGTAGACGAAGTCGGCGTCGTTCGGGTCGGCTGTGATCGAGTTCTTGTCGTTGAGGAAGCGGCCGACCGGGTCGGTGACCAGCAGGATGGCCGGTTCCCAGGTCAACCCGCCGTCAGTCGACCGGTTGTAGGTCATGCCGTTGGCGCCGAACGCCGCGCCCACGTCGGGATCGGTGACCAGGCTCATGGCGTGCAGCGTCCCGTCCGGGCCGAAGGAGATCCACGGGTCCGACGAACGCTGGAAGAACCCCCCTGTACAGCGCGTGTCGTTCGGCACGGCGACCTGAGTCCACGTCAGGCCACCGTCCAGGCTTACTGCCGCGACGTTGCCCTTTGCCCCGCCGTTGGAGTAGCGGTCCTGCTGGTAGAAGCCGACGATGTTCATCTCGTTGGTCGGGTTGACCTCGACCCACGGTTCCACTTCAGAGCCGGGAAAGTTCGTCCCCGAGCCATCCGGCGGGCACGCGGCGAGCGGGTTGGTGGTCGATACCTCCACCGGAGGACCCGCGTTCAGCGGCGCCGCCTGCGCCGCGGTGACGAGCAGCGCGGTTGCCCCCAGGACGATCATCAACAATCGAACCGACCGGCCCATTGGCTTCGCCTCCCGCACCCCTTGCCCTGGATTCCGTTGTCACGCTAGCCCGTCGCGTTCCGATGTCAACGCTTTCCGTAGTGCCCGGTTCAACGGGCGGGCGGAGGGAGAGGCGCCTGGCATCTGGTCGCGCCGGTCGTCGCTCATGCGACGCCTCCTCCGCGCGCCTCAAGCGCTAAACGAATGGACTGGGGGAGCTCTGCAGCGGCAGGCGGAGCCGATCGACGAGTTGCATCCGGTACTCGAAGCCCGGTACCGGGTGCCGTTGGTCGCGGTGATCGAGTTCTCGACATACTCCGCCACGACTGTTCCACCCGCGAGCGCGGGCGAAGTTGACGTTCGCCTCGCGCTGCCTGTTGACGGCGAGCCCCTCGCCGGTGCGGTCGATGGATTGCCTCATGTAGAGAGGGTGGTCGAGGCGCAGCTGGCTGCCGACGCCGACCACCTCCATCTGGTCTGGCTCACCGACGAAGGCGCCGTCGTCCACCTACGGCTGCGGTAGCGCCTGGAGGGTGTGGATCCCTCTCCACCATCAGGGTGCGGGCTGGCCCGACCGGCCGGCACCCATACTTGTATCCATCTGGCAGAAGCAATCCGAGCCCACCGCTGGAAGTCCGGCCACGCACCAGCGGCCAGCCCAGGATCAGGGTGATAGCCGAAACCGCCCCTTGATACCGCGGCGCCGCCTGCTCCTTCTCCGATGACTGCGCACCAGTGTCGCGTCGACATCGAGGACCAAGCGCGGCCACCGGCGGTCGAGTCGGCAGCTCCCGGCCTCGGCACGCTGCGCCCACAACCCGGTCCGCGCCCGCCGCAGAACGGCCAACAAATCGTCATCCACGGCGTCTAGCACCCGCCACGCGGTGGCCGTCAATGCCACCGGATCGAACAGCTCCGGCTGATCCTGCAGCACCGCCATATACGAGATCGCTTCACTTCGCCCTCGGCCGCGACCAACCCGGGGCGCTGTTGGGCCGGCCGCCGGCCGTCGCCGTGGCTTGGGTTGAGGCGGCGGTCGTATCGTTCGGCGTGTCGCCCGGATGCGGCTCGGGCCCGCCCGTTGGAGGGTTCGCCCGGAGAGGATCGTCAACGTCCTCTGGCCGTGCGTAGCGGGGGTGTGGGGTGAGGGGGCGCCGGAACCGTCCTGCCCTCATCTGGTGGACGATCGCGTCGGGCTTCCGCCTGCGCGATGGCCTCGCTGTCGGCGCCAGCGGCGAGCCGGTCGACGACGATCTGCTGGACGCCCAGAGCGCGGATCATCGACGTTCTGCAGGGTCCGCGTCGTGGCGTCATCTTGTGACCGCGAGCAAGCAGCTGCGGCGTCAGGCGCTGACGATCACTCCCGTTGCTCCAACAACAAAGACATGCACAGAGGTCTGCTCCTCGTTCTTTTGGACCGTCGACGACATGAGACGAGAAGGAACAGTCTGTGACACGAAGGTGCCGACGACACGTCAAGACTCGTCGGCGGAGCCCTCAGCCGGTTCGCCGGCGGCGACGATGCCGTGCTCGTAGGCGAACACGACGGCCTGCACCCGGTCCCGCAGGCCGAGCTTCATCAGGATGCTGCCGACGTGGCTCTTGACGGTCGCTTGGGTCACGACCAGTCGCTTCGCGATCTCCCTGTTCGACAGTCCGCGCGCTACCAGAACGAGCACTTCGCGCTCGCGTGGCGTGAGCTGCTCGAGCAGAGCTTCGGGCAGTTCGAGCGGGTCGGTGCGGGCGGCGAAGTCCTCGATCAGCCGGCGCGTGATCGAGGGCGACAGCAGCGCGTCGCCGCCGTGGATGACGCGGATCGCCTCGAGCAGGCGCTCGCGCGGAGCGTCCTTGAGCAGGAAGCCGGCGGCGCCGGCGCGCAGGGCGCCGAAGACGTACTCGTCGAGGTCGAAGGTCGTCAGCACGAGCACCCGCGGCGGCGGGTCTATTCCGGCAGTGGTTGGCCTTCAGTGCTCCCCACACCGCGCGCCAGGCGGCCAGCCGCAGGCCCGGGCCGGCCCTGGCCGGTGAGCTTGGTGCGGCCCGACGAAGGTGCCCGACAGCTTCTCCCGCGGTGCCAGCCCGGCGTGCTTGACCATGGCCCGGGCGGTGGCGAACCGAGTGGGGTCGCCGGTCTCGGCCAGGATCGCCGCCGCCCCGACCGGTGACAGGCCCGGGATCGAGGTCACCACCTCGGTGAGGTTGAGCTCATCGAGCACACCGGTCATGCGCTGCTCGGTGTCGGCCAGCCGCTGCCCGGCGTGCCACCAGTCCTGCAACAGGAACGCCACCCGCTCCAACGCGCCGAGCCGATGCGCGGTCACCCCCGTCGGGTCGTCGAGCGCGGCGAACAGGCCGCGCACGATCCGCAGCGACGGTTTCTGGCCGCCCCGCCTGGTGATCTCGCGGCGCACTGCCCGCTCGAACCTCACCGGCCCGAGCCGGCGGGTGCGGGCCAGGTCAGCGCCGTCGCGGTCGCAGATCACGGTCATCGCTGCGGCCCAGGTCTTCGACCCGAACGGGTACTGGGCGGTGTCCAAGCTCGCCGGCCACACGCACTCCAGCAGCGCCCGGATCTGCTGGATGTGGCTGACCATCTCCACGATGAGCTGCTCGCGGCGCACTTCGAGGTGCCGCAGCCGACCGGCGGAGGCGGGCTGGGACTGGCCATCGTCAGGGGACTAGACGACCTGCACGACGGTGAGGTGTCGGTGGCCAACGGGGACGGCGGCTGCCGCTTCACCGTCCGACTTCCAGCCGGTGGCAGCTAGGGGTGAGACGCCGGTGCAGTTCCGTCGCTGGGAAGCCGGTCAACTTCGGTAGCCGTGCGGTGGCCAGTCTTCCGCTGCCGTCGACACGCTGGTCGACGGAGGAGTCGTTCGTCCTGGTGTGGCCGCAGCCGCGATCGGGTCGGACGGTTGGACGACCGTGTTCGATGGGTTGTGACGAAATGCCCGTCACGCGCACGTAAGACTCTTGATAGGGGCTGGTAAGGCTCTGGGGGCGGGATCTGGGATTGGTTTGGAGCGTTGGCGCAGCAGCGCTTCCAGCCCCGAGGAGGACCCATGCCTGGCACTGGCACCCCCAATGCTCGACGCAGCCGTGCCGCCGCTCGTCGAGTCGCTGCGGCGGCGGCCGTTCTTGCCATCGGACCCGTCCTGATTGCCGCCGCCCCAGCCGCGGCCGGCGTGACGGGCCCGGCGTTCTATGTCGGTGGCGTGCTGTACCGGACCGTCAACACCCCGACCGACCTGTCCGGCACCGGTGCACCGGCGCACGCGTGGGACACCATCTACGATTTCGGCGGGGCGCAGGCCAACGTCGCGACGGCCGCGCCCGGCGACCCGGACTACAATGGCGGGCGCTGGCAGGTGCACGCGCTGTCCTTCCCGTCCGGCTACCAAGCCGCACTGGCGGCGGGCGACCTCGACGGCGACGGTGCGCTCGACTCGACGGCCGAGATCAAGGTGGCCTTCGACGCCGGGACGGCTATCGACACCGGTGTGGTGAAGCAGTTCGTCTGCCCGGTGATCCCCGTACCCGGCGCCTGATTGCTCCCCCTCCAACCCCGACCGACCTTTGGTTGCGACGTCAGACCGGAGGCACGATTCGCACGCAACCTGTGGTCGCAGGCAGCTCATCACCGACGGCACCAAGGCCATCGTCGTCGCGATGAGAACACGGCGTGCGTGGGCTCGTGGCCGCGGGCCTTCAGCGTCACCGATCCACACCGGGCGGTACATTGCGGGCCGCGCCCCATGGCGCGCTTATTTGGCGCATGCCGTTTGTTCGGCAGGGCTGTCAAGACGCCGAGTGGAGACTGTCACGCTCGTGCCGAGTAGGGCATTTGAATGTCGTGCTACGGGGCAGCGGGAGGGTCGGGCTCAGCAGCGAAAGGCGTGGGTCATCGGCCGGATGCCCGGCCGGGCCACCAGTCCTTGATCGCGGTGACGATCTCGTCGGGGGCGTCTTCCTGGATGTAATGCGAGGCTCCGCGGAGGATGTGGGTGCGGTGGTTGGGGAACGTGCGCTCCCACCGCTGCCGGTGCGGCACCTTGAAGCCCGGGTCCTTCTCGCCCCACACGATGAGCGCCGGCTTGTCGGCGACCCGAACCAGCCCGCGCTCCACCTCGGCGAGCAGCTCGTGGGCGGCCAGGATCTCCCGCGGCATGACATGCACCGGGACTCGCGACTCGGGGGTGGGATGGGGCCGCTTGTACATCTGCCTCTCGGCCGGGGTGAGCTTCTTGCGTCTGATGCCGCCGCGCATGAACACGTTCACGAAGACATCGGCCCGCCTCACCAGCAGCCCGCCGAGGCCGGAGCTGCCCAGCACCTTGGAGAACACTTCGGTGGTCCTGTCCCGCAGCGGCCAGGCCCAGCTGTTCCCGATCACGAACGCCCGGAACCACTGCGGGTGGCGGGTGGCCACCCAGAACCCGATCGGGCCGCCCCAGTCCTGCACCATCATGGTGACCTCGCGCAGCCCGAGCCGATCGACGAAGCCGTCCACGACCCGGGCGTGCTCGGCGATCGTGTACCGGTAGCCGGCCGGGGCGGTGGACAGCCCGAAGCCCGGGTAATCCAGTGCCACGCACCGGAACCGGTCCGTCAGCCCCTGCACGATGTGGCGGTAGAGGAACGACCACGTCGGGTTTCCGTGCAAGGCAAGAAAGACCGGCCCGTCACCCCCGTCGATGTAGTGCACGTTCGCCCCGTGCACGTCCAGGAAGCGGCTCTCGAACGGGAACAGCTCATCGCTCACCCACGCCGGCCGAGTCACCACCACCACTCAACCCCCTCCGACGTCGCCTGAGTGCCGCGCAAGGATCCCTGTCCACGCATCGTGCAACTGCGGCGACCGTCCCGCTTGGCGAATCTAGGCCATGGGACCGACAGTTACGGACCCGTCGCGCCGGCAAGGTCATTCCGGCACGGGGGCCCCGAAGCGATCGCCCTCACATCCGGTGCTGACCTGGATCGCCACAACCCGATCACCGCGCTCGGAACCCTACCTTTCACGGTCAGGCATCGTGCCTAGCGGCGTGACAGGATCGGCCGGACGAGTACATACAGCGCGCCGAGCAGCAGGCCGTAGAGCAGGTGACCGGCCAGGTTCCACCACTGGTCGTCGCCGACTTCGAAGATCATCTCGCTCATCCCGAGCCGTGCTGGCGGGATCCACGGTGCGCCGACGACCCACCGGGCGATGCCGTGGAGCAGCCCCAGCCCGATGGCCCGATTGGGCTTCGAGATCCACCGCGAGAACAGGAGCGCGAAGATCGCCCCGAAGAGGGCCGAGTTGAACAGATGCACCAGCCAGCCGAGGCCTTCGGAGGTGCTCCGGATGAGATCCGCGACCATCGGCATCATGTCCCTGGCCTGCATGATGATGCCCGGGGGAACGCCGGCGACGAGCCCAGCCGACGCGCCGGCAGCTACGTTTACAGGTACAGCCTGAGTCCCGGTTGTTGCGCCTGCGGAAGCCACGAAACAGTGCCGGTTCCTGCTCCCACGACCGCTGCCCTGCTCGGCTCAGAAACCGCCCCGCCCGGGAGGCTATCGGCCTGTCCGCAAACGCGTTCAGCAGATCGTTTGTGGCGGCACGATTCTCCGAGTCCGGCGATCCCGGCACGGCCGTGAGCATCATCGCGTTGTCACGCTGGGGCTGCCGGTGTCACCGGCTCGTGGCGGGGGGTTGACGGCGCGGCGGTTTGCTTGCGAGGCGTTCCGCCTCTGCCTTTATCGAGGCGAATGACGCTGCGACGGCCTGTTCCCAGCGCCGGGCCACGAGGCCGGCCCATCGCTGTCCGACCCTCCACAGGTCGGCGGCCATCTCCCCGCGATATTCCAGACGGGTCCCGGAGCCGAGTTCGGTGAGAGTGAACTCCTCCTCGACATGCGGTACCGGTCCGCGGACCAGGCGGAAGTCGACCCGCTCAGGACGGGTGAAGCGGACCGTCTCGACCGTTCGGGCGATCAGCCGTCGGTGGACCGGGGTGAAGTGCGCGGCCAGCACCATGTCGGTACCGCGGTCCAGTACACGGATCTTGTTGGCAAGCGCCCGGGGCGCATGACCGAGGTAGGGCTGGGCGATGATGTCGAAGACGACCTCGCGTGGAGCAGCGATGTCGACCGCGTGGGGGCCGAGCGGCCGGGATCTGCGGCCCAGGCCGAGGTCGGGCGAGATGGCGCCGGTCACCAGCCCCACGTAGCCGGCCGCGGCAACGCCAGTTCCCGTCGCCGCGGTGCCCGCACACCAGCCGATCCAACCCATGACCGCCTCCAGCCGCCCGGTAGTCCTCGCTCCGCACATTTCTACCTGGCGGCGATGACTTGGACTGTGGGCTCGCTGACGTTACGGGTCGCGGATCTGGGTCCGCGTCCCAGGGGTGCGTGGTGTTCTCGCCCAAGTCCCGAGCCTTCAGCCAAGTCGAAGGAGAACACAATGGCCGAACGCAGCAAGAAGGCGCTCGCCAACGGCTCCCCCGCGCGGATCAACGAGCGGGCCCGTCGTCGGGGCGAGCGAGATCGAGATCGCTGCCGATTCGCAGGTCGCGTGGGAGGCCAGGACAAGGGCGACCGTCCGGCACGCGATGTTCGACGGTCCCACGACGCTGACGCTGATGGCCGCTGGTAAGACAAGCATCCGGGTGGGCACGCTGGTCAGGAGCCTGTATTTCCGCCATCCGGTGACGTTGACCAAGGCCGCGATGACCCTCGACCACCTCAGCGGCGCCCCGGTGGGCTTGGAGTGGCCGAACCGCTGCGTGTCCCAGCGGTACAACCCGAAGAGCGATCGACCCGTCTTCGGCGCCCCGATGTGGAACGGGCCATTGAGCTCGACGATCTGCGGTATAACCCGGACGGTGTGTCTTACCGACCTGTGACGTCCGGCCCGGGGACGTCGTGGCGGGGCTGGTCGGCCGTTACGGTCGTCGTCGTGCGTACCTTCGCTGCGGCTGTTGCCGGGTTGGCCCTCGTGCTCGCTGGCTGCGGGGAAGATGAGACGACCGCCGGGCCGCCGCCTGGTGGACGGTCGTCGCCGGCCACGTCGAGCAGTCCGCCGACGCAGCCGACGCCGTCGGAATCGGTCACCGCGGCGGCGGATGGAACCATCGTCACGACTGCCGATAGCCAGTTCGGGGAGGTCCTCTTCGACGACACCGGACAGGCCATCTACCTGTTCGACAAGGAGCAGACCACCCGCCCGGAGTGCTATGACGAGTGCGCGGACGCCTGGCCACCGGTGTTGACCGACGGTGCGCCCATCCCCGCCGTGGCCGCCCGCGCGGATGCGCTCGGCACCACGACCCGCACCGACGGCACTACTCAGGTCACCTACGCCGGTCACCCGCTGTACTTCTACGCCCACGAGGGAAAGAACCAGGTCCGCTGCCACGACGTGCGCGACTTCGGCGGACTATGGCTCGCCGTGACACCGAGCGGTGACGCCGCGGCCCAGTAGTACTCCAGCAGTAGTTCGTGATCAGCGAGCTGGGTCGCTTGGTGGCGTTGCTGGCTTTCGCGGTGCTCCCACGAGGAGGGCGAACGGGCAAGCCCGGCCGCGTGACCGGTGGCCGCTTCCACTGACCCCGCGGCCTCATCCGCCGGCCGCTTGCCGGCTCTGGTCTCGAAAGGATCGGTCGGCGGTGGAATCCTGTGGGTAGGTCAGCTCGATGCGCAGCTCGTCGAGCGTGATGTCGGTCGGGGGGTCGAATCGGGCCGCCATGCCGATGGTTTTCACCACATCGTTGCCGATGCGAAACCATGGGCACACGACGAGCTCGGGTGAGTAGGAGGGCGGGCGGGGACCCGGGACGGCAGCCTCGGCGAGCGTGACCAGCTCGCGAAGTTGTTCGTTGAAGGGCACCCCGTCGAGCTGGTGTCGCAGTCGGTCGAGGCTGGCCCAGGCGACCTCGGCCCAGTTGACGATGGCCTGCGGGGCTGGAGCGGCTCGCCGCCGACTACGTGGGGGACCGCAGCAAGCTCCGGAGCATCACCCGCGACGATCTCCTGGCACGGCTTCGGGAGGGCGACGTGGTCGTGCTCGACGTGCGACCCGCGGCGGAGTACGCCGCCGGCCACGTCCGCGGCGCGATCTCCATCCCGATCAACTCCCTCAAGTCGCGGCTTGGCGAGATCACGGACGGCTCGGAAGTCGTGGCCTACTGCCGCGGGCCCTACTGCGTGTACGCCGACGAGGCCGTGCGCATCTTGAACAAGAAGGGTGTCAATGCGGCTCGGCTCGAGGACGGCTTCCCCGAATGGGCCGACGCACGACTACCAGTCGCCAGGCCAATCGCTAGCCCATAGTTCACCCCTGACTCGGGGCTGAGCTGTGCCCGCGCGCCTGCCGTCAGACCGAGCGACCGATCTCGGCGTCGCTCAGGCTGGACACACCCGCGCCAGCATCTCTGGCACGTCGACCCGGCAACGCGGTGAAACGCAGCAGTCGAGCGGCGTGATCTCGGTCAGGCGTGGGACGGTGGACTCGAGCGTGCGGCCACTGTACGCCGGCGCTCGTGAGGAGTGATCATGAAGGTCATCGACTTTCTCAGCACAGCCCGGGACGCGATCACGGTTGGCCGGGTGTTTGCCGAGCCCTACGAGAAGGACGGTGTCACCGTCATCCCGGCCGCGGTCTTGGCCGGCGGCGGTGGCGGCGGCACCGGTCATGACGAGAAGGGCCAGGAGGGGGAGGGCGGTGGTTTTGGGGTGGCTGGTCGCCCGGCCGGAGCGTTCGTCATCAAGGACGGGCAGGTCAGTTGGCGCCCGTCGGTTGACCCAAACCGGATCATCACGATGGTCGGCCTGGTCGTCATTGCTTACGTGCTCAGCAGGCCGCGGCTGGCCCGTGCCCGAGCCTCGTCACCAGCCGCCGTGTAACTGTTGGCTCACGGGATCGCTCGCCACAACCGATCGGCCGCGCCTGACAAGGTGCGGCCGGGTGGGGAGGAACGGAACGACGCGAAGACCTTCCTTACGGTGATAGGCGTGGGCGGGCATCGTCCGCTGGTGAGCCGAGTGGCGCTCAGCGTGCTCGTGGTCGGGGTGGTGGTTGTTGTGGTCCTCGGGCTGTTCTGGACCGTGCAGCGCTCACTGATCTACCTGCCGCAGGGTTCGCCTGACCGGCCCGCAGCCGATGTCGTCGCGGGCGCTGAGGACGTCTTCCTCACGACGGCGGATGGCCTTGAGCTAGCCGCCTGGTATGTACCGGCCCGGGCGGGTCGCCCGACGGTGCTGGTGGCCAACGGCAACGCGGGGCACCGCGGCTTGCGCGCCCCTCTCGCCGCCGCCCTCGCCCGGCACGGGCTGGGGGTCCTGCTGTTCGACTACCGCGGCTACGCCGGCAACCCGGGCAGTCCCAGTGAGGACGGGCTGGCCGAGGACGCCCGTGCAGCGAGGACGTTCCTTGTCGAGGAGGCCAGCGTCCGACCCGAGGCGTTGATCTACTACGGCGAGAGCCTGGGCGCCGGAGTCGTCGTGCGCCTGGCGGGGGAGCATCCGCCGGCCGGCCTCGTTCTACGGTCACCGTTTACGTCCCTGGCCGACGTGGGTCATGTGCACTACCCGTTCCTCCCGGTCCGGGCGCTGCTGCGGGACCGCTACCCCGTGCTCGTGGCGGTGTCCCGGATCGACGTGCCGACGGTAGTCGTGCTCGGCACGTCCGACAGCATCGTGCCGCCGGAGCAAAGCCGCGCCGTTGCGGAGGCGGCGCCGGGGCTGCAGCGGCTAGTCGAGGTCGCCGGTGCGGACCACAACGACCTCGCCCTGCTCAACGGCAGGCAGCTCGTCGAGGCAGTTGTCGACGTGGCCGACGAGGCTCGGCAGTGACCGCCCGACGAAATCTGGGGGCGTTCCGTCGGGGTATCTCAAACGTGAGAGACGGCTGCCGCCTTTGATCACTCGGTCGGGATGTGGGCCACATCGGTGTGCCCGAAGTCGTCCCATTGAAGAGGAGGGCCCGCAGCGCGGGCGTTGTGCAGTCCGGATCCGCGGGCGATGATCCGAACCGGGACGGATGCCGCGATCAGCCGCGACGCGTGGGTGACGGCGGTCGGGATGTGTGCAACGAGGGCGAGGCCGACGGCGCTGGCGGGCACGAGGACGAGCTGCACCAGCGGTGGCCCGGGATCGGGCTCGCGGCGAGGCGCTCTTGGCGCGACGAAGGCCGCCCAGATGAGCGCGGTCGCGGGGGATGCGCGCCGCGCTGGCGGCAGCGCTCGCCGCCGACCGGGGCGCGGCCGGTCAGGGCGACGCCGTACGGTGACCCCACCAGGGGAGGCGCACCGATGAGCGGAACCGAGGACGGCCCCGCGGGGACCCTGGAAGGGTGTCTGCGCCTCGGCGCCGGCTTCGCGGCAGCCGACCGGCTGCGCATTCTCGGTGCCCTGTCCGCGCTCGCGCCGCACCTGTCGGGATGGGAACCCGACCAGGTCGACCTCGAGGTGTCGTTGAAAGACACCGAGGGCCCGGACCAGAAGGTCACCCTTCAAGTGTGGCTGGCGGGACGGTCGCACCTGGTGGCCACCTCCCACGAGCGTGACCTCGATCATGCGCTCGCGGAGGTGCGCAGAGACCTGATCCGCCAGATCGAGGACGAGAGGTCGCGGCGCGAACCTCGCAGGCGCCGGAAGACGCGCAATCGCACGACCTGACCCGGCCGGGGATTCGGCGGCGCCTGACATCGCGACCCAGGTGTAGTCGCTGATGGGCGGCGGTGGTCACCGGTGATGAGCACGGCTGATCTCCCACCCTCGATCTGCACCGGGATACGACCGAACGCGCGCGCTCATCGGCTACGGGCGCGCGCCCAGCGGAGCGGATGGTTCATCGATCGAGCCCAACCAGCGGGCTGATCGACGAATATGATCGGCGTGACCGGCCCCCGAAGCGTGCCTGGATGTGCTTGGAGCACTCCGTGCCCGTCCGGACGGGGAGACCTCCGGCCTCAGTCACAGGATCGCGCCGCGTGGCGCGATCTCAAGGGCGGCAACGCCCCGGCCGTACAGCGCCACGAGCCGGTCACCGTGTCTGCTGCGAAGCACTCCGGAGTCCTCCGCCAGGGTTGAGATGACGTGCTCAATGACCTCGTCTGTTGCGACCGTGTCGGGTTCGTCGTAGGTGACGTCGATGTGATCACCGCCGGTGAGCCGGACCCGCAACACAACTCCTGCCATGGTCACCGACCCTAGAGGTCGCACACCCCGGCCGGCGTTGGTGGGCAACAGCACCGCCTCGAGCTGGTCGGGGTCGAGGAGGTGGGCTTCGTCGATCACGAGGATGACTTGTCGGCCGCGTTCGGCGGTTTCGGTGGCGAGCAGCTCGGCGGCCTGTGGGATGAGCGCGGCGTGGTGGAGGCGGGTGTGCTGCCGAGCGTGGTGAGGATGGGGACCGCCGCCTGCCGCGCCGCCCTCGACGGGCTCGACCCGAGCAGACACACCCTGATCTACGACGCACGTCCGGGCTGGCCACGGTCCGGTGCTGCCGGCCGGCACGGTCGCTGTCTCCGGGCTGGACGGCGCGACGTCTTCGGTGGGGTCGGGTGTCGGGGAGACTGGGGGACATGCCGAGGGGTCTGTACAGCCTGCGCGACCGGGACGGGACGGTGGTCGGGTACGAACGGTTCTCCTGCGCGCCGGGTCCGGTGGGCTGGCGCTACAACGCGCAGGTGCTCGCCCCCGACGGCCGCACCCCGACGGGGCTGGTCGACGTCACCACCGATGCGTCCGGGTTGCAGATCCGGGTGGAGGTGCGGGCCGGCGGCTGGGTTGTCCGCGGGGGCGTCGCTGACGGCGAGACGGTGTGGGTCCGAACGGGGGCCTCGGGCGAGGATGCGGGCGAGGACACGGCCCCGGCGGCGGGGTTCACGGGCCGGTCGCCGGGGTTCCTGGTCGCGGTCGCGCGGCTGCTGGGGCTTCGCGCCGGGGGGTCGTCGCGGGTCCGGCTGGTCGCCCTCACCGAGCCGGCGCTCGCGCCGGTTCCGGTCGAGGTGGCCTGGTCGCTGACAACGGTGGAGGAGTATCCGACGCAGGTCGGTCCGCTGCCTGTGGAGCGGTACCAGACCGCGGACCTGGCCAGCGGCCAGCGGGCCGCAGTCCAGCTCGCCGGTGACGTCGTGCTCGCCGCAACCGGGGTCGAGCTCGACGCGCTCGACACGCCACCGACGCTTCCGTCGGGGAAGTCGAGGTGAGACGGGTCGGCTGCGCGCCCGAATCTCCGACGTCATTCTCGTCGTCGCCGTTCTTCTTCGGCCGATCGGCGCTGATGCGGGCGTGGATCACGGTGGTCATGGTCCGGGTTGCCTTCCGTCAAAAAGGGACGCTGCCTGAACCACCACACCCCGCGAGCCAAGTGAAGTCGGGGCCGTCCCGGATCACGTGGCGCCGCCTTCATCCATCACGTCAGCGGACGTGACCCTGCGCGTGAACTCCCCCTCCCGTGAAGAGGGCGGTTCAACGCTGGGGCTGATAGCTGTGGCATCAGTCGTGGCATCAACTGGCCGCTATCCGTGTGGTTGTAGGCGACCAGTGGGGGCCGTGCTGAGGCCATAGTCGCTGGTGGAGGCCACAGTGGCTGTTGTCGGGGCTTCTCATAATCCCTGGGCCGTGGGTTCGAGTCCCCACCCGCCCCACCAGTCACACGTTTCGGTCACGGGTGATCCCGAGCGTGCCCCGGAACGCGAAGGTCGGATGTTCGCGCTCATGCTGATGTGCGCTCGCGTCTCTAGTAGCCCACTGTGACCCAGTCCCATGCGGCCCGAGCAAGGTCAGTGGCGTCCGAGTGTTCAAGGACCACGAGCCCCACTAAGTAGTTCGGCCCCTGTCCCATCCCTGCGGGCTCTGCCATCCTGGACGGATATGGCAGGAGGGCCCCTGCTCGTGCGGGAGGTCGGCGCCCTGCCGCAGGAAAATGAGAAGCATGGGCAACTTGATCGCGGTCATAGACGTGCCGCCAGTCGGCGAGCTGGAGATGTCGGGCGACGGGAGTTCGCCGACCCAGGAACAGATGGACGAAGAGCAGGCCGCCAGGGACGCGACGATCGCCAAGATGCGCCCCTACTTGGAGTCCCTGCCACAACGACCACCACACCGGGCAGGGAACGTCAGCCACGTACAACTGCTGGGCAACAACACCTGGTCGAACCTCAACCGCTACGCCGTGATCCTGAGCGTAGACATCGGAGATCCCGGGATCGGGATGGGCGGCAACGGCCCCGACGGGTGGTCGTGTATCGACCACGCGTTCAAACTCGGTGCAGCGTGCTGTATCAGAGCGCTTGCTCTTGCCTCTTGTCGCTAGGTGCTGGTCGTTAGCTCACCAAGCATGCGGCACTTCAGCGTGGGGATTCATGGCACAGGACTGGCCGATCCGGGGCGCCGTAGACGAGTATCGTTGCGACCTCGACGGCTTGGGGGCGGCACACCCTTCGGGGCAGCCGTCGCGCCACCGGCAGGTAGGCCTCCACCGCGGGAGCTTTGGCCTCTGGCCCAGACGGTCGGCGGGCAACACGGTGAGGCCGTTGGGGAGGGTGAGGGGATGAGTGGTATCCCGGAACCTTCCCAGGCCAGCGAACCGGTGCCCGACGCGTCGGCTGACGGCGAGGATCCATCGGGCCAGCGAACCGGTGCCCGACGCGTCCGGTGACGGCGAGGGTCCATCTCGGGCCGGCGAATCGGTGCCCGACGGGTCCGTTGGCGGTGAGGATCTGCTGGGCCTGCGTATCGGCGCGGCCTTGATCGATCTTGCGCTGCTGCTGGGCTGTTCGTCGTCCTCGCCGTGCCGGTCGGCGAGGCCAGCGTGGGAGGGGGCGCATTCTCCTTTTAGCCTCGACGGCTCCGGTGCGCGGTGTACGTCGCGGCTGGTGCTGCTCTACTACTTGGTGCTCGAGGCGGCGATCGGGCAGACGGTGGGCAAGCTCCTGGTGGGGTTGCGGGTCGTCCGCGCGGGCGGTGGGCGGCCGACTGTTGGGCGTGTTGCGGTACGCACGGTGGTTCGGGTGGTGGACTGGCTGCCGGCCCTCTATCTGGTCGGTTTCATCGCGATGCTGGCCACCGGCGCTCGGCGGCAGCGTCTCGGTGACCTGGCGGCCGGGACGGGCATCGCGCGGGCGGTCCGGATGCGACATCGAGGACTCGCTGTGGCGGGCCTGGCTTCCTCCCTCGTGCTCGTCCTGGCCGGGTCCGTCGTCTACGTCGCCGCCTCGGACGAGGACGAGGGAGCGCAGACCTACCGCGGCAACGGTGTGTCGTTTGACTACCCGGCGGGATGGGAGGAGGGCACCTTCGAGAGTCTCGCGGAGACCGGCGATGAGCTCTGGGAGGTTACGTTTGGGCCTGGACGGAGAAGAGCCTCGTCACTGTCGAGGCCTACCGGCTGAATATGCCCGTCACGGCGGAGAACCTGGACGCGGTCAAGCCCGAGTTCGAAGAGCCGTCCGGCGGGTGGTGGAGCAATCAGCGGGACCGTTCAGGCCGGTCCGGAGGAGATCACCGCGGCCGGCAAACCCGGCCTTCGGATCCGAGCGACCGGAACCCTCGACGGGACACCCATCGAGAGCACGATCGTGTTCATCCTCGACGGCACGACCGAGTACACCCTCAACTGCCAACACACACCGGAGTGGGCCGAAGAGATCGAACGCGGCTGCGAACAGATCGTGCGCACATTCTCGGTGGAGACCGAGAGCACCGTTCCGCCAGCGGCCGAGACTTCCCCGCCAGCGCAGGCGGAGGAGACGACGCCGACGGAGGCCGAAGAGATCGATGTCCTTGACCTCAAGGTCGGCGACTGCCTCGCCGAAATCCAGGCCACGGAACAGATCTTCAGCGTCCCGGTCGTGCCGTGCTCGGAACCGCACAGCGAGGAGATATACGCCGCTGTGACCCTTCCCGAGGGGACTTCCCCGGCACGGAGGCCATGGATGCGCAGGCAGACGAGTTGTGCACCGCGGAGTTCGAGGGCTTCGTCGGGTTGTCTTATGAGAAATCGGCTCTTTTCTTGGCTATCTGACACCGGATAAGGAGAGTTGGGCCGCTGGCGACCGCTCGATCCTTTGCACGATCTACGACCCGGCCGGAGAGGTCAGCGGGAGCCTCCGCGGCGTTGAGCGCTAGGCCGGCGTCCTCGCGTGACGACCCCCGAGCCCGTGAAGAGTCCGCTGTACTCCGGCGGCCGGCGCTCGCCGGTCCGCCTTAGCGATCGATCTCACCCCGCATCGTCATACCGCATAGGCCGCAATTTGAAGGAGGCGGTCGCCGGCTGGAACCCTCCTTGACCCGGATGGAGCGCCCACCTCGGTTAGGGGGCGGTCATGGCGCAGCACCATGCGGGAATGTGTGGACACCCTGGTCGTGCAGATCCGGCGATCTAGGGTGTCGAGCGGTCTGCTTTGTCGTGGACTGGTTACGCGGCCACCCGGCCCGTAGCCAAAGGCCCGACCCGAGGGGTTGGTCATGACCGTTGTCTGCGTCGCTGGAGCGACAGGGTGGGTGGGTCGCGCGGTGGCGGAGGGTGTGCTGGCTGCGCCGGACCTCGAGCTGCGCAGCGCGGTTGCTCGCACGGCTGCCGGTCGAGACTTGGGCGTGGTCTGGGGTGGCGAGCGGAACGGCGTCACGGTGACGGCCGACGTGGCCGACGCCCTGGCCGGTGTCGAGGTACTTGTCGAGTTCACCTCCCACCACGCCGCCAAGCGTCACGCACTCACGGCGTTGGCACGCGGCGTCAACGTGGTGATCGGCACGTCGGGACTGACGGCGGCCGACTTCGACGAGATTGACGCCGCTGCGCGCACCGCCGGGGTGGGCGCTGTGGCCGCCGGCAACTTCTCGCTGACCGCGGCCATGGCGCAGGCGGCGGCACTGCTGGTCGCGCCGCACCTGCCGCACCGCGAGATCGTCGACTACGCATCGGCGGGCAAGCCCGACGCCCCCAGCGGCACCGCGCGCGAGCTCGCCGAGCGACTCGGCAGCGTGTCTACGCCAGTGCTCGAAGTGCCTGTCGGCCGCACCGGCGGTCACCCAGAGGCACGCGGCGCGACGATCGCCGGCACGCAGGTGCACTCGGTGCGGCTGCCGAGTTTCGTGGTTTCAACCGAGGTGGTGTTCGCGATGCCGGAGGAGCGACTGGTGATCCGGCACGACGCGGGCGCCACGCCCACGCCCTACGTCGCGGGCACGCTGCTCGCCGTCCGCGCCGCACCTAATCACGTCGGTCTCGTGCGGGGCCTGGACACTTTGTTGTTCTCGGAAGGCCCCAGGGCATGAACCGACTTCGGGGCAGGCGAAACAGCGACGGACGACGAGGTCCCCGTTACAGCGGCTCTGCTCGGTGGACATGCCTTCCTCGGTTTCGGCCCTCCTTGGCTGGTCGCCGCGCCGGGCTGCCTAGGAGCGACAAGACCGTGCACCGCTACCTTCAGCCGTTCCGGCTCAAGGACCGCTTCGGGATGTCGTGGCAGGTGATCCCGGAGGCGCTGCCGCGGTACCTGAGCGATCCTGGCTCCGAAAAGGCGCAGCGGGGCATGACGGCGATGCTGCGGATGGTCAAGATCGACGTCGACGAGCTGACCGCCGTCTACGAAGCCCGCTAGGCGCGGGGCGGCAGCTGTGCCGGCGGCATCGCCGCCCGCACACGTCTCTGGCGTGCAACAGACCGGGCCGGGTGCCGCTGTAGGCGGGTTCTTCGTCGTCGGTGAGTCGCCGACCGCCACTCGTCTTCCATCCGGGTACGCCAACGTTGCGGCTCAGATTCTCTGGCGTTCGCAGCGGACCTGGCCGCCATCGACCGGAAGATCACGGCCGCGAACGGCCAACTCACCGATCTGGTCGAGGCGACCGGCAGCAGGTTGCTCGACCTGAACGGCATCGGACCTCGGGGGCCGCGAGACTGCTCGGCGGCATCGGTGACATCACCCAGTTCCCCACCAAGGCTCACGTCCCCAGCAGACAGACGCCGAGGTCCGCAGTGGCATCAGTCGTGGCATCAACTAGCGGCTAACCGTGTGGTTGCAGGCCACCAGAGGGGGCGGCGCTGAGGCCATAGTCGCTGGTAGGGGTTATTGCGGCGGGTACCGGGGTTCTCATCATCCCTTGGCCGTGGGTTCGAGTCCCACCCGCCCCACTGAATCCTCGCAGGTCGAGTCGCTGTAAGCCTGGACGCGGGTCATCGACGAAGTCGGCTACATCCCGTTCGAGCACGAGGCCGCCAACCTGTTCTTCCAGCTCGTCTCCTCACGCTACGAACGCGCCTCACTCATCGTCACCAGCAACAAGGAGTTCGGCCGCTGGGGCGAGGTCTTCGGCGACGACACCGTCGCCGCCGCCATGATCGACCGGCTCGTCCACCACGCCGACGTCATCGCCCTCAAGGGCGACTCCTACCGGCTCAAGAACCACGACCTCGGCCGAATCCCCACCCCCACCGAGGACCAACCATGACAACCAGCAGGGGTCCACATTCAACCGCCGCCAAGGGGTCCGATTCCAGCCGTCGTTGACATTGGACACCTGCGTCAACGTCTTTGGCGTCATCAAACGACGACAGTAGGCAACCATGGAGCCGTCTGTCCTCACACAATGTGCGTGAGCTGAGACGTCGGCGTGGCCAGCCGAGGCTGCGAGCCCGCGCGACAAGGTGCTGTTCGTGAACGGTGTCATCGCGCACGGAGGCGGAATACCCCGCCTGAACGGAGAGCCTCGCTATGTGCCGTTTTCGAGCGGTCGACCGGCATGACACAGGACCCCCACCGACATCCATGCTGCTCATAGGTCAGCCGCTGCCTCTGCTGGCCCTCCGGGCTCAGTCGGATGAGCTCGTTCCTGATCTTGCGTGCGCGGTTCCCTGACCTGCGGTTTCCTCGCGCGGGCGGCGTAATGTGCGCACTAACGGCCGCCTCTAGCCATCTCGTGCTGCGTACGTGCCACCTGGCGCTCTCCAGGCCCGTCTCGTCGGTCATGGCGCCAGCGCGACCAGCGGTTCAGCCGTCGTCGCTGGATCGGCGGCTCGCGCGCAGCAGGGCACCGAGGTCGCCGACCCGGTCGAGGTGCCGCAGCTTGTCGGGATTGGCGATGGAGTGGATCGTCTGGATCTGACCGTCGGCAATGTCCAGCCCCATGACCCCGACCAGCCGGTCCTGCGCGTCGAACGCCATGGCGCCGGGCTGGCCGTTGACCTCGGTGACATGCATGCGCACGCCACCGTAACGTGCCAGCGCGGACATCCCGGCCGACAAGGTGCCGTGCCACGCGCTCCCGGCCGTTGACCGGCCGCGCCAGCGCCGGCACCTTGCCGCCGCCGTCGCCGTGCAGCGCCACGTCCTGCGCCAGCATCGCCTCCAGCGCCCGCAGGTCGCCCTGCTCGGCGGCGGCGAAGAAGCGCTGAGCCAGCTCTTCTCGCTGCCGCCGAGAGGCGTAATAGCGCGGTCGGCGCTCCTGGACGTGGTTGCGAGCCCGCGCGACCAGGTGCCGCGTACTGTCCACATCGGTGCCGATGATCTCGGCGACCTCCGCATACGGATACTCGAACACCTCACGCAGCAGGAACGCGGCCCGCTGCTGCGGCGACAAGCTCTCCAGCAGCACCAGGAACGCCAGCGACAGCGAGTCGGCGGTCTCGGCGTGCTCGGCCGGCGTCGGATCGGTGACCAGCGGCTCCGGCAGCCACTCGCCGACATACCGCTCCCGCCGCGCCCGCGCCGAGCGAAGCTGGTCGATGGCCAGCCGGGTGACCAGCGTGGCGATGTACGCCCGCGGCGAGGCGATCGGCTCGTCCCGTTGCAGGGTCTGGTGCATCCGCAGGAACGCCTCCTGCACCACGTCCTCGGCTTCGCTGACGCTGCCGAGCATCTGGTAGGCGATCGCAAACGCCCGCGGTCGCAGCTCGCCGTACAGGTCCGAGGTGGACATGTCGAGTCAGCTCAATCCCTCGGTGAAACCCTTGCGCCAGCTCGGGTACCGCAGCGTCCAGCCCAGCTCGCGTTTGGCCTTCTCGCTGGAGATCCCGCGGGCCTGCGTCATCATTTCCACCGCGGCCCTTGCCGGCCAGCAAGCGGACGAGCCAGGCCGGTACGCGGCGCGGCGGTTTGGCGCCGAGCGCGCGGGCCAGCTCCAGCAGCAAGTCGCGCACCGGCGCCGGCTCGTCATCGGCGACGTGGTAGATCCCGGGCTTGCCGCGTTCGATGGCCGCGACCGTGGCCGACGCGGCATCGGTGATGTGCACCATCGACCACACCCCACCGCCGCCACCGACGATCGGGAACCTTCGCTTGCGGATCAGCTCGGCCATGACGGCGTCCGGCGCGGCCTCGATGCCGGTCCCTGGGCCATAGAAGCCACCGTAGCGAAGCAGCGATGCCGTCGGCCCAGCTGATGCCGGTCACCGCGTCCTCCAGGTGGCGCAACGCGGCCACCGCCTCCTCGGCGTCCTCAGGCGGGTTCGGCTCGAGCCGGCCGTTCTCGTCGACGACCGGCCCGCCGGTGCGTTCCATCAAGGCAGCAGTTGCTCTGCGCCACGAACTTGCGGACGCCGACGGCGCGCGCGGCGGCCAGCAGGTGGTCGGTGCCTTCGGTGCGCAGCCGGTTGGTGGCGGCCGCCATCCGCTTCACCTTGCCGCATGTTCAGCGGTCCGCTCAGCGCGGTGAGCTGATGGACGATCACCTCGGGCTCGGCCTTGGCCACCGCGTCGGCCACCGAGTCGGGGTCGAGCGCGTCGACGATGACCGGTTCGGCGCCGAGCGCGCGCAGCGCGCCGGTCTTGGCAGCCGAGCGGGTCGTGCCGACGACCTCGTGGCCGCGCGCCACGAGTTGGGTAACGAGTTGGCTGCCGATCGCGCCGGACGCTCCGGCGATGAAGATCTTCATGACGTCTCCGTTCGTTGTGCTCACCAACAAGAGACGAGACGCCCCGGCACCCCATGACCGGCAGTTACCCAGTTCACAGCACGGCGCGGCGTATGCCACCGCGCACGGCGAATCGTCGGCATCGCCGGGGGCGCGGGCGCGCGGTTCGACGGGTTCGTACCCGGCCGACGATCTACGCGGCGCCTTGAGCAGATCCAGTGCCAATCAGCTGCGCACTAAGTTGAGCCAAGTCGGGTGCCGCTGAGGTGTAGCACCACGCGGCGGCCGGGTCACCCCACCGGCCTGAGACACCACCCCGGACCCGGCCGCGTCGATCCCGACCCACGGATACAACCCGCTACGCTTCTTCACCTGAAAGGTGCTCCTCGACCCGCGCGAATGTGGCCCTTGACAAGTCACATCCTTGCTGGCCAGGAGCACCTTTCAGGTGATCAACACGCAACCCAGACCACCCGCCGGTGAAAGCCCCGGGCTAGCCGATCGCGGCTCTCGTGGATGCGAGTCCTGCAGCTCGTCACAAGTCCGCCGCCGACTCAGCCGGCTCTCCCGGCTCAGCCGGGTCTTCTGTCCGAGTCGGCCTCCCGTGGCGGATGAACTGACCTAACCGGCCCTGGTCCTCGGCGATGACGTTGCCGATGATCGCGGTGGCCAGGAAGACGAACGCCACGACGTAGAGCGAGGCCAGGTAGGTGAATGCCACCCCGATCGACCCGTACTGGTCGGCGCTCTCTTCCAATGCGCGCGGCAGGTATGCCTCGCTGGCCGGTCGCACCACCAGCATGGCGAGGGCGAAGACGACGCCGGCCGGAATGAGTCGGCGCACCGGCACCCGGTTGGCCAGCAGCAGCCACGGCACGAAGGCTGCGACCAGTATGTCGAGTCCGAATGTGAGCACCAGAGTCCATGCGTTGCGCGGCGGAATCGGGTCGGTGAACCGACCGAGGGAACTGGTCACTATGGCCGCCAGCGCGAGCGCCACCACCACCGCCACCCAGCGCCACGCGTTGGTGAGTTGCGTCTTCGGCCTGGACAGCCGCCAGATGCTGGCAATCGCACGAGTGAGGGCGCGGGACAGGCTCGTCGCGGACAGCAGCAGGAATACCGCCCCCACGATGCCGAACGCGCTGCCGCCGGACTCGTCCAGGGCCTGCTCGAGGACATCCTGGGCGACCGGCGGCATCGAGACGGCATCCGCGAACCGTTCCGTGCTCGACTGACCAACCCAGACGAACAGCATGATCAGGATCGGGAGCACAGACGAAAACAGCTGGGCGGCGAGCGCCATCGCTCGGTCGAAGAGGTCCAGCCGCCCAAACCCGGCCACGGACCCGAGCGCGATCCGACCCAGCCAGTGCTCTCTCATCGAGTGGGCAAGCTCATGCAGCCGTTCGGATTCCCGAAAGCTCGTCATGGCTGTGTTCAATCCGTGGCAGTGCGGCCGTTGTTGGCGTCTGTTTGCGGCCCGTTGGTTGTCTTCTGGCCAGCCTCGACTGCGCCGACGAATACGCGGACCCCGAGGCCCAACACGATCAGGTCCAGGATCATCTGGATCGTGACCAGCACGCGGGCCGTTTCGCTCGTTGCCGTGATATCCCCAAAGCCGACCGTGGCGAAGATGGTGACCGTGAAGTACAGCGAATCGGTCCGGGTGAGCGTCTCACTGAAGTTGCCGGCATCGGCCTCAGCCATCAGGAAGTACACGGCCGCGAAGAGCAGGAGGAACAGCGGTGCAATGCCGGCGAGCGCTTCGACCGCCTTCACGGCCGGATGCCGCGATCGAATGATGGCTTTCACCTGGTAGGACGCAACGGCGGCCAACACGAGCAGCCCAACCGCCAGGGTTAGGCCCAACGGGACGCCCGACAGATTGTCAAGCGGGGCGAGGTAGTACACGGCGACGAGAACCACCGTGACAGCTGAGGCCCGCAGCAGACCAGCTGCTAGGCGCCGCCGACGCTGCGCCCGGGATAGCGCGAGGACTGGTGCCGTGGTCATGTCGTCATCCGTTCAGTCCTTCAGCCTCAGGTGTATCCGGTGAAGTCCTCACCTGGCTTGATGTTGGGGTAGCGGGCCGCGCTCTGCGCTAGAGCACCCAGGCGAACGGCGACCGGTCTGAACACCCACGCGCAGTCGAGGCGCTGGTCGATCAGATCCCACTGCTCGATCGGGTCATTGATCAGATCGAACACCATCGGCCACTGCGGCTTGAAGATCGGGCCGCTGTTGCTTTCACTGAAGCGAAAGACGACCTTCATCGTTCGCCACTTGACCGACATCACCCCGGCGTCCGAGCCGTAGTAGATGACGTGATCGCGCCCGGTCGTCGGGCTGTCCCCGAGGAAGAACGCCGAGGCATCGACTCCATCGATGGGGCGGTCGTCGGGCACCCGCCCGCTCTCCCCGACCAGGGATGCCAGCGTCCGGAACCAGTCGACAGCGCTGAAGATCTCATCGCTCACGCCGCCGGCTTCCACCTTGCCCGGCCAGCGCACCATCGCCGGAGCACGCATCCCGCCCTCGAAGCCTGACGCGAAATGGCCGCGCCACGGGCCGTTCGAGCCGCCCATGTACGGAGCTAGCCCCGCCGGGTTGTCACTGCTCCAGACGACGATGGTGTTGTCGGAGATCCCCGCCTCGTCGATCGCGTCGAGCACCTGGCCGGTGCGGTAGTCGAGCTCGGCGAGGGTGTCCGAGTAGACGCCGCCGCCGGACTTCCCCGTCCAATCGGGATGGTGGATCAGGGGTGGGTGCATCTGCGTGAAGCAGATGTAGGTGAAGAACGGCTTGCCGTCCTGGGCGTTTCGCTTGATGAAGTCGGCGGTTCGCGCCGCGATCTTCTCGTCGACAAGCGGCCGCGTCTCCAGGTCGAAGTCCTCGACAGGAGTAACCGGGGATCCTGCCACGCCCTCCCAGATCTTCGGAATGGAAGCGCCAGTTTCGGCGAACAGGGGGTAGGAGCTGTAGCCGGACTCATCCGAGGTGTTCTTGATGCCGAACCACTCATCGAACCCTTGATCCGTCGGCAGCCGGCCCGCGATGTCGCCGACATGCCACTTACCGAAGGCGCCGGTGGCGTAGCCGGCATCGGAGAACAACTCGCCCAGGGTGTACTCCCACGGCGCGAGCCCGTAGTCGCCCTGTCCTGGCAGCGGCACACTGCAGTTGCCGGTGCGGATCGGCAGCCGGCCGGTCAGCAGCGCCGAACGCGTCGGCGTGCACTGGGCCTCCACGTTGTAGTTCTTCAAACGCATGCCCTGCTCGGCGAGGGCATCGATGCGTGGCGTGGGCGCCAGGCCGCCGTAACAGCCGATGTCCCCCCACCCGACGTTGTCCCCGACGATGAAGACGACATTCGGCACGCTCGAGCGCGAAGTCTCGTCGTCCGAGCTAGTCATATGCGTACCCTCCTTGAGCGTTCTCGTGCATCACGAGCTTGCATGATCGTGTGGCGCACGTCAGTCGAGCATGTGTTGCAGGGTCGGTTGGGCGCGGTCGGTGACCTGCTCGACGACGCCCATGGATCGCAGGCGGGCGATGCCGCTGGTGGCGATCACGTAAAACGGCACGGCCAGGATGAGGCCGACGATGCCGCCGAGGAGACCGCCCAACGCGGTGACGACGAGTACGACCAGCGGGTGGATGTCGAGGGTGCGGCCCATCACCCTGGGCTCGACGAAGTTCTCCAGCGCCAGGTTGGCGGCGAGCACTATCACCAGCATGACCGCAGCCGTTCCGATTCCGCCTTCGCCGAGGGCGATGATCACGGCGAGCCCGCCACCGAGGAAGGCGCCGATGTAGGGGATGTAGCCGCCGACGAAGTTGACCACGACGATGGTGAATACCAGCGGGAGGCCGAGCAGCAGGCTAGCCAGGCCGATGACCACGGACACGACGGCCGACATGGTGGTGCGGCCTCTCCCGTAGTCGCGCAGGATCCGGCAGGCGTCGCCGATGAAGCCGTCGAAGTCGTCTCGGATCGTGGGATCGATCCCTGCGACGACCGAGCGGCGGAGACGAGTGCCGTCCTTGAGCAGGTAGTACATGATCAGGGCGCCGAGGATCAAGCCGCTGGCCAGGCCGACCAGCTTGTCGACGCCGGAGGCCAGACGGGTGACGAACCCGTCGGAGATCATCGGCGCCGCCTCTTCGGCTGCTGCTTGGGCCTCGTCCAGTGCGGCCCGATCGACAGCAAGCGACTCGGCCGCGTTGTCCTTAGCCGCGTCGACCGAGGCACTGATCTGATCCGTCTGCTCGAGCACGCCCTGGACGGTTGCGACAACGACGCCGGCCATCAATGCGAGCAGGCCGAGGACGATCAGCCCGGCGGCCAGGGTGGGCTTGAACCCGTGGCGTCGAAGGGACCCGACCAACGGCTTGAAGACCACGGCCAGCACGGCCGCGAACGTCAGCGGGAGCACGATCTCGCTGACCGCGCCAAGCGCGGTGACCACGATGATCGTCGCCACCACGAACCCCACGAAGCTCCAGGCCCAGACTCCCAGTCTGGGAACCCAACGCAGAAACGCCGGCCCCGTGTCGCGCCCGGCCGTCGAATCGCGGTCTGGGCCCTCGGACTGGCCAGCCGAGGTCACCGGCCGGCTGGATGCGACATCGACCTCCTGGTCGGTCCTCACACGGTCTACCACCGGCGAACCCCTTTCTCGAAGGACTGCGCGGCGGTGGCCAAGTGGAAGCCGAGTACGCCGCCCTTTGGTCATCCCAGCCGGAACACGACGGGGTCGCATCCCGCAGATTGCGTGAAACGGCGCCAGCCCGGACCGCAATTGGCTCACCGGGTGCTTCGGCGCCAGATCCGCGTTCTTCGTTGAGTGGCCCGACCGCCGCGCCTAGGATTTCGATCGTGACGGGGGACTCGTACGAGGGTGCGGCGAGGGCTGTCGAGCTTGATGCGTCGCTGCTCGACGCCAAGCTGTCGGTTCCGCAGCCTCGCTTAGGTTCGGTCAGTCGCACCCCCCTCATTGAGGCGGCTCGTTCGAGCGATTGCCGCGTTGTCGGCCTCACTGCGCCTGCGGGTTATGGCAAGTCGACCTTGCTGGTTCAGTGGGCCCTCGCCGAGGATCGCCGCGTCGCATGGGTGTCTCTGGACCGTCTGGACGATGATCCTTCGGCACTGCTGACCTTGTTGGCGTCCGCCTACGCTCGGGTCTCGCCGGGAAACTCCGGCCTGATCGCGGACATGGGTGGTCTCGGCGTGTCGGTGTTGGGACGCGCTGCGCCGCGTCTTGCCTCAGCCCTGAGGACGAGCCCGGTTCCGTTCGTGCTCATGCTCGACGACCTCCACGAACTGCAGTCGCCGGCCTGTCACGATGTGCTGAGCGTGGTCGTCTCCGGTATTCCGCGAGGTTCCCAGTTGGTCTCGGCGAGTCGTTCCGAGTGGCCTCACCTGCCGCCGCTGCGAGCATCCGGTGACGCGTTGGAGTACCTGGCGAGCGACTTGGCCCTCGACGCGGCCGGCGCCGAACAAATCTTCGCCGAGGCACGCGTCAGCATCACTCCCGACCTGGCAGCCGCTGTGACCGAACGGACCGAAGGCTGGCCGGTCGGGCTCTACCTCGCAGCGGTGATCGCGCACGACAGCAACGGCGATGCGTTGACGGTCTCCGGCAACGACCGGTACGTGGCCGACTACCTGTACCGCGAGTCGTTCATTCGACTGCCCGAGAGTATCCAGCGGTTCTTGCGGCGCACGGCGGTGCTCGATCAACTGTGCGCTCCGCTGTGCGACGCTCTCCTCGGAGCATCAGGCGCGCAGGACCGACTGCGCAGCCTCGAGGCCTCGAACGTGTTCCTGATCCCGCTCGATCGTCGGCGAGAGTGGTACCGCTACCACGCCTTATACCGTGAGTTCTTGCTTGGGGAGCTTCGTCGGGTCGAGCCCGAGGCCATCATGAAGCTGCATCTACGGGCTGCCGACTGGTACGAGGCCAACGGATCTCCAGCGATGGCCGTCGAGCACCTGTTGAACACTACCGAGCAGGACCGATGCGTTCAGTTGGTGACGGCGTTGATCCTGCCGACCTACCAGGCCGGGCAGTTATCGACCGTGCAACGCTGGCTGTCGTCGCTGGGCGGTTCCGCAATCGAGGAATATCCCCCGCTCGCCGTTCTGGCGGGCTACATTGCGGTGTTCACGGGGCAGACCGTCGAAGCGCAACGCTGGGCGGCGATCGTCGACGCCGCTTCGTTTGACCTGGTTCCGGCAGACGGCACGGCATCGTTCGACTCGGCGCGGGCAATGTTTCGAGCGGTCATCTGTGCCGCAGGCCCGGAGCAGATGACGGCCGACGCAAGCTTCGCCGTCGCGCAAGAGCCGCCGTGGAGCGTCTGGCGCGACACGGCGCTCTGCTTTTTGGCCGAGGCGCATCTGCTCACCGGAGACATTGACCAGGCCGGTGCCCTGTTCGCCGAGTCGTCCACCTTGGCCGCCGCGCAATCCAATACCGATTCGCTCGTCGACAGCGAGGCCGAGCTCGCGGTACTGGCCATGGATCGCGGGCGATGGGCGGAGGCGGCCGGGCATGTGGAACTGGCGCTCGCCGCAATTGATGAGTATCGGATGCATGACTACGCCACCAGCGTGCTCGCCTTCGCCGCCGCGGCCCGGCTCGCCGTGCACCGTGGCGACCTGAAGGAGGCACACCGACGGCTCACGCAGGCGATGCGGGCCCGTCCGACCTGCACATTCGTGCTGCCATGGCTCGCTGTACGCGCACGACTGCAACTCGCGAAGGTGTACTGGGGCGTGGGTGACCACACAACCGCTCGGCACCTACAGCGTGAAATCGACGACATCTTGCTCCACCGGCCACACCTCGGTGCCCTCGTCGACGAGGTCTCGGAGCTTCGCAAGATCACATCGAGCCCACAGCTGGGAGCGACCGGCGGGTCGCCGCTCACCCCAGCGGAGCTTCGGTTGCTGCCGTACCTGCAGACACACCTCACGATCCGCGAGATCGGGGAACGGCTGTTCGTCTCCCGTAATACCGTTAGCTCGGAGGTCGGCTCGATCTATCGAAAACTGGGCGTCTCTTCACGCAACCACGCGGTGCAACAGGCGACGGCAATCGGCCTGCTCGGCGGGTAGCCGCCATCACCCACCCGACTGGGGTTCCAATGCGTCGGTGTCATACCCCAGCGCCCCGCCGACCGCGACCAACGCGGCGAGCCGGACGAGTGCCAGCGTCTTCAGATCCAGGCCCAGCGACTCGACTCCGGCTCCGCCGACACAGTCCTCCGCAAGCTGTGCGTCGTTGATCGCAAGACGGCGCAGCCGCTCGTGATAGTCCAAAGCCGACCTCATCCTCTGCTGTCGCTGGTGCCCGACGCGTTCACCGGGGCGCTGCCTACAAGGCGAAGCGTCCGGCGACGGATTGGCTGGGGAGCTTGCTCAACCCATATCGATCGAGCAGACGCGGCTTGCACCACGCAGATCAGATGAACGGTCGATCGCGTCGAACTCGACGAAGCCGCACGAGTGCACTATCGGACGCCGTCACGCACGCTCATCGCCGTCAGCGTGACGGCGTCGCTTCCCCATCGACGCAGACTCGTCCGATCTTCTTTAGCTCTGGCTGCTTCGTCGATCTCGGGCTCGAGTGCCTCTTCGTCTGCCTGAAGCTGCTTCTTTTCGATCTTGTTCGCCCGTGTGATCGCGCGGTCGACGTGTGCTTCCAGATTCTTCGCCGCCATGACGAGCAGATCGGTTTGCCCTCGTGGCCGCCGCCGCTGTCGGCCGCGTGCGGCGGAAAAAGTGGCACTGCCCTGCCGTCGTGCTTCCGCGTCAGATCGGCTCGACGTCCGGCAGTGTCCACGTGCCGTCGAACAACGGCGCGGTGGGGCTGTAGAAGCGGAACATCGGGTAGAAGCCCCTGCCGGGAATCGTTTCGATCCAGTTGATCTCCTGGCCTGCCGGCGGTTCCGGCCCGAAGTACAGGTCCAGCGAGCCGTCGCTATTCGTATTCAGCTCGTCGTAGCCCGAGCGGGCCGCGTCGTTCGTCGGGTTCTGGACCATCGAACGGGTTGCGGTGTCGTACAGCGTCAACGACCAGAACGCCGAAACCGGCGGGTTGGCGGGCACGTGCAGGCGGTAGGACCTGCCGCCGTCGAAGTGGTCGCCGTCCTTGTCGCCGAATGTCTGAACGTAGTTTGCCCCGGGACCGGCTTTCATCACTCCGATGGCGGGTGACAGGTAGATGGCGCCGTAGGTGTATTGCAGCCGTTCGTCGAGTTGGCTGTAGTTCTCGGTTTCTTGGCTGGGCTTGACCAGGATCACCCAGTCCCAGCGAGTGCCCCGGAACGGCTTGGCCGGACTGGTGCGCTTGGTGTTCTCGTACATCACGTTGCGTGCCATCGCATCGCCCAGCGCGGCGGCCTCCTCGAGGATGACAGTTTGCCGTGAGTCAGGCTGGAACGGGTTGCCCTTCTCGATGCCAAGCGGCTTGAGCATGGCCATGAAGAACCGGTCGTGTTCTTGAACCGGGTTGTTGTTGATGACCGTGGCGAGTCGCGCCCAGTACTCGATGCCACTTGGAGGAGTCGTGTCGATCAGCTTGCCCGAAATCGAGACGAACTTACTCGGCTGGGGATCTTCGCGCTCGCTCCACGGGTAGATCTTCACCTTCCGGATGCGCTGCACGGCGTCGGGGATGTCGTTGTTGACGATGATGCCGCGGACCAGGAGGTTGTGGTTGTTCATCGTCGCCTGAAGTGTGTGGTAGCCGGACTGAGGAACCTCGCCGTCGTAGCCCGGTGGCAGTAGCAGGAACGTGCCGCCGTTCCCCGCGTCCGGCCCGGGCAGGCCGACGTCGGAGAGCGAGCGCTGCCAGAAGTCGTCCAGCAGGCCCACGATTGCACCGGGTGGGATATCGATCGCGACCGGACCCTGGGCCAAGTCCAGGTTCGTGAAGGCGTAGATCGTGGTGTCGTTCGCCGTTAGCCAGACGGACTTAGGGTCGACGAAGTTGTCGGCAATACCCAGATCGTTGTGGTCCATGTCGAGGTCGCGCTTTGCCACGACCCGGATGGATTCGAAGGAGACGGCCGGGTATGCCCAGAGGTAAGCCTGAACAGCGCGCTGGAAGTCCATCTCATCGAAGAGCTTCCGCGTCGTCTCGGGCGTCGGGCAGCTCAACTCGTACCGCAGCGTCCCGATGCGCGTGTCGACGCTCTCTGAGTCTGGCGTGTCCCGATGATCTGCAACGGTCATTACAGGTCCTCCTGGTAAGGCAATCGATCGCAACGTACGAAACCTCGGAGCCCTCCGTCATCACGCAATGTGAGTGAACCGAGACGTTGGCGCGTGTGCTCGCTCAATTCGCCGGACTCGCTGGCCGGCGAACTGCCGTGCCGTCCTTGCCGCGCCCGCGTTTCGCATGGCCCGCGCTATCCGGGTAGGAATGGAGACCCATTGTGTGGTGAATGCCGCCCGGAGTGGGCCTCCGCTGACGTTCGTACGATTACTAGATCGGTTGAATCTCTGAGGGTTGCCATGTCTTGTCAAAGAACGGTTGGAGTGGGTTGTAGAGCCGAAGGATTGTCCACCAGCCCTTGCCGGGGACGGTTTGCAGCCAGTTGTTGGCTTTGCCTTCCGGGGCGGTGGGTCCGAAGTAGATGTCGATCGAGCCGTCAGGGTTGGCCTCAACGGTGCCCGACTGGCTTCCCAGACGGGGAAGGTGCTGGTCGGTCTGCAACATCGACCGCGTCTGGTTGTCGTACATCAGCAGTGACCAGAAGCGGCTCTCGGGAATGTCCGGTGGAAGGGTGAGGCGGTAGTTGCGGGCGCCGTCGAAGTAGTTCCCTTCGCTGTCACGCATCGCAAAGATGTACTGCGAGCCGATGCCGGTCAGGCGCATGCACATCGCCGGTGTGATGCCGGTGGCCATGTAGAAGAAGTTGGTGGCGGAGTTGAGTTTGCGGGCACCGTCGCTCGGGGCTGCGACCGGGCCGTCGAGTGTGATCTCGGGTGGTGGGTCGAGGAACTGGTAGCCGCCGACGAATAGCGCACTTTGCCATTGCGAGTTCGGGTAGAAGGCGAAGCCTTCCTCGGGTCGTGCCGCGAACGTGACGGTGCGGGCGGTGGCGTTGCCGACCACGACGGCTTCTTCGAGGATCCTGCGCATCCTGTCGTCTGGTTCGAATGGTTTGCCGTGCACGATGCCGATGGAGGCGAGCAGGCCGAGCAGCTCGGGATCGGCCGCTTCCGGTGGTTCCTGCTGCACCAATTCATTCACCACCTCCCAGAAGCCGAAGTCGTTCGGGAAGAGAGTGTTGATCGCCATGCCCGACGCCTCGACGAACCGGGTCTCGGGCACCGGGGCCGCGGCCCCCAGCGGTGCCTGCCCGGCCAGAAAACTGCCGACCGCCGTGCCATAGGCGCCGGGCACGTAGCGATACACCCGGACGCCGTTGCGGATCGCCTCGACCGGTACCTTCGGATCGTTGTCGACCATGAAGGCGCGGCCGATCAAGGTCACCCGCTTCGTACGGGCATGGAACACGTGATACCCGCTGTCCGGCAGCGGGCCGTCATAGCCTGGTCCCACCATCAGGTACCGGCCACCCTCGCTTCGATCCGGGCCGGGCAGGCCGACATCGGTGACCCAGTTGAACCACATGTCATCGATCGTGCCTAGGATCCCGGACGGGGCACCGAGCGCTGGCACCTCGATCACCATCGGCCCGTCCGATAGATCCACGAACCCCCAGAAGTAGACCGTGTCGCAGTTGGCGGTCAGGAACAGCGACGTCGAATCCATCAACTCCGAGAACAACAGCAACGAGTTGTCCTCCACCCCCACCGACAGGTGACCACGGCGAACCGATGCCAGCGAGGCACCGCGCAGCGCGCCGAGGAACGCCTGCACCCCGTGCACGAAGTCGAGATGGTCGTACAACAACGCCGCCGTCGCCTCCGACGGAGCACCATCTTTGAACTCCAACATTCCAAGCCGACTCTCGACCCGGTCGGGCGTCGAGATCGATCTCAGAACCTCGGCCGAAACCCCAGCCTGTTCAACGCTCATCGTGCCTCCTTGACACTGTTCGAGGTGGAGGGCTCGTCGTCTTCAACTTGGCGCCACCCCCGGATGCAGGTGCTCGTGACATGCGGCCGAGGGGCGTCCGCGAGTCCATCAGGCCGGAATAGACGGCCACGTCGCCGTCGGTCACGTCATCGGCGGGCATAGCGGCATCCTCCGGATAAGTCGATGTAACGATCACCGTAGTGACCGCCCCGGCGCGGGCCATCACGCTGATCGTGTGAAACGCCATCTGCGTCGTGCTCTCGGCCTGGTGAACATCCGCATCACGCGCACCGCCATGCCACCGCAAAGTCCGGACATGGCTTCCCTTAAGTGAAGAAGCGGCGAGGATGGGGGTTCTAGGCTTGGTGTAGGCATGTTCGGGAAGTGGCTTGTCCGAAGGGCCGATGTGCCCGGTCGGTCTCGTAGCGCTCACCTCGGAGCGGCCACGAGGTCGGTATCGACGCCGAGCAGGTCCGCGGTGTACGAAGTTGTGCTCATCGAGGGAGGGATTAGATGTTCGCTATGAGAACTAGATCTCACCCGCCTCTCCGACGGGTACAAGGCCTCTCACCGCCTCAACCGACCGATGCCAATCATGGCGGCAGCTGCGGCGCGGCGCTGCCCTGTCCGCGATCCAGGCGCCAAATGAGACGAGCGATATGACTTGGGCCAGGCGGTTCCGTAGGCGCGAAAGTCTGCTCGAAAGCCTCTGGGTCATCCCTCTGGCGGGAGCCGCGCTCGGTGGGGTCCTCGGCCTCGTCGTCTCGTTCGCCGACGAGAACATCGGGACCCCGTTTCTATGGCAGTACTCGCCGTCGACCGCGAGCACGGTCCTGTCCTCGATCATCGGCGCGACGGCTGCGCTCACCGGCTTCGTCGTCACCGTGACCGTTCTCGTCGTGCAGATGGCAACCGGGACGTTCTCGGCCCGCATCCTGCGCCTCTGGTACCGAGACCCCATGCTGAAAGCGACGCTCGCGATTCTCGCTGGCACCCTCACGTTCTCGTTCGCGCTGCTCCGGCGGATCGATGACGACTTCGTCCCAGACCTCGGTGTGACACTGTCCGGACTCTTCGTCTCCCTGTGCCTGCTGGCCTTCATCGTCTTCTTCGATCGATACCTCCGCAGGCTGAGACCGGCGGCCGTCGCCACAGACGTCGCAAGCGCAGCTCAGTCGACGTTCGAGCAGACTGTGCGCTTCGCCGACCGGCCGGACATCCGGTGGGATTACGGGACGACCCGCGCGGATCCAACACTCGTCGTACGAGCCGGCCGCGGCGGCGCGATCCAGGCTGTCGATCCCGACGGTCTCGTCGAGTGGGCTCTCGCGCATGGGGCCGGCCTCGTCCTGCCGCACCCGGTAGGCGACTTCGTGCACACCGGTGAAGAGCTGGTGCATGTGTACGGTGGCGAGTTTGGCGATCGTGCCGCAGAAGAGCTCGAGGGGATGATCGCTTTCGGCGACGAGCGCACGTTCGACCAGGATCCCGCGTTCGCGATACGGATCATGGTCGACATCGCAAACAGAGCACTCTCACCCGCGGTGAATGATCCCACGACCGCCGTGCAGGTCCTCGACCACATTGGAGAAGTTCTCGGGCTCATCGGGCGGACCGATCTCGAGGAGCGTACGAAGCCGGCGAGCGCCGACACGCCGGCCGCCGCAGTCGTCATGGTGACTCGCCGCTGGGAGGACTACGTGACGCTTGGACTCACCGAGATCCGTGAGTACGGTGCGACCTCGATGCAGATCATGCGACGCCTCCGAGCAATGCTTGAGGAGCTTCTCGAGACGGTGCGGCTCGAGCACCGAGCAGCCGTCGAAGAAGAGCTCCGCCGGCTCAATGCCACCGTCGCCGACGCCTGGCGCGGCTCGGTCGACCTCGATCGCGCCAGCGTCGCCGACGGCCAGGGGATCGGTGGCCTAGCGCACGGCTCGATCAGCCCGTGAGGTTCGTCCGTTCACCCGGGGTGAACACGAGCGACCGAACTCGCGTCTCGGCGGCCTATTTGGCCGCTGCTACGGCGGCTTCGTTGCTGTCGTACACCTCGACTCGTTGCAGTAGGCGGTAGTGCGCGAGTGTCGTGGCGAGGTCTTGCCGCAGCCGGGACACGACAACGGTGACGCCGCGGTCGTGACAGCTGCGCATCGACTCGTCGAGTGCCTGCGATCCGGTGACGTCGATGTCAGTGATGGCCTCGCAGTCGAGGACGAGCCATCGCAACGTGCTGGAGTCGGTCGAGTTGTCAGTTTTGTCGGGTGCAGGTCTGGCATCGAGCAGGTCCTGGATGTGATCGCGGAACGTGGTGGCGTTGGCGAAGTACAGCGGCGCGGCGAACCGGAATACCACCACTCCATCGGGCAACTTCACCGGGGCTGCGGTGTCATGTCCTACGTAACGGTCACGTGGGTGACTGCTCCCCCGGAGCACACAGCGCGACGGCGAGCGAGGCAACGACCAGCATGGGGATTTGCGACCTTGCGCCGACCTGATCCACCGCGGCGGTCCTGGAAGCGGATGAGCCGATGCTGAAGCCGCCGGTAACCCCGGCTGCGGCGTTGGTGCCACCAAACGCCAGTAGCTCTGCGTTGGCGTCGACCGCATAGTGATTGCGTTCGGCGTACCTGCGGGCGGTCAGCAGCCCTTCGGCCAGGGCGACCATCGTCAACGCCAGGGCCGAGGGCGCGACCGCGATCCACTCCGATGCGTCGATGTGCGGGACACGGAGGGGCGGCAGGCCGCTGGGGACTTCGCCGAGCACGCTGACGCCGCGCTCGTCCAGCTTCGCGGCAACGGTGACCAGCGTGGTCACCACCAGCACGGCAAGCGCGCAAGGGACTGTTCGCGACAGCCGGCGTCCACCCAAGACGATTACCGCAGAGAGCGAGGCGAGCAGGATCGACCAGCCGTTCGCTTCGGGTAGCTGGGTGACCAGGCTGGTGAGCTCCTCGAGGAACTCCTCTCCCTGGAGGGAGATGCCGAGCATCTTGGCCGCCTGGCTGAGCAAGATCTCGATCGCGAGACCGCCGACGAATGCGACGAAGACGGCCTCGGACAAGAAGTTGGCGAGGAAGCCCAGCCGGAAAAGCCAGCACAGGGCGAAGATCGCACCGCCTACCAGCGCCTGTGCGGCGGCGAAGTCGATGTAATGCTCGGTGCCGACGTCGGCGAGGCCAGTCAGCGACGAAGCGACCAGGGCTGCGGCCGCAGCGTCGGGTGCCGCGACGAGTTGACGTGACGTGGTCAGCAGCGCGAAAGGCGAGGCTTGGGACGATCAGCGTGTACAGGCCGGCTGTCGGGGGCAGCCCGGCGATCTGGACATACCCGAAGTTCAACGGCACCGCGAGCGCGAGCAGGGTCACCCCCGCCGAAGCTCCCGCGGCATATCCTTGCGGCGGACTCCGCGCAAGCCCTCCAGGATGTGGATGCGGGGCACCCGCCACTTGTTCTCGGTCGCCGCTGCGCTGGTCATGATCTGGCGTCGGTCTTCTGCTCATAACCCTCTGCCGCGACGTTGGTGGCCCACTACGGAGCCGACGCGCGGCGTTCGGACTCGTCCGTTCGTCT
>CAWDDG010000001.1:0-93902 GCA_963801065.1 uncultured Actinomycetota bacterium | reverse complement strand
ATGCCATCGGTGCCTCCCTGCGCGTGCTCGGTCTGGTCGAGGGCAGGGAGGCAGGGATCGGGCTGCTCCGGGAGGCGGTCGAGGTCCTCGCCGGCTCACAAGCACGGCTCGAGCACGCGCATACCGTCGTCGACCTAGGCGCCGCGCTCCGCCGCGCCAATCAGCGGACTGAAGCACGCGAGCGGCTCCGAGAGAGCGTCGACCTCGGGCAGAGGCTCGGCGCTTTCGCGCTCGCCGGGCGGGCCAACGACGAGATCGCCGCCACCGGTGCCAGGCCGCGAAGGGTCCTCCAGACCGGGCTCGACGCGCTCACCGCGAGCGAGCGGCGCGTGGCCCAGCTCGCCGCCGACGGGATGAGCAACAAGGAGATCGCGCAAACGCTCTTCATCACCATCAAGACGGTCGAGTTGCACCTGAGCAGCGCTTATCGCAAGCTCGAGATCAGCTCCCGCGCGCAGCTCCACAACGCGCTCGTGCTCCCGGACTGAGCCCGGCGTCCGTTCCTGGCGCAGAAGTGTCGTTCTGCGACGAGCGCCGAGAGCTCTGGGCTAGGTCCCCGACTTGGATCGTGGCGGTCCCTAGACGTTGCAGGAGTGACATCGCCGAGTTCGCACCCCCTGCAGAGGCCACCGTGAACACGCGACGCCAAAAATAGGGCTCTTCGGAATTACGCATGGTTGGGGGCTCGTCGGTAGGCGCGCTGGCCTGAGGCGGCGAGCAGGATTCTGAGCCGGTAGTGGTCGAAGGTTCGGAAGCCGTGGGCGAGGCGGCGGGTCTTCTCGATGATCAGGTTGACCGCTTCGGTGCCGCCGTTGGAGATCCGGTGGGTGTCGAACCGGGCCAGGACGTGCTGCTGCCACTGCTTGAGGGTGCGGCCGAGGCGGGCGACCTCGGGGATCGGGCAGGTCGGGGAACGAGGCGATGACCTGCTCGGCGACGTCGGCGGCCCTCGGCCGGGCTGTCGGCCTGGTAGATCGAGCGGAGCTGCTGGTAGGCATGCCAGGCGAGGGTGACCTCCCAGCCGGGGTCGCCGGCGACCAGGCACGCGTTCGAGTTTCGCGACCTGCTTGTCGGACAGGTGCTCGCGGCCGCGGCGCAGCAGCCGCGGATCCTGTAGAGCGGGTCGTCCTTGTGACCGCGCCGGCCCAGGGTGTCTTGCTGGACGCGGCGGCGGACCTCGTCGACGACCTTGGTGCCGAGCTTGACCACGTGGAAGGCGTCCAGCACCGCGACGGCGTCGGGCAGCTCGTCGCGGATCGCGTTGGCGTAGCCGCGGAACGGGTCGAGGGCGGCGTGCTCGATCCCGGCGGTGAAGGCCTCCGGTTGGGCCTTCAGCCAGGCCGCGTACGCGGTGCCGGTCCGGCCCGGGACCACGTCGAGCAGCCGAGCGTGCAGGCAGCCGTTCTCGTCGCGGGTCAGGTCGACCATCCCGGTCACCGCCCGGTCCTTGTCCCCGATCCTGCTCGGCCGCCAGATGTGCTCGTCCACCCCGAGCGTGCGCACACCGGTCAAGCCGGACCGGGTCTGCCACCCGGCGGGTGGCTTCGACCTCGACCGCGTCCCAGCAGGTGTGCCAGTCCACCCCGAGGTGGCGGGCCAGCGCCGACACGGTGGTGTCGTCATGGGCCAACGCGTCGGTGGCCCACCAGATCGCCCGAGTGGTCAGCTTCGCCCTCGGCGCCACCAGCGCGTGCTGCTCGGTGAACGTGACTGTCCGGGCAGGCCGGTTCGGCGCACCGCCAGACCCGCTTGGACCAGTCGCAGCCGGACCGAGACACCGAAGCACGGCGCATCAGCGCACTCGCCGTCGCCGCCGGCCGTGGCCGACCGCGACCACCCCGCACGACGGGCAGCCCGGCCAGTGCGGCGTCGGTCTCGACAGTCAGCACCGGCACGTCATCGGCCCGCTCGACCTCCAGCACGTGCATCCCCGGCACGTCGAACAACGCGTCGGCCCGAGCGCACCAACGCGCGCCCGGGCCACACGTACAGTGATCCATGTCGGGGTCTTCACTTCATCAGGCAGCTTGGTCGCTCCTGATCCTGAAGGCCCCGACACCCACCTCAGCCGACCGCCGCGCCGACCGCTCACCCACGCTCAAATCCGAAGAGCCCGCAAACCCGATGTCCGGCCACCTCCCCTCACCCCTTATGGATTAGATTTCGCGTCCTCAATCGCCAGGACCTCAGCGAGAGTGAACGGCGAGACCGGGGCGGCAGCATCCGCTATGCCGCCGACAGGTAAACGGAACTGCCGATGTGCGTGCGCCAGAGTTCGGCGACGACCGCGTTCTAGAGAGACAGGAAAGGCGTGAACAAGCGCACCGGAGTGCCTTCCATCATCGCTCGGAGGCGGGCGCTCGGCTCACCCAGGGTTTCGCCGTGGACCGATGCTGTCGCCATCATCGCGGCCATCAGGTCGTCCCCGAGGTGCGCAAGATGCTCGATCAGTGCCTCAGAATCTCGGTACCTCTCGATGACGATGGCTTCGGACTCGTCGTCGTTGAAGTAGATGTCGTACTGCAGCGTCCCATTGTCCTTGGTCCGCACGATCTCCATGCACTGCTCGGATAAGCGCTTGAAGTCGTCGACTTTGCCTTCGTGGAACGTGAATCGGGCGATACCCAGAAGTTCACTCACTGCTTCGACCTCCATGTATGTCCTGACCGGGCGAGCTGCTCAGCATCTCGGCGAACTCGTGCGCTCGCACGAGGTTCCATCCGCGGTCCGTTGGTGCTGACCTCGGAACCCGTCCTGCGCCTTTCCAGCCACTGGCGTACGGGCCAAGCCTGGCAAGCCTGCACGCTACTGCTACCCGACCACAGCTTCTCGTTACCCTGGCTGCGTGCGGCGCTTCGAGGACGAGGATTTCACCGGGGCGGTGTTCCGCGAGTGCGACCTGAGTAGGGTGCGGCTGGTCGGCGTGGTCATGCAGGACGCCGAGATAGACGGTCTGGTCACCAACCTGGTGGTCAACGGGGTCGAGGTCATGTCGTACGTCGAGGCCGAGCTCGACCGCCGGCACCCGGTGCGCCGGCTGATCCGGTCCACCGAGCCGGCCGACCTGCGGGAGGCCTGGCGGCAGCTGCGGGACGACTGGGCCACGACGGCCGAGCGGGTCCGGTCCATGCCAGCGGGCAGCGAGCATCGCGGCGTCGACGGCGAGTGGTCGATGGTCGAGACCCTGCGTCACCTCGTCTTCGTGCACGACTCGTGGTTCCGGCGCTGCGTGCTCGGGCTGACCGAACCGTTCACGGCCATGGGTCTGGCAGCGCCGTTCGTGCCCGACCAGGAGGAGCAGGGGCTCGACCGGTCCGCCCGGCCGAGCCTCGATGAGGTGCTCGACGTGCGCGACCGGCAGGCGTCGGAGATCGAGGTGTGGCTGGCCGAGGTCACGCCCGAGCAGCTCGCGCAGACCGCGCCGGTGCCCGACGGGGACGGGTGGCCCCCGTACGCCAAGGGGCGGTCGGTGCGGCAGTGCGTCGGCACCGTCCTCAACGAGGAGTGGGCCCACCACGGCTTCTGCGTGCGCGACCTCGACAAGCTGTCGGGTCAGGAGGCTCCGTCGGCCCAGCGATGAGCGAACAGAGCAGCTCCGCGGGACGCCCGCTCCTGCCGCGATCCGACCGGAGCGTCATTCCGCCGCCAGTCGGGTGCCTCGCGCCTTGTCGTTGCTACGTTCCACGCATGGCCGGTGACCCGAACATCTATGATGCTCGACCGCGCGATTGCGAAGGAGCGGCGCGCCCTCCCATCGTCTGGCGATGTCAAAGACTCTTCGACGTGGCCGGAGGAGGAGCAGCAACTGCTCACGTCGCGCAGAACTAGCATCGACCACGGGTGGCCGAGCAACTCGATCTCGGCGTTGATCGCGCATCCCGACCCCGGCGGCCGATGAGAATCTCCGGTCACCCTGGTCGGTCTCCCTAGAACCGATTGCAAAGCGCCGTCACCAGTCGAGGAGCGCGCAGATGTCACTCACACGGATCCACAACTTGTCCATCTCCCTCGACGGCTTCGCCACTGGCGAGCCGCAGTCCGCCGATGCACCCTTCGGCCATGCGGGCGAGCGTCTGCACGAGTGGATGTTCGGTACCCGGTTCTGGGACGCGGGCGGAACCGCCGGAGTCGACGACGCCTTCGCTGAGCGCCACGGTTACGGCATCGGCGCCGAGATCATGGGCGCCAACAAGTTCGGCCCGCCCGGCTGGCGGGACGACCCGGACTGGAAGGGCTGGTGGGGCCCGAACCCGCCGTTCCACACACCGACCTTCGTGCTCACTCACCGCCCGCGGCCCTCGATCGAGATGGAGGGCGGCACCACGTTCCACTTCCTCGACGCCGCCCCGGCCGAGGCGCTCGAGACAGCCCGCGAAGCAGCCGATGGCCTAGACGTCCGGCTCGGCGGTGGCCCCACCGTCGTTCGCGACTTCCTCGCCGCCGGGCTCGTCGACCACATGCATCTGGTCCAGGTCCCGATCGTGCTCGGCCGCGGCGTCCGCATCTGGGACGGTCTGGAGGCCCTCGAGGACGCCTACGACGTCGAGGCGGTCTCCTCCCCCAGCGGCGTCACCCACCTCACGTTCACCCGGAAGGTCTCCTGAACGCCGACACCGAAGGGCAGGTCGTGCCCGGGGAGCCGAGACTGACGAACGAGCGTTCGCGGACCATTCGGTCAAGGTTCAACGAGCAGCTGGAGAAGGACCACCGCATAGCCCCTTGGGCAGACATCCGGATCTGGTGCAATCCGCGCGGTGCGTCATTCCGCCGCCTGTCGGGTGGGCAATTCTTCATGGACATGCGAAGTGCGAGGTTTCACGGACATGCCGATGAGCGGTCGTCGCCGCCGGCGAAGCGGCTCGACGCCTGGTCTATGTCGCGGAGGTCGACTCGGTGGCCTTCGTGTTCGTCACGAGCAGCGCCGCTTCACGACGGGATCGCGATGCCGCGGTCTGAGCGCTAGGCTCTCGCGTCGATGAGGATCGGCGTGATGTTGCCGTTCGGGGCGTCGGATGGACCGGGCCGGCTGCCCACCTGGCCGGAGATGCACGCGTTTGCGACCCACGCCGAGGCGATCGGGCTGGATTCGCTTTGGGTCTGCGACCATTTCCTGTCCGGCCCGGCGGGCAGGCCCGCCGAGGCCATCCACGAGTGCTGGACCATCGTGGCCGCACTCGCCGCATCGACCAACACGATCGAGCTGGGCCAGCTTGTGATGTGTGTGTCGTTTCGCAGCCCAGCGCTGCTGGCGAAGATGGCGGTCACCGCCGACGGCGTCAGCGGTGGTCGTCTCGTCTTGGGTCTGGGGGCTGGTTGGTATGACCCGGAGTACCTGGCATTCGGCTTCCCGACCGACCACCGTGTCGCCCGGTTCGAAGAGGCGCTGCAGATCATCGGACCGCTGCTGCGCGGCGAGCGGCTGACCTTTGCCGGCCGCTACCACCAGATCCGCGACGCGGTGCTGCTCCCGCCGCCGGACCGACCGATCCCGATCCTGGTGGCCGGCAACCGCCCGCGGATGCTGCGGCTGACCGCACGCTACGCCGATGCGTGGAAACCGCCTGGTTCGGGCTACCCGACAAGCGGTTGGGCCAGCGGCTGGCCGACATGTACGCGGTGCTGCAGGCCGAAAGCCGCGACCCGGCCACGCTGCGCCGCACCGTAGGCATGGACTGCGAGTTGACTGAGTCCCGACCAGACCGGCGGCGGGTCGTTCGCCGGCCTCGTCGACAGCTGGCCCACGCGGTCGACGCGTACGAACGGCGGGAATGACGACCTCATCGTCCGTCTCCAACCGAGCACCCGCCGGCATTGGACCGGCTGGCCCGCGTCATGGAGTTCGAGGCCACTGACTCCTGACCCGCCCGGCAAACGATCTCGGCTTGGCACACGCGCACATCTGCCGCGATTCGGCTCGCCGGCGTCATTCCGCCGCCTGTGCGTCCGGTCTGCGGCTGTGGGCATGTCGAGAATGCTGCGGCGGCATCGTCCCCGAAGCAAGACCACCAGACCAGCGTTGGAGGATGGCAGCTATGTCACACATCAGGCGTTTCGACCATGTCGGCATCACTGTCGACGACCTCGACTCGGTGACGGCGTTCTTCGTCGGGTTGGGTCTCGAGGTCGAGGGCCGCACGTTCGTGGAGGGCGAGTTCCTGGACACTGTCATCGGCATCCCGGACTCGCGAGGAGATCGTCACGCTGCGGCTACCTGGCGGCGAACCGGAATCGTGTTCTCGAACTTCGTGTACCCGGTTCTAGGAGCCCGGTTCGCCTTCGCTGCACGTACGGGCCGGCGCAGCGTGTCTTCGCCGGCGACGACCTTCAGGCGGCGTCGCGTCCTGGCTGCGGACGGATACGGACTGTCGGCGGCATCGGCCAGCACGAGAACATCTGGTGCATGGCCTTCGTGCTCGGGCCCGAGGGGATCATTGTCTCGCTGGCCGAACGGATCGGCTGACGCGCGTGTGATCGCCGCGCCACATGCGTCATTCCGCCGCGAGCTGGACGCTAGCCGCGACGCCGTTCCGCGGTCCTTCCAGGCTGGCCGCGCTCGGGTCCCTACTCTGGTGGGTGCTCGATCTGGGTGCGAATCGACGTTGAGGAGATCGCGACGGCGCTGGCGGATCAGACCGACTACGAGCACGGTGGCTGGTCGACCCGAGGACTGGTGAGGTGGTCTTGTGGACCAGCGATACGGGCATCCATGGGGAGAACCCCGTCGAGATCGACGAGCTGGATCTCATCTCGTCATCGACCCGCTGCCGTCCTACGTCTGGTATCAGGACATGGTCGACTTCGCCGACGGCATCAGCGACAGCGCCGCGCGTCGACTGTTGACCCTGTCGCTACAGGGGAAAGGCACGTTCCGGCGCTTCAAGAACCAGATCTACGAACACCACCCCGAGCTGATCTCGGCGTGGCACGCCATGCGTGATGTTCGCGCCCAACGCCGGGCCGTCGAGTGGCTCCTCGACCAAGGACTCATCGACGACAGCGCCGCTCAGCGTTCGTAGCCGATCACCCAGATCCCCGCCTCCCTTAGAGCCAGCCACTGATCATCGAAGAGAACCCACGTGTTGGCGCTGACAGCCAAGACGCGCCTCCGCCGCGATCAGCGCCCGGATCTAATGGCTTCTGCCGGGCCGGTTTGGGCAGGCTCGGTTCCGGTAGCGGCTGGCGGGTCAGCACTTTCCGGATCTGGCTCTTGAGGTCCTGCGGCAGACCGTGCGCCCGCTGGTCGTGAGGAGGCGAAGACCGCTGCTGGGATGACGTGCCCTGCGGCTTGTGCGGTGAGCACTTGACCATTAGATCGCCGGCTGTCTCCTCCGCGCTGCCGACGGGTGCAGGCGAGTCTGTTCGGAGGCGCGATGTTGTTCGTGGGAGATGACTGGGCCGAGGACCATCACGACGTCGAGGTCGTCGACGATGACGGCCAGGTGCTGGCACGCCGACGACTGCCTGAGGGGCTGGACGGGATCGCCGGCTGCACGCCCTGATCGGCGAGCAGATGCCCGAGGAGTGGGCCGATCTGGGAGCCGGCGCAGGTGGCGGCGCATGGTGAAGGTCGGCATCGAGACCGACCGCGGGCCGTGGGTGGCCGCGCTGGTCGCCGCCGGCTACGAGGTGTTCGCGATCAACCCGATGTCGGTGGCCCGCTACCGGGAACGGCACTCCACCTCGGGCGCGAAGTCCGATAGCGCGGACGCGCACCTGCTGGCCGAGATCGTGCGCCTGGACCGGGCCCACCACCGGCCGGTGGCCGGCGACAGCGACCAGGGTGAGGCGATCAAGCTGACCGCCCGCACCCACCAGAGCCTGATCTGGGACCGCACCCGGCACGTGCTGCGGCTGCGCGTCGGCGCTGCGGGAGTTCTTCCCCGCCGCCCTGCAGGCGTTTCGCCGACCTGGACGCCCCGGACGCGCTCGAGCTGCTGCGGCCGGGCACCAGACCCCGACCAGGCCGCCCAGCTGACCAGGTCGACGATCACCGCCGCGCTGAGGCGGGCCCACCGCCGCGACATCGAGGACCAAGGCCACCGCGGCTGCAGGCGGTGCTGCGCGCCGAACCGCTGCGGCAGCCGGCGGTGATGCAGGCCGCCTACGCGGCGATCGTGACCAGCGAGGTCGCCATCATCGACGACCCTCAACACCCAGATCGAGCCAGCTCGGCGCGGTGGTGGGCGAACATTTTGGCCGCCACCGGGACGCTGAGATCTACGCCAGCCAACCCGGCCTCGGCGTGATCCTCGCCGCCCGGGTCCTCGGCGAGTTCGGCGACGACCCGCACCGCTTCGTCGACGCCAAAGCCCGCAAGAACTACGCCGGCACCGCACCCGATCACCCGCGCCTCCGGCAAGAAGAAGATCGTGCTGGCCCGCTACGCCCGCAACCGCCGCCTCGGCGACGCCCTGCAGCAATGGGCGTTCTGCTCACTGCGCGGATCACCCGGAGCCAAGGCCTACTACCAGCAGCTGCGCGACCGCAACATCGGCCACCAAGCCGCGCTCCGCCAACTCGCCAACCGCCTCGTCGGCATCCTCCACGGCTGCCTCAAAACCGACACCACCTACGACGAACACACCGCCTGGGCACCACCACACCAAAGCCGCCGCTTGACATCCAAGAACCTGGGATGTCTGCCGAATTGAGTGCGTTCGGCTCGCGCGTCGCGACGATGATGCTGATGTTGCGCTATAAGGCAACGAGAGCATCACTGTCGCTGGGCTCCGGTCGCTCGCATCCGCTCATGCCGCTGAAGGCGTCTAGTCGATGCCAGGATTGGTGGGTGCGCTCGTCGGCGCCTCACATCCGAAGATCCACTCGTTGCTGCGTGTAGCAATTGCTGACGGACCCGAAGCCGGCATCGCCGACCCGCAATGGCCACCACGTTTCCAGTGAGGCTTCGCCTCTCTGGATCGAGTCTTGTGAAGGAAGCCCCAGCCGGAGCAGGATGCGATGGCCAACTTCGCCGTCAAGCTGTGCGGAGGGGTGGCACAGCGATGAAGCGATTCATCGGTGTCCTGATCGCGTTCGCTATGGCCACAGTAGCCTGCGGCTCGAATGGTTCGACTTCTACGCCGGGGGCACGTGTCCGAAACGACGCACCGTCACCCACCGTGACCCGCGTGAGCCTACCGTGAGCGTGGTGCCGTGTGACCTCGCGACGAGCCTTCCCCTCACTCGGGCCGGGTCGAAGAGTCCCTGACGAGGAGCACGTCTTCTCCTGGCTTGGCCGACCCCTCCAACTAGCTGGGTCACCGCGGCGGAAGATCGCCGCCCTGCCCACCCGTGCGAGTCCGTGCGGCGGTGCATCGGCTTCATGGTCTTTGGCCGACGGCTCGTTTACTGACTGGGTCAACCCGGTCGATGAAGGACGTACAGTTATCGACGACCACACCCTCGTCATGCCGTATGTCTTCGAGGAAGGACCGCCCATCGAGTCTGAGTTCCGATTTCAGATCGACGGTGACACGCTCGCGTTAGTTCCGCTGGTTCCGAGCAACTGCTCCACAGGTCACTGCCTGGCAGCCGCTCTATGAGGCGTCTCCGTCGCCTACCCAGGCGAGACCTGTGACCGCGTGAGCTGAGCCCGAGAGATGACCCTCCCGGCTGAGCGTCGGGCGATCCGAACTACATCGCGCTCGACCTCGACTTCGACAGCGTCGGCGAGGCGGAGGCCTTCCTCGCCGCGCTGCACGAGAAAGTGTGGAAATCGCGGGACGCCTCGCCGGCCCTCGCGGGCAGGCCACAGACGCGGATCGTCGAGGCGGTGGAAAGCGAGGAGTACTGAATCGCTGCCGCTTCCCCACGACAACCCGCCACACGATCCGTGACACCACGCCTCTACCGCCTCGCCACGCCCGCTCATGCCGCTGCCCGCGCGCAATTGCCGATGAGAGCGCGACCCTCTGACTGGCGCTGCTTCTATCTGACCGATGAGTTAGAAGGGTGGCCGGGCGGAATCGTTCAACTGACCCGTTTCGCTCGGACGATGGTGGGCAGATGCCCTGGGCTGGGTTGTGCTGAACGACTCGGCAGAGGAGTTCGAGATCCGTCCCTCGGCGCATCGGCTCCCCGGATTGATCTTTGGCCCGGTCTCGAGGCAAGGAGTCCAAGAACCGGCTGCACCTGGCTTCCGTCCCGACGATCAAGAGTCCGAGGTCGACCGATTCCTTCGAGGTGGTGCTCGCCGCGTCGACATCGGGCAAGGATCGGTGCCCTGGTGGTGCTTGCGGATCCGGAGGGCAACGAGTTCTGCGTGCGCGTCCACGCTGTGAGGTGGTGTGTACACCCGGAAGATGCGGGCCACGCCGAACGATGGCGGGGTGGCGCCGGTGATGTGCACCGCGCTGCCCAGTGTCGTCGACCCAGAACCACAGGCAGCCAGCTCGGATGCGGCGCAGCACCTCCGTACGATCGGGCGCTTCGTGCGCGCTGGCACCGCGCGTCGGCCAGCCTGTTCGTCGGCGTCGCCCATGAACGCGCAACCACTCCAAGACCCGTATCAATGTCTTCGGTCTCGACCAGGAGTAGCCGCTCTGGCACGTCCGTGCCCACGCCGAGCTCGTGCAGCCTGGTGCGCAGGGCTCACCTGGCGCGGCCCCCGCCGGCCGGACAAGCTCGGCGGCACACCGCTCAACCGCGGCAGCGCCCCATCGATGCCAAGCACCTCCTCGCCGCGCTCACGCCACGTACGGGCCAACGTCACCGCCGCGTCGCCTGGCATCGGCAGCAGAAACGGCGGATGCGGCGCGAACGGCGCGGCCCGCATACCGGCCCCGTCACACATCGCCGACTCGCCCAAGACCACCAGCCACCAGTTGCGGTCCGCTGCACGACACCCTCGACCAACTGCGCCACGACCCGTGGGCGGTGGTGGTCACCAGCGTGCTGACCACGGGTCGGCCGCCAGCCACTCACCCGCAGCGCGAGGAACTCAGCCGGATCGATGAGGAACTGCAACCGCATCCCCGGCGTCACCGTGCGCCCATCCGCGCAGCTAGCAATCGCGCCATCTACCCACCGCCAACTCGCTTCCCTCACACAGAGCCGCACTTCCGACCATGCCGCATAGCCTACGCTCTCCCGGATCTGCCGCGGATGGTGCGTGGTTGCCGGGTGACAGTGTTCGGGCTCAGGCCCGTGGGATGTCTTTTCCAGTCGGTCGGTACTCCACGAGGAGCACCCGGTCATCTAGTGCTCGGTGATCGACCAGTTCAAGGTCGGCGGACGCCATGTTCGCGAAGACCGCCTCGCGCCCTGAGTTCCCGGCGATCAGGAGAAAGGTCATCAGCCGCAGCCGGTCCACCAGGCCGGCACCGGTGAGCTGTCGAGCCAGGGAAAGGCTCACATGGTTCGTAAGGGAACGTCGCTGTCGGCCTTCATCCTCCGGATCTCATTGACAAGATCATGACCGCAGATCCGCGTGTTGGGCCAGAGCGCCTGCTGCAAGGTACTGGAGAACGCGACCTTGTCCAGCTGGGTCATCCGGTGCCAGGACTCGTCACGGGCCTCGTCCGGGAGCCCGGCGAGGGCTTCGTAGGTTCGCCGCCCCATGACGACGAGCTGCGGTGCAGCCAGCTCGGTCGTGATCCATTCCTCAAGCTCTGGCCCAGGTAGCCGAAGTATCCCGGTAATGCTGCCCCGCCAGCCCACCCGTCGACCGAGAGGAAGATGTCGACCGTCAAGATGCTTCCCATGTTCGCTCCCTCCGTCGCCTAGCAGGACTGCCAGGTAGCCCTTGTAAACAAAGACCCAGCGCGACCCCCGAACTCATCGTTATGCCGCCAACGTCCGCTGTCGCCGTATACGGAGGACGCGATAGCGTCCGACTCTGCCGCAGGCAACGGGGGTCTCCCCATGACCACACGCTACGAAGCAGGCTTCCAGCCTGTCCCCACACCGGTTCCACGGAGGGGTCGACATCGAACGGCGCGATCAACCCGCCACCAGCGGGCACCTTCCCTGTGATCACCCAACTCCGGCAGCTCGTTACCAGGTTCGAGGGCACCGATGCCAGGAAGCCGGATGCAGGATCCGGGCCCCAAGCGCCAGCCTCGCGTAGCACCCCAAGCAGCAGGGACTCGGTGCCCACGTCGTCGTGGCCGAACCGCTTCGCCTCACGAAGCGCCAGCTCCCTGGCCTTGGTGGCGCCCGTTGAACCGTACGACCTGGCCGAGGCTCTCCCCGGTGGCCCGATGGCGGTCTCGGCCAGCCGCTGGGCCTGCTTGAGGGAGACGCCCTGTTCCTGGATCGCGCGGGCGGCACGGCAGTCGGGGTCGGCGAGGAGTGCATGCATCAGGTGTTCGGTTCCGGCGCGGTCGTGCCTGGCCCGGCGCGCGTCGTCCCGCGCCCGATCATTTACCCGTCGCTCGTTCGGTGAAGCGGCCAAGGAGCCGGCGATCGCGGATCGCCAACCGGTCGTCTCGGCTTAAACACGAACCGCTTTGCGCGGCCTGCTTGCTCACTCCCAGTCCGGACCCGATTTCCGCCCAGGACTTCCCGGCGGCTGCACAAAATGCCCAACCAGATGGTCGGCGACCTCGTGGATGCGGTCGCCGGCCGCCACCGCGTCCGCCAGCTGGTCCAGCACCGGCCCGTCCGGGCGCTGGCGCTCGACGTGCGAAATAAGGGCGGTGAGATCGATCTCCGAGTAAACTATCGTCCCTCGGTTGACGATATGGATATTTCACTGCAGGCGTTGCGTCAGCCCATCCACGACGGTCGTTTAAGCACAAGGCCCCGGTCCCGAACGCCGGGGCCTTGTGGGGTGTGCATCGGACTAGGGGCCGACCTCGCGGGTGACGATGTTCGCGGGATCGGTCGCCGTGGTGACGGTGAAGAACGGGAAGAAGGCGGTCCCGCTCTGCCCTAGGCCGACGTAGTCGCCGAGGAAGAATCCACGGGCTACGGGGGCCTTGCGGCTGTCGAACGGTGCGTCCGTCACAGGGACCTCCTGACCCCAGCTCCCTGCCACCGAGCAGTCCGCAGAGTCGGGGTGGCAGTGTGCGATAAACGCTTCCGTGGGAGTGGTGGCCCCGTCGTCGGCGGTATTACTGCGGAAGTCGTAGTAGGAGACGGCCAACGTGCCGTCGTCTAGCACGTGCACCATCGGGAGGAACGCCTGCTCGTTCAGGTTGTTGGCGAGATCCGGAGTCTGGTTCACCTTGATCGGTGAGGACCAGGTAAGTCCCCCGTCCAGAGACTGGCTGAACGCGATGCTGGATCGGGGGCCGAACCGGGAGTCCTGCCACACCAGGTACACCGCACCCGTGTCACGGTCCACCGCGATCTCGGCGTTGATGTCTCCGGTGCGGTGCCGGGCCTCCACGCCCTGCGGGAGCGGCGAGTCCGGGTCGATCACAACCCCTCGGAAGAACCTGTCCACGATCGTCTCCTGCTTGTCCCAGGTCTCCCCGTGGTCCGTGGACCGGATCACGCCGATGTGGAACCCGCGGGTCCCCTGCTCGTTCTTGGCTCCTCGGATCAACGTGAACACGTTGACCAGCTCACCGTCGAAATCATCGTTGTCCGGAAGCACGGCGATCTGGTTGCCGATCGTCTGCGCGATGACCCCAGCCTTGAAGATCTTCCTGGCCGGCTCCCACGTTTCGCCACCGTCCGTGGTGCGAGCGAACAGCGGGTCGCCGGTGAAGGCCACCGAGTTCTCGAAAGCCTGCTGGTTCTGGTTCCCACTCGGCGGCGAGACAACCAGATCCCACACCGCGTACACGAGGTCGGAGTCGTTCGGATCCGCGGTGATGGCGTTCTTGTCGTTGAAGGAGTTCTGGCCTTCATCCAGGTTGAGGGAATCCGGATCCTCCCAGGTCGCTCCGTGGTCTTGCGACCGAGAGACGATCATGTCGTCGGGGTTCGTGTCGAAGCCGCCGGGGTTGGTGTCGGTGACCAGGCTCATCAGATACGCGGTCCCGTCGGGAGAGATGGTCACCCACGGGTCGGAGGCCCTCTCGTAGTCCCCACCGTTGGCCGCCGTTCCGCCGGTGCAGTTGGAGGACTTGGTCAGCGGGTTGATCGTCCAATTGGCCCCGCCGTCGAGACTGGTGGCGGTGACGTTGCCCTCCGCGCCCCCGTTGTTCCAGCGGTCTTGCTGCCACGCCCCGATGATGATGTCCGGGTTCGACGGATCCACCATTACATGCGGCTCGACCTCGCTGTTCACGAACTGGTTGGCCGGCACGCCGCCGACGTCGCGGAATCCGGTGTCGCCCTCGCATGCTGCGATAGGACTTGCCCCGGAGACCGGCACCAGCGAACCCCTGGTGAAGGAGTCGGCAACGGCCGGACCGGAGCCGATCACAGCCAGGGCAACCATGGACGCCGCCAGCGCGGCGATCTTGTTCCTGGCACGATGCATTCAACGGCCTCCTCGTCGTGGACTCAGCGGACACCGCCGCCAACAAAAAGGGACAAAACAACCTGCCTACACCCCGACCGGGCCTGGCCGCTGGTGGTGTTCGCGATCGGCACCAACCGAACACGCGCGTCCCTGTTCACGGTCCCTCCTCCGGGTGTTGAGTGGCCAGCTCCCCCTTTCAACCAGCCGTGGACGCGGCCGAGGCCTACTCCAGCACTTCATTACTACGTAAAAGCTGGCCCGTGGGTTCACGGTCAAGCATGTTCGGCAGCATCCGCTCATCAACGTAAGACGGTTCTTGTCAAGCCTTCGTGGCCGTGCCCGGCCGTCGCCTCGTCCCTGCATAGCCGTAATGAGGTTGGTCCCGACGCGCCTAACCGGGTTGAAGAGGGGACGGGCGGGGCTGCCCATGATGACCGTCGAGGAGGTCCTCAATGCCGCCTGGGGCTCGCCGCGCTCGTTGGCTTGATCTTCCGCCGGGGAACGTCTACGCGGCGACGGTGCCACGGCGCGCTGGGTGCCGCCGGCGGCGGTGAGTGGGTTCCAGGTCGTGGCCGGATCCGCGGTGGGCGCCATCGTGGCGGCGGCAGTGATGGTCCCCTTGGCCTGAGCGGACAATGCGCACCTGGCACGCGGTCAGATGCATCCTCAACTGCATGTTATGCCGGTGATCTTCCGGGTCATTTCGACCAGCCTTGATGGGTTGGCCGTCAGTGGCGATGGGAGACCGCTATGCCTGCTGTCGATCCGTGCCTGATCCGTTCGCGTGACGGGTCCGCAGAGCCGGTTGTCCCGGTGGGGGTGCCGTTGGTAGATGACTACCTGAGGTTTCTGGGTGGGCGGTGTCGACCGAACACGGTGCTGGCGGCCGGATACGACTTGAAGGTGTTGAACGGATCAGGGTGACGGTGTCCATCGTGGCGACCGCGTCATACAACGGAGTCGAATCCAGCACCCGCCTGCGCCCGACCAGGCCCGCAGTCTTCGCCGCCTGAAGCGTGGCCTGGAAGATCCGGTCCGGCCGATCCGAACGAGCCAGCCTCGCGCGCATGTCCACCAGCACCGTGTGCACGAACCCCGGATAGTCGAAATCCAGGCCACCAGCAGCGTACTTCCAGCGGGCGTCGAAGGCGAACCGGTCGACGGCCTCCCGATCCGACACGCACTCGATGCGCTGCAGCACCATCACCACCGCCACGATCATCGGTGGCACACTGCGGCGGCCGGTATCGGTGAACAGGTCCGCGAACATCTCATCCGCAAACAGGTTGTGACACTCCCGGTGCAGCACCCCATAGATCGACTCCGGCGCCACCCGACCCTCGCAGTAGCCCGCCGTCGTCCACAACAGATCCGCCTGCCTCGGCGCCAGACCCAACGTCACATGATCATTGTCCTCGCCAGGACCGGACTACCGGGAACCGCCACGCGAAAGACACCAGCCACCTAGGTGCTCTCGACGTGGACCGGTACAACAGCCCAGCGGCGCGTCGCAATCTGATGGGCCGGTACTCCAACCCGAACGACGAGCCGCCACACGCCCCGTAGAACGACGAACGTCCCGCATCCCGTCACACGGGTGCGGGCCGTCGTGTCGTGTGGGTCAGCGACGCTTGACGTCCTCGGGTCGCAGTACCCGGTACACGTCCTCGGCCCGGAGCCAGGCCAGCTGGTCCTTACGCCGGCCGGTGTCCGGATCGGTGCGGTAGAGGCCGACCATCACGTGCGTCTCGGTCCAGCGTCGCGCCTCCGCCGGCCGGAAGTGCTCGCGGAGCTCGCCGTCGACCAGGCGGACCAGGACCGGGATGGCGCCCTGGTTCTGCAGCGGCATGCTGTCCGGGATCTCCTCGTTGTCGTAACCGCTGGTCGGCTTGCTCGGCATCCCCAATTTCGAACACATGTCTCTCTCCTCACGTTTGTGTGGGTAGGGGGATGTTGATTCCGCCGAGGCAGAGGTAGATCATCGCGGTCAGTGTGTCGGGGTTTCGGTGGCCGTAGCCGCGGCGTTGGATGACTCTGATCTTGGTGTTGATGCCTTCGAGTCGGGAGTTGGACAGTCCGAGTTCGACGGCGGCGATGACGGCGTCGAGGTGCTTGCGGAGCCGGCGGGCCAGGGTCTGCATGGGGCCGATGCGGCTGCGCAGCGCTGCGGTGATCCAGCTCTTGAGGTTGGCCCGGGCGGCGGCCGGCTCGGTGCTGTGGTAGAGCTCGCGGAGTTCCTCTTTGAGCTGCCAGGCCCGCCACAGTCGTCGGCTGTGCCGGCGCATCGCGGTGATCAGGGCGTGTTGTCGGTCGTCGAGGCGTTCACCGCCGGTACGCAACGCGACCCGCAGCCGCTGCCAGTTCGGCCGGCGGCGTTGCCCGGACTTCCATCCGGCGACATCGTCGAGGGTGGGCAGCGGTGGGGTGCTGCGGTAGAACGCGTCCAACGCCTCGTTCGCCCACTTGATCACATGGAACGGGTCCAGACAGATGGTGGCGTTGACCGCCCGGGCCCGGGCCACCGACTGGTAGGCGCCGGCGGCGTCGCAGGTGACCGCGGTCAGCGCCGCGCTGGGTTGCTCACCCAGGGCGTCGAAGAACCCGGCGAAGGCTTGTTTGGTGCGGTCGCGTGCCACCCACACCACCCGACCGGTGTCATGGTCGGCGACCACGGTCAGGTACCGGTGCCCGAGCCGGTAGGAGACCTCATCCACCCCGATCCGGTACAACCGATCCAGCCGGGTGTCATCGAGATGGTCGGCCACCACCCGTTTGACCGCCCGGTCCACGGTCTCCCAGGCGCAGCGCAGCAGCCGCGACACACTGGTCTTGTCCATCCGCTGCGCCAGCCAGCCGATCACGTCCTCGAAGTCCCGGCTGGCCCGGGCACCCGGCCGCGCCCACGGCACCTCCTCGGTGCGCACCCGCCCGCAGCGGCGGCAATCCAACCGGGCAATCTCGGCCTCCAACCACACCCGGGTGGCGCCGAAGTCCAGATGCCGCCACCGCCGACGCGACACGTCGTAGCGGAACCCGGTCGACCAGCCGCACGGGCAGCGATGCCGGCGAGCGCGGCGCCGGACCCCCAGCACCAGCCCGGAATCGGTGAAGCTCACCGAACCGACCGAGGTACCCGGCACCGACAAGACCCGGTTGAATGCGGTAGTGACGCGCACGTGCGTGGCTCCCTCGGCTCGACGGTCTCAGCAACCACGAACCTAGGCCCGCCCCACGTGCGCGTCACTCAACGCCGCCGGCGACACCACGAAACCCTTGCGCCGCAACAGATCCCCGCCTCAACCCGGCCGCGCACACCCACACGAAGCCGAGGAGAGGGACACATGTTCCATGAACGCCAGACTGCCCCTTTGGCAGCGCGGGAAGGCCAGTACCCGTCGCATGTTGCGGGCCGTCGTTGTATGTCCCTGTTGGCGATCACGCCACCCGGCACGCGCTGAGGCGCGATGTTTAACTCATCTAGCCGATGTTCGGACGTTTCCGCGTGACGGCGTTCCAGGTCGCGTCGGGCCGCCCGCTTGGGTCTCGCCGGACCCGCGCATGGCGGGCACTCGGGCGCGAACCTCAGCGGGCGAGGTGGCTCACGCGTGGTGGTGCTGTCCGTGACGCCGGCCGATCACATGCCAGTCGCCATGCCATTTCTGGTCACCCGCTCGGCGCGCGAGGTACCGCATCACCAGCACCACCACGGCGGTGGCGAGCACGCTGGATAGGAGCACCTCGTCACGTGACAACCCGTCGATGTTCGGCTGCAACTCCTCCTCAGTAGCCCAGCCGAACAGCACCTCGCTGATGACCAACCCGACGCCGAAGCACGCGACTGTGGTGATCGCGGTCGCCAACAGCCGGTATGCCACACCCTTGCCGACGACCAACCCGGCGACAACGCCAAAGCCGAGCGACACGGCACCGAGCACAGCCAGTCCCTGAAGTCCCAGATCCCACTGCATGACACTGCCTCCCTTCCAGGGTCCGTCTCATTCCATCCTCGGTGCGCTCCCTCGACCTACCAAGGGCCGGAGTGCCCAGCCCGGAGGGTCCATAGGCACATGGCAGGTTCGCGAATCGGTGAGCTGCGACGCGAGGTAGCCCGCTCGGCTCGACGACGGGCGACGGCGCGAACCGGTTCAGCGTATGGGCACGCCCCGCGCATTTGGCCATTGACGACCCGAGCCCCGTGAATAGGCATGCGAGGCATCCGGACGTGCCGCGGATAGCGTTCGCTCATCCGCCCTGTCGTGCCGCGAATCGTGTGCTCCATATCCGCGTCATACCGCCGCCAGCCGGACACATGGAAACGAACTCTCATGCGATGAGCGGATGTGTCTCCGTGTCGCGTCGCATTCGGCGCGCGCACCGGGCTTGGCCCCTCAGTCGGCCTTGGGGGACGGCACACCGTGCTCCGCGTCCATGGCGGAGCGGGGTGGGCCGCGATTGTCGGCGTTCGCGGTCCAACTGGCCAGCAAGTTCAGGGCGTCCTGGGTGGGGGACCCGGGCTCGGCGGTGTAGGTGAGGAGGCTCTGGCTGGGATCCGCGGGCAGGGGGAAGGACTCGAATGGCAGGTCGAGGTCGCCGACGACGGGGTGGTGCATGAGCTTGACGCCGCTGGTGTGGATTCGGACGTTGTGCGCGGCCCAGCGGCGGCGGAACTCCTCACTGCGGGTGGAGAGCTGCCCGATCAGGTCCGAGAGATCCCTGTCGTAGGGGTCGCGGCCGGCTTCCGCGCGCAACAGGGCGACGGTGTCGTTGGCGGTCTTGTCGTAGTCGCGGAAGAAGTCGGTCGCTTGCGGGTCGAGGAAGACGAACCTGGCGTTGTTGGCCGGTCGGGCGGAGTCGGCGTAGATCGGTGAGTACAGCGCGACGCCGAGGTCGTTGGCGGCGAGGATGTCGAGGCGCCCGTTGAGCACGAAGGCAGGTGCGCCGGTCATGGAGTCGAGGATGCGCTGGACCGTCGGCCGGACCCGCTGCCGGGCGGGGCGGCGGCGCGGCGGGCGGGTGCTGCCGGCGGTGCGCAGCAGGTCCTCCAGGTGCGCTCGCTCTGCTTCATCGAGCTGCAGGGCGTGGCCGAGCCCCTCGATCACGCTGTCGGAGACGCCGGTGGCGTTGCCGCGCTCGAGCTTGGTCATGTACTCCGGGGAGATCCCGGCCAGGCTTGCGACCTCGGAGCGGCGCAGCCCCGGCACCCGCCGGCGGTCTCCGCCATACACCGGCAGCCCGGCCTGCTCGGGGGTGATCCGTGCCCGGCGGGTGGAGAGGAACTCGCGGATCTGGGCCCGGACGTCGCCTCGGACGTCGCGGTGGTCGTTCCCCGCTGCCATGCCTCGACTCTACGGGCGGTTCGGTTCGGGTTAGGGGTCCCTGTCGGTACCCCTCTCGCAGGGTCTCCCACCCTCCTCTGCTGGCTGGTTACGTAGTGAGTGCCACCGCCAATCAGGCGGTGTCCGACAAGACAGAACTCCATCCCACCCAACCCCATCAAGAGGAAGAGCACCCCCGTGAGCGAGAAGAAGGTTTGGTTCATCACCGGCGCCGGACGAGGCCTCGGTGTCGACATCGCCAAGGCGGCCCTGGCCGCCGGCCACGCGGTGGTCGCAACCGCCCGCAACGCCGAGTCCGTCACCAAGGCGCTCGGTCGAGCACGACGACCTGCTGGCCGTCGACCTCGACGTCACCGACCCCACCGGCGCACGGGCCGCCGTCGCCGCCACCGTCGAACGGTTCGGCCGCCTCGACGTGCTGGTCAACAACGCCGGCAACTTCCAGGCCGGGTTCTTCGAGGAGATGACGCCCGAGGCGTTCCGCTCTCAGATCGAGACCACCCTGTTCGGGCCGGTCAACGTCACCCGCGCCGCCCTGCCGCAGCTGCGCGCCCAGCGCTCCGGTCTGGTGATGACGATCTCCTCCACCGCCGGCATCGCGGCCGCCGGTGACTTCCTGACCGCCTACGCCGCCTCGAAGTTCGGCGTCGAGGGCTTCATGGAGGGCCTGGCCCCTGAGGTCGCGCCGTTCGGCATCAAGACCATGCTCGTCGAGCCCGGCTTCTTCCGCACCGAGCTCCTCACCCCGCAGTCCACGCAGTACGCCGAGCCCTCCATCGAGGACTACGCCGAGCGCACGCAGCAGACCATCGAGGCGTGGAAGGGCATGGACGGCAAGCAGGGCGGCGACCCCGCCAAGCTCGCCGACGCCCTCGTCGAGCTCGCGGCACTCGCGGAGCCCCCGGTTCGCTTCGCCGCCGGCGCCGACGCCGTGGCCACCTTTGAACAGAAGGCCAACGAGCTCCTCGACCAGGCCGACGCCCACCGCGAGCTGTCCACCAGCCTCGCCCACGACGACGCCTGACCCCACCCGAGACCCATCCCGCACCCCGAAGGAAGCAGTAGCCATGACATCGAAGCTGACCGGGACCGTCGCCCTCGTCACCGGCGCGAGCAGCGGTATCGGCGAGGCCACCGCCCGCCGGCTCGCCGAGGACGGCGCCTCCGTCGCGCTAGTGGCCCGCCGCCGGGACCGACTCGAAGCCCTCGCCGCCGAGATCGAGAAGGGGGGCGGCACGGCGCTGGTCCTCGAGGCCGACATCACCGACCGCACCCAGGCCGAGGCAGCTGTGCAGCAGACGGTCGAAAGGTTCGGACGCCTCGACATCCTGGTCAACAACGCCGGACTGATGCTCCTAGGCCCTGTCGTCGGCGCAGACCCCGAGGAGTGGGACCGGATGATCGCCATCAACGCCCAAGGGCTGCTCTACACCACCCACGCCGCTCTGCCGTACCTGCTCAAGACAGCCGAGGACGGACCCCGGCAGGTCGCCGACATCGTCAACATCAGCTCCATCGCCGGCCGGGTCGCGTGGAACGGCTACGGCGTCTACAACATGACCAAGTTCGGCGTGAACGGCTTCACCGAGGCCCTGCGCCAAGAGGTCACCAAACGTCACGTCCGCGTCGGCCTCCTCGAGCCCGGCGGGGTCACCACCGAGCTCGGCTCACACAACACCGGGGCAGTCCGGGAGCAGATCGACAACTTCTACGCAACCACCGAGGCCCTCGCACCCGAGGACATCGCCGACGGCATCAGCTACATGGTCACCCGACCCCGCCACGCCTCCATCGGCGAGCTCTGGATCATGCCCACCGACCAGGCCTGACCAGGCGTCACGGACGGTCTTCAGCAGCGGCAGCACGCAGAGGGCTGGCACGCCAGAGCCCCTCCAAGTCGGAGCTGTCACGACCTGAGCAGTGCACCCGACGTACGGATCTGCCGCCACGGCTGGTTCCACGGGCCCGCTGAGGTGCGTCATTCCGCCGCGTTAGACGCTCCTGGCCGATCCTCCTCGGGCACGGGCCACCTTGCAGCGGACGCACTCATCAGATGGCGTCCATTGCGGTGGGTGCGTCGGTGGGCAACCCTAGGGATGGATCAGCCACAAAGTATGGGGGTGAGATCGTGGCCAAGTCGCTGCGGTGCCTGGTGGGCTGGCACAAGTGGATCAAGAGGAGTGTGGACGGCGGCGGACGGTATCTCGTGTGCCAGCGGTGCATGAAAGAGGACCACAGCACCCTGTCGACGCCGGGCGCAATGGGTGGAGGCTTCTGAAAGCCACCGACTTGCCGAGGGCCATCACCCCGGGCCTGGGCGCGACCATTGCGGTTGACGGTCAACGCGATCATGTCCGATTCGGCCTTGCAGCTCACGCGTGCCTTGGACCTCCCACAAAGCGCCCCATGCTGCCAGTCGGTCATTAAGGACCGAGAGCGATGTCCAGCTTGTCCGGCCAGTCATCGTGAGCCAGGTCAGCGGCCACAAGCGCGTCACGCCAGTCGGATTGAATCAACCGAAGAAGATCAAGAAACAGCGCGTAGTCACCGCCTGCTGCGAGAACCACCGATGACTGGAGCCGCTCCGCATCTTGCGCGTCGGCGAGCGGGAGCGTCTCGGGGATCACAGCGATCTGTGCAAGGACCTCCTCGGCTCGGCCGGGCGGGAAGTCCTGGCCAACTCGGCGGGTAAGACGGACGAGCCATTCGCTCATCGTTCCTGACTCTTATCACCGGGGCTGGTTCCGGCCGCGTGCAGGCCGGTGAGCTGGGGTTTGATCCGTCGGGTGCGCATTAAAGGGCGGCCTCTTGGGTGTGTGCGCGTGTCCCCGTATGTGCGCACCGTGAAGACCGCGTCGGGTGCGAAGGCTATGCAGATCGTGTATTCCTCGCACCGCGGATCACAGGACATCGAGCACATTGGGTGCGCGCACGACGACGCAGAGGTCGTGGCGTTGGAGGCGGCGGCCCGGCAGCCGCTGGCCGCCGGGCAGGGCGAGCTGGACCTGGGGCTGGACGACGGCCCGGACGCGGGTGGCCGGTTGGAGATCGCCGGCTCGCGGATGGCGCACTTGTGGGACGCGCTCACCCGCGCCTACGAACTCGCCTCGCACCCCTCCCTAGGGTCTCCTCGACCAGTGCCCGTCCGATCCCGCGATTGGCTCCCGTCACCAGCACTGCCCTGTCCGAGATTCCCCGCTCAGGACGGCATCTCCTTTCTGGTCCGGTTTGCAGGCCGGCATCGCCGACGCAGCTCGCCTCGCCATGCGGAGAAGGTCCGCGTCGAAGCCCCTTCTCATTTGCTCAGGTGAGATCAAGCGCCGACGAACCGCTCGTTCACGTCCCGCGAACTGCACAGCGCGCGGGAGGCGGGCGGACGCCGAGTCTGGGCGGTCTGATTGGCGACCGCCTGCGCCTCCACGTGCGCGACCAGATCTCATAAAACTCGCAGGGATAGGGCGTGGACGGCCTTGTCCGGCCCTCCGTGCACGCGCAGGATCGGCCCGGCGGTCGCCGTCGAGATTGGGCGTTCGGATGCGATGGGACCGCTCACGGGCTTCTTGTAGATATGGACCGAGAGCACCCTCATCGGTTCGTGGTCGGCCGGACCGCCATCCCGCCTGCGCTGCCGTCGACCTTGTCTTCGTAGAAGCGCTTGATGAGCCGGGTGATCTCGTCGAGTGAGTCCTCGACGGCGAAGTGGCCGGTGTCGAGCATGTGCAGCTCGGCCTCCGGCAGGTCGCGCAGGTACGCCCGGCCGCCTTCGGGGGTGAAGAAGATGTCGTTCTGCCCCCACAAGATCAGCGTCTTCGGCTTGCGTTCGCGCAGGAAGGCCTGCCACCGCGGGTAGAGCTCGACATTCGTTCGGTAGTCGTAGAGGAGGTCGAGCTGGACCGTGCGCGCCCTCGGACGCTCGAGGAAGTGGAGGTCCATGTTCCAGTTGTCCGGGCTGATCAGCTCGGGGTTGCGGTGGCCGTGCGTGTAGACGAGCTTGACGCCGTCGAGCTCGAGAATCGCCTTGAGCGGCTCCTCCGTCTCGGGGCTGCGGTTGTGCCAGAGCGCGTGCCGGATGGCGTCCCAGGCGGCGGTGAAGCCCTCCTCGTAGGCGTTCGAGTTCTGGATCACCTGCCACTCGAGCCACTCCGGGTGGCGTCCGGTGATCCGGTTGCCGATGGGGCCGCCGTAGTCCTGCATGTAGAGCCCGAAGGGGTGGAAGCCGGTCCGCTCCAGCACCCCCTCGACGATCTCGGAGAGGCGGTCGAAGGTGTACTCGAAGTCCTCGGGCATGTCGGTGTTGCCGAAGCCCGGGTAGTCGGGTGAAAGGACGTGGAAGCGGTCGGCGAGCGCCGGTATCAGGTTGCGGAACTGATGAGACGAGGCTGGGAAGCCCCCGAGCAGCAACAGCTTCGGGGTCTCAGGGTCGCCCGCCTCGCGGTAGAAGACCGAGAGTCCGTTGACCTGGGCAGTCCTATTGGTGACCATGTCGCTCCCTCTGGTTGTGGTCTTTCGCGTGACAGCCGGTATGCGTCCGGACGTGGGTGGTTCTTACGGGGAACTTGAAAGAAGGGCTTGCCCGAGGACGCATACACGGGCATGACGACCTCGCTCGTGCCCGCGATCGGCGGGCCGAGACACCCGTGGAGGCGGGATAGGCTCCTCGCCGTGGGCTCGGACCGGACCCAGATCGGCGCTGCCCCGGCGCCGGGGCAGCTCGATCTCGAATCGCGCGCCTGGTTGGAGGGGCTGCGCTCGACCGGGGTCGAGCAGGCCCGAGCGCTCGAGCGCCTGCACGACCTCCTGCTCCGGGCGGCCCGCAGCGAGGCTCGACGGCGCAGACATTTGTACCCGGAGATCGTGGGCGCCGAGCTCGGCGATCTCTGCCGGCAGGCGGCCGACGACGCGGTGCTCGCAGTGATCGGCAAGCTCGACGGCTATCGCGGCGCCAGCCGCTTCACGACCTGGGCATACGCATTTGCGATCTTCGAGGTCTCAGTGAAACTCCGACGGCACGCCTGGCGTGGGCGCAGCATTCCGACCGCCGACGACGACGCCACGTGGAACAGGCTGGCCGCAGGCGCCGAGGCCGCCCAGTCCCGCCTCGAGTGGGCAGAACTTCTGCGCGCCCTCCGCCGTGCGGTGGGCGAGGAGCTCACCCCGCGGCAGCGCGACGTGTTCATCGCCGTCGCGCTGAACGACGTGGAGATCGATGTGATGGCCAACCAGCTCAACTCGACGCGCGGCGCAATCTACAAACTGCTCCACGATGCGCGCAGGAAGCTTCGACGGCGCCTCGAGCGCGACGGGCATCTGGAGGCCGAGCGAAGATGACGGAGCGCGATCGCCTCACCCGGTTGCTGGGCACCGAGGGTGAGGACGCCGGCTGCGAAGGAACGCTGGCGGTTCTGGCCGAGTACGTTGAGGGCGTCCTCCATGGACGGCCGGTCAGCGAGCCCCACCGTGCCGTCGCCACCCACCTGCGCAACTGCCCCGCGTGCGCGGGGGACTGCGAAGGTCTGCTTGCCCTCGCGCGCGAGGAACGCTCCACCTAGCACTCGCGCGCTCACCCCGGTAACTAACCCGACCTGGGCAAACCTAGTCCTACTGCGCACGCTCATCGGCTACTTGACAGGAAGCTCGAGCCGCGTCAACACCCGCGTCATTCCGCCGCGAGGCGGGCAACGGCGTCAGGGCCTGGCCGCCGACGCATGTGGCTCGGTTACCGACAGCGGCGCGATCGAATCTAGAGCGATGGCACCGTGTCGCGTAGCGTCGGCGGGTGAGCCGCGAAGTTGAAAATCTCAACCGACGCCTGCTCCGCGCCCGAGACGCGATGGATCGCGCCTACGCCGAGCCGCTCGACGTGCGAGCGGTCGCTGCGGTGGCCCACATCTCGCCGGCCCACTTCAGCCGCTGCTTCCGCTCCGTCTTCGGCGAGACGCCCCACCGGTACTTGCAGCGGCGGCGAGTTGAGCGCTCGATGTTCCTGCTGCGTGAGACTGACCGCACCGTCACCGACGTCTGCTTCGCGGTCGGTTTCACCAGCCTCGGGACATTCAGCCGAACCTTCCGGGGAATTGTCGGCGAAACGCCGAGCGCCTACCGGGTGGGGCACGGCCCGATCGTGGCGCCGCACTGCGTCCAGCTCGCCGCCCTGCGACCTCGGAGCAGCGTTGCGCGGCCAGCACAGTCGAGCAGTTTTGGAGAAGCCTCCTCGGTTGCCGCTCCGTAGGATTGGGTCGTTTCATCAGGAACGGCGCAGGAGAACACGATGATCAGCAGGCTGAATGTCGCTTCCATCTATGTCCTCGACAAGGAGGAGGCGCTCGACTTCTACGTCAACAAGCTTGGGCTCGAGAAGGGTAATGACGTGCAGCAGGGCGACTACCGCTGGCTGACTGTGCGGGCTCCCGGCGATCAGGCGACCGAGATCTCGCTCGAGCAGCCCGGCCCGCCGCTACATGACGAAGCGACGGCCGAGCGACTCCGCGAGCTGATCAGCAAAGGTGCCCTGAGCGGCCTCGTCTTCATCACGGACGACGCACGCGCTATGTACAACACGCTCCGCGAGCGCGGTGTCACCGATTTCACCCAGGAGCCCACCGAGCACTTCTACGGCGTTGACATGGGCGTTCGGGATCCCTTCGGCAACGCCATCCGCATTCTGCAGCAGGGGACGTAGCTCTGCAGCAAACCTGCACGATTCACTCGGGCGATCGTCACGGCATGTCGCCGGAGAGGCGCAGCCCTGGCACACAGGCGGTGGCTACGCCCACCCGCTCTGGCGCTGTCGGCACCGGGCCTCCGGATCTGACGCGATCCGCTCGCGCGCAACACCGGGCCGCGTCATTCCGCCGCGAACGGCCCGTTGCCTCTTAACGTTCGTTGAATCACGAGCCGGTCACGTGAGGAGGGTCGTGGTCAGCGCGCCGGTGACCGCTCTGGATGATGGCGCGCACCGGTAGCGACCACCGGCCGGTGGGCGGCGAATCTGGACGATCAGTCCCAGCCCCATGAGCCAGACTGGCGCCATGGCTGATCTCGCAGAGCTGGCGCGCACGACGCTCAGCCGCAATAGGTTCATGGTGCTCGGGACCGTCGACCCGTCCGGTCGGCCGCGGGTGTCGCCGGTGTGGTTCTCGCTGGTCGACCACCGGGTCGCCTACTGGCTCTCGTCGCCCGACGCACGCCACTCGCGGAACATCGAGCAACGACCGGAGGTGAGCATGGTGATCTTTGACTCGAGTGCCGACCCGCACACCGGCCAGGCCGTCTACCTGGAGGCCACCGCCGGCCGGGTGCCCGACGATGAGCTCGGGGACGCCTGCGCCGAGGCGTTCCGCGACGTCGACGACGAGCTCTCCTACACCTCCGAGACCCTGCGAGATGAGTCGTTCGTGCTTTACCGGGCCCGTGTCACGGCCTGGGAGATCCACGTCCGCGGACGCGACTTCGGTGACGGCACGGGCTCGGACCAGCGGGTGCCGCTCCAGCTCTGAGTGGGCTGAAACCGGCGTGCAGCCGCTCGACCTGCAGCACCGCGGCCGGGTGCTCCGGTTCACCGGACATTGCGGCGGCGGCCAGGCGCAGGTGCGGCAGCGCCTCGGCGTAACGGGACTGCCACCGCCCCCACCGGTCTCGAAGACAACGACCTCGTCATCTGGCGCCGTCCGTGCCCGCACTGCATGTGTTCTCAGCTGTGCGTCTTACCGCCGCTTCACGGCGCCCAGGATCGCTTGGCCGCGATGGTCCACCAGTCCGGCAACTACACAGAGAAGAGGGACTCAATGTCAAAGTCGGGCCGCAAGATGTCATCAAAGATCAGGACGTGACGGACGCTGCCTGCCCGCCGGCCGAACCGATGCACGCGACTAATCCGCTGCGCCATGACTAGGGGATTCTGCGGCACGTCGTAGTGAACACATAACTTCGCATCGGCCAGTTCGAAGCCCTCGCAGGCCGCGGACGTAGCGATCAGCAGGCCGCCATGATCCCGGATAGAGTCCACTACTCGGTGTCGCTCAAGGATCGGAGTCGCACCGGTAAACGTCGCCACTTCGAGCGACGGCTCGGCTGCCCGAACTTGGTCCGACAAATATGCGGCAGTGTCGCGGAACTCAGTGAAAATTAGAATGGACTCTGCTAGCTCGCGCCGCCCTCGCATCAGTCCCAAGGTTGCCGCCAGTTTGCTATCACCCGGAATATCCTCTAGCAAACCCAATACTCGACGGATTTCATCTGCAGGGATCTGTGCTTCATCCGTCGAAGCAGAATCGGAGGCATCCAACAGTTCGTCGGGTACCTCTTCATCCTCGAACGCCGTGGACCTTTCGGGGCCCTCTTTGTGAAGCAGTTCTCGGCGGAGGGACTGTTCGATCGCGAATAGGGAGCTCGATGCGCGAGCGAGAGTGAGCCGCTGCGCGAGTTCGCTTCCCTTTGCCATGAGAAGTCCCCGTTGCGGGCGCGCAGTTGTCAGGCGGGCACGGTGCTGGTGAGGTCGGCGGGGTCGGGGCGTCCGGAGCGGTAGAGCAGGGCGGTGAGCAGCGCGCCGGCGGTGAAGATGGCGGTGGCGGTCCAGTAGGCGGTGGCGTAGCCGTGGACGGCCGCGCGCTGCAGGACGGCCGGGGTGAGGGCGGCATGGGGGCCCAGGTAGCTGGTGGTGGCGCTGGCCGCCAGCGTGCTGAGCAGCGCGATGCCGACGGCGCCGCCGATTTGCTGGGTGGTGTTGACCAGCGCGGATCCGACGCCGGTGTCCTGGCCGCGCAGCCGGGCGGTGCCCAGGCTGATGGCGGGGGCGAAGATCAGGCCGAGGCCGAGGCCGAGGACCAGTAGCGGGCCGAGTACCGCGGCGGGGTAGCTGCTGGTCACGGTCAGGCGGGTCAGCCAGGCCATGCCGGCGGCGCTGACGAGCATGCCGAGGGGCAGGGTCAGGCGCGGCCCGATGCGGGTCAGCAGCACGTTCGCGCCGAGAACCGAGCCGGTGATGGTGGTGGCGACCATGGGCAGGAACGCCAGCCCGGTGCGGACCGGGGTGTAGGCCTGGACGGTCTGCAGGTAGTAGGTCAAGAACAGGAACACCGAGTAGATCCCGGCGCTGGCCAGGGTCAGCGCGATGATCGAGGCGGCGCGGTCGCGATCGGCGAGCACCCGCAGCGGCAGCAGCGGCGCGGCGGCCCGGTACTGCCAGCCGGCGAAGGCGGCGAGCAGCGCGGCTGCGCCGGTCAGGGACAGCCAGGAGGCGGGGGCGTGCCACCCGCCGACCTGGGCTCGGGACAGCCCGAAGACGAGCAGGAACAGCCCGGCGGAGACCAGCGCGGTGCCGGGCAGGTCGAGCTTGGGCCGGTGCGCCGGCCGGTCCCCGCCACGCAGGAACGCCGCCGCCCCGATCAGCCCGATGGCGGCAAAGGCCAGGTTGACATACAGCGTCCAGCGCCAGTTCAGGTGCTCGGTCAGCAGGCCGCCGAGCAGCAGGCCGATCGCACCGGCGATCCCGGCGACCGCGCCGAAGATCGCGAACGCGCGGCCGCGGGCGGAGCTGTTGGCGAACGTCTCGGTGACGATCGCCAGCGCGGCCGGCGCGAGCAGCGCCCCGAACGCGCCTTGGGCGGCCCGGCCGGCGGCCAGGACCGCGAAGCTCCCGGCCGCCCCGGCCAGCGCCGACGCGCCGGCGAACCCGGCCAGGCCGACCATGAAGGTGCGGTTGCGGCCGAACAGGTCGGACAGCTTCCCGCCGATCAGCAGCAGGCTGCCGAACGCCAGCGCATAGGCGGTCACCACCCACTGGCGGTCCGCGTCGGAGAACGCGAGCGCCCGCTGCGCCGACGGCACCGCGATGTTCACCACGGTCACGTCCAGCACCACCATCAGCTGCGCCACGCTGGCGACGGCGAGCACCCACCACCGCCGCGCCGCGCCGCGCGTCTCGCGTGCACCGGCCGGAGCCGGGGTCATGCCGTTGTGGCGAGTGATCTCGCCTAGTGTCGCTGTCGTGTCGTTCATGGTGTTCCCTCCTTGAGCTCGGATCGGGTGACCTCACGGAGCGTGCCGGTGTCCAGATCGAAAACCTGGACGAGCTCATCCGCGAGGGTTTGGATGACGTTCACCGGAACCGCCTCGCCCCGAATGGGAGGCGCGGCGGGCAGTCCAGCTGGTACCACGTCCAACGGATATAGATCTTCGCTGCCATGACTGGGCCTCTCCCTGGTTCGCGGGATCCTGGGCTGCCGCCGAGGTCCTCGCTCGTCAGGATCTCTGAGACATGTTGTCTCACAAAGCCACTGTGCCACCTCCTCGACTATGAGTCAAGTTGTCTCATAGACTAGGAGGATGACATCGCCAGCCACTGATCCGCGCGCCGCCCGAAGCCGTGAGGCGATCCTTGCCGCCGCCTTTGACCTGCTCGCGCGGGAAGGACCGGGCGCCATCACCCATCAGAGGGTGGCCCAGCAGGCCGGCGTCGGCAGGGCCACGGTCTACCGGCACTGGGCGGCCCCGGAGGACCTGCTCCGCGACGTGCTCTTCTCAGCCGAGCTGCCATTCTTCGCCACCCCCGCCCTGCCCCTGCGGTCCTGGCTGCACGCCGAGCTGCGCCAGCTCGCTGACGAGCTCGCCCTCCCGGCGGTCGCATCGCTCGCCATCGCGCTGATGGAGCAGACCCGGTCGGGCGGCGCCGGCGCCAGTCCGCACCGGCACATCACCGCAATCACCGAGCGGCTCGCCGCCGCGTTCGCGCTCGCCGTTGACGCCGGCGAACTCGACAAAGCGCCCGACGCGGACCTGGCAGCCGCGCACCTGATCGGGCCTCTGGTCTACCGGACCACCCTGCAAGCCACGGCGGTACCCGACAGCCTGCTAGCCGGGGTCATCGACGGCGTCGCGCACTGGCGGGCACCGGACCTGACGCGATCCCGCCCGACCTCAGCACCCGTCCGGCCCGCGGGCAGCAACCAGGAGACCAATGCAGTGGCCCAGGCGTGACCGGCCGCGGGACCGCAGCAGGACTGGTGAAGCCCGGGTTCCCCGTCCCGAAAACGGTCCCGCGGTCCGCGCGTGGAGCTTGTTGTACGGCTGCCTTAGACGAGGACCGCGTCGTCGTCACCGAGGTGTTCGACGACGTAGTCGCGCAGGTCGTCGCGCACCCCGTCGTCGTCCCACACCGCCTTGCGCAGCAGGTGCTGCATCCCGTCCAGGCCCGCGTCCCCAACCGGTTCGGACAGCGTCCAGCAGTTCTTGATCGGCAGGTCGGACAGCAACCCGAGCGCGAGATCGCGAGCGTGCCGACGCGGTTCCGCCCGCGCGAACCGCTCCGCGATCCGGCTCATCAGGTTGTCAAAGTGCACCCGCCACCGGGCGGGGTTTAGGCTGTAGCCCGCGGCCACCGCAACATCATCTGGGCTCCACACAAGCCCGGCATGATCACGCGGTTTCCGTCCTTTGTCACGCCGCCACGCCCAAGATCACGAAGTCCGGCTGTCGTACTAGAACCTGCCGCTCCAGTGACTCATCGCTGCCTCGCGCAAGTGAGCCACACACACGAACGCAGCGTCATACCGCCGCGAGTGGGACACCCAGCTCCGCTAGCACGGGGGCGCGGATCTGCCGATGAGCGTACGACTTTCCGGAGCCCACAGCGCCGCTCTGGTAGACAGCGGGTTTGATCGATGGGATGTCACGTCAGCCTCTGCACCGTGGCTCCAGCCCGGATGGCGCGAGGGATCTCGGCTATGTCGTCAACACGGTCCAACAGCCGGGCAAGGTCGTGGGGGGAAGCGGGCGAACTCAGTTCGACCGAGTAGGTGATGCCGGTCGATGTCCACGTTTCCGTGTCGAAGCCTCCGGCAGCCGATACCCGCAGTCCGTCGATCTGGATGTCGAGTGTGGCAGCCTCCCGATATATGTCGTTGAGGACACATCCAGCCGCAGCGAGGTGCAACAGGTGGGCTCCGCTGAAAGTCGCCTCGACGGTCACACCCTCCGAGGTCCAGCGATGCGGGAGCTGGATTGCGTGGGCGCCATCCGATCTCAACGAGCCTGCGCTCACCACGACATCGAACCGGTCCATCGCTGCCCCTTGTCTATGCGTCACTCGGTCGAACTGAGCCAGCGGCGGATGTTCGCCGGCGACTCTGCGCATGCCCGGGTGGGCGCAGGAGGCCCTCGGCAGCGGCGCGGGCTTCAGGTGTCCACGGCGATGGGCGCAGCGTCTCCTGGTCGAGTTTGATCACGACCCGGCGACCCTCGGCGAAGACGGTCGCGCCGTCGGAAGAGAGAACACGGAAGCCAACCACCCCACAGGACCTACCCATGTGCTCGAGCCAGAAGTGAACGAAGACGTCGACCGTCCCGCGGATCGGGGCGCGGTAACCGATGCTGAACTCCTTGACGACGTTGAAAGCGTCTGGCGTGGCGGGCCTTCCTTCACGGAAGGTGTGGCCGTGCTGTCTCCAGAACGTGGCCAACGCGCGCTCGATCAGTAGCGCGTAACGGGCGTTGTGGACCATCCCCAACGGGTCGAGGTCGTCGAAGTGCACCGGCAGCAGCTCCACGTGCCCGTAGTCGATCGTCGGTCGGGTGGCGATGGCGGCGGTCATGGCAGGCCCTCTGGAAGCGGGTCGGATCACCGATCAGGTCGACAAGGCAGTCGAGTTCTCGCCTCGCAGCGCGAGGACGACGTCGGCGACCTCACGCACCGACTCCTCTACGCGGTAGACGTCGCAGATCGAGCGAGCTAGCGAGCCGGTCATGAACCGCTCCATCGACGCGGCGGAATCCCAAATGTAGACGCCGCCGTACTCACCGCTCCGGAAGCGGAGATAGTACTTCTGCAATAGCCCGGGGATGGCGCGGTACTCGGGTGCCCGGACATGGAAGAGCTCTGCTATGCGCTCGGCCGACAGCGCTGACCGGAACCGGACGATGTGAATGACCATGGTTTCCTCCTTGGTGGTGGCAACATCAGCCTGACCGCAGCTCCTGGACCCGCGCTGGAGTCTCGCTGGAGCAGCCGGCATCCGTACGCTTCGGATGTGGAGTACGAAGTGCTCGGCCACATCCGAGTGCTCGACAAGAACGGCGCCGAAGTGCAGCTGTCCGCACCCAAGTTGCGGACCTTGCTGGCTCTGCTGCTGGTGAACCGTGGTCGCTCCGTCAGCGTTGACCGGATCGCAGACACCCTGTGGGGCGACATACCGCCCCGCTCTGCTCCCAACCTGGTCCAGGGTTACATACGGGACCTGCGCCGGCGCCTCGGCGCCCAGGAGGTCACGACGGTCCCGGGAGGATACCGGCTCGACGTCGGGCGGGAGTCTGTTGATGCGGAGCGCTTCGAGGATCTGGTCCGCGCCCGCAGATATGAAGAGGCGCTGGCACTGTGGCACGGAGCGGCCCTTGAGGAATGGGTCGAACAGCCTTGGGCGCGGGCAAACGCAGCGCGACTGGAAGAGATGCGCCTCTCCGCCATGGAGGCCCGCTTGGCCCAGGAGGTCGATGCGGACATGGCATCCGCGGTGCTTGCTGAGCTCGCGGCGCTCGTCGAAGAGCACCCTCTACGAGAGCGGTTGCGCGTTCTACTGGTAAGAGCTCTCTACGCTGCTGGCCGGCAAGCTGACGCGCTCGCGGCGTACGCGCAAGCTCGCCGCTATCTCGCTCACGAGGTAGGGCTGGAACCGGGACCCGAGTTGCGTGCGATCGAGGCGGCGGTACTGGCGCAGGACTCCTCCTTGTCAGCCGCGCCCACCCGCTCCGCGGCGGCTCCGCCGGTGCCGGTGACGCCGCTGGTTGGTCGCGACCGTGACCTTGCCACGCTGCGGTCAGCGTTGACGATGGCTCGACTCGTGACGCTGACCGGACCGGGCGGGATTGGCAAGACCCGACTCGCGGTCGAGGTCGCCGCTGCGTCACCCCCACGCGATAACGCGGTGTGGTTTGTGGAGCTCGCCCCCGTCCTGGCCAGCAGCGATGTCCCTACGAGTGTGGCTCGAGCGCTTCAGTTGGCCGAGTCCCCCGGGCATGAGGTCGATCTCACATGCGACTACCTGTCCCGGCGCCGAGGCATGCTTGTCCTCGACACCTGCGAGCACGTCGTTGAGGCGGTGGCGGGGCTGGCGACCCGCCTACTATCGCGCTGTCCGGACCTGCGGATCCTTACAACCACCCGCCAGCCACTGCGGGCTCCCGGCGAGCAGATCGTTCAGCTGGGCGGGCTCGACGAGACCGCGGGCGCCGAAGTGTTCACATCACGTGCCCGGGCGGCGAACCCGGCGGCCGAACTCGACACGGACCGGGTGCGGGCCATCGTAGGCAAGCTGGAGGGACTTCCGCTGGCGCTCGAGTTGGCTGCGGCCAGGATCGTCTCTCTATCGCTGGAGCAGCTCGTCGATGGTCTGGGGCAGCCGCTCGACGCGCTCGCTGGTGACCCGCTCGCGGGTGACCCGAGGCATCGAACAATGCGGGCTGTAATCGGCTGGAGCTACGACCTACTTGAAGTACGAGATCGGGAGGCTTTCGCCGCTCTGTCGGTGTTCGCAGGATCCTTTGACCGCGCGGCAGCCAGCGCAGTTGTGGGCGACGACGCGTCGGACGCGGTCGACCACCTGCTTGGGCGCTCGCTGCTCACGCGGGATGTCGACCTGGTCGGACAGGCTCGCTACCGCTTCCTCGACCCGGTGCGACATTTCGCCCAAGAGAGGGCGACACCGACAATGCGTGACAGGTCGCGGCGGCGCCACGTCGAGTACCACGTGAGTCTGGCGGCACGAATCAACGGCCGGATCCGGACAGCGGAAGCGACGGCGTGGGCCGCAGTCGCTCGCGCCTGCGCGGAAGATCTGCGAAGGGCGGCCACGTACGCCATCTCCGAGCGCTCGGCATCCGCGGGTCGCCTCGTTGCCGACATGTACTGGCCTTGGTTTCTCGACGGCCAACTCTCGGAGCTCCGATCATGGGCGAATGCTGTCCTCAGCACCGAGACTGACCCTCATGTCCGGGCTCGCCTGCTGCGGATTCTGGCTTCGACGGCCCTCGCCCAGGGCGATGCGGCCATGGCTGTCGACTATGCATGCCGTCAGCTCGACGCCGCGACGGCCCTGCAGGACCTGGAGCTTATGGCTCTGGCCCAGAACCTGCTCGGGATGGCGGCCTGGGCACGGGGCGACTACGCCGCCGCTGGTGAGCACCACCTCGCCGCCGTGGGTAATGCACGCAATTGCGGCCAGCCGTGGACGCTTGCCCTCATCACGGCACTGGCCGGTAGGTCCGCCCACGCGACCGGAGACCACCAGGCCGGCGAGGGGTTGCTTCAGGAGGCTGAAGCCCTAGCGGAGGAGATCGGCGAACCGATGGTGTTGGGGAGCACCCTGGATTACCGAGCGCATGCGGCGTTCGCGATGGGTCGCACCACGCAGGCGGCTGCGTTGGCGTCGCGGAGCCTCGCGGCATACCGGAGCATTGGCTATCAGGAGGGGCTCGCCTCGGCCGGTACCATGGCGGCTCAACTCGCTGTCTTGGCCGGCGATCACGAACGGACAGAGACGCTGCTTCAGCAGGCTCTCGACGTGTCCCGGCGCCTACGACATCTCGGCGGTACGGCATCCGTGCTGGAGGCGATGGCGGTGCTCGACCACGACCGAGGTGACTTACAGCGGGCTGGCCTACACCTTGACGACGCCCGCGCCCTCAGGCAGCAGACCGGTACCGTGCCCTCACCGGCGCTGCACGATCAACTCAGCCGAGTCGAGCGGTCACTCGCCCTCGAACGGTGAACGTGGCGCCCTAGCAGGGATGATCTCTTGGAAGGGTCGAGGCCCGATGAGCTGCGTGCCCATGTGGAGCGCGTGACGAGAATCGAACTCGCACTGTCTGCTTGGGCATCGCACCGGTGGGCCGGTGGCCTGCCAGCAGGAGACACGTCGGCCAAGAGGTCGAACGGCCACACCGCCACGGCCGGGTAGGGAAGCTCGTGGTCGACTTCGGCATTTCCGCCGCCGCGGCAACGGAACCGGCAGCTTCTACGGCGCCATGCCGTTGCAGTACGAAATGGGCTCCTGATCTGCACTAATGATGGGTCGGGGTGGCGGGATTTGAACCCACGACCTCTTCGTCCCGAACGAAGCGCGCTACCAAGCTGCGCCACACCCCGAAGTTGCCGGCACAGCATATCCGAGCTCACGACCACGTCTGAAATTCGCCCGGAGCGGTGCGCCGGTCAGCCTCGCAAGCCGCCGATCTGTCGCTCGTCCGCTGCCATCGCCCACACCGACAGGTCCCATTCCTCGAATGGCATGGTCCGCCAGCGCCGCATGCCCAGCTTCTCCATGATCCGCCAGGATCGGCGATTCTCCTCGACGGTGATCGAGACCAGCCGTTCGCGGCCAAGCACGTCGAAGGCGAGGTCCCGGCAGACCAGTGCGGCTTCGGTCGCGAACCCTTGACCCCACGCGCTCCGTGCGAGCCGCCAGCCCACCTCGACCTCGTCGGGCAACGCACGGTGATGTGACAGCCCGCAGAACCCGAGTAGATCTCCTGATACGCCGGACTCGACCGCGTAGAGGCCGTAACCGCGCTCGGCCCACGATCGCTCGATGCGGTCCAGCAGGGCGTCACTCCGCTCCCGTGTGACGGGCTCTCGGGCCACGTATCGGACGACCTCCGGATCGGCGTTGATCTCCGCCATCGCTGCGCGGTCATCGGGCCGCCAGGTTCGCAGCACCAGGCGAGACGTCTCGGTCCGGGTCGGGATGAGCGCCGTCACGACGCGGTGAGGGTCAGCAGCGTCGCTTCCGGTGGGCAGGCGAAGCGCACCGGGGCGTACGGCGAGGTCCCCAACCCGGCTGAGACGTGGAGCCACGGCGGGTCGGAGCGACCGTCGACCGGGTGCCGCGACACCCCTCTCGCGCGAGCCGGCTCCAGGTCGCAGTTCGTCACGAGCGCGCCCCAACCGGGCACGCACAGCTGCCCGCCATGCGTGTGCCCGGCGAGCAGGAGCTGGTAGCCGTCGGCCGTCATCGCGTCGAGGATGCGCCGATAGGGCGCGTGAGCGACGCCGATGGCCAGGTCGGCGTCCGCGGCCCGGCCGGCCACGTGGGCATACCGGTCCAGCCGCAGATGCGGGTCGTCGACACCGGCGAATGCGAGCGTCCGTCCGTCGACGACCAGCGATCCGCGAGCATTGGTGAGGTCCAGCCAGCCTGCGTCGGCGAACTCGTCGCGCAGCTCCTTCCACGGCAGGTCGCGACCGTGGAATCGGCGGCCGCGGTCCGGGCCCAGCAGGTAGCGGGCCGGGTTCTTGGCCTGCGGTGAGTAGTAGTCGTTGGATCCGAAGACGAAGGCGCCGGGGCGTTCGAGGAGCGGCCCGAGCGCGTCGACCACGGCCGGGACGGCCTCCCGGTGGGCGAGGTTGTCTCCGGTGTTGACGACCAGATCCGGCTCGAGCGCGGCCAGGCGACGCACCCATACCTTCTTTCGCTCCTGGCCCGGCGTCAGGTGCAGGTCGGACACGTGCAGCACGCGGAGCGGGCGGCTCCCAGGCGGCAGCACGGGCACGTCGACACGCCGCAACCGGAAGGACCGGACCTCGTACCCGGCCGCGTACACGACACAGCCCACCGCGGTCGCGGTCAGGCCGAGTGCGATTCGCGCGGGCGTCGACGTAGGCATGAGCGGCACCGGCCAAGGCTGCCATACGCCCGCTCCACGCTTCGAATCGTCGGACCGGTGACCGCGTCAAACCGGTGCGCCGAACCGCCCACCCGCTGCAAGACTGTGGCCATGGCCGAGCTGAAGGAACGCCTCCGAACCGATCTCACGGCCTCGATGCGTGCGCGCGACGAGCTTCGCACGGCGACCATCCGCATGGTCCTCACCGCTGTGACCACTGCTGAGGTCGCCGGCACCGAGGCGAGGGAGCTCAGCGATGACGACGTCCTGGCGGTGCTGACGAAGGAGGCGAAGAAGCGCCGTGAAGCGGCCGACGCCTTCCGCGAGGCGGGCCGGACCGACCGGGCCGAGCGCGAGGAGGCCGAGGCGGGCGTGGTCGCCGAATACCTGCCGGCACCGCTAACCGACGGCGAGCTGGAATCGCTGGTCGACGCCGCGGTCGACGAGACCGGTGCCGAGTCGCCGCGCGACATGGGCAAGGTGATGAAGGCGCTCCAGCCACGAGTGGTGAACCGCGCCGACGGCGCCGCGGTGGCGGCTGCGGTGAAAGCTCGGCTGATGGGGTGAGCCAAGGCTCTCCTCCAGGGGCTCCCGGCCCGGCAGACAGCCTTCGATCACCGCTCAGCCGCGGGCTTGCCGGTCAACTCGCGGGCGACGAGCTCGGCGATCTGCGCGGTGTTGAGAGCAGCGCCTTTGCGGAGGTTGTCGCCGCAGAGGAACAGGTCGAGCGCGTTCGGATCGTCGAGCGAGCGCCGCACCCGGCCCACCCAGGTCGGGTCGGTGCCGACCACGTCTGCGGGCGTGGGGAACTCGCCGCGAGCCGGGTCGTCGTAGAGGACGACGCCCGGAGCGTTGCGGAGGATCTCCCACGCGCCGTCGGCCGTGACCTCGCGCTGGAAGATGGCGTGCACGACCACCGAGTGGGTGGTGACCACTGGCACCCGCACACAGGTTGCTGTGACGCGCAACTCGGGCAGGTTGAGGATCTTGCGCGACTCGTTGCGGACCTTGAGCTCCTCCGAGCTCCACCCGTCGTCCTTCAGTGAGCCGGCCCAGGGCACGACGTTGAGCGCGAGTGGCGCAGAGAAGGGCCCGAGGTCGTCACCGATCACGCGGCGCACGTCTCCGGGTTGAGTCCCCAGCTCCCGGTTGCCGGCGACCTTCTGGATCTGGTCGTGCAGGGTGTCGATGCCCGACTGCCCCACGCCCGAGGCCGCCTGGTACGACGCCACGACCAGTTCGGTGAGTCCCAGCTCCGCGTGCAGCGCGCCCAGCGCGACGATCATCGACAGCGTCGTGCAGTTGGGGCTGGCGATGATCCCCTTGCGCCGGTTGCGCACAGCGCGCGCGTTGACCTCTGGTACGACCAGCGGTACATCGGGGTCCATCCGGAACGCGCCGGAATTGTCGACGGCGACGGCGCCCCGCTCTGCGGCGATCGGTGCCCAATGGGTCGAGACCTCGTCCGGAACGTCGAACATCGCGACGTCGACGCCGTCGAAGACCTCCGCCGAGATTGCGACGACCTCGGCTTCCTCGCCACGGATCGGCAGCCTCCGCCCGGCCGATCGCGGCGACGCCACGAGCCTGATCTCGCCCCAGACGTCCTCGCGGGTGGAGAGCACGTCGCGCATCACCGTGCCCACGGCACCGGTCGCCCCGACCACGGCAAGCGTCGGCTTGGTCCCGGTCGCGCCGCTCATCGCCCAGTCCCTCCGTACACGACTGCCTCCACCTGCGCCGCGTCCAGGTCGAACGCGGCATGGACGGCTGCCACTGCCAGGTCGACATCGTCGCCGCGGACGATCACCGAGATCCGGATCTCCGAGGTGGAGATCATCTCGATGTTGACGCCCGCCGACGCGAGGGCGGCGAAGAAACGCGCGCTGACGCCAGGGTGGCTGCGCATCCCGGCGCCGATCAGCGAGACCTTGCCGACACCGTCGTCGTACAGCAGCGATTCGAACCCCACCCGGGCCCGGACGGCGTCGAGGGCCTCCATCGCCTTGCGGCCGTCGGCCTTGGGCAACGTGAACGAGATGTCCGTGCGGTTCGTGGCCGCGGCCGAGACGTTCTGGACGATCATGTCGATGTTGGTCTCGGCGTCGGCGACCGCGTGGAAGATCGCCGCGGCCTCACCGACCTTGTCGGGCACGCCGACAATCGTGATCTTGGCTTCGCTGCGGTCGTGGGCCACACCGGAGATGATCGGCTGTTCCATGTCGGGCTCGTCGCCCCCATTCAGAGAAGTGGCGTCCGGCTGGTCTGAAACCCAGGTGCCGTCCAGCGTGGAGAAGCTCGACCGGACGTGGATCGGCAGGGCGTACCGTCGCGCGTATTCCACGCACCGCAGGTGCAGGATCTTCGCGCCGCAGGCCGCCATCTCCAGCATCTCCTCGTAGGTGATGTGCGGGATCCGTCGTGCGGTCGGCACGATGCGTGGGTCGGCGGTGAAGATGCCGTCGACGTCCGTATAGATCTCGCAGACGTCGGCGTCGAGGGAAGCGGCGAGGGCTACTGCCGTCGTGTCCGAGCCGCCGCGACCTAGCGTCGTGACGTCCTTGCTGTCCTGGCTGACGCCCTGGAAGCCGGCCACGATCGCGACGGCACCCTCGTCGAGAGCCTGCCGGATCCGACCCGGCGTGACGTCGATTATCCGGGCCCGTCCGTGTGCGGACGTGGTGATGACGCCGGCCTGGCTGCCGGTGAACGAGCGGGCCTCGTGACCGAGGTCGCCGATGGCCATCGCCAGCAGTGCCATCGAGATCCGCTCGCCCGCCGTGAGCAGCATGTCGAGCTCGCGGCCCGCGGGGAGCGGCGAGACCTGTCCGGCCAGCTCGAGCAGCTCGTCGGTCGTGTCACCCATCGCGGACACGACCACTACGACCTCGTGGCCGGCCTTCGTGGTGGCGACGATCCGCTGTGCGACCCGCTTGACGGCGGCGGCATCGGAGACCGAGGAGCCCCCATACTTCTGGACGATCAAGCCCACGCGGCGCTCCTCCCTCCAGCGGGTGTCCGGCGCTTACAACGGTGCCTGGCGAGTCTAGGCGACGGTCCGACGCCGCCCGCCCCGGTCCGCATCGCGGGACGGCCGGCAGCCGCCCGCGGGCGTGGTTCGGAGCCTTGCGGCGTCATGTCAGGTTTGTCGGGATAGGGCGCTACGCTTTCGCGCACCAACGGCCGAGGAGCGCCATGATCATCACCGAACCGCCCGCCGGCGTCGAGGCCTCCGGTGTCCGCCGCACGTTCGGCGAGATCGTGGCTGTCGCCGACATCGACCTCGTCGTGCCGCCGGGCGAGGTGACGGCGCTCGTCGGTCCCAACGGAGCCGGCAAGACCACGCTGCTCCTCGTCCTCGCCACACTGCTCAAGCCGGATCAAGGCCGGATCAGCGTCGCCGGGCACGACCCGGTCGCCGACCCAATCGCCGTGCGGGCCAGGACCGGCTGGATGCCCGACACCTTCGGCACGTACGACACGCTCACCGCCCGCGAGGCATTGGAGTTCGCGGCCGCCGCCTATCGCATCCCGGCCGGCCGTCGCGCCGACCGGGCCAGCGAGCTGCTGGCCCTCGTCCATCTCTCCGAATACCTCGACCGTCCGGTCCACGTGCTCTCGCGCGGCCAGAAGCAGCGGCTGGGTCTGGCTCGGGCACTCGTGCACGACCCGTCCGTGCTTCTTCTCGACGAGCCGGCGGCAGGACTCGACCCGCGGAGCCGCATCGAGCTGCGCGGTCTGCTGCGCCGCCTCGCGGCCGACGGCAAGGCCGTCCTGGTGTCGAGCCACGTCCTCGCCGAGCTCGAGTCCACCGCCGACCGCGTGGTCTTCGTCGACCGCGGCCGCAGCGTGTCGGCGCAGGCGCTGGCCGAGCTACCCCGGGCCGAACGCAGACCGTGGCGCCTGCGCGCTCTCGACGCCGACGCGCTGTTGACCTCGCTCGACCGGCGCCGGGTCGAGCACGGACCGGCAGAACGGTCCGGCATCGAGGTGTTGTTGCCCGACGACGAGGCGGCCGCGGAGTTGCTGACCGCCCTGGTGCGCGACGGAGTGCCGGTGGTCACGTTGGCGCCCTCGGGTAGCACCTTGGAGGCTGCATACCTGGCCATGACGGAGGACCGGCGGTGACCCTCGAGGGCGTACGAACCATGGCGCTGCACGAGTTCCGGCTGCGCCTGCGAGCCGGCCGGTGGCGGTGGCTGCTCGGCGCCTGGTTCGCCACACTTCTCGTTCTGACGGTCTTCCTGCGCTGGGCGCTCGTCGAGGCCGGCCTGAGGGAGCCGGGCGCCGACATGTTCGGCGGGCTGATGCTGTTCATGCTCGGGCTCGCGCTGCTCGTCGTCCCCGCGCTGACAGCGCAGTCGGTCAATGGCGACCGCGAGCGCGGCGTGCTCGCGACGTTGCAGACCACACTGCTGACGCCGGCCGAGATCGCGACCGGCAAGCTGATCGCCGCGTGGGGCGTCTCAGTGGTCTTCCTGGTCGTGTCGCTGCCGCTCGTCGCGTGGTGTGTGGCAGAGGGAGGGGTCTCGGTCACACGAGTCGCGGTGTGCCTGGGCGTCACTGCGCTGCTCCTGGGCGTGATCTGCGCAATCGCCCAGTGCCTGTCCTCGCTGCTCGCGCGTAGCACCACGTCCGCCGTGCTCTCGTACGTCGTCGTGTTCGCCTTGACCATTGGAACCCTGATCACGTTCACGCTCGCCCTTGCGGTGACCCAGCAGACCGTGACCGTGGGGCAGCCCGGCGGCCAGGCGTCCGAGACCACGCAGAGCCGGCCGGACCGGGTGTGGTGGCTGCTCGCTCCCAACCCGTTCATCATCGTTGCGGACGCTGCGCCCCGTCCCGCCGAGCCATCCGATCTCGGCATCCAGCTCGACCTGCTCGGCGAGATCGGTCGCGCGGCGCGGTCGACACGTGAGGAGATCACCGTCGAAGGCGACCAGGTCGTTTACACGGCGACCGACAAGGCGGTGTGGCCGTACGGGCTCGCGGCCAACCTCGCGCTCGGCGTCGGCGCGCTGGCGTTGACCACGCGCCGGCTCAGGACGCCGTATGCGAAGCTGCCCAAGGCCATCCGCGTGGCGTGAGCGCTGGCGCGACGGCGTGCCGTCAGCGCTCGACGACCTCGGCGACGGTCTCGGCGAGCAGCTCGTCCTCGGCGTCCATCGTCGGGTCCGTGTGGTGATCGAGCCGGGTGTGCGCGATCAGCGAGTGCAACGCACGGAGCGTCGCCCCGCACGTTGCCCCCCAGGACGACAGGTACGAGAACTGCCACCACCACAGCGCCTCGACGGTGCGACCGTCACGGTAGTGCGTCAACCCGTGCAAGAGGTCCGACGCGATGCTCGCGAGGTCGTCTGACAGCAGGAAGCCATCGGCTCCCCGGGCCGGGTCCATCGGGTCGATGATCTCGACGTAGTCGTCGACCGGCTCCAGTAGCTCGGCGAGCCGTTCCCGCAGCTCCTCGACGTCGGAGTCGGGCCCGGGGTCCGGTTCGAAGCGCTCGTCGGGCACAACATCGCTGATCGCGCCGAGCCGCCCGCCGGCGAGTGCCAGTTGGCTGACCTCGAGGAGCAACAGAGACAGCGTGCTGCCCGGGTCGTCGCCGCGCGCGATCTCACGCAGCGCTACCAGGAAGCTCTCGACCTGGTCGGCGATCTCGGCAGTGAACTCGACGTAGTCCTCGGCGGTGCCCGGCTCAGACATCGAGCAACCTCCGCCCCTCGAACGCGCGACCCAGCGTGACCTCGTCGGCGTACTCGAGATCGCCTCCTACCGGAAGTCCACTGGCCAACCGGGTCACGCGCAACCCCATCGGCTTGATCAGTCTGGCCAGGTAGGTTGCGGTCGCCTCGCCCTCGAGGTTCGGGTCGGTCGCGAGGATCAGCTCGGTCACTGTCCCGTCGGCAAGCCTGGTCATGAGCTCCCGCACTCGCAGGTCGTCCGGGCCGATCCCCTCGATCGGGCTGATCGCGCCGCCGAGGACGTGGTAGCGCCCCCGGAACTCGCGGGTCCGCTCGATCGCCACGACGTCCTTGGGCTCCTCGACCACGCAGAGTAGGGCTGTGTCCCGCCGGGGGTCCCGGCAGATGCGGCACTGGTCCTCCTCGGCGACGTTGCCGCAGGTGGAACAGAACCGCACCTTGTCCTTGACCTCATACAGCGCGTCGGCCAGCCGGCGAACGTCGACCGGGTCGGCGGCCAACACGTGAAACGCGATGCGCTGAGCGCTCTTGGGGCCCACGCCCGGTAGCCGGCCGAGCTCGTCGATGAGGCTCTGGACCACTCCCTCGTACATGCCGTCGGCCCTGAGTCAGGAACCGGGAAGCGGCGGCGTGCTCGGAGGGCCGCCGGTTTGGCCGGGTTCGCCAGGTTCGTCGGGTTCGCCGCCGAGCAGGCCGCCCAGCCCCTGTCCGAGCGGGCCCATCTGCTCGGCCGCCAGCCGCTGCACCTGGGCATTGGCGTCGCGGACGGCGGCGACAACGAGATCGGAGAGCGTCTCGACGTCGCCCGGATCGACGACCGACGGGTCGATGTCCAGTGAGACGAGCTCACCTGCCCCGGTGACCGTCGCGCGAACGAGCCCGCCGCCGGCGCTGCCGGTGACCTCCCTCTCGGCGAGGCTCTGCTGTGCCGACATCAGCTGCTCCTGCATCCGCTGCGCCTGCTGGAGCAGCTGCTGGACGTCGAAGCCCTCCGGACCGGACGGAAACAATCTGTGCCCTCCCCCGAGATCGGACTCACCTGGCCGTACGAGCCTAACGCTGCCGCAGTCGTGGGGTGGCAAGGCCCCGGAGGCCAGCCGTGCGTCGGCGACCTCGAGCAACCTCGACCTCAGGTGTGGTCGATCTCCTCGATCACGCGGGCACCCAAGGCCCGTTCGAGGAGCTCACGCTCCGACAGACCTGAGTCGTCGTGGTCGGGATCATCGGGCTGCGCGCCCTCAGCCGAGCCCGCGACACCGCGATCCCTGGGGCGGGCCCCGTGCTCCCTGGCCGTGGTTCCTCCGCCGCGTCGAGCCCGCTTGGCCGACTCGGCAGACGCCACGGGCCTGCCGCTCGAGGTGGTGGTCGACGTGTTCGCCGTCGCGTCCGCCTGGCCCGGGACCGCCCCCCCGCCTTCGTCGGCGTCGGTGCTGCCCTCTGCCGCACGTCGAGCTGGATCGGGCCGGCTCGCGTTGGCAGTCGTACCCTGCCCCGATTCCGCCGGTGCGCTCCGGCCGACACTGGGAGAAGAAGGCGGGACCGCCCCGGTGGCGGCCACGTCGGTGCCCTTCGTCGGTGCCGCCGAGGGGTCGACGATCGCGTCGACCTCGAGGTCGACGCCGAGAACGTCACTGATCGCCTGGCGCAGGTTGTCCTGGAAGTCGCCGCGCCGGACGAACGTGTCTCGCAGCGATGGCTGGCGGAAAGCGAGCGTGAGCACGCCATCGGCCACGTCGACAACAGCCGCCTCCTGCGATATCAGGCTCCACGGCGTGCGCTTGATCTCGCGGAGCCGCACGAGTACCTCGGGCCAGAGCCGCCGGACGTCGACCACACCGGAGGCTCCTGTTCGCGAGCCCGGAGCGGGTTCGACGTGCGCCGCGTGATCGGGGGCGACACTGGCTCCCGGCTCTGCGTCATGACCGGGCGACGTGGCTGGTTGAACCGAGTCGTCGGACTCCGGGTCGGGCCCGGAGTGCTGATCGGGGACACGCACCGCCCCAGGCAGGGCAGCGTCCACAGAGGCAGGCGCGGCCGGCTCGGGTCCGCCGCGACCCGTCGAATCGGGACGGCGCACGGCCGCTCCGTCAAATGCCAGCCGACGCTCGAGCCGGTCGAGTCGCGCCTGGACGCCGGCCACCGAGTCGTCCGCTCCCGGAAGGAGCAACCGCGCGCAGACGAGCTCGAGCTGGAGCCGGGTTGGCGTCGCGCCCTTCATCGCGGTGATGCCTTCGTCGACCACGTCGGCCAACCGCACCAGATCGGAGGGCCCGAACCGGCTGGCCTGGGTCGTCATGCGGGCGGCCTCGTCGTCCGGCGCCTCGATCAGGCCGCTCGTAGCGGCGTCGGGCACCGCTCGGACGACGACCAGATCGCGGAAGCGTTCCAGGAGATCGGTGAGGAAGCGGCGCGGATCGTGACCGGAGTCCATGACCCGGTCCAGGGCGCCGAACACGGCTGGGCCGTCGCCGGCCGCGATCGCATCGACGACCTCGTCGAGCAGCGCGGAGTCGGTGAAACCGAGCAGCGAGATCGCGAGGTCGTACGTGACACCGTCATCCCCGGAACCGGCGATGAGCTGGCCGAGCACTGACTGCGCGTCGCGCGCGGAACCGGCGCCGGCGCGGGCGACCAGCGCGAGCGCGGCCGGCTCGATCGCGACCTCCTCCTGCTCGCAGATGAAGGCGAGGTTCTGCTGCAGCGTGCGAGCCGGGATCAGCCGGAACGGGTAGTGATGGGTGCGAGAGCGGATGGTGCCGAGGATCTTGTCGGGCGCGGTGGTGGCGAAGATGAACTTCAGGTGAGGAGGAGGCTCCTCGATGAGCTTGAGCAGCGCGTTGGCCGCACCCGGGCCCAGCTGATGGGCCTCGTCGATGATGTAGATCTTGAACCGAGCCGAGATCGGCGTGAAGTGGGCCTTCTCGCGAAGGTCCCGAGCGTCGTCGACGAGGCCGTGGGTCGCCGCGTCGAGCTCGACGACGTCTATGCTCCCCGGCCCGTTGGGCGCAAGCTCGACACAGGACTGGCACACCCCGCAGGGCTCGGACGTCGGCCCCTGCTCACAGTTGAGCGAACGGGCCAGGATCCGCGCGCTCGAGGTCTTGCCACACCCCCGCGGGCCCGAGAACAGGTAGGCGTGGTGCACCCGGTCGCTCGCGAGCGCCCGCGTCAACGGTCCGGTGACATGCTCCTGCCCCACCACCTCGGCGAATCGGCCGGGGCGGTAGGTGCGGTATAACGCGAGCGAGGACACCCCTCGAACCCTAGCCCCGGGCGGCGACAGCGGACTCCACCCCCGGGCCAGGCCAGAGGGGACCCCTCGCGCACCCGGTAGAGCCCGCCTGCCCTTGCTGCCTTCCGGCCCTGGGGGAGTTCAGCGGGATGCCGCCGCGCGAGGGGTCGGCTGCCCAGTGTACGGGGGCCGCGACGTTGGCGGCCCAACGGTCGTGCCCACGGGAGGACGGAAGGAACGACGACGCGGCTCGCCCGACGAACCCGGACATATCTCTCGCAACGAGATCGTCGTTCCTGCCGTGCCTCCCCTGACGCGACCTGGCGGGCGGATTTCGGTCAGCCCCTCGCGCTCCGTTACCCTCTGGGCGGAGGATTCGCCTAGTGGCCTAGGGCGCACGCTTGGAAAGCGTGTTGGGGGCAACCCCTCGCGGGTTCGAATCCCGCATCCTCCGCTCCTCCCGGCGTTACGTGATGCGCCCGTGAAGCACCAGGGCCCAGGAGAGGCAGCCAAACGCGGCCGTTGACGCCACCGCTCGGGCGATGTTCCAACGTACCCATGTCGCCTCAAAGCGCTCGCGCACTGCGGCAAGATCGGTGATCCGGTCGGGCTCTCCGGCGGCCAGCAGCTCATTGTTGAGTGGCACGTTGATGCGGCCGGTGATGACGAGCACCGCCACGTAGAGGACGAACGCAGCCACGATCCAGGGCAGGACGGCCCGCCCGTCGTCGCGAAGATGGAGCACCCCGGCCAGCACGGTGAACACCAGCGCTCCGAGGAAGATGATGAAGAACCATCCGTTGAGGATCGCCACGTTGATCCGCTGCATCGCGTCGACGAACGTGCGGGCGCCTGTCTGGCCAAGCCCGGGCATGACCGAGTAGGCGAAGGCACAGAACAGGCCCGCCATCAGCCCCATGGTCACCGTCGCCGCGACCAGCAAGACAGACCGGAACGCCTCAAACACCTGCACGCTCCGCGGGAGTGCGCCCAGCCGCTGCCGCTCCGTCCACGGTCCAGACGCCGGTGGCGGCGGTGTCACGCGCGTAGTCGGCGAAGTCGCGGGGTCGCCGGCCGAGAGCGCGCTGTACGCCGTCGGTCACGTGCGCGTTGCGGCCGTCCAGCACCTCGGTGAACAGATAGGCCAGCAGGTCCACCACGTCGTCCGGTACTCCGTACTCTGCGAGCCCGGTGGTGAACTGCTCCATCGGGACCGGTACATAGGGGATGTCTCGGCCGGTCGCCGCGGAGATCTCCCCGGCGGCCTCGGCGAAGGTCAGCAGACGAGGGCCGGTCAGTTCGTAGAGCTGACCCGCGTGACCGTCCGCGGTCAGCGCTGCGACTGCGGCATCCGCGATGTCGTCGACGTCGGTGAACGGCTCCCCCACGTTCCCCGCCGGGACCGCGATCACACCAGCGAGCACATAGTCCAGGAAAAAGCTCTCGCTGAAGTTCTGGCTGAACCAGCTCGACCGCAGAATCGTCCAGTCCGCTCCCGATTCCTGGACCCGTTGCTCGGCCCGTTGGGCCTCCGCCTCGCCGCGGCCGGACAGCAGGACCAGCCGCCGGACACCTCGGTCCACCGCCAGGTCGGCGAACGCACCGACAGTGTCGGCAGACCCCGGGACCGCCAGGTCCGGGTAGTACGTCACGTACGCCGCATCCATGCCGCGCAACGCCGGCGCCCAGGTGGCGCGGTCGTTCCAGTCGAACGGTGGCTCGCCGGAGCGGGAGCCGACGCGCACCGGTAGGCCGCGCGCCGTCAGCCGCTCTGCTACGCGGCGGCCGGTCTTGCCTGTGCCACCGACGATCAACGTCGTCTTCTCTTGCTTCTGCTCTGTCATGCCGTCAAGTGAAACCGACGATGGCAAGACGAGCCATAGCCGAGAGGCTCGCTTTCATGTCTGTGCGTCTACGCTCCCGTGTATGGACGCACTCACCGGTCTCCTGGACGGGCCTAGGGCCCGAGGAGCGTTCCTGCTCCGCTCGATCATGAACCCGCCATGGTCGGTGCGGGTCCAGGACCGAGCACCGCTCTCCCTCGTGGCGCTGATGCGCGGCGAGGCATGGGTGGTCCCTGACGACGGCGGTGCGGTGCGGCTGTGTCCCGGCGATGTCGCCATCACCCGCGGCGCGGATCCGTTCACGTTTGCCGATGACCCGGCAACACTGCCCCAAGTCGTGATCCATCCCGGGCAGCGCTGCACCACCCCGGACGGGAAGGAGCTCGCCCAGGCGATGGATCTCGGCGTCCGCACCTGGGGCAATGACCCGGACGGCTCGACGACGATGCTCATCGGCACATATCAGATGCGCGGCGAGGTCAGCCAGCGGTTGCTCGGCGCCCTGCCATCGCTGGTGATCCTCCCGAGCGGTGACTGGAACCGGACGCTGATCCCGTTGCTCGGCGCCGAGATCGTCAAGGATGACCAGGGCCAGGAAGTCGTTCTGGACCGGCTGCTCGACCTGTTGCTCGTCACGGTCCTCCGGACCTGGTTCTCCCGCCCGGAGGCCGACGCACCGGCCTGGTACCGGGCCGACAGCGACCCCGTTGTCGGCCGCGCCCTGCGGATGCTCCACAACAACCCGGCCGACCCCTGGACGGTCGCCTCGCTCGCCGCTGCGACAGGGGTTTCCCGCGCGGCGTTGGCCCGCCGCTTCACCGATCTGGTGGGCGAGCCACCGATGTCCTACCTCACCGGCTGGCGGCTGACCCTGGCCGCCGATCTGCTCCGTGAGCCGCACGCGACAGTCGGCGCCGTGGCTCGGCAGGTCGGCTACGGCAGCCCCTTCGCACTGAGCACCGCCTTCAAGCGCGTACGCGGCATCAGCCCACAAGTGCACCGCGCCAACGTGTCCGGCCTCAGCGGAACAGCCGCGTAGCCTTCGTCGGTTCAGCATGGCCGCACAGGTCACCCGCATAGGTTCTCGCGGTGGAGCCACGCCAGCAGGTCTGCTGGTGCCATCTGTGCCGAGCGTGCATGGTAGTGGGCCAACTCGTGGTCGGTGAGCAGCGCACTGCCTGACCCGGAAGCGCCCCGCCGAAAGAAAGCTGCGCGATCCTTGAGGACGCGTGACGGGTCTGGAACGATCCGGTCGGCATTGGCCCGCATGTGCTTGAACGTGGCTGCCTTCACGAGACTGGACCAGGTCGCGTCGGGGACGGTCATTCCCAGCACCGCCGCGAGGCGGCGCATCTCGCCCTCGAGGTCGGCGGACAGATCGTCGTAGTGCACGAGCACCACACGTGGCTCGCCGCCGCGGCGGTTCCAGGCGTCGGACAGGTGCCACAGCACGCCCGGCAGCGAGTCCATCTCCTCCTCTGGGCTGACGTCGCGGTCTATCCATGCGCGCAGCCACTCACGCAACGTCGGACGTGGAGACGGCGGGCCGTCGGGCTCGGGCTGGCCGGTGAGCTGGCGGAGTCGCTCACGATCGAGGTTGTCGCCCTGGTGGTACAGCGACACGGCCATGTCCAGCGGGTGCCTGGCGACCACGATGTAGGTGGCCCTCGAGTCGAGAGGTATCCCATCGAGCGGGGTGTGGGTCTTGACGAACCGCCGATGCTCTTGGGCAGCGAGCTGCGCATACACCTCGGCGCGAGGGGTGATCAGCCAGTCCAGCCAGGGCGACAACTGCGACAGCGACGCCGGCAGGTCCGGGGTCTGGAATACCAGCAACGCGCAGATCATCTGCACCCACGTCGTACCGCTCTTGGACCGCGTGCTGATCACAATGTCGCCCTGCCGGAACGGGAAGCCGAGCCATCGGGCGCTGTCCTCGTCGGCAGAGCGGTAGCGAACGGGTATCTCGGGCACAGCTACGTCTCCGTGAAGAACGGGTGTCCGGCGCGTCAGCGGCGGCGGCGATTGCCGAACATGCCGCGGGAGATCTCGCGACCCAGGGCTGCGCCGGCCGACTTCAGGAAGCTCTCGAACGCCGACGAGCCCAGCACGTTGTCGATGACGCCGCCGCCTGTCGGTTGCGCCTTGCCCGCACGCGGCGGCGGAGCCGGCGCGGGCTGCTGGGGCGGGATGCCGAGGATCTCTGCCTCGAGACGCTCGGCGTCGGTCGTGCTCGGGTGCGGTAGCGGGGGCTCAACCGGGGCACCCGGACCCGCGGCGATCTTCCCGGTCAGCCGTTCGTACGCGGACTCGCGGTCGATGGGCTCGGAGTACAAGGGCGCCAGCGCAGATGCTGTGACGATCTCCGAGAGAACCGACGGGTCCGACGGCGCCATGAGCGACTGGGGCGCAGGCATCATGGCGTGCGCCACGGGCGTCGGGGCGCCCTTCTCCGACATCACGGTGACGACGCCCTCCCCGATCCCGAGAGCCTGCAGCAATGCCTCGAGGTCGTACGACGACGTCGGGTAGGTCCGCACCGTCGCCTTCAGCGCATCGGCGTCGTTGGGCGTGAACGCACGCAGCTGATGCTGCACGCGACTGCCGAGCTGGGCGAGCACGTCCTCGTGCACGTCCTTGGGTGTCTGCGTGACAAAGAAGACCCCAATGCCCTTGGAGCGGATCAATCGAGCCGTCTGGATGAGTGCGTTCATGAAGTCCCGGGATGCGTCCTTGAACAACAGGTGTGCCTCGTCGAAGAAGAACACCAGCTTCGGCCGGTCGACGTCACCGACCTCGGGCATCACCTCGAACAGCTCAGCCAGCAGCCACATGAGAAAGGTCGAGAAGAGCACCGGACGGTCTTGCACACCCGGGAGCTCCAGAAGCGTGATGACGCCGCGACCGTCGTCGGCCACGCGCAAGAGCTGCTCGACCTCGAACTCGGGCTCGCCGAAGAACGTATCGCCCCCGGACTCTGCGAAGTTGATGAGCTCGCGGAGGATCACCCCAGCGGTCGGCTTGGCCAGCCCACCGAGCTCCTCGAGCTCCTTCTTGCCCTCGTCGGAGGTGATGTGCTGGATGACGGCCCGCAGGTCCTTGAGGTCGAGCAGCGGCAGGCCGGCCTGGTCGGCGTAGTGGAAGACCAGTCCGAGCGAACTCTCCTGGGTGTCGTTGAGCTGCAGCACCTTGGACAGCAGCGTGGGCCCGAACGACGTCACGGTCGCACGCACCGGTACGCCCGTCCCGGACTCCCCCAACCGGAGGAGTTCGATCGGATAGGCGGTGGGCTGCCACGCCTGGCCGATGCCCTCGGCCCTGGAGGTGATCTTCTCGTTGACCTCGCCGGGCGACCCCAACCCGGACAGGTCACCCTTGATGTCGGCGGCGAAGACGGGGACACCAGAGTGCGACAGCTGCTCGGCCATGAGTTGCAGCGTCTTGGTCTTGCCGGTACCCGTGGCGCCGGCCACGAGGCCGTGCCGGTTCAACATCGCCAGGGGCACCCGGACCTTCGCTTCGGCGCGGGGCGCACCGTCGACGACGAGCGCGCCGAGCTCGACGCACGGGCCGTCGAACGCGTAGCCCTCGCGGACCGTCGTCACGATGTCGGCCTTCGCCTCGGCCATGCCGCGCTCCCCTCCGCCTTTCCCCCGGGCAGCCTAGCCAGGTGGCCGTAAACTACCGGGGGTGATCTTCAAGCGGGTCGGAGACGGGAGGCCGTATCCAGACCACAGCACGACCTTCCGCGCGTGGTCGGATCTTCCCCCGCGCCAAGTACGGCTGGACGAGCTGGTCACCACCAAGCGGACGCTCGACCTCGATGCGCTGCTCGCCGAGGACTCGACCTTCTACGGCGATATTTTCGCCCACGTCATCGAGTGGCACGGCGAGCTCTACCTCGAGGACGGCCTGCACCGGGCGCTACGCGCGGCATTGCAGCAGCGCCCGGTGATCCATGCCCGAGTTCTCCCAATTAGCGGCGAACCGCGAGACTTCCCGATTAGGCTCGCTTGACTAGAACCTCTCGGCCCCGGCACCCGGAGGCTCGATGGCCGCGCAGCCCGAGCTGGAGGACACCGCCGCCGCCCTGCCGATCGGCGGCACAAGAGGACGGCCGTCACGCTGCTGTCTCTCGCCGGGTTCGTCTTCGTCGCCGGGTTGTACGCGTGGATCTACATCACGAATCCTGGTGACGACGAGGCCGACGTCGGCATCGTCGCCCCGACCTGCATCCCGGCCGCGCCGACCGATGCACCGCCACCGGCGGAGATCCGGCTCAACGTCTACAACGCGACCAACCGCAACGGGCTTGCGTCCAGCACAGCGGGCGAGATGCGCAAGCGCGGCTTTGCGATCCTGGACGTCGCCAACGACCCGTCGGGCCGGCAGGTGGCGACGGCGGCGGAGGTCCGGGCAAGCCCGGACAGCCAGGCCGCTGCGAACCTGGTCATGGCTCAGGTCCCCGGGGCCGTGTTCGTGCCGGACAACCGGACCGACGGGACGGTCGACCTGGTCGTCGGCGCCGCGTTCGAAGCGCTCGCACCTCTGGAAGGGGCGCCGGCTCCCGCACCCTCGGCGACCGTCACGGCGACGCCGCTCCCGCCCTGCTGAGCCCGAGCCCACCGCTATGCGACCGGTCGATCAACAATGACACCCCTCAGCGTCGGCGGCCGCGCCAGAACGTACGCCGTAGCGGCGGCGGCTCGTGGTCGTCGGGCTTGCCCTGCTCCCCGAACCAGCCGGCAAGCCTTCCGCTGCGGCTCACGGCCCGCATCCGTCGCTCCGTCGCCTCGCGCAACCGTCGCGGAGCGACGATGAGCATCTCGTCGCCGTGCCGGAGCTTCGTCCTCGCGTCGGGGACGAAGCTCCGGTCGTTGCGCACGACGAGCGCTACTGCGACGCCGGCGGGCAGGCGCAGCTCGCCGATCTCGACACCGTGCAGCTGCGACCGCGCCGGTACCCGGACCTGGATGACGTCGGCGTCGAGCCGGTCCAGCGGCGCGGACTCGACGTCGGTGTCCTGCGACTGAGCGTCGCCTCCGACGCCGAGCGCCCCCGCCAGCCAGGGCAGCGTCGGAGCCTGGAGCATGGTGAAGACGACCGCCACGATGAACACGACGGCGAACAGCCACGCAGCGTCGTCGACACCCCGGGCGAGTGGGATCGTCGCAAGCACCACCGGGACAGCGCCACGCAGACCCGCCCAGGACAGGAACACCTGTTCTCCCCTGGGCAGGCGGAAGGGAAGCGCGGAAGCCAGCACCGACAGGGGCCTGGCGAGCAGTGTCAGGGCGAACCCGGCCACGAGGGCCGGGACGAACGCCTCCGGCATCCGCGACGGCGAGGCGAGGAGGCCGAGCATGACGAACAGCCCGATCTGCGCCACCCAGGCCAGGCCTTCGGCGAACGACCGGGTCGCCGCGCGGTGCGGGAGGGCGGAGTTGCCGAGTACGAGCGCGGCGATGTACACCGCAGCGAAGCCGCTGGCGTGGAGCACGGCGCCCGATGCGTAGGCCAGGACGGCCAGCGTCATGACCACCAGCGGGTAGAGCCCGGACGCGGGCAACGCCGCCCGCCGCACCAGCGCCGCACCCACCCGGCCGACCGCGTAACCGATCGCGGTGCCGACCAACAGCTCGTACACCATCGTGAGAGCGAGCGCCCCGATGCCTCGCTCGGCGACCTCGCCCGCGGCGACGAGGGTCACGAGTACAACGGTCGGCGCGTCGTTCAACCCCGACTCTGCCTCGAGCGCGCCCGACAGCCGTGGCCGTAGCGGCACCCGGCGCAGCGTCGAGAACACCGCCGCCGCGTCCGTTGGTGCGAACACCGCACCCAACAGGACTGCGAGCGTCCAGTCGAGGTCGAGCACGTACCGTCCGACCAGCGCCATGACGGTGGTGCTGACGGCCACGCCGACCGTCGCCAGCGACACGCCGATGGCAAGGGATGGACGGACCGCGGCCCAGCTGGTCGTGAGGCCACCCTCGGCCAGGATCACGACCAGCGCGGCGAAGCCCAGGGCCTGGGTCAGCTCCGCGTCCTCGAAGTGGATCCCGATGCCCGACTCGCCCAGGGCAACGCCGATGAGCAGATAGAGGACGAGGCTGGGCAGCCCGAGCCGAACGCTGAACCGAACGGCCACGACGGCCGCCACGAGTACCAGGGCACCGACGAGCAGGAAGACGTTGAGCGACTCGACGTCCAACGGTCGCCCCTTCCTCGCCCGGGGAGGCGACGAGCCTAACCGAGGTTGCCCGTGGGGCCCGCCCAGTCGTCGCGACGCGAAGCGGAGGTATGAGTATGAGCCCTGTTCCAGCTCGGCTGGGCCCTCGGTCGCGCCGCCGTTTACGTGCGCCACGGCCAGCGGGCGGGGGCAGTTAGTAGCGGCGACGATGCTTGGTGCGGATGTACTCGTCGACCCAATGGCGGCTTGATCGCCATTGGCCATCCGCACCTTTGGTCGCCTGGAGCGCACCGCGAACTGCAGCCGCCCTCAACGCATTTGCATTCAGGTGCCGAGTCGCAAGCGCGATCAGCGGAACCAGGCGTGCCGGACCGGCGACGGCGGGGACGACGAATTTGTAAAGGTTGTCAAGGATTGCTCGAGCGATGAGCTCACCCAGAGCACCCGGCTCGCCAGCGTCGGCCCGGCGCAGCGAAGCCAGGTAGGCCGCACGTTGATTCTTGTAGATGATTGCCGGAGGGTAGCCGCGCCTGACCAGCAGCAGGTTCATCACAAGGCGTCCAGCACGACCGTTACCGTCGATGAACGGATGGATCTGCTCGAAGCGAGCATGCAGAGCAGCGATCTCTTCCGGGAAGGTCGGCGTGCGTGTCTCCAGAGCGTTCGCCTCGTTGATCCACGATGTCACCTCGGAGTCGACGAGGGACCACGCTGAGGGGGTCATCCCACCTGGGAATGGATGAATGTCGTGACGGCGGTATTTGCCTGGCGACTCATCCGGCCCGGCATCGGGGTGGGGGCCCACGTCCCACACGGGTTGCATAGCCAGGTGGTGGATCTGGCGCAGATCGGCATGCATAACGAATCCGTCGGGATCGATGCGCTCAGGGGATATGCCCTGGCCGTAGACCCAGGACGCAGCGTTGGCATAGCCCTTGACCTCCATGTACTCCCTCAGCTGCTTGTCCCCTACGGCTCGGCCCTCGGCCAGCAGCTGCTCGACCTGCTTGAGCACGAGTGTGTTGCCCTCGAGCGCGGTGGAGTGGTGGGCCTCCTCAAACCAGATCCCACGCCAGATGCCTGCCGACTCGGCCGGGCTCGGCAAGCCACCGAGTCGCTGCCACAGCTCCGCGATCTGGATGTCCAGGCGCTGGTACACCTGCTCGCGGGGGGGACGCCCACGTGGCATGACAAGCTCCTGAAGTCGTACGCTAACGGCTCTGCTAACGCAACCGTACAACATTCGTACGGTTGCTTTCACCACGCCCTCCCTCAACAAGAACGACATCCATGTGATCCGTCTGCGCCGACGGCCCCGGCCCGCACACCACAAGCTCGGGGGTGCGCCGGAGGCGACTCATGAGCCTCCGTGACCACGTGGTGACCAACCGGGCTTGAACGCGACCTCGGCGGCATCCGCCGAGGCTGTGACCTGCGCGAATGCCGCCGAGGGTGAGCGGTGGCGGTGGGATTTGAACCCACGGAGGAGTTGCCCCCTCACACGCTTTCGAGGCGTGCTCCTTAGGCCGCTCGGACACGCCACCGGGGCAAAGGTTACCGGAGCGCCCTCCGGGCCACGAAGACGGCGAGGACCGGTCAGAGCGAGCGGTGGGAATCGAAGAACTCACGCAACAGCGCCCCGGACTCGTCGGCGAGGACGCCGGCAACGACCTCCGGCCGGTGGTTGAGCCGGCGGTCGCGGACCAGGTCCCACAGAGAGCCGACCGCGCCCGCCTTCGGGTCGACGGCCCCGTAGACCAGCCGCGACACCCGCGCCAGCACCAGTGCGCCCGCGCACATCGAGCACGGCTCCAACGTGACGACGAGCGTGCAATCGTCCAGCCGCCAGGACCTTCGGACCCCGGCCGCCGCCTGCAACGCCATGACCTCGGCGTGCGCCGTCGGGTCGGCGAGCGCCTCACGCGCATTGCGGCCGGTTCCGATGATCACACCGTCGCGGTCGACCACCACCGCGCCGACCGGCACGTCGCCAGTGCCCGCGGCGGCACGCGCCTCGTCCAGGGCTGCACGCATGGCCTGTTCGTACGCCGTAGGCATGACCTCGGAGTCTGCCGGTCAGCGCAGCGCCGCGTCGACCGCCCTCTCGTACTCGGCGCGGAAGCCCAGCCGGTCGGCGACCTCGCCGAGCATCTCGTCGGGATAGAGGTCGAGATGGTCGCAGATCGCGGCAAGGTCCATCGGCTCGACACCGAGGTCGGCGAAGATACCGACGTCACCTGCCGGCTGAACGCGGTCCTCGTCGGTCGGCAGCGGAAGCTCGAGCCGGTGCAAGACCGCCCGTGCCAGCGGCGACTCGGTGGCCGCGGTCACATCGGAGAGCAGCAGGCGAACGCCGCCGCCGGCGCACCGCACGGCGACGAAGAAGTCCTCGTCGACCGAGACCAGGCCGAGAGCACCACCGTCGCCGGGACGCTGGCGCACGACGGTGACCAGAGCCTCGAGGTCGTCTGCGATCTGCGGCGGGAGCGACTCGACCTGCCACGCGCCCTCTTCGCGGTACGCGGCAAGCGCGAAGTCGATCGCGCTGGCATCCGAGCCGCCGTCCGGCATTACGTCCCTCCCGACGCATTGTTGCGTCAGGGGAATCGTCTCCGAAACCTCGCGTGTTGACCAGCGCTGATGCGGGACGCTGTGGATCAGGCGCGGAAGGTGCTCTGCCGAATGCGCGCCCGTATCCGCGCCGCCCGGGTTCGCCATGGCGTCGCTCGGGCGAGCAGGGCCCGAGCCTCGGCTAGCTCACGTAGGAATACGGCCCGCTGGCGCAGCCGCTCGGGATCGTCAGCTGGGTGGCCAGGGCTACAGCGGCCAGCTTCCGACCCCGAGGGGTCCAGGTCCGTGGGTTCCGGTGCAGGGACGGCACCCTCGGCCATTTGACCTCCTCGTATTGCATACGACGAGCGCTGCGACGCTAGCACCACCCGGCGGCGGCGGTCGAGAGCCCTGACGATCTTCTGACGCGGTAGGTTTCGCGCCATGCGCCTGCAGGCTGTGGATCATCCCCTGGTCGCACACAAGCTGACCGTGCTGCGCGACGAGCGCACCGACTCCCCGACGTTCCGCCTACTGGCCGCGGAGCTCGTCACGTTGCTGGCCTACGAGGCGACCCGCGACGCCCGGGTCGCACCGATCGAGATCACGACGCCGGTGGGTCCCGCCACGGGGGTGAAGCTCTCGGCCCCGAAGCCGCTCGTCGTGCCGATCCTGCGCGCGGGACTGGGCATGCTCGACGGCATGGCGCGCCTGCTCCCGACCGCCGAGGTCGGCTTCCTCGGGATGATCCGCGACGAGGAGACGCTGCAAGCGACCACGTACGCCACCCGCCTGCCCGACGACCTGACCGGCCGGCAGTGCTACCTGCTGGACCCGATGCTGGCCACAGGTGGCACGCTCGCGGCGGCGATCCACTACGTCGTGGAGCGGGGAGCCGACCACATCACCGCTGTCTGCCTGCTGGCCGCACCCGAAGGCCTTGCCCACGTCGAGCAGGAGACGGCGAGCCTGAGCGTACCCGTGACCGTCGTGACCGCAGCCGTCGACGAACGGCTCAACGACCGGGGCTACATCGTCCCCGGACTCGGCGACGCGGGTGACCGCCTCTACGGCGTCGCCGGCTGACACGCCCCCGTTGATCATGCAATTCCTGTGCGACACGCCGGAAGGACCCGATGCGGGCCGGCTCGTCGGTCCACGAGCCCCGGCTTTGTCGGCGTGTCGCACAGGAATTGCATGATCAACGGGTTAGAGGTTCTTGACGGCTGACGCCAGCTTGGTGAGGGACTCCTTGGCGTCGCCGAACAGCAGCGTTGTTCGCGGGTCGTAGAGCAGCTCGTTCTCGATGCCGGCGAAGCCCGGCCGCATCGACCGCTTGAGGAAGACCACGGCCTTGGCCTGGTCGACGTCGAGAATGGGCATCCCGTAGATCGGCGCCCCGGGCGACGTGCGCGCAGCGGGGTTCACGACGTCGTTGGCGCCGACCACGAGCGCGACGTCGGCCGTCCGGAGCTCCAGGTTCGCGGTGTCCATCTCACGGAGTTGCTCATACGGCACGTTTGCCTCGGCGAGCAGCACGTTCATGTGGCCGGGCATCCGGCCCGCGACCGGGTGGATCGCGTACGAGACGTCGACGCCGCGGCTCTCCAGCAGCGTCGCGAGCTCGTGCACCGCATGCTGGGCCTGCGCGACCGCAAGGCCGTAGCCGGGCACCACGACGACCCGGCTGGCGAAGCCGAGTAGGACGGCGACGTCCTCGGGCCCCGCCGACCGGACCGGACGATCCGCGCCGGTCGCGTCTCCGCCCGCCGTCGACCCGCCGCGGAAGGCGCCGAACAGGATCGACGTGACCGAGCGGCCCATCGCCTGAGCCATCAGCCGGGTCAGGATCGTGCCGCTCGCACCGACCAGGGTGCCGGCGACGATGAGCAGAGTGTTGTCCAGGACGTATCCACTCGCTGCCACAGCCAGTCCCGTGAAGGCGTTGAGCAGCGAGATGACGATCGGCACGTCCGCGCCGCCAACGGGCAGCACCAGCAGGACGCCGAATCCCAGCCCGGCAACTGCGAGCAGCACGGCGAGCGGCACGTTCCCGGTCGCGACGACGGCCGCCGCCAGCGCTACGGACGCCGCGAGCACGCCGAAGGACGCGTACTGCCCGCCGGGAAACGTGACAGGCCGGGTGGTCATGAGCTCCTGGAGCTTGGCGAACGTCACCGCCGAACCGGCGAACGAGACCGACCCGATCAGCGCCGTGAACGCCACCGCGACCAGGCTCGGCGTCGTCACCGACGACTCCGACAGCTCGAGCAGCGCCACGAGGGCTGCGGCCCCGCCTCCGACCCCGTTGAACAGCGCGACGAGCTGCGGCATCGCGGTCATCGCGACCCGACGCGCGAAGACGACGCCTACCACGGCGCCGACCGCGATCGCCGCGAGGATCCAGCCGAGGTTGGCGAGGTCCTCGACGAGGAACGTCACGACGACGGCGAGCACCGCACCAAGGACGCCCAGCAGGTTCCCGTTCCTCGCGCTCTTCGGCGACGACAACCCCTTGAGTGCGAGGACGAAGCAGACGGCGGCGACCAGGTAGGCCACCTGTGCCCACACCGGGATCACTCAGCGCCCTCCGCACCTGCGCGTGCGTCGGGCCGGCGAGCCCGGAACATCTCGAGCATCCGGTCGGTGACGACGAACCCGCCGACCAGGTTGACCGTCGCGAGCACCACGGCCACGAGCGCGACGGCGAGGACGCCCGTCGACTCGGCGCGTCCAGCGACGATCACGGCACCCACCAGGATGATCCCGTGGATCGCGTTGGCGCCCGACATCAACGGGGTGTGCAGTGTCGACGACACCTTCGAGACGACCTCGAAGCCGACGACAACCGCCAGCACGAAGATCGTCAGCAGGGCGACGGAGGAGTCCATCAGCCGACCTCACCCAGCAGGTCACGCGTGTAACGGTGGTGGACGGCGCCGCCACGCGTCACGCACGCGCTGTCGACGATCTCGTCGGAGAAGTCCGGCGTGACGACGCCGTCACTGGTCATGAGCAGCAGCAGTGCCACGACGTTCGCGGCGTAGAGGCGGCTGGCGTGCACCGGCATCAGGCTGGGCACGTTGCGCCCGCCCCAGACCAGAGTGCCGCCGATCACGACCTCCTCGCCCGGGCGCGAGCCGTCCACGTTGCCCCCGGACTCGGCCGCGAGGTCAACGACCACGCTCCCTGGCCTCATCGAGGCGATCGTCGCGTGCTCGACGAGCAGGGGCGCCGCACGGCCCGGCACGGCGGCCGTCGTGATCAGCGCGTCCGCGGCCGCGACGTGCGGCGCGAGCAACTCGCGCTGCAGACGGGCCCGCTCCTCGGTCATCTCGCGGGCGTAGCCGCCCTCCCCTTCGAGGCTGGGCAGGTCGAGCTCGACGAAACGCGCGCCCAGGCTGTGCACCTCCTCGGCGGCCGCCTCCCGGACGTCGTACGCCTCCACCTGTGCACCGAGCCGGCGAGCCGTCGCGATCGCCTGAAGGCCGGCCACCCCGGCGCCGAGCACGAGGACCCGGGCCGGCGGCACGGTGCCGGCAGCGGTCATGAAGAGCGGGAAGAACCGCGGCAGCCGCTCCGCCGCGATCAGCGCCGCCCGGTACCCGGCGACCAGCGCCTGGGACGACAGCGCGTCCATCGCCTGTGCCCGTGAGATGCGTGGCACGAGTTCCATCGCGAACGCCGTCACCTGTGCGTCACGCAAGGCGCGGACGAGTGCGAGCTCCTGCGAGGTCGGCAGGAACGAGATCGTGATGGCACCGCGGCGCAGGTGCCGGACACGGCTCGCATCCAGCGGCTGGACCGACAGGACGACGTCGGCGCTCGTCAGCGCGTCACCGGCCGAGACGGTGGCGCCGGCATCCTCGTAGTCGCTGTCCCCGTGCAACGAGCCCGACGCCCGCTCCCGCCTCGACGACGACGTCGAGGCCCGCACCGGTCAGCCGGCCGACGAGCTCCGGGACGATCGCCACCCGGCGTTCGAACGGTCCCGTTTCCCGGGCGACGAGGACCATCATCGCCAGGCACGTTACAGGTGGGTACTACCCGGCAGTGGATACTCCCCTTCGGTCCGGCGCTGGCGATGCCTGGGAGGTCAGCGCTTGCCGCCACCCAGAAGGCCGCCCAGCAGGTCGCCGATCCCACCGGCACCGGCCTGACCGCCGCCGCCCAGTAGGCCGCCGAGCAGGTCGCCCAGCCCACCGGTTCCATCGGCCGCCGAAGCCTGGCCGGTCCCGCCGCCCTGGGTCTGCTTCGCGAGGAAGGCCATCACCAACGGGGCGAGCATCGGGAGCAGTTTGCCGATCACGTCGCCCATACCACCACCGCTGCCGCCGGCGAGCTTGTTGACCACCTGGTCGCGGTTTCCACCGAAGACGTTCTTCACGATCTTGTCACCGTCGTCGGTGTCGACCTGCCCGAGGTCGACACCGCCCTCGAGCAGGCTCGCGTCGTGGTCACCCACAGCGCGGCTGAGCGAGGCGGCGCCGGCAGGGTCCTGCGCATTGGCCTGCATGCCGCCGAGCAGGGCCGGTATCGCCTGCCGGGCGGCCTGTTCGGCCGTCCCCTCGTCCACGCCTAGCTGGCGTGCGAGTTGGTCCATGGGAATCTGGGACAGGAGGTCGTCGAGGTCGGTCATCCCGTCATCGCTCCTCGTTGGTAGAGCCTGACTGCCATGGTCGATTATGTCGCGAACACGCCGCCCCGCACGCATGTCGGCGTCGCCAGTCGGGCCCTCAGACCCGCAGCAGGACCTTGCCGACATGCTTGCCCGCCTCGACGACGCGGTGCGCCTCTGCGGCCTCACGCATCGGAAGCACGCGGTCGACGACGGGGCGAACGTCGCCGGACTCGATGAGCGGCCACACGTGCTCGCGGACGGCAGCGACTATCGTCGCCTTCTCGGCGGGCGGGCGGGTGCGAAGCGTCGTGGCGATCACCGCTCCACGCTTGGCCATCAGAGCGGACAGGTCGAGCTCCGCTCGCCGGCCGCCCTGCAGGCCGATGACGACGAGCCGGCCGCCCGGCGCCAGCACCGAGACGTTGCGGGCAAGGTACTTCGCGCCGATCACGTCGAGCACGACGTCTGCGCCGACGCCGTCGGTCGCGTCCAGGACGACGGCCACGAAGTCGTCGTCCCGGTGGTTCGCGAGGATCGACGCACCCAGCGCAGCGCAACTGGCGAGCTTGTCGGGCGATCCGGCCGTGACCGCGACGGTCGCCCCGACCGCGCGCCCGAGCTGGATCGCTGCCGTACCGATCCCGCTCGCCCCTCCGTGGACGAGCAGCACCTCGCCCGGACGCAGGCCCGCCGTCATGAACACGTTGGACCACACCGTGCACATGGCCTCGGGCAGCCCGGCTGCCGTCACCAGGTCGACGCCTGCCGGTATCGGCAGCAACTGGCCGGCCGGGACCGCGACCTTGGTGGCGTAGCCACCTCCGGAGAGCAACGCGCATGCCTGATCACCGACGGCCCAGCCCTCGACGCCGGGCCCGATCGACGACACCGTGCCGCTGCACTCCAGGCCCGGCCATCCCGGCGCGCCCGGTGGCGGGGGGTAGTGGCCTTGTCGTTGGTGCAGGTCGGCCCGATTGACCGCGGACGCTGCCACGGCCAGCACGACCTCGCCGGGACCCGGCTCAGGATCGGGAACCTCCGCCCAGCGCAGCACCTCCGGGCCGCCGGGCTCTGTGACCACGACCGCACGCATCAGCGGAGCACCGGCCTCGCGCGCGGCCGAACCGTCGTCACCAGCCCTCGAAAGGCAGTTCGCGCCGCTCGGCCTCGTTCCAATAGTCGCGATGGTCGAGGATCTGCCCGTCGGCACGGAAGCGGAGGAGCGTCGTGCCGGCGAGGGTCAGCCGCTGGCCGTCCTCGACCCATGTCGCCCACCACTCGACGGCCGCGCGATCGCCTGCAGCCACCGGTTCGCCGAACCAGCACTCGACGTCGTCCTCGACCCCGAAGTTTTCGCTCAGGTAGCGGCGCACGCCGGCAACGCCGAGGTCGGGCTCGCGGAAGGCGAGCGCACGGTATACGGCGTCCTCGGCGTAGAGAGACGCGATCGCCTCGACGTCGTGGGCAGGCCATGCCCGCGTCCACGTCTGCGCCCACCGGCGGGCGGCGGTCTCGGCATCCATGGACCGATCGTAGGTGCCGGATCACCCGGCTCCGGGTTCCTCCACGACATCATCGGCATCCTGCCGAGGGGTCGCCGACCTTCCCTCGCGGCTGCCCGGCCGTGCGGCCCACGGCAGCTCTTCCGCGGGTCGGACGACGATCATCCGGTCGCCACGCAACAGTTGCCCGATCGCCGGCGAGTGGTACGGCAGCACCTCGTCGTCGCGGACGACGGCGATCACGAGATCGTCGACCTGCCTGGGCACGCGGCCCTCTTCACGTGGCAGGACCTCCCGCTCTGCCACCTCGAGTCCCTCACCGGTGGAGATCAGATCCTCCAGCACGTGCCCCAACGCAGGGCTGACCGTCGCGAGCCCCAGCAACCGGCCGACCGCGTCCGACGAGATGACGACCGAGTCCGCGCCGCTCTGCCGCACCAGGCCGACGTTCTCGGCCTCACGTACCGCCACGACGACGTCGGCCTTCGGGTTGAGCTGCCGCGCGGTGAGTGTCGCGAGGACACTGGTGTCGTCACGGCCGGTGGTGACGATGACCCGGGTGGCGACCGGCACACCCACGCGGCGCAGCACCTCGGACCGCGTGGCGTCGCCGATGATGCCGGTAAGTCCTGCCTCGTTGGCCTCCGCGATGGCCTCCGGCTGTGGGTCGACGACGACGATGCTGTCCTTCTCGATCCCGTTGGACAGCAGTGTCGTGACCGCGCTGCGACCCTTGACCCCGTAGCCGACGACCACCGTGTGCTCGCGCAACGTCTTCCTCCAGCGGTTGATCCGTAACTGCACGCGGCTTCGCGAGGTCAGTGCCTCCAGGGTCGTCCCGACCAGGACGATCAGGAACAGCACGCGCAGCGGTGTGATGAGCAACACGTTGACGATGCGTGCGCTGTCGCTGACCGGTGTGATGTCGCCATAACCGGTCGTCGAGAGGCTGACCGTCGAGTAGTAGAGGGCATCCAGAAGGTCGACCTCGCCGTCGGACGTGTCGTTGTAGCCTCGCCGGTCGATCCAGACGACGAAGACGACGACGGCGAGCACACCGAGGGCGATCAGAACCCGCCGCCCGATCGCCCGCACCGGGTCGACCGCGATGGCGGGGAGACGCACCGACCCTTCGACGTCCACGGCCCCCGACGCTAGCGGACTCCCGGCCGGCCGAGAGGTCGCGAAGCGTCGTGCACGTGGAACAGGCACGACGACGTCCTACGCCCAGTCGCGGGCCAAGGCCGCCGCAGTGCGGATCGCCTCCTCGGCGGCTTGCAGCGTTCCGCCGCCACGGGCCGCCGCGAACCCGACGACGTACGTCGTCACGGGGGCGGCCGGCCGGTCGACGTTGTGGGCCGCCTCCCGCGCCAGGTCGAGAACGGCGTCCACGTCGACGGCCTCGACCGGGACACCGAGTGCCTCGCACAGCGCGCGAACCCACTCCTGGATCATCTGATCACCTTTCTTCGCGACGCCTTGCTCTGCCGCTCCCGCGGCCGGCGGAGACTCGGCGTGGATCCACCGTGCCAGGTCCTCGGGCGTGTCGATGTCGGCGGCCGCGGACGCGTCGATGGTCTCCGCCAGGTGCAGACGCTCGAGGAGGCTGCGCACCGGCCGGTCTCGCGGATCGCCGATAGCGTCGAGCGCACGCTCGAGCGAGGCGCGCCGGTACGCGGCGAGCAGGGGCTGTGACCGCCCGGTGCCGTCGACGACGACAGCGCCGTCGGCGCCCGGATCGGCGTCGACGGCTGCGATGAGCCGTCGTGCCACGCCGGGATCCACGTACGGCAGGTCGGCCGCCAGCACGACGACGAGATCCGGTGATTCGGCTCCGGGTTCGGCCAGTGCGGCGAGGCCCGCGGCCAGGGCAGCGAGAGGGCCCGAGCCGGGCGGAGACTCCAGCGTCCAGCGAACGTCCCGCGCAGTCTCCCGCTGCGGGCCCACGACGACGGTGACGCGCGCTCGTGCGCACGCGGCCAGCGCCACGTCGAGCAGCGAACGGTCACCGACCCGCAGTGCCGGCTTGTCGACGCCCCCGAGCCGCAGGCCTCCTCCGCCGGCCAGGACGACGGCATCCCACACGGCGCCAGTCTGGTCGTGCGGGAGGATGAGCGCCATGCGCGTCGCCCTGGTCCAGCTCGCCGCGGGTCTCGACACCGGCGCGAACATCGACACGATCTACCGGCTTACCGACGTGGCCGCCGATCTGGTCGTGCTTCCCGAGGCGGTCATGCACGACTTCGGACCGCCCGAGACGCCACTCGGCCCCGTGGCACAGCCCCTGGACGGGCCGTTCGTCGCGGCGCTGGCACAGCGTGCCCGCGAGCTCGACGCCACGATCGTCGCCGGCATGTTCGAACGGTCCGACGACCCGCAGAGGCCGTACAACACGCTGGTCGCCGTGGGGCCCGACGGCACCGTGCTGGGGTCCTATCGGAAGACGCACCTGTACGACTCGTTCGGCTACCGGGAGTCGGATCGGCTGCTGGCCGGGGCGGCGACGCCGGTGGTCGTCGACGTCGGTGGCGTGCGGGTCGGCCTGATGACGTGCTACGACCTGCGGTTCCCTGAGCACGCCCGCGCGCTCGTGGACAACGGCGCCGACGTCCTGACCGTTCCCGCCGCATGGGTGCGCGGGCCGCTCAAGGAGGACCACTGGGTCACCCTGCTCAGGGCGCGGGCGATCGAGAACACCGCCTACGTGGCGGCCGCGGCGCAGTGCGGGCGTACGTACTGCGGCCTGAGCATGCTCGTCGACCCGATGGGGGTGACGGTTGTGGCGCTGGGTGAGGCCGAAGGGGTCGCGGCCGCAGACGTCGACCTTGAGCGGCTGCGCGCTGTGCGAGTACAGAACCCGGCACTGCAACACCGCCGCTGGCGCGTCATCATCGAACCGGAGGCGCGGCGGTGAGGTTCGGCGGCAAGGTCGCGGTCGTGACCGGCGCCGCACGCGGAGTCGGCGCGGCCACGGCTCGGCGGCTGGCCGCTGAAGGCGCCGCCGTCGGCGTGGTCGACGTCGACGCCGCAGGGGCAGCGGTCGTCGCCGACGAGATCGGCGCCCGCGGCGGTCACGCCGTCGCGCTCGGCGCCGACGTGTCCATACGACCGGACGTCGAGGCCATGGTCGCGGCCGCCGTCGACCAGCTCGGCGGCCTGCACGTCCTCGTGAACAATGCGGGTTTCATCCGCGACAACCTCATCCACAAGATGACCGACGACGACTGGGACGCCGTGCTCGCCGTCCACCTCCGTGGCGCCTTCCTGTGCAGCCAGGTGGCTCAGCGGATCATGGTCGACCAGCATTACGGGCGCATCGTCAACGTGTCGTCGACGTCGTCGGACGGCAATCGCGGGCAGGCGAACTACTCGGCCGCGAAGGCCGGCATCAAGGGCTTCACCCGAACGCTGGCGATCGAACTGGGCCGGTTCGGCGTCACCGTCAACGCCGTGGCGCCCGGCTTCATCGCGACCGCGATGACCGAGCAGACCGCCGCCCGGCTGGGCGTGACGTTCGAGCAGCTGTCACAGGGCGTGGCGGCGGCAGTCGCGGTCGGCCGGATCGGCCAGCCCGAGGACGTCGCCGCCGTGATCGCGTTCCTGGCGAGCGAGGACGCGTCCTACGTCTCTGGCCAGACGGTCTACGTGGACGGCGGCGGCCGGATCTGACTCGTCAGCGTTGCGTGGCGTCGTCCCAGAGGCGGACGCCGCCGAGCAGGCCCGACTCGTTGGTCACGATGGTGACGTCAGGCCCGAGGTCGCGGGTCAGGTGCTTGGCTCCGCCGCCACCGACGTAGACGCGGTCCCACCACAGGACCGGGCGCAGAGCGTCGATGGCCTTGACGACCCGCCCGCTCCACCGCTTGTCGCCGAGCCGCTTGCGGGCATGGTGGCCCAGCTGCTGGTCGTAGGTCTCACCCTTGCGGAACGGGGCCTGGGACATCTCCACCTTGGGCAGCAGCCGGCCGTCGTCGAACAGCGCACACCCGAGACCCGTGCCGAGCGTGAACAGGACCTCGAACCCGTGACCGTCGATCACCGCGAGCCCGGCCACCTCCGCGTCATTGAGCACCCGGGTCGGGCGGCCGAGCGCGTCCTCCAGCGCGGACCGGACGTCGTACCCGGCCCACTCCTTCTCCAGTTGGGGCAGCCGCGGCGTGAACGGCCCCGCCTCCGTGACGTAGTGCGGAGTGGCGTGAACGATCCCGTCCCGGATCAATCCGGGGAAGCCGACGGAAACGCGGTCGAACGACTGGCCGGTGCTCGCGGCAAGGTTGACGACGGCCGCCAGAAGGACGTCCGGTGGGCACGGGTACGGCGTGCGGAGCTTCACGCGCGCACACACGGGAATGCCGGCCGCGTCGAGCACGGTCGCCTTGATCCCGGTGCCGCCGCAATCGGCGGCTAGGGTCCAGGGTCGAGCCCCGGGCGTCGTCGTCACGGGGTGACGGTAGCCGTGCCCTGGCACGGCTCGCACGGCGACCCGATCACCCACCCCGCGGGGTGCGGCCGCGAACCCAGCCGGGTCAGTCGCAGCCGCCGATGTCCTGCTCGTAGGCCTCGAAGACCAGGTCCGCGCCACGTTGCCGATGCCGGCCCAGCCGGGCGAGCAGCTCGGTGCCATCCTCGCGGATGCGCTCGATCGCGTCGCGATCTCCCCCGGCCATGTCGTCGACCAGCTTGCCGAGAGCAATGATCGAGATTCGGGCGTCGTCGTGTTCGGCGACGAGCCTGGCGACCGCGAAGTTCAACCGTGGCGCCGTTCGCAGAATGTCCGCATACATGCCGTCCGGGCCCTCGGTGGCAAGGACGTGATCGTCGAACGCGCTGGCCAGCCGATCGGCGCGCGCCTGGACCCGCGCCAACCAGACCGGATCTCGGGCAGGTGCCGCCAGGGCGCGTTCGAGCGCGGTGATCGCGGCCAGGAGTTCGGCACGACGGGTGCGGGCCACGTCCACCGGTTCGGGCAGGGGCTGCGACATGATCGCCCACCTCCGGCTCGGCCGGGGTACGTCCGAGGTTCGATAGTCCCTCGGGATCGGCAGCCGGTAAAGACCTAGGCCGTCGCGGCATGGAAAACTAGGCGTGCCAGGAGGGCTGCCGGAGAGGCCGAACGGGGAACTCTTGAAAAGTTCTAGGGCGGGGCCCACTCCGTCCTCGTGGGTTCGAATCCCACGCCCTCCGCTGTGGTCCTTATTTTGTTTGCGCAGGTCATAGCGCTAGGTGGATGTCAGGTCGCTCAGCTTCGGTCCCCTTACGAGCCGCCCGACGTTGAGCTGTGTAGGCGCGCCGTGGCCCCGACATAAGGAGCATCGCCATCGGCCGGGCATGGCCAGAAGTCGAGTTCACACGCCCAGCGGCTAGATGAGGACATGCCGATGGTCGGTCGTTGTGGCCGCTCAACGGCACGCGAAGGGTGTGAAGCCGCTCCATCAGAGCCGCTCAGGCGCTGGGTCCGTTTGCCCGCAGCAGCCGCATGACCACCCGGTCGTGCCAGGCTCCGTCATGGAGGACGACGTCGCGCAACCGCTCGACCTCGATGAAGCCGGCCTCGCTGTAGGCGACGATGCCGTGGTTGTGGTGCGCCCAGGCGGTGATCTCGATCTGGTGCAGTCCCATTGTGGTGAACCCGTACCGGGTGGCCAGCCGGAGCGCATCGCTCTCGTACCCCTGGCCGTGGTGGGACGGCCCGAGGACCATCGCGAGTGCGGCTGCTCGCTCGCCCGGGTCGACCTGAAGGGCGACGTGGCCTACGAGTTCGCCGTCCGACAGCGACTCGACGCCAAGCCCGGCGGCCGCGTCGGAGTCAGGGCCCCAGGGGCGGAACATCTCGACGCTCGGGTCCAGCGGTCCGGGACGCACGGTCGAACCCGACAACACTGCGAGCATCGGATCCGTCCACCACGTGCGCAACAGGTCCAGGTCCGCGACGCGCAGCGCCCGGAGCCGGACGTGCTGGCCGACCAGCACATCTTCCGGGTCGCCGCCACCCCCGTCGGCGGGGTTCCAGGTCGTCACGCCGCAGATGATGACGTAGCCCGTCGATCATGCCCGAACCGGGTCTGTACGTTCGCAACGGACCACGGCACAGAGGTGCCCGCGTGCCTCCGCAACCTGTTTGCGAGGACACCTGCGTGCTCTTCGACCGGGACCGCCTTGGCCTGCACATCGGTGGCATCCCGGGCTGCCGCTGGGAGTCTGCACCGAGATGTCAGTGCAGGACACGCAAGATCTCCGTCCCACCCACCTCAGGGGTGAAGCTGACGGCTCTCCAGCCGGAAGATATCCACGAGCTGCACCGATTCGTCGGTGCAGCTTCCCAGCGTCTGCCGCCCTCGCCTGAGCATTCACCCGTGTCGCCTCGTGGTCTCCAGGGCGCAAGGGACCGGGACGTGGACTCGACTCGCCATTGGAGCGCTCACCGTGCATGCTGACGGCTGGGGCCGTCGTGTGGAACGGCGGAGAGCGAGGAACGGGGCGGCCATGAGTGCACTCGTGGTGATCGTCTGCGACCAGTGTGGAGACACCGGGGCGATCGGCCAGACGCCGCAGGAGGCCCGAGCGGGCCTGTCGGCATGGTCGCGCCAGCACGGGCTCGACCTGTGTCCGCTCTGCCGCCTACTGGCCGAGTCCGAGGAGCGGGCGGTCAACACGGCACCGTGAAGCCTGGGTCAACGACAGGGTGTGCGTACCCTCCGCGACCACCGGGCAGACTGGTGCGGGTGCGTCGACTGCCTGCCGCCGCAGTGCTCGCCTTCGGGCTGCTTCTCTCCGCCTGCGCGGGGACGTCCGACGACGACGTCGAGGGCCATCGCATGGCAGACGCACCGGCGATCGCTAGGCCGTATCCGTCGCCGAGCCCGATCCTGACCCCGCCCCCACAACTGCCGCGAGGCGGCCGGACGATCTTCCCGGAACACCGCCTGGTGGGGTTCTCGGGCGGCCGGGGCGAGTCGTTCGGCCGCCTCGGTATCGGCGACGTCGACGAGCGCGCAGCAGAAATAGAACGGCTGGGAGTCTCGTACACGCCGGACGGCCGCACACCACTGCCGGTCTTCGAGCTGATCGCCGTCGTGGCGCACGGCTCCCCGACCGACAGTGGCCTCTACCGGACGCACGAGCCCGCTGATGTCGTCGACCAGTACCTTGCCGCCGCCCGCCGGCACCAGAGTCTGCTCGTCCTCAACATCCAGCCCGGGCGAGCCGACTTCCTGCCCGACGTGAAGGCATTCGAGAGGTGGCTCCTGGAACCGGACGTCGGGCTCGCGCTCGACTCCGAGTGGGCGGTGGGCCGGCGCCAGGTGCCGGGCGAGGTGATCGGCAGCACCACCGGGGCGGAGCTGGACTCGGTGGCCGCGTACCTGTCCTCGCTCGTTCACGCACACAACCTGCCGGAGAAGGTGATGATCTACCACCAGTTCCACGCGGCGACCGTGGCGGAGGAGAACGCGCTGCGGCCGCACCCAGGGGTCGTCCTGGTCAAGAGCATCGACGGGGTAGGCGTACCGGCCGACAAGATCGCCACCTGGAACCGGCTCACCCAGGGCCTTTCACCGCACATCTACACCGGCTTCAAGCTCTTCTTCGACGAGGATGCCAGGCGGGGGGCCCTGATGACTCCGGCACAGGTCCTGGCCCTCCGGCCACAGCCGAGCTACGTCCTCTACGAGTGATCACGCCGACCTCGGCCAACGTTCAGACGTGATCAGTCACACTGGTCTCGTGAGCAACAGCGACCAGGCCACCGACCGGCGCGTTTACCGCGTTCCAACAGCGGTCGCGCTGCGTGGGATTGGGTTCGGTGCCGCTGGGCTCGGCCTGTGCGTCGTCGGCGCCTCGGTGCTGCTCTCGTTCGACCCGCCCCGCGCCGTGGTGGCCGGGGTCGGACTGGTGCTCGGGCTGCTGGCGGTGATCTCAATGACAGTGTTCGTCGTCGGGTTGCTGCGACTGGCCGGTCGGGGGGCGCGCCTCGTGCTCGACGACGACGGGTTCGTCAACGCCACCGGCCCCGGCGCCGGGGTGCGACGCGCGGCTTGGCGTGACGTCCGCAAGGTCCAGTCGGACGGCCCGGTGGTGTCCGTCGACCTGGCCGCGGGCAAGCGCAGCCTCGTCCGCACCGGTGCCCTCGACGTCGAGCCCCGCGAGCTCGCCCGCGAACTCCGCCGCCACCTCAACCACTGACGATCCAAATGATCACGTTAAGTGGGCCTGTGGGTCCGTTACCAGGTCTCGGCACCTGGTAACGGCCTAAGACGCCCACTTAACGTGATCATTTGGGAGCCCGGTTCAGCAGACGGTGGTGAGGTCAGCGGCCTCGTCGGGTTCCGGCGTCGCCGACCCGGACGGCGTCGGTGCCGTCGGCGGCGTGGTCTGTCCAGGCGCCGCCGATGTCGTAGGCGCGGGCGTTGCCCCGGCCACGGTGGCCGGTAGCAGTGCCTCCTGGACGAGCGCGTGGATCTCCTCGTAGTCGGGATCCGCTGGATCGATGACGCTGGTGGTGAAGGGCAGGCTCGTGACCGACGCGTCCTTGACCTTGACGGCCAACTCGACGAACGCGGGGAAGATCTCTTCCGGGATGTCGGTCTGGACGATGTCCTCGGTGGCCGCCACGAGCTGCTGGTACCGCGTCAGCATCGTGACCGGGTCGGCCTCGCGGACGATCGCGCCGATGACGCAGCGCTGCCTCTCCATCCGGTCGTAGTCGTCGCTGCCACACCGGGATCGGGCGAACCACAGTGCGTGGTAGCCGTCGAGGTGCTGAGGTGTGTCCGCACCCTCGTCCCGGATCCAGCCGGTCGCCCTCGTGCAGCCGCCTCCCGACAGGTTCTTGTTCCCCATCGGAATGTCTCGGGGCACCTCGATCGTGATGCCGCCGAGTGCGTCGACGACCTGCTGGAACCCGGCCAGGTTGATCAGCACGAAGTAGTCGATGTCGATGCCGAGCGCGCCCTCGACGGCCCACTTGTTGGCGTCGGCGCCAGCATAGGTGACGCCCTCGAAGACCTCGGGGTGGTTGGCGGGCACGGTCCCGTAGATCTCGTTGATCAGCCGTTCGCCGTCGCGGTATCCGCTCGGGTAGATGGCGTTCAACGGGCTGTCGACCGGGAAGGGCACGTTCTCCAGGTTTCGCGGCAGCGAGAGGAGGACGGTCTGCCCGGTCTCGGTGTCGATGCTGGCGACGATCTGAGTGTCGGGGCGGACCCCTTCCCGACCCTCGCCGCCGTCCCCGCCGAGCAGCAACACGTTGACCCGCGGTTTGTCCGCCCACGGGTCCGCCGCTTCCTCGATCACCGGGGTCGTGTTGCTCATGCCGTCGCCGGGTGCGGCGATCGACGCGACGAACCCCCGCTGCGTGAACACGTTCTGGACGCCGACCGCCATCGGCGCGACCACAAGACTGGCCGTGATCACGACCACCAGTGCTCCGCCCAGGCGCTGGCCGCCGGAAAGGCCGCGTGGCTCCAAGGCCCGGTGACTGGCGAGCGCGACGATCAACCAGACCGCCGCGACGACGGCGAGGCCGGCACCGACGATCAAGAGCTCGGTCCGGTCGACGGTCGCGGCCACGAGCCGTGCCCGCGGCACAAGCAGGACGACGGCCGCGACTCCGGCGAGACCCAGCACGAGGAGGGTGAGGAAGAAGGCGCCCCAACGCCGGCGGCCAGCCGCCAGCAGGCCGGCACCGGGGACGAGGGCGCCCAGGGCGGTCATGCCGAGGAAGCGTCCGTAATGCTCGGACCGCTGCCGCCGCCGGGACTCTAGGCGGGTGCGACGGGAGCCTGCCCGCGAGCGCGCGGAGTCAGCCGAGCGCGTCACGTCGCCATCCCCTCCTGTCCCACAACCCGCCTATTGAACCCTATGAGGACGATCCCCTATGAATGACGTCTGCGCGGCACGCTTGGTTGCGTCCTGGCATGTGGCGAGGTCACTCACGCAGCAGCAGCGCGCGCACGTCGTCGTCGTCGATCTGCCTGAAGTCGCCGTACCAGGTGCCGACCGAACCGAACCGGCGTGGCTGGGCCAGTGCCACGAACGCGTCGAGCTCACGGCCCAGCCGCAGGTCCGGGTCGGACGGCGCAACCGGTACGGCGAGCACGACCTCAGCAGGCTGGGACGCCCGAACGATCCTTACGGCGGCGAGGGCCGTCGCACCGGTCGCGAGACCGTCATCGACCAGGACCACGGTTCGTCCCTCGAGCTTCGCGGGCGGGCGCCCCCCGCGCAGGTGCTCCTCCCGGCGCGCGACCTCACGCTCCGCCGCCGCGAACTCCTCGTCCAGCTCCGGCTCGGTCAGCCCGGCATACCGGACGACGTCATCGTTGCGGACGCGGACACCCGTTCCGCCGACGGCGCCGATCGCGAGCTCGGGGTGCCATGGCACGCCGACCTTGCGCACGACGAGCGCGTCGAGCTCGGCGCCGAGTACCCGGGCGACCTCGGCGGCGACGACGACGCCGCCGCGCGGCAGCCCGAGGACGATCGCGTCGGTGCCGTAGGCCAGTTCGTGGCGCAGGTGCTCGCCGAGCTCGACCCCAGCCTGCTGGCGGTCGGGCCACAATGGCGGTCGCATCGCTACGGGGATGCCCCATGGTCGCACTCGTCGCCTCGCTGTGGTGCCCCGTCGGGCCGGACTTTGCCGCGCCGCGAAGCCGCCGGGTACCCTTGCCGCGCCTGTCGTCGACAGGTGTGGAGGCGTCGCCTAGTCCGGTCTATGGCGCCCGCCTGCTAAGCGGGTTTGGGTCTCAAGCCCATCGCGGGTTCAAATCCCGCCGCCTCCGCCACAAGAACGACGCCGGGCGAGTATGTACGGCACAGGTGCGGGTAGGTCGCGTAGATGAGCACCAATCAGCGGGCCGTTCCCGGCGAGGAGGCGGCACTGCCGAGCGAGCCTCCGCGCCGCGGGTGGTGGCCGGTCCTGCGGCAGGCGTGGAAGGAGGCCAGGGCCGACCACGTTCCGCTGCTGTCCGCCGGCGTTGCCTTCTACGCGTTCCTCGCACTCGTCCCGACGCTGATCGCCATCGTCCTGATCTATGGACTGGTCAGCGATCCCGAGGACGTCGCGGAGCAGGTCGACTCGCTCGGATCGGCGCTGCCGAGCTCCGCTGAAGAGCTGCTGACCGAACAGATGGAGACGCTCGCGGCCACGTCACAGCGCTCGCTCGGGATCGGCCTCGTCGTCGCACTGGCGCTCGCGCTGTGGAGCGCATCAAGCGGCATTGGCAACCTCATCACCGCGCTGAACGTCGCCTACGACGAGCAGGACGAGCGCGGGTTCGTCAAGAGCAAGCTGCTCGCCCTCGGCTTCACTCTGGCCGCGATCATCTTCGTAGCGCTCGCTATTGGCCTCGTCGCCGCCGCTCCGGTTGTTCTCCGGGCGCTCGATGCGCCGGGGTGGGTGGCGGTGCTCGCGCATGCCGCCCGGTGGCTGGGGCTCGTCGTGGCCGTGCTGATCGCGCTCGCGCTCGTGCTACCGGTGGGCGCCACACCGCGCCGTGCCGACGTTTCGGTGGCTGTCCGCCGGCGCCGTCGTCGCGACCGTCCTGTGGATCGTGGCCTCAGTCGGGTTCTCCGTTTTCGTCGACAATTTCGGCTCCTACGACAAGACGTACGGATCCCTCGCCGGAGTCGTCGTGCTTCTCCTATGGCTGTGGCTGACCGCCTTTGCGATTCTGCTCGGCGCCGAGATCAACGCCGTGTCGGAGGGGCAAGCCTCCCCGGTGGACGGCGTCAGTAGAGCCCGAGGCGGGTCTTGAGGCCGTCCAGCTCGGCCCAGAGCAGCGTCGGCAGCTTGTCGCCGAACTTGTCGAACCACTCGGTGATGGTGGGGATCTCGGCCTTCCACTCGTCCTCGTCGACCTTCAGACAGGCTTCGAGCTCCTCGCGCGTGAGGTCGAGGCCGTCGACGTCGAGCGATTCGGTCGTCGGAACATGCCCGATCGGCGTCTCGGCGGCGGCGGCGGTGCCCTCGAGCCGCTCGACCACCCACTTGAGGACCCGGCCGTTCTCACCGAAGCCCGGCCACAGGAACCCGCCGTCCTCGTCACGCCGGAACCAGTTGACGTAGAAGATCTTCGGCAGCTTGACCGAGTCGGCCTCCTTGCCGAGCGCGATCCAGTGGCCGAAGTAGTCGCCGGCGTTGTAGCCGATGAAGGGCAGCATTGCCATCGGGTCGCGCCGCACGACGCCGACCTGGCCCGTTGCCGCAGCCGTCGTCTCGGACGAGAGCGTCGCGCCCATGAACACGCCGTGCGTCCAGTCACGGGCCTCGGCGACCAGCGGGATCGTCGTCGCGCGCCGTCCACCGAACAGGATCGCCGAGATCGGGACGCCGCGCGGGTCGTCGTACTCCGGTGCGATGATCGGGCACTGTTTGATCGGCGTGCAGAAGCGCGAGTTCGGGTGCGACGACGGCTCGTCGGAGTCAGGCGTCCAGTCGCGGCCCTTCCAGTCGGTCAGGTGGGCCGGCGGCTCGTCGGTCACGCCCTCCCACCAGATGTCGCCGTCGTCGGTGAGGGCGACGTTGGTGAAGACGCTGTTGCCGCGGTCGATCGTCCGCATGGCGTTCGGGTTGGTCTTCCAGCCGGTGCCGGGGGCGACGCCGAAGAGGCCGTACTCGGGATTGAGCGCGTACATCCGGCCGTCCTCACCGAAGCGCATCCAGGCGATGTCGTCGCCGAGCGTCTCGACCTTCCAACCCGGGATCGTCGGCTCGAGCATGGCCAGGTTGGTCTTACCGCACGCCGACGGGAACGCAGCAGCGATGTAGTGGACGACGCCTCGGGGGTTTGTCAGCTTCATGATCAGCATGTGCTCGGCCAGCCAGCCCTCGTCGTGGGCGATGGCACTCGCGATACGCAGCGAATAGCACTTCTTGCCGAGCAGCGAATTGCCGCCGTAGCCGGAGCCGAAGGACCAGATCATCCGCTCCTCGGGGAAGTGGGTGATGTACTTGATCCGGTTGCACGGCCAGGGGACGTCCTCCGCCCCTGGCTCCAATGGAGCGCCCACCGAGTGCAGGCAGGGAACGAAGTCGGCGTCCTCACCCATCGCGTTGAGGACGTGCGTTCCCATCCGGGTCATGACCCGCATCGAAATGGTGACGTAGGCGGAGTCGGTGATCTCGACACCGAACATGGGGTTCTCGGCTTCCACCGGGCCCATGCAGAACGGGATGACGTACATCGTCCGGCCGCGCATCGAGCCCCGGTACAGCGCGGTCATCTCGGCCTTCATCTCGTCCGGGTCGCGCCAGTTGTTGGTCGGGCCGGCGTCGGCCACGTCGATCGAGCAGATGAACGTGCGCTCCTCGACCCGGGCGACGTCGGTCGGGTCGGTGCGGGCCCAGAACGAGTTGGGCTTCTTGTCGTCGGCTAAGCGGACCAGCGTTCCGGCCTCGACCAATGTGTCGGTGAGTACGGTCCACTCGGCGTCGGATCCCTCGCACCAATGGATGCGATCCGGCTGGGTCAGCTCGGCGACACTCCCGACCCAGGCCCGCAGGCGGGCGTGCGAGGTGGGCGCGTCGTCGAGGTCGTAGGTGGTCACGGTGTAGGCGGTCATGTCGGGAGACTCACCCTTTCGCGCGGTTGCCGTCGGCCCTACGGTGCGACCGGTCATCTGGGTGTACGCGGCCGCGGCCCAAACCCGAGGCTCCGGGCGGGTCGTACGCCGCTGGGATTTCCGCACCGTACGTCGCTCGTCTCAGAACATGGAATGGCCGAGATCGTGAAACGGCTCACAAGGAGCGTTCGGCGTGGGGCGATGCCTCACACTGGTCCGTACCTCACCTGACCAGGTTCGGGAGTTGGTCCGTACCAGTCGGGCCGCATCGGAGCGCCCGGGGGGCAGACCGTGTGCGGCGGGGCGCTGGTGCACCGAGAGCCGCCCCGACTGCGGGCTTTACCCGTGGGGGTCTCCACGTGGATCAAGTCGGTCATCAAGTGACTGCCGTCATGAGGCAACGTCTTGCTGATCAGCCTCCGTCGGTCCCCGCTACCCGTGACCTGCCCGTGCCGCCGTGTCAGCCCACACGCCTTTGCTCTGCGCACTTATACGCAGCGCAGGCCACAGTCGCTCGGCGAGTCGGATGCTGGGCGCGTATGGGTGCGCAGAGCAAAGGCGCAAGGGCGGACCTTCCCGGGGGCCGGTGACGGGGCCCTTTCCGCCGGTTCCGGCGTCATGCATGCTTACTGAGTCGCGAGTCAGTAGGGAGAGGGCGGTCAAATTGGTGCAGCGGTATGACGTCGTCGTCGTCGGTGGAGGGCACAACGGCCTGGTCGCAGCCGGCTATCTCGCGAAGGCGGGGCTGAAGGTCGTCGTCTGCGAGCAGCGCCCGATCGTCGGCGGTGCGGCCGTGAGCGAGCATCCGTTCGGAGCCGACTACACCGTCACGTCCCTGTCGTACGTCGTGAGCCTGCTCCCCCCGAGCATGGTCCGCGACCTGCAGCTGGAGCGGCACGGCTACCACGTCTACCCGCAGGGACCGTACTTCGCGCCACGCCGCGACGGCGGGTACCTCGCGATGCCCGACGACCCCCGGCAGCGCTTCGAGGAGATCAAGAAGTTCTCGGCCCGGGACGCCGAGGCGTTTCCCCGCTGGGACGCCTGGCTCGGGGATCTCGGCAAGACCGTCGGTCCGCTCCTCGACGAGATCCCGCCCAAGGTCGGCTCGCACCGGCTCACCGACCTCGCCAAGCAGGCGCGGCTGCTGCGCAGACTCCGCACGGTCGACGTCCGGGGCGCCTTCGACCTCACCAAGTTCATGACGGCGAGCATCGCCGACCTCGTCGAGGACCACTTCGAGTCCGACGCGGTGCGCGGCGTCCTCTCCGTCTCGGGCGTGATCGGCACCTGGGCGGGGCCGCGGAGCGCCGGCACGGCGTACGTCATGCTCCACCACCATGTCGGCGATCTCGGCGACGGGCACGCCGGAGCATGGGGTTTCCCACGCGGCGGCATGGGGGGCGTCACCACTGCGATGGCCGCGGCGGCTCGGAGTTTCGGCGCAGAGATCCGTACGGACGCGGGCGTGGCGCGAATCGACGTCGCGGACGGTCGCACGACCGGCGTCACGCTCGGGAACGGCGAGGAGGTCACGGCCGCCACGGTCGTCACGACGGCTCATCCGGCGATCTCCTTCCTCCGCCTGGTCGACCGCAGCGCCCTGCCGCCCGACTTCGTCGCCGATATCGAGTCGTGGAAGACCCGATCCGGGACCGTGAAGATCAACATGGCGGTGGACCGGCTGCCCAAGTTCGCCAGCTACCCCGACTTCCACCGCGACGTGCACGGCGGAACGATCGTGCTGTCGGAGTCGCTCGACGATGTCGAGCGGGCGTTTCAGGACGCCGTCGACGGCCGGCCCTCCGAGCTGCCGTTCGCCGACGTCTGCATTCCCAGCGTGTTCGACGACTCGCTGGCCCCCGAGGGCCAGCACATCGTCTCGATGTTCACGCAGTGGGTGCCGCACACGTACAACGGCTCGCCACACCGTGCAGACCTCGAGGCCTACGCGGACCGCGTGGTCGCACGCATGGAGGCGGTGGCTCCGGGTTTCACCGACTCGATCCTGCACCGCCAGGTCATCGGCCCATACGACATGGAGCACGAGTACGGGCTGGTGGGCGGCAACATCTTCCATGGCGAGCTCACGCCGGGGCAGATGTTCCACTGCCGACCCGCCGCCGGCTATGCAGACCTCCGGACACCGATCCGCGGGCTCTACCAGGCCGGCTCTGCGACCCATGGCGGTGGCGGTGTGACCGGCATCCCGGGGCGCAACGTCGTCCGTCAGGTCCTGCGGGACCGGCGCCTGCGCCGATGACTGCTGGCTGGTCGCCGCGGCGTTCAGGCGAGAGCGCCGGGGTCGAGGTCGAGCTCACGCTCGGCCTGACCGCGCACCCAGGTCTCCATCTGCGTCCTGGTGAGGACGCCACGATGAACGGTGACTTGGATCGCGAGCCCGTCCAGGAGGGCAGTGATCCGCCAGGCGGCGCCGTGCGGGTCGGAGCACCGGAACTCGGCGGTCGCCACGCCGTCGACGATCACCGACTCGACCGCCTCCTTCCATTTCAGGTCGAGCCGGCGCGACACGCTGCGGAGCTCGGCCGTGCGCAGCGCGGCCGCCCACGCGTCGATCCACAGCGTCCACCCCGCCGAGGACGATCCACTCGGCGAGTAGAGATCGAGCACGGCGCGCAGCCGCTGACCCGCCGAGCGGCCGCTGCGCAGCGCCTGCTCCAGACGGCCGAGGTCGCGCTCGGCTGCGTACTCGAACGCGTCCGCGAGAAGGCGGCCCTTGCTGGCGAAGTGGTAGAAGACCAGCGCCGGGCTGATGCCGAGCACATCGGCCACGTCGGCGACCCGGGTGTTCTCGAAGCCCCTCCGCTCGATCTCGGTGATGGCGGCCTGCAGGATCTCGTCGCGACGGGTGGCCGCGTCCTGACGTCGTACCCGGTTCGCCACGGGCCGACCCTACGGCGTGGAGGTGCTTGCTGACCGTGGTGGATTCCGCCGCTGCGCCGATCGCGGCCGACGCTCTCGAACCGGCACTGCGCCCCTTCGGTCAGGGCACGATGCTGCCGGCGGTCGCATACACGTCCGAGGACGTGCTGGCCTGGGAGCGCCGGCATCTCTTCGCCGGCTCGTGGACATGCGTCGGCAGATTGGCGGAGCTGCGCGACGACGGGTCGGGACAGCCGGTCACACAGCGTGGGCTCGTCGTCGGCGACATCCCGGTCCTGGTCACCTTCCCCGCCGACGGTTCCGTACGTGCCCTCGCCAATACCTGCCGTCACCGCGGGCACGAGATCCTGCGCGATGGGCATACAGACACGCGGCAGGCCCTGCTGTGCCCGTACCACGCCTGGAACTACTCGCTCTCCGGCACGCTCGTCGGCGCGCCGGGCTTCCGCGACCTGGACGGCTTCGATCCGGGCGAGTTCGGCCTCGTCCCGCTGCCGGTCGTGGCGTGGCACGGGTGGGTGTTCGTGAATGCCACCGCCGATGCCGCGCCGTTCTCCGACCACGTCGGGGCGCTGGAGTCGCTGGTCTCCCCGTACCGGCCGTCGTCGCTCGTACAGCTCGCCCGGCACGAGTACGAGGTCGCTGCAAACTGGAAGGTGGTGGTCGAGAACTACCACGAGTGCTACCACTGCCCGCTGATCCACCCGGAGTTGTGCCAGGTCTCACCGCCGTCGAGTGGTTCCAACTACGAGCTGCCCGGGGCTTGGATCGGCGGCTCGATGGATCTGCGCGACGGGGCCACGACGATGTCGTTGGACGGCCGGTCTGGTGCGTTACCGATCGACGGCGTAGACCCGCGGGTAGTGCTCTATCTCGGCCTCTTCCCGAACCTGTTGATCTCGCTGCATCCCGACTACGTGATGACGCACCGCCTGATGCCGGCGACGCCTGGCCGGACCCAGGTCGAGTGCTCCTGGTACTTCGCCTCCGTCGACGTCGACCCGTCATACGCAGTGAACTTCTGGGACCTGACGAACCGGCAGGACTGGTCAGCGTGCGAGTCCGTCCAGCGGGGGCTATCCTCACCGCACTTCGCGCCTGGGCCGTTCGCACCCAACGAGGACGCTGTGCACCGGTGGGTGACGATGGTCGCGCGCGCCTACCAGGGCGTTGCGCCCCACCATCGTTGATTTCGGGCCGATCGGCGCTCCAGGTACACTCGTCTGCCGGACGGGAGCGGCCTGCGGTCGGCTCCCGGCCTGCGCCCGTAGCTCAACGGATAGAGCATCTGACTACGGATCAGAAGGTTGGGGGTTCGAATCCCTTCGGGCGCGCTCCATCTACCTGCAGCGATGCATGATCGCCCCTCCTCTCCGGCCCGTAATGGGCCTCGTGCGCTGGCATTGCGCTGGCATTTGATTCCGGTAGGTCTTTGGCGTGCGGTTCTAGGACGGACGCGATCTTGTCTGAAGCGGCCCGGCCGACTCCTCGGTGGACGTGGGTGTAGAGGTCCGCAGTGATGGCTGTCGTCGAGTGGCCGAGCCGTTCAGAGACGACCTTGAGCTCTACGCCGGCCGCGAGTGCAAGGCTGGCGTTGGTGTGCCTGAGGTCGTGCAGGCGGATCACGGGCAGGCCTGCGTCGCTCGCGAGCCTCTGGAAGTGCCGTGTCACGTACTCAGGCCTGAGGTTCCGCCCGTCTTCCCGGGTGAAGACGAGTTCTTGGTCGTTCCATGCTGGGCCCCACGCGGACTTCTCAAGCTCTTGAGCCTCGCGTGGCCCCGCAGGTGATCCACAGTCGTGGCATCGAGGGGGACGACTCTGGCTCCGCGCTTGGTCTTGGGTGTGCCGACCACAGCCATACCGCGAACCTCGGTGATCTGCTGGACGACGAACAAGCACCGGCCGTGGAGATCGACATCTTCCCATCGAAGGCCGACCACCTCCCCACGACGCAGTCCCGTGACGAGCATGAGTCGGTATAGCGTTGCGAACCTGTCGTCCCGATACTTGCGGAGAAAGGTCTGCGCCTGTTCGGCGGACCATGGCTTGGGTCGCTTTGGGTTCTCCGCGGCAAGCTCGATGTGGAGCGCCGGGTTGTACGGGATGAGCCGTCTCTTCACCGCCGTGTTGAGGGCGGATCTCAGCGCAGCGTGGATGCGCCTGATGGAGCTCGGGCTCAACGGCCTGCCCCGCCTCCCGACAGCAATGCTGAGGTAGAACCGGTCCAGGTGATGCGCACGAAGCTCCATCAGCCGGATGGAGCCAAGGTGCGGGATGAGGTAGTGGTCGAGAGCATCGCGGTACAGGGCAGCGGTCTTGGGTTTGAGTGCGTGCTTGCCCGCCAGCCAGTCATCTAGGTACCGCCCGACCGTGACGCTGTGCGCGTCCACGTCCGACATCAGGAGCGTGCCCGACTCCGGGCCTGTCCGCCCAGGTCTGCGCGTGGGTGTCGTGGCGTCGACGGGGGCAGTCGGAGTGGTGTGCCTGTGCGCAGCTGCGCCGGCAACACGGCGCTTCTTCGCCGACGAGCGGGTGCTCAGCGCGAGCCGCGGTGCGGCGACGTACGAGACCGCCGTCCGCATCCCGTTCGCGACAGCACTCCCGGAGGAGGTCGTCTTCCGCGGCGTGCTGCTCGGCGTGCTTTCCCGCTCGCACCTGCCGGCGACGGCGATCGCGTGGACGTCAGGGTTGTTCGGGCTCTGGCACCTGCTCCCCACCGTCGACATGATGCGGACCAATCCTGCCGCCGACGTGCTGCCAAAGGGCTGGCTCGGGCACGCCGTCGCGCTCGCCGGGACGACCGCGGCCACCGCCGCCATCGGGGCGGTGTTCGCCGGCCTTCGCCTACGCGGCGGGAGCGTCGTGGCACCAGTGATGGCGCACACCGCGATCAACGCATCCGCCTATCTCGCCGCGCGGCTCGTCGGGCGGGCGCAGCGACAGCGATCCCGGGTAGGTGTCGAGAACGCGCCTGCGAACGGCGTCCTCCAGCCGCACAGACCCCGCCGTCCCGGGCGCCACCGTCACAGCCTTCCCTGTCCTCCCGGACCTGCCGCGGCGGCACTCCCAGCCTTCCCGCTCGGACTGGACGACATCCCACTCCACAGACCGAGGATTGGCCTGCACCGGCAGCAGGTAGGTTGCCTGCGCAGTTGTCGTTCACCCCCTCCGGGTGATGCTCCCATTGCGCGCGCTGCCTATGCTTGATCGACATCAACCGCATTGGCGAACAGCACGCTGCTCACGCTGATCCTGGCCAAGGGCAAAGCAGCTAGGGGGAACAGCCATGGACCGTTATCCGCCGATTGCTGAGCACGGGTTGATCGGGGATCTGCAGACGGCGGCGCTGGTGACCACCGATGGCACCATCGACTGGTTCTGCTGGCCGCGGTTCGACTCGCCGAGTGTGTTCGGCTCGCTGCTGGACCACGACAACGGTGGGCGCTGCCGCATCGGCCCCGAGGGTGACGACTACGTCGCCAAACAGCTCTACTTTCCCGACACCGCCATCCTGATCACCCGCTTCATGACCACCGACGGGGTCGGCGAGGTGATCGACTTCATGCCGGTCCACGACCCCCACCGAGCGAGCAACCGGCACCGGCTGGTCCGGGTGGTGCGGTGCGTGCGTGGCCAGATGCGCTTCGTGTTCGAGTGCACGCCGCGGTTCGACTACGGACGGCAGGCGCACGAGCTGGAGCTCACCGACGAGGGTGCGGTGTTCCGCACCCCGACGCTGCAGCTGACCCTGCATGGCGCCGGGCACCGGGCGATGCAGCGCCACGGCAACGACGTGCGCGGCGAGCTGACGGTGCGCGCCGGCCAGGCCGGGGGGGTGGTGCTGGAGTCGGCCGCCGACGGGCCACCACGGACCATGGCCCCCGAGGAGCTCCTGGGGCTGTTTGAGCAGACGGTGCGGTTCTGGCGCGGCTGGCTGGGCCGCTCCAGCTACCGAGGCCGCTGGCGCGAGATGGTCGACCGCTCGGCGATCACCCTCAAGCTGCTGACCTACGCGCCCACCGGCGCCATGGTGGCTGCGCCGACCGCTGGGCTGCCGGAGCTGGTCGGGGGTGAGCGCAACTGGGACTACCGGTTCACCTGGATCCGGGACGGCTCCTTCTCGGTGCATGCGCTGCTGGGCCTTGGGTTCACCGAGGAGGCAGAGGCGTTCGGGCGCTGGCTGAACGACCGCGCCGCCGAGCAGGCCGGCGAGGCTGCGGGGTCGGGGCCGCTGAAGATCATGTACCGGGTGGACGGCTCCGCCGACCTGGACGAGGAGACCCTGGACCACTGGGAGGGGTATGCCGGCTCCAAGCCGGTGCGGATCGGCAACGGCGCCGCCGACCAGCTCCAGCTCGACATCTACGGCGAGCTGCTGGACTCGGTCTGGCTGGCCGACCGCCAGGGGGTGCGGGTCGGCCACGCCGGCTGGGTCAAGCTGAGCGGGCTCACCGACTGGCTGTGCGAGCACTGGGACCAGCCCGACGAGGGTGTCTGGGAGACCCGCGGCGGCCGCCAGAACTTCACCTACGGCCGGCTGATGTGCTGGGTGGCGCTGGACCGCATGATCCGCCTGGCCCAAGGTTATGGTCGACCGGCCGACCTTGGCCGCTGGGTCGACCAGCGCGACCGGATCTACCGGCAGATCATGGAGCGCGGCTGGAACGCGCAGCGCCGTGCGTTCACCCAGCACGACAAGACCGACGTGCTGGACGCCTCGCTGCTGATGATGCCGCTGGTCGGGTTTGTGGCCCCCCGCGACCCGATGTGGCTGTCGACCCTGGACGCCATGGATTCCGAGCTGGTCTCCGACAGTCTGGTGTACCGCTACGACCCCGCCGCCTCCCCCGACGGCCTCCGTGGCCACGAAGGCACCTTCTCGATCTGCACCTTCTGGTACGTGGATGCCCTGGCGCGCTCCGGTCGGCTGGAGCAGGCGCGGCTGGCGTTCGAGAAGATGTTCACCTACGCCAACCACGTCGGCCTGTACGCCGAGGAGATCGGCCAGACGGGTGAGCAACTGGGCAACTTCCCCCAGGCGTTCACCCACCTGTCGCTGATCAACGCCGCCGTCAACCTCGACCACCAGCTCGACCAGGCCCCGGCCACGACCCCGTGATGGCCCAATGATCGCTACCGACCTCCATGCAAGCCAACGCCTCGCGTCCTGGCCGACCAAACATGATCCGGCCCGGTGGATGGTGTCCGATGGGCGGCGACCTGATCGTCTTCAGCACGTCAAGGACTTGGGTGAGACCCTCGTTGACCTGGAGGCATGAGCGTGGCTGAGGTGGCGCTGTGGTCGACGACTGCGGCACTGCTGAGCGAGGGACCCGGTGGTTTCGTCACCTGAGCGTCCGTACGGGCTCGCATTGATCGTCTTAGCAGCATTTGGCGTGGTCGGGCTCGTGGCGGCGGCGCGCCTGCCCGCGGTCCTAGCGCCGTCTACTGCATCGCCTCCATCCCAAGAGAACCCGCCCGAGCGGACCCCGGCGTAGGTCTTGCCCTCGCAAAACGCGGAGCTCATGACGTCGGGGTGGCCACCGAGCAGGAGGCGGCCGACCGGCTGGGTGGACCGTCGACCGGGCTGCCCGGACCCAGGCAATGGGATTGAGAATCTCCCTGGCGCACCGAAATCAGCTCCGGTCCTTGCAGCCATCACGACTGCCCGGGCTGCGGCGGCCACAACTCAGCGAACCCAAGACCGCATCCGGTCACAGGGTTATCGAACTGGACGGGCACACTGTCGGTGTCTTTGCTCGATGCGCCAGGACGAGGACCGGCAGCAATGGGGACGCCTGTTGATCATGATCTCTGCTTCGCCCGCGAGGACGGCAGCTTGCTGGCACCGGACCGCGTGACCAAGCGGTTCGCCGAGGTGTGCGAGGACGCCGGCGTCCGCAAGATCAGGTTGCACGACTTGCGGCATGGTGCGGCGTCGCTGCGGCAGGCGGCCGGGATCGATATCGCGGTGGTCTCAAGGATCTTGGGCATAGCTCGCTGACGATCACAATAGACAGCTACTCCCACCTGCTCGCCGGGGTCGGTCGGGATGCCGTAGAGCGAGCGGCCGCCCTGGTGCCAGGTAGGGGGTCGTTTGCGGCCGCTGGCCTGGTGGCCGGCCCGGGGGAGCAGCCTTGTGAAGTCCTTCACAGGTGCGTTGGGGCATGCCAGACTGGGCCACTGGCATCCGAGGTCTTGCCGCTATGTCTTCCTCGCTTGAGATCCGGCTTCTGGGACCGTTCAAGGTCTTCGTTGGAGGTCGCCCCGCAGAGGTCACCGGCCCCAGGCGGCGCGCGCTGCTGGCGCTGCTGGCCTTGCGGGGCGGTCGTATGGTGCCGGTCGAGGTGCTGGTCGACGCCTTGTGGGGGGCGGAGGTCCCTGCGGCGCCGCGTAATGCCGTGCAGCACCACGTTTCTCGGCTCCGCGCCGCGCTTGGAGCCGAGTCGATCGTTGCCGCCCCGGACGGGTACGCGCTGGCGGGTGCCACCGTGGACGCGTTGCAGTTCGACGAGCTGCTGGCCAGGGCACGCAGCGCCCGGCGGGTAGGCGACGCGGGTCAGGTCCGGCGACCTGGTCGCTCGGGCGTTGGCGCTGTGGCGCGGACGGCCGCTGCAGGGCCTGCCGGACGGCAGCTGGGTCGGCGCGGAGGCCGCCCGGCTGGAGGCGCTGCGGATCGACGCGCTGGAGGAGCAGTTTGAGGCGGCGTTGGCGCTGGGGGAGCACACCGAGGTGGTCGGCCGGATCCGCCCGGTCCTGGAGGAGCATCCGTTCCGGGAGCGGCTGTGGGGCCAGCTGATGCTGGCCCTGTATCGCAGCGGCCGCCAGGCGGAGGCGCTGGAGGCCTTCGGGCGGGCCCGGCGGGTGCTGGCCGAGCAGCTGGGGATCGAGCCGGGTCCTGGGTTGCAGCGGCTGCAGGCGGCGATTTTGGCCCACGACCCCGCCGTGGCCAGCGTCCCCGCGGCTGTGGCGCCGCGGGGACGGCTGCCGGCGCCGGTCACCTCGTTCGTGGGTCGCGAGCAGGCGCTGGCCGAGGCGACCGAGTCGGTTGGGAGGCATCGGCTCGTGACCCTGGTCGGTCCGCCCGGGGTCGGCAAGAGCCGGCTTGCGCTGGAGGTGGCGCGGGCGGTGCAGCACGACTTCGGCGGCGGGGTGTGGTTTGTCGAGCTTGCCCGCGCCGGGCGGCCCGCTGACGTGGCGCGCGTGGTGGCGCGCACGCTGGACGCGCGCGGCCCGACGCCAAGCCGGGACCCGCTGGCACGGGTGGTCCAACGCCTGCGCCAGGCCAACGTCCTGCTGGTCCTGGATGGTTGTGAACCGGTGATCGAGGAGGCGGCCCGGGTGGCCGCGGGCGTGCTGGCCGAATGTCCCGGGGTGCGGGTGCTGGCGACCAGCCGGGAGGTGCTGCACCTGACAGGGTGAGGTCCGGTTGGTGGTGGCGCCGCTTGCGGTCCCGGCGGCCGCGGGCGCCGACGCGGCTGAGCTGGCGGCCTCGGAGTCGGTGCGGCTGTTCCTGGACCGGGCGCGGGCATCACGGCCAGGGCTGCCGCTCGCCGAGGACCACCTCGCCCTGGCGGCGGAGATCTGCCGGCGGGTGGACGGGCTGCCGCTGGCGATCGAGCTGGCCGCCGCGCGCGTCAGCGTCCTGGGGCTGCGCGAGATCCTGTCAGCGCTCGAGAGTCGCAGGCCGCTGTTTGTCGAAGCCCGAGACCGCCGGGCTGTCCCCCAGCGCTACCTGCGCACGGTCGTGGCCTGGAGCCATGACCTGCTGCACGCCGACGAAAAGGCGCTGCTGCACCAGCTGGCGGTGTTCCGCGGCGGCGCGCCCCTGTCGGCAGTGGTCGCCATCGCCGGTCGCGGCCAGCTGGATGCGGCGAGGGTGACGCAGCTGCTGGGCGCGCTGGTCGACAAGTCGATCCTCACGGCGTCGTTTCCAGACGGTGCAGCGCGCTACGACCTGCTCGACACCGTCCGCGAGTACGCCCTCGAGCAGATGGCCAAGGCCAGCAGCCTGCGCGCGGCCCAGCTGATGCACGCCGAGTACTTCGCGACCGTGGCCGACGCCGCGCGGACCGAGCTTCGTGGGCCCGACTGGCTGGCCTGCACCAGGCGACTGGAGCTGGAGCACGACAACCTGTGGGCGGCGCTGGCCTACGCACGCGACGCACCCGACCCGGCGATCGCGGTCCGGCTGGGCGCGGGGCTGGGCTGGTACTTCGCCCTCGCCGAGCGGGTCTCCGAGGGGCGCAGCTTCCTCGAAGCTGGGCTTGCGGCCGCCTCGGACGACGCGCCGGTCGGCAAACGAATCGAGCTGTTGGCGTTCCTGTGCTATCTGGCGACCGAAGAGCTGGATCTCGACGCCGCGATCGACGCTGGTGAACGTGCTCTGGCCGCGGCGGCGGCCGGTCCTGCACCGTCCGAGTCGGCCCTCGCACGGGTGGCACTCTCGCTTGCCCTCGCGCATTCCGGCGACCACGTGCGGGCGGCAGCACTGGCGGAGGAGGCGCGGGCCGGCTACGGCGCAGCCGGAGACCATTGGGGCGTCGCGGCGAGTAGCCTGGTCCGGGCCCAGGGCGCCGTCCACGCGGGAGACATCTCGACCGTCGCGAGCATGACGGCCGAGATCCTCCGGCACTCCGAGGCGATCGGGTACGACGTATTTGTGGTTCCCGCGATGCTTGATCGAGGCGTGGATCGCTGAGCAGCGAAATGAACCGGGTGCCGCGGAGGACGCCTACCGGCGCGCGCTCGAGCTCGCGGGACGAATCGGCTTTGCCGACCACGTCTCCTTCGCCCTGGCCCAACTCGGCTCGATCGCGCTCGCCCGCAGGGACACGCGCCAGGCCGAGGAGCTCTGTCGGCAGGCGCTGGTCATGGCCGAGGCGGCCTCGGCGTCGTGGCCCGCCGCGCACGCGCGGGTGCAGCTCGCCCAGGCCCTGGAGGCGGCCGGCGACGCGGACAGCGCCGAGACGCTGTATGGGACCGTCGTGGAGTTGTCGTCGCAGACGCCGCGGCCGCGCCAGGCTCGTGAGTCGCTCTTCGTCGAGCTTGGCGGAAGCCCCTGGGCGGCGGCGCTGCGCGACCTGGCGCGGCTGACAGCGGCCCGCGGAGACCACGACGCGGCTAACCACCTGCACGCCCAGGCCGCCGCGATCGCGGAGCGCGACCGGGCTTCGCCTTCCGCCCCACGAGGTGCGGCTGTGGCGACCTGAGCATGGCGCCGATCCCGTTGAGAAAGTCGGGCATACGCGTGGGCGAGCCAGAAGACCAGCAGGGTGGCAAGGGTGGCCTCCAGGATGAGCGCTGCCGACTCGTCGACGACCGGCGTACGCCAGCGTTGACAGCGCGTGCCATGCAACGACGTGCCAGGGTCGCCGGGGCGTCACGAGGCCGATGGCCGGTCCAAAGAGCGGCGCAGGCCGCTCGTAGAGCCGACCTTGAGGGTATGGAGAAACCTCTCACACCACTGCGGGCACCGCCTGGTCGCTGATCTCGTGAGGGACATGCGGCAGCGAGGCGGGTGCTGGTGGCGCCCGCGTGGCAGCCGCCTGGCAGCCGAGCTTCGTAGCGTCCTAGAGCAGTAGCTCAGACCGGAAATCGGCGCAACCCAAGGAGGAAACATGGACTTCTCCGCACGAGTCGACGAGCTCCAGCAGCGCCTCGCGGCGACCAAGGCGGCGGTGCAGGCTGCCGCCACCGAGTCCCGTGACCAGCTCCGGCAGCGAATCGACCAGGCCCAGCAGGACGCCAAGGACGCCCAGGCGCGGGCCGAGCAGACCGCCGGCCGCGCACCGGCAAGTGGACGCAGATGAAGCCGACGCTGCTGCAAATTGAGCAGAACCGGCCCGCTCGAACGGCTGCGGCCAAGACGATGCGGGGCCGCGGTCGTCGAGGATTTCGCGAGGCTGCTCGTCGTCAAGCACGTTGCCACGCCGGTCGCTGGTCAGGGCGAGATGGTCGTCCGGATCGAGACCTCGGGGCTCTGTCACACCGACATCCACGCCGCCCACGGCGACTGGCCGGTCGAGCCGTTGCCGCCGTTCATTCTCTGCCGAACGATCCGCGAGGGATACCATGATCGAACTGCAGCAGCTCACCAAGGGATACGGCAACCTCTGCGCACCGCCGAGCCGCAAGCTCGCCGTCGACGGCATCAGCGCCACCATCCGGCCGGGTGTCGTCACCGGCTTCCTCGGTCCCAACGGGGCCGGGAAGTCGACGACGATGCGCATGATCCTCGGCCTGGACCGGCCGACTTCCGGAGCCGCGCTGGTCAACGGCCGACCGTACGTCGACTCGCCCGCCCCACTGGCTGAGGTCGGCGCGCTGCTCGACGCCGGGGCCGTTGACAGTAGCCGCAGCGCCCGCAACCACCTACTTGCTCTCGGTGCCACAGTCGGCATCGGGCCGCGACGCGTGGACGACGTGCTTGCATCGGTCGGCCTGACCGAAGTGGCCCACAAGTCCGCCGGCGCGTTCTCGCTGGGGATGGGCCAGCGCCTGGGCATCGCCGCGGCGCTGCTGGCTGATCCGGCTGTCCTGATCCTCGACGAGCCCGTCAACGGCCTCGACCTCGACGGGATCCAGTGGATCCGTGCCCTGCTCACCGAACTGGCCCAGGAGGGACGCACGGTGCTCCTGTCCTCGCACCTGATGAGCGAGATGCAGCTGGTCGCCGAGCACCTGCTGATCATTGGCCAGGGCCGCATCCTCGCCGACACCTCGATGGACGACTTCATCGAGCACGCCTCGGGCGGCGTCGTCGTCGTGGCGTCTCCGGACGCCGGCGCGCTTGCGCCCCTGCTCGCCGCAGACGGCGTGACCCTGACGTCCGCAGAAGCCGGCCGGTTCGAGGTGGGTGGCCTCACGGCGGACGTGATCGGCGACATCGCCGCCGGACACGGACTCCGCCTCCACCGGCTGGCCCCGCGTGCGGCCTCACTCGAATCCGCCTACCTCGAGCTCACTCGGGACAGCGTCGAGTTCGCCGCCGCCTAGCAACCCGATTTATCACGCACCGACGAAGATCCCAGGAGGGCAGCCTCATGACTGACGAGGCAACCACCACCGCGGTCAAGTCGACGTCTCGCCGCACCGGGCCGACGACAACCACCCACCGTCAGACCCTGGGCCGGGCGATCCGTTCGGAATGGATCAAGCTCCGCACCCTGCGCAGCAACTGGATCGGCATGGGCGCCGTCGTCCTCCTGCTGGTCGGCCTGGGCGCGATCGCGGCCGCCGTGTCCACCGGCTCCGTCACGACTCCGGAGGAGGGGGGCGCGTTCGGCAGCGGCGACCCGCTCAGGACCGTCCTGACCGGCGCCGACTTCGCGGTGCTCCTGGTCGGGGTCCTGGGCGCCCTCGCCGGCGCCCGCGAGTACGGCTCGCGCATGATCTTGGCCACCATCGCGGCCGTGCCGCGGCGCTGGCAGGTCGTCGTCTCCAAGGTCATCGTGCTCACCGTTGTCGTGCTTCCAACGGCGATGATCGGTGTCCTGGCCGCCTTCGGCGCGGGGATGGGCATCCTCTCGGCCGGTGACGGCGCGACCGTGGCGCTCACCGACGACGGCGTCCTGCGCTCGGTGCTCGGGATGGCCGGCTATCTCACCGCGATCGCGCTGATGGGCCTCGGCCTGGGGATCCTGCTGCGCAGCGCGGCCAGCAGCATCGGCGTCCTGATCGGGGGCGTCATAGTGCTGCCGGCCCTCGCCGGGGCCCTGCTGCCCGCCAGCCTGGACTCGGTATTGCAGTTCCTGCCGAGCTCCGCCGCGGCCGCGTTCACCACCGTGAGGGGGGCGGGGGACGAGGTTCTCAGCGCCACTGCCGGGGCCCTGGTCCTCGCCGCCTGGGTCGCCGTCATCCTCGGCGCCTCCGTCCTGGCGATCACCCGTCGCGACGCCTAAGCCGCCTCGCGTAGCGCCGTGTGACTTCAGCCGCACGGGGCTGCAGTACGTCTACGATCCTCGGCCGCTGCCGTCGGCACGTTAATGGTGCTGCGGGTGCGGGCCAGCGTGTGTGCGCTCGCCTAGGGGGTCGTCCGGATGGAGCAGTCCGTCCTGCCGAAGTTCTACCCGCACCGTCGCTGATCCGGTGAGGGACACGTGGCGGGGAGGCGGGTGTTGGTGGCGCCCGCGTGGCAGCCGCGTGGCAGCCGAGCTTCGTAGCGTCCTAAAGCAGTAGCTCAGGCCGGTAATCGGCGCAACCCAAGGAGGAAACATGGACTTCTCCGCACGAGTCGACGAGCTCCAGCAGCGCGTCGCAGCGACCAAGGTGGCGGTGCAGGCCGCCGCCACCGAGTCCCGTGACCAGCTCCGGCAGCGAATCGACCAGGCCCAGCAGGACGCCAAGGACGCCCAGCAGCGGGCCCAGCAGCGGACCGAGCAGACCGCCGACCGCGCACGCAGCAAGTTCGCGCAAATGAAGGCCGACGCCGCCGCCAAGATGGACGACGTCAGGGCCAAGATCGACAAGCGAACCCAACAGCTGGACGCGAAGGACGCCGCCCGTGACGCGGATTGGGCCGAAGCCGACGCGGCCGACGCCCTGGACTTCGCCGAGTGGGCGGTCGACAACGCGCAGCTGGCCATGCTGGACGCCATCGACGCCCGCGTCTACGCCGACAAACTCGCCAAGGAGACGAGTTCCTAGCCGGCACCCGACCGGCTAGCAAGACCCACCACGGCCCCAATTGTGAGCAGCCGCGCCGCCGCGCGGCGGGCTCGTAGACATGGGATCGGCCCACAGCGGCGGCAGGCGGAAAGCGAGGTTGTGATGACAAGCGATACGACATCGTCGAGCCCCCTGCGGGAGGCGACGCGGGCCGGCGCCCGGGAGGCGTCGGCGATGTGGTGGTGGTTCCTGCTCCTTGGGATCCTGTGGACCTGGTTCGGCATGTACGTGCTGTCCTACCGGGTGGGCAGCCTGGCCGCGGTGGCCGCGTTCGTGGGCGTGGCCTTCCTGTTCAGCGGCATCAGCCAGCTGGTGGTGGCCAGCCGGGTGCGCAGCTGGCGCTGGCTGTACATCATCTCCGGGATCCTCGGGGTGGTGGCCGGGATCGGTACCTTCTTCTGGCCGGACATCACCCTGTACGTGGTGTCGATCCTGGTCGCCTGGTACCTGATCTTCTTCGGCATCATCCACCTGGTCGACGCGTTGGCCGGCCCCAAGGTCGGATGGTGGTGGACCGGGCTGCTGCTAGGGATCGCCGAACTCATCCTCGGGATATGGGCAGTCCGCTCCTGGGAGCGGTCGCTGCTCACCCTGATGACCCTGGTCGGGGTATGGGCCATCGTCTACGGGGTGAACGAGATCTTCGCCGCCTTCACCCTCCGCGAAACCGGCAAACGAGCCGAACAGGCGGCCGACTCGGGTCGGGTCCTGGACTCGGAGGCGAGCACACGCATGACGTCACATGAGCTCCAGGCGTCGGCAGCCGGGCACAGGCGGCCCGATCGGCCGGTGGTTGACGAAGCGGGTGATGAACCGGGTCCGGCGCAAGGGCGAGGCGATGGGAATGGGCTTTAATGCCCTGGTCCTGACGACCATCCGCTGCATGAGCGGGCGCGAACGCGATGCGGTCGCGAGCATGGTAGGTCGGGACCCGACATGAGCGCCGAAGCCGCCGTTCCGACCTCGGTCGCACGCGAGCAGCCCGTGCGCGTGATTTTCGGCGCGCTGATGTTGGTGGTGTTTCTGGCGTCGCTCGACCAGACGATCGTCGCGACCGCGTTGCCCACGATCGCCGGTGAGCTCGGGGGCACCTCGAAGGTCTCGTGGGTTGTCACGGCCTACCTGCTGGCCTCCACCGTCGTCGGTCCGGTGTACGGGAAGCTCGGCGACCTGTACGGGCGCAAGATCGTGCTGCAGGCGGCGATCTTGCTGTTCTTGGCCGGCTCGGTGCTGTGCGGGGCGGCGCAGGACATGACGCAGCTGATCGCGTTCCGGGCGGTCCAGGGTGTCGGCGGCGGCGGTCTGATGGTCGTCACGATCGCAGTCGTGGCGGACATCATCGCGCCCCGCGATCGTGGCCGCTACCAGGGTTTCATCGGCGCCATATTCGGCGTCTCGACTGTGGTCGGGCCGCTGCTCGGCGGGTTCATCGTCGAGAACTTCTCGTGGCGCTGGATCTTCTACGTCAACCTGCCGGTCGGGCTGATCGCGCTCGCCGTGATCGCGGGCGCGTTCGCGGCCCCCGTCGACCGAGTGAAGCACCGAATCGACTACATAGGCGCCACGCTGCTGGCCGGCGGTCTGTCAGCGATCGTGCTGTACACGACGCTCGGCGGCACCGAGTACCCATGGGGCTCGACATTCATGCTCGCGCTGGTGGCGGCAGGCGTCCTGCTGCTGGCGGCGTTCGTGCTCGTGGAGCGGAGCGCGGCGGAGCCGATCTTGCCGATGAGGCTGTTCCACAACCGTGTGTTCAGCGTCTGCAGCGCGATCGGGTTCCT